>NZ_CP019985.1:2400000-3600000 GCF_002250115.1 Shouchella clausii | reverse complement strand
CGCGCACGGTTGGATGTTTGCGGATTTGCGCGTAGAGATCAGGCTGTGTCACCGCTGGCTCATCGCCTTCATTGTGGCCAAACCGGCGGTAGCCAATTAAATCGATCAAAAAGTCTTTTTGGAATTTACGACGGTACTCGACTGCAAATTTGATCGCCCTCACGCAGGCTTCCGCATCGTCTGCATTGACATGCACAATTGGAATTTCAAAGCCTTTAGCCGGATCGCTTGCGTATGTAGTTGAACGCGAATCATGCGTTTCAGTCGTATAACCGATATTGTTGTTGGCGATAATATGGAGCGAACCGCCAACGTGATAACCGTTCAAACGGCTTAAGTTAAGTGTTTCCGTCACGACACCTTGCCCTGGAAATG
The DNA here is from genome assembly GCF_002250115.1 of Shouchella clausii. Classification (GTDB taxonomy): domain Bacteria; phylum Bacillota; class Bacilli; order Bacillales; family Bacillaceae_D; genus Shouchella; species Shouchella clausii. Next base: position 3,599,625 of record NZ_CP019985.1, on the reverse strand, counting down.
CGGCATCGCCATGGATAAGGATCGAATAAGCCCTTGTTGTGTCTTGCTTAGGTTCGCCTTTGCTGCTGCGATCCTCTTGGGCTGCCCTTGCATATCCTTCAACAATCGGCGAAACAAACTCCAAATGGCTTGGGTTGTTAGCAAGGGACACAATCGTTTGCGCGCTTTTGTCGTCGCTAATTTGCCTGTCGGCCCCTAAATGGTATTTTACATCGCCAGTCCAGCCTGTATAGGTTTCTCCAAGGCCTTCTGATGGGGCATTTAATTTGTTAGGCGCTTGCAGGAATTCCGAAAAGATCGCTTTATATGGTTTCCCAAGTGTATGGGCTAAAACATTGAGTCGTCCTCTATGTGCCATGCCGATCATAACGTGGTCAGTCTTTTCTTTTCTGACTTCCCTTATCGCTTTGTCAAGCATCGGCACAAGCGCATCAAGCCCCTCAATTGAAAAGCGTTTTTGCCCAACAAATGTGCGGTGGATAAACTTCTCAAAGCCTTCTACAGATGTTAGGCGTTCAAGCAGCGCTTTTTTCTCCTTATTTGGCAGCTCATCGGCATACGCTTCAGACTCCACTTGCTTGCGGAGCCAATTACGTTCCTCTTCATCTTGAACGTGTCCAAATTCAAATGCCATCGTCTGCGTATACACTTTTTTCAAATGTTCGATCGCTTCGAGCCCATTTTTTAAATGCGGCGGAGCATCCTTGCAAATCAGCTTGACAGGTACTTTTTTCAATTCTTCTTCCGTTACGTTAAAGCGGTCATAGTCTAGCAAATTGCTGTTTTTGTCGGTTTTCCAAATCGGCTGTATGTCAGACACCAAATGACCTTTGGCACGGATATAATCAGCCAGCCTCACCGCTCCTACTACTGCGCTTATCATGTCCGCCCCGATTGTTTCCTTTGCATTAGACGAGCTGACGTTCTCTTCTAAAGCTGGCGGACCCCATTTCTCAAAGTGGGCACGCGTTTGTTCATCTACGGAGTTCGGGTCTTCCACATATTGATCGTACAGCTCAATCACGGCTCCAAGGTTAGGACCATAAAATCCTCGCCAAGGCTTTTCCGGGCTGTGTTCCTTGCTGGACATGTGATATAAACCTCCTAAAACGTTTCATTCGCAAAAGGCGAATTCTTTTTCAAGCGCTTACAAACCTATTTTACCATTTTCCAGCCTGTATCTCAAAAAAAAATGCATAATAATTGACGAATTATGCCACATTTTTTGGATCGTCGACAATGGAAGCGGTCACTTCGATTTTAGCGCGTTTGCGCGCGAAAATCCAGTGTTTTTATCGAGCATTCTGCCTATTTCGTCAAAAAGCGTTTCCGCCTTTCGGATTAGGTATGATTTCCCAATTTTTTGCCGCGATTAATTGTAGCTGTTTCGCCTCCTCTTCTTCTAGTTGAATGGTCGGTTCATCGCATCGCTCTTCTTGAAATGTTGATTCTATCAAAGAGCCGTCTTTTCCAATAATGAGCTGTGCCCCTGGAGCCTCCATATCAGCAAGGGGCGGATCCAGTTCAAAAGCAAGCTGAACAACGATCCAGTCTGGCAATACATCTACATGAAATAGCGAGACATTCGTAAATGCGGCTTGATGGCGCGTATACGTATCCATTCGGATCATCTATTGCTCACTCCCCCTCTTCATCATACCACCGTGTGGTTAAAAGCCAACAAGTTGTCAATGGTCTTTCCTAGCGCTTAAACTACGTTTCTCTTTTTAGTGCTTACCGCGTTGCTCAAATAAAAGAAAGTGCCAGCCTCCTTCTTTGACAACCGTCTTAGCAGATAGCAAACGAAAATGTGCGTGTTTGCCTGCTTTGACCAACTCTTTCTTTGAAGGAAGAGGGTGCATCTTTTTATGGGCGCTCATGAAACTGTTAAAAGCACTAGCGAATCGCTTGCCGTGCTTCCCATCGGTAATTGGGCTAATGACAATAAGTACCCCGTCGGTTGCTAGCTGCTCCGCCGCCCGTTTAAACATCTCAACGCGTGTTTCTGGCGAAAAGTAGTAGAGGATATTGTTGAACATTAAAACATCATAGGCACGCTTGCCTTGAAAGTGAAAAAAGTCGCCTTCGATAATGGTAACATTTTCGTTTAAATTGTTTTCTCTAGCGGAAATGCACACATCGTGGTCGACTTCAATCCCGTCAAATTGTGTCCAGGGGAATGTGTGCGCCAACCGTTTTAAATAGCCGCCGTAGCCGCAGCCGACATCGAGCACAGATTCGGCTTTGCGTTTTTTTATGACGGCGGCGATTTTCGGCACAGCCAATGCTTCAAGGAGACTAGAGGTGCCCGCCACCATATCGGCCATATCAGGAGGAGGCTCTTGCTTCTTGTTTGGAAGTTGTTCTCGGTAGCTTAAAAGGGTAGGCATATGCAATTCAAACAGCTCCTCAAGCAATATGCCGACTGAATGCTTGCTTTCTTTTGTTAAATATTTGCCCATCTTTGGCTTTGTTTTGATTTTGCCGCCTTTGCTTTCACGCAAGTGGCCGACCGCAACACCAACTTCGACCCAGCGTGACAGCAACTCGGCTTTAAGACCATGTTTATCTGCTACATCGGCGACTTTCGCGCCATTCTTAAAATAAGAAAACAAATTTAAGCTATAGCCCAAATAGGCATGCCACACCTTTAAAAACGGTTCCGCCTCTTTCAGCCACTTTCGAGCATTCCATACTTTTATATATTCATTTACAGCCATTTGCCCACCCCTTTGCTTCCCTTTCCCATCCAACTCGCTATGTTACCCCTCCTTGCCATTCCCAAAATCGTCAACATTGAAACGATTCTTTTTATGTTCTTTTTTCAATTGTCATGTTACGATAAGAGAGTAATTTGTGCAGAAAGAGGCTCGATTCATGCGAAAATGGTTTTTAGGTATTGCGTTGTTTTTTCTTATTTGCTTGGTCTCTATTGTGTTGTTGTTTGAACAAAGTGACCGCTTTCGCCAAAATGTTTACAAAACCATTATTGCCGAAAACCAAATTCCTGAAGATTATGTGCCTATATACAAAGAGGCAGGCGAAGAATATGGCGTGCCTTGGGAACTACTTGCTTCCGTTCATCGCGTCGAAACGATCTTTTCGACAATGGATCCGCTCGAAAGCCCTGTTGGCGCCCTTGGGCATTTTCAATTTATGCCCCGTACATGGGTCGGTTGGTCTTACCCAGGCATTGACGACATCGGCAATGTCGCTGAAGATGTCGACATTACGGATACCGATTTAATTGAAGCCCATAACGGCTATGGCACTGACGCGTCAGGAAGCGGCAAAGCCGATCCATTTGACCTAGCCGACTCTGCCTACTCTGCTGCTCGGTATTTGGCTGACCACGGCGCACGTGAAGGCAACTATGAAGAAGCGCTTTTCTCTTATAACAAAAGTGAAGATTACGTTGAAGAAGTAATGGGGTACTACCACACGTATACAGAGGAAGGGTACGAGCTTATACAACTTCCACTAAACAGGCACAAAGCAGCAGGAACGTAAAACGCACACCTTCATTTGTAGGTGTGCGTTTTTTATGAAGCTGTAATCGGGTCTTCTTCGACGAGCTTTACTGGAATAGGCTCCACATAGCCTTCTGGCTTGTCGTTCGTCTCAGAATGTTCGTCTTCTCCTTGACAGCCAGCAAGCAGCGAGATCGAAAGGAAGGCAATCGCCAAAAAGACAGCCGCCAGACGCTTATTCATCGCTATCCACTGCTTTCACATTCGGTGTAACAGACACGGCGACATTGCCTGCGACTGCTTTTGTAATCATGCAAGAAGATTCTGCTTTAAACGCTAAACGTTCCGCCTTCTCCACCTGGGTCTGCTCTTTTAATACCACTGTTGGAAAGTGGCGAATTGCTCGGAATTCAAAGATGTTATTCGTCACATCCACATCGGCCTCAGCGTGAAGCGTCAATGACTTTACCTCGATTTGAGCCCGCTCAAGCATGGCAGCATACGTAATCAAAAAACAAGTAGCGGCAGCACCGAGCAGCATTTCGTCTGGATTTGTGCCGATCCCAGGTCCGCCCATTTCTTTCGGGATCGATATGGAATGAGTTAAGTTGCCTGTTTGGATTGTACCAGTGCTATTACGGCCGCCGTTCCAGGTGGCATCCAATAAAAATCGGTGGATCATTGTCCATCACCTCGTTTAGGAAATTCGAGTACCCAACTAAAGTAGCTGCCTTGCTGCTGATAACGCAACGTAGCGGAAAACGTTTTTCCGTTTTTTGATTTTAGCCCCTTTACGTTGACGAAGCCATGTTTTAGCAATGATTTAACCATCGTTTTCGTTGGCTTCTTTTTGAAACGAGCCAAATACTTATCATTTTTCCAAATGACAAAGGGGCAGCCGCTTTTCCAGCCACTGCAGCCAAACGCTTTGCTTGTTTCGATCACAGCCTTTTCGCATAGTGGGCATTTGCCAAGCGTTTCCGTTACTTGACGTTTTTTCGCCATTAATTCGATCTTGCCTGTCTCATCGGCTTTGATTTCTTGCACAGCTGTTTCAATAAAGGCAAAAATGTTTTGTAAAAATGACTGTTTGTCCAAGCGTCCTTTCTCAATATCGAATAACTGCTTCTCCAATCTTCCAGTAAAAGCTAAATCAAACAATCTTTGAACCGGAAATTGTTCCACTAGTTTGGCGCCTGTTTCCGTACAATGGAGCGCTTTTCCAGACGCATGAATATAACCAATATCTTTTAGCTTTTTAATGGTATCTGCTCTCGTTGCAGCTGTGCCAATCGCATACCCTTTCATAAGCTGTTCTGCATCGTCTTTGTCGAGCTTCCGCCCACATGTTTCCATAATATGCAACAACGTTTTTTCAGTATGTGGTTTAGGCGGTGTTGTCATATGGTCGCTCGTTTTTCCAGAAAGCGCTTTGACACGCTCTCCTTCTTCCACATTGGGCAAAAATGTTTCCTTCCCGTTTACTTGCTCTACTTGGTGCCAGCCATCAGCTCGCTTTTCCCTTCCCTTTGAAACAAAAAACCCTTCTGCTACGCCTTCTTCTAGCTTTGTATGAATGGTCGTTTCTAAAAATTCTGCTGGCGGCATAAATTGCATCAGAAACCGGTTTTTTACCGCATTGTAAACAATTGCTTCATCAGCATTCAATCGTTTTGGCAACATGTACGTCGGGATGATTGCACTGTGACTTTCAACTTTAGCATTGTTAAAAATCCGTTTGCTCGTTGTAAAACGAATGTCCTTTTCATAAGGCAAGCCTTTGCTGATAGTCTTAAGGACTGCCGCCGTTTTCTTGACTAAACTCTCTTCCAGCGCCGTGCTTGACGTACGTGGATACGTAATCAACTTTTTCTCATATAACGACTGGGCGATTTTTAAAACCTTGTCTGCCGTCCAGCCCCTGTATTTATTCGTAATATGGCCTTGCAGCTGCGACAAATTAAACAAAACGGGCGGGTATTCTTTTTTCTCGTTTCTTTCCACATGCACAGCGCGTGCAAGTTTTCCAGGCAGCAGTGAAGCCAATTGCTCTAGCCCTTGTTTTTCCGAAAAGGCAGTCTGCTTCTTGAATGTATAAACGCCTTCATAGGTAGCGCCGCTCGCCGTTTGAAACAACGCAACCAACTTATAATAACGTTCAGGCGTAAATGCTGCAATTTCCTTGTCGCGGTCATAAATAATCTTTAACGTCGGCAGCAAGACACGGCCGATATTTAAGACGCTCCCCCGCCCAGGTTGGTACTTCAATGTCGCTACAGACGTTAAATTGATTCCAATTGCCCAGTCGGCCCATTGGCGGCTAACCCCGGCATCACGCAACGTTATTAGCTCAGAATTAGGGCGCGCATGTTTTAAGCCGCGGAGCACTTCTTGTTTCGTCCATTCATTTAAGAGCATCCGGAACACAGGCTTATCGGCACGAAGATTGGAAATGATACTGTCACCAATCAGCTGGCCTTCTCGGTCATAGTCGCATGCTGAAATAATGCGACGAACATCATGGCGTCGCGCAAGGCGAGAAATAGTAGCAAGTTGTTTTTTCGCCCCTGTATCTGGTTTGTTGTACGTTGATTTCACTTTATATTTAAACTGAGTTGGAATAAACGGAAAGTAACTTTCCTGCCATCTGGCAAATTTAGGATCATAATCTTTCGCGTCATACAGTTCTAAAAGATGGCCAAACGCCCACGTAATTAGGTAAGCATCCCCTTCATAGTACCCATCTTTTTTCGCTTTGATCCCTAACGCATCAGCAATGTTTTTGGCCACTGATGGCTTTTCCGCCAGGATAAGATCCACCTTGATTCCTCCACTTTTTTGATTTAATTTTTCTCAATCATACCATACTTGCCCAAACCGTAAGATACATATTGCTTCCCTTAAAGTCTGCGATAGAATGGTGAGCCATTGTATGTTTAGACTTGTTCATCATAGGGAAAAAGAATCTATTCCCTTTAAATGAGGAGTGAGAACGTCATGTTAAGCGATTTACAAGACGATGTCCTTTACGAAGCATGGAACAAAGCAGTGGAACAGAAACTCGATGCAACGTTTATTGCGATTTTAAAACAAGAAATAGAAAAGCGTGGATTCATTCCGTCTAATTAACAGATCGTGCTTCTCTTAGGAAACACCCCCATTACCTATATGACGATTTTAAATTTGAACAAAATCATTAATAAGCGAACACACGCGGACTTAGCTGCTGAGACGATAACCACCCTTAGTTTGCCGCCTCTTTGTCTATACGAGTGTAATCGAGCATCCTCATCTAATGGTTCCAGGCGTTCGCCTCCAACCAACTCAATGTTACATTTGTCATTTTGTGCCCGATCTCCTTATGCTTGGTTTGTCTGGTAAGCAAAACTCGAAAGCAATGGCCCTTGTTTTTTTATTTAGTGACAAATGGAACTACTCGCCGGTTTAGATTTACGCGATACTACATGTATCCTACACACGAAAAGGTGATGAATATGGTGATTGCCTCTTTGCAAGGAGTGGTCAAACGATATGGCTCCCATCTTGCCTTAGATCATGTCGACTTGGATATTCATGAAGGTGAAATTGTCGGGTTGCTTGGCCCTAACGGGGCTGGGAAGACGACACTCATTCATACACTAACGGGCATGGTTCCTTTTGATCGAGGCACGATCGAGTTATTCGGATCAACGAAAAACCCATTTACGAAAAAAAACAAATCGAAGATGGGGCTCGTCACTCAAGAATTAACTGTCTTTGAAGAATTAACGGCAAGAGAAAACTTAGAATTTTTTGCTGGCGTTTATGGCCTGCGGGGAGAGGAGCGAAAAAAACGCGTTGCTGAGGCGCTCGAATTTGTTGGCCTTTCCGCAAATGAACGCAAAGCTCCAAACAAATTTTCAGGTGGGATGAAACGCCGTTTGAATATTGCTTGTGCCCTCACCCACCAGCCAAAGCTGTTAATCATGGATGAACCGACAGTCGGTATCGACCCGCAATCGCGCAACCACATTCTAGAAGCTGTACAAGAATTACGAAAACGCGGTACGACGGTTTTGTACACGACTCATTATATGGAAGAAGTGCAAGCAATCGCTTCTCGTGTCGTGATCGTCGATCAAGGGCAAATCATAACGGAAGGCACCGTCGATGAGCTTATTAAAAATATCCAACATGAGGAAAAAATCAAAATCGATGTGACAGAACCGGCGCTTGTACCGATCACGCGCTTGGAACAATTGGATGGTGTGAAACAGGTCGTTGTTAATGGTAGCAACATCACTGTTATTTCGAAAGTCGGCGCAGGTAATCTTGACCGCGTGGTTTCGATTATTAAGGAACATGGCGGCTTGCTCGGCATCCAAGCAGAAAAACCAAACTTAGAAGACGTTTTTCTCACCCTTACTGGCAAGCAGCTGCGTGATGGGGAGGCGAAAGAATGACAAATGTCCTTTCTACGCTGCGGTTTACCACATTACGGCTGATCCGCAATTGGATTGTGTTATTGTTGCTGCTCGGAATTCCGATTGTGTTGATTACATTTTTTGCGATTATTTTAGGTGATTCTAAAACAGAAGCTGGTATGCCTTACATTCAAGAATCAACAACTTTAATGGTTCTTGCCTTTCAACTGTTTGGAGGCTCAATCGTCATGTCCTATATACATGAAGACTTTTTCACGGAACGCCGTTTTCGCATTCAGTCTCTGCCTTTTAGCCAGACGCTGTATGCATTCTCCATCAGTGTTCTAGGTACGTTATTTTCGATTTTTCTTGGGGGCATTTTGGTGTTTTATTCTTTTTGGGTCTTCAATGTTGAATGGGGGAACATTGGCTGGGCCGTGTTTGTGATCGCATTAATGGCTCTGTTATCAAGCATCGTCTGCCTCATTTTCACGTTCGCCGTCAAACAGTTTAAAGTGGCAGAACGACTGAGTGAAGTGTATGGAATCGGTGCGATTGTGCTTGCTGGTTTATTTTTCCCAATGCCAGAAAATGCTTTTTTTGAGTTTATGGGTTCATATGGAAATCCATTGACGCTCGCTAGCGCTGCGATTTTTGAATATCAAGCAGGAAACGTTGCAGAAGTATGGCTTAATGTAAGCATTTTACTCGGAGCGATCATTGTTGCCTTCTTTGTCATGCTTGCGCTTGGGCGGAGGCGAATGGGATGACAATTTTTCAATTTGCCCTCAAACGAAGTTTTCGCAACAAGACCAACCTTCTATTTTTAACTCTCTTTCCTGTTGGAGCGATTTTTCTCCCTGCCAGTGAGATATGGCCTTTTCTTCCTTTTGGCTACCATTATTTTGGCGTGCTCATCTTGTTTGTCAGCATTCGCTTGGCTTCAATTATGTTGGAAGACCGAGTCAAAGGCGTTGTCAAACGTTTAGCTGTTGCCCCAATCAGCCATCTACACTATCTTTGGCAAAACTTGCTTGCCTACATGGTGATTCTCCTTTTCCAATGTGCGCTAGCAGTTGGCGGAGGCGTTCTGTATGGCCAAGAGTTATACTCGCCCTTTGCGTTGTTCTGTTTGTTCGTTACTTTTAGTTTGACATCCCTTGCTTTGGCGCTTGCCTGGATCTCACTGTTTCGCAACAAAGAGACGTCTTTTCTTGTGTTTATGTCCATTGTTGTGTTAATCGCTCTCCTCGGCGGACTTATTATGCCAATCGAGATGATGCCGGCCGTCTTCGAACGACTCGCTGTCATTTTTCCGACTTATTGGTTATCGTCAGGTATGAAATGGGTCGCCCTTGGAGGTCAAACAACAGACATATTGCTAATCCATGGGATGCTCTTGCTCTATACTGTCTGTTTTCTTATCATTGGCAGTATCCGTAAAATCGCTTAGGTCGTTCTGCCGAGCTTTTGTTTAGACTCCTAGCACTTGAGCTAGGAGTCAGATGTCGTTATAGTTAAAGCTAGAAAAATGGTAGGAGGGCTAGCCGATGGCAAAACTGGCAAGACCAAGTTTTTATATGGGATTATGGCGAATCGGCAGCTTGTTTTTTCTTACAGTTTTATGGTTTATCGAAAACGGAACAAAGGGCACGTTTGTCTTGGTTATGTTGCTGGCAATCATGGCAGCGCTGCGCTGGCGAGTACGATTGCCAAGCTGGACTGTTCTCATTGATTTATGTTTTTGCCTGCTCTTTTCACCATTTTGGATGGGAAGCTTATATGGTCTTGCCTTGCCTTTAGTGGAGAGTTTATGGCGAGGAAGGCCCTATTATTGTGCGCCTATCCCTTTTATCGTTTTCGCCAGTGAAGCTGCCACTGTTCATTTCGTTGTCTTTCTTTTAAGCGCTGCCTTGTTTGGGGCTGTAGTCCGCCATTGGCAACAACAACGGACTTCTTTTTGGCGTGAAATCGACCAAGAACGAAAAGCACGTTATGAGCTGGAACGGTTAAAAATCGATTTGCTTCAGGCCAATAGCGAAACGGCACAAATGGCGGAACTAACAGAAAGGAATCGCATCGCCAGGGATCTCCACGACCACCTCGGCCACGATCTCACTGGTGCGCTACTCGCCCTCCAAGCGTATGAACAGTTTCAACATGGCGAACAGGCAGAAAAAATGTTTGCACAAGTAAAAAAACGGCTGACGCGAAGCACAAAACGGTTACGGGACACCGTCCATGACATGACTCCCGTCGCCTTAATCGGTGAGCAAACGATTGAATCGATTACCGAAAACTTTACATACTGTCCCGTTTCTTACCAAAAGTCAGGGAATATGGACAGTGTCCCCGTCTATCTTTGGAGTTTGCTCATTCCATGTTTAAAAGAGGCATTAACAAATGTCGCCAGGCATAGCGATGCGACAAAAGTAGCTGTCCATCTAGATGTCACAGAGACGATTGTCCGCCTCAGCATCCAAGATAACGGCACTTGTTCTGCTCAGTCTAAAGACGGCAGTGGCTTGAGAAATTTAAAAATCCGTGCACGTGCCGCTGGTGGGAGCTTGTCTGTGAACCGCTCATCGGGCTATTCGATTGTTTGTGTCCTGCCAATCCAAGAAAGGAAAGAAGCGAGATGAACATTCTCATTGTTGATGACGATGCGCTCGTTTGCCAGAGTCTCGAACTGCTTCTTGGCAACGAAGATGATTTTACTGTTATAGGGACTGCCAGCAATGGCCGTGAAGCGCTTACACATATAGAGGAAAAAGCGCCTGACCTCGTATTGATGGACATTCGCATGCCCGAAATGGGTGGAATTGAAAGTACAAAAGAGATCAAAAGCCGCTGGCCAGAAATGTTAATTATGATGCTAACAACGTTCCAAGATGAACAAAATATTCGCCTCGCTTTGCAGGCTGGAGCAGAAGGCTATTTGCTCAAATCGACAGCGGTAGCCAATATGGCCAAGCAAATCCGTGCCTTAAGCGCTGGTTCATCTGTACTTGACGCCGATGTGCTCAAGCAATTGGTGAAACCAAATGCCGACGCCCTCGCCGGATTAACAAAGCGGGAAAGTGAGATTGCCGAATGCATCGCCCAAGGGCTTTCAAACAAAGAAATTGCTGCCCATCTATTTTTAAGTGTCGGTACTGTACGGAATACGCTCTCTGTCATTCTTGACAAGCTCGAACTGCGGGATCGCACCCAACTGGCGATCTACTATTGGAAACATCAAGCAAACAGATAATAGGCCTTGGCGGAACTTTGTTTTCCATTGATCAGTAGCAGACTCTGCGTTGTGTTTTTAAAAAAAGTGCAGGGCTCTCCCCTGCACTTGAGACCGTAGTTACTGCTTGATCCATCGTTGCTAATAACCACATATCTTGTTCGCATCTTCACCGAATGACAAACGTTTTGTCGCCATTGTCGCCAACATCAAAATGCCCTGAACACACCGCTTCCCCTTTGCATGTTTATTAGCGGTTCGTTATCGTTTCTGGATACAGATCATGGTTCATTAACCGGTAGTTCGCGATTTCCTCGTATTTGGTCCCTTTTTTGCCATAGTTGCAGTAAGGGTCTATGGAAATGCCGCCACGAGGCGTAAATTTTCCCCAAACTTCAATATAGCGTGGATCCATTATTTCAATTAAGTCATTCATAATTGTATTGACACTGTCCTCATGGAAATCGCCATGGTTGCGGAAACTGAATAAGTACAGCTTCAGCGACTTGCTCTCAACCATTTTTTGCTCAGGGATATAGCTAATGTACAAGGTTGCGAAATCAGGTTGCCCTGTTTTCGGACATAACGTCGTAAATTCCGGGCAATTGAATTTAACCATGTAATCCCGATAAGGGTGCTGATTGTCAAATGTCTCAAGAACACCAGGGTCATAACTGTATTTGTATTCCGTTTGCTCACTGCCGAGCAATGTCACATTTTGAAGCTCTTTTTCTTGTCTTCCTGCCATAGTATTTTTCCTCCTACACGCCTCGCTTATTGCCCCATAACCATGTGTGCAGCTGTGGAAGGACACGGACGTTGATCATTTCCTTGTCAGCTAGCGCCTTTTCGACGAGAGCTTCGTAAGCGCCCATTCGTTTCTCCAGAAAGCGTGGATCCTCTTTTTTAGCAAAATCTTCATTGCCCGTTTGCAAGTAAAAAGGCACTGTTGGATAGCGCTTATGCACACGCTTTGCGTATTGATAGTCGGCATCATCAAACACGACAACCTTTAAGCTTACCGCCGGTGCTTGTAATTGTTGCAAAAACAAATCGAGCTTTGTCCAATCTGTCTCCATTCCTGAACTTGGCGGTTTCGGACTAACTGTCACTTCATCGACGCGATTGATCCAACATTGAAAGATGGTTCCTTGTGTTTCGATCGCTGTGGCAACGCCCTTCTCATTGAGCAATGCCACCAGTTCACCTATGCCTTTATGAAGCGCTGGATTTCCGCCGGAAATGGTGACATGGCTATACCCATTTTCACTAAGTGAATTAAGGCGCTCTATAATTCCTTCTGCAGACAACGGTTCACTCTTTTCGCTGCCATCCCATGTAAAAGCAGAATCACACCAGTGACAACGGTAATCACATCCGCCTGTACGCACAAACATCGTCTTCTGTCCGATCACCATTCCTTCTCCTTGAATGGTCGGCCCAAACAGTTCAACAACTGGAATCAATTTAGCCACGGGCATGCTCCTTCGGCCGGTAGACAACATAACTAGTAGGCGTCTCTCTTACATACACTTGAATGCACAGTGGTCGATTTGGACAAGTGTCAAGTTGTTCTTGGACGACTTTGTAAATGGTCTCCGCCATTTTTTCAGTAGAAGGAGGGGCCGTTTCAAACAGCGCGTCTTCATTAAGAAGGCGATGGTCGAAGCGGCCATGAACCGCTTGTTTTAACTTGCTAAAATTAACGAGGAATCCTGTCTCGTCAAGGTCATCACCGACAATCGTCAAATTGATAAAATACGTGTGCCCATGGACACGTTGGCATTGGCCAGCCCGTTCATCATCAATGTAATGAGCGGCGGCCACATGCATATCTTTGTTTAGTTCATAGCGATATGAATGGATTGGCGTCGGATAAATTTGCTGGATCATCGGCTCGCACCTGCTTTCTCGCGCAAATAGAGATCCAATCCATTTTGGCGGAGCTGGCAAGATGGGCAAGTCCCACAACCGTCTCCGCGAATCCCTTCATAACAAGTGAGCGTATTCGCCCGAATGTATTCGAGTTGCCCCATTTTATCAGCCAATGCCCATGTTTCTTTTTTATTTAGCCACATGAGCGGAGTATGAATCACAAATTGTTCGTCCATCGCTAAATTCAACGTCACATTTAATGACTTAACGAACACATCGCGACAATCGGGGTAACCACTAAAATCTGTTTCGCAAACACCAGTGATAATGTGCTTTGCTCCAATTTCCCGTGCATATACAGCGGCAAACGATAAAAACAAATGGTTGCGCCCGGCGACGAATGTGCTAGGCGATTCCCCTGCTTCACCGGCTTGGACGAGGATATTTTCCCTCGTTAGTGCATTTGCCGTAAGCTGGTTCAACAAGCCCATATCAAAGACTTTATAAGGAACCCCTTGCTCATTGGCAATGTCGACAGCACATTGGATTTCCTCCTTGTGGCGCTGACCATAGTCAAAAATGACCGCGTGGAGCGAACGATAACGCTCCTTTGCCCAGAATAGGCAAGTCGTGCTGTCTTGGCCGCCGCTAAAGACGACCACAGCTTTGTCTTCTAACATGCTACATTTCTCCTTTTGAGAACGAGCATTCGGATACTCCAACAATTGGTTAGTTTTTTATAGAGGGAGTTCGCGAACCTCTTCTTTCTAATTATCGTGCAACCTTCATTTTACCACGTTCTTGTGTGGATTTGTTTGCATATCTCCATGAAATTGGTAAACTACTATAGAAGGAAAATCATTCGTGCAGAAAGAAGGCGTTCGTTATGTCATTTCAAGAAAAAGTCGAGAATTACGCAAATTTGGCTGTGCGTGTTGGCGTCAACATCCAAAAAGGGCAAACATTGTTTGTACGTGCGCCGCTTTTTGCCGCAGACTTCGTCCGTCTAGTCGCCAAAAAAGCGTATGAAGCTGGTGCCAAACATGTTCGTGTAGAATGGAGCGATGAGGAATTAACAAAAATGAAATTTGAGCTCGCTCCAGACGAGGCGTTTGATGAATATCCAAATTGGCAAGCGAAAGCGCTTGAAGAAGAAGCAGACAACAATGCCGCCTTCTTAAGTATAACTGGCGGAAACCCAGACTTATTAAAAGACGCAGATCCTGACCGTGTTGCCAGAGCCAACAAAGCTGCGGGCATGGCATTAGACACATTCCGACGCTACATCCAGTCTGATAAAGTGAGCTGGTCGATCGTGGCTGTCCCTACTGTCAGTTGGGCGGAAAAAGTTTTCCCTGACGCGAAAGGCGAAGAAGCAGTGACAAAGTTATGGGAAGCGATATTTGCAGCAACACGTATCAATGAAACAGACCCTGTGGCCGCTTGGAAGCAACACCTCGCCACACTTGATGAAAAACGAAACAAATTAAACGATCATCATTTCCATGCTCTCCATTACAAAGGAAAAGGGACTGATTTAACGATTGAACTTCCTGAAACCCACATTTGGACGTCTGGAGGAAGCACAAGCAAAGCAGGCATTGACTTTGTAGCCAATATGCCGACAGAAGAAGTGTTTTCAGCTGCTAAAAAAGATGGTGTTAACGGCACTGTCACAAGCACAAAACCGCTTAATTATGGTGGTACGCTGATTACTAATTTCACGTTGACCTTTAAAAACGGAAAAGTCGTCGATTTTTCGGCAGAACGAGGCGAAGAAACGCTGAAACGCCTGCTTGACAGTGATGAAGGCGCACGCTACATTGGTGAAGTTGCACTTGTGCCACACCGTTCGCCGATTTCAGATACAAACCTTATTTTTTACAACACCCTTTTTGATGAAAATGCGTCGAACCACTTGGCTCTTGGCAGCGCCTATGCCTTTAATATTGAAGGCGGCAAAACGATGAGCCCTGCAGAACTTGAAAAACATGGCCTAAACCAAAGCATTACCCATGTTGATTTTATGATGGGCGCCGCCGATATGGATATTGACGGGATCGATAAAAACGGAAACCGAGTACCTGTGTTCCGCAACGGCGATTGGGCAATTTAACTCGTTAAAAAAGCGATGTGCTGGCTGCACATCGCTTTTCGTTTTATGAACGGACGAGTCCTAGCTGACTATTTGCTTGCTCGTTTGTTTGGCTTGCTGTCGTTCTTGCAAACGGACTTTCTTAAATTTATCTGTTTCTTTAACAATCACATTGGAGAGTAACAACAGACCAATTAAGTTTGGAATCGCCATAAGGCCATTAAAAATATCAGCAATATCCCAGACAATTTGCACGCTTGTACCAGCGCCAATCATGACGACAATCACGAAAATAACTTTGTAAATAATTGTATTTTTATCGCCAAATAAATAGCCGAAACATTTCTCTCCATAATAAGACCAGCCAATAATCGTCGAATAGGCAAAAAAGATAATGCCGAATACAACGATATAATTGCCGACGCCAGGGAGGAAAAATTCAAACGCTTCCCCTGTAACGAGCGCTTGGTCGTCACTTGGTCGGCCAATATGCAAGCCGCTCATGACGATCGTCAGCCCTGTAATCGTACAAACAATCATCGTATCGAGAAAGGTTCCTGTCATAGAGACGAGCGCTTGCCTGCCAGGATAGTCTGTTTTTGCGGCAGCAGCAGCAATTGGCGCTGAACCGAGGCCTGCCTCGTTCGAAAATACGCCGCGTGCAATCCCGTAACGAATTGCCATACCGATCGTGCCTCCTAAAGCGGCATCTGTATTAAAAGCTTCACGAAAAATCGTCGCAAACGCTTCAGGTACATGTGTAATATTCATTACGATAATAATTAGACCACCAGCCATGTAAAAGAGCGCCATAAATGGGACAAATATAGCAGTTACACGGCCAATGCCCTTTATTCCCCCAAGTAACACCAAACCTGTCAATGCCATTAATATAAAGCCTGTTACCCATGGATTGACGTTAAAGTTGGTTGCCAATGAGCTTGCGACTGTATTGGATTGTGTCATATTGCCAATGCCAAAAGACGCCAAACAACCAAACAGCGCAAACAAAACAGCAAGCCATTTCCAACCTAGCCCTTTTTCAATATAGTACATCGGACCGCCAGATATTTCACCTTTATGGTTGACGACACGATATTTGACAGCTAGAATCGCTTCCCCATACTTGGTCGCCATACCAAATGAGGCGGCTACCCACATCCAAAAAAGAGCGCCAACGCCTCCTAAAAGAATCGCCGAAGCCACACCTGTCATATTGCCGATTCCAAGTGTCGCGGCCATGGCCGTCATTAATGATTGAAAATGGGAAATATCACCTTGTCCACTTTTTCCGTTCTTTTTGCTTCTGCCAAACGTCAATTTTAATGCATAAGGCAAGTCCCTAATTTGCAAAAAACGAAGCCTGATCGTCAAATAAATCCCTGTTCCTACAATGAGGAACAATGTGATCGGCCCCCATACTACATTATTAATTGCATCGACTATGCCACTAAAACTCACAAACATGCCCCCTTTTGTCGATTTTTTTCTTGTTAAATTGAATAAATTTAGTTTAGTGAATTTATGCCTAGAAGTCTACAAAAAAAACCAACCTCGCCGATTTAAGCGAAATTGGCAACCATGGTAGTAGTAGTCAGTAGATGGTCGAAAAACGCGCCTCCTTTTCTTTTTTAGGAATTTCCTTCTTCTCCATATGTTCAACTTTAGCAAAATGGTTACCTTGTCCGACTTTTGCTAAAAACCGTCCAATTTCAGCCTCCTCGCCTTGGACTTGGATGACAACGGAACCTTCTGGGCGATTTTGGACTGTGCCAGTTACGCGATATTGGCTCGCTGTCTGTTCCACAAAGACGCGAAAGCCAACACCTTGCACTTTTCCTGTTACTTCGACTTCATACCGTTTCATCTTAGGCTCCCCCTTAACTAATTTGCTTGATTGTACCATACCCATTTGCCAAAGCAAAAAACGTCGCCTAAATTAAACGCAAACGCTTTCAATTGTGGCGATTTTGTGATAGCATAAAAGTACACAAAACAGACACAATATTGACATCTATTGTTCACAAAGATGGAATACTTGGGAAAGGAGTGGTTCAAATGGATTTGTTTTTCGCCTATATGTTTGTCGCCAGCGCGACGCCATTATTTCTGTGGCTGGAACACCGAAAAATTGCCCTTGCCAGCATTCCGTTTATCATTGTCATGTGGGTGCTAGCCCTTGCCCACATTTTTGATGGATTTTTGTTCGACCTTCACCACTCTGCATTTGTCACAGCGTTTCTGGTCAACGTCTTTATCGCCCATTTCGCTGCCCTTGTTCTTTATGTTTACCCACACCTCCGCAGCAAATCAAGGCGTTTTACACAGTCCGCTGAATAACAAAAGCGCATTCCCATTGCTGGAATGCGCTTTTTTCTTTAAATGTGGCCCGTTCTCAGTACAAGATAAGAGCCGATTACAATAATCACCGCAATGATAATCGCAAACCATGTGTGGCCGATTTGCACGTAACCTGCTTTGCCTTCACCTATATGCATAAACATATGAAGCTGTACTGTCATCTGGATAAAGGCAAACACAAAGACAATAATGATTCGTACATCCCAAGCCAAATTGGTTTGCGACATGACCCATACTGCTAGTAGCGTGAGAACAATCGAGAGCACAAAGCCAATTACATGTTTCCAAGGAAAACCGTGGTGGTTGGCTGCTGTTTCTTTTTCCTGTGCCATTTACACCCACTCCATTCCTAGCAAATATACGCCGGTAAAGATCATAATCCATACAACATCTAAAAAGTGCCAATACAGGCTGGCGATGAAAAACTTAGACGTTGTCCGTGGCGTAAACCCGCGTTTTAGCATTTGAATCGCCAACAACACAATCCAGCCGATGCCGATCGAGACATGCAAGCCGTGTGTGCCAAGCAGCACAAAGAATGTTGACCAATGGGCGCTTGCCGACAAGGTCGCCCCTTCATGGACATAATGGATAAACTCGTATATCTCAAAGCCAACAAAGCCAAGGCCTAGTAAAAGCGTCAAACCAATCCAGACAAGCGTTTGTTTCATTCTACCGGCACGCATTTCATGGATCGCGATCCCACAAGTAAACGAACTTGTCAAAAGCAGGAACGTCATAATTAACACAAGGTTTAAATCAAACAGTTCCGCAGACGGCACTGCCCCGGCATTTCTGTCAACGAGGACAAAATACGAGGCGAACAGCGTTGCAAACAAAGCGAATTCAGCGCCAAGAAAAATCCAGAAACCTAGGATATTGTTGCGGCCTTCAGATGATTGATATTCAAGTGGTTCGTTTGGATTTATCGTTTCATGTGCTGCCACGTTTTACGCCTCCCTCGCTTTATTTTCAATTTCTGTAATTTCTTCTACACTTACATAATACCCGTCGTTGTAATCAAAGGAACGGATGATCATGCAAATGAAAATTCCAATACCGCCTATAATCGCAAGCGGGAACCAACTAAATACGAGGGCAAAGGAAGCAATGAACATCATCAAACTCATCACTGGTCCAAGCCATGTATTGCTTGGCATATGGATTTTCTGGTAATTTGTATCGGCATTTGGATCAATGCCTTTTTCTTTCATATCCCAGAGAGCATCACGTTCTGATACTTCAGGGACTTTTGCAAAGTTGTAAAATGGCGGTATTGCTGAAGACGTTGCCCACTCCAATGTGCGGCCGTCCCAAGGATCGCCAGTTGTATCGCGTTTTTCATAACGCCAGCTGTAGTAAATATTATAGACGAACAACGCAAATCCGATCGCCATCATGAAAGCACCCACTGTGGAAATCGCATTAAGCGAAAACCAATTGTCGGATTCCAAGTATGTGTAAATCCGCCGCGGCATGCCGTCAAGCCCGAGAAAATACTGCGGGAAGAAACAGATATTGAAACCGATCATAAAAATCCAAAAGACCCATTTGCCGATTTTTTCGTTTAAACGATGGCCAAACATTTTCGGATACCAGTAAACCAAACCGGCAAAGCAGGCAAACACCGTTCCGGCAATAAGGACATAATGGAAATGGGACACGAGGAAATAGGTGTTGTGGTACTGGTAATCAGCTGCTGCCATAGCCAACATCACGCCTGTGACCCCACCGATCACAAAGTTCGGGATAAAGCCAAGCGACCAAAGCATTGGCACCGTGATTCTAATTTTTCCTTTGTGTAGCGTAAAGAGCCAGTTAAAGATTTTGACACCTGTCGGAATCGAAATCGCCATTGTCGTAATTGAGAAAAACGAGTTAACAGCCGCGCTATTCCCCATTGTAAAGAAGTGGTGAACCCATACAAGGAAACTTAAAAACGAAATAATCACAACGGAAGCGACCATCGCATTGTAGCCAAACAACTTTTTGCGCGCAAACGTTGAAATAATTTCTGAAAAGATCCCAAATGCAGGGAGAATAACGATATACACTTCAGGGTGGCCCCAAATCCAAAATAGGTTGGCCCATAGCATATCAAGGCCTTGACCTTGCAAGGTAAAGAACGCCGATCCGAACAGCCGGTCAAATGTCATCATTGCTAGCGCTACAGTCAACACTGGAAACGCAAGGACAATAATCATTGACGTGATTAAAACTGTCCATGTAAACATCGGCATTTTCATTAGCGTCATGCCTTTAGTGCGCATTTTAAAGATCGTGACGATAAAGTTGATCCCTGTGGCAAGCGTTCCGATACCGGAAAGCTGAAGACCGAGCGCATAAAAGTTTTGACCGACGCCAGGACTGAAGTCATTCGAGGCAAGTGGAAAATAAGACGTCCATCCTGCCGCTGGCGAACCGCCAATGATAAAGGAAATATTAAAAAGTGCCATTCCAAAAAAGAATGTCCAAAAGCTTAAATTGTTCAAGAATGGAAACGCAACGTCACGCGCGCCAATTTGCAGCGGCACGACAACGTTCATTAACCCAATCAGGAAAGGCATCGCCATGAAAATGATCATGATCGTGCCATGCGTCGTAAAAATTTCATTGTAATGCTGGCTGTTTAAAAACGTCATGCCTGGGGCAGTCAATTGCAAACGCATCATCATTGCGTCGACGCCACCGCGGAAAAGCATTAACAATGCACACGCAATGTACATAATCCCAATCTTTTTATGGTCAACGGATGTGATCCAGTCCGTCCAGAGCACTTTCCATTTTTTAAAATAAGTAAGGGCGACAATTGCAATTATACTTGATAAAGCAATGGAAATTTGCGCACCAAGTATAAGCGGGTCTCCCGTTACAATAAATTCATCCCATCTCAACGGTAAATCCCCTCTCTTCCGTTGTTTGCGCCATTACTCATCATCCAATTCCACTTTATATGTTCTTGATGTGTCAATTGGTTGCGTCAGTTTTGGCATTTCGTACGCTTTGCCTTCTCTCGAATGCGGATTTAGTGGCTCATATCCAAGTTCTGCACTTTTCTCAAGCGCGTATGTCGGATCATAAGCATGGTTGACAAACTCAAGATGTGTTGAAGAGAATGTCATTTCTTCAGCGTGACCTGGAACCATTAGATGTGCGTATTCTTCTTCTGACAATGGTGGTGCTTCCGCTTGCACTTCTTCCACCCATGAATCATAGCTCTCATCTGTTACGGCATTAACAAGGAACCGTTGCTCCGTGAACCCTTCGCCTGTAAAGTTTGCATTACGGCCGTTGTACGTGCCTGGTTCATTAGCCATTAAAAACAATTCTGTTTCCATACCCGACATGCTGTATTTTTGTCCACCAAGCTGCGGTACCCAAAACGATGCCATTGAATCTGCTGAAGTCAATTTGAACTGGACTGGACGATCAACAGGGATATTGACATAGTTGACCGTTTCAATATTTTCCTCTGGATAGCTAAAGATCCATTTCCAGTTTACGCTTGTTGCGTGAATGACAAGCGGATCAACTTGGACGCTGCCTTCAGCTACTTCAGGAGCTTCTTCCAAATTATAAATGGTTATGACAGTTGGTACAGAAAGAATGGTGACAATGATAATTGGAATAATCGTCCAAACAAATTCCAACTTGTGGCTGCCCTCAATCGACGGATCATAATTGTCATTGTTTCCTCGGTCACGGTACTTGACAATCATGACTGTAAGCAAAACAAACACGACTAAAACAATGAAAATCATAAACCAGATTGATAGCATGATCAAATCGCTTTGCTGTTCCGCTACAGGACCTTGTGGGTCAAGGACCGTCAAATTCCCACAACCACTCAGAAAGAGACCGACCATCGCTAGAGCAAACCATTTAAAGACTTTCGATGGTGTACGCAATAAAATCACCTTTCTTTTGGCAAAATAACTAATTGTTGCATGTATACTTTGTGAAGCAGAAACCAGCAACATAGCTGTACTCCATCCTACCACTTTCGCTTAAAAAATGCTCTGCTATTAAAGCGGTTACCAACAATTATCATAAATTCGACAAAAAAAAGTTGAGAAGCAGACACAACTTTCCCAAACTTTTCTTGTTTACCAATCATGCCTTTCCCTTTTTTTGTCCATACTAAACGTAAGGAGTGATAATATGAATGATCCCTATTTATGTCCAAAGTGCAAAACCAACCGGACAAGGTTCCACCGCATCGTTCAACAAGTTGAACCTGTCAAATTGAGTCCACAAACTGGTGAAATTGTTGAAACGTACAGCGAAGATTCACTTGATGCCTTCCATATGCCATACAGAGGCCCATCGATTCGCATCCAATGTGGAGCCTGTGGGCTAAACGAGGCTGAAGACACATTTGTCGCTTTTGCCCGAAATAATCAGTTTCAATAAAAACCAGCCCGGCAATATGGGCTGGTTTTTATTCAAATGCTCGGATCATTTGCTTAAACAATAAATACACACCAATCACATACGCTTCTGCCTCATCTCGCCAAGAATCACGGTCGTCGATCACTTCTACTGCAAATGGCTGGCTATTTTGTGGTTCAGGCAATTCCTTGTTTAGCGCCTCTTTCAAAAAAGCGGCTGCTGATTGCAGCCCTTTGTCGCCTCGCTCCATCACTTCATAGAAAGAGATAAAGCCGTGCATCACTCCATTAAAACGCTGTGCTTGTACATAGATCCCTTCATTATACAAACGTTTTGCCAAAGCTTCCCCTTCATCGCGTAACGGATCAAACTCGCCTGTTATAATAAGCGTACTCGGCATCATCGACACGTCTTCGGCATTAAGAGGCGAAGTGTAAGGCGATGCCCAATCCGCTTCGTTTGGCGCATACGATTGTTGCGCCATTTCCATAACCGCACGGGACAAAAAATAAAAGCCGCTTGCATACATGTCACGTGACGGAAACTTCGCATCTTCAAAAGTAGCCAATGGGTAAAGGAGCGCTTGCCCTGACAAGGCAGGACCATCTTCTTCTCCAGACATGATAGCAACAGCCGCAGCAAGGTTTCCTCCAGCGCTATCGCCAGCCACTGCAAGCCTATCCCCATCGCCATCTAAAACGTCTGCATTCTCATAAACCCAGGTAAGGGCATCATAGCTATCGTTTACCGCTGTAGGAAAAGCATAAGTCGGGGCAAGCCGATAAGCTGGGGCAACTACAATAGCACCGGTTCGGGCTGCAAGCGAACGGATAATATTGTCATGAGTATCCAAGTCGCCGTACCCTTCCATAAACGCGCCTCCATGATAGTAGACAATGATCGGGTGTGGCCCAGCAGCGATAGGCTGATAAACAGTTGCTGGAATGTCTCCCCCATCCCTAGTCGGAATCGTGACTTGGTGACGTTCAATCGTTGGCGGCGCCTTGACTGCTAAAAAGGCAGGCGCTTCCAGTTTCCCTTCAGGCAAAAGCCGGTTGTTGACGGCGTGAAGCAACACAGCCGTTTTTGGAGGCACTTTTCCCGCTTCTGTGTAGCGCCAGCTTTGCACAAAAAAAATCGAGATTAAGCTGATCGTAACGGCTGTCAAAGCAAAAAACGCTACTCCCTTTGTAACAGATTTGGAAAACCTCTCCATGCGTGCCTCCTTCCCGGCTACCTCGGTTTGTTTTCTTTCCAGTTCGTTGCAATAAATTCGTCTCTTCCGCTTTGCGCCCGGTCTTGTTTATAAGCCTTTGGCTGCTTTTTATAAAAATCTTGATGGTCTTCCTCGGCCCGATAAAACGTGGACGCAGGAAGAATCGCAGTGACAATTGGCTTGTTAAAGCGGCCGCTGTTGTTTAATTCTGCTTTCGAAGCTTCCGCCAACTGCTTTTGTTCTTCTGTATAATAAAAAATAGCCGTGCGGTACTGACTTCCACGGTCATGGAATTGGCCGCCATCATCCGTTGGGTCAATTTGCGGCCAGTACAGCTCAAGCAACTTGCTGTAAGGAAACCGCTCTGAATCATACGTAATCTCTACAACTTCATAATGTCCAGTTTCGCCCGTTTTTACTTGTTCATAAGTCGGGTTTTTCATATGACCGCCTGAATAGCCTGATACAATTGCTTTTATGCCTGGCAGCTGGTCAAACGGCTGGACCATGCACCAAAAACAACCTCCTGCAAACATTGCTTTCTCGATTGCCAATTTTCATTCCCCATTTCTTCCTTTTGACGAAGGCATCCTCTATTATTTCCCATTAAAATGTTGCTAGTATTGCCTACTGTTGTTCATATTCAAATTCGATTTCGTCCTTCTTACGACTATATTTCACCCGGACAAGCTGATCTTTAAAATACCAGCTATCTTGTTCTTCAATAAAAAACAAAAAACCGTCCTCTTCATAAACGACAGCCGGTTCAGTTGGTTCCGTTTGGCTCATCCCCAATGAAAAACCACTTTGCAAGGATCCACAGCCACCATAACGGCCATAAAAACGAATCGGGACAGGTTCTTCTGCTTCCGAAAACTCTTGTTTAAACCAATTTATCGCAGGTTTCGTAACCTTAATTTCCATCTAGTTAGCCTCCTTGTAGGGTCTTTCTTCGTCTTTCTATCATACCAAGATTTTTGATAACCGTCCAAAATCCAGCTTTTAGCAGCCTATTTTTTTGCGTTAGAGAAACTTTTTTGCGCAAGAGAATAAACTGTTTGAAAAGGAGTGACACAGCATGTTTGTTAAAAAAAATCATTACCTTTATGCATGCCTCCTCCATAAAGCCGGCCTTATTACAACTGAGCAGCTTGAGTTACTAAAACCAAAAAAGCGAATCCGTTAAACGGACTCACTTTTTTCCAGTAGTTGCCGATCAAGGGCATCGACGAGTTGATGGATGTCTGGCTTGGCTACATGCTCGGTTACGCCAGCTTCTTCCCCTCTTCGTTCCATCAGTCCTTTGTCTAGCGAAGAGAACGCAATAACGGGGGTTTCTTGATAGCGACTGTCTTGGCGTAAATGCCTCGTCAGTTCGTGGCCGTTCATATAAGGCATTTCTATATCGGTAACGATCGCCTCATATAGTGGGCATGCATCATCCGACAAATAACGGGACGCATCCCTTCCATTATCAAATGTTGTAACGTCTTCATAGCCAGCCTCTCTCAATGCATCAACAAGGAGCGAACGCAACGTTTTTGAGTCTTCTACTAATAGAAGCGGGTAGTTGCGACGGCGCTCATCCGTTGCCATTGCCCCTTGCATGTGAGACGGTTGGATAAAGTGAAGCACCTTCTCTAAATCAAGGGAGAAGGCAACGCCATTGTCCGGCAACGGAATCACCCCGCTCACAAAAGCTTCTTTTCCTTTTGTGACAGCGTCTGGCTGTTTGATTGTGCTAGAGTGGGTGCGGTGAACATGGGAGACAGGTCCCGTTTTTAACGCAAATAATTGTTCTCCCATCTCAATTACAAGAAAATAGACCGTTACACTTTCGTCAATTTCCAAGAGGCGGTACAAGTTGATTAATGGGATTACTTGGCCGCGCACTTGAATGACGCCCTCAACAATGCTATGTCGGTTTGGTGATTCCGTAACCGGAACCGGTCGAATAATTTCTTTCACTTTTAATACATTTAATGCATAGGTGGATTGCCCTGCTTTAAACAAAACAAGCTCCTGGTCATAACGTTGCTCTTCCCTTTGAAACATGTTAAGCGCCATACAATTCCCTCCGAACTAAGCCTTCATCCTTATATATCGGCGCTTCTCTCGTAGCGGTTTAGCCTCGACCAGTAAAAATAGAGAATTTCGTACTAGCGCAGTTGATATCTTCCAACGTTTTATCCGCCTATTGCTTTTTCAATGAAATTTCTGTTGCAAAACCCTTCGACTTCCGCTTCCTTATAATGTTTTAATAGTTCATTCACTAAATGTTCATACATGCCAGCGTGCTCTAACTTGTCAACATGAATAGAAATACCATCGAAGTCTGAACCAAAACCGATATGGGCGACCCCGCCCCGGCTTGCTATGTGGTCGATATGACAAATGAGATCGCGAATAGAAGCGCCCAGCTCGCTTTTTATAAAAGTAGGATAGAACACGACGCCAATGAAACTGTCACTTGCAATTAGTGCATCGATTTGGTCATCGTGCAAATTGCGGGGATGACGGCAAACAGCATACGCATTTGAATGGCTGGCAATCGTTCTTTTTGAACATTCAAGGACATCCCAAAAAGCAGCAATACTCAAATGGGACACATCATTTAGCACATGGTGTTTGTTATTCAATGCGATCACTTTTTTGCCAAATTCGGTTAGTCCGGCGCCTCGCATTTCACCAATACCATCGGCGCATAAATTGGCGTCATTCCATGTTAAGCCAATGGAGGAAACCCCTTTCTCATACAACCATTCCAATTTGCCCATATCTGTTCCTAAGGCATCCATCCCCTCTAAAGCAAGGACAGCGCCAATTTCCCCCTCTTTTAAGGAAGCAACTTCATCCAATGAGCGAATCGCCTTCATGTTAGGCACAGCAAGGACACGCTCATAGAATGCATTGATTTGCTTTTGCACCACTTGAAATTTTGATTCTTGCGGAACAGTTGATGGCACCCAAATCGCAAAAAACTGAACAAACACATTCCCTTGTTTTAACCTTGCTGCATTTGTCGCGATGTCTTCGTCATCGGCAAACGCTTTGCCCTCATCACGCCACAGTTTATAAAGAGCATCGCAGTGTGTATCAATTATCTTCATGTCTCAAATCACCTTTCTTTCCCTTCTCTCATATTATAGAGCAGTTAAAAGGGATGGAGGTTTGATGATGTCTGAACATTTCCCACGGAAGCCAGGGGGCGGCCATGACTTTATGGCGTCAATCGATCAGTTTTTTCAATCGGCATTTCGGAACTTTTCAACACAATTGTTTGGCCCCTCCATACCGGTACGTATAAAAGAAGAACCAGACCGTTTTGTGATAGAGGCCGAACTTACAGGAATCAAAAAAGAGCAAATTGAGTTGGAATCGCTGCGGCAAGCGCTTATTATCCGTGTTCATCACAACAGTGAAGTCACGACAATCGATGACGAGACGAAACTAATCACCAAACAACATGCTTCTTCCAAAAGCGAGCGCGCAATTCCTGTCCCATTTCCTTTTAATGAAGAGGACATTCATGCCCATTACGAAAATGGATTGCTCCGCATCGTCATTAAAGGAAAGCGGAAAACGATTTCGATTAAATGAAAGGAGGCTATGCCATGTTTCCTGCGCCACGACGTCCCTATCATCAGCAGATGAGCCACCACAATCAGGCGTTTTTGCAACGGCAACAGCCTGGTTTTCAACATCCCCCATATCAGCGCCGACCTTATCGCCAAATGCCACAGCCGTTCCAGCAAAGTGGATTCCCGCAACAGGCGGCGCCTAAAAAGAAGTCGATCTGGACAGCTCCATTTACAGACGATGAAGGAAAATTTGACCTCTCCCGAACAGCCACTTCAGTCGATAAATTTGTAAAAACATTCCAGCAAGTGTCGCCGTATGTATCAAGAATTAGCAGTTTTTTCACTAGATAGCACGTGCCAGGCTAAAGTGCTGCCTGGCACAAATGCCTTATCGCCCACAGCGGCTGCCGCCACCTTCTGCTGGCATGGAGCTTGAGCGGACTCGCTGGGCATAGGCAAGCACTCCTGTTGGTGCCATTAACTTTAGTCCTTGTGATGGTACATAGTCTACTTTAATTTCGTTCCCCATTTCCGCTTCTGCTTTTTCGTTATAAATCACCGTAAGACCTTCAACGTCAACAGTTTGATCGCCTGCTTCCACGATTCCTTCTTGGATAAAGTACTCCACCATTGTGCTACATTCATACGTATCCTTGGCGGCAATACGGATGACTTCATGCCCTCGTTCGCTTAAATAAGTATGGGCTGCAGCTGTTATCGAAACGTTCATTCCTTCTCCTTCCTGAAGCTCACTTAATCCGCTCGATGCTTTACAACAATCCATTTTGTTCAAACAAAAATGCATAAGGAATGTCAACAAAAACATAAAGCTTATCGTTAAGCGGATAAGAATAAGTTCGGATTTGCTCATCTCGTTCAATGTCTGTATATAAATCCGATAAAATCCCTTTTTTCTCTACATTCATCCGCACAATGTTCTCAAGAAAATAAGGGCGCCAGCTCCAGTTTTTAGCGCGGCTTTCTTTCAAAAGTAGCCAATTTCCTTCTGCATCTTTTTCTGCATTGGCTGATTGTTGGATGCCGTCTTCATCGCAAATGTAGACGCGGAATGTATAAGCATTTAACGCTTTTGCCACGTTTAAAACAATTTCATCGTAGCCTTGGTCTTGTTTCAAGTCCTTCATTGCTTGTTTTAATGTTTGCGACAATTGGTTAGACAGCGTAAACTGGGCCTTCATTTTTTCTCTTTCATAGTGGATAAAGTGATGCATATCTTTTTTTAATTTGTCTTTAAAGCTGTTTTCGTCGACAAACCCTTTAGTCGCTTGTTGGAAATAAGGGCCTTGGTAGTAGCGCCCACCGCTGCGCCACGCATAATTAAACTGTGCAAACGTTTCAACCCCTTGAAACAAAAGGGTCGCGCCAATTTTGCGGGCGAAAAGAGCCAACGGCTGATGGACATCTCGATACAGCCCTGGCAACAAATTTTCTTCTAGAAACGAGCAGTTGACGCAAATAACATTCGGCTTTAGCTTTGTGAACAACTCCAGTTGGTTGGCCGCTGAATAATCGGCATTCACTGCAAGCTGCACGCCTAAGCTTTGCATATAGACCATCGTATGTTTGACTTCCAGCAGCTCTTCAACGCTATGTTCACACAAAATGTTGACAATGACGCGCTTTAAGGGGATGCCAAGTTGCTGCATTGATTCCAGCCGGTCCAACAGCATCTGACCTGCTTGTTTTTTTAATAGCCTGACATCATAATTGAAGTAAAGCATTTTTTTCCCGTTTTCGGCAGTGTACAAGTCAATTGCTTTTTTTTGCAAATCGTCTTCTAGTTCGAGGCGGTATTCGCTAGGAATGCTTCTATCTTCGAAAAAACAGTTCAACTTGATCCGTTCATTTGCCTCCATCCAATAAGGCTGGACTTCATAGCCAACCACTTGCTGTTTGTCTGCACTTACGATCGGAAGAAAAAAAGGGATAACCCGGTTCTTGTTCATCATAATATCTAGCGGGTCCAATGGAATCACCTCTCCTCCCCATTGTACCATACTCTTATCGTTCAAAACGCGCTTATGTCTTTCTCAGAAACCGTTTCATATGTTTTGCTATAAGGCTAGGTTTTTCCTCTGGCAACAAATGGCCACAACGCTTTAGCAAAATGAGTTTGCTGTTGGCTAAGTCTTTTGCTAAACGCACACTTGTTTGCACAGGAATAACAGGGTCTTCTCGTCCGTTGATGATTAAACAAGGCTTGGCAATAGTGTGCAGTTCTGCTGACGTTAAATCACCTTCCCGGTGCCGTGCAAGTAGGGTCAGTCCCTTGCCAATCGAGGCGTCGCTAAGAGGCAAAGTGTAAGCATTAACCATTGCTTTCGTGACTACCCGCTTATCGTAAACAGCTTCACATAAAAAGGCGCGCACATCTTGGCGGCGAATGGCTGCGTAAATGGCCGGAGCCGCAAAAGGCAAATACGATATAGCGCGGTATGTTCTTTTAACACGTTGTAAATAACCAGAACTCGCCAACAGCACAAGGCGTTCAATTTGGCCAGGGAATGCTTTGGCCGCATGTAACGCCACTTGTCCGCCCATCGAATGGCCAACAATTGTCACATAGGCGTGGCCAAGCCTAGCTGCCAATTCAACGACAAGATGGGCATAACCAGAAAGAGAATAGACCGTTCCTGGTGCCTTACTTGAGCGGCCAAACACAGGTAAATCACAACTGATCAGGTGATAATCCTTGTGTAAATAAGGAACCAATTGATGAAAACAGGCTGATGACGCTAAAAAACCATGCAACAAAAGCAACGTTCCTTTTGCTTCTTGCGCTTGGCAACGGTAGTATTCAAAATAAACGCTTGCTCCCTGGATGTATAGATACGAAGCGCGATCTGGCCGAACCTTTTGCACAATCAGCCCTCCCTTTTTGATTAGTGTTTCGCACGAACACGAAAAAAAACCGATTGCTCGGTTTTTAATCCTCTAAATGGTATGGGGTTTCTTGATATACGTAGTAATTAAGCCAATTAGAAAACAACAAATTCGAATGGGCGCGCCATTGCAAAGGTGGGAGGGCATCGACATTGCCTTCTGGAAAATAATTAAACGGCGGATCACAGGCAATCCCACGTTTTACGTCGCGTTCGTATTCTTGTTTTAGTGTATGCGCATCATATTCAGAGTGGCCCATGACAAATACACGCTTCCCATCTTTAGAAGAGGCTATATAGACACCCGCCTCTTCCGAAGAGCTTAAAACGATCAGCTCATCAACGCGCTCAATGTCTTCACGGCTAACCGTGGTGTGGCGAGAATGAGGCGCATAAAAAACATCGTCAAAGCCCCGTAGCAAATTGACGTTTTTCACCTCTAGCTTATGTGAATAGACACCAAAAAGCTTTGTCGTAAGCGGCTTTTTCTTAATGCCGTAATGGTGGTAAAGACCAGCTTGGGCACCCCAACAAATATGTAAAGTCGACGTGACATTGGTTGTCGTCCAATCAAGGATAGACGTCATTTCATTCCAGTAATTTACATCGTGGAAAGGCAACGTCTCTACTGGGGCCCCCGTAATAATCATTCCGTCAAATTTTTGTTGTTTCACTTCATCAATGGTTTTATAAAAAAGATTCAAATGTTCTTTTGATGTATTGCGCGGCGAATGGGTGCTTGGATGCAACAAAGAAACATCGACTTGCAAAGGCGTGTTTCCTAACAGCCGCAGCAATTGCGTTTCGGTTTCTTGTTTAGTCGGCATTAAGTTTAAAATACAAATTTTCAATGGCCGGATATCTTGTGTGTATGCCCGACTTTCATCCATTATAAAAATATTCTCTTTTAACAGAATTTCCTTCGCAGGTAAGTGGTCTGGAATTTTTATCGGCATGGCAACTCGCTCCCGCATCTTTGTTTTTAACCATCTTAACGCAATAAGGACAGTGTTTCAAGAATAGTGATGGCGTCGAAAGAGTCCATATCCTCGTCAGACAAAGAAAACGCTTGCCACACGACAACGTATGCGAACGTTTGTCTACAGCCTAAGGCTATGCATTCGCATAGCCCTAGTCCGTTACTTCAATTGGAAAAAACAATTGGCCCGTCCGAAAATGATCCGTATAAACGAGTTCATAAGAAGTATCTTTCGGGACAATAAAGGCCACTTCGCCACTTACAGACCGCCCTGGAGAAATTTGGCCACCGAGAATGCCCTTTGTTTCTACATTTGATTCATGGCTATACGCATAATGTTCACTGTCCATTAATGTCAAATTCATCAACGAAAAATTAACGGTCGACTCCCGTTTGTTTTCAATCGTTAAATCGACTTTAACTAACAGTTCTTCCTCGTTCTCCTCTTTTACAGAATAACCATTTAACGTAATCTCGATATCACTGATCTCTTGCGACTCATGTTTGCTCTCTTCTTGATCAGATGCGTTGCCTTGGACCGTTTCTGGTTTTGAAAGGCCGTTCGTCGCAAAACCGACAATCAACAAAAGACAAACAATCAAGCCTAGCAATACTAGCACTTTTTCTTTCATCTTTTTCCTTCTCTCCCTATCATACATGCTCATACAACCCTATTTATATGAACCTCGTACGCTCGTCATGTCTGATTTGTACAGCATAAAGCATAACAAGAAGAAGCGGGAGAAAGACCTTTAGCCTTTCCCAGACTGTAGCCAAACGCTCGCATACATTGTCGTTTGCCGCGATTTGACAAGCGTGTTCGATCAGTCTTTCCACCACGTATCATATACACTTACCGGGTCTTTGCGTTTATGCGCTGTTGCTGCATAACGCTTTTCTAATTTTTCCTGTATGGCGCTGTCAATGGGCTTGCCTTCCAAATAATCATCAATTTGCTTATACGTCATGCCAAGGGCTTCTTCGTCAGGCAACCCTGGTTTGTCGTCTTCAAGATCGGCTGTCGGGACTTTTTGGTACAGTGCCTCTGGCGCCCCAAGTTCTTGGAGCAGCGCTTTGCCTTGTCGCTTTGTCAGCCCATATAACGGAATGACATCACAAGCTCCATCGCCAAATTTCGTAAAAAACCCAGTTACCGCTTCGGCAGCGTGGTCGGTACCAAGTACAAGGCATTGGTAGTGGGCTGCCAAATCAAATTGGACTTTCATCCGTTCCCGCGCTTTCGTATTGCCTTTTATAAACCCAGACAGCTCTTCTCCTGTCGCTTCTACAAAAGAGGCAACGGCAGCATCAACAGCTGGCTTAATGTTCACCGTATGGATCTTATCGGGGCTAATAAACGACAGCGCCACTTGCGCATCTTCTTCATCGTGCTGAACGCCATAAGGCAAACGAACGGCATGAAATTGGTATGTCCCTGGAGCTTCCTGATTGAGCTCATCTACTGCCATTTGCGCAAGTTTTGCTGCCAGCGTAGAATCCTGGCCTCCCGAGATGCCGAGTACAAATCCTTTTGTCCCTGCTTTTCGGGTGTAGTTCTTCAAAAAGTCAACGCGCGTGCGAATTTCTTCTTTTGGATCAATGTCTGCTTTCGTATGTAAGTCACGGCGAATGGAATCTTGGTTTACTTTCATCATAAGACCTCCAATGTTGTAAAGTTGCTTATGGAAACGGAGCAAATCGTCTAATTTCCCCTCGGCTGCTAAAATGGCGACTTGCTTTTCCCCAAGCAAGTCGAAATGGGGAAACTCGTTGCGATTGTCGATCCACTGTGGGTTTAATCCGTACGTTTTGCCCCATTCAATTAACTTAGAGACATCGACGCAAGCGGCCTTCGTAACAGTAGTCGCCTGTGGAAAGCGCGGGTCGTGCCAATAATGGGTCAGAAACGCAATTTCCCCTGCCCGTGCTTTCGCTTTCCAGCCTTCTAGTTCCGTACGGTTAATGCCAAACGCCATTTTATTGCTCCTTCAACTCTTCATAACGTTGGTACCACTCAGGGAACGCCCGTTTAAAAGGAACTGGCTTGAACGTGTCTTTTTTCACAATCACATGTGTCGTCGACCCTGTTACACATAGCTCCCCGTTTTGGTTCGTAATATCGTAGGCATAAACGGTTTTAACGCCGTCATTTAGGGAAAGACGCGTCTCCACGATTGCCGTATCTCCGTAGCGAAGCGCTTTGCGGTAAGTTGCTTGCACATCATACACAGGAGCAAAGTAGCCATCTTCCTCCATCTTTACGTAACTGTAACCGGCATCTTCAATATAAGCGGTACGACCAAGTTCGAAATATTTCAAGTAGTTTGCATGGTATACGACGCCCATCATGTCGGTGTCAGCATACTGAGGGACAATTTTTGTTTGCACTTTATGGGCCACTACTTCCCCTCCTTTCTCCCACCAAACCCTTTACTCAAGTTTTCCATCAGTATAACACAGGTCGCTCTATTCCTAAAAACATTTCCGCTCCACTTTGCCCTTAAAGCGCCAGTATAAGCAAAAGGTCATAGTCCTATCATCCTTCTATCTCTCCACT
This sequence comes from Shouchella clausii, assembly GCF_002250115.1. GTDB lineage: Bacteria > Bacillota > Bacilli > Bacillales > Bacillaceae_D > Shouchella > Shouchella clausii. The sequence goes on along the minus strand of NZ_CP019985.1, from coordinate 3,566,561 downwards.
ATTTTATAAATAACCGTTCGCCAAACAACTAAACCCCTTTTTTGCACATAACTCGTTTTCGCAGTAAAGCAATAGCCCCTAAAGCGATACGCTAGAGGGGCTATTGCTATAGACGTTCATGCTCGTTGGTTGACAATGCTCGCTCTACATCTTCTTTCTCAATTCGCATAAATCCAGGTTGGCCAACCTCTATATGGGCCACACGCAGAGCCTGCTCTTGGATGATGGCTTCAAACACTTTCATGACGTAGCGGCCATTGCCTCCCCTATTCGCTGATTTAAAATGGCCTTTTAGAAGATCAAGTGCTGGTTGCGACCATTCATACCGATAGCTTTTTGCTTTGGTGAGTAGCATCTCGTATCGTTCGTCGGGCGTATAATCTGGAAAATGGATGGTTTTGCGCACGCGCGATTGGAGACCTGGATTGCTTGTTAACAGCTGCGCCATTTCTTTGCCATAGCCAGCAAAGACGACAACTAAGTTGGCTTCATGGGTCGTCATTGCTTGCGTTAATGCGGTCAACGCTTCCTTGCCATAGTCATTCGCGCCGCCTTGCGCCAGAGAATACGCTTCATCAATAAACAAAACGCCGCCAAGGGCATCTTCAATCACTCTCTCTGTTTTCAATGCCGTCTGCCCTACAAACCCGCTAACGAGATCGCTGCGAGAAACTTCGACTACATGGCCCTTTTTCAACAAACCAATTTGGTTTAGTGCTTCCGCATAAAGCCTGGCTACTGTCGTTTTCCCTGTGCCAGGAGCCCCTGAAAACACTGTATGGAGCGGCATAGGCGGTACGGCTAAGCCGATGTCACGCCGTGCTTCTTTTACTTTCGCGTACGCAGTCAGTTTTTTTACTTCTCGCTTCACTTCTTCGAGCCCGATAAGTGCATCAAGGCGTGAAAGAGCATCCGCGGCCCGTTGAGGCGCTGTCGATTGAATATGCGTTTCATCAAGCAATACCAAATCTGCCTCTGACTCGCCACTGCCAGAAGCCCCTTTTTCAAAAATAGCGGCACGGACAATGTTTTCGACAACACGAGCATTGCCAAACGACTGGTCGATTTTTGCCCGTTCAATTTCCGCTGATACTTTTTTTAAGGCTTGTTCGGTGAAAATAAAGTCGTTTTCCAGCGCTATCGTTTCAGCTATATCCAGCAATTCACTTTCCGTGTAGTTTTGCAAATGAAGTTGATTTTGTTCTGGAAAACGACTCCTTAGCCCTGGGTTGGAACGTATAAACGTAGCCATTTCTTTTGGGTAGCCTGCTAGGATAACGGCAAAATTTCCTGCATACTTGCCGCTTGTCATCGCCGATACAAGCGTATCAATAACCGCTTGCCCGTAATCATTGCCTCCTTGACCAGCTCGTTTTAAACTGTATGCTTCGTCAATAAAGAGGACGCCGCCAGCAGCACGCTCAATTGCTGCCATTGTTTGCTCTTCTGTTTGCCCGACATAGCCAGCAACCAGTTGGGCTCGGTCTACTTCATACACTTCTGGTTTAGAGAGAATGCCCAACTCATAATAAATTTTAGCAAGCAGCCTTGCTAAAGTTGTTTTTCCTGTTCCGGGGTTTCCTGTCATGATCATATTCAAATTAAGCAACTGCTTTGTTTGCAGTCCACGCTTTTTCCGTTCCTGTTGGTACTTTAAAAACACGTACAGTTTATGAATCCTTGCCTTCACGTCTGCAAGGCCGACCATCTCATCGAGCTCAGCTAAAGCAGACTGATGTTCTTGCGACTTGGCTAATTTAGCAGCCTGTTCATAAAATCGCTGCCCAAGTGTTGTCGCCCCAACCACAAGTTGTTTTAGCGTTTGAAACAATGGCTTCGAATAGTATTGACCTTGAAAGCTTTCAAGCAGTTGTGAAGCTGTATCAGCAAGAGCTTGCGCTTGATCGAAAAATGCGCTGGCAACGTCCTCAAGTTCCCCATTTCCAGCCAATTCCGTCTGCTCCCAATTTGCCAGAAACCGGTCTGCTTGTTCTTGAATGCGAGCAATTGCTTGTTGTTTGCCGCGGAGTTGGTCGGTTTCGCGGAGGTGTGGCCATTGTTTCGGGATCAGTTCAGCTTCTACCCACTCTGTTGCTTGACCACGCTGCTTCAGCAGGTTGACAATTTGCTTAGAAGCGCCCATTTCCTCCGCTTCTTTTAACCATTGGTACACAAACGAGTCAATCTGTTTGTGCCGCTCGAACCGGTACCGCGCTAGCTCAACGAGTTCATTGGCAGACATGGGCTCGGTTGCGTCGTTTCTTGCCAAACGTTTCCGCCAGAGCGCGGCTTCTGCCTGGATGGATTGTTGTCTGTCTTGCGCCACGCTAGTTCCTTCCTTTCTATTAATGGGAATGCCCTTCGTGGATAAATTGGCGTTTTTCCACTTCGACATCCTTGCCATTAATCGGGTTGATTAAGTAGCGATGGGCCTCTGGAAACGTTTCATTGGTCGATTCTACATGGATAAAGACATGGTTTTTGACGTTCGCCTCACGCCTTTCGCCATCAAGCTCAATTTCCACAGATTCAATGTCTTTGTCTGCATACCCTAAAGAAACATACGTACTTGCCCGTTCATTGTCTACCCAATCATTTGTGGTAAACATAAATGTGTCCATAAATTGGTCACCGCCTGTTAAAAAGCCGTTTTCAATTTCGACGGAAGCATCCAAATACTTGCGGTAGCCATCGTCTTCCACTTTCAACCGTTCCGCCGCTAAATGGCGTTCATTAATTTGGTAAACAGCAAAAACTTCTTCTTGTTCCTCTTCAAATACGGCCAATAACTCTACTTGTTCGTTTTCATGGCCGACCGCAATCGCCTCTTCAATCGTATCATGCACCGTCAAGTTCACTGGAATGTCGCCAGGGCCAGCGCTAATCATAAGCCCGCTGTAAGTGACAAGTGTCCATACGGCTAACAGCATTCCGACGATCACTGTCTTTTTAAACCACCATGCTGCAACTAAGGCGCCTATAAGCAGGATCGCTGATGCGACGAGCAACAAGACGCCGCCAATTCCTGGAGAAAACGAGATCAGCTGGTTTTCTAACAAAGGTTCTTGCAAGAACCAGTCCATTAATGGGCTCATCGGTTCGTTTTGCAACGTCCGCAATACATTATGAGGCGGCTCTGTTTCGGTTAGCCAGGAAGTCACTATGAAAACGATAAGCGCAATCACCCCTTCAGCCCGAAAGGATTTTTGTCTTTCAGCGAGCGATAGCTTGGCCCCTTTTCCGCTTAAAGATAGCAAATGCCGAAACCCAAAGACAAGCAACGGAATAAAGAGAATGTGCTTGATGAGCAACAATTGGCCATACGACAGCATCCAGCTATTCACATACTCTGGTGCAATTTCACCCATCATAATAAAGCCACTTGTTACAAGTAATAGCAAACTAAAAACAGCCACAACCGAAAACCATTGGTGAAACTTTAACGCATTGACAAGTGACGTTCCATAAAGACCGATGACGAGCAATGGCCCAATCCAAAAAGCCATCGCCACCATATGGAGACTACTGCTAATCATCCCGTGCAAACCGTTTAGAGAAGCACTATGGCTTGACAGGCTGATTGCAAATATCAGCAAAACAATGAACACAAGATTGATACCTGCGGCAACAGGCCGCAGTGCTCGTATCTTTGCCATTGCTAGCCATACAACAGCCATGAGTACGACAATCAAGCTCCCATATAGAAAACTAGCGCCAACGGCATGGTCAGCAATGACGGTCATAAGCGCATCAAGGTAGGAAATATCGAAAAAATCGGCATAAGTAACTGCCAATTTAGCCACATAGCCGAATAAAACAACAACAATCCCACCTAACAGCAGCGCAGCCGTTTGTTGTTTTGGTTCGGCACGGAGCCCCCGTTCGCCCGGAGCAAGAGCGACAGTAAAAACCCCTGTCGCAAACGCCAAAAGCGTATAGAGCAGCATATTTAAGATTGCTTCAATCATGTCTCTCCCCCATTAAAAATCTCTACCCCCATCATAGCAACCTGTTGTGGCCATGAATAGCAAAGCGCTCAAACTGAGCGAAAAACGTCAAAAAAGCCGCCAATTTTGGCGGCTGCAGCCCCATCTGTGTGATGTGGTCGACTAAGTGTTACTTAGTGGAACTACCCTTTTGGAGGAACATAGTTCGGCTGTTCATTGGACTTGTTGGCCATTTTCTTGCCGTTGTTCCGATCTGATTTGCGTGATTGTTCGCCTAAGTGGTCAGGCGTAAATTGGGCAAACCGATTGTTGTCTCCCATGTGATCCCCTCCATGGGTTTAGCTTGCCCAATGCAACGCCCACTGAGGCTTCCTTATTTTGGCATTGAGTGTTTTTGTTCAAACCGTGCTTCCAAACGCTCCATTGCTTCCCGATCTTGAGTAAGACGCTCACGGTTTTGCCGCACCAATTCAGCAAAAGATACTTTCCCTACTCGCCTCATCGTTGTTCACCTCTTTTTTCTATTACTATTACCTGAATTCTCACTTTTTAAACCATTGCCATTCGCCATTTTTTTCACTTTCTGCTCCGATGGACGTCTACGACAGCCACCTTGTTCATATAAGTAAACCATTACAACAAAAAAAGGGTGAATATCATGGAAAAAAAGGAACTTGAACAACTTTTTGAAACAAAATTGCAACGGCCGTTGTCTGAAAAAGAACAGCATTTTCTTTCTTGGATGGCACAAAAAAGCAATCATCACGACCAGCGCCCTCGTCCTGCTGCTAATAAAAGCATGAATCGGTGATAATAAAAAAACTGCCTGAGAGTCAGGCAGTTTTTCATTTATTACACGGTAGCCAATTTTTCACGTAACACCATTTGCAAAATACCACCATGGCGATAGTAATCGATTTCTACATCGCTATCGAAACGAACAAGCGCCTCGAATTCTGTTTTCTTGCCATCTTCGCTAACAGCCGTCACTGTCACATAATCCCGTGGTTTTATATCGTTGGAAATGGCGACAGAAATCGTCTCTTTTCCTGTCAGGCCAAGGGATTCTGCACTTTCGCCTGCTTTAAATTGAAGAGGCAACACGCCCATGAGCACCAAGTTGGAACGGTGAATACGCTCATAGCTTTCGGCAATAACCGTTTTGATGCCGAGCAAGTTCGTACCTTTGGCTGCCCAGTCACGAGAAGAACCCATGCCGTAATCCTGGCCGGCTAGAATGACAAGGCCCGTATTGTCTTCCTTGTATTTCATAGCTGCATCATAAATAGACATCACTTCCCCAGTCGGCCAATAAGTCGTGTAGCCGCCTTCTGTGCCTGGAGCGATTTGGTTACGAATGCGGATATTGGCGAACGTGCCACGCATCATGACTTCATGGTTGCCTCGGCGAGAGCCATATGAGTTAAAGTCTTTTGGTTTAACGCCTTTTTCCATCAAATACTGACCTGCTGGCGTATTTTTGCCAATCGCTCCAGCTGGAGAAATATGGTCCGTTGTGACTGAGTCACCAAATTTGCCAATTACACGCAAGCCATTAAGTGGTTTCACTTCTTCTGGATCTTTGGCAAGCCCTTCAAAGAACGGCGGGTTGGCAATATAAGTTGAATCGTCATCCCACTGGTAAAGAGCGTCGTCCGTCGTGTTGATTTGATTCCAACGTTCATTGCTCGTGAACACATCTGCATATTCACGGCGGAATAGCTCAGGTGTAACGGTTTTATCAACAATTGTCCGGACTTCATCTGACGTTGGCCAAATATCGTTAAAATAGACATCATTGCCGTCTTTGTCTTTGGCAATTGGGTCATTTAAAAGGTCCACATCAACTGTGCCTGCCAATGCATAAGCAACAACAAGCGGCGGCGATGCCAAATAGTTCGCTTTTACAAGCGGATGGATGCGCCCTTCAAAGTTACGGTTTCCAGACAGGACAGACGTTACGGTCAAATCATTGTCTGCAATTGCTTGTTCCACTTCTTCTTCAAGCGGGCCAGAGTTTCCGATACATGTAGTACAGCCGTATCCAACTAAATGGAAGCCGAGGTTTTCTAGATAAGGCATCAAGCCAGAATCATTCAAATAGCCTGTTACCACTTTAGAACCAGGCGCTAGTGATGTCTTCACGTACTCAGGCACTTTCAAACCTAGCTCGCTCGCTTTTTTGGCAACAAGTCCTGCGGCTACAAGCACATATGGGTTAGATGTATTTGTACAGCTCGTAATAGCAGCAATCGCTACAGCACCCGTTTTCATTGTCGTTTTGCGGCCATCGGCAAAGTTGACTTCAACGGTTTTATTGAATTCATCTTTTGAAAGACCAAGTCCTTGGTTTCCTGCTGGCGCAACGACGGCATCTTGGAAAGACTTTTGCATGTCTGGTAGCTCGATCAAATCTTGTGGGCGCTTAGGGCCAGACAAGTTGGCATGGATCTCAGACAGATCCACTTCCACCACATCTGTGTAAACAGGATCAGGCGTTTCACCAGGGACATAGAACATGCCGTTCGCTTTGCAGTACGTGCGAACCAAATCAATTTGCTCTTCAGAGCGTCCTGTCAGGCGCAAATAATTTAACGCCTCTTCGTCGATTGGGAAGAAGCCACAAGTCGCACCGTACTCAGGGGCCATATTCGAAATCGTCGCCCGGTCAGCAAGAGGCATATCAGCAAGGCCAGGGCCAAAGTATTCGACAAATTTACCGACAACACTCTTTTTCCGCAATACTTGCGTCACTTTTAAAGCGACATCAGTTGCCGTTGTCCCACTTGGCAGTGAGCCTGTAAATTTCAAGCCAATCACTTCAGGAACTGGGAAGTAAGAAGGCTGTCCAAGCATCCCAGCTTCCGCTTCAATGCCGCCAACACCCCAACCGAGTACACCCAAACCGTTAATCATGGTCGTATGGGAATCGGTTCCCACTAAAGTGTCTGGAAACGCAACTGTTTCGCCGTCCTGTTCAACAGCGTGGACGACGTTAGCAATGTACTCTAAATTCACTTGGTGGACAATACCTGTTGCTGGCGGAACGGCATTGTAATTGTCGAATGCTTTTTTGGCCCAATTTAAAAATTGGTAGCGCTCTGCATTGCGTTCAAATTCCAAATTCATATTATAGAGCAATGAATCGTCTGTTCCGAATTTGTCCACTTGAACAGAGTGGTCAATGACAAGGTCGACTGGAATTTCCGGATTGATTTGGTCGGGATTTCCTCCGAGGTCAGCCATTGCTTTGCGGAGCGCAGCTAAATCGACGACTGCCGGAACACCTGTAAAATCTTGGAGAATAACACGTGAAGGCTTAAATGGAACGTCGATCTCCTTTACGTCCTTTGTGCCCCACTTTGCTAGGTTTTCAACATGCTCTTTTTTAATGACATAATCATCGTACTGCCTTAATACGGATTCAAGCAGGACTTTAACGGAGTAAGGCAGCTTGCTGACTTTTCCGATCCCGGCTTTTTCCAGCGCATCAAGCGCATAGTAATGGTACGTTTTCCCATTCAGGTCAAAAGAAGACTTAGCATTAAACACGTCTTGTTTTTTTGACATCGAAAGACCCCCTTATCAGCATTATCATAACGTATTATGAGAGCGTTGTCTAAAGATTTACCCATCCGTAAGCGCTTTTACAAACAGGCATTCAGGAAGATTTCCCTTCATTAGGATAGCAAAAGTTGCGCCAAGTTTAAATCTTTTTTCGACAAAAATATTAAATTTGAATAGAAAAAATGGTTGCCGCCTTATACTAAGGAGCAAGGAGGAATGTTTTATGACGGAACGCCATACGTTTAAAAGTCAACGCCGCAACCAACCAAAAGGCAAGCAAGGAAGCGGCCAGCCAGAGCCATTGAGTGGCTCACACAAAACAAAAAAAGCCAACCAAGTCAATCAAACAAATGGCGAATGATGATGAAAGTCCGCCCATACGCTTTTTTTTCGCTTGCATAGACTAGAACATACCTTGTTAAAAGGAGGTTCAACTATGAGCGGATATGGTGGAGGCTTTGCACTTATCGTTGTCTTGTTTATCTTGCTAGTAATTGTCGGCGCAAGCTGGTTCTAGGCTCGTAAAAGGCTGCCATCGCAGCCTTTTATCGCATTTTTCTTTACGCAGTCCAGCCAGGTTCGTACGTATAAACAACCGTACCAAAATGTTTGGCTGCTCCTCGGAAACTTTTCATATCCTCTTGTTTCGTCAATACGTTGCGAAACACCGGAAACTCTTCTTTTGATACCGTCACTTCGGTTACTTCATTCGTCCGTAATGCTTGCAGCAATTGCGCTGCTTTTTCTTCTGTCACTATCCAGCCCCCCTTGATTAACGCAGCAGTGAGTCAATATTCGTTTGCCAGACCTTTTTACTCAATTGAAAAAAACGCCATGTTGCTAGCGCCTCTACCCATTTTATGATACAGTGAATGCGAAGAACAAGCAAAATGGGAGGATGAACATGTCAGGCTGGGATTGGTTTATGAGTTTTATTATTCTATGGACGTTCATCTTGCTTGGACTTATGCTCATCGGTGGCTATTTTATGTTCCGCAAATTTTTAAAGCGCTTGCCAAAAGCCGACGGCAAATCGATTCTTGATTGGCAAGAACATTACATTAACCAAGCATTGCCCCTATGGGGAGAAGACCAGCGTACGTTGCTTAATGAACTCGTTGAGCCTGTACCCGAACTGTTTCGCGATGTCGCAAAGGAAAAGATTGCCGGGAAAATTAGCGAGATTGCCATTAAAGAAAAAGCGACTACATTGACGCTAGACATTATGATCCGCGGCTACATTATCGCTACACCAAAACGCGACCATAAATTCTTGATTAAAAAACTAACCGAAAAAGAAATTGATTTGGCACCGTACGAACATTTGCTTGATCGGAATGCAGAAAGCCGTAAAATGAACGCACAATGACTGTAAGCCTGTTGGCCAGTGGCCGGACAGGCTTTAATCCATTTAAATGGCGGCTGTTTTTTCTCTTGCCTGTAGCAAATACATTTTATAATAAAGCCCTTTTTTGCTCAGCAACTCCTCGTGGGAACCTTGTTCCGCAATTTCTCCTTGGTGGAGAACCAAAATTCGGTCAGCGTGCTTAATCGTCGACAGGCGATGGGCAATGGCAATCGTTGTCCGGTTTTGCTCCATGGCAACAAGTGCTTTTTGAATCGCTTCTTCTGTCTCCGTATCAACCATAGCTGTCGCTTCGTCGAGGATTAAAATAGGCGGGTCGGCTATCATCGTTCTTGCAAAAGAAAGCAGTTGCCGTTCGCCACTTGAAAACGTTCCTCCCCTTTCAGTCACTTCCGTTTGATAGCCGTCAGGCAATTTATGAATGAATGCATCAGCGCCGACAAAAGCGGCGGCAGCCTCTACATCTGCTTGCGTATACCCATCACGGGAGAGCGTAATATTGCTTGCAATTGTACCGCTATACATAAACGGGTCTTGTAACACAAGCCCAACGTTTTGCCTTAGTTCTTCCTCTGGATAGGCGGATAGCTCGTTTCTGTCTATACGAATAGAGCCTTGCTTCAGCGGATAAAAACGCAACAACAAATGAATGATAGAGCTTTTCCCGCTACCAGTATGGCCAACAATGGCAAGTGTCTCGCCTTTTTTGACGGTGAATGAAATGTTTTTTAGCACGTCGGTTTTCCCGTCATAAGAAAAAGTCACATTGTCAAATTCAATTTCACCCTCTGCCATTTGCGGCTTATCGTCCCCCTGTTTACCTGGGGCAAACTCCTGTTGGTCCATTAAACGGAAGACCCGCCCAGCAGAAACAATCGCTTGTTGGAATAAAGATAGCCGCTGCATGATTTGGTTGACCGGCTCAAAAAAGCGGTCTAGGTAATTAACAAACGCATATAAAACGCCTATTTCTACTGGCCCAGCAAAGGAACCGAAGCCAAAGTACAAAAGAACGATGGCAATGGCAAGGTGGCTTAACACATCGACGATCGGCCTGAGCAGCAAGCCGTCTGCTTTCATCGCCCGGAACCCTGCGCGGTAATGAGCTTCATTTGTATCCGCAAACTCTTTTTGCAGACGCTTTTCTTGCCGGAAAGCTTGAATAATGGCCATCCCTTGGATCGACTCGCTCAACTTCGCATTGATCTCACTCAATTTGGCGCTAACTTGTTCATAGAAGCGAGAGCTGATTTTACGGTACAAGCCAACTACAGCAAGAAGTAGCGGCAGAAAAGCCAAACAATAGAAGGCAAGTGTCGCATTTAAGTAAAACATCGCCAAAAACGTCCCCATCATAAATACGCCGTTTTGAACAAAGACCGCGAGCACGCTAACATATAGTTCCTTGATGGCTTCGGTGTCGTTTGTAATCCGTGAAATAAGAGCGCCACCAGGCATGCGGTCAAAAAAAGACAGCCCTAGCTTTTGTACGTGGGCGAATACATCGAGCCGTAATGCTTGGACAATGTTTAGCGCAATTCGCCAAAAAAGGACGCTTTGAACATACTGGCCAATCACAGCCGCTACTAATAGCCCTACATACAAGAACGCAAGCGCTAACAGTGGTTTCAGTTCAAACAATTGCGGCGTTAAATAACCGTCAATAAAGCGGGCAATCAAAATCGGTTGCAGCAGTTCCGCTCCGGCAGCCACCATCATAATAGCAAGGGCCAGCATGAACCGCTTCTTATGCGGGCCGGCGTAACGGATAAGCCGCCAAAAAACGGCTCGCTGCTCACGTCCTGTCATAACGCCATCTGTATGTTTCATTCATTCCCCCCCTGTTCCACGGCCGATTCTAGCTGCTGGCGCTCATACATTTCTTTGTACCAGCCACCTTGTTGCATTAGTTCAGCATGAGTGCCTGATTGGCTAACCTTTCCATCTGCAAGCACTAGAATAAGGGAGGCGTGGCTAATCGCACTTAAGCGGTGGGCCGTCATGATAATCGTCCGTTCCCGTTTTTCTGTTTGAAGTGCTTGTAAAATCGCTTCCTCTGTTTTCGCATCGACAGCTGACAGGGCATCGTCAAGTACGAGCAAAGTTGGGTCGCTTAACAGCGTCCGTGCAATGGAAATACGCTGCTTTTGCCCGCCAGAAAGGGTCACGCCCCGCTCTCCAACAATGGTGTCATAACCAGCAGGGAAACGGAGAATATCTTCATGGACTTGCGCTAGCTTACAGACAGCGACAATTTCTGCCATTGACGCTTCTGGCTTCGCGAAAGCAACGTTTTCAGCAATGGTCGCTGAGAAAAGAAAATGTTCTTGGGGCACAAGGCCAAATGCGTCTTTAATGCAGCTAAGTTGATAAGCCCGGACCGAATGGCCATCAAGGAGAATATCCCCCTCCGTAACATCGATCGTGCGCTGCAACAGTGACAACAATGTTGTTTTTCCGCTGCCTGTCTTTCCGACAATGCCCAGTGTCCCACCTTTCGGCAAGTGAAAATGGACATTCTCAAGCACATTTGCACCGTCTGGCGAATAGCGAAAAGCGTCAATACGGACGTCGAGCTCGCCTTGGATGTCGAAATCAAGTGCCTGCTCCCTTTCAACAATGTCTGACTTTTCATTCAACACAGCGCGGATGCGGTCATACGATGCATGGCCCCTTTCCACTACATTGAAGAACATACCAATCGCCAACATCGGCCAGATCAAAAGACCTAAATAAACGAAAAAAGACGTCAACTGGCCAATCGTCATCGCCCCATCAGCTACAAAAAAACTTCCAACAGCGACTGCTAGCAAATAACAACTGCCGATCACAATCGTTATGGTTGGATCAAACAAGGCATCGACCCTCGCAACAGCCATGTTCTTTTCGACAACATCGGCTGATTTTTTTGCAAAACGGGAAACCTCTTCTTGCTCACGGCCAAATGCTTTCGTTACTTTCATTCCGCCTATACTTTCTTGGACGGTGTTGTTTAAAACACTAAAGGCAGCTTGTGCTCCAGCAAAACGACGATGAAGCAGTTTTCCATAATAACTCGTTAAGAGCGCCATCAACGGCAAGGGCAACAATGTAATGAACGTTAACTGCCAACTGATCGAAACTGCCATCGTTACGACGACCATCCCACCAAGCAAGCACGCGTCTACTATTGTTAACACGCCTTCCCCAGCAGTCGCTTGGACCGCGCGCACGTCGTTTGTGGATACGGCCATCAAGTCCCCCGTTGTCCGCTTATGGTAAAAGGAAGCAGGCATGTTCGTAAAATGCCGATACAAATCGAAGCGAATTTGCCGAGCTAACTTTAGCGACGTCCCAAAAATGAGTAAACGCCACAAAAAACGCAATATGTATAAAACAACAGCAATCCCTAGAATCAAGCCGACATCGTTTACCAATGCAGACGGTGTTAAGCTCGCGTCGGCAATCTGATCGACAACTTCCCCAATCACACGAGGGGGAATGAGCGATAAAAAAGAGACGACGGCAAGCACTGCGATTCCGCTCGCATAAGCGCGCCAATGCTTTTTAAAAAACCAGTTTAAGTCGACAAAAACCCGCATATCCCTGCCTCCCATTTGGATCGATTCAGTAAAAATTCATATTATTTAAAAACCCAATGACAGTGAACACCCTGCCGCTCAGACAGGGTGTTCACTTATTTAGACTGTTGCTTTTGCATCGCTTTCATCATTTGCGTGATTTTTTTCTGCGACGGATTTTGACCCATTTGCTGCATCATAACACGCAACATCTGTTCATTGATTGGCGGATTTTTTTTCAAATAGGACATCATTGTTTTGCGGGCAATGAAAAAGCCAATGGCTAATCCCGCAAGAACAGCGACTGTATAGCCGATAATATGCCAAACCATTCCTGCTTCTTCCTCCTTAACCCTTTCTTGTTAGCTCGTATACAACCTAATCTATTATACATGAGCCCTTTCTAATTTAAAAGGACTTGCGATTGATTCAGTCATTATTATTCAAGATACATGTCAAAACAGGACGCTGCGAACACTTTACATGAAAAAAGCGCGCTTAAAGCACGCGTTGTTTTTCAAAAGGTTGGAGCCAGCCAAAGCGCCCATCTGCGACATTCACTGCAAAAAAATGACTGTCGACTTCCTTCAACACATCAAATACAGTCGTCTCTGCACTTAAATCACCGAGTGCTTCCAACTGGATACTTTTATCGTCAATCTCTACGAGGCATCTATTTCTCTCATTAAATGCTGAACGCAGCTCATAACGATTTCCTTTTTTAAGCCCATACCGTTTATGCAGCGCTTCGTGGAGTTTGGCTTTCGGAAGCGGTTTCGTAATGTAATCCACTTGCCGGTCATAGATGTGCCGTTCGCTTTGCTTCGCCTTTGCCCGTTCTGTAAACAATTGAAACAGCTTGGCCTCTTTTCCTGAAAAGGAAGCGGCCACTTCATCACTAAGCAAATAAAGCTCATAGTGCCTCATTGTCTATCGCCTCCCGGATAAGCTACTGCTAGTATACACTTTTTGTTCTGAAATAACTGTCTTTTTCCGCTGAAATTGATCGCTAGTTTTGTCGAAAAAGAAAAAGGCTCAGGTAGAGCCTTTTTCTTTTTCGTTATTCTCAATTAGGACAAACGCATGCCTTATTTCTTTAACAACGCTTTTGCCCGTGAAACGACATTGTCAACCGTAAAGCCGAACTCAGCAATGACCGCTTCACCTGCTCCAGAAGCGCCAAACGTGTCAATGCCAAGCACGTCTCCTTCGTCGCCTACGTATTTTGCCCATCCAAATGAAGAGCCCATTTCAATCGCCAGGCGCGCTTTTACGTCTCTCGGAATGACCGCATCTTTGTATTCCTGTGGCTGCTCCTCAAAACGATCCCAAGACGGCATGCTAACTACTGAAGCATCGATGCCCTCATCAGCAAGTGCAGCTTGTGCTTTTACAGCTAACGGCACTTCTGAACCAGTTGCCAACAGCACAACTTCCGGTTTATCTTTTGGCTCCGATACAATGTATGCCCCTTTTTTGACCCCTTCATAAGCCTTTTTGTCAGTACCTTTTAACGTATCGACGTTTTGGCGGCTAAGAACGAGCGCCGTTGGGCGGTCTGTCGACTCTAGTGCGATTTTCCAAGCCGCAGCTGTTTCGTTTCCGTCACCTGGACGGACAACGGACAAGCCAGGCATTGCCCGCAATGCCGCAAGATGCTCTACCGGTTCGTGGGTTGGACCGTCTTCGCCAACAGCAACGCTATCATGAGTAAGCACATACGTGACTGGCACGCCCATAAGCGCAGATAAGCGAATAGCCGGACGCAGGTAATCGGAGAAGACAAAAAAGGTTCCTCCAAATACTTTCAATCCGCCGTGGAGCGCCATTCCGTTTAAGGCAGCTCCCATCGCAAATTCGCGGACACCAAACCAAATATTGCGGCCAGCATAATTTTCGCGACTAAAGTTGCTTTCTCCTTTTAGCGTTGTTTTGTTAGAGCCAGCAAGGTCAGCAGAGCCGCCAAACAATTCAGGCGTGTGGGCCGCAAGAGCATTGAGCGCCTCGCCTGAAGAAGCCCGTGTTGCAAGGCTCGTCCCATGTTCATAAACAGGCAAAGCTTGGTCAAATCCTTCTGGCAGCTCCCCTGAGAAAGCGCGCTCGTACTGCGCAGCCAATTCAGGATTTTCTGCCTTGTATGCCGCAAACAAGTCGTTCCATTCTGCTTCTTTCGCTGCCCCTTCTTCTTTGACTGCAGCAAAATAAGCCTTCACTTCCTCTGGAATGTAGAAGTCTTCCTCAAACGTCCACTTGTATGCTTCTTTTGTTAACTTTACTTCTTCAGCCCCAAGTGGAGATCCGTGTGACGCCGATGAAGCTGCTTTGTTCGGTGAACCATAGCCAATGACTGTTTTGACTTCAATGAGCGTCGGACGGTCTACACGTTTTGCTTCTTCAATCGCACGGTGAATTTCCTCCATGTCTGTGCCATCTTCTACACGAACAACATGCCAGCCATAAGCTTTGAAACGGTCTTCGACACTCTCTGAGAACGATTCATGCAAATCGCCGTCAAGTGAAATGTCATTTGAATCATAAAGGACAATTAAACGTTCAAGCTTCAAGTGGCCAGCTAATGAAGCTGCTTCTTGGGAAACGCCTTCCATTAGATCGCCATCGCCGCAAATCGCATACGTATAATGGTCAACAATCGGATAGTTATCAGTATTGTATGTAGCCGCCAAAT
Organism: Shouchella clausii; assembly: GCF_002250115.1. Taxonomy (GTDB): domain Bacteria; phylum Bacillota; class Bacilli; order Bacillales; family Bacillaceae_D; genus Shouchella; species Shouchella clausii. Next base: position 3,551,435 of record NZ_CP019985.1, on the reverse strand, counting down.
GACGCTCTGCCATTGCCATGCCGACTGCCATGGCAATCCCTTGCCCAAGCGGCCCTGTCGTTGCTTCGACTCCGTCTGTATGTCCGTATTCAGGATGGCCCGGCGTACGGCTGCCAAGCTGGCGGAAAGACTTCAAGTCGTCAAGCGTTACGTCGTATCCACTTAAATGGAGCAAACTATATAGCAGCATGGAACCATGGCCAGCAGAGAGCACAAAGCGGTCGCGATTTGACCACTTCGGGTTTGCAGGGTTATGGTTCATATGCTTCGTCCACAAATTTAATGCCATCGGCGCTGCGCCCATCGGCATCCCTGGATGGCCGGAATTCGCTTTTTCAATGCTGTCGATTGATAGCGTACGGATTGTGTTAACAGCTAATTCTTCAACTTTTTTTGTCAATGGATAACACCCTTTCTGCTGCCTTCTTTCCCTCTCATCATATACTTTCTGAAAAAAATGTACAAGCCTAAGTAGACTTGTACAGTTAATGCAATCGTTTATGTTTTTGCGCCTTGCTATCCTTTAATTTTTGTGGTGTCACGTCATTTCCTTTCGCGTCGACGACTTTTACAGTATGGAGATGGTCCGTAAACGACGAGCGGAAAGCCGACAAATATTCGTTGCGGAGCGCTTTTTGTTCCATTGCTTGTTTTTTTGTCAAACCAACTGTTTTTGCTAGCTTTGACAATTCATTGATGCGATCAAGTTTTTCTTTTGACAACATCGTCATCACCTACCTTTTATTTCGCCCCTCATCATAGCACTCATGCAACACAAGGGCAAACGATTCGCTTATGGAAGGCTAGACAAACATCGCATAGCTGTGCCACGCTCATATGCGTTGGAAGTGTCGTTCCAAGAAACCGTTGTTCAAGAACCCCTATAGACTCGTTTCTTCCTTCGCCTATTCTCCTTCAGCACTGTTTTGTATCATTTTTTGCTGGTAACTACCAGCTTATGCGTTTTTTTCTTTTATGTATTTTTGATAACGGCGGTGAACAGTCGCTTTTGAACAATCAACGCCCATCCCTTTTAAAGTTAAGGCGATTTCATAAAAAGTCAGCCCCCGGTCACGGAGCCTGACAATCTCTTCCACTGGTAAATCGAGCTCGTAGCGGCCGCCGCCTCGTTTTTTAGACAAGTTCTGCTCTGGCCGGTATCCACTAGCTACTGCCGTCCTCATTCCCCGTTTAATTTTTAAATTATGTAGTTTTCGTTGGTATTCTTCTACTATACCGACAATTTCCAGCACCATTTCATCCGCTTCAGACAATACAAGCTCCCCTTGATGATGGGCTGTATAAATGGTAACGCCATATTTTTTCAATTGGTACAAGAGCGCAATTTTTGTTTTTCCTCTACCTAGACGAGTATCATCCGTAATAAGCAAACAAGAGACAATCCCTTCTTTACATAAATCCAATAAAGCAAGGAGGCAATCCCGTTCCAGGCTATAGCCGCTCGCCTGTTCTTTAAAAACAGTGTGTACATCTATGCCATTTGTCCTTGCCAATTCGACCAGTTCTTTTTCTTGCCGCTCTAAAGAACTGGTTTGGTTTTCTTTCGTTGTGCTCACCCGGCAATAGATAGCCGCCTGTTGTTTTTGTCCATTTTCCGCCAATTCTCCGCGGCCTCCTTCCCGTGAAATTCTGCTAGCCCGTATCCGCTAACAGATAGAACCAAATCGCTGTCGCCAGCGCTAGCGGCATGGCCACCGTCCTCAACCTATCCATTTTACCAACAAAGATGCCTCCGATCTAAAAAAGATGAAGTATGTCTTTCTGGCTTTCACACTTCTGACTTTCACACCTTCGATTTGCTTACTTACGTTGCTGCCGTATTCTTAATTGTCAATTAGAAAAACACGATCAATCGAAGTCGTTTCAACGATTTGCTCTTGCATGATTTGCTGTTCGTGTTTCTTGTTTTCGTCTTTTTCCTGCTCCCCAGGCCATACCAAACTTGAGAAAATGAACAATACCGTCAAAATGCCGCCGCCTACTAGCCCCATATCTTGTTTCCTCAACACGATCACCCGTTCCTAGAGAATGTTTGTTCTGTTACCAGAATACAAAGAACAACTGTTCGTGTCAACTACTTTTTTAGAACTTATGTTTGCGTTCATACGTTCGATATGGTAAAGTTTGTTTAGAACAGTCATATGAAAGCAGGTGGGAAAATGTCGAAATTATCGAAGCGCCAAGAAGAAATTTTGGCGTACATAAAAGATGAAGTAAAGAAAAAAGGGTACCCGCCGTCCGTCCGGGAAATTGGTGAAGCTGTTGGGCTTGCTTCAAGTTCCACCGTACACGGCCACTTGGCCAGACTAGAAAAAAAAGGCTACATTCGCCGCGATCCTACTAAACCGCGGGCGATTGAAGTCCTTTCTCTCGGATTTGATAATGATACATTTGTCAAAAAAGAGACAGCAAGCTTTATTCCGGTAATCGGAAAAGTTACCGCAGGTGTGCCAATTACTGCTGTTGAAAACGTCGAAGATTACTTGCCACTCCCCGACCACCTTGCCGCTTACGACAATACGTATGCGCTTGTCATTCAAGGGGAAAGCATGATTGAAGCAGGTATTTACGATGGAGACCAAGTGATCGTACGGCAACAGCAAACAGCCGATAATGGCGATATTATTGTAGCCATGACAGAAGATAATGAAGCAACAGTAAAACGGTTTTTCCGGGAAAAGGACTACATTCGTCTCCAACCAGAGAATTCTTCAATGGAACCAATTATCCTTGAAAACTGTACGATTCTCGGCAAAGTCATCGGAGTGTTCCGCACGATCCACTAACGGACTATATGACCGAGACAAACGACGAAGTATGCGAGCGTTATCCTACAGTCTGAAGACTCTTTCATCGAATGATAAAAGAGTCTTTTTTGTGTAGCTGCCATCTTGCAAATGACCAAGCAGTTTCTTCGCTCGTACATATAATAAATGAGAAGAAGGTCGTTCTACTTATTCCAATATTTAATTGCCAATGCCTTCACAAATCTGCCAGTAGTATGCAAAGGAAAACAAGCTTAGCACTACTATAACGATAGGCGATGCTAACTAGCATGATAGCTATGCTCTGATGACCGCCATAACACTCGCTTTTCCAATGCACCGGAAAGGACAAGAACGATCAAGCACTGGTAGAGCGGCATTTGACAACTAAATTAGCTATAGAACACCTCTCGCCCAACGTATTAGCCTCAATTTCATTTGCTTTCTTGCGAAGAGCACTCGCAGAAAGCTTTTTTAGTCTGGTTGGCTGCTATGTTCCTTTTGCTGATGACTAAGAGTCCATTTAAGCACGACTGCTGTCATCAGGAACAGCAAGCCAGCCGAGATAAATACATATGGGATGCCATAGCCACTTGCTATCATTCCGCCGAGAACGGGCCCTAACACATTTCCAAGAAAGCGAAAACTTTGGTTATAGCCAAGTACTTCCCCTTGCATAGCAACAGGGCACGCCTGACGGATAAAAGCAGTTGTGCACGGTAATAAGCCGCCTACGGCCATGCCAAACAGAAAACGTAAGACAATCAATTGCCAAAGAGAGCCGACAAATGCTTGTGGGATAAACAACAGGCCTGATAATAGCAGCAAAATCATCATAACTTTTTCATGGCCAATCCGATCACCGAATTGCCCCCAAGTACGAGTTAGCATTAAATTGCCGAGCCCAGTGACCGAGAAGGCAGCACCTGCTAAAAAAGCCATGTTTTCAGTATTATGGGTAATCTGGTTGACGTATAAGGCGAGCAATGGTTGAACACTAAACAGCGCCATTTGCACAATTAAAGCAACAAACATCACCATTAAGAGCAGCGGGCTTTTTACGATACGCCCAAGCACTTCTTTTGAACGATACTTTCTTTTCCTCTCCCCTTTTTCTTCGTAAACAACTTCCTTTACGCCAATTAAAACGAGGACTGTTGCGATTAGGAGAATCGATGACGTCAACAAAAATGTAAGTTCCATTCCCACTGTATCAGCGATCAATCCTCCAAAAAGAGGTCCAAGCAAACCGCCGGAAACTGTCCCTGTTTGCAAAGTTCCTAGCATTTCACCTGCTGTTTTTTTACTACTTTGGGCAGCAATCAACGCCATTGAGGCGGGAATGAAGCCCGTGGCAAGGCCCATAAAAGCGCGCAATACAAACAACTGTTCAGCAGAATGAACGTATCCCATAAAAAAGACGGATAAGGCAATGCCTAATCCTGTACCGAGCAACACTTTTTTTCGTCCAAACCTGTCGCCAACTTTTCCCCAAAGCGGGGCAACAAGAAAGGCAACAAAAAAAGAGACAGCAAACACATATCCTGCCCAGCGCTGGACTTCATCAACGTTGTAGTGACCAAACGATTCAATGTATAGCGATAAAAAAGGAATGACCATCGTCATACTTGCCGAAACAAAAAAGTTGGCAAACCACATGATGAACAAATTTCGTTTTTCAGGTTGTATTCCAATCACCTTCGTTTACATACTACTATCGATTTTATTTCGTCAATCTAAATATATAGTGGAAAAGAAGAACCGTCAAACCGTGAAAATCGCGATTTGAGGGCGCTACAATCGCAGGCAACGGAAAAAGGGCGCTTATTATTCCGTTATCACCATATTTCATGCAGTTGAATAGGCTAACAAAGGAAGGCAAGGAGGGTTTATATGGATAACGACAACAGCTGGGCTTTATTGGTAACCATCCTCGTGTTGTTTATTTTGTTGATTATAGTGGGGATTATTTTGTTTTTTCTCTAGGAGCCTATAAATGATAAGGAAACAATGAAATCATTTGATGTTCAACAGGCTCCAGTTTAGTGGCGGTTACGCCGAGCAAGCGAATTTCTCGGTCTACCTGGCCGAATTTGTCCCAAAGTTCTGCTGCGTAGCTATAAATGTCGGCGCTGTCTCGGATCGGTGCCGTGAAACTGGTTTGCCTTGTTAGCGTCTCAAAGGAACGGTACCTAATTTTAACAACGATGGTTTTACATTGTTTGCCGTGTCGTTCCAAAACCGCCTCCACTTCTTTTGCTAAACGGCGCAATTCTTTCAAGACAGCGGCTTCAGACGTCAAAGGCTGGAAATACGTATGTTCTTTCCCGACCGATTTCCGTTCACGCTGTAAGTTCAATGGCTTATTGTCAATCCCACGGGCTTTTCTATAATAGGAAATTCCTGCTTTGCCAAAATGATGGATCAAGTCAAGTTGTTCCATTTGATAGAGGTCTGCGCCTGTGTAGATTTTTAACTCGTGCATTTTTTTGCTTGTTTTTGGACCGATACCAGGAAATTTTTCAATCGGCAATTGATGGATGAAGGCAAGTGCTTGTTCAGGCGTGATGACCGTCAAGCCGGCTGGCTTCCGGTAATCAGAGGCAATTTTCGCGATGAATTTATTGTAGGAGACGCCCGCTGAACTTGTTAGCCTTGTTTCCCGCCAAATATCTTGCTGAATGTTTTTAGCAAGAAGGGTCGCGCTTTTTATGTTTAATTTGTTTTCTGTGACATCCAAGTAAGCTTCATCAATGGACATTGGCTCGACTAAATCTGTATAGCGATGCATAATGTCCCTAATTTGAAGTGAAGCCTCTCGATAAGCGCTAAAGTTCCCTTCTATAAAGATCCCCTCAGGACAACGTTTATAAGCTTCATATGCGCTCATTGCCGAGCGGATGCCGTATTGCCGCGCTACATAATTCGCTGTTGCGACGATCCCCTTCCCACCCGTTTTCCGGGGATGTTTTGCGATGATAACCGGCTTCCCACGTAAAGAAGGGCAGTCCCGTTCCTCTACAGAAGAAAAAAAAGCATCCATATCAATGTGAATGATTTTCCTAGTTGTATCCCGATGTGGTTCTGGCAATTGAATCCCTGCAGAAAACGGCATCTTCCCTCTCCCCTTTCCAATCAGTATCCATTTTCATTTTAGCGAACGTTTGATCGGTTGTCAATTGCCATGTTATAGTAGGGTATGTGAAATTTTGTATAACAACGATCGGTTTTAGCTTGTCTCTTTGGTTGACGGAGACCTGTGATGACGTTTTTCGATCCGAGTAGCTTTGTATTGCTACAAACATCCAGCACTCCATTAAATCGAGTCCACCCTCTTTTTTGTTTATGCTATCCTGTAAATAGAACCTTCTTTGCGATTATAAAGGAGCGCACTTACTTATGAAAACGTTCGCTGACTTACAAACTGGCACACACTCTCAACAACTTGCTTATCGGCTTTTAACAGAACTCGATTTGATGAATGCACTTAAACACTACTCTCCGGTATTATGCGGCACGATCCCTCTCGGCATAGACATTCCGTCTTCCGACTTAGACGTTATTTGTGACGTCCGCCAATTTGAGCGATTTGAACGAACTGTAACGGCGCTGTATCGTGAACTCCCACAATTTCGGCTAAAACGGAAAAAGATTCGCGGCGTGCCGACGGTAAAGGCAAACTTTTGCTATCAAGGAAAGGCGTTCGAGCTATTTGGCCAGCCGCAACGTGTGGAATGTCAATATGCCTATTTGCATATGAAAATTGAGCACATGCTTTTAATGGCCCATCCTGAATGGAAAGAAAAAGCGATAGATATGAAAAAACAAGGCATGAAAACAGAGCCGGCGTTTGCTTCTTTGCTTGGGATTAGTGGCGATCCTTATGAAGGGCTTTTAGCATATGGAAAACAGGCGTTTGGAATTGGCTGCTAAAAACGGTCTTTCCCCCATGTTCAAAAGCCAAGAATGGCGTTTTTACCACCCTCATGTTAGCTAGCTTTCTCGATCTTAAACGCGGAATGCGAAACTTTTATTCCGTGTCCTCGTATTTCGATTATAAAGAATCGTTCTAAAGCTAGACAGAAAGGGTGTTCGATCGTGCTAAGCTTTAAAATAAAAGATGTGCTTATCCTTCATGATAAAAAGAGCGTCACCGTGCTAGACGAACAAGAGCGTATAATAGGGGAAATAAAGAAAACGACTGTTCCTGGAAATGAGAAAGGCACTACGTTTGTCTTTGAACAAGAGGGCGTAAGAGCGACACTAGGGATAAAAAAGGGCCGTTTGCTATTTGCAACTTACCGGTTCCAACTCAACGGCGAAGAATTTCAGCTAAAAGACAACACGCTTAACAGTGTTCTGTATTTTTGTGTCAGTGGCACCATTCACGGAAAAAAATGGCGGATAGAGGAAAATTAGGACCAGGAAATAGAAATAAGCGTAGACGGAAAAAAAGTCGCACTCATTAAACCTAAATCGTTTTTAGGGGCTGATCTACTCGTCGACGCAGAAGCATCGCGCCATGCCCTGCTCTTTTCCTTATCCTGTTTGATGTATTTTATGGTGAAAATTTATCGGAAGGAGACCGAATTCATCGAAGACATCATTGAAGAGTTGCTTTAATGAATGGGTGCCATCTACGGCACATTTTTTGCGAATTTCGTTCGGCCCAAATTAACGTAATTAATATTATGTTAATTAAGTGATTCCATATGGTTTCCATAGAAACGAATTGACAAAGTGTCGAGGTAGCAAAATGGGCGAATCGCTATAAATTATATCTGTTACAAAAAAATAATTGCTCTCCCATTCTGTTAGGCAATAGAGGGATTCTACAGGAAGCTACTTATTCTCAGAGATCTGAGTTAAGGCGATGGTTATGACCGGTAACGTAGAACCGTGCATCGCTGCACAACTCTACATTCCAGCGATGTCTCATCCTCCCCTTATTTTTGTTCATTATAGTAATCACCTTTCAAAGATCGGTAATTGATGATAAGGCATTAATATTCGTTTGACGGACCATCATCGAAAATGATACGATTTTAACTGTTCATAATAACGAACAATATACTGTTTTAGGGCGTGAATTTATAAATGGAGCAAAAATATCATGTGCCTGCCTTAGATCGAGCCAACGCTGTATTAACTGTTTTAAGAGACGAGCCATACAGATGGAAGTTATCCGATTTGTCGAAAATGCTTGGGATTAGCAAAAGCACGCTTCACTCGCTATTAGTGACAATGGAGCGCTTGCAATGGGTAAGCCGTGATCGCAATGAGACATATGCGATTGGGAGCGCTATAGGACGTTTTGGGAGTGCTTTTTTCCAGCAGTTCGATCTGAGTGAAGATTTTCGACGCTTGGCCGAGCCAGTGATGCGCAATCTTCAAGAATCGATCCAATTAGCAGTGCTTGAAGGCAGCGACGTCCAATATTTAGCTAAAGTGGAAGCCCCCAGTCCTGTCCAAATGGTTTCCGGTCCCGGAGTCCGCTTCCCTGCGCATGCAACTGGCCTAGGAAAAGCTTTGATGGCTGACATGAGCGAACAACAAATATGCAATTTATACCCGGAAGAATCACTTCCTAAAATTACCGTTCATACGATTGGCTCCCGGGAAGCTTTGATCCACGAGCTTAAGAACGTACGAAAAGCTGGATATGCAATGGATATTCAAGAAGGCGTTATGGGCTTTTGCTGTACAGCTGCACCGATTCGTAAAGCAAACGGAGAAATCGCAGCTGCAATCAGCTGTTCCATGCCAATTCACCATTGGGAGGGGAAGAAAGAGCGTGCCTTGGATGAAATTGTCCAACTTGCCCAGCGCCTTTCTCACATTTAATCATCCAAGCTGCCAAATATGTATGGGGCCTTCACCCCAGAGAGATGATAAACAGCCTTGTTCCGACGTATTCAAGTTTCGGAGCAAGGCTACATGGTTTTCTAGTTGCCGCTTAAGGGATTTTTCGAGCGAAAATGGGTCTCACGGCTATTTCACGGCGATCATTATGAAAGACGAGTATTCAATTTGCCGCAAAGACGCCTCACAATTTTAAAACAAAATATTCGAGTTGAATCATGTCCTCCTGCGATTACTCCCACTTAGAGCTCCCCTACCTTGTCTCATTTTAAGTCTTTTCCAAAAAGCACACATGTGATAGACAGCGTATTTAAATTAGCTGGTCTACGAATCTATTCTTCAACTTTCCAATTCCTTGAATTTCACACTCTATCACATTCCCTGCTCCAACCAGTTCTGCTCCAAGTGGGCTGCCTGTCAGAATGACGTCTCCTGGCTTCAACGTCATAATACGGGACAAATAAGCGACCATTTCACGAATGGGTACAATCATTAATTCCGTACCGCTGTTTTGCTTCTCTTCCCCATTCAAGCGCGCTTCTACTCGGACGGTATCAGGATTCAATTCCGTTTCGATAACCGGTCCCAATGGTGTAAACGTATCGAATGATTTGCCGATCATCCAATGGCCAGCTTCATGAAAATATTGCGGCGCTGTTACGTCATTGCCAATCGTATAGCCAAAAACGTAGTCCAACACGTCCGACTCGTCGATATTTTTCGCTTCCTTCCCGATCACGACGGCTAATTCAGATTCAAACTTCACCTGCTCGTTTGAGCCTGGGATCACGATCGGATCCTCAGGCCCAATGACAGAAGAAGACGGCTTAAAGAAAAATACAGGGATATCGGGCAACGTGTCTGGACGATCTTCCACTTTGGCGACATAGTTGGCGCCAATCCCAATAATGTGATTGGGCACAAGAGGAGCAAGCCATTTTACATCCTCTACTGGATACGTTTCGCCTGTAAAACGCCACTCAGCGAACAAATCGCCTTGAATGGCTTTAATTGTTTCGTGTTCAAGAACGCCTTGGCTTGTCTTTGCATTTACAGTAAATCGGACAAATTTCATCAACGTAACTCCTCTTGAATCGCTTATTTTCTCGTCATTACACTGGCTTTCGCTTTCGCTTCTTTCCGGCGCCGATGAAGAATCGGTTCTGTATAACCACTTGGTTGCTGGTAGCCTTCGAACACCAAGTCGCATGCTGCTTGGAAAGCAACAGAGTTTTCATAATCCGGCGCCATAGGAACGTATTCAGGGTCACCTGCGTTTTGCTGATCCACTACCTTGGCCATACGTTTCAACGTTTCAAGCACTTGCTCCTTCGTGCAGATGCCGTGATGGAGCCAATTCGCCATATGCTGACTGGAAATACGCAGTGTCGCACGGTCCTCCATTAGCGCGACATTGTTTATATCAGGCACCTTAGAGCAGCCAATTCCCATCTCTACCCAACGGACGACGTATCCAAGAATGCCTTGCGCATTATTATCGAGCTCTTCCTGGATTTCTTGTGGACTCCAATTTGGCGCTTTAGCTACTGGAATCTGCAATATTTCATCTCTATAGTCGATTTGCTTAGCTGCAATCTCGTGCTGAACGGCTTTCACGTTGATTTGGTGATAATGAATCGCGTGTAAAACAGCAGCCGTCGGCGAAGGCACCCAGGCTGTGTTGCCACCGGCCTGAAGTTGAGCCCCTTTTTGCTTAAGCATATCGGCCATTCGATCAGGCATGGCCCACATGCCCTTGCCAATTTGTGCTTTGCCCTTCAATCCAGCAGCGAGGCCAACCGCTACATTGGATTGCTCGTAGCCATTGAGCCAGGCGGACGATTTCATATCCTGCTTGCGAATCATTGGGCCAGCTTCCATGGACGTATGCATTTCGTCACCAGTACGGTCAAGGAATCCTGTATTGATGAAGACGACTCGTTCTTTTACGGCATGGATGCAATTTTTAAGATTAAGTGACGTGCGGCGTTCTTCATCCATCACACCAATTTTAAGGGTATTGCGAGTAAGTCCAATGATATCTTCAACACGGTTAAACAGTTCATTGGCAAATGCTACTTCTTCTGAACCGTGCATTTTTGGTTTCACAATATAAATCGATCCCTTTTGTGAGTTTCGATAAGCTCCATTGCCCAATAGGGTGTGCTTACCGATTAGACCGGTAACGATACAATCAAGGAAACCTTCTGGCACCTCTTGGCCGTCTTCATCTAGCACCGCATTCGTGGTAATTAAATGGCCAACATTGCGGACGAACAGTAACGAACGACCTGATAAAGTTAAAGAGCCGCCGTCTGGAGAAGTATACGCTCGGTCAGGATTCAATGTTCGCTTGATCGTCCGGTCCCCCTTAACGAAAGTCGACGTTAAGTCGCCTTTCATTAATCCTAGCCAGTTGGCGTATACAAGCACCTTATCTTCAGCATCAACGGCCGTCACAGAGTCCTCGCAGTCCATAATCGTCGTAATCGCTGCCTCTAGCACAATATCCTTTACGTTTGCTGGATCGGTTTGGCCAATAGGATGTGTGGCATCGATCTGAATTTCTAAGTGAAGGCCATGGTGTACGAATAACAAAGCGGATGGCGCTGCCGTCTCGCCTTGATACCCGGTAAACTGGGTACGGTCCTTCAAACCTGTTGTCGTTCCGTCGCCAAGCGTTACTGCTAGAGCACCGTCTACGATGCTGTACTGCACGGCATCCTTGTGGGAACCTCCATTCAAAGGTACCGTATCATCCAGAAATTGCTTCGCAAACGCAATCACTTTCGCTCCTCTAACTGGGTTGTACCCATTTCCTTTGTCGGTGCCCGCCTCTTCGCTAATCACATCCGTTCCATACAAAGCATCATACAGACTGCCCCAGCGAGCATTCGCCGCATTAATGGCAAAGCGTGCGTTGTTCACTGGAACCACAAGTTGAGGCCCAGCTTGAACGGCTATCTCGTCATCCACATGTTGGGTCGTGATTTGAAAGTCATCGACTTCAGGCTCCAAGTAGCCAATCTCTTCCAAAAATGCTCTATAGTCTTCAAAGCTATACGGTTTATTGGCTCTATGCCAGGCATGTATCTGGTCTTGAATACGGTCGCGCTTCGCTAATAAAGCTTTGTTAATCGGAACAAGGTCTTTGACGAGACTGGCAAGGCCAGACCAGAAATCGTTCTTCGTCACGCCGCTGTCTGGAATAACCTTTGTATTGATAAATTCATAAAGTTCCTGTGCAATCTGCAAATCGCCATTTTTTACGTAATATGTCATTCTAACATCTCCTTTATTAGGCTTGCTTCGCCGAAGCAACTTCCTTCATATTTTTTTTGACCTCTACACAACGTCCTGGGCTTGGAAACAGCTTCCCGCCATTTAGCAGATTATCTGGGTTGAACACTTCACGAATTCGTGTCTGTGCGGCAATTTCTTTCTCGTTGAAAATAAACCGCATTTCTTCCATTTTTTCAATTCCTACGCCATGCTCTCCTGTAATCGATCCGCCGACATCGGCACATGCTTTTAAGCAAGCGCTGCCCGCTTCCAACGCTTTTTCTGTCTCCCCTGGAACTCTAGCGTCAAACAGCACAAGTGGATGAAGATTGCCGTCCCCTGCGTGGAAAATGTTGGCGATCCGAAGCCCGGATTGCTCACTAATTTGATTGATTCGCTCCAGAACCTCAGGCAATTTGCTGCGGGGAATCACACCGTCCTGAACTAAATAATCAGGTGAAATAGCTCCCATCGCCCCGAAACCGGTCTTGCGATTCGCCCACCATCTGGCCCGTTCTTGCTCATTTTCGGCAACTTTTACCTCACGGACATTCCGCCGCTTGCAAATGTCGAGAATCTGATTAATTTGTTCATCGATCCCTGCCGAAATGCCATCCACTTCTATGAGCAAAAGGGCGGCAATGTCTTGGGGATGGCCAACAGGAAATGCAGCGGCTTCTACGCCTTCAATGGCGGTTTTGTCCATCATTTCAAGTGCAGCCGGGACAATTCCGGCCGATACGATATCCGATACGGCATAGCTGCCGTCTGATACTTCGTCGAAATAGGCAAGCACCGTCTGCTTGGCTTCGGGATTTTTCAGAATACGAACCGTGATTTTCGTGACGATGCCTAATGTTCCTTCAGAGCCTGTTAATAAGCCAAGCAAGTCATAACCTGGCACATCTGCTACACCTTCACAGTTGACGTTAATGATTTCGCCATTAGGAAGGACGACCTCGAGACCGAGAATATGGTTCGTGGTGACGCCATACTTTAGACAATGTGCGCCGCCTGCGTTCTCCGCCACATTGCCGCCGATCGTACAACAGTACTGACTGGAAGGGTCGGGCGCGTAGTAATAGCCCTTATCAGCAATCATGTTCGTCAATTTCAAGTTAACATAGCCCGGCTCGACAACGGCACGGCGATTTTCCAAATCAACGCTGATTAAACGCTTCATACGAACCATGCTAATAATGACTTCCCCATTGATTGGGATCGCACCGCCGCTGAGACCAGTGCCCGCACCTCTGGCAAGGAAAGGAAGATTATGTGAAGCGCAATATTTGACGATCTTTGCGACCTCTTCGGTATTTTTCGGGAAGACGACTGCCTTGGGCAAATGCTTATGAATTGTAAAGCCGTCACAATCATAAGCGATCAAGTCTTCTTTTAAATAAAGAATCGATTTTGGGCCATCTACCAGCTTCGCAAGATTGAGAATATGTGGATCGTTTGTTTTCATCTTACGGGCCACAGCCTTCACCTCCTGAATTGAATTTTATTCATCAGTCTGTTCATCGTCTTTCTTGTATGCCCAATCCAACAGTTGCACCGTATGCACGATCTTTTCGCTTCGCCCATGCTTCTGTACGCCAACTGCCATTTGCAGCATACAACCTGGGTTGCCCATTGAGATCATCTCTACGTCATCCGGCACATTCTCCATTTTCCTTTCCAAGACAGCGCCAGCCATCTCAGGATTGGTAATGTTGTAGATTCCAGCGCTGCCACAGCACCGATCAGCATTTGGCATATGGACGATCTCGACCCCTGGAATAGCGAGCAGTAGCTCGCGCGGCTCCTGCCGGATTCCTTGGCCATGCGCCAAGTGGCAAGCATCGTGGTAAGTCAAGCGTGTTTTCATTTCTGACTTCGGCTTTTCATAGCCTGTGTCGTAAAGATACTTCGATATGTCCTGTACTTTGGCAGAGAATGCTTTAGCTTTTTCATGCCACTCTGGGTCTTCGCGGAACAATTCTGGGTAATCCTTCAGCATGCAGCCACATCCAGCAGCATTGACGATAACTGTCTCTGCGTTTTCGAACGCCTCGATGTTTTGCTTGGCTAATTTTCTGCCAGTTTCCCGATCACCTGCATGCACATGCAAGGCGCCGCAGCATGTTTGCTGCTTCGGAATGGTAACACTATTTCCATTGCGCGTCAGTACATGAATCGTAGACTCGTTGATATCGCTGAACATGACGTCCATGATACAGCCAGTTAAGAAGGCGACGGTATGTTTTTCTTCGCCCTTAGCCACAATGATGTTTTCATTTTTGTATTTCTTACGAACAGGAACACTTATGCCGGGCATAATCGCTTCCATTTCAACAAGGTGCTTGGGCATAACGCGAATTAACCCTGTCGTGCGAACAAGCTTCTGCATGCCACTCTTCTGATAAACTTTTAACAACCCAACTAAAGTTTGCATCCGTTTCGGATGTGGAAACAACCCTTCAAGGAAAAATTTGCTCACTAGCCCCTTGACACCTGTTAACGGCATCGCTTGGCGAATTTGTCCTCTTGCTTCTTCGATCAAGCCGCCTACATCCACATCAGCCGGACAAGCAGTCGTGCATGCCCGGCAGTCTAAACATTGGTAGACCGGATCGATAAACGGTTCGTTCACTTCAAGCTTGCCTTCGGCTACCGACTTGATCAGGTGAACACGCCCCCGTGGCGAGTGCTGTTCTTGGCCTGTTATCTCATAGGTGGGGCATGATTCCAGGCACATGCCGCAGTGTACGCAATCAGCCCATTTATTCTCATCTGGCGCATCATTCCATAAATAATTGCTCTTGCTGTTAGGAGAACAAGGTGGATCGATGTTCAATTCGCTTTCTTTCAAACTCATGATTTAAATCCCCCCAATAAACCTTGTGTCATTTAGGACGCGCCTAGGATCGATGCTGGCTTTGATGCCCTCGAATAGGAAAAAGTACGCTGGTTTGTCTCCCCACACATTGATGCTTTGCCGCAGAAAAAACGGAATATGCTTGACAATCACATAGCCATTAAGCTTCTTTGCAGTACCACGTAATGCTTGAATGGCAGCCTCCACGTCTTCGCTAGTACCTTGTAAGACGACGTGACATAGGCCATGGCCAAAACCGCCGTGCCCATAAGCAACGAGATTGTGACGTTGCTGTATATCAACGCATTCTTCCAGCACCTGGAGAACGTCGATGTTCTTGACGCCAATTTTTAATCCAACTCTTATCTCTGTTTGCTCAGACGGCTCCCCCATTCCGTTTGAGCTTATGTTCAATAGCCGGTTCCAAAACTCTCCCGTCTCTTCATTGCGCAAAATTGAGACATCTGCCTGCATTGGCACTGCCTGTTTCACCTTATTCTCCTGGTAGATGACGGAGCTTTCTACATCCTCAAAGCTGATCGCTAGCGTCCACTGTTTACATCCAGTAAGCTGCTCCGCTAACGAAGGACTTAGTAGCTCGAAAGCGGTAGGTTCTAGCATAGAATCCAACTGCTTAACAACAAAAGAGCGCAACTCAGCCAACTGATTGTCCTGAAAAGAAACAAAAACCAGACTCTCGCATTTAGGCAAAGGCCGCAGCTTTAATGTAATTTCCGTGATCACGCCAATCGTCCCCATCGATCCAATAAATAACTTATTCATATCATAGCCGGCAACATTTTTGACGACTTTCCCGCCAGTGCGGATAACGGTTCCATCGGGGTAAACCACCTTCAACCCGAGCACGATATCCCTGGCTGAACCGTAGCCCATGCGTTTAGGTCCGCTGTCATTGGAAGCGATTACACCACCAACCGTAGATAAGTGCGGCATCGCCGGATCAAGCGATACTTGTTGTTGATGCTTTGCTAAATAGGCCTGAAGTTCATGAAAAGGTGTACCCACTTTTACAGTGACGACCATATCTCCTGGGGAGTGCTCTATGACACCAGTATATTTTGACAAAGACAAAAGCACATCATACGATTCCTTCAGTCCGCCGAACCCTCGCTTCGATCCATTGCCTTGAACGGATACCGTCTTGCCATGATCGTGGGCAAACTTGAGCAAGCCTACCACTTCTTTTTCTGAGGTTGGATATACATGGACATGTCCACCATTGCCTAACCAACTGTCAGGAGAGCCTGGTTCCACCGCTAGATCAGGAAAAGCAGATTTCAAATCAGACAACACTCCTGCAACACCTCCCGCGTACCATTCTCAACTTCTCAAAACTTAAAAATCATGGAAAACATGCTTGTCATTGGCGTTGTTATCGTTATCCATATTCACTCAACAAATGACCGTTGAATGAATATGGCCTTTCCCCTTCACAATCTTTTGTTCGTTATTTTGAACATCATTCGTCAATTAGAACTTTCCTTATACTATCACATAGAATCGAGTTTCTGTCAATTGTTAAAATGATACGAAATTATGCACCATCGGCCGCTATGGATCTTCCAACTAAACTTATAAGAAAAGGGTCCATCACTATCAATGTTTTTTCTAAACGTAAAAAACCCCCGACACTAGTAGTGTCAAGGGTTCCTCTCCTTAATAATTCTGCATGAACTGATCCCGCTCCCACGGGTGGACTTGCGTGCGGAACATATCCCATTCAATTTCTTTCGCTTCTACAAAATGTTCTAGCGCGTGTTCGCCGAGTGCTTTGACGAGCACTTCATCTTTTAGGAGGCTGTCAATCGCTTCTTTTAATGTTGATGGCAAATCTTTGATGCCTTCATCCAGGCGTTCTTCTTTGCTCATGATATAAATGTTGCGGTCCGTTGCTTCAGGCGGGTTGATTTTCTTTTTAATGCCGTCAAGGCCTGAAGCGAGCATTACTGCCATCGCTAAATATGGGTTCGCCGATGGGTCCGGGCTTCTTACTTCAATCCGCGTTGATACCCCTCGTGACGATGGAATGCGGACAAGAGGCGAGCGGTTCCGCATCGACCACGCGATGTACACGGGCGCTTCGTAGCCTGGCACCAACCGTTTATAAGAATTGACAATTGGATTGGTAATCGCAGTAAAGCCTTCTGCATGCTTAAGGATGCCGCCTAAAAACTGCATCGCTGTTTTGCTAAGCTGGCTTTCTGTATTTTTGTCGTAAAAGGCGTTGCCCTCTTGGTTGAATAGCGACATGTTCAAATGCATGCCTGAACCGTTGACGCCAAACAGGGGCTTTGGCATGAATGTCGCATGCAAGCCGTGCTTACGGGCAATGGTTTTGACAACGAGCTTAAACGTTTGGATGTTGTCGCATGTGGAGACAGCGTCCGCATATTTAAAATCGATTTCGTGTTGGCCTGGGGCGACTTCGTGGTGGGATGCCTCAATTTCGAAGCCCATATCTTCCAGCTCCAGCACGATATCGCGGCGACAGTTTTCACCTAGGTCTGTCGGCGCTAAGTCAAAATAGCCGCCGCGGTCGTTTAGTTCAAGTGTCGGCTCGCCTTTCTCGTCATTTTTAAAGAGGAAAAACTCTGGCTCTGGTCCAATGTTGAAATCGGTAAAGCCAAGTTCCTGTGCTTCCTTAAGGACACGTTTTAAAATGCCCCGTGGGTCCCCTTCAAACGGCTTTGGCTCCTCTCCTGGCTTTCCCGGTTGGTAAATGTCGCAAATCAAACGGGCGACTTTCCCTTTTTCCGGCGTCCATGGGAAAACGACCCATGTATCTAAATCAGGGTACAAATACATATCCGATTCTTCAATGCGGACAAACCCTTCAATTGATGAACCATCAAACATCATTTTGTTGTCAAGCGCTTTAGATAGCTGATCGACTGGAATTTCAACGTTTTTGATCGTTCCGAGCAAGTCGGTAAACTGGAGGCGGATAAAGCGGACATTGTTATCTTGAGCTTGGCGGACAATATCTTCTTTTGTATACTTTGGCATGCGTGGTTTTTCTCCTCTCGTTTTTCATCTATGTAGAAAGGGGGATACCCCCTGTTCCCAAGCCATTCATCCACTCGTTCTTGAAAGGCTCGCCAAACAACGTAAGGCCCATTGGCTAGTCGGCTTCGTTGTTTCCTTGCCTCTTTCGCGTCTATCTTTTTTAGTATCGTACTAAAGGCTTATTTTGAAGTCAAGCATTGCCTGGCGCCTTTACCCGATTTTGCGAAGTTACATCAGAATTTGCTCTCTTTATTGCCTGATGGGCTCTGTTCGTCTTTTTCCCGATCTTTTTCAGTCATAAACGTTTTTTCACAAGCAGCACTGACCGCTAGCTTCACATGTTCATACGTGAGCCCCCCTTGGATGTAGGCGGCATACGGGGGACGCAGTGGGCCATCGGCCGATAGCTCAATGCTTGCCCCTTGGACAAACGTGCCAGCCGCCATAATGACGTCATCGGCGTAGCCTGGCATATAGCTTGGTTGTGGCTTTACATGAGCGTTGACTGGCGATGCTTGTTGGATCGCTTGGCAAAATGCCACCATTTGTTCGCCCGTTTTGAAATGGACAGCTTGAATTAAATCAGTGCGCCGCTCTTGGGAGCTAGGTCTCGTTTCTAAACCGAGTTCTTCCAGCAAAGCAGCTGTAAAAACAGCGCCTTTTACACTTTGGGCGACAACATGGGGGGCAAGAAAAAAGCCTTGGTACATGTCTAAAAGTGTCCCTAACGTGGCTCCCCCTTCCGCCCCTATCCCTGGCGCCGCCAAGCGATAGGAAGCGAGCTCAATTGCTTGAGTTTGACCAACCAAGTAGCCGCCTGTTTTCGCCAGCCCGCCACCTGGATTCTTGATGAGCGAACCGGCAATGATGTCAGCACCAATGTGGCACGGTTCTTTTGTTTCAACAAACTCACCATAGCAATTATCGACAAATACGAGCACTTCTTGTTTAATCGATTTGACAAATGCGATCACATCAGCAAGTTCATCGATATGGAACGAAGGTCGATCGCCGTAACCTTTAGATCGTTGAATACCAATTACTTTTGTTTTTTCAGTGATCGCCTCTTTGATCGCCTGCTTGTCCATGCGCCCTTCTCTTAGTGGCACCATGTTGTAAGAAATGCCGTAATCACGAAGGGAGCCAGAGCCATGTCCGCGAATGCCGACAATTTCTTCAAGCGTATCATAAGGTTTTCCTGATATATAAAGCAGTTCATCGCCTGGACGCAACAAGCCAAATAGAGCAATCGCGATTGCATGGGTGCCTGAGACAATTTGGTGCCTGACAAGAGCAGCTTCCCCCCCGAAGACATCAGCATAAATGGCTTCTAGCGTGTCTCTGCCCAAATCGTCGTAACCGTAACCGGTGGTAGGGCTAAAGTGAAAATCAGCAACTTGATGGCGGGCAAAGCTATCCATTACCCGTTTTTGGTTGATTAAAGCAATCCGATCAATTTCTTGATGATGAGCCGCGATCCGTTTTTCAGCTCGGATGATTTTTTCTTGTATTTCTTCGTTAAATAAAAACTCTGTCACGATTTGTTCTCTCCTACTCTGCTGTCTCCTTTCTAGCTTACCATGTGATAAGCTAGAAAGGAAACGGAAAACGAACCACCGTAAAATAGACACACGGGTAGTGTTACATAAAGCGTTTATGTTTAAACTGGAAATCTTCTTTTTTCAGCAGCTCCATCGCTGTTTTTGTATAATCGTTTTGTTTTAAAATCCGTACCGCTTGCTGGCGGATTGCCTCTTCGACCATATTGCGAATGTAGCGCCCATTGCTAAATGTTCTTTCCTGTTCAGACGCGACTTTGCGAATATGCTCACGGCATTCTTGCAAAGCCTCCTCCGACAGCATGTAATCTCGTTCTTTTGCCATCCCGATTAACATTTCCATCAACTCGTCAACGTTATAATTAGGAAACGTAATTGAAATCGGAAACCTTGAAGGCAAGCCAGGGTTTAATGACAGAAAGTAATCCATTTCTTTTGAATAGCCGGCGATAATAAGCACGAAGTCATTGGCGTTGTTTTCCATCCCCTTCACCAACGTATCGATCGCTTCCTTGCCGAAGTCTTTTTCCCCACCTCGTGACAACGAATAGGCTTCATCAATAAAAAGCACGCCACCGCTTGCCTGCTTCAGCACTTCCCGCGTCTTTTGCGCCGTATGGCCAATGTATTCGCCAACTAAATCAGCACGCTCCATTTCCAATAAGTGGCCCTTTGAGAGCACGTTCATTTCGTGTAAAAAAGAAGCAACAATGCGAGCAACTGTCGTTTTCCCTGTCCCTGGATTGCCTTTAAAAATCATATGGAGCACTTGCTTTGTTGCTTTAAGCCCGCGCTCTTTGCGGCGTTCATTCACATAAATCCATGCATAGAGCTCTTGGATTAACGCTTTAATTTCATCCAAGCCGATATACGCTGACAGCTTCTGCTCAAACTTCGTCAGCACTTCATGCTTTTCTTTTTCTTCTGGAGAGACAAACCAGTCTGTGCTCGCTCGTTTTACAGGAACTTTATTTAATACCACATTGATTCTAGCGCTGTTTTTCGTTTCAAGCGGATTGCTCACCGCATCTTCCCCCCTTCAGCAGCCTGCCTCAGGCGGCTCTTGCTTTGTTGCTACTATACGCAAAAAGGATTAAAAACGTGACAAATGCCCATCCGCTGAAAAGACGTTCCCCTTTTACTATATGGAGCAATTGTTCGAGCAAGTACTTCGCTTTGCAAAGCCAATGACTTATTATCTGTTCGTGACGGAGTTAAAGGGATTTGGTACAATTTTCTTGAAAGGGGTGCTTTGTATGGATGGGATTCAATGGGTAGAGCGCTTCACATGTGCTCTTGCTGACAAGGGACGGCGGCCGTCAACCGTTAGGCGTTACCGCTATGATTTGCTTGACTTTTTCAAGTGGCTCGGCGATAAAGACTTCCATTCTATGGAGCAAACGGATGCAGAACGTTACTTTTATGAATTGATTGAGGAGCGTTCCTACCAAACACGGACAATCCGCCGCGTCGCTTCCGTGCTCAGGCAATTCACCGCCTTTTTAATGGCAGAAAAACGGCTGGCGAGTCATCCACTCCTCACCTATGACCCGCCCCCTTTAGAAACTGAACCGCTTCAACCTCACGAATGGGTCAATGCGAAGGAGATCGCTGCGATCTTGCGTTCAAGTCAATCAGAAGAAGGGTTGACGGACAATCAGCTGCTTGCAAGGCCGCAACTGACGAAACGAAATTTTGCGTTGTTTTTGCTTCTTGCCCACTATGGCCTCACATTGCAAGAACTTTGCGACCTGCAGATGAATGACGTCAATTTTGTAAAAGGCACGTTGCTCATTCGAAGAGACAGCGGCCACGACCGTCAGCTTGCACTTTGCCCTAAAAATGCCAAGCAGTTGCATGCTTATTGGACGCTTATCCCTGAACCGGTACGGCCACGTTTACACACGGATGATCCATTGTTTGTCGCTTTTGATTTTACAAGGCGTACATACCATTGGTCCTATGAAAACGACGCGCCTAAAGCGTTGACAGAAATTGCCTTGCAAAAAATGATCCGCACAGAAGTGGCGCGGGCTGGCTTGCGCAAAGGCATTTCCGCCCAGCATTTTCGTCATTCATTTCTGCTCAAGTTAATGCTTGCAGGGGAACAGTGGACAACGATCCAGCAAAAAGCAGGGCTAAAAAGCATGCTTTCCTTGCGGCGCTATGCTTTAACAGTCAAAAAAATGAACGTTGCTAGAAGACAAGAGCTTCTTCCTACAGCTACAGAAACTGGGACAGACTCCCATCTAAGCAGCTCATAGCAAGCTGGCTTTATAAGAGCCTTTTTAGACAAATAGAAAACGGGATGAAAATGGATTGTTTTCATCCCGTCCTTGGAAAGAACCGTTTTTATCGTTGCTATGCAAAAAGCGGTTATACTTCCGCTTCAGACTGTAGAAAAACGCTCGCATACGTCGTCGTTTGCCTCACTCATATGCTCATGAACCCACGTTCTATTCGCATCTTCCCTCGCCTGCACTCCTCGTCTGACAAGCGTTTTCTATCAGTCTGATTGCGGTTATCGACTTTGTCGACAACCTCAAGCGTTATACTTCCGCTTCGTTTTTCAATTGAACATTTTTTTGCGGGGCAAATGTGGAAATCGCGTGCTTGTAAACAAGCTGTTGGCGGCCTTCTGTTTCTACAATGACTGTAAAGTTATCAAATCCCTTTACTTGCCCACGCAATTGAAATCCATTTAATAAAAAAACCGTTACCGGAATGGATTCTTTGCGCAATTGGTTTAAAAACTGATCTTGGATATTTACTGTTGCTTTCATGTTGGCTGACTCCTCTCTCTACATCGTTCCTTTACTGATTCGCCTTAAGCAAACCCTTTTCCTGCTAAAAATGCGTGGACATAATCAAAAATTTTTGCTTTGGCCTCTGGCTCCTCCAAATTAAACCAGACAGCATCGCTCCTGTTTTTAAACCAAGTCAGCTGCCTTTTGGCATAGCGGCGTGAATTGGTTTTCAGAGCTTCAATTGCTTCGTCATAGGTGCATTTCCCATCAAAATAAGCATATAGTTCCTTGTAGCCAATCGCCTGAATGGCCTGGCCTTGGATTCCCCGTTGATAAAGGTGGTGAACTTCTTCCAACAAGCCCGCCTCCATCATCGCATCAACGCGGCGGTTGATCCGCTCATACAACGCCTGTCTTTCCATTTCTAAGCCAATGAGAACATTGTCAAAACGAGGCCGCGCAAGGCCGTTCTCTTGTTCGGAAAACGGTTTTCCCGTAAGATGGATCACCTCTAAAGCACGAATAACACGGCGAACATTATTGGCGTGGATCGCTTCTGCTGCTTTTGGGTCTGCTATTGCTAGCTTCTCGTGGAGTGCAGCGTTGCCGAAACGATTGGCATACAATTCCATTTCTTCCCTGAATGAGGGGTCCGATGACGCAGCGCCAAAAGACAATTCATGGGTAAGCGCTTGGACGTAAAGACCTGTACCACCGACTAATAGGGGCCATTTGCCACGGCTGCGAATCGAAGCAATCGCCAAAAGTGCTTTTTCCTGAAACATGGAAACCGTCCATGTGTCGCCTGGCTCAAGGATATCAATTAAATGATGGGGAATACCAGCCATTTCTTCGACTGTCGCTTTTGCCGTGCCAATATCCATTGTCCGGTACACTTGCATCGAATCGCCGCTTATAATTTCTGCGCCAAACGTTTTCGCAAGTTCAATGCCAAGAGCCGTTTTTCCTACAGCGGTTGGGCCGACAATCGCGATAAGCGGTTCTTGCGTCATAGGCATCCTCCTTTCCATCCTAATCCATGCTAGATTTCAATTACGCCGTATTGGAAAGTAGCATGTTGCCTTCTGTTTACGGTAAAACCAAAACGGGCAAATTGCTCGCTTTGCCAGTGGCCTTTTAACACGACAGCACGCCTTGCAACCCGTTTAGCTTCGTCAAGAACAGATTTTGTCAACGTCTCGGAACAGGCAAAATGGCGCAGTCCTTCGAGTCCAGGCGAAGCGACTTTCGTCTCAAACATTGGGTCAAAATAAACAACATCAACGGATTTGTCTTTCAAATGCTGGAAATAGGCAGCGCTGCCCGTGTTCACAACGTTTACTCGCCGTAATGCCTGCAAAAACATTTCATCCCCTTCCTGCCACTCTTTTAAGCCGGTTGCGACGATATGAGCAATTGACTTGCTCGCTTCAAGCCCCGTTACTGTTCCTGTTCTGCCGACAGCAAGAGCAGCCATTACCGCATCTGCACCCATGCCAAGTGTAGCATCAAGGACTTCATCGCCCGTGCTCAAGGCGGCAGCGTCGATTAAAGGATCCGTTCCTGTTTTCTTCCACTGTTTGTAACGGATAAACGACGCATTTGGATGATAAAAAAACGGGACTGCCTCCTTATATTTGTAAAGCGTTTGCCGTTCTTTTCCGACAATGCATACATCTTCGCCGTAAGCGGCAAAGAGTGCTTCAAGAGAACGGTCTTGACGCTCCACAAAACGAGCACCAAGTTTAGCAGCACATAAAGCCGCTTTTTCTTTTAAAGCATTGGCCTGTTTTCTTGCGGTCGTAACGATCACGTTTTTTTGTCTCTCCTCTACATGACGCGCTTAAACATTTTCTCCAGTTCATACGTTGAAAAGTGGATCACAACCGGGCGGCCATGAGGGCATGTATACGGCTCTTGACAACGGCGCAGCGTTTCCAGAAGTTGAAACATTTCATCCGTGCGCAAATGGCGATTGGCTTTAATCGCCGCTTTGCAGCTCATCATAATCGCCGCTTCCTCGCGCAATTCGCCAATGCTAATCCGCTTATTGTCCAAAAGTTGCTCAACCATTTCTCGTATCGTCGATTCTTCATCGCCTTGAGGAAACCAAGTCGGATGGGAACGAACAACAAATGTATTTTTCCCAAATTCTTCTAAAAATACGCCGACCGCTTCAAGTTTTTCTTTCGATTCAGTGACAACAAGCGTTTCCCTCGTTGTCAGCTCAAGTGTAATCGGCACAAGCAATTCTTGTGTCTGTCCTAATGGTTCAGCTAATTTTTGGTGGAAATGCTCATATTTAATCCGTTCTTGTGCCGCATGTTGATCAATTAAGTACATGCCTTGTTCATTTTGGGCAACAATGTACGTTCCGTGCATCTGGCCGACTGGATACAAAGGCGGCATCGCCCCCTTTGCCTCTGCATCGTTGCCTAAAGGCGGTTCTGGCTCGACTAGAGCAGCCTCCTCTTCCATTGGAAGGGACTCGTCTGTTCTTCTATCCGGCTGCTCATATCCATCCTCTGTGTTGGTTTCCACTTGTTCATTTCGAGGAAGCATACTGGCATCGCTGCTTCTTTCTTGTTCGACTTCCTCCTCTTGCTGATATGATGGCGACCAACTGTTGCCCATGCTTGTGCTTTCCTCTTTGCGATTAACTTGGTCGTCGGCAGCAAGCTGGCGCTGGCGTGGCTGTTGCATCGTCTCGCGCACATGCTCCTTTTCTGGTTGCAACTCGTACGCTAAAGAGAAAGAGAGCTGTTCGCTTTTTGTTTTAGCTGTGTTTTCTTTTTTCGGCTCAGGTATGAGCGTTTGTTCACTTAACGCCTTTTTAATGCTTTCGGCAATCATTTCGCTAAGTGCTTCTTCCTTGCTCAAGCGTACTTCCAGCTTAGCCGGATGGACATTGACATCAATTAGCGTCGGGTCCATTTCCAACTTAAGAACAGCGATCGGAAAGCGGCCAATCGGCAGCTTTGTGTGAAAGCCTTGTTGGATCGCTTTTGCCAACTTAAAGTTGCGGATGTAGCGCCCATTTATGAAAATCGACATATACTGCCTGTTTGCTCGTGTCAACTCAGGCTTAGCGATATAGCCGCTTAGCTCATAATCCAACGATGAACCCGTAATAGGGACCATTTTTTCTGCTGTTTTGCGGCCATAGACTTGGGCAATGACTTGGCGCAAGTCGCCGTTCCCTGCTGTTTTCAGCACGGTTTTGCCGTCGCTAACATAGTGAAAACGAATGTGCGGGTATGCCAACGCCATACGGTTCATGACTTCGCTCACATGCCCCGCCTCCGTTAAAACCGTCTTTAAATATTTTAGGCGTGCCGGCGTATTGTAAAACAAATCAGTGACGACGATGGTTGTGCCTTTGCGTGCTTCAGAGGGCTGCTTATGGACGATCTTGCCCCCCTCAAGCTCGACTTGCATGCCTGCACTTCCTGTGCTCGTTTGCATGTTTACACGGGAAACAGAGGCGATGCTTGGCAGCGCTTCGCCGCGAAAACCGAGCGTGCGAATCGTAAACAAATCGCGGTCCGTTTTGATTTTTGAGGTCGCGTGACGAGAAAAAGCCAATTCTAATTCATTCGGCTCAATGCCTGTCCCATTGTCAACAATGCGAATGGACGAAAGGCCGCCTTCTTCAATTTCAACTAGAATCTGGCTGCTGTTTGCATCAATCGCATTTTCGACAAGCTCTTTGACGATAGAAGCAGGACGTTCAACGACTTCGCCAGCGGCGATTTTATTAGAAAGCGCATCGTCAAGCTGTTGAATAACGGCCATCGTCTCCACCCCTTTTTTCGTTTATTACTTATTTAGCTGCTTTTGCCACTCATTGATTTTTTCAAGTGCTTGCATCGGTGTCAAGTGCAACACATCGACTTCAGCCATTTTCGCTAGTACCGAACGCTCTTTTTTTGTTAGCTGTTTTGGCTTTGTTTCATCATCAGCTGGAAATAGCGAGAGCTGCTGCGGTTCTTCGACCGTTGCTGCTGTTTCCGTTTTTGCGCTATCGATTTGTTGCTCTTCCGAAGCACTTGTCGGTCTTTGCGGAAGATGCTCCAACTCAGTCAAAAGCGCCTCTGCCCTCGTTGTCACCTGCTTTGGCAAACCGGCCAGTTCTGCGACATAAACGCCGTAGCTGCGGTCTGCAGCGCCTTCAATCACTTGATGGAGAAACACCACTGTCCCCTTTTCCTCTACAGCCGATACATGGACATTGCGTAACGTATGAAGGGAATCAGCCAACCGCGTCAATTCGTGGTAATGGGTCGAAAAAAGGGTTTTAGCGCCAATGGTTTCATAAATGTATTCAATGATCGCCTGTGCGAGCGCCATCCCGTCATACGTCGACGTACCACGGCCAATCTCATCAAGCAAAATGAGGCTGTGTGGTGTTGCTTTCACAAGCGCGTCTTTTGTCTCCAGCATTTCTACCATAAATGTGCTCTGTCCGCTCGCAAGGTCGTCAGCGGCACCAATGCGCGTAAAAATTTGGTCGAATAAAGGCAGCGTTGCTTCTGCAGCAGGCACATAGCTGCCGATTTGCGCCATGACGACAGTTAAAGCAAGCTGGCGCATATAGGTGCTTTTCCCGCCCATATTCGGCCCCGTAATTAACAACATATCCCTGTCGCCCGTTAAATCAATGTCATTTTCTACATAACTGCCTCGTTTAATGACCGTTTCTACGACAGGATGGCGCCCACCTTTGATGGCGACATCGCGACTTTCAGTGATGGTTGGCTTCGTGTAGCCGTTTTGTTCAGCAACAGAGGCAAAACCAGCGAGCACATCCATTTCGCTAATATCGGCGGCAAGCTTTTGTAAACTAGCAACATAGGCTTCCACTTGTTTACGGATATCAGCAAATAAACGGTATTCAAGATCGGCGAGCTTTTCATCGGCTTCCAATATGAGTGCTTCTTTTTCCTTTAGTTCTGGCGTTATGTAACGTTCGGCATTGGTAAGCGTCTGCTTGCGTTCATAGCGGCCGTCTGGCAGCATATGGGCATTGGCTCTTGTTACCTCAATGTAGTAACCAAATACACGGTTGTAGCCTACTTTTAATGAGCGTATGCCCGTTGCCTCACGTTCAGACTGCTCAAGTTCAGCAATCCACTGTTTGCCATTGCGGCTTGCATCCCGGTAAGCATCCAGTTCTTCGTTATAACCATCTACAATAAGACCACCCTCCGTTAATGAGAGCGGGGGATCATCGACAAGGCTTTTCTCCAACATGGCCACCAAATCAGCAAACTGCTCAGACTGCTTTAACCAACGCCCATCAAGGCCGACTTGTTCCACCGTTGACGCGATCTCCGGAATGTTTTGCAGCGAGCGCTTTAATTGTACAAGCTCCCGAGCATTGACGCTGCCGTAAGCAATACGGGCTGCTAACCGTTCAATGTCGTAAACATGGCGGAGACAATCGCGCAATTGCTCCCGTTCAAAAAAATGTTCCAGAAACGCTTCTACCACTGCCTGTCTGCCTACGATCGCTTTCCTGTCCACTAAAGGCCGTTCAATCCATTGGCGCAAAAGCCTTCCGCCCATTGCTGTTACTGTTTGGTCAATCACAGCAAGGAGTGAGCCACTTTTCTTTTTATCCCGCAACGTTTGCACTAATTCCAAATTCCGTTTTGCGTGGACGTCCATTTTTAAGTAAGAGTCAGCCGGATGGAAAACAACTTGTTGCAAATGGCGCAAGCTTTGCTTCTGTGTCGCTAGTAAATAATGGAGCATGCGCCCGTAAGCTCGTTTCAGCAACGGCTGTTGAATATGGTCGATAAGCCGTTCATATTCTTTAGGCACGTCCTCTTGTTCCTCATAGGACACAACAAAACCTTGCTGTCCGCCAAGCTTTGCTTTCAGCTCTTCTGCGAGTCCTGCCGGCGCAATCGCTTCTTTAACGCCACTTGCTGCAATTTCTTGGAGAAGCTCTCCGCTCCCTCCTCTGATCAATGTTACATCGCTTTCGCCTGTAGAAAGGTCGCAACGGGCGATGCCCCACGCGTCCTCCCCTTCGTTGGCAAAGGCAAGCAAATAGTTGTTTTCTTTTTCTGCTAACAACTTGCTATTCATTAGCGTACCTGGTGTCAATACTTTTGTTACTTCACGCTTCACAACGCCTTTTGCTGTTTTTGGGTCTTCCACTTGCTCACAAATGGCAATTTTATACCCTTTATCTATTAGGCGGGCTATATACGAATCAGCCGAGTGGTACGGTACACCGCACATTGGAATTCGGTCTTCGCCTTGGCCGCGGCCCGTTAACGTAATTTCTAATTCTTGGGCAGCTTTAATGGCATCTTCATTGAACATTTCATAAAAGTCGCCTAACCGGAAAAATAAAAAGGCGTCCTGGTACTTTGCTTTAATTTGCAAGTACTGTTTCATCATTGGGGTATGCATTTGTGCCATAAATTGCCTCCGATATGTTGAAAATCTAATCGCTATTATACCATAGGAAGACAGTTGATTTCCTTGATTTTAACGGAAAAAAACCGGCTCTCCAAAAAGCGAGCCGGCTTTTCCTATCGGTCGATTTCTTCTTGTAAGAAGTTTGGATCGATTTGTTCAAACTCTTCGTCGCGAATTTCGCCAGTAAGTGAGTCAATCGGATATTCTTCAATAAGCCCTTGTGGATTGACCGCTACTGCCACTTTCGTTTCACCAATGCATTCAACAATAAATTCCCGTTCGACTTGGACATCAACGCTGCGGCCGTCCTCAGAAATGACTGCTTCCAGCGTATTCGGCTGTTGCACAGACTTCGCATAAACTTCCAATTCTTCGGAAATCACATTGTCATCTTTCATTGTTAATGGCACGAGGTCGGTATAAGAAACCGTTTGAGTTGCAACGTCCGTTTTCGTGTTATTGGTATACGAAAACCATACATTAATGTCATAGCTGCCATTGACTTCGACTGTATCCCCACGCTTTTTCGCACTATACGTGTGGTTAATAATCCAGCAGCCGAGTATGCTTGACGGTGGCTCTGGTGGACGGATATGATGTGTCGCTTCTGAAAATTTGCGCCCTTTGCCGCAGACAGCTTTCGTAATAATCTCGCGATAACTCGTTTCATTTTTTGAGTCAGCCATCGTGTACCTCCCATTTTTCATTTTGCCTATTGCAAGAGACAATCGCCTTGTTTTTTACATTGCCCACATCCGCTGATCATGTTGTGCAACGCCCCTACGCCTAGACGTCTCTATACCAAGCTATGAATCACTGACCCTGTTTAGACCTATAAAACAAAAACACGGCATTGCTGCCGTGTTCAGATTGCAGACAAACGCTCTCATACGTCGTCGTTTGCCTCACTCATATACTCATGAACCCCGTTTTATTCGCATCTTCCCTTAACCGCACTCCTCGTTTGACAAGCGTTTTCTTTCAGTCTGAGTGCAATACAACAAGCGTATTAACAGTGATGAAAGGGGTTTTTCGTCGTCGTTCCTCGCATGACATCGCCATCCATGGAACGGATAATTTCATCCGTAACGGTTTTAGACACTGTGTTCGTGATTAATTGCAACAATTCGTTGACTTCGACTTGACTCCGTTTAAATTCTTGCACGAGAGGAATCTCATCAATTTGATCATGCAATTCATCAATTTTCGCTTCCACTTCTTTTAACGCTTCTGTCTTCCCGTAATGCTTCAAATTCACTGCTTCTTTTTGGTAGCGTTTGATTTCGGCAATCATTTCCTGGACGCGAAGATGTTCATTGATTTTCTTTTCTGCGCGCTTGAAAAAATCAACTTCCTCTGTTTGTGCGAGCATATTTGCCAGTTCTTTTGCTTTGTCTTTGATTTCCTGTCTCGTATACAATTTTGTCATTGAGCTTTCACCTCAGGCGCTGAAACGATTTCTCCGTCTAATGACCATGTTTTCGCTTCTGTTATTTTCACATAGACAATCTCGCCAATTGCTGATTTCGGTCCGACGAAATTAACAAGCCGGTTTGTCCGAGTGCGTCCAGCAAGAACATCTTCATTTTTCTTGCTTTCTCCTTCTACGAGCACTTCAACAATTTTGTCCTGATAATCCAAGTTGCGCTTGTTGGAAATGTCGTTAACAAGGGCATTTAAGCGGGCCAAGCGTTCTTTTTTCACAGACATAGGGACGTTGTCTTCCATTCGAGCTGCCGGTGTGCCTTCACGAGGCGAATAAATATACGTATACGCTGCATCAAATTGGATTTCTTCCACGAGAGAAAGCATGTCCTGAAATTGTTCCTCCGTCTCATTCGGGAAGCCAACAATTAAGTCAGTTGTAAAGGAAGCATTCGGAATCGCTTGTTTAATCTTATTCGCCAGCGTAATGTATTGCTCACGCGTATATTTGCGGCCCATCAGTTTAAGAATATCAGAATTTCCGTGCTGAACTGGCAAATGGATATGTTCAACAAGGTTTCCGCCTTGGGCAAGCACTTCAATTAAATGGTCGTCAAAATCACGAGGGTGGCTTGTCGTAAACCGGACGCGCGGAATATCAATTTTATGGATTTCGTTCATCAAGTCGCCAAGTCGATAAGAGCCAGGCAAATCTTTGCCATAGGCATTCACATTTTGGCCAAGCAACGTAATTTCTTTGTAGCCTTGGCGTGCCAAATCACGCACTTCGGCTATAATGTCTTCAGGCAAGCGGCTACGCTCTTTGCCTCGCGTATATGGGACAATGCAGTATGTGCAAAACTTATCACAGCCATACATAATGTTTACCCATGCTTGTGTTTTGTTTTTACGAGAGCGTGGCATGTTTTCAACAATATCGCCTTCTTTGGACCACACTTCGATGACCATTTCTTTTCCAAAAATCGCATCCCGTAATAAATGAGGCAACCGATGAATGTTGTGTGTCCCGAAAATCAAATCAATATGCTGGTGCTTTTCCATAATTTTGCCAACTACTGATTCTTCTTGGGACATACAACCACATACGCCAATAATCAGTTCAGGCTTTTCCAACTTAAGCGGCTTCAAGTTGCCGATCTCGCCAAACACTTTGTTTTCCGCGTTTTCCCGGATGGCGCATGTGTTTAGTAGAATGACATCAGCCTCTTCTGTTTCGGTTGTTTCCTCAAAGCCCATTCCGAGCAAAAGACCTGACATGTTTTCAGAATCATGGACATTCATTTGGCAGCCGTATGTCCGAATTAAAAATTTCTTCCCTGCGCCAAGATTGGCAACATCTTCGGGGATCAAATTTTCGGGACGAAGCACTTGCACGTCTTCGCGTTTTCTCTTTCGCCCTGCCCGATAATTCGGCTGATCGTATATAGTAATTTCCCGGCCTTTTATTTTAATGATTTTTTTCTCGTCGTCTTCAGAAACAACGCGCGCATCGCTAAAATCAAAATACTTGCTGTAATCTTTCGTCTTGTTTTGATCACTCATTGTAAAATCCCCTTCCATGCAAACAAAACGTTCCTCCCATATTATACGTGTCTCATCCTTAGAAAACAATGGAACAGAGCCGATTCGCGGCAATCTTATTTGAAAGCAATGCTAGCGCTAGCCCCAGCTATAAAAATGAGGGCTGTACGTCCCTTTTGCCGCATAGGTTTTAATAATCGTATAAAGGGAGCTGGTCCAATGATTGAAATTGCAGGAAAGCCGTTGCAGACATTACCGAGCCACGGTTTATCCCAAGCGGAACGCGCCATTCTAACAAGTTTGCTTGAAAGCGACGCCACCTACCGCTACCAATCCGTTGATGAACTCAGCTTTGAGGTTGCTTTGCGCTTACATACGGTCGAAGCGTCAATGGCCATGTTTCATAGTGGTGCCTCATTCGAGTCCTTTCAACAGTCCTATTGCAATCCCCGCTTTTGGCAGCGGATGCCTAATGGCGCCTTCCAGTTAAAACCTTCTGTTAGGCCGTCTGATGCGATCAACGATATCTTTTTAAATGGCAGAGCCTACGGATTTGAATGCGCCACTGCCATTATCATTCTTTTTTATAAGGCAGTGCTCGATTCGATTGACCGTCCTTCGTTTGATCGGTTGTTCCAAGGGCTATATTTGTATTCCTGGGAACACGACGAAGACTTGCAACTAGTGACGAGAACAGGGACTGATTATTGTATTGGCGACTGTGTTTACTTTAACAATCCCGATTTTGCCCCGTATAATTCTGTCTGGCGCGGCGAAAACGCGATTAAGCTTGATCGTGATTTGTACTTTGGCCATGGGATTGGGATTCAACCGAGCGCAGAAATCATTCGTATTTTAAACGAGCAACGGATCCCAGGCTCGCAAACGTCCGCTTACTTGCTCGACCAAGTAACACGTCTTAACTTTAAATTGGTGCGTACATTCTCCGCTACTGGCTACACGCCACGTACTGGGCTTGTGGATGCAATCGTCGTGGAAATGGGTGATCGTATCGACTTTTATTAAAAAGCAAAACAGGCTGCTGCACGTGTATCCATGCAGCAGCCTGTTTTAGCTACGAGGTTCTATGATCAGCTTAATGGCCGTTCGCTCTTCTCCGTCAATATGGATGTCTGTAAACGCGGGAATGCAGACCAAGTCGATTCCACTGGGAGCAACGAAACCTCTGGCAATCGCAATCGCTTTGATGGACTGGTTTAACGCTCCTGCGCCAATCGCCTGTATTTCTGCGGCTCCCCGTTCCCGGATGACACCGGCGAGTGCGCCTGCAACAGAATTTGGTGTAGATTTTGCTGAAACCTTTAAGACTTCCATTTCTACCCCTCCTCAAATAAAATAAAGCGGGCTGGTTCGATCGTTGTCTCCTCAAGTTGTCAATTAACAGGCCAACGCCTTATCACATGTCTATTGAAGAAATAGGAGGGATATGCCTCGTAAACACAAATTTGTCTACATTTCCATAAACGGGCGCTCATCGGAAAAGGAAAGGCGCTCAATTTTCGCTGCTTTTCCGGTGCGGTCATCAATATCAATCACAACACCGTTTAATTGTTTGCGACCTTCAGCCACTTCAAAACGCGCAGGCAAATTCGTCAAAAACCGGTACAGCACCGCTTCTTTTTCCATGCCAAGAATGCCGTCTAAAGGGCCAGTCATGCCAACATCAGACAAGTAGGCGGTCCCTTTTGGCAATATCCGTTCATCTGCTGTTTGCACATGTGTGTGCGTGCCGATCACTGCACTGACGCGCCCATCTAAATGCCAGCCCATCGCTTGCTTTTCGCTTGTCGTTTCTGCATGAAAATCGACAAATATGCAATCTGCTTCAGCGCCAATTTCCTCTAAAATCCGATCGACTGTACGGAAAGGGCAATCCGCGGGATTCATAAACGTCCGTCCTAGCAAATTGATGACGGCGACATTCAATTGGTTGACTTTCATCACCCGGAAGCCGACACCAGGCGTGTTCGGAGGCAAGTTCGCTGGGCGTACAAGCCATTTTGCGTCCTCAATGAAATCAAAAATTTCCCGTTTATCCCAAGCGTGGTTACCGAGCGTCACCATTTGCGCGCCTAAATCAAGAAAACCTTTATATATTTTTTCTGTAATCCCTTTCCCATGTGCCGCATTTTCGCCATTTATGACTGTGACAGTCGGCTTGTAATGCTGTTTCAAGCGTTTCATATGGGTTTCTACCATGTCGCGGCCGGGAGAGCCAACAACGTCGCCAATAAATAAAATCCTCAAGGGAATCCCTCTTTTCCAAACAAATTTCAAAAAAATAAAGTGGCTTTCGCCACTTTATTTTGCGTATTCCACAGCACGTGTTTCGCGAATGACAGTCACTCGAATATGACCTGGGTAATCGAGCTCTTGCTCAATTTTTTTCGTGATGTCACGCGCTAGTTTATGGGCCAATGCATCGTCGACGACATCTGGCCGAACCATGATCCGCACTTCACGCCCCGCTTGAATGGCAAACGTTTTTTCCACGCCATCAAACGACTCGGAAATCTCCTCGAGCTTTTCAAGGCGGCGTATATACGTTTCAAGTGTTTCCCGTCTTGCGCCGGGACGAGCAGCTGATAATGCATCAGCGGCAGCGACAAGCGTCGAAATAATCGACGTGGACTCGGTGTCGCCATGATGCGAAGCAATTGCATTAATGACAACAGGATGTTCCTTATATTTTGTCGCAAGTTCGACGCCAATTTCCACATGGCTGCCTTCAACTTCATGGTCAATCGCCTTGCCGATATCATGCAAAAGGCCTGCCCGTTTTGCTAGCTTCACGTCTTCGCCAAGCTCTGCCGCCATAATCCCTGCTAGATGGGCTACTTCCATCGAGTGCTTTAAGACATTTTGGCCATAGCTTGTACGGAAGCGCAGCCTGCCCAAAATCTTAATTAGATCAGGGTGTAGACCGTGCACGCCGACTTCAAATGTCGTCTGCTCGCCGTACTCACGAATCGTTTCATCGACCTCGCGCCGCGATTTATCCACCATTTCTTCAATCCGGGCGGGATGAATCCGTCCGTCTTGGACAAGTTTCTCCAGAGCTGAACGGGCAATCTCGCGACGAATTGGATCAAATCCTGATAAAATGACCGCTTCCGGCGTATCATCAATAATTAAATCGATCCCCGTCAACGTTTCTAACGCGCGAATATTCCGCCCTTCACGGCCGATAATGCGCCCTTTCATTTCATCATTAGGCAAATTGACAACAGAGACCGTCGTCTCGGCCACGTGGTCAGCGGAGCAACGCTGAATGGCAAGAGACAAAATTTCTTTCGAGCGTTTATCTGCTGTTTCTTTTGCCTCGGCTGTTTTTTCTTTAATCAAAAGAGCCGTTTCATGGGCAATTTCTTGTTCAACCTCTTGTCGGATGATCATTCGGGCTTCTTCCCGTGACAATCCAGATACTCGTTCCAGTTCCTGTTTCTGCTCAACAAGCAACTGGCTCATTTTACTTTCCATCTCTTCAACTTGTCGTTGTTTTTTGGCGAGAGATTCCTCCCGTTTTTCTAACGATTCTTCTTTTTTATCGAGAGTTTCGCTTTTGCGGTCGAGAATCTCTTCTTTTTGGACCAAACGATGCTCTTGTTTCTGAATCTCATTTCTTCGCTCACGAACCTCACGCTCGGCATCACTGCGAAGCTTATGGACTTCGTCTTTCACTTCCAAAATCGCTTCTTTTTTATTCGTTTCTGCTTCGCGCTTGGCGTCATCAATCATTTGCTTTGCTGCGTGTTCCGCACTTGATATTTTCGCTTCAGCGACTGATTTTCGAACAAGATATCCAACAACTGCAAAAACTACAGAGAAAGCAAGTACAATGAGGCAGAGAACCAAGAGACTCAACGTATAACTTGGCATCGTTTCACCTCCCTTGCTATCCAATTGTTGGTTTTAACGGTTCATTCACGTTTGCTAAATTACAGGTCAAACTTACATAAAATACAGCCTTTTTTACACACTGTATCATTTCTTATTCTACGCTCAGTCGCAGGCGATGTCAAGGTTTGGAAATGTCTTCTATTTGGCTAAGCCCATCGCGAATGGCCACTGAAAAGGCTTTGTCGCCTGATTCGGCTAAGTGGTGGTTATGGGTGATCATAATGATTTGCCGGCCAAACATCGTTGCCAGCGATTTTAAAAATTCATATAAGTAATGCGTATACTCACCTGAAACATGCTTGCCCGGTTCATCAAGCAACAGCGGACCTGCCTGACGCGGCTGTGTCGTTTCCATCAAAGCAACGCGGAGCGCCAACGTCACAATGTCAACGACGCCTCCGCCTCTGGCGTCTTGGGGCTTCGTCTTCACACGAATGCCTTCGTAATCAGAAATGACGTACATGTCCGCAACTGCACGGTTGCCGTGCTCTTCTAATTCGATTTCAAAGGAGACAAGCGGCCCAAATACGTACTGGAGCGCATTTGTCACTAACGTCTCCATTTGTTGTTTGGCTTGCTCCCTGGCATATTCTGCTGATTGTTGCAAAAGAACGCGCGCCTTTTCATATGTATCAACCGTGTCTTCCATATGAACAAGTTCCGCTTCAGCCGCTTCAAGTCGCTCTTGCAACATCCGCTTCTTTTCATCAAGGCGCATCCATTGGTCTCTCGCTTGCTGGAGAGCATTTTCTAACTGCTCCAGCTCCCGTTCACTGCTCACGGCTAACAAGCTCCTTCGGAATAAGGGACCATGCTTCATCCATGGAACGTGCAATGCTGTCTTCTAAACGTTGAATCTCTTGGTCGAGCTCCTCTGGCTTCACGCCAAGTTCCTCTAATTCAACTAACAGCCGTTGCTTTTGATTCTCTAACTCTTCAAGCTTTGCTTCAGCCCGGTAACGAACGTCTTTCGCCTTTTCAATTGCTTGTTTCATTTTTTCCAAGTCTTGTTCTACACTGTTCATTCGTGATGCTCCCCTCCATGATTAATCGCTTGCCCACAAGTCGGGCAAATGCCAAGCGCTTTTAGTGTTTCCGTATAACGATTGCTCAACTGCTTTTCCTCAGCCAGCTTTTCTTTCACAAACGCTTGTCCATCAGCAGCACGCTTTGTCACTTCTGCTAACTGTCTTTTATAATCGTTTAACTTCATTAAAAGCTTCGTCGTTTCAATCGCCTCGTTTAACTGCCGGGCTGCTTGATCTGTCCCTTTCAATTCTGCACT
This sequence comes from Shouchella clausii, assembly GCF_002250115.1. GTDB lineage: Bacteria > Bacillota > Bacilli > Bacillales > Bacillaceae_D > Shouchella > Shouchella clausii. The sequence continues at coordinate 3,514,704 of NZ_CP019985.1, read as the reverse complement.
GGCGGCCTTCACTGATGTATATTCTTGCTGCGTTTGCTGCCACTGGCGGGCAAGTTTTTCGAGCTGTTCTTTTTTGGCTTTCTCCTCTTCCATTCGTACAAGTTGCTTCCTGTCTAGGCTTTGCACAAAAGCTGTTTGCGCCATTGCCTTTGTCAATGTTTGCTCATTGTCCTTTACTGCCTGGCTTTGCTGCTTAAGAGTGGTCAGACGCACATAACGAGTTGCCTCGTTTCGTATCGCCTGGTGAAGGCTATAAGCACTGTCCACTTGCGCTGTTTTTGAAAGCCATAAAGAGCAGGTGCTGCTGTCTTTTTCGAGCCGTGCCCATTGTTCCGCCAACTGGCTCAGGCGCTTGTTTTTAACAGCCAGCGCACACAACCGTTCATAACGAACTTCCCAATCAGCTAGCTGGGCTACACTGGCTTTTTGTTTGTTGGCTTCTGCTTCTGCTCTTGTCAGCTCTATGTAACGGGCATGCCATTGCTTGAGCTTCGCCAGTCTATCCTGGGCAGCCTTGGCTAGCCGCAATTTTTCAAAGCCTTTGTCCAGTTTTGTCTTCGCAGCCTCAAGCCCATCAAATGGGGCGAGCGCCGTTTTGGCTTCCTCCACTTCTCCTTGTTTCTGTTTGATTCGTTGGCTGAGTCCGTACACATCTTTAGAGGCATCGCGGATCGCCATGTCTAAATAGTGGGCACCGCTCATGCGGCCAATTGTTTTCGCGCGCAGCGATCCTGGCGCTTCCAACAAGAAGGGCCCGTCTAACTGCTGGGCAATTTGCAAATGCCACTCATTATCGCCATCAATCCGGAACGACCTCATGCCATGGGCTTGGAGCACCTCTTCTGGCACTTGGCTGCCAAACCCTTCAAGCACCAAGTCTTGTCCTCCCGGCTCTTTTAAGATGTAGCGATTTTTTGAGCTGGTCCGCTCGCGTATGATGAGACGTCCTGACTCCATTGTGATCGTCACACGGACAAAATCCGCACCGACACGGATAAAATCCGTCCCCCTTGGCTGGTTAAACAATGCCCAACGAACTGCCCGCAAGATGGCGGTCTTGCCGCTGTCAGATTGGCCGACGATCACATTTAGGCCTTTGTCAAATTGCAGCGTGCTATCTAAATGGGATTGGAAATTTTCAAGCCTGACACTTACAATATTATTCAGTTTCATCACGCTCCCAGCGCTCTTCCACGATCGTCATCCGCCTTAGTGCTTCCTGTTTTACTTTGTCTTCGACACCTTGCATAGAGGCGAGCTCACGAATGATTTCACTCATTTGCAGCGTTTGGAAATCCGCCTGCTCTCTCACTTGCTGGACAAAGGCGTGAAGTTTTTCTTCCTGGTGGCTTGCTTTTTCCACATAAGCCCTGTCCAACACGTCGCTCCCTTTTTGAGCGACAGTCAGCGTCTCTTCCCGTAGCGTTATGCCTTCTTTTGTTACAGTACCAATAATGACTTTAGGCAGCCGTTCTACTTCTGTCCAATGGTTATTAATCCTCGCTACTGCGCCTGGATTGCAAATAAATTTGCCGTTTTGCTCTTTAATGCCAAAACCAGTATGGTAATGTCCTGTCAAAATAACGTCGGCGCTCGTCCCCCAAATGTGGTCAATCAGCGTATGAGGAATGCCGTCAGGCAGTGCTTTTTCGACGAGCATGCTATGGACGAGGTGGATCATCGTATCTGCTTCTGTTTCATTAATTGGATAATAGTCTAGCTTAGGGTCACGCTGGTCGAGTTCATAATGGTATGGCTGGCCGGACACTTGCACGCGGACACCAGCTTTTTCAATCAAAATCGGCTTGCCAGGATGGACGAGCTTCATAATGCCAAACGCATCAAGGAGACCAAGCATCGTCCGTGACACCGTCTCCGGGTTATGACCAAATGTATCATGGTTCCCAGCAATCGTGTATATGGGCGCTGGAGCTTCCCGGAAAATTTGTGCGAATTGGCCAACTGTGCTTGGCGATAAGTCTGGCCTGTCAAAAACATCACCACCATGAAGAAGCACATCCACTTGTTCACGGTTGGCAATAGCCATAATTTCTGTCAACTTTCGTTTCATTGTTTCTGGAAACGCATCTAAACGGTTTTTAGGCGCTGTCCCCCGGATATGGGTATCGGTAAAATATAAAAACGTGACCATTTTATCCCGTCGGCTCCTTTTGCAAGTGAAACTGCTTCTTTTTTTCCTATCAAAAAAGCCCCCTCAACGGTTGCTGCCGCTGAAACCCCGTGTTTTTCAAATACAGAGGAAAGAACATGGCGCAGGCCAGATCTTTCCTCCTCTTGTATGGGCGTCTATCAGCGGACTCTGTTCGGGAGCCTCAATGTTGTTCTCTTTATTTTAAATCTAAAGGCACATCTTCAAAAGCTTGTTCTTCAGCTGCCTCTTCCAGCTTCGCTTCCCCGTCGAGCCCGTGGTGGTCACGAATCAAACGCTCAATTTCGGCGGTAATTTCCGGGTTTTCTTTCAAAAATTGTTTTGAATTTTCACGGCCTTGCCCAAGGCGGTCGCCTTTGTAAGAATACCAAGCACCGCTTTTTTCGACAATATCGAGTTCCGCCGCAATGTCAAGCATCGAACCTTCCCTGGAAATGCCTTCTCCGTACATAATGTCAACTTCCGCTAAACGGAAAGGCGGAGCCACTTTGTTTTTGACGACTTTGATTTTAGTGCGGTTGCCGACAATCTCATTCCCTTGCTTCAACGCCTCGGCACGGCGCACTTCCAAGCGGACGGACGAGTAAAATTTAAGGGCGCGCCCCCCTGGCGTCGTTTCTGGATTGCCGAACATAACGCCGACTTTTTCACGGATTTGGTTGATGAAGATCGCAATCGTTTTCGACTTATTGATCGCTCCTGATAATTTCCGGAGCGCCTGTGACATTAAGCGTGCTTGCAAGCCGACATGCGAGTCGCCCATTTCCCCTTCAATTTCCGCTTTTGGTACGAGCGCAGCTACACTATCAATGACAATTATATCAAGGGCACCACTGCGCACAAGTGCTTCCGCAATTTCAAGTGCCTGTTCGCCTGTATCAGGTTGGGACAGCAAGAGCTCATCGATATTAACGCCTAGTTTGCTCGCATAGACAGGATCAAGAGCATGCTCAGCATCAATAAAAGCAGCTTGGCCACCATTGCGCTGCACTTCAGCAATTGCATGGAGGGCAACGGTCGTTTTACCGGAAGATTCTGGGCCATATACTTCAATGACTCTTCCTTTTGGATAGCCACCTACGCCCAAAGCAATATCAAGGGCGAGGGCACCGCTTGAAACCGTCGATACGCGCTGTTCAGCCTGTTCACCTAGCTTCATGACAGAGCCTTTGCCAAATTGTTTCTCAATATGGCGTAAAGCCATGTCAAGCGCTTGTTTTCTATCACTCATTTTCATCTCTCCTTGTCAATTCGCTCATTTCTATCGTTATCCATGTAAGGGACAATGTTGTAAGTCTTCGCATGAGTCTATCATAACGCGTTTTGCTTCGTTTGCCAATAGTTTTTACGAACATTTATTCGTCTTTTTTTACGACAAATAGGAAAGACCGGGCGGAACCCGGCCTTTCCGACTGTAGATACTACGTGTTTGACAAAGCAGCACGCTTTGGCTAAGGATCTATGAACGGCGTGAGCCCGCTGGCGTGCGCCGCTCCCGTTTCGGGCGCGGCTTAGCAGGTTCAAGATTGACGCGCGCTCCATTAATGCGGGAATAGCGCAAGCCTTCATACACAAATGGCGCAGCCTCTTCTGGTACATCGACAAAGGAGAAGTTTTCAAAGATGTCGATGCGGCCAATCGATTTGACAGGGATGCCGACAAGGCGGCCGATTTCTTCGCCAAGAATTTTCGGCGTCAAATTGACATTTCGTCCAACATTGATGAAGAAGCGGACCATTCCTTTGGCACCGCCTGTGTCACCAAAGCTGTAGCCAGCATCTTCGGTTGCCGTCTCTGTTGAAAACTTTAATTTCAATAGCGCCGCAACCACTTGTTTAGGGTCTTGCTCAGCAAGAATTTCATCTACAAGGGGCAAGAACAACTCCATTTCTTTGCCGCCTTGCTCAATTGTATCCTCAATTAAGTTTTTCCAAGAGCTTTGCTGTTTTTCAACAACTTCTTCAATCGTCGGCACACTTGCTGACGGAATGTGCATCTTGATTTCTTTTTCAATAGAGCGGAGATGCTTCATTTCCCGAGGCGTAACCAACGTAATCGCTGCGCCTGTCCGGCCCGCTCGCCCTGTACGCCCAATCCTGTGCACATAGCTTTCAGGGTCTTGTGGAATATCGTAGTTGATGACATGGCTGACATTTTCTACATCGATACCCCTGGCGGCTACGTCTGTAGCAATGAGAAACTCGATCGACGAGTCGCGGAATTTCTTCATAACAACATCACGTTGAGATTGCGTCAAGTCTCCATGAAGACCATCAACAAGGTAGCCCCGCGCTTGGAGCGCTTCTGTCAATTCAGCGACGCCTTTCTTCGTGCGGCAAAACAAAATGCCGAGCTCCACATCATCGCTGTCAATGATGCGGCAAAGGGAGTCAATTTTATTTCGCTCCAATACTTTATAATAAACTTGGTTGATCGAAGGTGCCGTCACTTCGCCCTTATTAATCGTCACTGTTTTCGGATCGTTCATGTATTTTCGTGACAGCTTGCGGATCGCAGGCGGCATCGTCGCAGAAAACAACAACGTTTGTCGAACTTGATTGACTTCCTTTAAAATCGCTTCGATGTCATCGACAAAGCCCATATCGAGCATTTCATCGGCTTCGTCAAGGACAACGGTATGGACCGAATTAAGTTTGAGCGTTCCACGGCGCAAATGGTCAAGCATCCGTCCTGGGGTACCAATCACTACTTGCACTCCTTGGCGCAACGCTTTGATTTGGTGGCCGATCGATTGCCCGCCGTAAATCGGCAACGTCCGAATCCGTTTATGAGCCGATAGCTTTTGCAGTTCTCCAGAAACTTGAATGGCCAGTTCCCTTGTTGGCGTCAAAATTAATGCTTGAATGTAACGCTCTTCGGTCACTTTATCAACAACCGGTATCCCAAATGCAGCTGTTTTTCCAGTTCCTGTTTGCGCCTGGCCAATTACATCGCCACCTGTCAAAATGGCAGGAATCGCTTTTTCTTGGATAGGGGATGGTTCTTCAAACCCCATATCCTGGATTGCTTGTTTCACTTGGTCCGAAATATCAAAGTCTGTAAAATAGGTCATTTACTACCATTGCTCCTTTTCAATTCTTCCAGTAAATAAAAATAGCCAAATTTCACCGCCCGCATTCGTACGGCATTGCGTCCCCCCGATAAAGACAGCGTGTATACGCGCTCTTTCCCTCCTGGCAAAAGAAGCGCCAGAAAAACGGTACCCGCTTCGTGGCCCTCTTGCACCCCGGGCCCAGCCACTCCTGTAAAAGAGATGGCCATATCGGAACCGTAAAGTGTTTTGACGCCACGTGCCATTTCCAACGCACATGCTTCGCTGATGGCGCCGTCGCTAGCAAGGGTGGCGCTTGAAACTTGAAGCAATTGCTGCTTCAGTTCATTGGAGTAGGCAGTCACGCTCCCTTTTAGCACGTCCGATGCACCAGCAAACGCAGCCAATTCGCTTGAGAAAAGCCCGGCAGTCAAGCTTTCGGCGCTGGCAATTGTCAGACCGCTCGCCTGCAAACGCAAAAACGTTTCCTTGACCAGTGTCGTTTCGTTGTAGCCGTACAAATATGAACCGACCCGTTTCCGAATCAATGCTTCCGTTTCATCAAGCAAACGGGCAGCTTCATTTTTATCTGCATGCTTTACAGTCAAGCGCAGTTTCACTTCCCCATCACCAGCCAATGGAGCGATTGTCGGGTTCGTTTGCGTCGCAATCAAGTCCAAAAGGTCTGTTTCTAATTGTGATTCCCCAATTCCAAAAAAATGAAGCACACGGGAAGTGATTTCTGTATGTTCAGTTGCGCCTAACAGTTTAGGCAAAAGCTCGTTGACGAACATTGGCTTCATTTCGCTCGGTGGTCCAGGCAAAAGCGCCAGTTTTTTCCCGTCTTCAAGCTCGCATAGCATTCCGGGGGCCATGCCATGACGGTTTGCAAGCACGGTGCAGCCTTCAATCACATAGGCTTGCTTTTTGTTGTTAGGTGTCATGACGCGGTTATGGCGTTTAAAATAATGTTCAATTTCATGAAGAGCGGCTTCATCGTACACAAGCTTTTTTCCACAAAACGCCGCGACCGTTTCTTTCGTCAAGTCATCTTTTGTCGGGCCAAGCCCGCCCGTTAAGATGACGAGATCGGCACGCTCATGTGCTTCTTGAAGTGCTTTTTTTAGCCTGTCCTCGTTATCTCCCACAACTGTGTGCCGGTACACGTCGACACCAATGCTTGCTAGCTGTTTAGAGATGAATTGGCCATTTGTATTGGCGATCTGGCCAAGAAGCAGCTCTGAGCCAACGGCCATTATTTCTGCATTCAATCCATCCTCTCCCTTACATCGATTTTAGAATGACGTGTTTGTTTTTCACAAAATATTCGATTCCAGACCAGATCGTTAACAGAGCCGCGATCCATAGCATTATGGAAGCAAATGGAAATGAAAGAGCTGAAAAAGGGATATTATGTAAAAGACTAGCAATAATAGCGATAATCTGGGTGAGCGTTTTCCATTTGCCCAGTTTGCTCGCCGCTATAACATCGCCTTCTGCTGCAGCAACTAAGCGAATGCCCGTTACCGCAAACTCACGACTAATAATGACAATGGCAATCCAAGCTGGCACGAGCTGCGCTTCCACTAACCCAATTAAGGCAGCGGTCACAAGGAGCTTATCGGCCAAAGGATCGAGAAATTTGCCGAAGCTAGTGACAAGGTCAAGCTTCCGTGCATAGTAGCCGTCGAGCCAATCCGTGGCAGAGGCAACGACAAAAATCGCTGTGGCCACAAGCATGCTGTATGTAATCGGCTGTTGAAACCACTCCGTTTCGCCAAGTGGCCAATCGACAAGCAAAAACAGCATAAATGCCGGAATTAAACAAATCCGCGCTACGGTGATTTTATTTGCTAAATTCAAAAGCTTCCCGTCCCTTCCTTTTTGCCAGTTTGCATGAAACCAGTCTGGACTCACTTTTTTATTGTACCATAGTTGGCACCGTACTGAAAAAAACAGCGCTTAATCAAAAACAACAACAACGAAAAAGTCCCCGGTACTAAGCCGGGAACGATTGGTTATTCTTGTTCTTCAACGGTAATGGTCACATACTGGTGATCGGTTTCCAAGAGTTCGACTTCAATGCCGTTCACTTCTACCCTTTCAACCCCATAACCGTTGCCAATATTAAGCTCAAGGGCGTCAAGGCCGCTCACGTCTGGCTCAAAATCATCTTTGTAGTCTCCGCCGTTTTCTTCAATTGCCTGTCCATCGCGGTCACGGACTTGCACATAGGAGCCTTCTCCCATTTCAATTTTCAGCGTTTCAATTGCCTCCACGTTTGTAAGAATATAAGTGGAGACGTTGCCGGATGTCTCTTCCAATGAAAGTTCAGGCTCTTTGTCAGTTTGCTCGTCTTCCGATCCGCTTTCCTCGTCAGCTGCTTCGTCTTCGCCAGCTTCGTCTTTATCAGCTGCTCCTTCGCCTTCCTCTTCATCGCCAGCATTCTCAGGCGGATCATACGTATCTGTTTGCCCGGCTTCTTGCTCATTCTGAACTTCGCCGCCGCTATCACGGCCGCTCACGTTCCAAATAAGAACGATGACGAGCACGACAGCAGCAATGAGCAAGATTGGCACTAAAATGGAAGCCAGCGATTTTCCACGCCCTTTTCCTGGCCTTGAAGGCGCTGTACGCGCGCTTGTTTTTACGCGTTCAGAGCGTGAAGGCAAATCGACTGCTTCCGTTTGCGGATTGGGCAGTTCGTTTTTATACGTTTCCAGCACTTCATCGGCATCAAGGCCAATCGCTTCCGCGTACGTCTTGACAAATGCCCGCGCATAAAAAATGCCCGGGAGCGTATCAAAATTGCCTTCTTCAATCGCTGCCAAATACCGTTTTTGAATTTTGGTCGTACGCTGCAGATCATCAAGCGTAATCTGCTTGTCTTCACGCGTCTCTTTTAAGTAATTCCCTAGTTCTGACATGGTCACACCTACCTACAAACTTTAGCTTATGTCAAATGAAGAAAAGCCTGGCTCGACGACGTCATACGTAATTTGCTCACTATCGTCATTGCGCAATTCAATAATGCAGTCAAAGTCTTCAAGCTCGTACTCTGACTCACGGATAAAAATGTCAGGGTGTTCAACCACTTTTACTGCAGGAAGCCGCATGATGTCGTCAACAAGCATGCGGTGCTTTTCAGTGGCCCTCATCGTTGACACAATGCCGTCAATAATAAAAATGTTGTCCCCATCCATTTCATCTTCAGCCAACTGGCTCCGTACAGTCTGCCTAAGAAGCGTCGAAGAAATAAAGCTCCAGCGCTTGTTCGCACAGACGCTTGCTGCTACTACCGATTCGGTTTTGCCGACTCTCGGCATGCCGCGAATGCCGATTAAATAATGGCCTTCTTTTTTCATTAATTCAGCCATAAAATCAACTAATAGCCCTAGCTCTCTGCGAATAAACTTAAATGTTTTTTTCTCCGTGGCATTTCGCTCGATATAGCGACCATGGCGAATCGCTAATCGGTCTCTAACGCGGGGCTCGCGGAACTTTGTAACTGTTACGTTGCCAATTGTATGTAAGATGGCTTTAAACCTTTTTACGCTGTCATCGTCAGAAGTGCGCAAAAGCATGCCTCTTCTCGTGTCGTCAATGCCGTTAATAGTGACAATATTAATGGACAGCATGCCAAGAAGAGAAGAAATATCCCCGAGAATCCCCGGGCGGTTTTCGTGGAGCTGGTACTCAAAATACCATTCTTTCACCGCGGCACTTCCTTTCTTGAGTGTGAAAAATGGACCAAATCAGCTATTCTTCTTGGGTCTATGATATAGGATACACTACTAAAAGGAAAGTATTTTCCTATGTAAAATTGCAAATTTCCGCAAATCGCCAAACAAACCGCCGTTTTTAGTAAAAAAACTGCCTGTTCACAAATTGCGAACAGGCAGGGGCGCCTTACTGTTGTTCTACCAATTTTACCATCATATTAGCGATAGCATGCTGTTCTTTCTCATCAGCGACTTTCCAAAGGTCGGCAAGAACACGTTCTTGTTCGTTTTTCGGCTCAACTTGCCCAGCCAAATATTCGCCAACTTGGTAAGCAAGGTCACTTACGACATGTTCATTCATGCCCTCTTTTTTTGCTTGGTCAAGACGCCCTCCTAAAAAATCTTTCCATTGATCCCAGTTGTCAAGTACTGACATGTGAATCCCTCCTTTAGAATTTAAAAAGATTCACACTTAGTATGCCGGATTCACTTGCCTTTATGCGCTGACTTAACAGTACCAACCGCCATTGACAGAAAGAATTTGGCCATGTATGTACGATGCCTTATCGCTGGCCAAAAAGGCAATCGCCTCTGCGACTTCCTCGGCTGTCCCAAGCCTGCCGTACGGAATGTCTTCAGCAAGCAGACGAAGATCAGCCTCGCTGTAGCCTCTAAGCATGTTTGTATCGATTGCTCCAGGAGCAACAGCATTAATGCGTATGCCGCTCATGGCCGTTTCTTTTGCCATGCTTTTAACAAACCCATTTAAACCGCTTTTTGCTGCAGCATAGATGCTTTCCATGCTTGCTCCTGTGAGCCCCCAAATGGATGATGTGAGCACGATCACGCCATCGCGTTTTCTTAGCATTTCCGGCAAAAAGGATCGTACTAGTTTGATCGGGCTAAGCAAGTGCACATGCATTTGTGCTTCAAGAATATCGTCGCCAACGTCTTGCAAGAGCGCAGGTGCAGCGCTGCCAGCACAATCGACAAACACATTAGGCACGGCAGGTAATTGCTTTGCAAGTGTGGCAGCGCCATCCGCGCTAGACAAATCGGCTTTGATGGCAACACAAGGACAAGGAACGGCGGCCACTAAGGCGTTGGCTGCCTCGATGTTTTCCGAGTAGTGGATATAAAGCTCAGACGCCTCTTGTGCAAGGATCGCTGCCGTTGCTTGCCCGATTCCTCCAGTTGCCCCTGTTATTAAAATGCGCTTCATGACATGTCTTCGTCTTTGACTGTCGCTACCGTCCGGTACTCGCTTTTAAAATGGTGATGGAGCACTGTTTCCAAGTCAGATGCTTCTAACGATTCAAGCACCGGCACGACATCAAATAAATTCATGCCATTAAACGCATAGCGTGTAAATTCATTGGCAATGTTTTCAGGCGAGTTCAAGGAACGAAGAAAAGCGCCAATCTTTTTCTTAATGGCCCGATCCGCTTCTTCTTTCGCAAGTGGACGCTGCTTGAATGCAGCAATGGTCTCAATAATTTTTTCTTTTAGTTCCTCTGGCTTTGTACTGTCTCCGCCGATAATTGAAAAACCGAACCCATATTCTGCAGTATAGTCAAATGCAAACGTCTCATTGATGATCCCTGCCTCATACATAGCCTCGTATGCCTCGGAACTTGGGCCGAACATAAGATCGAGCAAAACATTTAACGACAGTTCGTATTTTAGCAGTTCTTCCCCTTGCCGCGTTGGGTTTGACTCTTTAAAGCCAACAAATACCTTCGGCGTATGGACAGGCATAGCGACAACATGTTCGGCTCTGTCGACTGGCGTCCCTTCAGGCTTCACGTGACGCTCAATCGGTTTTGGGTCGGCAAATTCCTTTTTGCTTTGGTTCGCCCGGACGAGCTGCATCATTTCATTTACGTCCACCGAGCCGACAATGAACAGCAACATGTTGCTAGGATGGTAAAACGTCTCATAGCAAGTGTACAAGTCCTCTTTCGTGATTTTGCTAATCGACGGGATCGTCCCTGCAATGTCAATTTTGACCGGGTGGGATGAATACATGTTTTCAATTGTCCCAAAGTAAGCGCGCCAATCAGGATCATCATCATACATCGTAATTTCTTGTCCTATAATGCCTTTTTCTTTTTCCACTGTTTCATCGGTAAAATAAGGGTGTTGAACAAAGTCAAGCAGCGTTTCAACATTTTGGTTGACGTTGGATGTGCTTGAAAATAAATAAGCGGTGCGGGTAAAGCTTGTAAAAGCGTTCGCTTGTGCCCCTTGTTTGCCAAATGTATGAAAAACATCGCCTTCTTCGCTTTCAAACATTTTGTGCTCTAGAAAGTGGGCAATGCCGTCTGGGACTTTTACTGGCTCTGTCTGTCCAAGAGGAACAAAATGGTTATCAATCGAACCGTATTTAGTTGTAAAAGTGGCAAACGTTTTGTGAAACCCTGGCTTTGGAAGAATGTAAACATCAAGCCCATTATCAAGTTGCTCATAATAAAGCGTCTCTTCTAGCTGTTTAAATTTAAGCGGCTTCATTATTCACTCTCCCCTTTCAAAAAGTAAATCGTATCCAATTCCCATTTGTTCGCTGCATTGACAATGTCTGTTTTCGTGACTTTCTTTAACGCTTCAATCCGCTCGCCAATTGGATAAGTCGTCCCTGCAACCATTTCATGGTAAGACAGTTCGACAAATCCCCTTGGTGTATCAATCGCTTCTAGCATTTGATTGATGAGCATCGCTTTTGTCTGTTCAATCGTTTCCTCGTCAAATTCCCCTGTTTTCATAGCCTCTGCTTGTTCCTTTATAATAGCAACCGCACGTTCAAATTTATTAAATTCAATCCCGGCCATTACCATTAGCACGCCTTTATGACTTTCAAGGCGAGATGCGGCATAATAAGCAAGACTTTCTTTTTCACGGACATTTCGAAACAACTTTGACGACGGGAATCCGCCAAAAATGCCATTGGCGACTTGCATCGCCTCATAATCTTCATCGCCAAACGTTGTATGGGTACGAAAGCCAATATGCAATTTGCCTTGTTTGACTTTTTGGTTTTCCGTCACGAGTTTTTCGGTTATGTGGACCGGGCTCTTGGCTGCTGCTTGTCCTTCCGCTTTTGGTTGGCGGTTTTGTGTGAATAGCTCCTCGATAGAGCGAGTCAGCTCGTTTTCATCGTAGGCGCCAATGATATAAAGGTCAAAACGGTCTTCGGTGACCATCCGTTCATACGCTTGGTAAATCGCTTGTTCATCGAGTGTATCAAGGTCGCTAACGCGTCCATAAGCTGGAAGTGAAAACGCTTCGCCTTTGAACATTTCCTCTGTGATCCGAACGTTGGCATAACGCATTTTGTCGTCATAAATCGCTGCAATCCGCTGTGACAAGGCACGTTTTTCTTGCTCAACAATCGCTTTCGCGAAAGCCCCATCTTCTAGTCTTGGCTCAAAAACAACTTCTTTAAAAAGGGAAAGCGCTTCTTTCAATAATGGCTGTTGGCCTGTCAAAAACCGCTCACTGGCTATTTCCATGCGAAAGCTAAGCACATGCTGCTCGCCTTTTTTTTGAACATCGCCCGTTAAAATCGCTCCATACATATCATCAAGTTTGCGCCTAAGTTGTTTGCGATTGCTATAGTTTTTAGTGCCACTTTGCAAAATAGAAGGTATAAGTGCTCTTACTGTCAATGTACGTTCATTCAATGGCGCTTTAGCCATTAGTAAAAATGTAACGGTTTTAAATTTGTCCGTTTTCCAATAATGAATATTCATGCCTGCCCGCTGCGATGAGCGCACTTGTAAATCAACCATTTGCTCACTTCCTTTACAAACTTAAATTTGTTGTTCCAATCCTTCTCGCATGCTGCGAGTAAGGAAGACGATGCAACAGCGGCCCCTTTTAGTGTGCCAACAAAGGCGGCAAATCATCCGCAACGTCTAAAAACCGCCGGAGGTGGCGGTTTTTTGCTTATTTGCTTTTTCTTACAACATTAAACTTAAATTTGTCAGACCGAAAATAATTGACAGAGTGGAGCACCGCTTGATCATGGTGATCATAATGGGTTTGTCTTAAAAGAAGAAGCGCCGTTTCAGGAGTGCACTCCAGCACTTCCGTTACATGCTCATGGTAGCCGATCGGCTCAATCGAGGCAAGCGCATAAGCAATTGGTCGGCCTGCCTCTTCTAAAAACTGAAAGATCGACTTCATTTCATGAATAGAGCGGTTGCCGACTAAATCCGCCGGAAGCTGGTCAAGGCAGTAAACGACAGGCATACCGTCTGCTGTCCGTACACGCTCAAGTTGGAGCATTTCAAACGATTTCGATCGATTAAAACGCGCTCTGTCTTCTTCTGCCGAAACTTCGATCGTTGACGACAAATAAATCGTGCCTGGCGTCATATTTGCAGACGCAATCATGTTGGTTACACTTTGCAGCTCTTCGATTCCCGCTGAAAACAGCGGCTTTGAAGGCACAAATGTGCCTACGCCGTAGCGCCTTACGACGAGTCCGTCTTCCTCTAGTAGGCGCAACGCTTCCCGCAATGTTTCTTTGCTTACACCTAGCTGCTTGGCAAGCTCATATTCAGATGGGAGCTTACTCCCTTCACTGTAGTGGCTGATTTCTTCCTTTAACTGATCGATCACTTGTATATAAAGCGGCCGATGATCCGCCTTCATCACCGATTCCATCCTCTCTATCGCAACCCTTTCTTTCTAGTTTATGAAGTTGCCTCTTCATCATTACGGCTGATCAGTACTTCCCTAGGCTTACTGCCCTCATATGGGCCAACAACGCCTCTCGCTTCCATTTCATCAATAATGCGCGCTGCCCGTGTATAGCCGACGCGAAAGCGGCGCTGGATCATCGACACGGATGCAGTACCGACTTCCACGACTAAGTCAACAGCGTCGTTGTATAAGTCATCTTCAGGCTCGCTGTTTGTTGCCTGGTCAACCGAAGGCGTCATTTCTTCTACATATTGGGCTTTTTGCTGAGAAATGACATATTCAACAACTCTTTCAACTTCCTGATCCGATAAAAATGCCCCTTGTATACGCGTCGGCTTTGTTGCGCCCATTGGCAAATAGAGCATATCCCCGCGGCCTAGTAGCTTTTCGGCACCGCCAGAGTCCAAAATCGTGCGCGAATCAGTTTGCGACGAAACGCCGAAAGCTATCCGCGACGGGATGTTGGCCTTAATGACGCCAGTAATCACATCTACAGACGGCCGCTGCGTAGCAATAATCATATGAATGCCCGCTGCTCGTGCCATTTGCGCAAGGCGAGCGATTGAATCTTCGACATCGCCAGACGCCACCATCATTAAGTCGGCGAGCTCGTCCACAATGACGACAATATAGGGCAACAATGGCTGCTTGCCCTCTTCCGTTTCATTGTGGCGGCGAATATAGTCATTATAGCCTTCGATATTGCGTGTGCCAGTATGTGAAAACAAGTCATAGCGTCGTTCCATTTCAGCAACAACTTTTTTTAATGCTTGAGACGCTTTTTTCGGTTCTGTGACTACGGGTGTCAATAAATGGGGAATGCCGTTGTACACGTTTAGCTCAACCATTTTGGGATCAATCATCATCAGCTTCACTTCATGGGGTTTTGCTTTCATTAAAATGCTTGTAATGATGCCGTTGATGCACACACTTTTGCCACTGCCTGTTGCCCCTGCCACAAGCAAATGGGGCATTTTATTTAGCGGCGCCAGCACAGGTTCCCCTGAAATGTCACGGCCAAGTCCAACGGAAAGCACTTCATGTTGTCGTGAAGCAGCCCCTTCAAGCACTTCCTTTAAAGAAACAATCGCAATTTCCTGATTAGGCACTTCAATGCCGACAGCTGATTTCCCCGGGATTGGTGCTTCAATGCGAATGTCTTTTGCAGCAAGCGCCAAAGCAAGGTCATCTGCCAAGTTGACAATTTTGCTTACTTTTACGCCAATGCTTGGATTGACTTCATACTTTGTGACGGCTGGACCTAAATGAACTTTGGAGACACGGACGTTCACTCCGAAGCTAGCAAGTGTTTTTTCCAATTTGCGGGCATTGGATGTCAATTGTTGCTTTTCCTGCTTTTGTTCTGGCTTATCAGGCGTCAGCAACAAGTCGAGACTTGGCAATGTATAGGATTCATTTGCTTGTTCCATCTGCACCAAGCCAGCCGGCATCAGGGCTCCGTCCTCATCTGTTCCGCCAGCCTCCGCCACTTCACTAGCGCCTTCTTTCTTTCCTTGCTTAACAGGATGGACCGTTTGCTCTTCAGGCGTTACCTGTGCATTTTGCGTGAAATCGACAATTTCTGGCTCTGTCTGTTTATCCCATGGTTCTAGCTCCTGTTCCTCTACTTCCTCGTTTGTTTGCTGTTTTTTCTTCTGGCGCACTTTCTTTTGTTGGCGTTCTTCATTCATTTTCACTTTTGCCTGTTTCCGCCAAGAAGCAAAGTCTTGCCATGCCGCTTTCACAAAATCAGTTACAAACAAATACGTACGCCGGTAAGCTTTTCCGACCATTTCTCCAAAGGAGCGCCCGGAAATTAAAATCGCGCCAATCATAATGAGGATAAAACAGAACAAATATGTACCTGCGTTGGCAAACAAAAAATGGCTTACTGCATAGCCAACTGCCCCAACCATACCACCGCCAAGATCGGCAGACTGGCCAGACGTCATTTCTTCCCAATACAGGTTCCACGTCCCCCGCAAAACCGATTCATCGCTGACGTTGCCAGTTAGCTGAAGTTCACGGAATAAGCTGATGTGGGCCAAAATCGCCATCGAAATCACGATTGTGTACAGTCCAGCTAAACGCCTTCCCCACAAGGCCGGTTTTTTCCGTTTAATCATGATGTACAATGCGCTTACAAAAAAACCAAGCGCCAAAACGACAAACCATTCTCCTAAGAAGAAACGAAATAAACGGACAAATGCTTCCCCTACGCTCCCTAATCGGGCCAGCGTGACAAGAGCCACTACAAGTAGGCCTAATCCTACAAGTTCAAAAGTCAACTGGGACTTCCACTGGTTTTTTTTTCGTTTCTTGCGTTTTGCCATGGAGTCACCCTCTAGAAAATCATACTCGAACAAGCAGCCTAAACGCGAGGCTGCTTAAAATCGACTGTTGTTATTATATCATACCATGTTTTCGGCGCCCACCACTACAGCGATTCCGTTTTTAACGGTTTTTTATGGAATCCATCTCGCTGAAAGCAATGAGCCTGGAGCGTATTCAGGTTTTAAAAAGGCATTTGGATCACTCGAAAGGAGACGGATGACTCGAAAGTTGCCATCGTCAATCCGTTCAACGACAAGCTGGCCAGCGTCACAGTCAATCAGTTGTTGACTTTGGTAAACCGTCTCTTCTTCAGGAAAAAGAAGTTCATAAGGAGTCGTCGTGTACAAAATCATTGGATAACCTCCCCGTCTGCTTTCTGTTCCTCAATCATTTCATTCAGCTTTCTTATCGCTTGGCCAATGCCGCCCACTTCATTGATAAGGCCATATTCGACCGCATCTGTGCCAATCACATTCGTACCAATGTCCCGTGTGAGATTGCCCTTTGAAAACATTAATTCTTTAAACTTTTCTTCCGATATTTGCGAATGGGACGTGACAAAGCGAATGACGCGGTCTTGCATTTTATCCAAATATTCAAATGTTTGCGGTACGCCAATGACGAGGCCAGTCAGGCGTACAGGATGGATCGTCATCGTTGCTGTTTCAGCAATAAACGAATAGCTTGCCGCTGTAGCAATCGGCACGCCAATGGAATGCCCACCGCCAAGCACAAGTGTAACGGTTGGTTTTGAGATCGAAGCGATCATTTCCGATAGGGCCAACCCTGCTTCGACATCGCCGCCTACTGTGTTTAAAATAATTAACAACCCTTCAATTTTCGGATTCTGTTCGACGGCCACCAACTGTGGAATCATGTGCTCATATTTTGTCGTTTTGTTTTGCGGGGGCAGTTGCATATGCCCTTCAATTTGGCCAACGACCGTCATGCAATGGATGTTGGAAGCGCCCATATCCGGCACATTCGATTGCCCGAGCTGCTGGATTTTTTCGACAAGCGTGCTTTTCTCTTCTTGTTTTTCTTTCGGCTCTTCTGGAGCAGGTTGCTCTTCATTTTCCATCTTGTCCACACCCTTCTCTTTACATAAAAGTAGTATGGGGTGAAGCATTCATTATTATGTGTTGCCGCTCTAAGAAAGCCTGAGCCCCATTCAAGGAAGGGGCTCAGGCTTTTAAATGTTCATGCATATAACGCTTTTTTCAAAAAACTTACGGCTACACTTCCATAATGATCGGCAAGATCATTGGCCGCCTTTTTGTTTTTTCAAATAAGTAGCGGCTTAAGCCTTCACGAATGTTGCTTTTTAAGCTTGACCACTCATTGACATTTTCTGTCACACATTTTTGCAAAATGGAGGTCACAAGCTCATTTGATTTCTCGAGAAGCTCTTCTGATTCACGGACATAGACAAATCCGCGGGAAATAATATTCGGTCCAGATACAATCGTGTTTGTCTTTTTGTTCAATGTGACAACGACGACTAAAATGCCATCTTTAGAAAGCAAGCGGCGATCGCGCAAGACAATGTTGCCGACATCGCCGACACCAAGTCCGTCAATGAGCACATGGCCCGATGGCACTTTAGGGCCACGCCGCGCTTGTTGTTTATTGAATTCAATGACTTCCCCTTTTTCGACTATATAAATCCGTTCTTTTTTCATGCCGACTTGCAAAGCCAATTGCCGGTGCGCATGCTGCATGCGGATTTCTCCGTGTATCGGCAAGAAAAACTTTGGACGCATCAAATTCAGCATCAACTTTAGTTCTTCTTGTGAACCATGGCCAGAGGCATGGACAGCTTGGTTGCCATAAATCACCTCGGCGCCGATCCGGTAAAGCTGGTCGATGACAGCGGATACGCTTGTCTCATTTCCAGGAATCGCTGTAGCAGCAATAATCACTGTGTCATTTGGCGTAATCGTAATATGGCGGTGTGCTCCTTTTGCCATCCGCGTTAATGCTGACATCGGTTCCCCTTGGCTTCCTGTTGTCAAAATCGCCACTTTTTCTGGTTTATGCTTGTTCACTTCGTCCATATCAATTAATAAATCTTTCGGTATTTTCAAGTAGCCAAGCTTTCCAGCAATGGTAATAACGCGCACCATGCTTTTGCCAACAACCGCAAGCTTTCGATTGGTAGCGGAAGCCGCTTGGATTACTTGCTGGATTCGATGGACATTTGAAGCAAACGAGGTGACAATAAGGCGCCCTTTTGTACGAGCGAACACGTCTTTTATACCTTTGCCAGCCTCAGCTTCCGATTTCGTTGTCCCTGGCCGCTCTGCATTCGTTGAATCAGACATGAGGCAGAGCACACCTTTTTGGCCAATTGCTGCCATTTTTCCGATATCAGCATGCTTTCCATCGACTGGTGTTTGGTCAAACTTAAAATCACCTGTATGAACAATAGCGCCTTGGGCCGTTTCCACGCAAACACCAACGCAATCTGGAATGCTATGGCTAACACGAAAGAAAGATACTGGTGTATTTCCTAACTTAATGCGCGAGTTGGAATCGATTAAGCGCAGTTCTGCGTGCCTATGAATGCCTGCCTCTTTCAATTTCTCCTCAACGAGTCCTAACGTTAGCTTTGTGGCATACACAGGCACGTTGATTTTCTTCAGCACATACGACAATCCGCCTATATGGTCCTCGTGTCCATGTGTCAGAATAATTCCCCGTACACGTTCTTCGTTTTCCACTAAATAAGACACATCTGGAATAACGATGTCGACTCCAAGCATATCGTCATCAGGGAACATTAAACCCGCGTCAATGACAATGATATCCTCATCTACTTCAATGCCGTACATATTTTTGCCGATTTCGCCGACTCCGCCGAGGGCAAACACACGCACTTTTTCTGTTTCTTGCTTAGACAATGATTTTCCTCCTAGTTACAACGCTAGTCATACTTAACTGGTTGTTCTTGTAATCGTTTCAAATTCCGTTTAGTGCGTACTTCAGGCTTCATGGACGCCAATCTCGCACGACAAACAACACGCGGCTTCAAACATTCAACCATTCCCTGTTTAAAGCGACCGTGGCGCTTCTTGGAAACACACATTAACTGATTGAACATTTAGAGAACCGAGCTATCATTTTCCGATTTCGTTCCGTTCCAATGCCGATTTTTCTTTTTTAACAATGGCGGCTTCCATGACCACCTTTACCCGAACGCATCACTTGGAACTTAGTATACCTTAATTTTCAAGATAAAAACAAGGGGGATTTCATTGACCACGTTCGCACACAGCGAAAAGCCCCTATTGCAGCCAGCTGCAATAGGGGCTTTAGACGATAGACAAACGCTCGCTTTCTTCGTTGCTCACCGCATATGCTTATGCATCTTCATACGGTTTTGCATCTCGGCATCAAGCGTCAGTAGCATTCACATGAGGCTTATAGCGATTTGATTTTCGCCAGCGCCTGGTCAACCACCACTTTTTCCTGATCGTTTACAGGGGCAAGAGGGGGTTTCACTTCGCCAACGTCAATGCCGCTTTTGTTAAGCGCATACTTTACACACGCTGGATTTGGAGCTAGGAATAGAGCTTGCATGACAGGCAACAGCTTGCGGTGCATCATTGCCGCTTTTGCATTTTCCCCTGCCTGAAACGCGCCAACCATCGCTTGCATTTCCTTGCCAATTAGATGGGAGGCAACAGAAACGATCCCATCTCCGCCAATCGCTAAAATCGGTAGCGTCATGCTATCGTCACCGCTATAAACAGCAAATGAGGCTGGCGTATGCTCGATGATGGCCGCAATTTGTTCCAAATTGCCACTTGCTTCTTTAATCGCCACGATATTTTTGACATTCGCAAGGGCGATCGTTGTTTCCGCCTCAAGGTTGACTCCCGTCCTGCCTGGAACGTTGTACAGCATGACTGGCAAGTTTGTCTCGTTGGCAATTTCATTAAAATGGGAAAAAAGCCCTTGTTGCGACGGTTTATTGTAATACGGAGTGACAAGCATGACACCGTCGACGCCTGTCTTTTCCGCCGCCTTTGTTAGCTCAACCGAAGCATGCGTATCATTGGAGCCTGTGCCAGCTACGACGGCCGCACGCCCGTTGGCCTGTTTGACACAAAAAGCGAACAGCTCTAGTTTTTCTTCTTTGGACAGCAGCGGTGATTCTCCGGTTGTCCCGGCTACAATGAGGACATCGGTTCCGTTTGCAATCAAATGCTCGATAAGCTGCTCTGCCTGCTGATAATCGATTGCGCCCGTTGATTGAAACGGCGTTACCATAGCTGTCCACACTGGGCCGTATTTTCCTGTTGGTTTCACATGCGCCCCCTCCGTTTATAAGAAATTACACAGTTGTCGCTTCACTGAGCTGAAACATTTTGTGCAGAGCATTCACTGCCTTTTTCATATCTTCATTTTTGACTAATACCCAAATCGTTGTATGGGAATCTGCCGATTGCAAAATTTGTACATTCTCTCCACTTAAGGCGCTGACAATTTTCGCAGCAACGCCAGGTACACCGCTCATTCCTGCTCCCACAGCGGACACTTTCGCGCACCCGCGCCGAAGCTCAGGCGTGTATCCAAGACGCTCAAGCACTTGTTTTGCTTTATCTGCCGCCTCATCACTGACAGTATAGGTCACCCCACTAGGGCTAATGTTAATAAAGTCTACACTAATCTTAGCTTGGGCCATCGACTTAAACACATTTTCCTGTAAGTCAAGCTGGCCCTCTTTTGCAGCAACTTTGATTTGCGTCACATTCGCCACATGGGCAATTCCTGTAATCATCCGTTCGTTTACATCCATTGAATGGGAAGCGCCAAGGGCCGTGACGAGCGTCCCCTCGTTGTCTGAGTAAGTGGAGCGAATCCGGATCGGAATTTTCGCTTGCATGGCAATTTCCACCGCCCGCGGATGGATGACTTTTGCGCCTTGGTACGCCATGTTGCAAATTTCATTGTAAGACATGGCTTCCAATGCTCTCGCGTCGCTGACAATCCGAGGATCGGCGGTCATAACACCTTCTACATCAGTAAAAATGTCAACCCACTCCGCGTGAAGAGCTGCGCCCAGAGCTGTTGCCGATGTATCGCTCGCACCGCGGCCGAGCGTCGTTACATCGCCGCTTTTCGACTGTCCTTGAAAACCGGCAACAACGACGACATCTTCTGTCTCTAGCTTTTTAAGCAAATGCTCGCATTTCATTTCTTTAATTTTCGCGTTGCCGAACTCCTCGTTTGTACGAAATCCTGCTTTCGCTCCGTTCATGGCCGTCGCTTGGACGCCGTGTGCATTGAGGAGATCTGAAAATACAACCGCTGAAATCGTCTCGCCGCAAGAAACAAGCAAGTCTTGTTCCCGCTTCGTGATGCGGGATTTGCTAACGAGGCTAAGCAGCGTATCGGTTGCATAAGGATCGCCTTTTCGGCCCATCGCTGAGACAACAACGACAACTTTGTAGCCGTCATTGACTGCTTTTTGAACATGGCGCACCGCTTGCAGCCTCGATTCGTCCGTTTTTACAGATGTACCGCCAAATTTCTGGATAATGATTTTCATGTTTGATTCACTCACTTGTTCAATAGGTTCAGCTTGATGAGGCTTTCTGCGATTTGCACGGAATTCCAAGCTGCCCCTTTTAAAAGATTGTCAGATACAACCCAAGCATGGTAGCCATTGTCACGATCTAAGTCGCGGCGCACTCTGCCGACGAATACGTCGTTTTTGCCGACTGCATTTGTGACGAGGGGGTAAAGCTGTTCTGCTGGGTTGTCTTGGAGTGTGATGCCTGGCGCTTCGCTTAGCAAAGCTTGGATTTCTTTTACGCTTGCGCCAGACTGCTCCGTTTCGAAGTAGACAGATTCTGAGTGGCCCGTTTCAATTGGCAAACGCACGCATGTAGCAGCCACTTCAAGTTCAGGCATATGCATGATCTTCTTCGTTTCATTAATCATTTTCATTTCCTCGAACGTATAGCCATTATCTTGAAACACATCAATTTGCGGAATTGCGTTAAAAGCAATTTGGTAATGGCGTTTCTCTTTCGCGACCGGCAGCACTTCTGCCGTTGCTTCTTTCCCATCCAAAATGGCCCGTGTTTGCTTTTCCATTTCCTCGACTGCTTCAAGCCCTGCACCTGAAACGGCTTGGTATGTGGACACGATCACTTTCTTTAATCCAAGCTTTTGGCGGATCGGCTCCAACGCAACTACCATTTGGATCGTGGAACAATTTGGATTGGCAATTACACCTTGGTGGTTGTGCAAATCGCTTTCATTGACTTCAGGCACGACAAGGGGCACGTCAGCGTCCATCCGAAATGCGCTCGTGTTGTCGACGCAAACAGCTCCGCGTTTAATCGCTTCAGGAACAAGCGCTTTTGACACTGAACCGCCTGCTGAGAAAAGGGCTAATTGTACACCTTGAAACGACTCAGGCGTCGCCTCTTCGACTGTATAAGATTGGCCTTTAAACGTTATTTGTTTTCCAGCCGAACGTTTCGATGAAAGGAGCTTTAGGCTCTTAATTGGAAAATCACGTTGTTCTAATGTTTTCAGCATTTGCTGGCCGACTGCGCCGGTTGCTCCGACGACAGCGACGTCAAAATGTTGTTGTTCGTTCATGGTTTCGTATCCTCCCTCAAAGTTCAGCTATCTATCTCTTATCCTCTACTAAACTTTACGGGATTTCCCGACGATACGCAACTGTCCAAAGCCTATTTTTGTACAAGAACAGGCTGAAGTTGGTTGCCGTGCATCGCTGCTTCAGCTGCAGGAATTAGTTGATCCATATGGGCTACAAGGGAATTCGGCTTTTTCACATGGTCATCTTGGCCATATGGAATAAAGTAAATATTTTTTGTCGCCATTAAGCGCATAATGTTGACGCCGTTCAATCCGAGGCCATCGTTTGTAGAAATTCCAAGCAAAACAGGTTTGCCGTTGCGCAATGTCGCTTTTGCCCCCATGAGTACTGGGCTGTCTGTCATCGCATTCGCAAATTTGGAAATCGAATTTCCTGTCATCGGGGCAATAATCATTAAATCGAGAGGGGTTTTCGGCCCAAAGGGCTCTGCTTTGACCATTGAATTGACAAATGGCTCAGAAGTGATCGTTTGCAGCCGTTTCATCCAATCCCCACTGTCGCCGAACTTGGTGTCTGTCGTCTCTACTGTATAGGTTAAAAAAGGGGTGACTTTCGCGCCGAGCTTAACCAAATTCTCAATTTGCGGATAAACAGCGTCAAATGTGCAATGTGAGCCAGTTAGGCCAAACCCTATATGTTTGCCTTTAAGCATCGCGCACGCTCCTTCATTATGATTGTGTTTGTTCATGAAGCAAATCACTTAAAACATTTGCTAAAATCTTGCCCGCTGTTTTCGGGGCGACCATGCCTGGAAGACCAGGAACGTGCATGGCTTTCAAGCCTCTTTTTTTGGCATACGCAAAATCAACGCCGCCAGGTTTTGACGCCAAGTCAAGGACAAAAGCATGTTGTGGTAATTCGGCGAGGACGTCAGACGTGACAATTCTGGCTGGGATGGTATTGATAATGAGATCGATGTTTTTTAACGTTTCTTTTAGTGCGGTAAGGGGAAAAGGCTCGACTCCGAGTTCGAAGGCACGGGCGAGCAATGCCGTTTCCTTTGCGCCGACAAAAACGCTCGCACCAAGGGCATGGAATGTGCGGGCAATGGTCATGCCGATGCGGCCAAGGCCGAGCACCGCCACTTTCGCATGGTGGATCGTATGATCTGTATGCTGAATCGCCAGCATGACTGCGCCTTCAGCTGTTGGAATCGAGTTGTAAATTGCCACATCATCGCGGTCCATTAATAGGACAATTTTGCATTTCGCTTTTGCGGCCAATTTTTCTAATCGGTCTGTCGAAATGCCAGTATAAATCGTGCAATGGTCAGGCGTTTCATTTAAGTAAGCTGCTTTCAATTTTAATTCCTGGTTTGAGAAAACGCTGGCAATGAGACCATCATTGGACATGCCGCCTACCGGCAACAAAATCGCATCCACTGTCGACCACTCGATCTCAGGCAACTCTTGCTTGCTTGTGCCAATGAAGCCATCGTTTAATTGTTCAAAACCAACAAGGGAAATTTTTGCATCTAGTGCCGATAATTTGCGAATGATCTCAAGCTGGCGTGCATCGCCGCCAATCATGACCACATGGGTTCCAGTGAGCATGCTGATCCTCCTTTTATGCGTTGCTTCTTTTAAAGCATATGACTAAGTGAACCAATCGGTGCAGGCACAAAAAAAAGCTTGCAAATGCAAGCTTTCAGCCTGTAGGCAAACGACGACGTATGCGAGCGTTTCTCTCAGCCTCATTGGGGTGGCCGCCAAAGTCGACCACCATTCTTATGTTTCAATAATAATCATGTCTTGGCCGATTTTTTTGATTTGCTGCCAATAAACCGTCACTTCTTTGTCTTTGCGGTTAAATTGGTACCAGCGGCTCGTCGGCACAACAAAGGCGTGAATTTCCCCTGTATGCTCGTCAAACAGCACATCTGTCTGTCCTAAAACACCAAGACGTTCGCCTTTCTCAAAATCAATGATTTCTTTGTTAGCAATTTCACTTAGCCGCAAGCCCATCACCTCTTATTCCAATGTATGTACGTCGAAAAGAAAGTAGACTAGTTGCTGAAAATCGTTGGCGGCATTGTTTCGCTTGAGGCGACAAGCGAAACGGCCGGCGTGGCCCCAAGGAGCTGGCAAGCTAGATCGTTGACCATCTCTAAACTGACAGCATTAATATCGGCGATCAACTCGTCTAATGTTTTATGTTCTTGCAACAGCAATTCATTTTTGCCATTTCGTGTCATGCGGCTGCTTGTGCTTTCAAGCCCAAGCATAATGCTGCCTTTGAGCTGCTCTTTGCTATTTTCCAATTCTTTTTGGCTAAGACCTTCTGCACGTACCGCTTTCGTTACTTCAGCAAGAGCTTCTGTTAACTTTGGCAACTGTGCCATTTGCGTACCTGCATAAATCGTAAGCGTACCAATTCGTTCATACGAAGAATGATAAGAGAAAACAGAATAGCATAAGCCTTGTTCTTCGCGAATGGTTTGGAATAAACGGCTCGACATGCTGCCGCCAAGGGCATTGTTTAGCAAAATCAGCCCGAATGAACGGTTTGAACCAATTTCTAAGCCAGGGTAGGCTAAACATAGATGGGCTTGCTCGGAATCTTTCTGGCGGTATTTCACTGTTGGCGAGAAAGTCGCTTTTGGCACAGCAAACGGTTCAGGGGTTCGTTTCACCCGTGAAAACGTCTGCCTGACCTGCTCAATTAGCCTCTCATCAAAATGGCCGCAAACCGACACGACGACCCGTTCGCCTGTATAGAAACGCTTCATGTAATCACTGATTTGCTGACGGTGAAATGTTTGGAGCGTGTCTTCTGTGCCAAGAATTGGGTTCGCCAGCGAGGAACGGCCAAAGACAGCTTGACTAAGCAAATCGTGGACGAGGTCGTCTGGTGTGTCCTCCACCATTTTGATTTCTTCGAGCACCACTTTTTTCTCGCGCTCGATTTCTGTTTCATCAAAGATAGAGTCAAAAAACATATCTTGTAGTACATCAAGGGCAAAAGCAGCATGCTCATCTAAAACTTTAGCGTAGTAGCATGTGTATTCTTTTGCCGTAAACGCATTGACCTGTCCGCCAATGCGATCAAACGCTTCTGCGATTTGTTTGGCTGAACGCGTTTTCGTTCCTTTAAACAACATATGTTCAATAAAATGGGAAATGCCATTTTCCTCATTTGTTTCATTGCGGGAGCCTGTTTTTACCCAGATGCCAATCGCAACAGACCGAATGGCCTCGTTGGCCTCCGCAATAATTCGCACGCCGTTGTCCAGCGTCTCTTTTTTAATCACGTTTTGTACCCCCATTGCTCTCAGCTGCCATCTTTGCGGCAATTCTTGTTTCATCCATTAAATCGCTAACAGTCCCGATCTGCAACTGTTTTTCTTGCATCCCTTGTATAATCGCTTCAAGCCCTTTTGACGATGATTCTGTCGGATGCATTAACAACATCGAGCCTGCCTGCATTTGATTGACAACCCGTTCAACCATAACAGATGGTTCGGGCTTTTTCCAGTCAATTGTATCGACTGTCCATAAAATGGTACGCATATCGTATGCAGCAGCTCGTTCAACCACCAGTTGGTTAAATTCGCCGCTTGGGGGAGCAAACCATTTTGGTGTGACATCCAGTGTTGCTTCAATTACTTCCGTCGTTTTTGTCAACTCTTCGTCTATTTCCGCCTTAGAGAGGGCATTCATGTGAGGGTGCGAATAAGCATGGCTGCCAATCTCATGGCCTTCTTCTTTAATCATTACAGCAAGTTGTGGATTTTTTTTCACCCATGATCCATCTAAAAAAAACGTCGCTTTGACATCATACTGCTGCAACACTTTTAACATATCAGGCAAATACTCATTTCCCCAGGCAACATTGATTAAAAAGCTAACCATCGGCTTTTCTTCGTGGCCTTTATACGTAGGGGCTGGTGGCAGATCCTCAAGATGGACATCCGGTTTTGTTTCTTTAAAGACGAGTTTTGACTGGTTGAAACTTCCAGACTCCTTCATTTTATTATAAGATTGTTCAATGTCGACCTCAAGCCCGTTGTAACCTGGCAACGCTTTCCAGACTTTGTCAATGCGTGCGTTTGTTGCTGGAATCGCCACTTTTTCTGCATGCGCTTTAATTTGTTTTAACAACTCATTCTCTTCTGTATCTACATCTTCCGTTGCGTTTGTTTTCAAGGTGTCGATATACTGAAGCGAAAATGGGTTTTGAATCGCGCCTATTGCCAGCACGACCATGACACCACACAAACAGAAGTGAAGCCATTTTTGTTTCATTGTGTCCCCTCCTGCTAGATACTTACTAGCATGTCTATGAGCAAAAGAAGAGGACTAGACGTTTGCCCATAAAAAAAGACTAGGAATTTTCCCCAGTCTTTGTTTCTTATTCGTTGGCTGTATCTTTTGCTTCTTTTTCTTGCTTTTCCCGTTGTTCTTTTAACAGGACTTTGCGAGACAAATTGACTCGTCCTTGATTGTCAATTTCAGTGACGCGGACGTCTACTTCATCACCGAGCTTGAAAACGTCTTCGACTTTGTTGATCCGTTCTTCAGCAATTTGTGAGATATGGAGCAAGCCATCTTTGCCTTTAAACAGTTCGACAAAGGCACCAAACTTTTCAATGCGTTTAACTTTCCCATGGTACGTTTCACCGACTTGGACTTCTCGAACAAGATCTTCAATGATTTGTTTCGCTTTTTGGTTCATCGCGGTATCTAGGGAAGAAATATAGACAGTGCCGTCTTGCTCAATGTCTATTTTCACGCCTGTTTCCTCAATGATTTTATTGATGACCTTGCCGCTTGGTCCAATGACATCGCGGATTTTGTCCGGATTGATCGTTAGCGTCAAGATTTTTGGCGCATACTCCGACAACTCGGCACGAGGTTTGTCAATGGCCTCCATCATGTTGCTTAAAATTTTCATTCGTCCTTGTTTTGCTTGTTCAAGGGCTTGTTCGAGCACTTCGCGGTTAATGCCGGAAATTTTTATATCCATTTGCAAAGCTGTAACGCCATTCGCTGTGCCAGCGACTTTAAAGTCCATATCGCCAAGAGCGTCTTCCATGCCTTGGATATCAGTAAGCACCGTCATGTGCTCCCCTTGTTTGACAAGCCCCATCGCAATGCCTGCCACTGGGGCTTTAATTGGCACACCTGCGTCCATCATCGCTAACGTGCTTGCACAAATGCTTGCTTGTGAAGTTGATCCGTTCGACTCCAACACTTCAGATACGAGCCGGATCGTATAAGGAAACTCTTGCTCACTTGGAATGACTTGCTCAAGCGCACGTTCGCCAAGGGCTCCATGACCGATTTCCCGGCGTCCTGGCGCGCGAATCGGACCGGTTTCCCCGACGCTAAACTGCGGAAAATTGTAGTGGTGCATAAACCGCTTCGTCTCTTCGATGCCCAAGCCATCTAGCACTTGTACATCGCCAAGGGCACCAAGCGTACAGACACTAAGTGCTTGTGTTTGTCCTCTTGTAAATAGACCGGAGCCATGTGTACGAGGCAGCAGCTTGATTTGCGACGATAACGGGCGGATTTCATCAACACCTCGTCCATCAGGACGGATTTTTTCAACAGTAATTAAGCGACGGACTTCTTCCTTAACGAACATTTGCAAAATCTCTTTTACTTCGTCCACATCGACGCTGTCATCGTCTGAATATTGTTCGACTTGTGCAGCAATGATCTCATCGATCGCATCTTGGCGTGCGTGTTTTTCCGCAATCCGAACTGCTTCTTTGATGCTAGCTTCGGCACTTTCACGTAATCGCGCTTCCAATTCAGCGTCAAATGTTTTCAGCTGCACTTCACGTTTTTCTTTGCCGCAAACTTCAACCACTTTTTCTTGGAAAGCAATCATTTTTTTAATGTTCTCATGCCCAGCTAAAATCGCTTCTAACATAACGTCTTCCGGGACTTCTTTTGCACCAGCTTCCACCATATTGATCGCTTCTTTTGTTCCAGCTACAGTTAGGTCAATATCGCTCTCTGCAAGTTGAGCGGGCGTTGGGTTCATAATGAATTCGCCATTAATTCTTCCAACAGTCACACCAGCAATCGGTCCTTCAAACGGAATGTCAGAAACACAAAGAGCCAGTGATGAACCGATCATTGCCGCCATTTCAGGAGAGGCGTCTTGGTCAGAGCTCATCACAATGCTGATTACTTGGACATCGTTACGAAACCCATCTGGAAACAGCGGTCGAATTGGACGGTCAATCAAACGGCTTGTTAAAATCGCCCGTTCGCTTGGACGTCCTTCCCGTTTAATAAACCCGCCTGGAATTTTTCCTGCTGCATATAAACGTTCTTCATAATTGACCGTTAACGGAAAGAAAGGAAGGTCTTTTGGTTCTTTTGAAGCAGTAGCTGTTGAAAGAACAGCTGTATCGCCATAACGGACGAGAACCGCTCCGTTGGCTTGTTTGGCTAATTGACCGACTTCGACGCTTAATGTCCGTCCAGCCCAGTCAATTGAAAACTCATGACGTTCTTGATCCATGAATGTGTACTCCTCTCGTACAACTAAAATTCTTCTTTCTTATTATGACCGAATCAGAACAAGTTTAAAAGAGTGAAATTAGGGTTGTTTTCCATTTTTCTAAGCTTGTCGCCTGCTAATGAAGCGCATGAAGAAAAAAGCGGGAGATCATCCCCCGCTTTTTTGCAAAACTATCGACGCAAGCCAAGCTTGTCAACAAGGTTACGGTAACGCGTTACGTCTTTATTACGTAAATAAGTTAGCAAGTTGCGACGTTGACCGACCATTTTCAAAAGGCCACGACGAGAGTGGTGATCTTTTTTATGCGTGCGCAAGTGATCGTTCAAAGTGTTAATTTGCTCCGTAAGAATAGCGACTTGGACTTCTGGAGAACCAGTGTCTGTCTCATGCGTTTTAAATTCTGCAATCAATTCATTTTTACGCTCTTGTGTCAATGCCATCAGAGCCACCTCCTTTTCCCTAAAACCCCAATTTCTGAGCAAACGGTGGTGAGTCGTTTTGCCAAGAAACGGGTGTCGTGTCCACATGGGGATGCAGACACTTTCTATGATAGCTTGATTGATCTGGAAATGCAAGCGTTCATTTTATAGCTTCTTTGCCTGTAACTACATCGCAAATATCACTTGGACGCTCTAAAAACGTTGTCTTCCCCTTAAAGACGTCAACGTTTAGCCATTTGCCGTATGTTGCTTGAAAAACTGCAACGCCGTTGCACGGTCACGGCCAAGCTGTGCTTTGATTTCGTCAATGCCGCTAAATTTTTGTTCCGAACGAATCCGCTCGTAAAACGCGACTTCCACCGTCTCCCCGTATATCTCCTTATTGAAGTCGAAAATGTTCACTTCCACAATTGGCTTTGCTAAATCATCGACAAATGTTGGTTTATAGCCAATGTTCGCCATTCCTTGGTATGTGTTGCCCGCATGTGTCAATGTGACAACATAGACGCCTGTTTTCGGCACAATAAACCGCTCTTTTGCAACGATGTTTGCAGTCGGATAGCCAATTAGCCGTCCCCGTGCGTCTCCATGGACAACTGTTCCAGAGAAAACATACGGGTAGCCGAGGAGCCTGGCCGCTTCGCTGACATTTCCTTCTGACAGCTGTTTGCGAATACGCGTTGACGAAATCTTTTCTTGCTCATCGCTCACTTGTTCGACCGTTGTATGCGTAAAGCGCCCGTTAGCATAACGGTCAATATCGTCCATCTTGCCTTCCCCTTTAACGCCGTATGTAAAGTCAAAGCCTGCCACCACATGCTTGACGTTTAAACCAATTACGAACCGCTCGATAAACGCTTGTGGCGTCAGTTTCGAAAACGCCTTTGTAAAATTGACAACGTAGACAACGTCGACCCCTAACGCCTTTAAGCGCACCACTTTTGCTTGCAGAGGCGTCAAATAATCAATTGGCTGATCCGGTTTACCAAGCACTTCTTTCGGATGGGGGTAAAACGTCATCACCGCAGACTGAATGCCCCGTTTTTCCGCTTCTGCTTTAGCGGTTTCGATGACCGCCTTGTGCCCTTTATGAACGCCGTCAAAATAGCCAAGAGCCATAGCTGTTGGCGCTGGGGCCTCTATGTGGCTAATCGAATCTAGATCTAGCTCCACTACCACCACTTTTCCCCCTTTACCGTTAAACATGACAAAATAACGTTTCTGGTTTAATAAGCCCAGCCTTTGTTGGATGTGCTTGATACAATGCCAAGCAATCTCCTTGTTCATTATAAAACAAAAAACGCCTGTCTCCAAAAGAAGCGCTTTTCTTCAGGACAGCACCATTGCGTATTCGTTTTTCCAGCTCCTTATCGGCAGTGACCCGTGGAAAATGCTGAAGAGCCGTATCAAGGGGTCGCAACTTATTCAGGCGCTCATCGAAACTCATTTCCGCAAATGCAGATAAAGGAATGGCATCTGCTTGTGTAAACGGGCCAGATGCTGTCCGTGTCAGCTTTGACATATGGGCAGGGTAGCCTGCCTTTTTCCCTATGTCAACAGCAAGTGTACGAATGTAAGTGCCTTTTGTACACGTAACAGAAAAGGCAAACGAAAAACAACCTGGCTTCGCAGTTGTTATTTCCGTCAATGTCAACGCTTTTATTTCCACTGTGCGCGTTGGCCGCTCGACTTCGATGCCCGCTCTAGCGTATTCATACAAGCGTTTGCCGTTTACTTTTACAGCCGAATAATAGGGGGGGGTTTGCTCGATTTTGCCGATAAAGGCTTGCAGCAACGCCTCAATTTCCGTACGCGTAAACGGTTTATCGACGCGTTTCTCTTCTACTACTTCACCGTGTGCGTCTTCCGTAGTCGTCGCCACGCCGAATGTGACTTCCCCTATATACGTTTTATCGTAATCGGACATGTATTTGACCACTTTTGTCGCTTTGCCGATGCAGATCGGCAAAACGCCATCCACTTCGGGATCGAGCGTCCCTGTATGGCCGACTTTCCGTGTTTGAAACCATTTCCGCATTTGGTGGACACAATCGTGGGATGTCCATCCTTTCGGTTTGTCGAGCACCACAATCCCTGTTGGCTCCATCAACATCACTCCCTGTCTTACTAAAAAAAGAAAGGATAGCGTCAGTGCGCTACCCTCAGGACAGCGTCTGCGCGCTCTCCTTTTGCAACTACTCGTTCGAATCGTTTTTGTTCAAATCGCGCAATAAGCTTTCAATTCGGTTGCCGTATTGAATCGATTCATCGAACGAAAAACTGAGCTCAGGTGTTTTCCGAAGGCGAATGCGCTTGCCCAATTCCGTTCGGATAAACCCTTTTGCCTTTTCAAGGCCAGCAAGGGTCGCTTTGCGTTCTTCATCATCACCGAGCACCGTAATAAAAGCCGTTGCTTGTTGTAAATCCCCTGTGACATCTACCCCGGTCACCGTGACAAAACGGACACGGGGATCTTTAATGTCGCGAATAAGGATGTCACTCAATTCTTTTTTCATTTGTTCGCCGACGCGAACAGCACGGTTATTCGCCACAATCGATCACCTCTACTAATGGGAATCACGCCCACTCCCAGTTGGTCAATGTGCGCTCTGCCGCTTCTGCCTGATCAATTATCGCCAATGCGCGTAATAGTTCAGCTTCTGCGCTTTTTTTACTAGCAGCAACTGCGCAAAGCGAAAGCTCTGCGCGTTGCCAAGTTTGTTGGTACCCTGTTTCTGCTGCTGAAACATTGCAACGTTGCCTCACTTTGCGAAGCACGCTTTGCAAAACGGATCGTTTATCCTTTAGTGACTGTGCCTCATAGATGAACAGCTCGCAGCGGACACAGGCCATCATTAGGCGCGTTTCACTTCTTCCATGACATACGCTTCAATCATGTCGCCTTCTTTAATGTCATTGAACTTATCAAGCGTAATCCCGCATTCATAGCCAGCTTGCACTTCTTTGGCATCGTCTTTGTAGCGTTTAAGAGCGTTCAGTTCGCCTTCATAAATGACAATGCCGTCACGAATCAAACGGACAGAAGAATTGCGGGTGATTTTTCCTTCTGTTACATAAGAACCGGCGATCGTGCCGACTTTCGAAACTTTAAATGTCGTCCGTACTTCCACTTGGCCGATGACTTTTTCTTCAAACTCAGGATCAAGGGCGCCTTTCATTGCCTGTTCAATTTCGTCAATCGCGTTGTAAATGACACGGTGGAGACGAATATCGACGTTTTCCGCTTCAGCCACACGTT
Source organism: Shouchella clausii (assembly GCF_002250115.1). Taxonomy (GTDB): domain Bacteria; phylum Bacillota; class Bacilli; order Bacillales; family Bacillaceae_D; genus Shouchella; species Shouchella clausii. The sequence goes on along the minus strand of NZ_CP019985.1, from coordinate 3,481,897 downwards.
TGGCGTTCACATCAGGGCGAACGTTGAACCCGATGACAATCGCGTTGGAAGCAGACGCCAAAATAATGTCTGATTCCGTGATCGCACCAGCGCCAGTGTGGATGATATTGACTTTTACGCCTGCCACATCAATTTTTTCCAACGACCCTTTCATCGCTTCAACTGATCCTTGGACGTCGGCTTTGATGATGACGTTAATGTCTTTGACATCCCCTTGCTGAATTTGGTTAAACAAGTCATCCAAGCTTACTTTTGACGATGCCGTTAAGTTTTGCTCCCGATAACGGGCCATTAGCCCTTCGCCTAATTGGCGGGCTTTTTTCTCGTCTTCAAATGCTTGGAAACGGTCCCCAGCTTGTGGCACTTCGTTTAAGCCTGTAATTTCTACTGGTGCAGACGGTCCTGCCGTTTTGACGCGGCGTCCTACATCATTAACAAGCGCCCGCACGCGGCCATAGGTGCTGCCGACAACGACTGCGTCCCCGACATTCAACGTACCGCTTTGGACAAGAAGTGTGGCAACTGGGCCGCGCCCTTTATCAAGCTGTGCTTCAACAACTGTGCCCGTCGCAAGTTTGTCTGGGTTGGCTTTAAATTCCTCAACTTCAGCAACGAGTAAAATCATTTCAATTAACTCATCAATGCCTTCACCCGTCAAAGCTGAAACATTGACAAAAATCGTGTCGCCTCCCCAAGCTTCTGGGACAAGCTCAAACTCCGTTAACTCTTGCATCACTCGATCTGGACTTGCTGTTTCCTTGTCAATTTTATTGACAGCGACAATAATCGGCACTTCAGCCGCTTTCGCGTGGCTGATCGCTTCTTTCGTTTGCGGCATAACGCCATCGTCAGCAGCCACAACAAGAATCGTAATGTCCGTCACTTGCGCGCCACGGGCCCGCATCGTTGTAAAGGCTGCGTGACCTGGTGTATCTAAAAAGGTAATTTTTTTACCTGAGTGTTCAATTTGGTAAGCGCCGATATGCTGAGTAATGCCCCCTGCTTCCCCCGCAGTCACTTTCGTGTTACGGATTGAATCAAGCAGCGTTGTTTTTCCGTGATCGACATGGCCCATAATTGTCACAACTGGCGGGCGCTCTTTTAATTCTTCCTCTTTATCTTCACGATCATACAACTCAATATCGAGCTCATCCACAATCACTTCTTCTTCAACTTCCACACCATAATCAGCTGCCAACAATTCAATCGTATCTTTGTCGAGCTCCTGGTTAATGGTAGCCATGACACCAAGACCAATTAATTTCTTAATCAATTCAGAGGCTTCACGATGGAGCTTAGCGGCGAGTTCGCTGACCGTAAGCGAACCTGAAATTGTAATTTTTTCAGGCAGCGGCATTTGCTGATGATTGACTTTTGACTGTGGGCGACGCTTTCCGCCACGGTTGCCGTGGTTGCGGCGATTTTGGTTATTCCCTGGACGGCGGTTGTTGCTGCCTGGACGGCCTTGGCCACCAGGACGATTGCCGCCACGGTTTTGGTTTGGTTTCCCAGCTTGCGATTTTGCGGCGCCACTTTGGTTATTGCTGCCTTGGCTTGGGCGTTTGGTTTGGCCTTGAGATTGGTTTTGCTGATTGTTTTGCGGGCGCTGCTTTTGCCCTTGGTTTTGCTGGTTGTTTTGTGGGCGTTGCTTTTGCCCTTGGTTTGGCCGTTGGTTTTGGTTTTTATTTTGGCTATTTTGCTTTTGGTTACTAGTGGATCCATGCCCTTTTGCAGCGGCAGGCTTCCCGGCTTGCTTCGCTTTGTTTAATGTTTCTTCATCAATTGCTGACATATGATTCGACACTTCCACACCCATTGATTTTAAACTTTCGATTAGTTGTTTGCTTTGAACATTATTTGCCTTTGCGTATTCATAGATTCGCACTTTTGACATATACGTACCTCCATTATTGGCTCAGTAATGCGGCGATTTTCTTCGCAAATCCTTCACTCCTTACGCCTATTGCAACGCGCGTTTCTTTACCGATCGCTTGCCCAAGCGCAAAACGGTCGCTCGTTTGATAGACTGGGATTTTATAATAGCCGCATTTGTCCTTGATTTTCTTTTCGGTATTGCTGCTAGCATCGCCAGCAAGGATCACCATTGACAGCTCCTGTTTGCGAATCGCGGCAAGAACCAATTCTTCCCCTGTAACAAGCTGTCCGGCACGTTGACATAAGCCAAGGAGCGAGAGCAGCTTTTTGTCGTTGCTCACCGTTTTTTCACCTTCACCCGCTCTGCAATCAAGCGGTCATAGTCGTCTCCGGTCACTTGCACTTGCAAATGGCGCGTTAGGCTATCGCGCTTTTTAGCCGTGTGAAACACATCTTCACTGTTCGTCAAATAAGCGCCGCGGCCATTCCTTTTGCCAGTGGGATCCAATTCGACTGTGCCTTCAGGTGTGCGTACAATCCGCACAAGTTCTTGCTTTGGTTTCATTTCATTGGTTACAATGCATTTTCTCAGCGGTACTTTCCGTTGTTTCATGCGATTTTCCGCCTCCTGCTCTTAACGTTCATTTTCCTCATTTGTGAATTCTTCTAACTCATCATTTTCATTTTCCTCATCAAGAAGGCCAAGCTCGCGGGCTTCTGATTCGCTTTTTATATCAATTTTCCAGCCCGTCAGCTTAGCAGCCAGTCGTGCGTTTTGGCCTCGTTTGCCGATTGCTAAAGACAGCTGGTAGTCAGGGACGATGACTTGTGTCATTTTTTCCCCTTCAAGCACATTGACTTTCATTACTTTTGCCGGGCTTAGGGCATTGGCCACATAAACAACTGGGTCCTCTGACCATTCAACTATGTCAATTTTTTCGCCTTTGAGTTCGTCGACAATTGTCTGTACCCGTTGGCCCCGTTGGCCTACACAGGCTCCGACTGAATCGACTTCAGGGTTGTCGGAGTGGACGGCAATTTTCGAGCGGTCCCCTGCCTCGCGAGATACCGATTTAATTTCCACTGTGCCGTCGTAAATTTCCGGCACTTCTAATTCAAACAAACGCTTTAAGAGCCCAGGATGCGTGCGGGAAATTAAAATTTGCGGGCCTTTTGTCGTTTTTTCGACTTTCGTAATATATGCTTTGATGCGGTCATTATGTTTGTACGTTTCATTCGGCATTTGCTCGGACAGAGGCAAAAGCGCCTCAACTTTCCCTAAGTCAACGTAAATAAAGCGATGGTCTTGACGTTGGACAATGCCGTTCATAATATCTTCTTCACGGTCAATAAAATCAGAATAAATGATGCCCCGCTCTGCTTCACGAACACGTTGCGTGACTACTTGCTTCGCCGTTTGTGCAGCAATTCGGCCAAAGTCTTTTGGCGTGACTTCAATTTCGACAATATCATCGACTTCATAATGTGGATTAATCCGCTGTGCTTCCGCTTCTGAAATTTCCAAGCGTTTATCAAACACTTCTTCCACGACTACTTTGCGGGCAAACACGCGGATGCTGCCATTGTCCCGATTCACATCAACGCGCACGTTTTGCGCTTGGCCGAAGTTGCGCTTATAGCCAGAAATAAGCGCAGCTTCGATTGCTTCAATAATGACTTCTTTTTTGATGCCTTTGTCTGCTTCCAGTGTTGACAAAGCTTCCATAAATTCGCTGTTCATGGAAAGGAACCTCCCTTATTTCGCTTGCAACTAGAGCAGGATCGACAGCCGCGCATTTGCCACTTTCGCGTATGGCACGGTGTAGGTCACTGTTCTTGTTTTGTTTTTTCCTTCAATAACAAGCGTGGCGTCTTCAAATGATACAAGGACGCCTTCAAACGCTTTTTGGCCGTCGATTGGTTCATACGTTGTCACGTACACACCTTTGCCGACTGCTTTTTTTACATCCGCTTCTTTTTTTAGCGGCCGCTCTGCCCCAGGGGATGACACTTCTAGAAAATACGCCTCTTTAATCGGGTCCACATCATCTAAGACTTCGCTCAGCTTTTCACTCACAGCTTCGCAATCATCTAAGTTGACCCCTTTGTCTGCGTCAATAAACACACGCAAATACCAATTAGGCCCTTCTTTTTTATATTCTACTTCCACGAGTTCCAAATGAAGTTCGCGGACAATCGGCTCTGCGAGTTGTTCTACGGTACGAGAAACATTTTTACTCAATCGCCAATTCCTCCTTTACATCATTAAAAACGTATCCGCTTCTAGAACAGGCATACACAACGGGAGACGCTTTTAACGCCGAACCCGCAATGCGAACAAAAAGAGTGGGGGCCCCCACTCTTTTCTCCATCATCGTATGCTAACTATTACCATAAATGATTGTACCACATAAGCACTACGCTTGCAAGGCAGGCCCGTCTTTAAAACAATGATAGCTGGTTAGACTCTGGCAAACCTTCTAGACAGCCGTGTTCAGACAAGTTCTCGACAACCGTTTTCGTCAGTTTTGCCCGCTGCTGCAAGTCTTCCTTTGACAAAAAGTGGCCATTTTCCCGGGCCTTGACGATGTTTAGTGCTGCGTTTGTGCCGACGCCGTTCAGCGCGTTAAAAGGTGGCAACAGCTTATCGCCATCGACTATGAACTCTGTTGCCGATGATTTATATAAATCAACTTTATGAAAACCGAAGCCACGTTCGCACATTTCTAGTGAGAGCTCGAGCACCGTCAAAACAGCTTTCTCTTTCGGGGAAGCGTCAAGCCCTTTCGCATTGATTTCTTCCATTTTGGCACGAATCGAACTTGCCCCTTTGATCATAATGTCCAGTTCAAAGTCATCGGCACGAACTGTAAAATAGGTTGCATAATACAAAATCGGATGATGCACTTTAAAATAAGCAATCCGCACAGCCATTAACACATAGGCAGCCGCATGTGCTTTCGGGAACATGTATTTGATTTTTGTGCATGAATCGATGTACCAATCAGGCACATCATGCTTTTTCATTTCTTCGACCCATTCAGGCTGCAAGCCTTTGCCTTTACGGACAAACTCCATGATTTTAAAAGCGAGTGACGATTCCAGCCCTTTGTAAATTAAGTAAACCATAATGTCATCACGGCAGCCAATGACATCTTTCAGTTCGCAAGTGCCATTGTAAATGAGCTCATTGGCATTGCCAAGCCAAACATCAGTCCCGTGGGAGAGCCCGGAAATTTGCAACAGCTCAGAAAAGGTGCTCGGTTTCGTTTCCTCAAGCATTTGCCTAACAAAACGGGTACCAAACTCAGGAATGCCGAGCGTACCAGTTTTGCACAGTATTTGTTCTTCTGTTACACCGAGCACATCTGGTGAAGCAAATATTTTCATCACGTCTGGGTCATCCGTCGGGATCGTTTTTGGATCGATTCCACTTAAATCTTGAAGCATGCGAATCGCCGTCGGATCATCGTGTCCAAGAATGTCGAGCTTAAGCAAATTATCATGAATCGAATGGAAGTCAAAATGTGTCGTTTTCCACTCTGCATTTTTGTCATCGGCCGGGTATTGGATCGGCGAAAAATCATGAATATCCATATAATCGGGAACAACGATGATCCCACCTGGGTGCTGGCCTGTTGTCCGTTTAACGCCTGTGCAGCCGGCGACAAGACGGTCGATTTCTGCCCCACGCATGAGCAAATCATGGTCGCTTTGGTAGCCTTTCACATAGCCGTATGCTGTTTTATCCGCTACCGTGCCAATTGTCCCGGCGCGGTACACGTAGTCTTCGCCAAACAATTCCTTTGTATAGGCGTGGGCGCGAGGCTGGTATTCACCTGAAAAGTTCAAGTCGATATCAGGCACTTTGTCGCCTTTAAACCCAAGAAACGTTTCAAACGGGATATCCTGTCCATCTTTTATATACATACTGCCGCATTTCGGGCATTCAGCATCAGGCAAGTCATAGCCAGACGCAACAGAGCCGTCATCAAAGAAATGGGAATGCTTGCATGACGGGCATACATAATGAGGCGGCAGCGGGTTCACTTCGGTAATTTCCGTCATCGTTGCCACAAACGAAGAACCGACAGACCCCCGTGAGCCAACAAGGTAGCCATCATCGAGCGATTTTTTAACTAACTTATGGGAAATTAAATAAATAACAGCAAAACCATGGCCAATAATGCTTTTTAACTCTTTTTGCAAACGGGCTTCTACAAGTTCCGGCAACGGATCGCCGTAAATCATCTTGGCCCGTTCATAGCTCATATTCCGGATTTCGTCGTCAGCGCCCTCAATTTTAGGAGCATATAAGTCATCTGGAATCGGCCGGACATCACCAACTTGTGCGGCAATGTCATTAGAAGCAGCGACAACCACTTTCTCTGCCTGTTCTGCCCCAAGAAAGGAAAACTCTTCAAGCATTTCCGTTGTTGTCCGGAAATGGACGTCCGGCAACTTCTGCTTATTAAGGGGATTGGCCCCCCCTTGGGAAGCAATTAATATTTTACGGTAAATCGCATCTTCCTCGTTTAAATAATGAACATTTCCTGTGGCCACAACCGGCAGCCCTAGCCGCTCGCCAAGAGCAACAATATTGGCGACAATCTCTTGCAATGCCGTTTCATCTTTTACAAGTTCCCGTTCAATCAAGTGTCCATAATTGCTGAGCGGTTGAATTTCTAAAAAGTCGTAGAAACCAGCGATTTTCTCCACCTCATCGGCTGATTTTTGCATCATGCCTTCAAAGACTTCACCTTTATCGCAAGCAGAACCGATTAGCAACCCTTCGCGATGTTTATTTAACTGGGAACGAGGGATCCGTGGCGTCCGGAAATAGTAATCAACATGGGACATGGACACGAGCTGGTATAAATTTTTCAACCCTGTTTGCGATGTGACAAGCAGCGTACAGTGGAACGGCCGTTGGCGGTGAAAATTCCCTTGCCCCATATGGTTATTTAATTCATCATGGTAAACAATTTCTTTCTCCGCTGCATCTTTGACCATTTTCCAAAGCAAATACGCCGTTGCCTGTGTATCATAAATCGCGCGGTGATGGCTGACGAGCTCAATGTCAAATTTCTTACATAACGTATTAAGGCGGTGGTTTTTTAATTCTGGGTACAGAAAACGGCCAAGCTCCAACGTGTCTATGACTGGGTTTGTGACTTCTGAAAAGCCTAGTTTTTTATAACCGACATTCAAAAAGCCAATATCAAAGCTCGCATTATGGGCAACCAACGTGGCATCGCCGGCAAATTCACGAAATTGCTTCAGCACTTCAGCAGGTTCAGGAGCGCCTTGGACCATGTCATCGGTAATCCCTGTCAATTCGATGATCGTTGCTGACAGAGGCTCTTTTGGGTCTGCAAACGATTCATATGTATCGATGATTTCGCCGTTTTTGATTTTGACGGCAGCAAGCTCAATGATCGTATTGTAGACAGCCGACAGACCGGTCGTTTCCACGTCAAAGACGACATACTCTTCTTCGAGCAAGTGACGATGGTCTGAGTTGTAAGCAATTGGTACGCCATCATCAACGACATTTGCCTCCATGCCATAAATCACTTTAATGTCATGCTTTTTGGCAGCGCCATATGCTTCTGGAAACGCTTGGACAACGCCGTGATCCGTAATGGCAATCGCTGGATGGCCCCATTTTGCAGCCTGCTCGATATACCTGCCAACAGAAACGACGCCATCCATTTGGCTCATTGTCGAATGGGTATGAAGTTCGACTCGTTTTTGTTCAGCGGTATCTTCGCGGACATTTGGCGTTACTTGGTTAAAATCATTGGCGATCATAACGAGGTCGCGGACAAATGTATCGTTTTGAATGCCGCCTCGCACTTTTAACCACATGCCTTTTTTGACCGCTTGCATAACCGGCACATCTTCTTTATCCCGGGAAAACATTTTCACTAAAATCGAATCGGTGTAATCTGTCATTTTAAAGGTTAGCAATGTCCGCCCACTGCGGAGCTCGCGAATATCTGTTGCGAACACATAGCCTTGAATGGTAATGCGCCGTTCTTCATCGACAATCGCTTCGAGCGGCGTCGGCTCATCTTTAATGGGATAACCCATAGACAAGTTGGCTTGTTTTACTTGCTTCGCCATTTCCTCTTCAACCCGTTGTTTTTCCAACATCGCTTCGACCACTTTTGACCGGTCTTCTTCAGCACGTTTGCGGACAAATTCATCATAAGCTTCCTGTGATTGTTGTACGGCGACTGCAAGGGGCAATACAGGCAAGCCAAACTGGCCGCATATGTCTTTAAACGGATCGGCAAGCTTTCGCCTTATCGCTTCTGCTTCCGCTTCGTTTTGCGCTACTAAAGACAGCTTATTGTCATTGACTGTCGGGGCTTGCTTTTGCAACGTAGCAGCAAGAGGTGGAGAGACACGCGCCAATTCGTTGGCGATAAGAGGCCAATAGCTGCGCCATACTGATTCATCCGTCTCGCTGTTGGCATATGCAAATGAGCAACGTGCATTGGCGATTTCTCGAAACGTCTGGGCGAGACGCCCTCTAAACAGTTCGCACCATTCGGCTGGCAGCAACCGTTCTAATCGAATGAAAAAATGCCAGACTTTCTGTTCTTTTGAGATTGCTAGTTTTTCAATATAGCCGTCTTGAAAATGGGAACGGCCGTCATCTGGAATTTGCAGCTGGTCAAGCAATAGTTGAAGGCGCTCTTTTCTCGTCTCTTTCGCTTGGCTCATTTGTTTCACTCCTTGCTAAAGCGTAAACAGGCTGACGACTAGCCAGCCTGCATTCCCGCATTATTCACGTAAAAAATCGTTAAGCCAACGAACTAGCTCACTAGCTGTCAACTCTAGCTGTTCGCCCGTTTTGCGGACTTTCACTTCGACGATGCCTTCTCCGGCCCGTTTGCCAACGGCTACCCGTACTGGCAAGCCAATTAAGTCAGCGTCTTTAAATTTAACGCCTGCCCGTTCTGGCCGATCATCATACAATACGTCGATTCCAGCTTGGCGAATGTCGCTGTATAGCTGTTCAGCAAGTGTTTTCTGGTCTTCATTTTTCACATTTAACGCTAATAAGTGGACGTCGAACGGCGCCACTGCCTTCGGCCAAACAATGCCCGCCTCGTCATGATGCTGTTCAATCACAGCGGCAAGCGTCCGCGATACGCCGATACCATAACAGCCCATTAGAAAAGGCTGCGCTTTTCCTTGGCCATCTAAATATTTCGCATCGAGTGATTCAGAGTAACGGGTACCCAGTTTAAAGATTTGCCCGATTTCAATTCCTTCAGCAAAGCGCAATGTCCCTTTGCCGTCTGGAGACGGATCGCCTTCGCGCACAGTGCGCAAATCTTTATAAGCGGTCACTTCATAGTCGCGGCCTGGGCCGACATTTACATAGTGGTAGCCTGTTTCATTGGCTCCGCACGCAATGCGCTCCATGCTGCGAATCCGGTAGTCGGCATAAATCGGCACATCCTTTACGCCTACAGGACCAATTGATCCAGGAGTCGCGCCGAAAGCGGCAACGACTTCTTCTTCACTCGCCATGCGCAACGTTTTTGCGCCAAGTTCATGCAATGCTTTGACTTCGTTAAGCTCATCGTTGCCACGCAAGATAAAAAGGGATAGCACGTCATCGACAACAACAACAAGCGCTTTAAAAATGTCATCGGCATCAAAACCTAGTGCTTCAGCGGCTTCGTCGACCGTTTTTGCTTCCGGCGTTGCTCTCTTTTCAAGCAAGCCATGTGCTTGTACACTTGGCGCCTCTGGCAGCGCAGCTTTTGCCATTTCCAAGTTGGCTGCGTAATCAGATCCATCGGAATAGACGACAGTATCTTCCCCTACGCTTGCAAGCGCCATAAATTCGTGCGTATCTTTGCCACCCATCGTCCCGGAATCGGCAATCACAGGCCGAAATTCGAGGCCAACTCGCGTAAAAATGCGGCTATAGGCGCCATGCATTTGCCAGTATGCTTCATCAAGGCTTTCCGGCGAGTCGTGGAACGAATAGGCATCTTTCATGATAAACTCACGCCCACGGAGCAAACCGAAACGAGGCCGCCGCTCATCGCGAAACTTTGTCTGAACTTGGTAGACGCAAAGTGGCAATTTTTTATAAGAAGCAATTCCATCTTTAATTAAAGAGGTGATGACTTCCTCATGTGTTGGGCCGAGGGCAAAATCGCGGTTATGGCGATCCTTTAAGCGCACTAACTCATCACCCATCGCCTCCCAACGGCCAGAAGCTTGCCAAAGTTCAGCTGGGTGCAAACTCGGCAACGTCAATTCTTGGGCACCAATGGCATCTAATTCTTCGCGGATGATCGCTTCTATTTTCGCGATTGTCCGCTTTGCTAGCGGCAAGTACGCATAAACGCCTGCGGCAATTTGCCGCATCATTCCTGCGCGCAGCATGAGCTGGTGGCTAATCGCCTCTGCGTCTGCAGGCACATCCCGCATTGTCGGGGCTAAGTAAGTAGATTGTCTCAAGTGACACACTTCCCTTTCTTATGCAATTGTCTCATTATGAAAACAGCTTACTTATATCGTTCCATGTCACTACAATCATCAACAACATCACGAGGGCAAAGCCGATAAACTGAATCGCGCCTTCTTTTTCAGGCGAAACAGGCTTGCCGCGGATCCCCTCATAGGCTAAAAACATGAGACGTCCGCCGTCAAGGGCAGGAATCGGCATTAAGTTGATGACGCCTAGATTAATGCTTAACAGCGCAGCAAAGAATATAACAGTTTGGATGCCCAATGAAACGGCTTGGTCTGTAATATCATAAATGCCAACTGGCCCTGAAATGTAATCAAGGGAAAACTGGCCAGTAAAAATTAAACCAAGCGTATCAAAAATAGATGTAGCCATGTTTATAAATTCATTTCCTGCATACTGTAAAGAACCAAGCAATGAAAACTCAGCTACACCACTCACACCTAAAAAGCCTTCGTACTCATCAGGCAACACTTCGACTTGGCTAAGAGTGGCATTCGTCTGCATCGCTTCTCCATTGCGCTCATAATCAATACTCACTTCTTCACCAGGATATTTCTTGACTTCTGTTGTCATTTCTTTCCAAGAATCAACTTCTACACCGTTGACCGCTGTAATAACGTCGCCGTCTTGAAGACCAGCTGCTTCTGCGGGCGAGTTCTCCACATTAATAACAATTTCTGAGCTAAGAGGCACACCTTGGTACAAACTTAAGCCGAGTAAAATCACAAAACCAAGTATGAAATTCATCAACGGCCCAGCAAAGATCGCCATCGCCCTTTTTGGCAGTGGTTTTGAGCCAAATTGGCGATTCCATGGGGCAATGATTTGCGCCACTTCATCTTGAACGATGAACGCTTTTTCATCAATTTGATAACGAACAAGTTCGCCAGTGTCTTCGTCAATCGTTTCCACAAACAAGTCATGGACCAAATCAATCCGTTCCACTTGCACGACTTGTGCTTCTGGATGTTTTGACTTGTTGTTGACGATAATTTCCTTAACGGTATCTTTCTCGTCAAGCACCAGTCCAATTTCATAGCCTGGCCGGATCGTTGGCTGCTCAGGCTCTTCGCCTGCCATACGAACATAACCGCCAATCGGCAATAAACGAATGGTGTAAATCGTGTCATTTCGCTCAAAGGCAAACAGTTTTGGCCCCATGCCAATGGCAAATTCATAGCAAAGAATCCCCGCTTTTTTGGCAAAGTAGAGATGGCCCCATTCGTGGACAAAGACAAGCACACTAAATATCGCAATAAAAGCAAGTAATGTATTCAAAAACGATACCGCCTCTCGGTTTGTTATGCTTGGAGCTGTTTGCGGATTGAAGCATCGACAGCTTGGATCTCTTCGAGCGATGGATGCGCAATCGGCGAATGGGCACTTAGTGCCTCTTCAATGATGCGCTCGATTTCCAAGAAAGTGATCTCGCCTTGCAAAAAGCGGAATACAGCTACTTCATTGGCTGCGTTAAGCACCGTTGTCATTGTGCCACCAACACGCCCTGCTTCGTAGGCGAGTTTCATGCACCGGAAACGCTCCATATCCATTTTTTCGAAGTGGAGTTTGCCAAGCTCCGCTAAATCTAAACGTTCATGTTTCGGGCGGGCAAAGCGCTCTGGATACGTTAAGGCATACTGGATCGGGACGCGCATATCGGGAGTGCCTAGCTGGGCAATGACGCTGCGGTCTACATATTCAACCATGGAGTGGATGATGCTCTCTTTGTGGATCAACACATCGATTTGGTCATAATCCAGACCGAACAGCCATTTCGCCTCAATCACTTCCAAGCCTTTATTCATCATTGTAGCAGAATCGATCGTCACTTTCGCCCCCATGGACCAATTCGGGTGCGCCAATGCTTGTTCGACTGTCACGCCATCGAGCTCCGCCCGGCTCTTGTCGCGAAAACTGCCGCCAGAAGCAGTCAAAATCAAACGGTCGACCGCTTTGTTTGGTTCGCCATTCAGCGCTTGGAAAATCGCAGAATGCTCGCTGTCCACAGGAATGAGCGGCACATCGTTTTCCTTTGCCGCACTGACAACAAGGTGGCCCGCACTGACAAGTGTTTCTTTATTGGCAATAGCGACTGCTTTTTTCGCCTTGATGGCACTGAGCGTCGGCAAAAGCCCGATCGAACCAGTAATGGCTGTCACAACGATGTCAGATTCGCTATAACGCGCCACCTCTTTTAAGCCTTCTTCTCCATATAAGAATTCAATAGAATCACCGAATTCCCCTGCTAGCGTTTGTGCGTCTTCTGGGCGTTGTACTGAGACGAGTTTTGGTTGGAACTCCTTTATTTGGTTGCGGCATAACTCTAAATTTGTGCCGCACGCGAGCGCCGAAAGCGTAAATTTATCTGGATAATCACGGATCACGTCAAGTGTCTGTGTGCCGATCGACCCTGTCGATCCAAGCAAACTGATTTGTTTCACTATACTCGCCTCCCTTATGAAAAATTCATGTTTGCTAAACAGTTTGTTCGATAGCTCGTTTTTCGGTTACAAAAGTTGAAGCAAATGGAGAATCGGCATAACATAAATCAAGCTGTCGAACCGGTCAAGGATGCCGCCATGCCCTGGCAGGACATTGCCTGAATCTTTTACAGCATAATGCCGTTTTAAGGCTGACTCAACAAGATCGCCCATTTGACCAAACACGGCCGTAACTAGCATGATGCAAAGCGCAATTATGTATGAGCTAAAAAATGGATGGATCATATAAAAAATCGTACCGACGACAACAGCAAGGACAATCCCACCGACCGAACCTTCAATCGTTTTATTTGGGCTAATATCTGGCCACAATTTGTTCTTGCCGATCGCTTTTCCGACAAAGTAAGCCCCTGAATCGGTTGTCCAAATCAATACAATGACAAATAGGACAAGCCATACGCCTACATCTGGAATCGCTCTCGTTAAAATTAAGTAATGGAAGCCAAAACCAATATAGACGCTTGATACGATCACAAAACCAACTTCATCAAATGTAAATTTGTTTTTTGTCAATACTGTCAGCAATAATAAACCTAAGATTAAAAATAGGAACAGCTCTACTTTTGTCACATTGAGGGGAATGGCGCTATGAAAAAGCGTGTCAGGAATGAGCAACAACCACATTGAAACGAGGCCGACGATGCCACGCAAAGAAAGAGCGCTAATTTTTTTCATTCTTAATAGCTCAACCATAGCGATGGTGGCCATCAAGCTAACAAAAGTCGTAAACCACCAGCCGCCAAGTGCGATCATCGCCAAGATGACGGCGCCAATAAATAAGCCTGTAACTACTCGTGTCTTCACTTGCACATCCCCTTCCTACACGCCGCCATAGCGCCGCCCCCTATTCTGATACGTTAAGACCGCTTTATAGAAGTGGTGCTCAGTAAAGTTTGGCCAATACACATCCATAAACAAAAATTCGCTGTATGCGAGCTGCCACAACATAAAGTTGCTTAGCCGCAACTCTCCGCTCGTGCGAATAAGCAAGTCTGGATCACGCAAATGGTTGCTCATTAAGTGGGCGCTAATCGTTTCTTCTGTAATGTGCTCTGGCTTCAACTCGCCTTGCTGTACCTTTTTGGCAATTTGTTGCATGGCACTCGTTAGTTCGAACCTGCTTCCATAGTTTAAAGCAAAATTTAAAATCAGTCCCGTATTATGCTTTGTCTTTTCAATCGCTTCATCCACTGCATGGAGTGTATACGAAGGCAAACCGTCCTTTGAACCCATTAAACGCACTTGCACATTTTCCTCTATTAGCGTCGGCAATTCGCTTTTCAAATAGCGTTGTGGCAATTTTAGCAGAAATTCGACCTCCGCTTTCGGGCGTTTCCAGTTTTCTGTTGAAAAAGCATAAAGCGTCAATATTTCAATATTGAGGGTATTGGCAGCACGAACAATCTTATTAACCGTCTTCATGCCTTCCCTATGCCCAGCAATGCGCGGCAGCCCTTTCTCTTTGGCCCAACGGCCATTTCCATCCATAATAATGGCGACATGCCTCGGTATATTTTGCGGGTCTATTGATGTAGGCTCCTCATCTTCTGTATCCGTAAAGGCTTGCCTCCATTTTGAAAATCTCTCAAGCATTTTACGCCCTCCATCTCGCTGGCGCTCTTGGCCAGCCTGCATCCAGCTGGAAAAGTGTAAAAAACCCCCTTGCTTAAGAGGGTCTCCTACTACTCTTCATCATACACATAAACGTGTTACACTTCCATGATTTCTTGTTCTTTCTGTTTTGCTTTTTCGTCGATTTTTGCAACGTACGTGTCAGTCAATTTTTGGATATCATCAGTGGCGCTGCGAAGTTCATCCTCCGTCATTTCCCCGTCTTTTTGCTGCTTTTTCAATTCATCATTGGCATCACGGCGAATGTTGCGGACGGCCACTTTTGATTCTTCAGCGGTTTTGCTAACCAATCGCACAAGGTCTTTCCGGCGTTCTTCCGTAAGTGGCGGAATCGCAATGCGAATGACTTGGCCATCGTTTGATGGTGTAAGGCCTAAATCCGATTTCAAAATGGCCTTCTCAATTGAAGCAACTGCCGTCTTGTCATACGGTGTAATAAGCAATAGGCGCGCTTCTGGCACCGTGACTGAAGCAAGCTGGTTGAGCGGCGTTTGTGCTCCATAATATTCTACCGTTACGCGGTCGAGCAAAGCTGGGTTGGCACGGCCTGCACGCAATTTCGCTAATTCACGTGACAGCACGTCAATGGCTTTGTCCATCCGTGTTTTTGCATCTGCTTTGATTTCCTTTGTCATTGGTTATTTCCCCCTTACAGTCGTTCCGATTTTTTCGCCTAACACGGCGCGTTTAATGTTTCCTTCTTCCATAATTGAGAATACGATAAGCGGAATGTCGTTGTCCATACATAAAGACGACGCCGTCGAATCCATGACTTGCAAACCGTCTTTAAGGACATCCATGTACGTAATCGTGTCAAATTTCTGCGCCTTGTCGTCCACGCGCGGATCTGCGTTGTAGACGCCATCGACGTTGTTTTTCGCCATTAAAATTACTTCTGCTTCAATTTCAGCTGCCCGTAGAGCGGCGGTAGTGTCTGTTGAGAAATACGGGTTGCCTGTTCCTGCTGCGAAAATCACAACACGTTTTTTTTGTAGATGGCGAATCGCTTTGCGACGTATGTATGGTTCTGCTACTTGCCGCATTTCAATCGACGTTTGCACACGGGATTCGACGCCAATTGCTTCGAGGCTGTCTTGCAAGGCAAGGGAATTCATAACTGTAGCAAGCATCCCCATATAGTCTGCTGTTGCCCGATCCATCCCTTGAGCGCTTCCAGCCATGCCGCGCCAAATGTTGCCGGCACCAACGACGACTGCCACTTCAATGTTCAATTCGGTAATCTCTTTAATTTGCCTAGCAATCGATTGGATGACAGTTGGATCTATGCCATAGCCTTGTTCTCCTGCTAATGCTTCTCCGCTTAATTTTAAAACGACACGATTATACACGCTTATCTTAACCTCCATTATCCGTGACTTTCAAAAAACAGTCTTTGAAAAAAGGGACACAACTTCTCGCAGTGTCCCCTTCCCACGTTCTTTATCGATTTACTTTTTCACTTGCGACATAACTTCTTCCGCAAAGTTGTCTTCGCGTTTTTCGATGCCTTCGCCAACTTCATAGCGGACAAACGATTTAACAGAAGCTTGTTTGCTCTTCACATATTTGCCGACTTTTTGGTCGCCATCTTTAACAAACGGCTGGTCTAGCAAGCAGACTTGTTCAAAGAACTTGCTTAGGCGGCCTTCGACCATTTTTTCAACAATGTTTTCAGGCTTGCCTTCGTTAAGGGCTTGTTGCTTTAACACTTCCCGCTCACGGTCAACAACGTCTTTTGTCACTTCATCGCGTGAAATGTAAGTCGGGTTGATCGCTGCCACGTGCATAGCAATGTCTTTTGCCAACTCTTGGTCGGAAGAGGAGCCAATAACCGTTAGTACGCCAATGCGGCCACCCATGTGAAGGTAAGAACCAAACACGTCAGCGTCTTCTTTTTCCACAACTGTAAAGCGGCGCAATGAAAGCTTCTCGCCGATTTTAGCAATTGCCGTATTAATGTGATCTTGCACCGTTTCGCTTCCGCCTTTGAATGGTTGCGCAAGAGCTGCCTCTACGTCAGCAGGCTCTTCAGCCAAAATGTGCTCAGCCAATTCTGTTACAAGCGCTTGGAAATTCTCGTTTTTGGCAACGAAATCCGTTTCAGAGTTCACTTCAAGAATAACGGCTTTGTTTCCTTCTGTCACAACAGAAGCAAGGCCTTCCGCGGCAACACGGTCTGCTTTTTTCTCTGCTTTTGCAATGCCTTTTTCACGAAGATAATCAATTGCTTTTTCCATGTCTCCGTCTACTTCGACAAGCGCTTTTTTACAATCCATCATGCCTGCGCCTGTTTTTTCGCGCAGTTCTTTTACCATACTAGCTGTTACTGCCATTAAGTATTGCCTCCTTCAGTACGTGTTTTCACTTTTTCCACAAAAAAAGGGAAGTAAAGGGTTCATCTCCCTTTACCACCCTTTTTGGAGTCCGTCATTTACGCTGTTGTTGTTTCTTCTTCAACGTCGACTTCTTCTTCTGATTCACCAGCTGTCGCTTCAATCACAGCGTCAGCCATTTTGCCAGTTAGTAGTTTTACAGCGCGGATGGCATCATCGTTACCAGGGATGACGTAATCGATTTCGTCAGGATCACAGTTTGTATCGACAATCGCTACAATTGGAATGTTTAATTTATGCGCTTCGGCAATTGCAATCCGCTCTTTACGAGGGTCGATAACAAACAACGCATCCGGCACGCCGTTCATGTCTTTAATTCCGCCTAAGAATTTTTCTAGACGGTCCATTTCTTTTTTCAGCAAGATGACTTCTTTCTTTGGAAGCACATCAAAAGTGCCGTCTTCTTGCATTTTTTCAAGGTTTTTCAAGCGCGTAATCCGCTTTTGAATCGTCTCAAAGTTTGTAAGCGTTCCGCCAAGCCAGCGTTGGTTAATGTAGAACATGCCGCAGCGGATTGCTTCGTCGCGAACAGAGTCTTGCGCTTGTTTTTTCGTGCCGACAAAAAGGATTTTCCCTCCATCAGCCGCAAGATCGCGAACAAAGTTGTACGCTGTTTCGACTTTTTTGACCGTTTTTTGCAAGTCAATAATGTAAATTCCGTTTCTTTCTGTGAAGATGTAGCGATCCATTTTAGGGTTCCAGCGGCGTGTTTGATGGCCAAAGTGGACACCCGCTTCAAGCAATTGCTTCATGGAGATTACTGCCACATCGAACACCTCCTTAGGTTGGTTTTAGTTTCCTCCGCACTCTTCATTTTTTGACGACACTCAGCGCATTCGCCTAAGCACCTTCGCCAAAATCCAAGGCGTGTGTATTTAACACCGTCAATTACTATACCATATTGTCCGATTCCCTGCAACTGGATACATGCGGATTTTCATCATTTTTTTCATGAAAGCGAAGCAACAAGCTCACTTCCGTTACACCGATCCCTAAGTCACGGGCAATTTCTTCAACCGTCAGCCCTTGCTTCCTTAGCGAAAATACTTGGCTGTACGTAGCTGAATGGGTAAATTCCTCTTTATCTTCAACGGACTCCAGCCCGCCGTCTTGGCCGTTGTCGTATTTATTTTCGTTATGATCGTGAGGCTTGCTGCGTTTGTCGTTTTCCTCATTAGCAATTGTTTTGTACTTGCTACGGTTATCAATGATACGACGATCAGCGGAATCGTTGTCACTGTGACGTTTCTCACGTTGATTGCGGTCGGCTTGATTGTCGAAATGCACCTGTTGATCGTCTTGCTCCTGATGAGCATACTTATTCCATCGACCACTATCCCCTTGATGGACAAGTCTCGCACGTTGATCGCTTTGACTTTGACGAACGAGGTTCACCTGTTTATCGGCCTTAGCCTGATCAGCAAGCTTCACATCTGGATCATGCTTGCCTCGACTGGCCCGTTCTTCATAGTTATTGTCTTTCCCTTGTTTAACAGGCTTAACACCTGGATCGCCTTTAGCTAGACCAGTAAATGTTGGCTGTTCCCTTTCTTTCACTTGATAGGTGTCAACGTCTTGTTCGTAGCTGTCGCTTAACACCGCAAGTAGCTGGTCGTTGCTTTCTTTTACTTCAGCTAAAAATTCTTCAAGCGCTTCTTCTAGTTCGCTTTTATCTACATGCCCCTCTTTAAGCGCGTTTACTTTGCTTTCAAGGGCAACCTGTTTCATAAACAAATAGCCGCACAGTAGCAAAAGGGCAAATACTAAGATTTCCGTCAATTGCTCTCCCCCTTAACGGACAAATTCTTTCTTTTGCAAGCCTTTCCGCAGTTTAGCAATTGCCCGGGCATGAATTTGTGAAATGCGTGAAGTCGACAAATTTAAAATGCGCCCGATTTCCGTCAATGACAACTCTTCGTAATAGCTAAGTTGGATGACAAGCTGTTCATTGCGTCCTAGCTCTTTAATCATCTCTGCTAATTCTTTCCGTGTATCTTCTTCGACTAATTTGTCATCAGGCATAATCGCTTGTTCGTCTTCAAATTGGTAAGCTACAGCGCTAGGGTCCAAGTGGTCGTTCATATGCATAACGTCGTCCAAGGAAAGCGTATGGCTGGCAAATTGTTCCCGTTTTAACGCTTCGACCTCTTTTTCTGGCAAACCCATTGCAGCGGCAACTTCACCAGGAAGAACAGACCGCCCTTTCTCCTGTTCTAGTTGTTCTGTGATTTGTTCCAACTTTTTTACTTTATCACGGATTGTCCGTGGCAGGCGGTCTTCTTTGCGGAGCCCATCGATAATCGCTCCCCGGATTCGAAACGATGCATATGTATCAAATTTTAGCGCTCGCTTGGAATCAAACTTGGCAATTGCATCTAGCAGGCCGCTTAAGGCGTGGCTTTTCAGTTCATCTTTTGAAATCGATGACGGCAAGCCATTCGATATGCGTTGCACATGGTAAGCAACTAGCGGCATATAGTGTTCGATCAACGCTTCAGCAGCTACTTCTGAATGTTCGTCATCCCATTGTTTCCATAACTCTGCAGCATTTGCCATAAAGCCGCACTCCCCTTTCAAAGTATCATTTGCCCGTGATGGACCGTACGGACGGCCAATTCGCCTGTTTTGACGTCGTATTGGATCGTCCGCCCCTTCGTTCCACCTGTGTCTTCTGCAACAAGTGTGATGCCTAAGCGCGCGAGTGTCTCTCTGGCAGCCGCCGCGTTGCGCTCGCCGATTTGCATAAATTCACGTTTCACTGCGTGTTTAAACATTTGTGCACCCCCCGCCATTTTTGCGCAAAGTTTCCTAGCGCCCTGCTTTTTTAACTCTGCCTGCAAGGAGGCGATGGCTGTATCCGCATAGCGCCATGGATTTGCCCCTTTTCGCGCCTTCGTCGAATCAGGGAGCATCACATGGACCATGCCGGCGATGACTCGTTCCTGATCATACAAGACAATGCCGATACAAGAGCCTAAGCCGCACGTCCGTAAGACACCCTCGCCTTTGACAATTTTCCACTCTCCGATTGAGATGGTTTCGCCCTTAGTCATGGCAGCTAGCCTCCAACGCCTGCGTTAAGGTGACACTCGCGTTTTTATCGGGTATAAACAGCAATAAGCCGTCAAGGGGCTGCGTCGATTGTGGAAGGCAAATGTCCGTTTCCATCACAATACATTCTTCGTCATCGATTAAATGTAGCGCCCCTTCTGCCAGAACAGCGCTTGCTAAGTCAATGGAAAGCTCCGTCACAAGCGGGTAGCATTTTAAGTCTGTCAGTTTTGATAAAGCAGTCAAATAAGCACCGATTAATAGATTGCCTACTTCTTGGAAAGCTGACTGGGCTAGCTCACTTGCCGCAAATACATGTGGCTTTAGCTTGAGCTTCTCTTCAAGCAAATAAGCGGAAAAAGCAGCTGCTGCCTTCGTGGTCGCCATAAAGAACATTCCGCCGCTAAGCTCGCCGCCAAGGGGGGCATAAACAGCAGCAATTTCTTCATCCTCCGCAAAACGGAAGCGGGGCAGTTCAGCCATGCATAAGTAGCGGGCCGCGGGAACGTCCATGACGACATTGGCGCCAAGGAGGCTGGACAGAGCTGTCGCCGCGTAGCCTGTGCCGATATTGGCCATTTCCTTCATTCCGTCTAATCGATTACGCATAAAATCCCCCTTCCCGTTTATCTTTTTTAGCTAAATAGCGCCCGATCTCATCCTTGTCCATGACAACGTCGACTTGATTGCTCGCAATCGCCGCCTTAGGCATTCCAAAAATCGCCGCCGATTTTTCCGATTCTGCTAAGATTTCACAACCGCCGCTTTGCTTGACCATTTCCAATACTTTTGAACCATCATTCCCCATGCCTGTTAACACAACAAGCGTTTTCGTTGCACACGCAATGGTAGACTGAAAAAGCAGGGACACACTAGGATGGTACAAATCATGTTTGCCAGCAGGTGAAATGTGCGCGTACAAGCGAGCGCCGCGTTTATTTAGTTCCAACTGGGCGCCTCCTGGGGCAATATAAGCAGTACCTCCAAGTAGCGCTTCCCCATGTGATGCTTCTTTGACGCGAATCCGACATAAGCGATCAAGCCGAGCGGCGAGCGATTTCGTAAAACCTGCTGGCATATGCTGGGCAATAACGACTGGAGCTGAAAAGTCAGGGGCTAGCTTTGTCAGCACGTGTGTGAGAGCAAGAGGGCCGCCTGATGATGCACCAATGGCAACCACTTCCCCTAATGGCTGCACTGGCGCTTCCTCTCGTTTGCGACATGGCAACAGTTTGGCGGCAATGTCTTTGGTTAGCGCTTTAGCATTTGCCGTTTGCCAGAAGACGGTACGTTCGCTGTCAACCACTCGCTGATGCCGTTCCAGCACAAACACTGTATGGCGAGGCAACCCCATGACGTCGATTTGCTCCCATTCGTCACAAGGCGCATATAAAAATGCATCAACAGTCACAATCGCCTCCTCCCAGTTTGAAAAAGCAACATTTGCCTCAATTCCCCCGACTTGACGTAGCGCCGTTTGTAGAAATTGCTGCTTAAACAAAGAAGGGCTCACAATCGCTACGGTCACCATTCCAATAAAAATTCCTTTACGAGCACGCTTACACTCTCGTAAATGCTATCAACGTACGCTTCGCGAGGCCCGTTTTCAATGACACCGAGGATTGTTGCCCGCTTTTCTAAAAATGTCGTAATCGTATGCGCCATATTGTAAGCAGCCCGCTTCGCTTTCTCTGAATCTCCTTGTGACAATCCAAGGAGTAAAACAGAATGAGGCATTTCTTGTTTCACAAACTGATAGTTGGCAAGAAGCGCCTCTTTATCCGCCACTGTAAACAACAACAAAGGAACATCTTGGCGCAATTGTTTTTTCTCCCCCGCTGTCCGGATATAAAACAGCACTTGTACATTGGCAGCGGACAGCGTTTTACTCGATTCTCGGGTAAATAGATGGTCTTGTTTCTGGGCTGAAAAAAGTTGTTTTGCGGCGTCGGTTGCGATAATAACCGCTTGGAACCCATAGCGATCGAGCGCTTGACAAAATTCTTCTATCATCATTGTTTCTTGCGCGTTTGAAAGCTGGATTTCAAATGCTTTCGTTTTCCTGCTTGCAAGCATGCGCAAGCCTTCTGCTTGATCCATTAGACACCCCCGGTAAGCCACTTCAGCAATTGTTCTTTATCAGGCCAGCAAATATCTTCTGGCACATTTTGCCCGGTCGTCACACAAGCAACCGGAATCGCCTCGCTGTACAAAAGCTCACAAAGTGTTCCAAGTGAAGCCGTTTCATCCAACTTCGTTAAGATCAGGCCATTGACAAGCTCTTTTGGAAAACGGCTAAGCATATGCCGTGCATCTTCTGCTTTGGCAGCCAAACTAAGGGCAACCAACAAATGGCAAGACGCGCTCTGCCGTATATAATCAATGAGCTCCACAGGCATTTGCTCATGCAAATAATTGCGCCCAGCTGTGTCAACTAAGACAAGATCAGCCGTTTGCCGGCTGCACAAATCGATTAATTCTGCTTCATTGTATGCTGTATAAATAGGGCAATCGAGAATATGAGCATATGTTTTTAACTGTTCGACTGCGGCAATCCGATACGTATCAAATGTGATGAAAGAAACCGTTTTGTTTTCCTCAAACATGGCTTTTGCAGCAAGCTTGGCGATTGTTGTTGTTTTTCCTACCCCAGTTGGCCCAGCGACAATGAGTGTTTGTTGCCGTTTTTGCGCGAATGGTTGCAGCTGCAAACTGGCGCGAAATGTATGCATAAGCAACTCTTCTTTCGTCCGGGCGTCGCCTTGCTTCTCTGCCATTTGTGCTGTCAACTGCAAATTTTTAAGAACACGGTTCGACACGCCCAGCTGTTGCAAATGGCGGTTTGCTTCTTTTAAAAGCGGTGATTGCTTATCATCACCTTCGCGGCTAACGTTGCTGTTACGATGACTCGGTCCGTCAATGCCAGCGGTCACTTGGACTTGCTTTTTGCCAAAAAACCCAAATAGTCCTCCTGTCATCACTTCTTTTACGTGCAATATAACAGCATCCTTGCCCAACTGCTTGCGAATGTCTTTTGCCGCTTCTTCTAGCGTCGGGGCTACAAATCGTTTTACGTTCATTCGGCATTAACCACTCCTACGCTTTGGACTTCCACATCCGGTTCCAGTTCGTTATAAGACACGACGGGAACATGGGGCAAATAGCGCTCGATTAATTGGCGCATGTGCATTCGTACGGCCGGCGAACATAAAATCACGGCCTGTCTGCCAAGTTCAGCCACTTTTTGTACTTCCTTGGCCGTGTTTTGTAAAATCGCTTGTGAATCAGCAGGCGCAAGTGCCAAAAAGCTGCCATTCTCATTCTGGCCAATCGCATCAGCAATTTTCTTTTCAACAGCAGCGGCTAACGTGATGACGAATAATTCGTTTCCGCCGTTTGTCAATTGTGTTGTAATTTGCCGTGATAAAGCTTGGCGCACATACTCCGTGACGACATTCATGTCTTTTGTTAGCGGGCCGTAATCAGCGAGCGCTTCAAAAATAACAGGCAAATTCCGGATCGATAATTGTTCGCGCAACAAATTGCGGAGCACTTTTTGAATATCGCCCGTTGTGAGCGGGTTCGGCGTTACTTCTTCGACCAGCGTCGGATACGATTCTATCAGATGGTCGATAAGCTGCTTCGTTTCTTCACGCCCAAGCAGCTCATGGGCATGTGCTTTTAACACTTCCGTTAAATGTGTCGAAATGACTGTCGGCGGATCGACGACTGTGTAACCGGCCATTTCAGCGCGGTCGCGCATGTCCTCGTCTACCCATAAAGCAGGCAGTCCAAATGCAGGTTCAATCGTTTCAATGCCAATAATCGAGTCATCTTGTTCCCCTGTGCTCATGGCCATGTAATGGTCGAGCAGCACTTCCCCTTTGGCAACAACAGTGCCTTTAACTTTGATCGTATAACTGTTTGGCTCAAGGGAAATGTTGTCGCGGATCCGTATAACAGGGATGACAGAACCAAGTTCAAGGGCCATTTGCTTGCGAATCATCACGACACGGTCGAGCAAATCTCCCCCTTGGTTGGCATCTGCTAACGGAATCAAGCCGTAGCCAAACTCAAATTCAATCGGGTCCATTTGCAAAAGTTGGACGACGCTCTCAGGGCCAGACGGCTCTTCAGGTGGCGCTTCTTCTAAAAGGGCTTCTTCTAAATTCGCTTTTGCCAAGCTTGCTTTTGACAGTCGGTAGCCTGCAAAAGCGAGCAACCCTGCGATCGAAAACGTGACAACTTTCGTAATCGGCGTTGCTAAACCAAGTAGAAAAATAGTGGCTGCCGTTACATAAAGAAGCTTCGGGTAAGCGAGAATTTGCCCCGACAGATCGGTGCTTAAGTTTCCTTCTGAAGCGGCCTTGGTAACAATGACGCCTGTAGCTGTAGAAATAAGCAATGCCGGTATTTGCGTGACCAAGCCGTCCCCGACTGTTAGAAGCGTGTATGTATTGGCCGCCGTGTTCATGTCCATGCCCATTTGCATCATGCCAATCAAGAGGCCGCCGAGCATATTAATGATGACAATAATGATGCTAGCAATGGCATCGCCTTTTACAAATTTGCTGGCACCGTCCATCGAACCATAAAAGTCAGCCTCGCGCTCAATTTTTTCGCGGCGTTGTTTCGCCTCACGGTCAGAAATGAGCCCAGCATTCAAATCTGCATCAATGCTCATTTGTTTTCCTGGCATGGCGTCAAGCGTAAAGCGGGCACCGACTTCCGAAACACGCTCTGCCCCTTTTGTAATGACAATAAACTGGATAACGATGAGGATTAAAAAGACGATAAACCCAACTACAGCATTGCCGCCAATGACAAAACTCCCAAACGTGTCAATTACATTCCCTGCTTCCGCATTGCCGAGAATCGACCGTGTCGTCGACACGCTTAATCCTAAGCGAAACAGTGTGACGAGCAACAGCATCGTTGGAAAAATGGAAAAGTCAAGGGCATCTTTTGTACTGATGGCTACTAGCAAAATGAGCAATGACAGTGAAATATTGAATATAATTAAGACATCGAGCAAAAAAGGCGGAAGCGGGATAATCAGCATAACAATGATTAAAATCACGCCTGCTAAAACCGTTAAATCCCTCGCTTTCATCGCATCTCCCTCCTTTTCATGTTTAATGTTTGTTTTTCTTTAACCGGTACACGTAGGCAAGCACTTCGGCGACAGCTTGGAACATGTCTTCATGGATTGGATGCATCAGTTCAACAGACGCATACATCGCCCTTGCTAACGCAACGTTTTCAACAAGCGGAACATCATGGCTTTTGGCGACCGTTTTAATTCGTTCAGCCATATAATCAACGCCTTTTGCGACAACGATTGGCGCATCGGCTTGTTCTTGGTCGTAGCGAAGCGCTACCGCGTAATGGGTCGGGTTTGTAATGACGACATCCGCTTTTGGCACTTCTTGCATAATCCTGTTCATCGACATTTCCAATTGCCGTTGTTTCCGGCGCGCCCTAATTTTCGGGTCACCTTCCATCGTCTTATGCTCATCACGAATATCTTTTTTTGACATCCGGATTTGCTTTTCATGGTCATAGCGCTGGTAAAGGTAATCTGGTATAGCGAGGACCATTAACAATACCGCCGCAAACAGTCCCATTGTCACTGTTAAATGGCCAATCGAAGCAGCGCCGACCTCAACACTTTTTTGTGATAAAAGCAAGACATCGCCTATATTTGCATAAATCACAAAGGCCACTGCTGCGCCAATAAAGACAATCTTTAACATCGATTTGCCAAGTTCGACGAGTGCCCGCGTCGAAAATATTCGCTTGGCCCCTTTAATCGGATCTAATTTTTCCAGTTTCAGTTTCATTGGCTCGGCCGTAAATAAAGAACCGACTTGCACGAAGCTGGCAAATGCGCCGGCAAGAACAGTCAGCGCCATAATCGGCAAAGCCGCCATTCCCATCTCCCATGTCAATTCGTTAAACAATGCCGCACTATTTTCAGCTGTTAGCGGCAATGATAGAAAGCGCTGAAACACATCAGCCATCATTTCCTTCAAAGCAGCAAACAGCATTGGCCCAGCAAAGAGGGATAGAAGCAAAAATGCGGCAAATAGCATAAACGCGGTATTGACGTCCTGGCTCTTTGGCACTTGCCCTTTTTTGCGGGTCTCCTGCCTTTTTTTAGGCGTCGCTTTTTCTGTTTTCTCCTCTGCAAACCATTGCAGATCCATAGGTAGCCTTGTCATTGCGGACCACCACCTAGCCCTTCTAGCAGACGCCTCATCGCAAGCAATAATTCTTCAAATAAAACGTTCACGCTCATAAAAAAGACGCCGATATAGATAGCAAACACGATAAAACCTGCCAACATCTTAATTGGAATCCCGACGACAAACACATTCATTTGCGGAACGGTTCTTGAGATAATGCCTAAGGCCACATCAACTAAAAAGAGTGCACCAACTACAGGCATAGCCATCGACACTGCCATCGCAAACAGCATCACCATCACTTGCGCCACATGCTCCATGACATGCCCGCTCCCAAACGGAAGCGCCAGTTGGTCAAGAGGGACAAATTGATAACTGTAGATTACGCCATCAAGAAGCAAATGGTGTCCGTCTATAATTAGCAAATATAACATCGCGAAAAGGTATAAATAACTTCCTGTCAACGGGCTTTGCGCCCCGGTCTGCGGGTCAACGACATTGGCAAGCATAAAGCCTAAATGGAAATCAATCACACCGCCCGCAACTTGCACAGCATAGAGAATCATCGAAGCGATCAGTCCAGCAGCAATGCCAATCGCAAATTCCTTTAAGGCAAGAAGCAAAAATGGCAAATCTAGTGCTAACTCAGGCACGTCGAGAGATACTGCGAGAATTGCAGCCAAAAACGCCGATAGTCCGAGCTTGAGCGGAGCAGGCACCGTCCGGTGGTTGAAAAGCGGCAGCACGACGAAAAAAGAGCTGACGCGAATAAATATAAGTAAAAAAGCCGGATAAAGCGTTAGCCATTCATCCATCAGCCAATAAACCTATACAAATTGTTGTAAATGCTATACGCCATCTCAGTCAGTTGCGACAACATCCACGGGCCAAAGAAAACGAGCGCAAGCAGCACGCCAGCAATTTTAGGGATAAATGCTAGTGTTTGCTCCTGGATTTGCGTCGTCGCTTGGAATATACTTACAATCAGACCGAGCGCCAACGCTACAACCAAAAGCGGACCAGCAACGATCAGTACGGTCCATACACCGCTTTGGGCTAAGTGCGTAACCATTTCTAAACTCATAGCGGCTCACTCCTATTGAATCGGTAATCTCATTGGTTCATTCCTGCAACTGCCAGCCCCACTAGAATACGAGAGCCGATTATGATTGTTCCCATCGCTATTGATAGCTGATCAGCAAGCTTTGAACGACTAAATACCAGCCATCTACTAACACGAACAAGAGCACTTTAAACGGCAGAGCGATCATGACAGGTGGCAGCATCATCATCCCCATCGACATTAATACACTAGCAACAATCATATCGATCACAAGAAAAGGGATAAAAATCAAAAAGCCGATTTGAAAGGCTGTTTTTAACTCACTAATTGCAAAAGCAGGCACAAGCGCCGTCAACGGCACGTCGTCGATTGAAGCAGGCCTGTCATATCCGCCGTACCCCATAAACAACGCCAAATCCTTTTCCCTTGTATGGGCGCTCATAAATTCTTTAATTGGTACAACGGCTGCCTCAAATGCTTCCTCGCTGGAATACTCCCCATCCGCTAAAGGCACGTATGCTGTCTCATACACTTCTTGAATGACAGGGGCCATAATAAAGGCGGTCATAAACAACGCAAGCCCAATTAACACTTGGTTTGGTGGCGTCGATTGAGTGGCGAGCCCTTGTCGTACAAAGGCTAGCACAATGATGATGCGGGTGAAGCATGTCATCAAAATTAAAATTCCTGGCGCAATCGTCAGCACCGTTAGCAATAAGGCAATTTGGACCGTTGTCGCCATTGTCTCGCCATTCGTAAAATCAAACGAGGCAAAAGCAGCTACTGCATGTTGTAAAATCATCGGTCCTTCCTCTTTTCTATAAATGCCTGGCGTGTGTCTTGCAGTTCTTGCTTGGAAGCCGCAAGCTTGTCCCTTAAAATGTGTTGGAACGTCGGTGGTGCAGTGCCTGCTTTTTTCGAGAACGCCGCTTTCATGGTTCCTAAAGCATGACCGAGAAACGGTTCCTCATCCCCAGCTTGCTGTTTGGCGAGAATGGCCGTTATTTCGTCTGGATCGGTAATTTCTTTTAGCAATTGCACTTGATCACCGACGCCCACAACCAATAATGTTTCCCCGACTTTAACCAACTGAACGGATTTGTTTTGGCCAAGAGAAACGCCAGAGACGAGATGAAGCGCCTTTGTTTCTTGAAATGTTTTCGCCCGTTTGTTCACAAAGCGCAACAGCCCATATAACAGAGCTATGACAACAAGAAGCGCCGCGATCATCTTGACAAAGCTGAGCCAAGGCGGCTCCATGAGCGCTTCCGCCTCAGCTTCGGCTTCTTTCACTTCTTCATTGGCCAGTTCCTCATCGCATTCGCCGTTCTCGAGCACGTCATTGACGCTACAGTCCTTTGCTTCAGCGGGGCTGAACCCTGCTAAACCAACGAGTAGCAGGGCCAGCGCAATGATAGACGAAACGTTAACTAAGCGTTTTAGAAATCGCATCGATCACTCGATCCGCCTGAAATGGTTTTACGATAAAATCTTTTGCGCCTTCTTGGATCGCGTCAATGACCATTGCTTGTTGGCCCATCGCCGAGCACATAATCACTTTGGCACTCGGATCATACTGTTTAATCTCTTTCAGCGCCGAAATTCCGTCTTTTTCCGGCATCGTAATATCCATCGTCACTAAGTCAGGGGATAGTTCCTTATATTTTTCAACTGCTTGGTTGCCATCATTGGCTTCTCCAACTACGTTATAACCGTTCTTTGTTAAAATGTCTTTAAGCATCATGCGCATAAATGCTGCATCATCAACAACCAATACTTTTTTTGACATGAAAAGCCCTCTTTCTATATGTTGATTTCTTAAGATAGATAAAAGTTAACGCAAGTGGGTAAGACGGTCTTTTTTGCTAACAATGTCTGTAATCCGCACGCCAAAGTTTTCGTCAATTACGACCACTTCGCCTTTGGCAATCAACTTGTCATTGATAAGCACATCGACCGGCTCACCTGCCAACTTATCAAGTTCAATAATCGATCCTTGCGCAATCGACAAAATTTCACGGATCGTTTTTTTCGTACGTCCCAATTCCACTTTAACTTCCAGCGGTATGTCTAAGAGCATGTCTAAGTTTTGCATTTCTGCTTCGTCTGGCTTTGTTGTCTCAAAATTAGAGAACACCGCTTTTTCCACGACTTGCTCAGCGTCTTTTACCCTTTGGCCAATATGCTGGTTCACTCGCCCAGCACTTGTGCCATCTCCATGCCCGCCAATGGACGGAGCAGGTTCAGGCAACGGTTGTGCCTCTTGCACTGGCGCTTCTTCGGTGGCGCCACCGCCAAGCAAGGCGTTTGCGTAATCTTTGCTGAAAGGAACGCTAATAAGTTGCATTAACTTTGAATCAATCAGATCGCCAACGCGAAGAGAAAACGAAATCGCAATCAAATCTTCACCATCGGGAACATACTCCGTCCGCGACTGTTCATCAAATTCGATCACTTCCACTTTAGGCGGCGAAATGTCGACACGACGATTGAATAACGTCGACATCGACGTTGAGGCAGAGCCCATCATTTGGTTCATCGCTTCTTGGACTGCACTTAAATGCATCTCCGACAATTCTGGGTCAGGGTTTTCCCCATTTCCTCCAAGCATGAGATCTGCAATGATCGCTGCGTCATCAGTCGTAATCACAAATAAGTTCGAGCCTTCGAATCCCTCTGTGTATTTGACATGGACAATGACGTTCGGCCGTGGAAAAAGCTGGCGCAACATGTCTGAGCTGACTGCCGATACAACCGGTGTCGTAATTTCGACTTTTTGATTCAACAGTGCTGATAACGCAGTCGCCGAACTACCAAAGGAAATATTGCCGATTTCGCCGATCGTGTCTTGCTCCATGGGAGTTAAAAACTCGTTAATATCCGGGGGCTCCGTCTGTGTTTCTTCTGGCTGGGATTCGCCTTCATGGACTTCCTGTTGCCCAGCCTCTTCGGGAGCTTCGCCATCCTGGAGCCCCTTTAACAATTCGTTTATTTCTTCCTGGGAAAGCGGCTTGTCATTCATCATCCGTTCCTCCTAATACGTCAGTCACTTGCAAAGCCATCCGGTCTCTCTTTACTCCTGGCTGGCCGCTAAATTTCTTTTCACCGCCTACGAGCACATCAAGTGGTTCATCAATTAGCTGGTTTAAAGCAACGACATCCCCTTTAGCAAGGCGAAGAAATTCTTCAATCGTAATCGTTGAACGTCCAAGTTCGACGGCAACTTCAAGCGTCGTTTGCCGGACTTGTTTGTTTAACAATGCTTTATCTTCTGTCGAAAGGGCACCGCGCTGTTCTTGAAACCAATGGTGGCTCGTTAATTTCGGCAATATTTCTTCTAATACGACATGGGGCAAACAGATCGTCATGAGCCCTGTCGTATTGGCAATGCTTGTTGACAGCGAAATGACAACAACCGTTTCGTTCGGTGACACGAGCTGCAAAAAATGGGGATTCACTTCAATGTTTTCGGTGATCGGCTCCATTTCAATTACAGTCGTCCAAGCTTCAGCGAAACTTGCCAGCATCGATTCAAATAGCCCTGATAAAATTTTCGTCTCAATTTCTGTCAAATTATCAATTTTATTAAAGCTCATCCCATGTCCGCCAAGTACACGGTCAAACATGGCGTAGGCGATATTAGGATTAATTTCAATTAAGACCCGTCCATTTAATGGTATAGGCTCAATCACGTTCAAAAATGTCATTGTCGGTATGCTGCGGACATACTCTTCGTATGGAACCTGTTCGACAGAGGCTACTTGGATTTGCACAAGCGAACGGAGCTTGGCCGATAAATTGGTTGTCAACAACCGCGCGTAATTTTCATGGATGCGGGATAAGTTCCGAATTTGGTCTTTTGAAAAGCGTAGCGCTCGTTTAAAATCATAAACCCGAACTTTCTTCTCTGACTCTAGTTTTAATAACTCTTCGGCATCCATTTCTCCAGTCGTCAAAGCAGAAAGGAGCGCATCAATCTCACCTTGAGACAGCACATCAGCCATTAGAGCACCTCATTTTTGTTATTGGACCACTTTCACTGTCGTATAAACAGCTTTGACAGTGCCTTGTTCTAAATGGTCGTTTAATTTTGTCTGTATCGTTTCCTGCAGCTCGGCTAGCCCCTCTTCACCGACCAAGTCCTCTGCAGACATTTCTGCAAGTGTCAGCAAAATGACATTATTCACCTGGAACCCTCTTTTATCGATGTCCGTAAGTGTGTCTTTGTGATCGAGTTCAATCCGAAATTGAGCGCGGATGAATTCCCCTGACTTTAAATTGGTCGTAATTTCTTCTGTATCAAATGAGCGCTCATTAATGTCCTCTATCGTTGGCGCACCGCTCGCCTTGTTTTGAGCAAAAGGGCCAATGCCAAGCATATAGAGCCCTGCAACTATGACGACTCCGGTGAGCAAGAGGCTGAACGCTACGCCAATTACACGGTTTTTTTTCAACCTGATAAATCCTCCCTTTTGTAGCTTCCGACAAGGCCGATCTCGGCCATGCGGTTGTTGATCGCTTGGCCGACTTGTTCCATGTCATCGGCAACGACGAGCTTTTTTCCATTTACAAGCGTGATCGTTGTATCAGGCAACGCTTCTACTTTTTCGATCAACAACAAATTTAACAACAGCCGTTGCCCGTTTAAGCGCGTTAATGGAATCATGCCAGTCACCTATCGTTTTAAGTTGACAAGTTCTTGTAAAATTTCATCTGAAGTCGTAATGATCCGGGAGTTAGCTTGAAAACCACGCTGGGCGACGATCATTTCCGAAAATTCATCAGCGAGGTCCACATTCGACATTTCTAAATAACCAGACTGAATGTCACCAGTGCCTTGTGTTCCTGGGACAACCATATTGGCAGGGCCTGATGCTGGTGTTGCTGTAAATAGCGATCCACCCGCGCTATTTAACCCTTCTGGATTCGAAAAGCTGGCAACGCCAATTTGTAGTGTTACTGGATCGTCTTGGCCTTGGACAGAAATGACGATTTCACCTTGCTTGTTAACAGAAATACTTTGCATGTTATCCAGAACTTCCGGCTCAATTTGCAACCTGTTTCCATTTGGCCCTAACAAAAAGGCGCCTGAGCTATTGACAACATTGCCGTCATGGTCGACATAAATATTTCCAGCACGCGTATAAAACGTATCGGCTCCGACTTGAACTGCAAAGTAGCCATCGCCATTTATCGCTAAGTCCAATTCACGCCCTGTATATTGGTTGCCTCCTCCAGTATGAACCGTGTCAATTGCGCCAACCATTGAACCAGACCCAATTTGCTTGCTATTGACGCCACCACGGTCAGGAGTTGCGGCCATTGGCCCTTGTACTTGCTGGCTAACCATATCTTGAAACATGACGCGCCCTTTTTTGAAACCATGTGTATTTACGTTAGCAATGTTATTACCGACAACGTCTAGCTTTGTTTGGAAACCTTTCATACCTGAGATGCCTGAATACATAGAACGAATCATAACGGATCGTCTCCTTTACTCGTTTGATGTTGGTTTAATAATTGAAATTAAATTGCTTGCCTCAATCCACTTGTCATCATCGATTTGCACGAGCAAGTCCCCAGACTCGCTGTATTTAACTCCAGTCACTGTTGCTTGCTCGACTTTGTCTTTTTCGTTAAGCCATTCAACCGATTTGCCGATTAACTCGCTTAGCGCCATCAATTGCTGGCTTTTTTGCTCATAGTACATATATTCCATCGTGCTATTCAGTTTCGTGAGCTGCTCCAACTGGGAAAAAGTTGCTAATTGGGCGATAAACTCCCGATCTTCTATCGGGTTGCTCGGGTCTTGGTTTTGCAATTGTGTAATCAAAAGCTTCAAAAACGCGTCTTGGCCAAGTGCATTGTTTGGTTGCCGCTGTTGGTTTTGTGACGAGGAAAGCCACAACGATGGGTCAACTTGCGTCATCCGCTCCCTCTCCTTCTCCTTGTTTTTGACTCATCCAATCTGAAAATGAATGCTGCTTCCGTTGTTCGCCAACCTCTTCTTCCGGTTGCTTTCGCCCGCCTTCCTGTCCGCTTTCACCATTGCTTTGCTCGTCCCCATCTTCATCAATTGGCCCGATTTCAAACGCGGTGTCTTGGTTAAACATTTGCCTTAATCCAGGGAGAGCCCGCTCTAGCGTTTCTGCGGTTGCTTTTTTATCAGCAAGCAGTTTGACGACTAGCCCTTGGCTTGAATGGAGCAGTTGTACATGCAAACGTCCAAGTGATTCTGGATGAAGCTTAACCGTCAATTGCAGCGCACCATCTCCATGTTGCTTTAATACAGCCGCTCTTAGCACTCGTTCGAGCTGCTTAGCCAGCATAGGAGGCAGCGCACTTTTCCCACTTGGTAGTTTCGTGGCTTCTACAGCAACGCTTCCTTCAATTCCTGTTTGAGTGCTAGCCATTCCTGTGCCGTTATGCGGTTGTTTGTTAGGACCCTCTATGATGCGCGGCGCAGTGCTTGGCTCCTTTTCACGAACGATTCGCTTGTTAGAGTCTGCTTGTACGAATTCCCCTTCTGCCTGAGAATCGGCTAACGTTGTCGCCTTATTTCGCCCAGTATGTAACTCATTTTCTTCATGATTAGCAAGCTTGTTTGGTTCATTTTTAAAAACTTGGGTCTGCTCTGCTTCTGTCCTAGCAGGAGACTCGTCTTTCACGCTTGAATTTGAAACGACTTGCGACTCTGCATCGTTCGTGCTGGCTTTTATCACGTCACTTGGATTTGCCTTCTCCTTTGTTAAAGGTGCAACTTCTTGTTCCTGCTTCAGCGACTCCGCCCTATTTTCAGGCTCTGTTTTGTCGCCGCCTTGCGGCAAAGGGGCCGGACGGTCAGGAGCCATTTGTTGATTTTTATCACTAAATGCTCGGTTTTCTTCCTTAGTCGGTTCCGTCTCTATGTCCTGTAAAGGAGGAGGAGCGACTTGCCGGAGTGACGGTTCCTTTTCACTTGTTTTACTATCAACGGCTATGTCTTTAAGTTCATCTTGGCTTAGAGCAGGTTTACCGCTAGCACTGTCCTTTTCCTCCGGCACCTGTGCAAGTTTCTCTAACCGCTCACCTGCTTCTGCACTCGATGTTGCCTCGGTCAACGCTGCATGGGAAGCACCCGTCGTGGTTTTGCCTAAATCCCAACTTGTCGAGTCCACTGGAGCGGGCTTGCTACCACCTTCTTCATTCACAACACTAGGCTGGCCAAAGTCCACAGTGCCTACTGGCATCTGATTTGAATTCACCTGATTTTCAACGGCAATCCCACTTAAATCAGTGTCATTTGCTTGTTCATCGTTTGGTGCCGACGTTTCAACGTCGTTGTCCAACTCGTCTGTATTGGTTTCAAGAGGAAGAAAAATCGTGTTTCGCCCTTCAGCAGACGATGAAGCCTTATTTATTAGAAGATCAGAAAACGATTGGCTTCGTCCTTTCACCTGGCTTAACGGTCGTGATGTTGCGATTTCATTCACCATTTGTGTAATGTGCACGTTTGCGTCTACCCCCCTTCTTGCGCAAGTCTTTCTAAAAACCGGGCCGCCTTTTCTTCCGGCATTTTCGCAAGAATCGAGCCACGTAGTTGATCTTTCATAGCAGCCACATGGCGATAAGCTTCTTCTTCATTCATTTCATCGAGCAATGCAGCTGCACGCTTTGGCGTCATTTGTTCATATGTCTTTAATACAGCTGTCAAGTTGCCTTCTTCAAGCATGTTTTCAGTTTCCACATTAGCGCTTGCCTCGTCCTCGTTTGCCTCGATGTCATCAAGCTGTCCTTGCGCTTCTGCTAGTTCAGCATTTTTCACTTCGAGCTCATTGGAGAGCTCCTGCAACTGTGTTTGCAAATCGAGCAGTTCGCCTTCCAACTGCTCATACTTTTTTTGCCACTCATTCTCTGCCTGGTTATTCGTATGAAACCCGAATGCATTTTTAATGCTGTCCATTGGCGAAAACCCTAGCAAAGGGCCGATAAAAAACAGCGCAGCAAGGACGATGACAAAAAACGGAACGGCAAAAGCAAAAATCACAGTCCAGCGTTTTTTTGTCGGTTTCTCTTTCATTTAGGCAAATTTCCTTTTGAACCGGGTCACGCACAACTCATCCATCAGTTGTTGCTCCCGGCGGTTTTCTGCTTGTTTTTGTTCAAGGCGTTTCTTTTCTTTCAACCGTTCATATTGTTTATACGAGACGGCATGTTGCTGGAACGTCGCTTTCTTTTGAAGCATATCAACCCTAGCTTGGTCAGTTCGCAGCTGTTGTTTTCCAATTTGCTGCTGCAGTCCGTCTAAACACGCCTGGCTAATAAGCAAATCGGAAACCGACGCTTTTTCAACCAGCATCTTCTCGGTCGCCGCTTGTACATCTTCTTTTTGCTTTAGCAAACGGAACAGCGCCATTGCCTCAGATTCAAATGCGTCAACAGCCACTTCGTATTGCTTATGGGCTGCTTCTTTTTCTTGCTTGCATACATCCATCGCTGTTTGTAACGAAAATTGAAAGGCCATTTGCAAGCGTCACTCCCGTTTAAAAAGTTGTATAAGCTTCGTTTTCGTTTCTGCAAACGAATCGCTTTCTTCGACTTCTTGTTTAAGAAAGTCAAGCATAGCTGGATGGTCATGAATGGCAGCGTCAATGTCTTTGGAACTGCCCTGTTTATAAGCTCCCAGCGAAATTAAATCTTCTGACTGCTCATAATCTGCTAAACGCTGTCTAAAAAGCTTTGCTGCATGAAGGTGCTCGTTTTCCACCAAATCTTTCATTAGCCTGCTAACGCTTTTTAAAACATTAACGGCTGGATACTGCCCACGATTGGCGAGTTGCCTGTCCAATACAAAGTGTCCGTCAAGAATCCCTCGCACGGCATCTGCAATAGGCTCATTCATGTCGTCGCCATCTACAAGAACGGTGTATAAACCGGTGATCGAGCCTGACTGGTTTGTACCTGACCGTTCAAGCAGCTTCGGCATCATCGCAAAAACAGAAGGAGGGTAGCCTTTTGTCGTCGGTGGTTCGCCAATTGCCAAGCCAATTTCGCGCTGCGCCATTGCAAACCGGGTGACCGAATCCATCATTAAATTGACATTCTTGCCCTTG
This sequence comes from Shouchella clausii, assembly GCF_002250115.1. Classification (GTDB taxonomy): domain Bacteria; phylum Bacillota; class Bacilli; order Bacillales; family Bacillaceae_D; genus Shouchella; species Shouchella clausii. The sequence continues at coordinate 3,445,593 of NZ_CP019985.1, read as the reverse complement.
TCGCGGAAATATTCAGCAATGGCGGTAGCCGTTTGCGCTCCTTTCACTCGTAACAACGCCGGCTGGTCTGATGTTGCGACGACAACGACCGACTTTTTCAGCCCTTCCTCTCCTAAGTCGCGCTCAACAAATTCTTTTACCTCTCTGCCCCGTTCACCAATTAAAGCGATCACATTCACATCTGCATCTGACTGTTTGGCAATCATCGACATGAGTGTGCTCTTCCCTACACCGCTGCCAGCAAAAATGCCCACTCTTTGCCCTTTTCCCATCGTCAACAGCCCGTCAATTGCGCGGACACCAACGCTCATAATTTCGGAAATGCGCGGTCTTTCTAGCGGGTTTGGAGGTGAATTGTCTGTTGAATAGTTGGCGTCTGTATCTCCCAAGGCCGTGCTTTGCAAAAATGGTTCACCGACGCCATTGACAATTTGGCCAATCAAACTTGGTCCACACGCAACATTTAACGGCTTTCCCGTTCCTTCTACATAGCTCCCAGGCGCGATTCGCCTCGTATCGTCTAGCGGCATGAGCAAAATGCGGTCGTCCTTAAAACCAACGACTTCAGCTCGGACTTTAGTCCCTTTTTGATCTGGACTAGCCCAGATATAGCACAGTTCACCGATAAATGCTCTCGGCCCAGCTGATTCAATCGTCAACCCCGCGGCATGGCGAACTTGCCCATACCACTTATACGGGGACAGTGTGTGAACATGATCAATGAGCTTTTGCAAAGGAACCACACCTCGCAGCCTCATGAAGCTGCTTTTTCAACTGCTCGATCTGCGTCGGAAGAGAGGCATCCATTCTTCCAGCATTGGTGACGATAAAACAGTGGTCGTCTTGTAGTTGCCCGTCTGGTATAAGCTGAAAATCTTCGCAGGCAGGTATGGCCCCTTGCAACTCGTCCACACAAGCAGCGAGTCTTTTATACCAATGGGGCGGCACATACAATTTGACAAATGCGTGGTCGCGCACTTCGGCAAGAGCGGCTCGCACGATATTCTGCAAGTACGGGTCCTCTGCGATAGAAACGCCGATCACCTTTTCAGCAATGGCACAGGCAAGCTCAATCAAAAGCGGTTGTTCATTGTCTACTTTTAATGCAGCCGCAGCCTGCGCCTCTTCTAGCACTTGTTTCGCTTCCGCAATCGTTGACTCGTAAATCGCTTTTGCTTGGCTTTCACCCGCTGTAAAGCCAGCATCATACCCTTCTTGTTCTGCTTTCAAGCGCGCTTTTTCCCATTGTTGCTCTAGCTCCGCTTGTTTGCTTTCCATCTTTTCTTCGATTGCCGTCGCTTGTGCTTGTGCTTCCTCGATCAATTGGGCTGCCTTTGCTTCTGCTTTTTCTTGTAGCTGTTCGAATTGGGCTTCTTCTTCTTTGGCAAGTTCTTGTCTTGTTTCCCGTTCTCTTGCCCGTTGATACAAAGGTTTAATGCCAATTTCCCGTGCAATGCTCACATTCTTAGTAGAACGGATTACATTAGACAAGGACGTCATCTCCATTCGTGCGGGCAATCACAATTTCGCCCATTTCTTCGAGCTGCCTGATGGTAGCGACAATCCGCGATTGTGCTTCTTCTACATCACGTAAGCGGACAGGCCCCATGTAATCCATTTCGTCTTTAAATGCTTCAGCCATCCGTTGGGACATATTGTCAAACACCATTTCTTTCACGTCATCGCTTGCTACTTTCAAGGCAAGCTTCAAGTCATCGTTGTCCACATCGCGGATGACTCTTTGGATCGCCCGTTTTTCAAGTGTGACAATATCTTCAAACACAAACATCCGTTTTTTGATTTCTTCCGCCAACTCAGGATCTTGGATATAGAGCCCATCAAGAATCGTCCGTTCCGTTGAACGGTCCACACCATTCAACACTTCTACGACTGCTTCAATTCCGCCCGTTTCCGTAAAGTCTTGTGACAATGTTTGCGACAGCTTCTCTTCCAAAACCGCTTCCACTTGAGCGATCACTTCTGGAGAAGAGCTGTCCATTAGCGCCATTCGCCTTGCGACATCGGTCTGGATCGTTTCTGGCAAAGCAGAAATGATTTGACCTGCCTGCTTGGCTGACAAGTACGATAGGATTACGGCAATGGTTTGCGGATGCTCATGCTGGATAAAATTTAATATTTGGCTTGCATCCGTTTTGCGGGCAAAATCAAATGGCCTTACTTGGATCGTTGACGTCAGCCGTTGGATCATCGAGGCGGCCGCTTCTTCTCCTAATGCTTTTTCTAAAATCGTCTTCGCAAAACCTATACCGCCTTGGGCAATGTACTCCTGCGCTTTCGCCATCGAATGAAATTCGCCCATGACATTGTTTTGAACATCTTTATCGACTTTTCGCATCGCGGATATTTCAAGCGACAGCAATTCAATTTCATCCTCAGTTAAGTGTTTATACACTTGCGCTGCCGTGTCTGGCCCGAGTGAAATCAGCAATATCGCTGCTTTTTGGCGTCCCGTCAGCTTTGCTTTCGGCATTTCGTCCAATCTCCTTTCTACTATTCATCTGAAAGCCATGTCCGCAAAAGCTTTGAAAAGTCTTCTGGTTGTTCTTTTGCTAGTCGGTTTAATTGCCGCATTTGCTTGCTCTCTTCTGTTTCTTCCGTTTCCATAAGTGGCTCATCCTCTTGCTCTGGCTCTGGTTCTGGCGCCTCATCTTGCTCTTCCGCTAAGTCAGCTGGTTCTCTTTTCCGGTATAGCAGGACAGCTAGTATGATAATCAGCAAGACTAATCCAGCAGCTACAGCGTAAATCCAGACAGGTATCGTTGCTGCCGGCTGTTCCGCCTCTCCCGTTTCCGTTTGTGCGAATGGCATTGATGTCACCACTACACGGTCACCAACATCCTGTTCTCCTTCCTCCTCGCTACCATCTGGCAATGTCGTACGGATAATCGTCTCTAACATAGCGGTGATGTCAGCTGTTTGCTGAGGCGGCAATGCTTGCATCCCTTCTGGCGGGTTGACCATTACTTGAATTCCTAAATCGCGGATTTCATAAGGGCTTTCGATGATTTCCCGGTGGATCCGGTTAACTTCATAATTAATCCGCTCTTCAGTTCGCTCTGATTCAGAATCGCCACCGCCTGCTGCGCCAGTATAATTGGGAATCTCATCGCCTACACCAGCGACACCTTCCTCATTGCCTGTTGTTCCTTCATACATTTCATTAATTCGTTCAACACTGATTGCCAGCCCAGAAACCTCTTCTTCGTCAACTGGCTCAACCAAATCCTCAGTCCGCTGTTCTTGGGTAAAATCGATATCTGCCGTAACAGATACGATTGCATTTTCTGGCCCGACCACCGCACTTAAAAGTTGATTGATCGTTTGTTTCAAGTCCGACTCAATTTCTTGTTTGATTTCACGCTGTGATTGGAACGAAGCAGCAGGACTTGTTTCCTCTTCCTGGTATGTATAGTTGTTGAACTGCGAATCGGATAACACAATATTTTCAATCGGTAAATTAGGTACACTTTTTGATATTAAATGATATAAAGCTTTCACTTGCGACGAATCGAGCGTATACCCCGGCTCTAACTGCAACACTACCGCAGCAGTCGAGCTTTCTTGGCCTGAATTCAGCCAGACGCTTTCTTCAGGGAGCGTAATGATGACATTCGCTTGCTCGACGCCTTGGACGCCCCTTATTAATTCGGCAAGCTCCGTTTGCATAAGGGACCGTTCGATAACGGTAAACTCATTGTCAGTCATCCCAAAACCCATTTGGTTTTGAAAAAACGCATAATCGATGCTGCCGCTTTTAGGTAGTCCTTCAGCGGCGAGTTCAACTTTCAACCGATCTACATCCGCCTCAGGCACGTGAATGGTGGTGCCGTCATTTGAAACGCGGGCAGCCACCCCTCGTTGCTCGAGTGCTTCTTGTATTTGGCCAGCTTCGGCCAATGTCAATTGGCTATATAAGGGCGCATAATTCGTTCGGAATAGAAGGGCCGCAGCCAGTGCAATCGCTAATAAAAGTAGTAAAACAACGGAAATGACTGCACTTTTTCGCAGCGTACTGCTCTCTGTCCAAAACGTTTGCACCTGGTTCTTGAATTGCTTCGCTTTCTCCTTCATGGCGCCTCCGCTTGCATCTCGCCTTTCAGGCGGCTTAAATTTGCATTCTCATCATTTCCTGATACGCTTCTACTGCTTTATTTCGTACTTCTAGCGCGGCTTGCATTGAAACCGATGCCTTGCTCGCCGCAATCATGACATCATGAACATCAATCGGTTCTTGTTTAACCAGTGCTTGTGTTGCTTCACTTGAAGCAAGCTGGTCTTGGTTGACTGATTGGAGAGCATTCATTAAAGCCGACTTAAAATCGCCTTTGCTGTTTGCCTCCGTTTTGCCAGTTTGTGTAGCGAGCGGTTGGAGAAGTGGCTGCATCGCTTCAATTGTCATCTTTCCTCATCCTCCTTTAACGACCTATTTCCAGTGCTTTCATAACCATCCCTTTACTAGCTTGAAGCGCTGTGACGTTCGCTTCATAGGACCTCGTGGCACTTGTAATATCCACCATTTCTCTTGCAATCTCGACATTTGGTTTCGCGACATACCCATCTTCATTTGCATCAGGATGGGTTGGGTCATAAACAAGTGTGGCCGGTGTAGGATCACGGACAATTTGTTTTGCTACTACTCCTTGGTCAAGCTCGGCCGTTGCTTTTTGCAGCTCTGTCGAAAAGCGCCCCATCGACGTTGGGCCTTGGACAACCATTCGCCGCTGGTAGGGCTGCCATTCGCCATTTACAAGTTCGGCCCTTGTTGTATCAGCATTAGCAATGTTGCTTGCTGCTACATCCATTCGCAATCGCTGTAGTGTCAGTCCTGACCCAGATACGTTCATGCTTGAAAACATCGTCATATGCCTTTCCTCCTATTTGCCACCTTTAATTGCTGTTTCAATCGATTGGAAGCTTCCGCTGATTCGGTCAACGAGTGCATTGTAATAAAGTTGGTTTTTCGCCATTTCAGTCATTTGCTTATCTACGTCGACACTGTTCCCATTGTGGTTGTATAGCTCTCCCTTTTCCCGTAATGAAATACCGCCATTCCCAGGAAGCGGAAAAGACAAATGGCGCTCGTCTGTCCGCTTTGCTTGCAAGTGGCCCGTTTTTTCCCCGACAGCCTGTAAAACTTGGTCAAAAGACACGGTTTTCTCTTTAAAATTAGGTGTGTCGACATTTGCTAGATTTGTTGAGATCGCTTTTTGTTTCGTCGACGAGTAGCGTATGCCTTCTTCAAGCGCTGCTATTGTACTAGTAACGAACAATCGTCTCCCTCCTTTTACTCATGTCTTTTCTCATAAAAACAGGAAAGATTAAGCACTATTTCCCATGTTTAGCCCTGATAAAATTTTACTAGTTTTTGAGATGTTTGTCTAAGCTCATTTGAGATTTATATATAATTAAGTCTAATGTACCATGATACGAAGTGATTTTAGTCCCAATTAACAACCTAACGTCACGATTTTTAGGACTTTAGACTCTTGGTGAGATTGTCATTTTTACTAGTTTATTGGAAAGAGAGTTTTTAGTTGGAACTGGGCATTAATGCCCGTTTCTAATCTCCCTTCTCTCTTCCATAGCTAACTTTGTTACTATTTAGGCATTTGGTCCCTTTACCAACACTACATATCGACTAAACACTTGAAACATCATCCTACCTTAGGTCCTTTTTGCTAGTTGAAAAAGAGCACAGATCACATAACAAAAAACCACCCGTCCTTCCTTGGACGGGTGGTTCCAGCCTGTCGATCAATCTGGTTGATTTTATAATTGGGCTTAGTCTTCTTTCATGCGCTCTAGTTCCAATAGAAACTTGTCATTAAGCACTTTAATGTATGTGCCTTTCATTCCTAAAGAACGAGATTCGATGACGCCTGCACTTTCAAGTTTACGCAATGCATTAACGATAACAGAACGGGTAATGCCCACACGGTCAGCAATTTTGCTTGCTACAAGCAATCCTTCTCTGCCGTCAAGCTCCTCAAAAATATGCTCAACTGCTTCTAACTCACTGTATGAAAGTGAACTGATCGCCATTTGTACCACTGCTTTGCTGCGCGCTTCTTCTTCAATTTCTTGTGTCTTCTCATGGAGAATTTCCATGCCGACAACCGTTGCCCCGTATTCAGCCAAGATCAAATCATCATCGCTAAAAGAGCGGTTTAAACGGGATAGAATCAACGTACCAAGACGTTGACCGCCACCTTTAATTGGCACAATTGTTGTTAAGCCATTTTTAAAGATGTCACGGTTTTCAACCGGAAACGCAGTATACTCGCTGTCTACATCAATGTTGGCAGAAGTGTCCTCAATTTTAAATAGGCCATCAGTATACTCTTCTGGAAACTGGCGTTCGTCGAGCATTTTTTTCATGCGATCATTCTCAATCTCTTCTTCAATAGAGAAACCGAGCAATTTACCACGGCGGCTAACGACAAAGACGTTAGAGCCAATCGCTTCACGCAACGTCATCGCCATTTCCCGGAAATTGACGTGTTGTCCGCTTGTTTTCTGCAGCATTTCATTAATCTTTCTTGTTCTTGTAAGTAAATCCATTCCTACATCTCTCCTTTGTTTGCTATTACAATATAAATTGGCTCAAATCGCGGTTTTTTGCAATGGAACCTAGTTTTTCTTCGACATACTGTTCGGTGATTTCAAGTGTCTCCAAGTGAATATCAGCTGCTTCAAAGGACAAATCTTCAAGCAATTTTTCTAGCAACGTATGCAAACGGCGCGCTCCGATGTTTTCTGTTTCTTGGTTCACTTCGCTCGCAATCGTCGCAATCTTACGAACAGCTTCGTCTGAAAACTTCATTTCTATACCTTCAGTCTGCAAAAGTGCTTCATATTGCTTTGTCAATGCGTTGTCCGGTTCCACTAAAATGCGGACAAAGTCATCGACAGAAAGACTTTGCAGTTCAACCCTAATCGGAAAGCGCCCTTGCAATTCCGGAATTAAATCTGCTGGTTTAGCCATATGAAAAGCGCCTGCTGCAATAAAAAGGATATGGTCCGTTTTAACGGCACCGTATTTCGTCACGACAGTCGAACCTTCCACAATAGGCAAAATGTCGCGTTGGACACCTTCTCGAGATACATTGGCCCCTTGATCGTTTTTTCCAGCCACTTTATCAATTTCGTCGATAAAGATAATCCCGAGCTGTTCAGCCCGTGTAATCGCTTCCTGTGTGACATCATCCATATCAATCAGTTTCTGCGCTTCTTCTTCAGCGAGTACACCACGGGCTTCGGCCACTGTCATGCGGCGTTTTTTCTTTTTCTTCGGCATCATGCTTGATAACATTTCTTGCATATTCATGCCCATTTGTTCCATACCCGCCCCGCCTTGAAACAAATCCATAAAACCATGATTTTGTTCCGTCACTTCAACAGTAACGATGCGCTCTTCCAGCTCGCCTTGCTTTAGCTTTTCCGCCATTTTTTTCTTTAAATTGGCACGGGTCAGTTCCTCTTCTCCGTCTTCCTCATCCTCTTTATCCGGCTGGCTAAAGAGCATTTCAAACGGATTTTTATAATTGGTTTCCTTTTTCATGGAAGGGACAAGAAGTTCGATAAGCCGTTTGTCAGCCAGCTCTTTCGCTTCGTCTTTCACGAGTGCGACCCGCTCTTCTTTGACAAGACGAACACTTGACTCAACCAAATCGCGCACCATGGACTCAACGTCGCGGCCGACATAACCGACTTCCGTAAACTTTGTGGCCTCCACCTTAATAAACGGCGCGCCTACAAGTTTTGCAAGCCTTCTGGCAATTTCTGTTTTCCCAACGCCAGTAGGGCCAATCATTAAAATGTTTTTCGGAGTAATTTCCTCCCTCATGGAAGGATCAAGCTTTGTACGGCGATAGCGATTGCGCAGTGCAACAGCAACAGACCGTTTGGCCCCGTCTTGCCCGACAATGTATTGGTTCAACCGCTCTACAATTTCCCGAGGCGTCAATGTGCTTGTCATTGCTTTACCCTCCAATCGTTCATCATCACTCTGTCAGTTCCTCAACGACAATTTGGTCATTTGTATACACACAAATTTCGCCAGCCGTTTCAAGGGCAGCTACGGCGATTTCACGTGCGCTCATCCCAGGGGCATGGCGCTTTAGCGCACGGCCTGCACTCAGTGCGTAATTTCCTCCAGAGCCAATAGCGAGAATCCCGTCGTCAGGCTGGATCACTTCTCCTGTTCCTGAAATAAGAAGCAAAGCCTGTTTATCCATCACAATCAGCATCGCCTCAAGTTTTCGTAACACCCGGTCGCTGCGCCACTCCTTTGCTAGCTCGACAGAGGCGCGCTGCAAATTGCCATTGTATTCTTCCAGTTTTGCTTCAAACTTTTCGAACAATGTAAAAGCATCAGCAACTGAACCAGCAAAGCCAGCAAGAACGTTATTATGGTATAGCCTGCGGACTTTGCGTGCGGTATGTTTCATCACCACAGCATTGCCAAACGTCACTTGGCCGTCGCCAGCCATAGCAAACCCGCCATTATGGGCAATCGCAAAAATCGTTGTTGCGTGGAAACCCTCCATTGTCAAACGCTCCTTTTTATAGACTTAGGCTCGCGGATGGGCGCCTTTATAAACGGCATAGAGCCGCTCCTTGCTTACATGTGTATAAACTTGTGTCGTCTTTAGCGATTGGTGGCCTAGCAACTCTTGGACAGCGCGCAAGTCAGCACCCGCATTAAGCAAATGGGTCGCAAAGGAATGGCGAATGGCATGTGGGCTTATTTTTTTCTGCATAGCCGCTTCGTCCAGCCTTTTTTCCACAATCTTCCGAATGCTCCGATCGCTTAACGCTCCTCCACGATAGTTCAAAAACAAATGGGAAGTCGGATCGTTGGCACGGAGTAGCTTAGGACGCGCCTCGTTTATGTACGATTCAACAGCGCTAACAGCCATTTTCCCTACTGGAACATATCGCTCTTTGCGGCCTTTTCCGAAAACACGCACCGTCTCGCTTACTCGATCCCATTGGTCGAGTGCCAGCATGCTGCATTCCGAAACACGCATTCCCGTTGCATACAGCAACTCAATGATCGCCTTATCACGCTTTTCGAGAGGCTTATTCGCAGGAAGCGCTAAAAGCCAGTGCTCCATTTCTTCTTCATAGAGAAAAGTAGGCAAACCCGTTTTTTGTTTAGGCAAATGCGTGTGCAAGAAAGGGTTTTCGCTAATATGCCCCTCTTCCATCAAGAATTTTCCAAAGGTTCTAAGCGCCGACAATTTTCTCGCGATCGATTTTCTCGCGTACTTCTTATCGACTAGCTCGCTTATAAATAGGCGGACATCTTGGTGCTTTACGTCTTTTATCTCGGCAATGCCCGCTGCCGACATAAATGCGGCGAATTGCTGTACGTCTTTTCGATAGTGGTCGATTGTCCATTTTGAACCGTTCTTTTCGACTTGGACATAGCGGACAAATTGGTCAATCAAAAGCCGTTCAGATAATTCCACATTCATGCCTCCCTCTTAGAACTAATAAATTTTACCATAGTTCAAGAGGGAGAAGCAACTGATGTCACACTTCTTTCATAAAATTCTGAATCGACTCCAACGCACGCTTAGCTAGCGCCTCATAGCGTTCTTTTTTCGCTTTTATACGAACATTAAGCGGTGGAACAAGACCAAAGTTCGCATTCATAGGCTGGAACGTTTTCGCATTGGCATTTGTAATGTAGGCAGCCATACTACCGATCATCGTTTCTTCAGGAAAAACAGCGAGCTCCTGGCTTTGCGTCCATTTAAAGGCGTTCATGCCTGCAACCAATCCTGCTGCCGCTGACTCTACATAGCCCTCAACGCCTGTCATCTGCCCTGCAAAGAACAAATCACTGCGTTTTTTCGATTGGTAGGTCGGCTTTAACAAGTTAGGGGAATTTAAAAACGTATTTCTGTGCATAACCCCATAGCGGACAATATCAGCGTTTTCCAAACCTGGAATCATGCGGATCACTTCTTTTTGCGGGCCCCATTTTAAATGCGTTTGGAAACCAACCATATTGTACAACGTTCCGGAAGAATTGTCTTGCCGTAACTGCACGACAGCAAAAGGGCGCTTCCCAGTTTTCGGATCTTCTAGTCCAACAGGCTTTAATGGTCCAAACAGCATCGTTTTCTTGCCACGGGAAGCCATCACTTCAATTGGCATGCAGCCTTCGAAAAAAATGTCTTTTTCAAATTCCCGCAGCGGAACGGTTTCCGCTTCAATCAATGCTTGGTAGAAACGATCAAATTCTTCTTCTGTCATCGGACAGTTGAGATAGGCAGCCTCCCCTTTATCATAGCGGCTTTTCAAGTAGACTTTGTCGCGGTCTATCGTTTCGGCGTCAATGATAGGTGCGGCAGCGTCATAGAAATATAAATATTCTTCGCCGCTAAATGCCTTTAATTGTTCCGCCAATGCTTCAGAAGTGAGTGGACCGGTAGCAATAATCGTCGGGCCTTCAGGTATTTCAGTCACTTCCTCCTGGACGACTGTTACGTTTGGATGGCCTTTGACATATTCGGTGACTTTGCCAGCAAAATCATGGCGGTCTACAGCAAGGGCGCCGCCAGCAGGAACGGCTGCTTCATCAGCTGCTTTAATAATGACCGAATCAAGATGGCGCATTTCCTCTTTCAGCACGCCGACAGCATTGGCAAGTGAGTTGCCCCTTAACGAATTGCTGCATACAAGTTCGGCAAACTTGTCCGTATGATGAGCAGGCGTCTGTTTCACCGGTCTCATTTCATAGAGCCGAACATGGCCTCCTCGTTTCGCTATTTGCCAAGCCGCTTCGCTACCAGCGAGACCAGCCCCTATTACATTTATCGACTGTTTATGCGTCATTTAAACAAATGCTCCTTTTTCCCGACAATCATTTCACACAAATGCCTCCACTCCTTAGCAGAGTGAAGGCTTTCATCATCAAGTACCCCTATCATAGTATCTTTCTAGCTTGATTTCAACTAATAGCATTCGCTAAAGCCTTTTTTCGACAAATTACTGTTTTTCTTCCTCATAATCACATGAAGTGCAAGCGACAAACACACCTTTTTTCGATTTCTTCTCCACTAACAACCCTTGACATTTTGGGCACGGGCGCGAAATCGGTTTATCCCAAGACACAAATTCACAGTCTGGGTAACGGTCACATCCATAGAAAATCCGACGCTTCTTGCTTTTTCGTTCAACAATGTTTCCTTCTTTACACGTAGGGCAAGTGACGCCAATTTCTTTGACAATCGCTTTTGTATTTCGGCATTCAGGGAAGTTGGAGCAGGCCATAAACTTTCCGTATCGCCCCATTTTATAGACCATCTCATGGCCGCATTTTTCACAGTCTTCTCCAGCCGGTTCGTCTTTAATCTCGACTTCTTCCATTTCTTCTTCAGCCACTTTTAAGCGTTTCTCAAAACTTTGGTAAAACTGGTCGATGATGCTAATCCAGTTGTCCCGTCCGTCTTCGATGCTATCAAGGTCTTCTTCCATTTTCGCCGTAAATTCCACATCGAGGATTTCAGGGAAGAATTCAACAATCAAGTCCAACACGATTTCACCAAGCTCTGTCGGAACGAAGCGCTTTTCATCTAGGGCTACGTATCCACGTCGCTGAATGGTATCAAGTGTTGGCGCATACGTAGACGGCCGCCCGATCCCAAGTTCTTCAAGTGTTTTTACAAGCCTTGCTTCCGTATAGCGTGGAGGCGGCTGTGTAAAATGCTGATTTGGCGTCACTTCTGCTTTTTCAACTTGTTGCCCTTTTGCCAACGCTGGCAACAACCGATCTTCCTCTTTTTTGTTGTCGTCATTCCCTTCAATGTACACTTTCATAAAGCCAGGAAATTTGACTTTTGAGCCGTTGGCACGAAACCTTACACCATTATTTTCCAAATCAACCGTCATCGTATCCATTATCGCAGGTGCCATTTCACTTGCGACAAGACGCTCCCAAATGAGGCGGTACAAGCGAAGTTGGTCCCGTGACAAATATTCTTTTAGCTGTTTCGGCTCATACTTGACCGAAGTCGGCCGAATCGCCTCATGGGCATCCTGGGCATTTTTGTCCTGCTTTTGTTTTCTATCACCTTTACGGGCGTACTCTTCGCCGTATGTGGAGCGAATGTACTCATATGTTTCTTGTTTGGCTGTATCAGAAATTCGGGTTGAATCGGTACGCATGTACGTAATTAAACCGACTGTCCCCTCTTTCCCTAAATCGATGCCTTCATACAATTGTTGGGCAATGAGCATCGTTTTCTTAGCCCGAAAATTTAACTTCCTTGCCGCTTCTTGCTGCAGCGACGACGTCGTAAAAGGCGAAACAGGGTTGCGGCGCCGTTCTTTTTTGACAACATCAGCAACAGCAAACTGTTTTCCTTTTATTTGCTTTAACACTTCATTGACGTTTTCTTCACTCGTTAAGCTTTCTTTTTTGCCATTTCGGCCATAAAACTTTGCTTCAAATGGCTCATCGCCAAGCAAAAACGACCCTGTTATGCTCCAATACTCTTCAGGCACAAATTGCTGAATTTCTTTTTCCCTATCTGTAATCAGTTTGACTGCGACTGACTGAACGCGCCCGGCACTCAAGCCTTTTTTCACTTTTTTCCACAAAAGCGGCGAGATGTTATAGCCAACAAGGCGATCCAAAATACGTCTCGCTTGTTGGGCATCGACCAAGTCCATATTAATCGGACGGGGATGTTTAAAGGCATCTTTAATCGCTGTTTTTGTTATTTCATTAAAAACAACGCGGCAATCGGAGTTTTCGTCAATATTCAAGCTGTGTGCCAAATGCCAAGCAATCGCTTCTCCTTCGCGATCAGGGTCAGCAGCTAGATAAACGCGTTTGGCTTTTTTGGCAGCTGTTTTTAACTCTTTTAACACGGGGCCTTTCCCGCGGATTGTAATATACCTTGGCTCATAATTGTCTTCAACACTAACGCCCATTTGGCTTTTAGGCAAATCACGCACATGGCCCATCGAGGCTTTGACCACGTATTTTTTACCTAAATATTTGCCAATGGTTTTGGCTTTAGCGGGAGATTCCACGATTACTAAATAATCGGACATGTAAAGCAGCTCCCTCTCAACTTATTCATAATGTAAATCTTCCTCATTATTAAACAGACATTCCCCATTTGTCAAACGGTAGAAAGCAGCCGGTTTAAAAAGACGGCGATTCGCCTGTTTTTGACAAAAGTTGCGGCATTGCTTCGAATAATGATTCGCTCGCGTATAGGCAGCCGGCGCCTTGGCTAATGAGCCAGTTCGTGCCTTCCGACTGTGCTGAAGTGACAGGTCCTGGCACAGCAAAGACATCACGCCCTTGCTCTAACGCTAAGTCGGCCGTAATAAGCGATCCGCTTTTCCGCTTTGCTTCTATTATGATAACCGCTTGTGACAAGCCACTAATAATACGATTTCGGACGGGAAAGTGCCAGCGCTGGGGTTTTACAAACGGCGGATACTCACTTAACAGCAACTGATGTTCTGCCAATGCATGGAAAAGTGTTGAATGTTCAGGAGGATAAATGTTGTCAAAACCGGAACCTAGAACGGCAATTGTGGCGCCACCTGTTCGAATCGCCTGCTCATGGGCCAGCCCATCAATGCCACGAGCCATTCCACTAACAATTGTCAAAGAATGTTCGGAAATTGGTTTTGTAATCGTCGCAAGCGCTGCCCGGCCGTAAGCAGTCGGCGTGCGCGTGCCGCAAATGGCAATTTTTTTCGTTTGCAATAGTTTGATGTTTCCTTTTGCGTATAACAAATAAGGTGGATCGTAAATCGTTTTTAATAGGGGCGGGTAGAGAGGATGAAAAAGCGGAAGTACTTGAATGCCTGTCTTAATAAGGTTGGCGTACATGTTTTCAGGAGTTGTCTTATGGAGATGGCGCCAAAAAGCAGTGGCGCTTTTTTCATTTATGCCGAGCTTAGCGGCAATTTCCACGGGGCTAGCGTGATAAGGCGCCTGTAGTGTCGGATCCCAACAGAGCAATTTCGAAAACGCACGATAATGGCCGTATAGCCACGTATGTACGTGTACATAGCGTCGTACAAAAGAAATAAGAGACAACTCCTTTCTGTATTGAATGGGGCGCATAACGTTATTTAAGCGTTCAAGGGGAAAAGTCTGCCACACTTTGAGAAGCCCCTTACAACGAGGCAAGGGGCTAAAAGCCATACCATTATTTTGCGGTTTCGTGGGTGAGGCTTTTTTCATACAAGCCGTTCGCCTTTAATGCTTCAATAAGTGTTTCTCCCATATCAGAAGGGGTAGCAGCTACACGAATGCCACACGCTTCCATCGTTTTGATTTTCTCTGCTGCCGTCCCTTTGCCGCCTGAGATGATCGCGCCTGCATGGCCCATCCGCTTTCCTGGAGGGGCTGTTTGCCCGCCGATAAAGCCTACGACTGGTTTTGTCATGTTTGCTTTGACCCATTCTGCCGCTTCTTCTTCAGCCGTGCCGCCAATTTCACCAATCATAATTACAGCATACGTATCTGGATCTTCATTAAACAAAGATAGAACGTCAATAAAATCAGTGCCATTTACAGGGTCGCCACCAATGCCGACAGCTGTTGATTGCCCAATGCCAGCCGTTGATAGTTGATGAACAGCCTCATAAGTCAATGTCCCTGAACGGGAAACAACGCCGATATGGCCTTTTTTATGAATATAGCCAGGCATGATGCCAATTTTGCATTCTTCTGGTGTAATAACGCCTGGGCAGTTTGGCCCGACGAGGCGTGTTTGCTTGCCTGCCATATAACGCTTGACTTTTACCATATCTAGAACAGGAATGCCTTCAGTAATGCAAATGACAAGCTCAAGTTCTGCATCGGTTGCTTCCATTATCGCATCAGCAGCAAAGGCTGGCGGTACATAAATGACGCTCGCATTGGCACCTGTTGCCTCTACAGCTTCTTGAACCGTGTTAAATACAGGTACGCCTTCAATGTCTGTTCCGCCTTTTCCTGGCGTTACGCCACCGACGATGTTTGTCCCATATTCAAGCGCTTGCTTTGTATGGAACAGCCCAGTAGCGCCTGTAATCCCTTGAACAATCACTTTTGTATCTTTATTGATTAAGATGCTCATTTGCTTAGCTCCACCCTTCTAGTTCACTAATGAAACGATTTTTTGTGCGCCATCGGCCATTGAATCGGCTGCGGTAATGTTTAAGCCTGATTCTTTTAGCATTTTTTTGCCAAGTTCCACGTTTGTGCCTTCCAAGCGGACAACAAGCGGGATTTCTAGGCCAACTTCTTTCGTTGCTGCAATGACACCGTCCGCGATGATGTCACATTTCATAATGCCACCAAAGATGTTAACAAAAATGCCTTTTACGTTTTCGTCTGACAAAATCAGCTTAAACGCTTCCGTTACTTTTTCTGCCGTTGCGCCGCCCCCAACATCAAGGAAGTTAGCCGGATCGCCATTATAGTGTTTAATAATGTCCATTGTTGCCATAGCAAGGCCAGCTCCATTCACCATGCAGCCGATGTTTCCATCTAAGGCAATGTAGTTTAAGTCATGTTTAGATGCTTCGATTTCTTTTACATCTTCCTCTTCCAAATCGCGTAATTCCAAAATGTCCTTATGGCGGTAAAGCGCATTTGAATCAAAGTTGAACTTGGCATCCAATGCCATGACTTTGCCGTCGCCAGTTGTTACAAGTGGGTTGATTTCAGCAATCGATGCATCTTTATCCACAAACACTTGGTACAAGCCCATCATAAATTTGACGGCTTGGCCGACAAGTTCTTTTGGAATATTTATGTTAAAAGCTATGCGTCTCGCTTGGAACCCTTGCAAACCTACGGCAGGGTCAATCACTTCTTTAAAGATCTTTTCTGGTGTTTTTTCGGCCACTTCTTCGATTTCAGTGCCACCTTCTTCAGAAGCCATCAAGACAACGCTTGAAGTCGCACGGTCGACAACAAGGCCTATATAGTATTCGCTTTTAATGTCACAGCCTTCTTCAATGAGTAAGCGCTTTACTTCTTTCCCTGCCGGTCCAGTTTGATGCGTGACAAGCGTTTTCCCAAGAATTTCTTCCGCATATGTACGAACTTCATCGAGGTTCTTTGCAACTTTTACGCCGCCAGCTTTTCCCCGCCCCCCTGCGTGAATCTGTGCTTTGACAACAGATACAGATGAGCCAAGCTCTTTTGCGGCTTCTACTGCTTCTTCAACAGAAAATGCTACTTTTCCGTTTGGAACGGCTACGCCGTACGAACGAAGAATTTCTTTACCCTGGTACTCGTGGATATTCATTCTCTCTCCAGCCTCCTGTAATCACGTGCTTCGCTTTGCACGAGAATTTTCGTGTTAATACGAAATTCTTTTCCATTTTAGCACTTTTTTCGCCGCTTGGGGAGGGGTAACCGTTATCATTCCGACAATTTGTTTCATTTTTTATCTTTCTGTTTTTCCTCTTGGGGCTCAGCGCTTTTTTGGCGTGGTTTGTTTTTTTTTGAAAACAGTGCTTTCAGCCCCTTTGCGATCACGTCCTTTTCAAGCGCGGGGCGATTTTGGCCAAATTCATCGGAAAATTCCTCTTCGCCGATTTTGCGTTTTTCATCCATCTCTTTTCCCCCTTTCTCTGCTTTAGTATGGGCTGATCCTGGAAAATCATGAACAGAATCGAGGGAATGGAGAAAAACAAATAGTTCGGCGGCTACTTCATAGAGAGACTCGGGGATGAATTGCCTTTCACGAAGATTCGCTAGCTCTTCTGAAAGTTGCTGGTGCTTTATAACGGGGATGCCCTGTTTTTTTGCTTCAGCGACCATCGCCTCAGCTTGCTTCCGCGCTCCTTTGGCGACAAGGCGCGGCGCCTCTTCTCCGTCTTTGTAGGAAAGAGCATAGGCGCGCTTGATACGTTTTTGCTTCATAGGCGAATATCGACTCCTTTAGCAGGCAAACGGGGCATTGCCTTGTTTGTATGGGATTCGCTTTTCAGCCAACGGCATGTTTCAAGTGTATAACCAGCTGCTGCTAATCGATCACGGAGTTGTTCCACTAACGAAACAAAAGCAGACGGTGCCGGTTGCCCGCTGTAAATCGTCGCGAATAGCCGCTGTTCATGCTGGCGTCCATCTACTAATACATAACCAAGCTGTTCAAGCTCAGCGCTAATATAAAAACGAAGCGGCTTGTTCTCCTCGCTGTTCTCGGCGCTTTCCCATTGCAGCAACCAATCGCGGCCAAACAAAGGAATAAACTGCTGTTTTATCAAAGGGATCAGTGTGCCTTCTTGGTAAAGAGAAAAGCGCAAAGCCAGCTCTTCAGCTGCTTTTTTGCTTTCCTGTCTCCTGCTCCATTTCGAATGGGATCAAGTAGCTCCGTCACCCGTCCTAGCGTGCTTATATACGCTTTTAACAGCTCACCTCGTCGAAATTCGCCTGCTTCCAGCTGGCGCCCAAGCTCCTCCAATTGGAAAAGGAGTTGGGCAGGCACTGTATGTTTCCAGGCTGCAGCAAACTGCCGTAGCGCGACACTTAACGACTCAGATGCGTTTACTTCCACATGGGCTGCTTGGAGCGTGGCGGCTGTCACGTTTACGTTCTGCTGCTTGATGTAAAGCAATGCTTCTTTTGTCTGCTGTTCAGACAGTTTCAATGATGCATACGCGTGGGCCACGCCTGCAAATCCCTTTTTTGTCAAAGGCAATCCGGTTGAATCCAACAGTGCAAGCACACGGACATTGCGGTGTGAAGGCATTCTATTCCATGACGTGAGAAGCTGTTCATATGAATGGCCTTCTGCCGCTTTTTGCAAGATTGGCAAAGGTTGTCCTTTTTGCACGGTAAACCAATAGGTCTTGCCAACCATCAAATCCGCTTTTAACTCGGCCACGACACGTGTATCCTTCAATTGAATTTGCACAAGCCCAGAATCGGCAAAACGGTTCAGCACAACGCCACGCAAGACTTGCCCTTCATGAAAGGCCAATGTTTGGCCTGATCCATTTACTCGACCAACGAACAAACTTCCGATTTCCATTGGTTTCTCCTCTTTTTTATGTACCGTAAACTAAGCCTTGGCTTTCTTCCAGCACCGGCCGGAAGGACTTGCGGTGCTCAGGTGTCATTCCGTAAGTCCGCAAAGCTTGCAAGTGTGACGCTGTGCCATAGCCAGCATGTGTTTCAAAACCGTATCCAGGGTATGTCTGTGCCAATTCCTCCATATAACGGTCACGCCATACTTTGGCGAGCACTGAACTGGCGGCGATCGATAAACTTTTGGCGTCTCCCTTTATAAGCGATGTTTGAGCGATTGGCACATCAAGGCGAACGGCATCGAGCAGCAAATGGTCCGCCTTCTGGCTGAGGCCGTTGATTGCTTTCGTCATCGCCTTTTTCGTCGCTTGTAAAATGTTGATTTCATCAATTTCCGCTGCGCTTACGCTGGCAATCGAATAGGCGACTGCTTGTTCGGCAATCATTTTTGCATATTCTTCCCGTTTGGCTTTTGACAGTTTTTTCGAATCCGTCAGCCCTAATAATTGAAAGCCATCAGGCAATATGCAAGCGCACGCTGTTACAGGGCCAGCAAGGGGGCCTCTCCCCACTTCGTCAACGCCGCAAACAGCTACATAGCCGCGCTGTTTTAGTTCCTGTTCGTAACGCCACATTTCCTTATGCATTTGTATAAGCGTTTGCTGCTTTTCCTGCTGCGCTTGATAACGTTTAAGCAGGTCTTGGACTCCTTTGCGCTGATCTTTTTTTAACTCGTCTAATTCATTGTGGCTAATGGATCCGTCCATTAGCTTTCTACGGATTGCCGCGATTGGCACCAATGCCTTTCCTCCTTGTCTATGAAACTGGCAATAGGATAGTATGTATGACTCTCATGTAATAGAGGTGCTTATAATGATCGCACTCTTGGAATGGGCGCTTTTGCTTTTTATCGGCTTCTTTGCCGGTATGATCCACACATACGGTGTCGTCGCTTATTTTCCCAAGGCGAGTCAGCAGGCGCCGTCGTTTGCAACAGACACTCTTTTCGTTCCATGCGCAAAAAACAATCGCCCATAAAATACGTCTCTTTGCACCGTCTCTCGCCTGCATTCCTCGTCAATTAGCCTGAGTGATGTTGCCTGTAACTACTAAATCGCCTACAACGCTTCGTATTCCGCCTTTTCCAGCGTCACTTTTCCAATTGTGCCGCTACGCAGCTCGCGCAAGATCAATTCAGCTGTTTTATCAAAATCGACAAGGCCTCCACGAACGATGCAACCCCGTTTTTTTCCGATCGCTTCAAACAAAGGGACGATGTCATCGTCCTCTTCGCTGCTTCGTTCGATGCCATAGCGTGCTTGGAGCAAATCTGGGTACTCAGCTGCTAAGTAGCGAAGCGCATAGGCAGCCACGTCGCCGTAGTCTAGCAATTCATCTTTAATTGCACCTGTTGCAGCAAGGCGTAATCCGACTTCTTGGTCATCAAATTTAGGCCATAAAATCCCCGGTGTGTCTAGAAGTTCAAGTTCCTGCTTGACTTTGATCCATTGCTGTTGCTTGGTCACCCCAGGGCGATCTCCGACTTTCGCCTGCCGTTTATTAACAAGGCGGTTAATGAGCGTCGATTTGCCGACATTGGGGATACCAAGAATGATCGCTCGCAGCGGGCGCGGCTTCATCCCTTTTTGTTCCCATTTTTGATAAAGGGCGCTTGCTAGCATTTTGCAGGCAGGAGCAATGTTTTTAACGCCTCCTCCTGTTTGCGCATTGATTGCCAGGACTTCAGCTCCAGTCCGTTTAAAAAAAGCGCGCCACTGTTCTGTTTCCGCTGGGTCAGCTAAATCAGCCTTATTTAACAGCATCAGTCTCGGCTTTTGTTGCGCCAATTCATCAATGAGTGGATTGCGGGAAGACTGGGGAATGCGAGCATCGACAAGTTCAATCACAACATCGATCAGTTTTAATTTTTCTTTTATTTCTCGGCGCGCCTTGGCCATATGGCCAGGGTACCATTGAATCGTTTTCAACCATTTCACCTGCTTTGTGGGCAAAGGAAGCCCATTAATCGTTAACAATGCTTATATGTTCAAACGGATAAAAAATGACGTTCGCTTTGCCGATAATTTCTGATTTCGGAATGAGACCAATATCACGGCTGTCTTTACTTAAACGGCGATTATCGCCCATCATAAAATAATGATCGTCAGGGATTACCTCTTCGCCGATTAACTCTTCCAGTGTAAAATCGCCAGTAAGCAATTGGTCGCCGTAAAGCGTCTGTTTCAGCGAGTTTAAATAAGGTTCCGCTGTTTCTTCCCCGTTAATATAAAGCGTATCGTTTTCATATTTCAAATGGTCGCCAGGGAGGCCAATGATCCGTTTAATATAATCTTTCCCGCCAGGTGCGTGGAAAACAACAATATCAAAACGTTTTGGCTCAATAAAAACATACCCAATTTGGTTGACGATCATTTTGTCCCCAGAGTCGAGCGTTGGCTGCATCGAATGGCCGTCTACAACAATGGGCGCGTACAAAAAAAGGCGTACGAGCATTGTGGCGCATAACGCGATGCAAATGGCTTTGGCCCACTCAATTGGAAATCCGCGAAATGCCACCTGGGATGCCTCCTCTTTTTCTCTTTAGTTTACCATAAAAAGAAGCACGTAGTCACTTGGCGGTTCTGCAAAATTCTGCCCAACATACACGACCACTAAACTTTCTAAAAGCAGCAAAATGACAACCCATTTAATCCCAAATATGATAGGATGAAAACAACATAAAAAAAGGGGTGGTCAGTATGAATCCGACATTGGCACTCGTTCTTATTTTTGTGTTTGTCATTGCCGATTTCTTGTGGCTAGACCAAGACAGTAAGAGATGGGGGTGGCTAAAAAATTGGCCTAAACCTGCCAAGATTGTGTTTTTTTCCAGTTTTGGCATTATCCTATTTGCTTTCTATGTTGTCGTCAGCTTTCCGCTGACTCGTTGACCAACCAGCCTCGCTTTGATACTCCTTTATTTGTAAAGCCTGACTGTTGCCTTGGTAACGCCTGGACAGGGCCGTAGTCGATCTTTTCAAGAGGCCATTTTTCTTGTGACCCTCTTTTGTGCCCAATCAAAGAGGCCGGGACAAAACCAGCCAAGAAATTAAATGAAAGCCAGCGTACCCGGCAACGACCGTCACACGCTGGCTTTCAATTTTTTCAATACTTAAGATAAGCGGATAAATTTAATAATCTCATCATGAAACATCTCAGCGATATAGACATCGCCATTTTCGTCAACAGTCACGCCATGCCCGATCGTACCTAAAGTAAGGAACCGTCCTAAAAGTTCCCCGTTTGAATGAAATAGTTTGACTGTTGGTGTCTGATCCGTTACATAAAGGAAACCGTCCTTATCTTCATAAATATTCATCGGGCGATAAAGGTGATTGATTTCACCCAGATAAGTTCCGCTTTGATTAAAAATCTGGACCCGATTATTTTCCCGATCAACCACTAAGACACGATCACGCTGATCTACCAAAACCGAGTGAGGAACTGTAAATTCACCTTTGCCTTTCCCGGGTTTTCCCCAAGTATTGATCAATTCACCATTCGAATCTAAATGATGAACAGAAAAGTTTCCATAACCATCTGAAACAAAGAAATTACCTTGATCCGTTACAGATACATCTGTAGGATGATTAAAGGGAATACCCAAGCGACCGGGATTTTGCTGATCACCAATTACTTGGAGAATCTGGCCCGAACGGTTAAATATGACGATCCTGTGATGATTGCGGTCAACAACGCATACTCTGCCATCGTTTGTTAACCTAAAATAGTGGCCGTCTGAGAGTGTCTCATCATACCACTCATCGAGAAGTTCCCCATCGTTAGAAAAAATGAGCATAAAAGGATTACTGCGTTGCAATACGTAGATATGTCCGTCATTATCAGTAGAGACTCCCGAAATATGATTTAAGGGTTTATTTTGAGGTAGTTTTATCCAATCCCTTTTTACCCGATATTGATGATGACCGAGACTAAAAACTTCCATCATTCTCCACCTCCATAAAGCAATCATCGTTAAGGAAAATTTTGAAGAAAGTAAGTTAACCCACTATTCTACTGCTTCTTCTAATGTGGACTTACCAAGTCTGTTTGAAGATAGAGATGAACGGTACGCTCCTGTTTGTTCTAGCGCATAAGCAAACCGATAAAGCTCTTTTTCAGCAAAGGCTTTTCCAATAAATTGTACGCCAATCGGCAATCCACATTGTGACATCCCTCCTGGAACAGAAATAGCTGGCAGCCCAGTCGTATTACTTGGACCAGTTAAACGCGCGAAAATTCGGACATGTTCCTGTAATCCATAAGAATCTGTCATTCTCTGATCAATATTAGTTGGTACCATTGGTAAGGTTGGCGTCAAAATAACGTCTACTTGTTCAAAAGCTTTGTTATGCATTTCAACTGCTTTATGTTTTATTTGTAACATTTGAATATACTCACTCGCTTGAATAAGCATCCCAGCAATCGCTCGTGATCTCACTTCTTCTTCAACCTGTTCAGGTGTATTGCTTAAATGTCTCTCCAATGACGTATATGCCTCTGCAGCCAAAATAACTTGCTGTGCTGTCAAAAGATCATCCATACCAGGAAGTTCAATCGGGACTATTTCGGCACCAAGCAGGCGGCAATTTTCAACCGCTGAGTTAAACACACGTTGAACTTCCGTGTCGATGATGTCAAAATAAAAAGAAGTTGGAATGCCGATTTTTTTACCTTTAATACTTGCATTAATCCCTTCAGTAAAATTTTCTTTTTTTGAAGCAACCGAATAACGATCTTTCTCGTCAAAACCGGATAAGACGTTTAATAGAAGTGCGTTATCCGTAACAGTTCGGGTCATAGGCCCTAAATGGTCTAAAGTGGGGCACAATTGGATGGCGCCATACCTGCTCACTCTGCCAAAAGTCGGTTTCATCCCGACAATCCCGCACATGGAGGCAGGCATTCGAATCGATCCCCCAGTATCCGATCCGACTGAACCATAACATTGGTAGGAAGCTACCGCCGCACCGGATCCGGAACTCGATCCTCCCGTTATTTTTTTCGGGTTATGCGGGTTTTTCACTGGCCCGAAAAACGATCGGTCACCCGTTGTCCCATATGCAAATGCATGCATATTCAATTTGCCGATCATAATGGCCCCAGCATCCTTTAAGTTCGTAACTACCTCTGCATCAAAATGAGGGACGTAATCTTTATAAACTTCAGAGCCAAAAGTCGTTTTAATACCCGTTGTACAAATTAAATCTTTTAACCCAATTGGAACGCCATGAAGCGGTCCTTTATCAGTACCCATCATTATTTCCTCTTCAGCCTGTTTAGCAGCTTTTATTGAGTCTTCTTCCATTACAGTAACGAACGCATTCAACTCTTTGTTTTGCGCTGAGATTAAATCAAGGCTTGCCTCTAACACTTCAACTGGAGAAATTTCTTTTTCTTTCATGCTTTTACTTAGCTGTTCGATATTCCATTCCAAGAAATTAAATCGGCTCATCTGTCAGATTCCCCTCTCAGTTGCTGAAGTGAAAATATCGGTTCATGTTTCAGTTGTGGGTTATTCTTTTTAACATCTTGAATTTTTTTTATAAAAACAGTTGCCTCTTTGGAAAAAGCGTGTAAATCAAAATACTGGATGTCTATCTTATTGTGTTCAAATAACATGAGCAATCTCTGCTTTACATCCATCACGCGAACAACTCCTTGTTATGATTTGTCTGCATCATCATCTTTTGACAGATTCGAGATGAATTTTTAAACTTTGCGTTAAAAACGAGGCCTCTACAGCAGGGGTTGTCAGATAGCTAACCCCCATATCGATGACTTCTTTTACTTGATTGGGTTTAAAAGCCGGAATCCCCACCTTTACGCCCGCTTTATTCGCTTTATCAATCACCTTTTGAATCGCTTTACGGACAACTGGATGTGTAACTTGTCCCGGATACCCAAACGATGCCGATAAATCGGATGGACCAATAAATAGTAAATCTAAGCCTTTTGCAGTGACAATGTCCTCAATATTCAAGACGGCCTCCGCATCTTCAATCATCCCAATAATGAGCAGCCGCTCGTTTTGTTTTCGCATATGATCTTCGAGATTCACATTGATCCCACCGAATTGCGCTACTCTTGTTGACGCATCTAGTCCTCGCTGCCCGATTGGTTGATACTTTGCCATTGAGACTATTTTTTCAGCTTGTTTTTTCGAAGTTAAGTGCGGTACCATAACTGCATCAGCACCTGCCTCGACAGCCCTCAAAATAGTACCGTAATCTTCCTGAGGCGTTCTGACTATGGATGTGATGTTGACAACTTGCGCAGCTCTAATCATATGCTCCATTGTTGATAAATCCACGGTAGAATGTTCTAAATCAATGACGGCAAAATCATAACCGGCGTACCCCAAAATTTCTATAATTGCCGGATCTTTTAATGCTGAAAAAATACCATAAGCAATTTGATGATGATCGAGTGCTTCTTTTAGTTTACTCATTGCTCATCCCCCCAACATGATTCAAGTGAAATGGTCCACGCCGTTCTCTATGTTATTCAACCTTGTAATTTTTCATAAATTAACTTTGCCGTAAGGATGTCAAAAATGGCTTGCCCAACAGATTTGAACATCGTTAATTGGCTTCCTGGAAAGCTTTATTGCCCAAGTTTACTAGCTCTTTTATGGTTCATACTTGCTCAAAAATCATCATAGTCCCAAAAGCACATATTTTAGAGATCAACAACAGCGTTGCTGTCTTCTATGAAAGCGTAAAACAATACTGCTTATTTGACGAACACGGTTTTAATAGATGTATAAAATTCGATTGCCGCTCTTCCTTGCTCGCGGGAATGGGAGCTTGATTGCTTCATTCCGCCAAAAGGAGCCTGAAGTTCTACCCCCGCGCTTTCCGCATTAATCCGCACTAACCCTGCATCCATTTCATTGATAAAAGAAAGCATGTTGCTGATATTAGTTGTAAAGATGGAAGCACTTAATCCATATTCAACATCATTGGCGAGAGAAAGCGCCTCTTCAATGCTCTCTACTTTCATTAACACCAAAACCGGCCCGAAGATTTCTTCTTGTGCAATCACCATATTTGTATTCACATTTTCAAATACCGTGGGTTCAACAAAATAACCGCTGCCTGTATTTCCATCTTGAAGCCGGTTGCCTCCATATAATAAAGCCGCCCCTTCTAGCTTTCCTTTTTCTATATATGAAAGAACTGTATCCAGCTGATTTTTATTTGCACATGGACCCATCCAGATACCTTCCTGCATGCCATCTCCTACTGTTATTTCCTTCACTTTTGCAAGAAGCTTTTCTTTAAATACTTCATATACTTTGCTTTGGATGATCACCCTGCTTGTTGCGGTACATTTTTGGCCGGTGGAACGCAGCCCCCCGCTAATGGTCGCCTCCACAGCTAAATCAAGATCAGCATCTTCCGCCACAATGACCGGATTTTTGCCCCCCATTTCAAGCTGATATTTGGCTCCTCTAGCCAGTGCGGCCTGGCCGATTTTTTTTCCCACCGTATTGGATCCTGTAAAAGTAATGCCGTTTACATCAGGGTGCTCTGCCAGCCCTTGTCCAATAACCGATCCGGAACCGGTTACCATATTAACTGTTCCTGCCGGCATACCTGCTGCGGCAAAGCAGTCGATGATCTTAGCACAGGTGACAGCCGTTTCACTTGCTGGCTTAATCACCACCGTATTTCCATAGATGAGCGCAGGCGCCATTTTCCAAATGGGAATGGCTACCGGAAAATTCCAGGGAGTGATGACCCCGACAACGCCTAATGGCGCCCTCGTTGTAAACATTAATGCTTCACTGTCAGTAGAGGGAATGACATCTCCGACAGAGCGTAAACCTTCTCCTGCGTAATAGCGTAAAATCGCTACGCCTCTTAATGTTTCACCTTTTGCTTCAGGAAAAGTCTTTCCCATCTCTTTCGTCATAGTTTCGGCAACTTCATCTACCCTGCTTTCCAGTATGGATGCGGTTTTCAATAAGAAATCGCCGCGTACATTTCCGGTCAGTTTTTTCCACTGCTGCTGTGCTTGTTTTGCTGAGGACACAGCTTTATTTAAATCTCCCTGCGTCGATTTTTGAAAATAGCCCACCACCTCATCCATTTTGGCGGGATTCGTGCTTGCCTCTGTTATATTGCTTTCAGATGCTATCCACTCTCCATTTATATAGTTGAAGTAAGTGTTGTTTATACGATCGAAAGAACTCATGTTTATCTTCTCCTTTTTAAATTTCAAAATTAAAAATTAATCAATTATACGTTCATGTTATTAAAAGTAGCCGGCCAGCTTTGGCAAGAATGTTGAAAACCATGAAACATATGTGATCAACATAAGAATAACGAAAATGGCGGCATAAAACCGAAAGAGGTGCGGCATCACATTTTCCAGCTTCCTTTGGGCCACTTTTATCCCAACAAACAAAATATTGCCTACTGGAGGAGTAATGGTCCCGATACTCAAATTAAATGTCAGCATAATGCCAAAATGCAACGGAGTCATCCCCAACGCTTGGCATACAGGAAGCAAAATCGGTGTGAAAATTAAAATGGCAGGAGTCAAATCCATAAATGTGCCCACAAACAACAACAGTAAATTGATCACCAATAGAATAATAATCGGATTATCTGAAATGCCCAATATGGTATCCGCAATCAAGGTTGGAATTTCAGTAAATGACATCACCCATGCCAAAATGTTGGATGCACCAATTAAAAACATGATAATAGCCGACAACTTGGCACTGTCAATCAGAATAGTGTATAACTCTTTTATTGTGATTGTTTTATAAAGGAACATCGATAAAAGTAAACTATAGGCAACTGCCATTGCCGATGCTTCCGTAGCTGTGAAAATACCGCTTACAATCCCGCCGATTACAATCACAATCAACAGCAAACTCGGTAGGGCGTCAAAGGTCACCCTAAAAAATTCCTTGGCGCTTATAGCTCTTTTAGCAACATACCCATTCTTTTTCGCATAAAAGTAGACGACAAGCATACAGCTTAATCCCCATAAAATCCCTGGGATCACTCCGCCAAGGAAAAGGGCCGCAACAGAAGTGCTCCCGCTTGCCAAAGCATACGTAATCAAAGCCGTACTCGGTGGAATCAACAGGCCTGTAGGCGCTGTAGCAACATTTAGTGCAGCTGAAAAATCCTCATTGTAGCCTTCTTTTTTTTGGATCGGACCAATGATCGTTCCCATTGCTGATGCAGCAGCTGTGCCGGAACCGGAGACGGACCCAAAGAGCATGTTGGCCACAACATTCGTATGGGCAAGGGAGCCTGGTATCCTGCCGGTCAAGGCAGTTGCAAAATGAATCAAGCGGACGGCTATCCCGCCTTTACTCATAATATTGCCTGCCAGAACAAAGAAAGGAATCGCCAATAAAGTAAAGATGTTAATACCTTGAAACATCTTTAATGCCGATGCCGGAATGGCTGCTGAAAAGCCCAATGACTGGGTAATGGCCAAAATTCCCGCAACCATAAGCGAAATTCCGATCGGAATACCGAGTAACAATAAAATGACAATGGTAACAAACAATATTAAGCCTGCCGACAATGCTATACTCATTGCAACTCCCCTTTTCCGTCCATGTTAAATTCCTGTATCGATTGGATAATATGGATAAAACTATAGACGATGATCAATACACCGCTTATAGGAAGAATGATATAAATCCAATCCATGTGAATACCTAGGGTAGGAGATGTCTGCAATACACCGACCCCCATTACCGCTTTTCCTCCAACTAGAAAGACGGTAATGGCTACAGCCAATATTAACAGCTCGGAAAAGATGGATAATACTAACTGGCCTTTTCCTTTTACCTTGTCGCAAAAAAAAGACAATTTCATATGATCTTTTTGGCCAAAAACCAATGCTGTACCAAGCAATGATACCCAAACAAATGAGTAACTCAATATATCTTCAGACATCGTGCTCGGACTGTGAAATACATACCTCATCACAACCTGGTATATAGTGAGTAGCGTCATAAAGGCCAATAGTGCGGCGCACACAGCGGAAAGCACTTTATCCAGTATGCTTTTTATTTTTCTCATCTCATCTACTCCCTACGTATCGTTCTGAATCTCCTGAACCTTGTCATACAGCAGCTTTAATTCCGGATACTTATTCAACAATTCTTCATTTACTGGTTTTAACACTTCTTTAAATGACTTTTTGTCGACGGTCACAAACTCTACTCCCATCTTCTCTGCCTCTTCTATTACTTCCGGAATCTGTTTATCCCATTCTTCATTTTGAACTTGTGTGGTCATTTTAAAGCCGTATTCAAAAATTTCTTTTTCTTCAGCCGTAAGAGAATCCAGAAATTTCGTATTGGCCATGAGCATGTCTGTAAAAATCTGATGTTCCGTCCGGGAATAAAAATTGGCGACCTCACCATGCTTCAAGCTTACCAGTGCCATCTCTGGGTTTGCACCCGCATCAATCACGCCATTTTGCAATGCGGTATATACTTCACCATGAGCCATGACAACTGCTGCAGCATCAAAAGCTTGTACCATCTTTACATTTGCCTCACTGGATTGTACGCGAACCTTTAACCCTTTTAAATCTTTGGGAGTTTCAATTCTTTTAGAAGAATAAAAGTTGTTTACACCATTGGCAAACCAGGCTACTCCCTGAATTCCGTTATCAGCAGTAGCGTTGTAAATTTCCATTATAAACTCCTCATTATTCATCACTTTGCGAAAGCTTGCTTCATCATTAAACAAATACGGAAAACCGAAAATCTTATATTCATTGGCAAAGGATTCCAAATTGCTTCCACTAGTCGCAACAATATCGAGACTGCCCATCTGCAGCAATTCAATTGCTTCCGTATTTCCGCCCATTATACTGTTGGAAAAGATCCTAATTTCAAATTTATCCCCAAGTTTTTCTTCAATGTAATCTTTAAATGCGTTTAGGGCGATCGTTATTGAATGGTTATCAGGCTGTACGGTCGCTATGCTGATAACCTTTTTCTGTTCTAAATTGGCATTTGCCGAAGCAGAACATCCAATTAACACGAATACCAAGGCAATACTTATCATTACGGACGTAATATTATTCATCTTTTTCATTTAATCACCTTGTATAATGAAATCGTATTGTCAAAACTTTTAATGGCGAACCATTTTGCAAACGCTTACAACAAAAACAGCTTCATGTTCATTAACTTTAAGGAGGGGGAATCCCCTCCCTGACCAAGCCTCTTCGGACAATACTGTTCCAAAGGAAGGGAACGTTTAGGATGCAAATTACACCTTCAAAACGCCATCTTTCATGATCGTGCGATCGTCAATGACAATGGTGACATCCTTAATGACCAAGTCCAAGTGCAGCGGAGAATCCACATGTCCTCCGAAGTTTAAATTTTTTCCTATTCCAATATGGATATTTCCAAATGAACCTTCATCCGGCGCCATATGACCGCACAAATAATTTTCTTTATTTAATCCAAGGCCAAGTTCCGCGATATTATAAACCGAAGAATCGTTAAAGTCGGCCAAAAGCTTGCGTAAAATGTCTGCCTCGCCCCCGCCTGTAATTTCCGTAATGTAACCGCCTTCAACTTTGCATGTAACTGGCTCATCAAGTAAATTTAGCAACGGATGAGGAATGCTTCCGTCAAATACCAATACGCCATTGGCAGTCCCTTCGACAGGTCCAAGCGCCACTTCTGCATTAGGCGGAAAAGAAGCAGATCCCGGTTCTCTAGATGTTCCATAGTCGAAAACAGGCTTTCGTCCTTCTATACTGCAAACCATATTCGTACCGCCAGGAGCAGTTAATGTAAATGTTGTCCCTTGGTAGTATTGAGAAACCCGGTCAATGACCTCCCTCACTTCGTCAAAATCAGCTGTTAAACCGCCTTCATCAAACATATGAAGTGCATAATCTTGAAGTCCTACCCAACGGAGCCGGCCGTTTCTGCTCGTTTCCAACCGTGCTTTTGAATGATACATCGACATCGTCGTTGCGCCAAAGGCCACATCGCAAGCATTTAATGCCGCTCTGACGGCTTCGGTCGGTTCTGCACCATGCCCTTCTCTTGGCGTCATTACAATCATCGTTGTATCAAAATATTCCTTTGCATACTTATAAACGAACTCCCCGATCTCTCTTTTATGATCATCCGTAATCACTAATACTTTTTCCCCTTCTTTTAAATGGGTAACACTGGTAAATAGTTGTTTAATCCCTAACGGCATATCTTTTGAAAACTCGATCATATTTATTTCTCCCCTTTTTTCATTTGTTTTGAAAAGCTATTCACTTTAATTTACACTTCAACAACAATTTCAACTTCGACAGGGGTTCCTCCAGGAAGAGATGCAGTTCCCAAGGCGGCTCTGCTGTGCTTTCCAGCCTCACCAAATATTTCATTTACCAAAAAAGATACTTCATTCATTATTTCCGGTTGCTCAATAAAATCAGGTGTACTTGCTACATAACCTTTTATATTGACAATTTTTTTTATGTGATCCAGGCTTCCCGTCATATATTTTACGGCTGCCAAGCAATTTACGAAGGCAATTTTGGCTGCGTCCTGGGCCTGCTCCAAAGAAACTGTATCACCCACAATTCCTTTGTACTTCAAAACGCCATCTATCTTGGCAGCGTTTCCGGATACAAAAATTAATTGGCTGGTTTGAATGCCATCCTCAAATGGGCGTTGGTTGCCCTTCCTTCGATCAGGAAGCTTATATCCTGCTCTCTCTAATTTTCCCTCAAAATTCATATACGCATCTCCTTCCTTCGAAAAATATTGAGTGTTTCAAATTGTATTACAATATAAATCATATTTCAATATGAATTCAATAAAATATTACAAAATAACACCAAAAAATATTTCAAAAACTATAAAGCTATCGTTACTTCATTATAACGTCTGCATTATCGTCTTTCCTTAGGAAATTTTTCTAGCGCTTTTTTGATGATCTGCTCTAACTGTTGATAATGTTCTTTTTCAACAGAAGCAACCGGAGGGCGAACGCTCGTTCCAACAGGCAAACCGACGATCTCCATCCCAGCTTTGATCAAAGCAACGGCATATCCTTTCTTTTGTCTTCTAATCCGATGAATCGGCAGGATGACTTCCTGATAGACATCATTCAGCACGTCTTTTTTCTCATTTAAAAGGGCATCATAAAAAATTTGCGAAATATGAGGAATATAATTCGAAATGGCTGAAGAATATGACCGGAATCCAAGATTGACATAGGAAGCCATTGTCGCTTCTGCCAGCGGCATACCGTTGATCCATTCCAGCCGATCGCCAATAACATGGGTAAGCTCATTATTTAATTCATTATTGCCAATTCCATCTTTAAAACCGACCAACTGAGGGTAATCGATTAAACGCTGAAGGATGTCCAAATTTAATTGGCAGTTATCGCGATGGTAAACAATTGCATTTAAGGATGTACTGGCAATCAGTGTACTTAAATAGTTATATAAGCCTTCAGGAGAAGGGTCGATCAAGTATGGAGGCAAAATTAAATACCCTTCTGCCCCTAACTCCTCTGAAATCTTAGTTTGTTCCAGCGCATGGCTAATATTGCCTCCTACTCCTGTATAAAGAGGAACTTTGCCTTTTGTCGCTGCCACTGCAACTTCAACCATTTCCCTATATTCTTCATTACTGATGGCATGAAATTCTCCTGCTCCACATCCAACGAAAATAGAAGAAAGTCCTTCATCCATCAAAAAATGAATATTTTTTTCCAATCCTTTCAAATCCAATTTTCCGTTGGTATCCATTGGGGCCACTGGAAAACCTAAAATACCGGTAGGTGATTGCCTCTCCTTGTCCATTTTATCTCGTCCTTTCTTAACAAATAAATCATTTTACATTTTAATTGTAAGACATATAGAATTGTCTGTCAACTATCAATTTTATTAGCTGACAAATTCGGATCTTTTTCCGTTTACATCGTTAATTGATTCTTTAATAGACCTATAATATCCACCAGTGTGAACTGGTGGTTTGCTCTGCGGCTGAAAGCCTCTCTTACCGGCCTCGGCCTAAAAGGCTCACTGAAAAGGTTTCCCTTCCGCACCACATTCACACACCAATTCTAAAGAATTTCATTATTTCTTCCCCGTAAATGGGTCGATTTCTTCGAACAACGTTAACTGATCGGCCATACCGTCTTCTTTTAGCTGATTTCTTATATATTTTTGTATTTTTTCTTATTTCTACCCACCGTATCGACGTAGAAGCCTCGACACCAGAATTTCCGATTTCCATAACGATCTTTCAAATTTGCATGTCGACAAATATCATCAGGCTGCTTTTCCCATTTAGATAACCCATGAATTGAGATACACTTAATTTGGGTAGGATACTAATTAACATGAATGATTTGTCCAATACTCTTTTTGTATTTTCCATAAATGACCTGCCTTCTATCCTTCTATATTTTGGGGCAAACACGATGTGATACTTACAATTCCAGGTTGTGTGTGCTAAACTGTTTTTTTGTTACCACGCTTTAAGCTTTCTGGAACCTTTCTAAACCATTAAAAAAAGAACGCTCCTCCTTACGAGGAACGTTCCTTCTCTTTTCGTCAAATGCCGCATGTTTAACGACGAATTTCTTTAATACGTGCTTTTTTGCCACGAAGGCTGCGCAAGTAGTAAAGTTTCGCGCGGCGTACTTTACCGTAACGTTTCACTTCGATCTTATCGATCTTTGGTGAATGTAATGGGAATGTACGTTCAACACCTACACCGTATGAGATTTTACGCGCAGTAAACGTTTCGCTAATCCCTGAGCCGCGGCGTTTAATAACAACGCCTTCGAACAATTGAATCCGCTCGCGAGTACCCTCGACAACTTTTACGTGGATCGATAGCGTATCGCCAGGACGGAAATCAGGATGGTCTGTGCGCAATTGCTCACTTGTGATTTCTGCAATGAGGTTGCTCATCGTATCGTTCCCTCCTTCCCTACAGACATTCATGCCAACACTGCAGCAGCGGAATATCGTAATCTTGCTAACCGTCCGTCTAAGAACGTTCAATCAGCCACAACCACTATCATAGCATAGAAAACAAGCTTGCACAATAAAGATTAAATCTTTTTCAAGCTCGGCAAACCGAGTATCGTGAAAACGCGCTCGAGTTGCTGGCTAACACGTTCTGTGATCGCTAGACGCTTCGCTTGTTCCAAAGGCTCAGCTTTTAAAACTGGGCATTGTGAATAGAAACGGTTATAGAGGCTTGCAAGCTCAAAGGCAAAAGTACAAATTAAATTTGGTTCAAACGATGCAGCTGCTTTGCGCTTGACTGTACTCCAGCCTGCCAAGTGCTTGAGCAACGCCCGCTCCGCATCTTCAGCGCCTTTAAAGGTTGCCCCTTCTGGAGACAGGCCTGCCTGTTTGGCTTTGGTAATAATGCTGTTTGCCCGGGCATACGTGTAAATTAAATAGATGCCTGTATTGCCTGTCACTTGCGTTGCCTCTGTTAAATCGAACACAATGTCAGATGTCGTGTTATAACGAAGCATATTGTAACGGATCGCCGCAAAAGCGAGCGCTTCAACGGTCGCTTCGCTCGCATCCGTGCTTTGGGCACGGACAGCTTCCTTCATATGTTGGATCAGCTCGCTAATCTTGATGCCAATGCCTTTACGCCCAGACATTGCATAAACCGATTTCCCATCTTCCGTTTCAAGACCGAGTTGGTTAGCCGTTTGTTTGCTTAGTGAAACGACACCATAAGGCACGTGGAAAAGCCGCTCTGCCTCCTTTTCATACCCGACAGCAGCAAGCGCCTGCTTGACAACCTTTTGCGGGTATTCTTGGCGATAGTCAATGACATTAATGACGGCATCGCCTCGCCCAAAAGTGGCTGGCACACCTGAGCTAGTGGTTGTCCACAGGCCAGGCCATTTTTCTTTATAGGCAAAATCATCGTTGAGAAGGCCAAACTTCCACATATGATAAGCAATATCTTTTGCTGTATACGTTAACACGCCATTCGAGCGGACAAGAACTTTATCGCTTTGATGCTCACTGCTTTCTTCGTTTTCGTTGTCTGACATCCGAAGCACCCAACAGCCTGCTTGTGGACCGCTGTCCTGTTTGACAAACACATCACTTTGCTGTAGCTTCTGAAAGGCAGTATGCCAGAAGCCTCTTTGTACGATGTCCCTTTCCCAAACAAGCAAATCATAGTCAATCCCAAATTGGCCCATTTCCTCAATATGCTCTGAAGTAATCTTATCGGCGACCACATAGCCAAGCCATGCCGTGCTGTTATTGCCTTCTTCTAATTTATGTAGCACTTCGTCGCGGATACTCGTCGAAATGGTCCCTTTGTCGTATGCCTCGTTTAAGCGTGAATAAACATCCCAGCAATAATCGCCAAAGCGTGTCGCTACGCTGTCTGAGTCCGTTTGGAGCAACGCAGTCAGCGTGTCTGCAAGCTGGTTCCCTAAGTCATCAACATAGTTATGTACTTCCACATTTTCGCCACATGCTTTCAAGAGCCGCGCCAATGTGTCGCCTATGCAAGCGTTGCGTAAATGGCCAATATGAGCCGACTTATTCGGATTAATGGACGTATGCTCGATCACGGTCTTGCCGCTGCTAGAAAGAGCCTGTGGCTCATCGCCGTCAGCCAACGCTTCATCCCATTCAATAAAAAAGTTAATAAAACCTGGTTTTACTACCTCTATTGCTGTGACTGGCAAACGCCGACGCTCTAGCTTTTCTTTTATTGTTTCCGCAATGGTTAGCGGGTTTTTTCTCGCTACTCGTGCAAGCTTCATCGCCACGTTTGTCGAATAGTCGCCATGGATCAGTTGAGCCGGCTGCTCGAGTTCGACTTCGATGTCATTTTGGAACTCACTGGCCGCTGCTGCAATCGCTTCAATCAGCGTTTGTTCTACATGCATTGTATGAAACCACCTTTTGCTATAATGCTATCTAGTATACATGATCCTTCAGTAAAGGAACATCGCTTTTTTTGAAAACTTGAATGTTAAAAGGAAGCGATTTCGATCCGTACGGCAAGTTTTTTTGGCGACAACCTCACTGGGCGACATCTCCCAGAGTGGTTGCCTTTACTTTTGCTTGTCCGTTAGCCGCTTAAGAATGTCTGCTTCTTTGGCAGTAAGTTCATGCCCTTTTAGTAAGTCTGGGCGCCGCTCTAACGTACGTCGCAACGATTGTTCCATTCGCCACTCTTCAATTTTGGCATGATGGCCAGAAAGGAGCACATCGGGGACTTTCATGCCGCGAAAATCGGCGGGCCGTGTATAATGGGGATGTTCCAACAAGCCAGTTGAATAGGAGTCTGTAACTGCTGATTCATCATTTCCGAGCACGCCTGGCAAAAGCCGAACAACGCTGTCGGCAATGACCATTGCCGCGAGTTCCCCGCCTGTAAGCACATAATCGCCAATCGACAGTTCATCGGTCACGAGATGACGGACACGCTCGTCAAAGCCTTCATAATGGCCGCATAGGAAGATCAAATGCTCTTCTTCCGCTAGTTCTGCCGCCTTCTGTTGGCTATGCTGCTCGCCTTGCGGGCAAAGCATGATAATCCGTGGCTTCTTTTTCTCGTTTTCCGTTAACGCAGCCACGGCGTCAAAAATTGGCTGTGGGCTTAATACCATCCCTGCCCCTCCACCATAAGGGTAATCATCGACTTTGCGGTGTTTATTCGCTGCGTATTCCCGAAAATCAATCGTCTGGAAGGAGACGATCCCCTTGTCGCTTGCTTGCTTCAACATCGACGAGCCAAAAACACCCGTAAACATGTCCGGAAATAACGTTAATACATCTATTTTCATTCGTCATCTAAGCCTTCCATGACGTGGACACGGATGTGTTTGTTTTCCACATCCACTTCTTTGACAACTTCTTCAATATACGGCAATAGCAAATCTTTCCGCTGCTGTCTGTCGACCACCCAGACGTCGTTTGCTCCTGTTTCAATAATGTCTTTAATTTTGCCTAGCTTGGTGCCTTCTTCATCGACGACTGTACAGCCAATAATCTCATGGTAGTAATATTCATGCTCGTCCAATTCGCTAAGCTGATCTTCTGATACATATAAATAGCTTCCCTTAAAACATTCGACTTCATTGATGGAGTTATAGCCTTCAAATGTAAGCAAGTCGAAGTTTTT
Source organism: Shouchella clausii (assembly GCF_002250115.1). Lineage (GTDB taxonomy): Bacteria > Bacillota > Bacilli > Bacillales > Bacillaceae_D > Shouchella > Shouchella clausii. Next base: position 3,409,339 of record NZ_CP019985.1, on the reverse strand, counting down.
GTGCGTTCGATGGCTACGAACGGTTACAAGTGTCCCTTCAGATTGAGGAGATTTCGCCACCTTTAGAACCGAACCGTTCGCATAGCGTTCCTCTGGGAAATCGGTGTTTGAGAGGACACGCACCTCTCCGCGGACTCCGTGTGTGTTCACTAGCCTGCCAACATTATACCAGTTCGTCATTACTTGCCCCGCCCTCTCTAATTTCAGCAATATACCCATCATTGACGACAATCGTCAACTCCGTTTCTTCGTCAATCCACTTGTCGCCTTCCTTAACATCGAGAATGATTTCTGTTGTTCCCATCGCCAGTTCAGTCCCAATTGGCAAATTCATTAACTGCTCAATCCGAAACGTCAGAGAAGCCATCCGTTCTTCTCGCCGCTTTATTTCTTTCCTGTATTTTTGTTGAAGTTCGCCATGGGCGGTCGTATGTTTCATCGGTTTTAGCGCCCGCTGAAGCTGAAATTCCATTTGGCTTAACTCTGTTTCGATTTGTGTTAAATCACGTTCAAATGATTTCTTCAAGTCTGCTTTTTTCGACTCCGTTAACACATGCTTTACGGTGGCCGTGCGGATGCATTTCACGTAAAGCCCTCCATTCTTTGTTTCATACAAAAAAAGGGTGAGGTTCCCCCCGCCCTTTTAGTCGACAATATCGAGGCGCACCCGCCCGTTTTGCTTGCCGCAAGCAGCATACACTACCGAGCGGATCGCTTTTGCCGTTCTTCCTTGTTTGCCAATCACTTTCCCAATATCGTCAGGATGCACCGAAAGGCGCAACACATGTGCCTTTTCTTCATGAATTTCTTCAACTTGAACTGCCTCTGGATGATCGACAAGCGACCGGGCGATATGTTCAACTAAAGCTTTCATGCTAGCCCATCCTCCTTAAGGGGTGATTACTTACCGTTTTTTTCGTTGTGTAGCTTTTCCATTAGGCCAGCGTTCGAAAACAAGCTGCGCACAGTATCAGAAGGTTTCGCGCCTTTTTTCATCCATTCTAGCGCTTTGTCTTCTTTAATGTTTACTTGAGCAGGTTGCGCGATTGGGTTGTACGTACCAATCTCTTCAATAAAGCGGCCATCACGCGGAAAGCGAGAATCGGCAACTACTACACGATAAAATGGGGCTTTCTTTGAACCCATACGTTTTAAACGAATTTTAACAGCCATTTGCTGTACACCTCCAAAAATAATTGCACACAATTTTTTATCATATCATCAATTCTAACAATCTGCAAGACAAACTGTTAAAATGGATTCCTTAATCAGAACGGGAGCTTAAGCCCGCCAAGGCCTTTGCCTCGTTTTTTCCCTTTGCCGCCTTGCATGGCGGTCATTTGTTTCATCATTTTTTTCATGTCTTCAAACTGCTTTAACAAGCGGTTGACATCTTGGATTGTCGTGCCGCTTCCCTTTGCAATACGTTTGCGGCGGCTGCCGTTTATGACGCTCGGATCTCGTTTTTCAAGAGGCGTCATTGACTTTACAATCGCTTCAACTCGAGTCAATTGCTTTTCATCGACCTTTAGGTTTTTCATGCCTTTTGCCTTATTCATCCCCGGCATCATCCCTAGCAAATCTTCAAGAGGCCCCATGCTTTTGACTTGGTCGAGCTGCTCTAGAAAATCATCGAACGTAAAGTCCATTTTGCGAAGTTTTTTCTCAAGCTCTTTTGCTTTTTCTTCATCGACATTCGCTTGCGCTTTTTCGATTAACGACAGAACATCGCCCATGCCGAGAATTCTAGAAGCCATCCTATCTGGATGGAACGGTTCTAGCTGGTCAATTTTTTCGCCCATGCCGGCAAATTTAATCGGCGTATTTGTTACCGCCTTAATGGAAATCGCAGCCCCTCCGCGGGTATCGCCATCTAGTTTCGTCAACACAGCACCTGTGACATCAAGCTGGTTGTTAAAGCTCTCTGCGACATTGACTGCATCTTGACCTGTCATCGAATCGACGACTAGCAAAATTTCATCAGGTGTGACAGCTGCTTTCATATCTTGCAGTTCCGCCATTAACGTTTCATCTACATGAAGGCGGCCAGCCGTATCAATCAACACATAATCATGATGTTCTGCTTTAGCAGTCGCAACTGCCTCTTTAGCTATGTCAACTGGATTGGCGTCCGTCCCTTTGGAAAAGACAGGCATGTTCAGTTGCTTGCCAAGCGTCTCCAACTGTTGGATAGCCGCTGGGCGGTAAACGTCACAGGCAACGAGCAGTGGCTTGCGGTTGTGCTTCTTGCGCAAATGATTGGCGAGCTTTGCCGTTGTCGTCGTTTTCCCAGCACCTTGCAAGCCTACCATCATCACCACAGTTGGCGGTTTTTGGGCAACAGCAATGTTGCTTTGCTCCGCCCCCATCAATGCGGTCAACTCTTCGTTTACGACTTTGATCACTTGCTGGCCAGGCGTTAGGCTTTTCATAACTTCTTGGCCAAGCGCCTTTTCTTTCACATTCGCAATGAATTGCTTTACGACTTTAAAGTTAACGTCCGCTTCAAGCAATGCCAACCGGACTTCTCGCATCATTTCTTTGATGTCTTGTTCGCTGACTTTGCCTTTGCCGCGAATTTTTGTCAACGTATCTTGCAGGCGCGCGGCAAGTCCTTCAAATGCCATCCAATCGCCTCCTTGAAAGGAATGCTAATCAAGTTTCTCTATACGGTCAATAAGGGAGTTGCACGCCTCGACAGCTTGATCGGAAGCAACCGCTTTGCGCAGCTCTGCTAGCAAGCTACGGCGCGTTTCAAACTTCTCAAGCAACCTCAGCTTTTGTTCGTATTCTTCAAGCATGGCTTCTGTCCGGCGAATATTGTCATAAACCGCTTGGCGGCTGACGTCATATTCGTCTGCAATTTCTCCAAGCGATAAATCATCAAGATAATAATAGGACATATAGTTGCGCTGCTTTTCGGTTAACAAGGAATGATAAAAATCAAACAAGTAGTTCATGCGTAACGTCTTATCAAGCATGCAAACCGCTCCTTGTTAAGTCTTTTCCCTTTACAATTACCGATACTACCGCAACTCATTGGTTCTGTCAAGTTTTTATCTTAACATCGAAACAGGCACTGGTCATTCTTTTTCGGCATCGATCGCGTCTTGAAACAGCCCATACACAAATTGCTCAGCGTCAAATGGCTGCAAATCGTCTTTCTGTTCACCTAGCCCGATAAACTTAACTGGCAAATCAAGCTCTTGGCGAATGGCAATGACAATGCCTCCTTTGGCCGTGCCATCAAGTTTCGTGAGGACAAGGCCGCTCACGTCAGTTGAAGCTGCAAATGCTTTCGCTTGCGACAAAGCATTTTGGCCTGTTGTCGCATCGACGACAAGCAGTACTTCGTGGGGAGCTCCTGGCACTTCCCTTTCAATGACGCGTTTTACTTTTGCCAGCTCATTCATTAAATTGACTTTGTTTTGCAGGCGCCCCGCTGTATCGCAAATAAGCACATCGGCTTTGCGGGAACGTGCCCAAGCAATCGCATCATACATGACCGCCGCCGGGTCAGAGCCTTCTTGCTGTTTAATAACTGGAACGCCAACACGTTCTCCCCAAACGTCAAGCTGGTCAATCGCACCCGCTCGGAATGTATCGCCAGCGGCGAGCACGACAGATTTTCCTTGCCCTTTTAAATAATGGGCGAGCTTGCCAATGGACGTCGTTTTGCCGACGCCATTTACGCCAACAACAAGAATGACGCTCAACCCTTCTTGTAATTGGAGCGTTGTGTCTTTATCGTCTTTTTCTAAGAGACTAGCTAGTTTTTCGGAAATGACAGGCTGTATCTCTTCGGTGTCCTTTAAGTTGCGCAAACGCACTTCTTCCTTTAATTCGTCAACAAGTTCCATTACTGTTGAAACACCGACATCGGCGCCAATCAGGATTTCCTCCAAGTCTTCAAAGAAATCTTCGTCGATTTTACGGTAGCGGGCGACAAGCTCATTGATTTTGCCCGAAAAGCTTGTCCGTGTTTTTTCTAATCCATGTTTAAATTTGTCCGCTACTTCATTCGTTTGCTGCGCCATTTTTTCTCTCAATTTTTTAAAAAAGCTCACGCATTTTCCTCCTAGCTTCCAATTAATTGGCGGGTTTCTTCCAATTTAACGGATACGAGCCGTGAAACCCCTGACTCTTCCATCGTCACACCGTAAAGGACGTCAGCCCCTTCCATTGTTCCTTTACGGTGCGTAATGACAATAAACTGCGTTTTTCGTGAGAAATCATGCAAGTACTGGGCAAAGCGGCTTACATTCGCTTCATCCAGCGCTGCTTCGACTTCATCGAGGACGCAGAAAGGAACAGGCCTAACTTGCAAGATCGCAAATAGAAGCGCGATCGCTGTCAGCGCCCTCTCTCCTCCAGAAAGCAGTCCAAGTTGCTGCCGCTTTTTTCCTGGAGGGCGAGCAATAATCTCAATTCCTGTTGTTAATAAATCGTCTTTGTTCGTCAATACGAGATCCGCATCGCCCCCGCCAAATAGTTTCGTAAACACGGTTTGAAAGTGAGCCCGGATGTTCGCAAACGTCTCACCAAAGCGTTTGGACATTTCTTCGTCCATCTCTGCAATTGCCTGATCGAGTGAAACCCTTGCCTCGAGGAGATCACTTTTTTGTTCACGCAAAAACTCATACCTCTCCCGGACACGGGCATATTCTTCAATCGCGCCTAAATTGACTGTTCCTAGTTCATCGATTGAACGTTTCACCAATGATAGCCGCATTTTCGCTTGTTCCAAAGGCTGGGAAAGCGGGTAGCGGCTTGCCGCTGCTTCATAGGAAAGTTCATACTCTTCACGGAGGCGATTTAGGCGATAGTCCAAGTCGACATCAAGTCGATTGACACGCACTTCTAGCTTCTGGCTTTCCTCTAGTAAGTAGGAATGTTCACCTTGGGCGCTCTTCGTTTCTGCTTCAAGTTGTTTGTAACGGTCATTCAACGCTGCTTCTTTTTCTTCCAGCTCTGCAAGCTTTGCTGCCAAAGCCTGTTTTTCCTGCTTTCCAGCAGCAATTTGTTCAGCAAGGGATTCGGATGTATGCGCTTGTTCATCAGCACTGCTCGTCACAAGGGCTAAATGCTCTTTCGCCTGCAACAACTCTTGTTGTTCTTTTTGAAGAGCCGCTGCTAATTCTTGACGCTGTGCGTCAACGTATTGGAGCTGTTGTTTCGTTTCCGCACGTGTGACTCGGAGTTCCGTTAGCTTTGCTTGCCATTCTTCTTTGGATTGTTGCTCAGATGCCAGTCGTGCTTCCAACTGTTTTATTTTTTCTTCTAAGCGCATTGACTCAGCAATCGCTTTTTTTTCGGCTTCTTCAATTTCCAGAAAGCGGTCTAGCGTTTTGGCTTCTTCCGCATCTTGTTCTTTGGATTGCTGTTCGATCCGCTCCACTTCCTGCCTAGCACGTTCATAGGCAATGCTTGCTTCTTGGTAAGCACGTTGAGCTTCTTCAAGCGTTTCTTGTGCTTGCGCTTTTTGCGCTTCACCTTTAGCAATCGTTTCTTGCAGCTGTTGGCGCCGTTCTTTGTCATGCTTTACTTGTTTTTCTAAATCGCGAATCGCCTCTTCTAACTTGGTCTTTTTGGCGTCCAGTTCTTCTTTTTCCCGCTTTCGCCCAAGTAAGGAGGACTGATTTTGCTTTGCGCTGCCTCCAGTCATTGACCCGCCTGGATTGACAATATCTCCTTCTAGCGTGACAACACGGAAACGATGGCCACTGCGCTTGGCGATTTTGTTTGCTTGCGGAAGCGTCTCCGCCAATATGGTCGAACCGAGCAAAAAGCCGACAGCCTGCTTATGTTCAGGCTTAGCTCCGACGACATCTGCAGCGATCCCTAAGTAGCCTGGCTCATTCGCTATCGCCGTTATAACTGCTTCTGGAACGACACGAGCTTTGACCGTAGTTAGCGGTAAAAACGTTGCCCGGCCTAGGCGCCGTTGTTTCAAAAACGAGATCGCTTCTCTCGCAGCAGCCTCGTCGTCGACAACCACGTATTGCGCTTGGGCGCCGAGCACCAATTCTATAGCCGCTTCAAACTTTTTAGGCACACTTATTAATTCGGCGGCTGCGCCAACGATGCCTGGAAGGGACGATCCCCGCTGTTTTAAAATTTCTTTTACGCCTTGGAAGAAACCGGCATATTCAGCTTCCATTTCTTGGAGCACTTCGCGCCGGGAAGTGATTTTTTGCAACAACCCATAGGCTTCATACAGTTTTGCCTCTCGTTTATAGTAGCGGTTTTTAACTGTTTCTTCTTCAGATAGGTAACGATGTTGCGTCATTTTTGCTTCAGCAAAAGACTGTTCAGCCGCTTTAAGCACCTGTGCCCGTTCAGCTGCCTCTTGCTCTAGCTGTTGCGCTTCTTTTTTGCTAGCTGCAGCCGCCGACTCTGCCCGGCGTGCATTGCGTTGTTTTTGCTGCAGCTGTTCCTCCAAGTAACGCCGTTCATTCCGAAGCGATGCCTGTTCATTCAGCCATTCAATGTAATCGCCTTTTGCGTCTTCCAATTCGCTGCTTACGTCTTCTTTTGAACGCGTTAAATGGCGTTCCGCCTCATCAAAGTTCGCCTTTAATTCGTCGTCTTTCTGTTTGACCGCCTCATATTGTTTTAACAGTTCGTCCAGCTTTTGTTGCAACGCTATTTTATTAGCTTCACGCTCTTTTATCGCCTCGATCAGCTGTTCTTCATTATGGAGGGCATGCTTTTTTCGTTCTTCCAGTACGCCGCGGCGCCCTTCATTTTTTTCAAGCGCTTCGCTCACTTCTAACCGTTTCTTATGGAGGTCCGCTGCCGTTTGCCGGATAGCGGCATGTTCTTCACGGTAAGCTGCAAGCTTTTCTTCAGCCTTTTCTAAGCTGTCCTTGCGCGCTTGCAGCTGCTCTTTTAACTTTTTTAGCTTGTCAGACTCCGATGTCCAGTTTTCGTAAAGCTCTGTAATTTCCTGCGCAATCACTTGTATATCTAATGTCCGTTGTTCTTCGGCCAACAATTTGTACTCTTCGGCAATGGATGCTTGTTCGCGGAGTGGCTCAACTTGTTCTTCTAATTCATTTAAAATGTCGGCGACACGGACTAAGTTTTCTTCCGTTTGCTCTAGCCGCTTCACAGCTTTGTTTTTCCTTGTTTTATATTTAAGCACACCTGCTGCTTCTTCAAAAATTGTTCGCCGTTCTTCAGCCTTGCTGCTTAAAATTTCCTCGATTTTTCCTTGACCGATAATGGAGTACGCTTCCCGGCCAAGGCCAGAGTCCAGGAACAAATCGACAATGTCTTTTAAACGGCACGAGTTGCGGTTAATTAAGTATTCGCTTTCCCCTGAGCGGTACAAACGCCTCGTTACGCTTACTTCGCTGTAGTCAATCGCCAAATGGCCATCTTCATTATCGAGAATGAGTGAAACCTCGGCCATATTTACAGCTTTACGAGAATCACTTCCTGCAAAAATAATGTCTTCCATTTTTGCGCCTCGGAGCGAACGGGCGCTCTGTTCGCCGAGCACCCAACGGACCGCATCGGCAATATTGCTTTTTCCACTGCCATTCGGCCCAACAACTGCTGTGACGCCTGGCACAAAATCTACTAGTATCGGTTCTGCAAAAGACTTAAATCCTTTTACTTCAAGTCGCTTGAGGAACATCTTCATCCCCACTTTCTGGAACTGCCATCGCTGCGTTACCTAGGTCGGATCAACGATACCCGGTAAACTGTATAACTCTATTAGTTTATCACACAAAAAAACAGCTGGAAATATGAATTGCCTGTTTCCCCTTTGATTTGGTAAGGTAGAGATCAGTAGGTATTGCAAAGGAGGATTCACTTGGCTTCATTAACACTTGAAGAAATTGAAACGATGCTTGATGACATGAAAAAGAAACTGAATGTTGTTAACGCCAGCGTCATTACAAGCGACAGTGTTAGCCCCGCTAAACATGACGACTTAATTGCGTTGCACGCTCATGTGATGCGGCGCCCGTCCTTCTCGATTAGCGAGATGGACGAAATTGTCCAGGAACTTGGCCAGCTTCGAGGTAGAAAAAGCTAGAAAAAAGGAGGCATGATCCGCTTCCTTTTTTCTAGCTTTCTTTTTGGTTGAGCGCAAGCAGCGCTTGTTTCGCAGCTAGCTGCTCAGCTTCTTTTTTGGAGCGCCCTGTCCCTGTGCCAATTGTTTCCTCATTTAGCTGCACATCTGAGACAAATTCACGATCGTGGGCAGGCCCTCTTTCTTGGACAATTAAATAACGAATTTGGCCGCGGTTATCCCGTTGCACAAATTCTTGCAGTTGACTTTTAAAATCCATCTTGTATGTGAACGCGCCCTCTTTAATTTTCGGATACATAAAACGCGCCAAAAACATAAACACAGGCTCAAGCCCTTGATCCATATAAAGGGCACCAATAAATGCCTCAAACACATCTGCAAGGAGCGCAGGGCGTGTTCGTCCCCCTGTCACTTCCTCCCCTTTGCCAAGAAGGACAAGTTTGCCGAACTGCAACTCTTCGGCAAAACGGGCTAAGGATGGTTCGCATACGATCGAAGCGCGCAATTTCGTCATATCGCCTTCGCTCATATTTTTGTACGTTTTAAATAAATATTGGGAGACAGCCAATTCTAAAACAGCATCGCCAAGAAATTCCAAACGTTCATTATCCGATGATGAAAAAATTCGTTGTTCATTCACATACGAGGAATGGGTAAATGCTTGAATCAGTAGTTTGCGGTTTTCAAACGTTAGACCCGTCCGGACAAGGAGGTCGTCAAACTGCTTTTTTTGTTCTTCCGTCAGCTCTAACCGCCGCTGACTCCGTTTTCGCTCGCCTGACCGAGGCTTGCGTTGGTACTTCGATGATTGTGCCATAATTCCCTCCAAACAATGGAGCTACTCATTTTGCAACATGCGTATTCATAGTGCTCATTGTTGATTGTAACAGAATCCCGCGGCCTTGTGGAGCTTCCTTTTGTGTGAAGATGTGAAAAGAGCCCCCTTTTGCAAGGGGCCCTTTTCTCGCGGTTATTGGTTGTTATTTATGTAATCGACAACATCTTTAACCGTTGCAATTTTTTCTGCGTCTTCATCAGCAATTTCCATGTCAAACTCATCTTCAAGCTCCATAACAAGCTCAACGACATCAAGAGAATCAGCTTTTAAATCTTCTTTAAAAGAAGACTCTAGTTTTACTTCTGATTCTTCGACACCTAGACGGTCAACGATGATTTTTGTAACACGCTCCATGACATCTGCCAAAACGTTCACCTCCTCCCAAAAGTATCAGCACAAGAATTGTACCGACAGAGTGTAAGCCTGTCAAGCTGGCTCTTATTTAAGGCATGACCATGCCGCCGTCAACGTGGATTGTTTGGCCGGTTAAGTAAGCGGCGTCATCGCTTGCCAAAAACCGAACAACACGAGCGATATCCTCTGGTTCACCAAGCTTCGCCAATGGGATTTGTTTAAGCAGCTGTTCCTTTGTTTCGCTTGCTAGCTCATCTGTCATATCTGTCGTAATAAAGCCGGGCGCCACCGCATTGACAAGAATGCCTCGCCCTGCCAATTCCCGCGCCAAAGACTTAGTCAAGCCAATGACACCTGCTTTGGCGGCAACATAATTCGCTTGCCCAGCGTTACCCATTACGCCAACGACAGACGAGACATTGATGATTCTGCCAGCACGTTGTTTCATCATTTGCCGGCTGACTGCTTTCGCGCAATGGAACACCCCTTTTAAGTTGGTATCAATGACGGCATCCCAATCGTCTTCTTTCATTCTCATTAGCAAGTTATCGCGCGTAATGCCGGCATTGTTCACTAAAATATCAATTGAATGAAAGCGGCCAATCGCTTCTTTCATCATCGCTGCGACTTCCCTTTCGGAGGCAACGTCAGCCTGATACGCAAACGCCTCTTGGCCAAGCGCTTTAATGTTGGCGACTACTTCTTCAGCACGGTCTCGATTTCCTGCATAATTGACGACGATATTCGCCCCTTTGGCAGCAAGTTCAAGGGCGATCGCTTTGCCAATTCCACGTGAAGCGCCTGTTACAACGGCCGTTTTTCCTGTTAACATGAATGCTTGTCTCCTTTCAGCGCAGCCGCCATCTTTTCAAATGACTCGCGGTCGCTGACAGCAAATGTCCGCAAGTTGCGGTCAATTTTACGAACCAATCCACACAATACATTGCCTGCGCCAATTTCAATAAATGTGTCGACACCGAGTTCAATCATGCGGCGTACGCTCTCTTCAAAACGTACTGGTGAATAAATTTGTTCGGCAAGCTGTTCGCGAATGACTTCAGGGGCATCTGTCACTTCAGCGGTCACGTTCGCGATCAGTGGAACAGTCGGATTGGCAAATGGCGTTTGCTCTAATGCTTGTTTGAATTGATTGGCCGCAGGCTTCATCAACGACGAATGGAATGGCCCGCTGACGGCAAGTGGCAAGACACGCTTGGCCCCTTTTTGTTTTGCTAATACTGCTGCTTGTTCAATTCCTTTCGCAGTCCCTGACAGGACAATTTGCCCTGGACAATTCAAATTGGCAAGTTCAGCAACTTCGCCGTCCGCTGCAATTTCGGAAGCCACTTCCTCAAGCTCCTCTTTATTTAAGCCGAGTACCGCTGCCATCGCCCCTTGTCCTTGTGGCACAGCTTCCTCCATGAGTGTCCCCCGTTGATGAACAAGTGTGACCGCATCTTCAAATGTAAGGGACTTACATGCCACTAAAGCGGAATACTCCCCTAGGCTATGGCCTGCAACAAAATCTGCTTGAATGTCAGCGTCGCGGAACAATTGGAGGACTGCAGTGCTCATCGTCACTAAAGCAGGTTGGGCATAAGCCGTTTGTTTCAGCTTGTCTTCTGGTCCATGTTCGATGATCTCTGAAAGAGGAAAACCAAGCGCTTGGTCAGCCCGCTCAAGCACTTCCTTTGCCATCAAATCTTCAGCAAAAAGCGTTGCTCCCATGCCAACTTTTTGTGAGCCTTGTCCAGGAAATAAAAAGGCAACTTTCCCCACTTTACTCTCCCCCATTTTCTAATTTTTGTGTGATCGCCCTTGTCACCTCATTGTCGACCATTTCTTTCGCCTGGCGTATTGCATGAAAAACCGCATTCGCATCTGATGAGCCATGGGCTTTTATTACAGGCGCTTTTAGGCCAAATAACCCAGCACCACCGTACTCCGAGTAATCCATTTTCTCTTTAAGATTGCGGAATTGGGGCTTGAGCATACCCGCTGCAAGCTTAGCAGGCAATGAGCTTGTCAATTGCTCTTTGAGCAGTGAGAAGACCATTTTCGCTGTCCCTTCCACGCTTTTTAAAACGACATTTCCCGAAAAGCCGTCGCAAACGACGATATCGCAGACGCCTGCAAACAAATCCCTTGCTTCGACATTGCCGATAAAATGAAGGGAGCTGTTTTCAAGAAGCTGGTACGCTTGTTTCGTCAACTCCGTGCCTTTTCCAGCCTCTGTGCCGACGTTCAGGAGGCCGATGCGTGGATTCTTTTGTTGATAGACGTTGCGTCGATACGCATCGCCGATGATTGCGTATTGGAGCAAGTGTTCAGGACTGGCGTCCATATTGGCACCAGCATCGAGGAGCAAAAAGCCATTGCCGTCTTTCGTTGGCAACGTTGGCGCCAACCCTGGGCGCTCGACGCCTTTAATGCGCCCGACATAAAGAAGACCTGCCGTCATGAGCGCACCTGTGTTTCCAGAAGAAATACACGCATCAGCGCGGCCTTCTTTTACTTCTTTTACACAAAGCACCATCGATGCCTCTTTTTTACGGCGGACAGCTGTTGTCGGCTTGTCCGTGTCCTCGATTTTTTCAGTCGTATGTATGACAGTTAGGCGTGTAGTGTCGGTAAGATGTGGTCTAATTTGTTCTTCATTGCCGATAAGGGTGACCTCAAGCTCTGGAAATGCCTGAACCGCCCGAATCGCCGCTTCGACGTGTGCTTTAGGCGCATTGTCTCCCCCCATGGCATCCAAAGCTATTCTCATTGCTGTGGCCTCTCTTCCGTTTCGTTTTGCTGAAACATCGCGAATTCACCAGTAAACACGACTTCCTGGTTTACATGGCTTGTCACTAGAATCCGTGTACGCCCGCTCCCTTTTCCAGCCATTTCTGCTTTCGCAACGACACGTTCGCCTACACGGACGGGTCTAGTAAACTGAATAGACGCTTTGGCGGTAAGGACGAATTCATTGTTCACGAGTGCTACAGCCAAGGAATTTGCCTGTGCAAACAAATGGTGGCCTCTGGCGATGCCGCTCCTTTCAAACACGTGCTCCGGCCCAACATCAAAGATGGAAATGGCACGCTCTTCAAGGACAAGATCGACAATCTCGCCAAAGACTTCTTCAGGCGCTAAAGAAATAACCGAGTCTCGTTGTTTGTAGGCAACGTCTTTAATGCGTTCCCGTAGTTCTGGAATGTTTTGTTCCATTCGGTCAAGACGAATCGTTTGGATGCTGACGCCAAAGTGGGCCGACAACTCTTCGTCGGTCATAAAAGGGTTCCCTTCAAGCAGCTCCATCAACAGCCGTTGCCGTTCTTTCTTTTTTATCTTCATCTCCACACCGCCTGTATTCCACATTTCCATTTCAGAATTAAGACTAGGTACTAAGACTAGTATATAGATCTTCAGCGTAGGATTCAACCTTTAATCGAGCTTGACTTCATCGAAGGCTCCTGTTTTTTTCAAGTAATCATAGAGCAACCTGTACTCTGGATCTGTTTTCAGGACATTCGCTTTAAAAATACGGTCAGCATCTTGGCGCGCTGCTTCCAATGTCCGGTAATCGTGGACGACATCAGCAAGTTTAAAATCGGGAAGACCGCTCTGTTTCGAACCAAAAAAATCACCTGGACCCCGCAATTCTAGATCTCGCTCTGACAAAACGAAACCATCGCTTGTCTCTGTCATAATCCGCATCCGTTCTTTGCCAACTTCTGTCTTCGGTTGAGCAACTAAAATACAATAGGATTTTTCATCGCCTCGTCCTACGCGGCCTCGTAATTGATGAAGTTGGGCAAGGCCAAATCGGTCGGCATCGTAAATGACCATAACGGTTGCATTCGGCACATTGACGCCAACTTCGACGACCGTTGTTGAAACTAAAATATGCAATTCATTGCGCGCAAAAGCGGCCATAACTGCCTCTTTTTCAGCAGCTTGTAAACGCCCGTGCATTAATCCAACTTGGGCGTCTCCTTGAAAATGGGCAGTTAGCATGCTATGAAAATCAATTGCGTTTTGCACATCAAGCTTTTCGGATTCTTCAATCAGAGGGCAAATCACATACGCTTGGCGGCCTTTCTTGACTTCTTTGCGCACAAATTCAAGCACACGCTCTAACATCTCGTGCTGGACCCAATACGTTTCAATTGGCTTTCTGCCAGCAGGCATTTCATCAAGCACCGATACATCCATATCACCAAAAACTGAAATCGCCAGCGTTCGTGGGATAGGCGTGGCCGTCATAAACAATACATCTGGATGTTCGCCCTTATCGCGAAGGATGCGGCGCTGTTCCACCCCAAAACGGTGCTGTTCATCGGTAATAACGAGGGAGAGTGTAGAAAAGACAACATCTTCCTGGATGAGGGCGTGTGTGCCGATGACAATATCCACTTCTCCTTTGGCGATTTGTTCAAGCACTTCACGGCGTTTTTTGCCTTTGACACTGCCAACGAGCAACGCCGTTTTTAGGCCGAGTGGCTCAAACCACGCTTCAATCGTTGTAGCATGCTGTTCAGCAAGAATTTCAGTTGGCGCCATTAATGCACATTGACCGCCAGCTCCGACAACTCCGGCCATACATGCCGCCGCAACAGCTGTTTTTCCTGAGCCAACATCTCCTTGCAAGAGACGGTTCATCCTTAACGGTGAGCGGATGTCTGACACAATATCAGCAACCGCGCGCTGTTGAGCGCCTGTAAGGGGGAACGGCAATAAAGAAGTAAATGCGGCAATATCATCCTCTTTTACGTCAAGCTGCCTCCCGCCTTGCTGGTTGCGAATCGCTTCTTTAAAAGCGCGCATTTTCAATTGAAACAAAAGCAGCTCCTCATACACATAACGTCGTCTTGCCTGCTTCGTTGCTTCTCGATTGAGGGGATAGTGAAGATGGCGGAGCGCTTCGCCTTTGCCCATCAACTTATAGCGTTTACGAATGCTTTCAGGCAATGGGTCTTCAATTTGGCTACCGTACGCAGAGAAGGCGGCAGCAATCCATTTTTGCAATGCCTTGCTTGTCACTTTGCCTGAACTGTGATAAACAGGTTCGAGGTTGCCTTCCCGTTCAACGATGCCGAATTTTAATTCAGACCCTGTAATGGTCAGCCGGTGCGCGTCCCATTTCCCAGTGACGGTCACGTCCATTCCAGGCTGAAGCTTGCTCTTTAAAAACGCGCGGTTAAAGAAAGTGGCTGTCACCAACACGCCATCCACTTCGATCCGAAACGTCAGCCTGTTTTTATTTTTGCCATAGTAGCGGACGCTCGCTTCATTTTGGATTTTACCCGCCATAGTCACACGTTCATCATGGGCTGCTTCTGTAGGCTGTTTGAGGGCATAATCCTCGTAACGGAACGGAAAATACTCAAGCAAATCGCCAACTGTAAAAATGCCCATTTTATTGAGCAATTTTCCGCTTTCTTCGCCAACGCCTTTTATGGCTGTTACATCAAGCGTGCCAATGCTCATTTCGTTTGTTTCGTTCTCCTACCAAAAATCTCCGCTTCAAGCTTGCGGCCAGTTGGCGTTGCCGCAAGTCCGCCCTCTCCTGTCTCCCGCAGTGCTTCTGGCATCGTTTGGCCAATTTTATACATGGCATCAATGACTTCATCGCAAGGGATGCGGCTCTCGATGCCAGCTAAAGCCATATCCGCCGCCGTGATTGCAAGGGAAGCGCCTGCAGCATTCCGCTTCACACAAGGCACCTCGACTAAGCCGGCAACTGGATCGCACACTAAGCCGAGCATATTTTTTAAAGCAATTGCCATTGCATGGGCGCTTTGCCTAGGAGTCCCGCCAGCCAGTTCGACTAGCGCTGCTGCTGCCATACCCGTTGCCGATCCTACTTCGGCCTGGCACCCGCCAGCAGCCCCGGAAATAGAAGCATTGTTTGCGACAACAAAGCCAAACGCGCCGCTTGTAAATAAAAAGTTGAGCTTTTGTTCTTCCGTAGGCTTCAGCTTATGGGCGACACCAAACAACACACCAGGAACAACGCCAGCCGAACCTGCAGTTGGCGTCGCGCAAATTGTCCCCATTGCCGCGTTCACTTCATTGGTTGCCATCGCCCCCGCCACAGCCAAAAGTGTCGTCTCACCGCCAATCATTGTCCCGTTTTTCACATAAGCAGCCAGCTTCTTGCCGTCACCGCCAGTCAGCCCAGAAACGGATACGACGTCTTCGTGGATCCCCCGTTCTACTGCTTGCTCCATGACCAGCAATTGCCCGCGCATCTGTTCAATAATTTGGCGCCTCTCTCTACCAGTCACTTCGATTTCTTGGGTGATCATCACTTCCGAGATGGGCATATTGGCCTGTTCCGCTTTCGTAACTAATTCTTCGACATTTTTAAACAAACGGATCCCCTCCCTTTAATCGTGGATTTTCGAGACATGGGTAATATGAGGGAGCCTCTCTAGTTCCAAAAGCAGCGCTTTATCGACATTTTGGTCGACTTCTATAACCATTAACGCGGTTTCCCCTTTTTCTTTACGCGACACTTCCATATGCCCGATATTCAATTGATGTTTTGCAAGGAGGTTGCTCACTGCGGCAATCACGCCATAACGGTCAAGATGGGCAACCAATATAGCCGGGTGGTTCCCCGATAAACGGAGTTCGAATCCGTTCAACTCGACTATTTCAATTTTGCCTCCGCCAATCGAAACGCCGACAAGGTCTAAGCGTTTATCGCCTTTTGTTAGCTTGATCCGGCATGTGTTGGGGTGGTGGACGACGGCTTCTTCCTCATGGAGATGAACGTCCATTGCTGCTTCTTTTGCATGGTTGAAAGCATCACGGATGCGCTCGTCGTTTGTTTCGTAGTCAAGCAAACCACCTACAACGGCCACATCCGTTCCGTGCCCACGGTACGTTTTCGCAAAAGAGCCGTAGAAATGTACATCTGCCCGTTCAGGGACTTCAGCAAAAAGGGCACGCGCCACTTTGCCAATCCGTGCCGCTCCAGCAGTGTGAGAACTCGAGGGGCCGATCATGACAGGGCCGATAATATCAAAAACCGTCCGATATTTCATTACCATCCCTCCATTTTTAAGGAAAAAGAAGACTGCCATCTTCTTATGGGGAATGGGCAGCCTTCGATTTTTACTTTTGCTCCGCTTCTGTCATTGACAGCGAAACCGTCCCAGGACCAACATGAGCGCCAATGACTGCGCCAATTTCTGTAACCGTCAGCGACTGTACTTGAAAACGGGTTTTCACCTCATTGGCCAGCTCATTTGCAAGCGTCTCATTGACAGCATGGGAAATGCCGACATGGACGTTCTTATTGCCGTATCCTTCTTCAAGCAAAGCAAGCATTTTTGCGATTGCCTTTTTCTGCCCTCTTACTTTTTCTTTGGCATACACTTCACCGTCCTCTGACAAGGAAAGAAGTGGTTTCATTTTTAACAACGTGCCAATAAGGGCAGACGCCTTGCCGATCCGGCCATTCTTTTCCAAGAACTCGAGCGTGTCCACTAAGAAATAAACAGTCGTTTGCTCAAGCAGTTCTTCAAAGCGCTTTTGGCATTCTGCCAGTGTGGCCCCTTTTGCCGCCAGTTTTGCCACTTCAACGACAATAATTCCGATCGCATACGAAGCGCGCTTGGAATCATATACATGAACATCCAGTTCTCCCTTGAGGGACTCTTTCGCAATTAGAGCCGCTTGTAGCGTACCGCTCATTTTTGCAGAAAGATGAATCGACATAATTTCCTTTGCGCCATCTTTTTCCAGGCTACGGTACAATTCCTCAAATTGGTTTGGCGATGGCTGCGACGTTTTCGGCATTTCACTCGCTTGCTGCAATTTTTGATAGAATGCAGGCGGTGTCAACGTGACACCATCCTCGAATTGCTCATTGCCAAAATGAACGTTGAGCGGAATAACGGTAATTCCATGTGCTTCTGCTAACTCCTTAGGAATGTCTGCCGTGCTGTCTGTGACAATTTTCACCTTTTCCAAACGATCCCCTCCCGTTATCGTCCATGCTCCTTATGCCTTGCTTATCCATGTTCTCGTCCTTTATGAAGCCGGGTCATTCGACTGAAAAAATGTACGAGTACAACGGCTGTCCGCCCTCAACAATATCGACTTCCATGTCGGCATGGCGCTCATTGACGTAAGCTTCAATTTGACTTGTATCGTCTGCGGTCGCGTCTTCGCCCGTTATAATCGTCAGCACTTCTGCTTCCTCATCAATCATTTCATCAAGGAGCTTTTTCGCCACGTCTTGTTTACGAGGGCCACAAGCAATAATTTTTTTGTCGGCTATCCCCATAAAATCGCCCTTGTTAATCGTCTGATTATCCATTTGCGTATCCCTGACTGCGTACGTTAACTCGCCCGTTTTTACTTCCTTCATCGCTTCGGCCATTGCGGCGGCGTTCTCTTGCAAACTGTTTGATGGATTAAATGCGAGCAACGCTGCTAAACCTTGGGGAACCGTCTTCGTCGCCACGACTTCAACGTCCGCTTCGCTTACCTCTGCAGCCTGTTTGGCAGCCATGACAATATTGCCGTTGTTTGGCAAGATAATGACTTGTTTGGCATTGGCTTTATGAATAGCTTGGACAATGTCTTCTGTGCTTGGGTTCATCGTCTGCCCGCCGGCAATGACTTGGTCAGCGCCAAGGCCCTTAAACAGTTTTTCAATTCCTGAACCCATCGCGACCGTCACAATCGCAAACTCTGCTTTCGGCCGTGCCGTTGCTGGGGCATGCCCAGCGTGGCTGTCATTTGTTGTAAGGCGTGCGTGCTGCTCGCGCATATTTTCAATTTTCACTTGCATGAGTGGTCCATACGCTTGGGCCTCTGTCAACACTTCGCCTGGATATTCCGCATGGATGTGCACTTTTAATAAATCATCATCTGATACAACAAGAAGGGAATCGCCGTACTCGCTTAATTTTTCTCGAAAAGCTTCTTCATGAAATGGCTGCTTTTCCAGTTTTTCACGGTCAAAACGCACCATCAACTCCGTGCAATAGCCGAATTCAATATCGCCCGTTTCCATATGAGACTGGGCATTTTGCGCATGAAAGTGCTCTGCATTAATCAAATCGCCTATACTTGGCTCTGCCAACAAGCTCGGTTTCCGCTCGCCTGTAAGCGCTTGTAGAAAGCCAGCATAAATATAAACAAGCCCTTGCCCGCCTGAATCGACAACGCCGACCTCTTTTAAGACAGGGAGCAAATCTGGTGTGCTTGCAAGAGAGCGCTCTGCCGCTTTGATGATCGTTGTTAAAAATGACGGAAAGTCCGTTTCTTTTTTCGCTGCCTGCTCTGCTGCTTTAGCGGTGTCTTTCGCTACAGTCAAAATCGTCCCTTCGACTGGCTTCATTACTGCTTTATAAGCAGTGGCCACACCCGCTTGCAATGCTTTTGCAAATTGTTCAGTCGTCAACTCGCTATGTCGTTCCACCGCTTTGGAAAAGCCTCTGAACAATTGCGATAAAATGACGCCTGAGTTCCCTCGTGCGCCCATTAGAAGCCCTTTCGCAAAAGCGCTAGCAACTTCAGCCACGTCCCCTTGCTGCGACTTCTGGATTTCTTTGACGCCAGAAGTGATCGTCAAATTCATGTTTGTTCCCGTATCCCCGTCTGGAACCGGGAATACGTTAAGCGAATCAACTACATCCGCTTTGTTCGCTAGCTCGCTTGCCCCCTCTATAAACATATGGGCAAGCGTCTCGCCATTCAATTTCTTGCTCACTTTGTCTTCCCCCTTCTCGATCCTAAGGATTCGCGACGCGAACCCCTTGCACAAAAATGTTCACCGATTCCACTTCAAGCCCAAGCATTTTCTCTAAATCGTATTTCACTTTTGTTTGGACCATATGGGCGACTTCTGAAATTTTTGTGCCATAACTTACGATAATGTACATATCAATGTGAAGTTCTTCCCCTTCTTCACGGGTAATCACACCTCGACGGAAGTTTTCTTTTCCTAACAGCTCCGCTAACCCGTCTTTAAAGTGTTTTTGTGAGGCCATGCCGACAATGCCGTAGCAATCAATCGCTGCGCCTCCTGCAATCGTTGCAACCACATCTTGTGACACATCGACTGTACCAAGCTCCGTTTTCATTTCAATTGTCATTGCTCTGCCTCCTTCAAATAGTAACCATACGTATCGCCATTTTACTATATCGCCTTCTATTTTAAAAGCTTTTGATTTGCGTCAAGCCTTTTTACTTGTCTTTTTTTATTGCGTTATGGAAAGGCCTATGCTAAGATGTTTGAGTAACGTTGACTACGTGTTTTTGTTGAGAATGTTAAGGAGGTGGCACTACATGGCTCGTGAATGCTATATAACTGGTCGTAAAGCGCGTTCTGGGAATAAGCGCTCTCATGCAATGAATAAATCAAAGCGTCGCTTTGGTGCAAACGTACAGAAAGTTCGTATCTTGGTAGACGGAAAGCCGAAGCGTGTATATGTTTCGGCGCGCGCCCTTAAATCAGGAAAAGTAGAACGCGTCTAAATACGCAAAAAAAACACCGCAATTACTGCGGTGTTTTTTTATCTTATTCTTTTTTAAATGAGCCAAGCATTGCTCGAACAAATCCTCCTAAAAACTTCGGCAGCTTGATCGTATAAAATCTCATTGCTCCTCCTCCTCAAGCACTGGCAATCAGGCACGCCTGAACAATAAATTTTGCGAGCACACGCCAAACCGAGATTTGCCCTTCATTTGAATGAGTCAGCAGCCTGATTTGCCGCTCTCCTTTCATGAGGTCAAACGCCTTCTTGACGTGTCCACCCGTAGTTATTATTAGACTATGCAGCAAGAGGAAAAATCAGACCTGTTTTCCTAGGCGTCACAAGGGTTTTAACATGAGGGGTAATTCGCAGCATTCACTGGCCGCGGATTTGCGCAATCGCTTTTGCTAAATCGGCTTCCTTGAACACTGCCGATCCAGCGACAAGAATTGTCGCTCCTGCTTGGACACATTGTTGTGCTGTCGTCGGGTTAATGCCGCCGTCTACTTGAATATCTACTGGCAGCTGGCGTTCATCAATCATGGCGCGGAGCTTTTTAATATTGGCAAGTGCCCCTGGAATAAACGATTGCCCGCCATAACCGGGATTGACCGTCATTTGCAGCACATAATCGACGTCTGCAAGCACAGGCTCAGCAGCATAAGCAGGAGTGCCAGGATTAAGAACAATCCCTGCTTTCATGCCTGCTTCTTTTATAGCGGCAACCGTCCGGTGCAAATGAGCGCTAGCTTCAACATGAACACTGAGGCAATCGGCGCCTGCTTGTTGAAAAAACGCGATTTGTTTTTCAGGTTGCTCGACCATTAAATGGACGTCTAATGGAAGATCTGTATAAGGGCGGATCGCTTCCACCATTTGGTGTCCAAATGTGATTGGCGGCACAAATTTCCCGTCCATCACATCGACATGAATCCAGTCGGCCCCTGCATCGTCACAAGCTTGGACTGTCTCTCCCATTCTTGAAAAATCACCCGCTAAAATTGAAGGCGCTACTTTGATCATGTTAATATCTCCTTTTTTGATCTTGAATTTCATGTAAAAACTGCAAGTAGTGTTTATAGCGGAAAGAATCAACATCCCCAGTTTTTATTGCATCCTTAATGGCACACTTAGGCTCCTTGTCATGAAGGCAGCCTCTAAATTTACAGTCATCCATCAAGCTTAAAAACTCTGGAAAACAAAAGCGGAGGTCTTCTGCCTCCATGTCCGTAAACTCCAGCGAGCTAAACCCAGGGGTATCAGCGACAAGGCCTTCACCTATCGGCAAAAGTTCAGTATGCCTTGTTGTATGACGTCCCCGCCCAAGATGCCTTGATATTTCATTCGTTTCAATTTTTGCTTCTGGGGCAAGCGCATTCAATAGCGAAGACTTCCCGACTCCAGACTGGCCAGCAATCACAGATACTTGGTTTGCCAACAACGGAAGCAATTCGCTAGGATCATCGGCCTGTTTCGTCGATGTATATAGGACGGGATAACCGATTTGCTCATACACCGCCATTTGCCGAGTTAGGACATCCCGTTCACTCGCCTCAAGCAAATCGGTTTTGCTAATGACCAATACAGGCTTGATATCATGTTGTTCGATATGTACCAAAAAGCGATCCAACAAAAGCGTATGAAAATCAGGCTCTTTTGCCGAAAAGACGAGAATCGCCTGGTCAACGTTGGCGATAGGTGGTCGGTTTAGCTGATTTTTCCGTTCTTTAATCGCCATCACATAACCGTCCGTTTCATTTTCCGCCTCAAATTCGACATAGTCGCCGACAAGCGGCGTCTGCTTGCGCTTCCGAAAAACCCCTCTGCCTCGGCATTGGATAAGCGCCCCTTCGCTTTGTACATAGTAAAAGCCAGAGAGCGCTTTGACAATCAGTCCTTCTGGCATACCATCCCTCTCTTTCCTGCTTGATTTTCACGACCACTCGTTCTTTTTAACGTCCGGCTGCTTATTGAAAGAAGGGCGCGTTTCCACGCCCTAGAGACTGTAAACAAACGCTCGCATATGTCGTCGTTGACAACATCAGGCGTTCGTGCGCCTATTCCTCTTCCTCAGTGTACGTATAGATTTGCGACTGCCGATTGAATTCATCATTTATATATACATCGTAAGAGCCTGTGTAGCTAGGACTTACACGCAAATCGATTTCAAAATCAGTCGTCTCACTAATCGTTTCTTCCACAAGCACTCGTTCATCGCCTTGTGAATCGGCATCTTTGCCAACGATGCGAATGTCAAAACTTTGCCCTTCTGCTTGCTGTTCTTCTGAAACGACAATCGTTTGCGTTACGCGATAAACCATCGTCGGCTCTCCCTCATCGTCTTCGCCTTGAGTAGGCGTTTCTTCAACAGGGTCTTCGGCTTCATCTGTAGGCTGCTCGGGGACTTCCGCTGGAGGTGAGCCAGGCTGTTCTTGAAGCGGCTCTGGCCCTCTTGATAACACCACACTCACATTGTCCCCTCTCTCTAGCGTTGACAACGGCTCTGGAGACTGGCTAATGACCCGCCCTTCCGCGATGTCGTCGTCGTATTCCCTCGAAAATGAGCCACGCAAGCCTTCGCTGTTAAAATAAGCACGTACATCATCTTCTGTTTGGTTCGTTAAGTCATCCAATTGAATCGATTCAGGCACGCTGTATGTGAGCACGACCGTCGTCTCGGCAGGAACAGCCATTGTGTTCGGCGATGGGCTTTGGGATAATACTGTATTTTCCGGCTCGCTGTTGTCTTCCCGTGGCTGTGTCTCTACAGAAAATCCTTTCTGCTCAAGGAGCCTCGTTGCCGATGAAAGGGTAAGCCCTTGGTAATCATCAATTTTGACTTCATCTTTCGAGGCGCTTATAAATAGTTTGACCGGCTGGCCTTCTTTAATGACCCGGCCCGCTTGTGGATTTTGTCGGGCGACGCGTCCTTCATCGTAGTTTTCATCGGCGATTTCTTCCGTTTCTACCCGTAAATTACGGGATTCAATTTCCTCAACCGCTTCTGCTTCGGTCATATTGACAACATCAGGCACCTCTTGCTCAGGAACGAAGAAAAGCGCGTTCCAAAACGTAAAAGCGAGGACCGTTGCCCCGATGAGCACTGCTAGTGCAACCGCGCTCAACCACAGCCATTTTTTCCGCTTTTTCTTTTTCACTCCGTTGCCATCATCAGAAGTGGTGTTCGCTTCCGGTTCAGGCACGTTGTCGTCTTCTGCCTCTTCTTGATGATTACTAGGTTTGCTTGGCACTGCAATGGTATCTTCTAAATTTTTATCGGCATAGGCGCCAATAATCGGCAATTCCTTCGTCGTTTCGTCACTAACCGTGTCTTCGACAAAAGCGACATCTTCCTCAGCATCGGCGGATAGCGCAGCATCGCAAGCCCAGACCATTTCCTCTGCAGATTCATAGCGTTGCAGTGGGTCTTTTTGAGTCGCTTTCCTAATGACATTTTCAACGCTTATAGGGACGCTTGGCACCAATTCACGTACAGAGGGAATGTCGTTTTGTAAATGTTTGATTGCAATCGAAACAGCCGTATCTCCAGAAAACGGAATCTGCCCTGTCACCATTTCATATAAGACAATGCCAAGTGAATAAATGTCAGAGCGATAGGTCACATGGCCGCCACGTGCTTGCTCCGGCGATAAGTAGTGGACAGAGCCCATAACAGAATTAGTATGGGTGATCGTTGCTGACGTCATCGCCCTCGCAATTCCGAAGTCCGTTACTTTCGCTTCGCCGTTTTCGCTAATTAAGATGTTTTGCGGCTTAATGTCGCGATGGACGATCTGCATGGCATGGGCATGGCCGACACCGTATAAAATTTGCTTAAAATAATCAAGGGCAACGCCAATGTCTAAAGGCCCTTCTTCTTGAATCACTTGCTTTAATGTGCGCCCGCGCACATATTCCATCACAATGTAGTAGACGTTGTCTTCCTCGCCGACATCGTAAATGTTTACGATATTCGGGTTGGCAAGACTTGTCGCCGCTTGGGCTTCACGCCTAAAACGATTAATAAACTGTTCGTCTTCTGAGAATTGTGGCTGGAGCACTTTTACTGCCACGTGCCGATCAAGAATCACATCCAGCGCTAAATAAACATTGGCCATTCCGCCGCCGCCAATGCTGTCCAAAACGACGTAACGCCCGCCAATTCGTTCGCCTATCATATTATTCACCTATCTCCTTGCTAAAACGGACAAGGGCGATCGATATATTATCCTCTCCGCCACGTTCATTTGCTCGAGCAATCAGAGACTTGGCGATGACAGACAGCTCCTCTTTGCGCTCGACCTCGACTTGCAACTCTTTAATAGCAAGCTTGTTGGACAGACCATCAGAACAGATCATTAGCGTATCGATAAACTCAGAAGGAATCGTAAAAGAATCGACTTTCACTTGCGCTTCTGTACCGAGTGCCCGTAGCACGATATTCTTCCGGGGATGGTGATCAGCTTCTTCTGCAGAAATTTGGCCACTGCGAACCAGTTCTGCAACAAGTGAATGGTCATCGGTTTGCTGGACCAATTGCTTTCCATTATAAATATAGGCGCGACTATCGCCAACGTGGGCAATCGTCGTGTATTCTTCAGTACAGACAGCAGCAATAGCAGTCGTGCCCATCCCTTCGCAATCAGGGTTCTCTTTGGCGTGGGCCAAAATCGAGGCATTGGCGTGTTCAAACGCCTCCTTTAAAAATTGTTCTGCAGATGACGCTGACAGAGGCTCTTTTAACTTGCGCCACTCAGCCTCCATTACTTCTGTCGCCAGGCGGCTAGCAACATCGCCGGCAGAGTGGCCGCCCATGCCGTCAGCGACGATCGCAAGCGTGCCTGCTGCTGATACAAAAATGCCGCCATTGTCTTCATTATGGGACCGCACTTTGCCTACATCTGTTAAAAATGCTGTGCTTTCAATCAAAAAACGTCACCTCATTTAGCAGTCTCTTCTTTGCGCCCAGGCTCATTCATGCTTCCGCGTTAAAGCAACCATAAAAAACCCGTCTGTGCCAAAATCATGGGGCAATATCGTTAGGCCAAGCTGGCTAAAACGCCCGTTTGCTTGAATGTGATCAGGCAACCTTCTATAAAATCGTTCATTCGTTTCGAACTGTGGATGAGTGTCTAAAAAGCGTTCTATCGCATGTTCGTTCTCTTCTTTTTCAATTGTACACGTGCTATAGACAAGCGTGCCACCCTGTTTGACAAACTGGCTTGCATGGGCGAGAATCGCTGCTTGGACGTTGGCAATGTGCTTTACGTCCTTTTCTGTCTTCGACCAACGGATGTCAGGCTTGCGCCGGATAACGCCAAATCCCGTACAAGGCGCATCGACAAGAACCCGGTCATAGTGTTGTTTTGTTTGAAGCTTCCTTGCATCTTCTGCACGTGTTTCAATGTTCTCAAGACCGAGCCTCGCTGCTTGCTCGGCAATGAGCTTGACTTTATGGGGGTGGAGGTCTAATGCTAAAATATGGCCCGTCCCGTTCATTTGTTCGGCAATATGGGTGGTTTTCCCTCCTGGCGCCGCACAAGCATCAAGGACATCCATTCCCTCTTCTGGACCAAGAAGCTTAGCGACAAGCATAGACGCTTCGTCTTGAGCGGTGAAAAGTCCTTTTTTGTAGGCTTCCCCTCCAAATGGATTGCCTTTTTTTATTAGGACAGCCAAATCAGGAAGCAGCTTGCTCCTTTCTGCCTCAACTCCTTCATTCCCTAAATGCGCCACTAGTTCTGCTGCTGTTGTCTTCATCCTATTGACGCGCAAACACACTTCAGGGGGAATGTTATTGGCATTTGCCATTGCAATGGCATCGTCTTTGCCATATTGGTTCATCCAGCGAGCCATCAGCCATTGCGGATGGCTCGTTTGCACGGCGGCTCGCTCGATTGGATCAGCAATTGCATCGACGTTAGGCAATCCTTGCCGTTGGATGGAGCGAAGAACACCGTTGACAAGGCCGCTAATGCCTTTATGGCCTCGTTTGTTGGCAATCGTAACAGCCTCATGGACAACTGCACGGTCAGGAATGCGATCCAAAAATACCATTTGATAGACAGAAAGGCGCAAGAGTACATCTATCCATAAAGCACGTTTTTTACCTGATTTTATAAAAGGCGCCAAATAGTAATCAAGCGTTTGCTTCCTGGCAATCGTACCGTAAACGAGTTCCGTCAGCAGCCCGCTGTCGCGCTTGTCCAACCCGGCGGCCTTTAAAGTCGAATGAAGCAACAGATGGCTATACGCTTGGTTTTTCTCGACCTTGAGCAGCGCATCAAGCGCCACTTCGCGAACGCTCGGCCTATTCATGCCCTTCACCGAGACGCTTTCCTACTTGGAACGGATGGGCTCCTTGCAGCAGTTGGTTTGCTAGCACCGCTTTTTTTCCTGCTGGCTGGACAACCGTCAATCGCAAAATCGTCCCATTCCCGCAAGCAACGTCAATTCCTTGTTTTGTCGTGGCTAGGATTTCACCAGGCTCGCACTCATGCTCCCCTGCTATTTCTTTTGCCTCCCACACTTTCAAACGGTTGCCGTTTACAAGCGTATAGGCAACTGGCCATGGCCGCATTCCGCGCACTTGGTTGAATAGCGCCCTTGCTGGCTTTTGCCAATCGAGCACTTCTTGCTCCCGTTTAATATTAGGAGCAAACGTTGCCTTGTCCTCATCTTGCGCAACGGCCTCAATTGTACCCTGTTCTAAAGCAACAATCGTTTTTTCAAGCAAATCGGCGCCAATCGCGCTTAGCTTGTCATGCATCGTCTGCACGTCGTCTTCATCTGTTATCGCTACCGCTTGCTGGGAAAGAACAGCTCCAGCATCAAGCTTTTCCGCCATATACATAATCGAAATGCCTGTCTGTTTCTCGCCGTCGATAATCGCTTGATGAATCGGGGCCCCTCCGCGGTATTTTGGCAACAGTGAAGCATGCACATTGATGCACCCGTATGGAGGAGCATCAAGGACAGCTTTTGGGACAATCTGCCCGTAAGCAGCGGTTACGATTAACTCCGGCGCAAACGCAAGAATGTCTTCATGCTGCTCGCGAATTTTTTCCGGTTGCAGTACTGGAATCCCATGTTTTTGCGCTTCTTCTTTTACCGGGCTTGGCGTTAGCAGGCGTTTGCGGCCAACTGGACGGTCAGGCTGTGTGACGACTGCCAATACCGTATGAGTATCAATCAGCCGTTTTAAAATCGGCACTGAAAATGCCGGCGTTCCCATAAAAACAATTTTCAACAGTTCCACTCCTTACTTACATAAAGAAATGCGGATTTACATCTATGCTAATTTGCAGTTTTTTGTTCGTTGCATCGCGCAAATAATGGCGCATGACGGTATCAAGTATTTCTTGAAGCTTTGGTTCATGCCTGTATTTTATCACGCATTGGTAGCGATATCTATCTTTGATCCTGGCAATTGGCGAGACAACCGGGCCGAGGACAACAGTTTCTTCGTTTAAGCTCTCTTTTAAGTAACGGGCAACTTTTTGTGCCGCTGATATCGTGCTCGCAAGCTCCGTATCGGAAATGGTCAAGAGCGCCATATAGTAATAAGGCGGATAACTGCCCTGTTTGCGCAGTTGCATTTCCTTGGCGAAAAATTGTTCATAGTCGTGGCTTTTTACGAGCTGGATGCTATAGTGGTCAGGTGTATATGACTGGATAATGACCTCGCCTTTAAGCTGGTCACGCCCAGCCCTCCCTGCCACTTGTTCCAACAGTTGGAATGTCCGCTCAGCACTGCGGAAATCAGGAATATGCAGCATCGTGTCTGCTGTTAATACGCCAACAAGGGTAATCCGCGGAAAATCGAGCCCTTTGGCAATCATTTGTGTTCCTAATAAGATGTCAGCATCACCTTTCCCGAATGCTTCCAGAAGTTGTTTATGCGCCCCTTTTTTTCTCGTTGTATCGACGTCCATCCGTATTACTTTTGCTTCAGGCAAAAGGCGCGCTAACTCTTCTTCGACTTTTTGCGTACCAGAGCCAAAAAAACGAATATGATCGCTTCCGCATTCTGCGCACGTCTTTGGCATTGGCTGTTCATCGCCGCAGTAATGGCATTTGAGCGAATTGCCAGCCCGGTGGTATGTATAGGAAATGTCACAATGGCTACAGCTGGCCACATAACCACAATCCCGACACATAACAAACGTCGAGTAGCCGCGCCTGTTTAAAAACAGCACACTTTGTTCGTTGCGTTCAAGGCGTGCTTGCAACGCTTGCAGCAACTGCCCTGAAAACATCGAACGGTTGCCACGTCGCAGTTCTTCACGCATATCGACAACATCGACCTCTGGAAGGGGGCGCCCTTTAATTCGTTCCCTCAAAGACAAAAGGCGGTATACGCCTTTTTTGGCACGAGCAAACGATTCAACTGAAGGAGTGGCGCTGCCTAAAAGAACAGGAGCCTTGTGCTTCCGTCCCCGGTAAAGGGCAACATCTTTCGCATGGTAGCGCGGCGTTTCTTCTTGTTTGTAGCTCGCTTCGTGTTCTTCGTCAATGATAATGAGGCCAATGTTTGTAAACGGAGCAAATACAGCCGAGCGCGCTCCAACAACGACTTTTACTTCTTTACGGTAGATTTTCCGCCATTCATCATATTTTTCGCCACTCGATAAACCAGAGTGCATAATCGCCACCAAGTCACCGAACCTTGCCTTAAAACGCGTTACCATTTGCGGTGTTAATGAAATTTCCGGCACAAGCATCATCGCTTCTTTGCCTTTTTCCAACACTTTTGCAATGGCTTGCAAGTAAATTTCCGTTTTTCCACTCCCTGTTACGCCATGAAGGAGCATCGCTTCATGGTGGCCGTTTTCAATCGCTGCTTCAATGGGGGCAATCACCGCTGCCTGCGCTGGCGTTAATTCCAGGGGAGCGCTAGGGGGGATTTGCTCATGTTGCAACGGATCACGGTAAACTTCTACATCCGTCTCTTTCGCAAACCCTTTTTCAATTAACGCTTTTAATATCGCCCTAGTCGTTTTGCTCTGTTGTAGCGCATCCTTTGTTAGGATTGGGCCATTTTCCTGCAAATAGCAAAAAAGTTCCCGCTGCTTTTTGGCACGTTCGGGAATGTCCTCTACTTGTTTCGGCAAAGCTTGTACGAGTCTCGCTGTCTTTTTGGCGCCTTTTTCAGTCACTTTATATACGAGTGAGACTACCCCTTCGTCAAGCGCTGTTTTTAGAAGCGACAGATCTTGTTTCATGAGACTGCGTGCTTCTTCCCATGGTACGACATCGTGGTCCGCGAACAGCGTTTGCAGCGGCAATGGCAACAAATCCAGTGCCGCTTTACGCTCAACTTGTTTGCTGACTTTTGTTTTTAACGCGGCTGGCAGCATCGCAGAAAACGCTTTGACTTTGTAACAAACGGTTGTTTTTGCCAACCAGTCCCCAAGTTCTAACAATTCTTTGCTAAGCACTGGCAATGGATCAAGCACTTCACTAATTGGCTTTAGTTTCGTTGCTTCGCTCGTTTGTTCGAGAGCGACGACAAACCCTTGTATGCGCCTAGGCCCAAAAGGGACAATCACACGGGCACCTGGGCGTGCAAACGCTCGCCATTCGTGCGGCACTTCGTAATCAAATAGCCTGTCCGTCTGTGCTGTCGGCACATCAACAATGACACGGGCAATCACTTTACGCTTCACGCCTTTTCATATAAGCTTCTAGTTCATTGAGGATTTGCTTGGCTACCTCTTTTTTTGAGGCTTGCGGATAAGCCGTTTCCTGTCCATCTCTAGTAAATACAGTGACCACATTTGTATCAACATCAAAGCCAGCGCCTTCAGTAGTAATGTTGTTCGCGACGATTAAGTCAAGGTTTTTTCGTTCAAGCTTGCTTTTGGCGTATGTGTGCAGTTGCTCAGACTCGGCTGCAAAGCCGACAAGAATTTGTTCCTGTTTATGTTCGCCAAGAAAACGCAAGATATCTTTTGTCCGCTCTAGTGCAACCGACCATTTGTCTGCGTTCTTTTTCTGTTTATGGGCAAAAACGTCAACAGGTTGGTAATCGGCAACTGCTGCTGCTTTTATGACGATATCTGCTTGTTGATAGCGCTTATTTACCGCATTGTACATTTCCTCCGCTGTTTGTACGGCGACCGTCTCAACGCCAACAGGAGCTTCAAGCGCCGTCGGACCTGTTATTAACGTGACATAAGCGCCGCGTCGCCGTGCTTCTTGCGCCAGCGCATACCCCATTTTTCCAGAAGAGTAATTGCTGAAAAAACGAACTGGGTCAAGAGGTTCCCTTGTCGGCCCTGCCGTTACGATTACCTGTTTGCCTCGCAAAGCTGTCGCCTCTTCCAAAAGCGTATCCACCAGTTCGAGCAGTTGCTCTGGCTCGGCCATACGGCCTTTGCCGACCCAACCGCAAGCAAGATAACCCGCGCCAGGTTCAATTAATTGATAATGATAAGACCGTAGTTTTTCCATGTTTTCCTGTACAGACGGGTGTTCGTACATGTTGACATTCATTGCTGGTGCTAATGCCACTGGCGCTTTCGTTGCCAACACAAGCGTTGTCAGCATGTTGTCAGCAATGCCTGCCGCTAATTTCGCAATTGTATTGGCGCTTGCAGGAGCAATCAAAACAAGATCCGCCTGGTCAGCAATGTCAATATGGGCAATTTTTGTTGCGTCTGGTTCTGTAAATGTATCTGTATAAACAGGATTACGAGATAGTGCTTGAAACGTCAACGGCGTTACAAACTTCGTGGCGGCTTCTGTCATGACCACATAAACGTTCGCCCCCGCCTGTGTTAACTTGCTGACAAGCGCTGCTGTCTTGAAAGCGGCGATGCCTCCGCTCACGCCTACTACAATCGTCTTGTTTTTTAACATGGTGCTTACCTCCATTTAGGCAAAGATGCAAAAAAGCTGTCTTCTTTGGGCCAAGGTGCCGATATGGCAAACCAAATGTGTACGAAGACAGCTTTCGTTTTTATTCGCTTTTTTCACTGCTCCTCTTTTGGCACACGCTTTGTCAGCTGATCGTTCACAATTTCCTCAAGGGCAATGCCGACAAACTTATGTGACTTCGGCTTTTCCACAAGAGGCACCCGGGCAGCGTCTTCTTTCATTTCACGAGCACGACGTGCAGAGACTGTAACAAGCGAGTATTTTGAATCCAATTTTTCTAGCAAATTGTCAATTGAAGGGTACAGCATTATTTCTCGACCTCCACAAGTTCTTTGTATTTTTTTATTAGGCGTTCCCGTTTGCAATGTTCAGCTGTTACAATCGCTTTAATTCGCTCGACCGCCCATTCGACTTTATCGTTTTCGACGACGTAATCATACATTGTCATTAAATCAATTTCTTCTTTTGCTACTGTCATCCGTTCATTAATAATGTCTTCTGTTTCCGTGCCTCGGCCGACAATGCGGTCGCGCAATTCTTTTAAGCTTGGAGGCGCTAAAAAAATAAATACGCCTTCTGGAAATACGTTCCGTACTTTTTGCGCTCCTTGCACTTCAATTTCTAAAATAATGTCTTTACCAGCATTGATCGTCTCCTGGACATAGTCAATGGGCGTGCCGTAATAATTGCCAACATACTCGGCCCATTCTAGCAATTTTCCATCCTCGATCATTTGCTCAAATTGTTCTCGTGTTTTAAAAAAATAGTTAACACCATGCTTTTCGCCTTCGCGCGGTTTCCGCGTCGTCGCCGAAACAGAATACTCAATCGCTGTATTCTGCTTCCGCAATGCCCCGCAAACCGTGCCCTTGCCGACGCCTGCAGGCCCTGATAATACGATAAGCAGCCCTTTTTCTCTTTTCATCAAACTGACTCTACCTCCATTTTCGCTTAGGCGTCTTCCACTCCATCCTCTTTCGTATGTAGCCGTTGGGCGACCGTTTCTGGTTGAACGGCGCTCAAGATGACATGGTCGCTGTCTGTAACAATAACAGCTCTCGTTCGCCGACCGTAGGTTGCATCAATCAACATATTGCGGTCACGCGCCTCTTGCATAATCCGTTTGATTGGCGCGGATTCCGGGCTGACAATTGAAATGATCCGGTTTGCGGAAACAATATTGCCAAACCCGATGTTAATAAGCTTTATCGTCATGAAATAATCCCCCGTTTTCGGTCAGCCATGCATTCTATCATCCATTATACCAAATCTTCTAGGAGTTATACGAATGATTATGAAGTCCCAAGTAGATACGTATTCAATCTTGTATTTTACCTCATTTTTTATAAGACATCAACAAAATGACCCCCTTGCTTAGCGGGCAAGGGGGATATTTTCTCTTGTGTTGTTTTTCGGTTCCTTTTTAAATAGCTGGAAACCGCCAAGGACGACCGTTGGAATTGCCGCCATGCCAATAACAAGCAGCCATTCTCTAAGCCCTAACGCAACTGTATGGAAGACAGGCTGCAACTGAGGCACATAAATAACGGCCACCATTAACAAGATCGAAATCAAAACAGCACCAACTAAGTATTTGTTCTCAAACAAATGACGGTGGTAAATCGAATATTCGCTTCTGCAGTCAAAAACATGGATTAACTGGGCCATGACAAGCGTTAAAAACGCAACGGTTTGCGCAAGCGTGAGCTGTGCCGGATCATTTTCATAGGTGAGTGAGAAAGCAGCAATCGTTACTGCGCCGATCATAAAACCACGGCTAATGATCTTCCAGCCAAGTCCACGGGCAAAGACACCTTCGTCTTGTTTGCGCGGCTTCCGCTTCATTACATCCCCTTCCGCTTGATCCATTCCGAGAGCAACAGCAGGAAGCCCGTCTGTCACTAGGTTAATCCATAAAATTTGAATGGCGACAAGCGGCAGCGGCATACCAAGCAGAATGGCAAACAACATCACCAAAATTTCGCCGACGTTCGAAGCCAGCATATAGCGGATAAACTTGCGAATGTTTTCGTAAATGTTGCGCCCTTCTTTTATCGCTTCCTTAATCGTAAGGAAGTTGTCATCAGCAAGGACAAGCGACGAAGCTTCTTTAGCGACGTCTGTGCCCGTCACACCCATAGCGATGCCGATATCCGCCTGCTTAATCGCTGGCGCATCGTTAACACCATCCCCAGTCATGGCGACAATATCGCCATTCTTTTGCAGTGCTTTGACAATTTTTAATTTATGCTCAGGGGAAACGCGGGCATAGACATATACATCTTCGACGACTTCTTCCAATTCTTCAACCGATAAACGGGAAAGTGTTTTTCCGTCCATGACTTTCCCGCCCTTTGGCAAAATCTGCAACTCTTTCGCAATCGCGGCCGCCGTCACTTGATGGTCGCCTGTAATCATAACCGTTTTAATTCCAGCTTCTCGGCACTCTTGAATTGCATCTTTTGCTTCTGCCCGAGGAGGATCAATCATTCCTTGGATGCCGACTAATATTAAATTCTTTTCGGCATCATCGCCATTTTTGACATTCTCCTTCCCCATTAAAGGGCGGTAAGCAATCGCCAATGTCCTTAGCGCTTTTGATGCCATTTGCTCGACAACGCCCTCAATTTCGGTCTGTTTTGTTGCTGTCAACGTCTCTGTGCGCCCATCCGTGGCTACTGCGTTGCAGCGGGCAAGAACGACATCAGGCGCTCCTTTAGTGACAACATAGGCTTTGCCGCTCTCGTCTTTAACGATCACACTCATCATTTTCCTCGTTGAGTCGAATGGAAATTCTTCAACTCGCTTGTAGGTTGCTGAAAGCCCTTCTTTCGTAAAACCCGCTTTTAAAGCGGCAATGACAATGGCCCCTTCCGTCGGGTCGCCATCAAGGGAAAGGCCGGTTTGGCCTTTTTTCTTGCCCCCTTGTTTTTTAACAAATTGGGCGTTGCTGCACAAGACGCCATAACTAAGCAATCGGCAAAAAGTCGGTCGTTTTGCAATCGCTACTACTTCTGCGTTTTTCGTAAAATCGCCCTCTGCTTCATAACCTGAGCCACTAACATGAAGCCATTCATTGTTCGCCCATAACTGCTTAACCGTCATTTTGTTTTGTGTAAGTGTGCCCGTTTTATCAGAGCAAATGACGGTCGCACAACCGAGCGTCTCTACTGCTGGAAGTTTGCGGACGATTCCTTTGCGCTTAATCATTCGTTGCACACCAAGAGCGAGTGCAACAGTAACAATTGCTGGCAAACCTTCTGGGATGGCTGCAACGGCAAGAGAGACGCCGGAAATAAACATCGTATGCAAATCATGGCCTTGAAGCAAGCCAATCAAGACGATAAGCGCCGTTAAGAATAAGGCGACAGCGATCAGCGTTTTGCCAAGTTGCTCCAACCGCCGTTGCAAAGGGGTCATGACAGGTTGCGCTTCTTGCAATAAATGGGCGATTTTGCCCATTTCCGTTTTCATTCCTGTACCGACGACAATGCCAATTCCGCTTCCTTGCGTCACCATCGTTCCCATAAATGCCATGTTTTCCTGATCGCCGATCGGCACATCCAGCTTGGCGATTTCTTGTCCATGTTTGTGGACAGGGACGGACTCGCCAGTGAGCGAGGCTTCATCAATGCGCAAGCCAGCTACGTGGATCAAGCGTATATCAGCGCCAACCCGGTCGCCGGCCCCTATTTTGATCACATCACCAGGGACAACTTCAGCTGAAGGAACTTGCCCCCATTCGCCATTGCGCAGGACATCCACCTTAGGTGCTGACAGCTCTTTTAAGGCATCAAGTGATTTTTCGGCTTTGCGCTCTTGGACAAAACCGAGAATCCCATTTAGCAACACAATGCACATAATTGTAATCGCGTCGAGCACTTCGCCAATCAGACCAGATACGAGCGTCGCAGCCAACAAAACAAGCACCATAAAGTCTTTAAATTGCGCCAGAAACGTGGCCAACGCTGATGGTCGTGGCGCTTCTTTTAGTTTGTTTGGGCCATAGGTGCTGAGGCGCTTTTTGACATTTTTGTCTGTCAATCCTTTCGCTATATCTGTATTTGTTTTGTACTCCACTTCCTCTGACTTCATGCTATACCATTTCATTGCCTCACCCCACATTCACTTGTACTCACAAGATGCCCTCCTAACTTGTACATGCTTCGGTATACAAGCCATCTTATTCAGTGTCAGGCAAAAAAATGCTATACTCATTGTGAAACATCGTCGCAATGGAAGATGAGGAATGAAGAGGTGAGATACATGTCTTTTGACGGCATGATGACAAGAGCGATCACACATGAATTGCAGCAATTAGTCGGCGGCCGGATCAATAAAATCCACCAGCCATTTAAAACAGAACTTGTATTTACAGTTCGAGCAAAAGGGAAGACCCATGCCCTTCTCGCCTCTGCCAACGCTGTGTTTGCGCGCATGCACTTAACAACGGAAAAATACGACAATCCCGCCGAGCCGCCGATGTTTTGTATGTTGTTGCGGAAACACTTGGAAGGCGGCATCATTACGTCCATTACCCAACATGGCTATGACCGGATAATTGTTTTGAAAGTCGCCAATAAAGATGAGCTTGGCGATACAACAGAAAAAACGTTGGTTGTTGAAATCATGGGGCGACATAGCAACATTATTTTAGTTGACGAAAAAACAAACACGATTATCGACAGCATTAAGCATGTCCGCTTTGACCAAAGCAGTTATCGTCTCGTTGGTCCTGGACAGCCATATAAATGGCCACCAGAGCAAAATAAACTCGACCCTCTTGCGGCGACAGAAGAAGACGTTCTTTTAGCGCTTGATTTTCATGGAGGGAAATTGGACAAACAACTTGTCCAATCATTTGCGGGTCTTTCTCCGTTGATCGCAGCTGAAATTGTCGCCCGGGCCAAATTGGCGAACCGGCAAACGTTGCCACCTGCATTTGTTAGCACGTTGGCACCGTTGAAAAACCACGAGTACACGCTAGAAATCGTACAAGGTGAAAAAGACTTTTTTTCAGTCATCCATCTTACTCATAAAGACGGGGAACGCCACGTGTATTCCTCACCAAGCGCTCTTTTAGATCGCTATTACTACGGCAAAGCAGAACGGGACCGGGTCAAACAACAAGCGTTCGATTTGGAGCGCTTGCTCAAAAACGAATACCAAAAAAACAAACGGAAACTAAAAAAGTTAGAACAGACGCTTCAACAAGCCGATGAAGCAGACAGCTACCAAAAACGAGGAGAGTTGCTAACTGCCAACATTCATGCCGTTCACCGCGGCGCTTCATCGGTTGACGTCATTGACTATTATGACGAAAATGGCCAAACTATCACTATTGCCCTCGACCCGCAGAAAAGCCCAGCGGAAAATGCGCAGTCCTATTTCAAACGCTACCAGAAAGCGAAGACAGCGCGTATTGAAGTCATGAACCAACAAGAGAAAACAGAACAAGAACTCAGCTATCTTGATTCGCTGCTCGCGCAAATGGCTTCTGCCTCTCCCCGCGACATTGAGGAGATTCGTGAAGAGCTGATCGAAGGTGGCTACATTAAAAAGCGGCAACAAGGCAAAAAGAAGAAAAAACAACTGGATAAACCGCAGTTGGAAACATACCGTTCTTCTACTGGCATTGAGTTTTTAGTAGGGAAAAACAACCG
Organism: Shouchella clausii; assembly: GCF_002250115.1. Classification (GTDB taxonomy): domain Bacteria; phylum Bacillota; class Bacilli; order Bacillales; family Bacillaceae_D; genus Shouchella; species Shouchella clausii. Next base: position 3,373,066 of record NZ_CP019985.1, on the reverse strand, counting down.
CCAAAACGACTATTTGACAAACCGTCTCGCACGGCAAGATGACATTTGGCTCCACACGAAAGACATCCCAGGTTCCCACGTCGTCATCCGCTCGGCCTCGCCAGATGAGGAAACGTTAACAGAAGCAGCGCTTGTCGCCGCCTTTTTCTCGAAAGCGCGTGACTCCGCTTCCGTTCCTGTCGATTATACGAAAATCCGCTATGTTAAAAAACCAAGCGGCGCCAAGCCTGGCTATGTCACATACGACAAGCAGACGACGCTTTACGTAACGCCAAAAGAAGACATTGTCCGCTCGCTTCGTATCGATTAAAAACGTACAATGAATCGCACAACACACAACACACTCCTGTATAGTCGCAGACGAGAGCGGCAAACAGGAGTGTAGTTAGTCGATTTTATGAGGTACTTCGCCAGCGCACATATATCCACGTCGCTGTCGCCAACAATCCACATCCACTTAGAAGAAGCGATGTGCGAAAATAAGGCGGCAAATAAGAAAAGACAATCTCATTTTTCCCTTCTGCAATCGTCGTGCCGAGGAAAGCATAATTGGCCTTTTCGACTTGCTGCTTCTTCCCATTGACGCTCACTTCCCACCCTTTCTCATAAGGGATTGGGACAGTCAAATGAGTGTCGCCGTTTTTATTGTCGTAGGAAAGACGTAGTGTTCTCCCCTCAAAGGAAACGTGAATGGATTTGTTTGCCTCACGGGCATACACATGTCGGAGCCGTTGATACGTCTCACTTTCAAGCGATAAGTCCTTAAGTGTGTATGTGCCTTTTGGCACTCGCAACGACACGATTTCACGAGAAGGAACACGAATGGTCAAATCATTGACATCTGTTTTGTAAATCGAACTCCGCGATTTGCGCCACGCTTTGTAATCGTTGACTTGCAATGTAAAACGGGGTGCTGTTTTCGATTGGTTTTGCAAATAAAACGAAACATAATCATCGGCTTCCTCGGCTGCCCGGTTCGCAAATACAATATCAATGCCGCCGACCTTATCCGTAACAGAGAGTGTGCCGTTTTTGTACGTGCCTCCTACTGCATTGATTCGCGCCCTTTCCATTAAGTCTGTCTCCGGAACCACTTTTGCTGTTGCTTTTCCAGATGCAAGCACAATCCCTTCTAACATCGCATGTTCACGAACAAGTGGACTGAACTTTTCTAAGTCTTCCTCCAGGAAGACGTTTGACGTTGCCCTGGCAAATGGGAGCAGCCATTGATTTTCATATAACGCATAACGATCATTTTCATAGTAAAGGGTGAAGCCGTAAGGAATAGCAGCCTCTTCCTTTTTGTCAACTAACTTAAATTGCACGTTCATGAGGCTATGGAGGTTGGCGCGATCACCAAAGCCATAATACCGGCTGACACTTTCTCTTCCCATGTCAATTTGCAAATGATCATAGTAAAAATGGAGAATGTTTCCGTTCAGCACACTTGAATAGGCGCTATTGCCATAAAAACCTTGAATGAGCGGAGTGTTGTTGCGGAAATCGACCATCCATTCGATTCGTGCCAATGGATGCTTTTTCTTTTTTAACGCTTGTTCGATCAGTTCCCCTTGCTGAGGCGAATCGTATGACTCGCTGCTCATAAAGCGTTCAGATGCTTGTTTTGTACTTGTAGTAGAAAAAAACGTTCTCGCTCCGGCGTTAATCAAAAGCAATTGGCAAACGATCAACAAGACGCAAAGCAAAGCCAACCTTTGGCGAGACTGGCGCAAACACAAAACAGCTAAACCACTTACGACAGCCCAAATGGCGAAGCCGACTGCATAATGGCTAGAGAGAAAAGGCAATAACAGCGTATCATCAAGTAAAAAGGCGAGCGCATAAATCATTAACATCGCGATAAGACCACGGGCAAGATCAGGCTTTGTTAGCGCCTGCAAGTGCATCATGCCACGTGCAATCACACCCCCTACCGCAAATGTCCCTATATACTCAAAACGAAATTGCGGCGCCGAAAGCCCATTAAAGATGCTCGCCACAAACGGGCTGTAATGGAACAAGCAAAACAATAGGGCAATGACGATAAACAAGCGTGCCGTTTTGTCGATATAAAGCTGCTTTATACAAGCAAACAAGACAAATAAAGGGGGCAACAGCCAAAATTTGCTTCCATATAAAAGATTGTCATGGACAGAAAACAGTGGGACTTTGTCTGTAAACGGCGGGCGATAGTTGCTAAAAAAACCGCTTACTGCTGGAATAAACGCCACCGCGCTTATGAAAAAACTGAGCGCTGCAATCGCCACGTAATAACGCAGTTGAGCGTTTATGGGCAGGCGGTCTTCGGGAAAGCGAATCAGCCAGCGTAGCAAAGCGTATACACTTAAAAAGATAAAATTCACATACGAAAAATAAAAGTTATTGACAAGCGACAGGCTCATGGCAGCAATCAGCCAAAACGGGTTTTCTTCCCTGATCAGCTTTTCGACGCCTAGCACAAGCAAAGGCAACCACAAAAAGGCGTCCGCAAAAAATTCCCAGTAAATCCCGTGTGTGAAGTACATGACACTCACCCCGTAAAAAACGGACCCTAAAAATGCATAGGGAAGAGACATTTTCATGTAGTGGAATACCATCGTCGCTAAAAAGAGGACAAGCGCCAACCTAGCTGCATTGATAAACACAGCTGCCTTTCCCCAGAACAACAGGTCAACGTTGGCAATCAGCCCGCTTATTTCCCCGGCATAAACAAGGAGGCAAGAGAAGGAATAAACCATACTCGTTGAAAAATAATAGGCGAGTTGCGAAAACGTGCCTGCACCTAAACCAAACTGGAGCGAATAAATCCACTGACCATGTTTTAACTGTTGGTATAAAAAATGCTTAAAAGGCAGGATTTGCCCAAGTCCGTCATTTGGCCCTGCCATAAATCGGCCAGCCGCTGTTTCATAAAAGAACAGGGCGTGGGCGAGCACAGCAACGACGATGCTTGCTCCTCCTACTAACAGCAATTGTTTCTTAGTCATGTTAACCCCAACTTATTCCCATTGCGTCATAATGTATGTTTAGCATGCCCTTCGCCAAACCTGCCATTCGTATCTGTGTTGCTGGCAAACGACTAAAAAGCCAGCCTTTCTTTAATAGAAAAGCTAGCTCAAATTAGTCTGAGTGCGGGCATCGACTTTACGTCGACAACTTAACCGTTAAGACAGCGACAGCGAAAAACAGATGCTTAATAAAACGTGTGTTGCTCACTACTTGCCGAATTGTTTTTTGTATTCTTCTAAACTTAGCCCGTACGCATCGGCTCTATACAAATCGCCGTTTGCCTCTAAGATTGCGGTTGCATCTTCGACAAAATGGCGGTCGGTCATTGAACTAATGCTCCGGATGACACCAAATAACGCATCAATTTTGGCATTGGCTTTTGCATTTTCATCGACTAAATGAGCAATTGTTTTTTCACAACTGGCTAGCCGCGCTTCAAGCTCTGCCTTTTTCTCGTTCGCTTCTTCCACACAAGCACCTCTTTCCTTGTATTCCTATTAAGCATACAAAATCATTGCGCTTCTGGAAAGAGGTCTTTGTTGTTAAGGAGAAGCCGGGTGTTTTTCCGCTTTGCTGATTAAGGCCAGGCCTTCAAGCACAGGCTCGTGCCTTACGTCGGCAAAGCCCCATTTTTTTAGAATGTCGCTTAACTCCGCTGTACTTTTTCGGTGGCGGCGTTCAGAGACAGTCGCCCATTTAAGCAAATAGTCCGTTTCCTCTTTAAGAAATTGCTGTCTTTGTGCATAGGCTTCCGCCGTCTCCATCGCCATTGAAGGAGCAGGGTTTAACAAGATGGCGATGCCACCTGGTTTTAAAATCCGGGCCATTTCTTTTACACCTTGGTGCAAATCTGGCAGCAAAAACAACACACATGTCGAAAAGGCGATGTCAAATCCACCGCTTGCGAGAGGCAACGATGCGGCATCCCCTTGCACAGCCTTTGCTTTATGGGCGACCCCTTTCTCCTGAAAAAGGGCATTGGCACGTGTGACCATGCCCGCTGATAAATCGACGCCAATTAATTTAGACGCTTCCGTTGAGCCTCGGAGCAGCAACCTTCCTGTCCCGCAGCCAATGTCGGCAATGGCTTTTCCTTGCCAACTCCCCGACTGTTGCTTTAAATGACTGTGAAGCTGTGAAAGCCAATTCGTGTTTGCCATTTGATCAAAAAAGTCAACAAGTTGATCGAATTCAGCGCCTTCCATTCGTCTCATCAACACAGCCCCTTCACGAAAAGTTTACAGATTCATCCACGCTTCATCTTTAGGGTTTTTCCGCCAAGCTTCCAATTTGGCTTGTTCTTCGCTCGTAATGGCGCCCCGTTTTTGCGCTTCTTCGACAAGAGTAGCATAAGTCGTTAGCACGCGAAAAGGAAGCTTAGCACCGTTAAAGTTTTCATCGCTTTGTGAAAGTTGATACGAAAAGATCGCGGCAACGAACAGCACCTCTGCCCCAGCCGCGCGCAATGCCTCCGCTGCTGCAATGGAACTGCCACCAGTCGAGATTAAGTCTTCGATTACAACTACTTTGCTGCCAGGCGGCAAATGTCCTTCAATCGCATTTTGTTTTCCATGGCCTTTGGCACTCGAACGAACGTAAATCATTGGCAATTGAAGTTTTTCAGCCACAAAAGCAGCGTGTGGGATGCCAGCTGTTGCCGTGCCGGCAATGATGTCAGCTTCAGGGGCAGCATCTCTAATCATAGCAACTAGCCCCTCAGCAATTTCGTTGCGTATATGCGGATAGGAAAGTGTTAAACGATTATCGCAATAAATTGGCGACTTTAATCCCGAGCTCCACGTATACGGTTTTGCAGGTGAAAGTGTCACCGCTTTTATATCAAGTAAATGGTTCGCAATCGTTCTGCTAGTCAATGTTCGGGCGCCCCTTTCCAATCTTGGTTCATTTCTCGGTAAACAGCTAGAGGATCTGCTGCTGCTGTAATGCTTCGGCCAACGACAATCGCCCAACTGCCGAGCGCTTTTGCTTCCCCTGGTGTGACGACACGCACTTGGTCCCCGACTTGGTCGTCTTGCCTGCGAATGCCAGGCGTAACAGTCAAAAATCGATTGCTGCACGCTGCTTGGATAAGGGGGACTTCACGGGCCGAGCAAACGACACCGTCTAATCCACTTTCCTGGGCAAGCTGCGCGTACCGTACTACGACTTCATCCATCGCCTTATCAATCAGCAACTCTTCATTGAGCATACGGCTGTCCGTGCTCGTCAGCTGCGTGACAGCGATGAGTTTCGGCCGCTGTTTTCCTGCTCTTGTCCCTGCTTCGAGCCCTTCTAAAGCCGCTTCCATCATTGCTTTTCCCCCTGCAGCGTGGACATTGACGACATCGACGTCCAACTCGGCTAAAGCACGCATCGTCCTTCCAACGGTATTGGGAATATCATGAAGTTTTAAATCAAGAAACAACCGATAACCCGCTTCCTTTAATTCATGGACTACAGGCAACCCTTCGCGGTAAAACAGTTCCATACCGATTTTCACATCAAGCGTTTCGGCAGCAAACGACTTCAAGAAGCGCTGGCGTTTGGCCTGTTCATCAAAATCTAAAGCGATAAAAAATGGCCTATCCATTAGTTCCAGCTCCCTCCAATCAAGTCCGTGATTGATTGCACTTCCAATCTGTCAAGCCAACGCGGCAGGTCACCAATGATGTTTGGACATGTGTACGGATCCGTAAAATTAGCCGTGCCGACAGCGATGCAGCTTGCTCCAGCAAGTAAAAATTCAATCACATCTTCTGCTGTCTGAATGCCTCCCATTCCAATAATAGGAATGTCGACTTGTTGGCTAACTTGGTGGATCATCCGAAGTGCCACTGGTTTAATGGCGGCTCCCGACAATCCGCCATATTGGTTCGCCAGCACAGGCTGACGCGTTTTTGCATCTATCCGCATGCCGAGCAAAGTGTTAATCATGGCCAGCCCGTCTGCGCCCGCTTTCTCAATCGCTTTGGCGATGGCGACAATATCAGCTACATTGGGGGAAAGTTTGACATAGACAGGCACGGCTGACACTGCCTTTACTTCCTTCGTCAGCTCTGCCGCTATCTCGGGTACTGTCCCAAACGCAATTCCGCCCTGTTTCACGTTCGGGCAGGAGATATTCAACTCGATTGCTGAAACGTTCCGTTGTTGTGACAGCTCTGCAGCCACTTCGATGTAATCATCCATCGTCGAGCCAGCAATATTGGCCAATATCGGCACATCGTAATCGTCAAACCGTGGCAATTCCTGCTCGATTACCCCTTGAAGCCCTGGATTTTGCAGGCCGATGGCATTAAGCATGCCTGCTTTTGTTTCTGCCACTCGCGGTGTTTCATTGCCAAAGCGCGCCTCTTTTGTCGTTGCTTTTATCGCAATAGCCCCTAACTGATTTAAATCAAAAAATTGGCCGTACTCTTTTCCGAAACCAAAACAGCCTGATGCCGGCATAACCGGATTTTTCATCTCTAAGCCTGGCAAGCTTATTTGCAAACGTTCCATTACAGAACAACCTCCCCTACTGGAAAGACGGGCCCGTCTGTACAAATTTTGCGGTACTCATGAGCTTGGCCATTTTCTACATGGCAAACGCAAGCAAAGCAAGCGCCCACGCCGCAGCCCATCCGCTCTTCAAGGGAAATAAAGGCACGCCGTTCCCGGTAACGGTCTGTTAACGCCTTTAACATTGGCGTTGGCCCGCATGAGTAGAGAACATCAAAATCGATGCTTTGTTGGCTAATGACGTCAGTGACAAAGCCACGAGCGCCGTAACTGCCGTCCGCTGTTGCGATAAAGACATCGCCCAACTGTTTAAACGGTTGCTCGTAAAAAACATCCGCTTGTGAGGCGAATCCGAGCACAGAAGTGACACGGACGCCATTTTCTACTAGACGTCTTCCTAAATAATAAAGAGGTGGAACGCCGATGCCGCCGCCAACTAACAGCACTTTTTCTCCTCGTTTTGCTTCCTCAAGTGGGAAGCCCTGCCCAAGTGGTCCAAGCACGTCGACTTCGGTCCCGACGCCTTGGACAGCAAGGCGTTTTGTGCCTGCCCCGCCTGCACGGTAAATCATCGTCACTTGCTCTTTTTCAGGATCGATATTGGCAATGCTAATCGGCCGGCGCAAGAGCAGGTCTTCTGATTCATCAACACGTACATGCAAAAACTGGCCCGGTTGACTCATGTGCTTAACCAATTCGCCTTCCAGCACAAGCTCATAGCTGTCGCGAGCAATCTCAGTTTGTTTGACGATCGTTAATCGCCCTTGTTTTTTTCTCATCCTGCTGCCTCCCAACGCTAGTCATACATACAGAGCCACAAGCTTTAGGCATGTGGCTCAGAAAAATTTACCCGTGTTGCGGCATGCTCCAAGTTGCAAACGTAATCGACTCAAGTACGCTGAGCAGCGCTTGTGCTGTATCAATTGACGTTAAGCAGACAACGCCATTTTCAACGGACTCACGGCGAATCCGAAAACCATCCCGCGCTGGCTGTTTGCCTCTGGTCAACGTGTTAATGACAAACTGGACTTCGCCTTGGCGGATTAGATCAAGCAAATGGGGTTCCCCTTCATTAATTTTGTTAACGACTTTGACAGGGATGCCCGCTTCTGCCAGCACGCTTGCCGTCCCTGATGTGGCCACAAGGCTATAGCCAATTTCATGGAACCGTTTGGCAATGCTGACTGATTCGCTTTTATCTTTATCAGCGATTGTAAACAATACCGCGCCATGGGCAGGGATGTTCATGCCTGAAGCAACAAGGCCCTTGTAGAGCGCTTTTTCCAACGTTTGGTCCCGTCCCATTACTTCACCAGTTGATTTCATTTCCGGCCCGAGGGAAATATCGACACGGCGCAATTTGGCAAAGGAGAACACTGGCACTTTTACAGACACTTCATCCGTCTCTGGGTGGTAGCCTGACTGGTAGCCAAGCTGGCGCAGCGTTTTGCCGAGCATGACATGCGTGGCAACCTTAGCCATTGGCACGCCCGTAATTTTGCTTAAAAATGGCACAGTCCGGCTTGAGCGTGGATTCACTTCAAGCACATAGACGTCATCTTTATGCCAAACAAACTGGATGTTCAAAAGGCCAACAATGTTTAAACCTTTAGCAATGCTCGTTGTCCGCTCAATTAAGCGTTGCTTCAAATGGTCTGGCACGGTTTGCGGCGGATAAACAGCAATCGAATCGCCAGAATGGACGCCTGCCCGTTCAATATGTTCCATAATCCCAGGAATGTAAACGTCGTTGCCGTCACTAATCGCATCCACTTCTAATTCTTTTCCTGTCAAATAGCGGTCGACAAGCACAGGGTGCTTCGGATTCACTTTTACAGCCGTCTGCATGTAGCGCAGCAACTCTTCCTCATGATAAACAATTTCCATTGCCCGGCCGCCAAGAACATACGAAGGGCGCACTAAAACAGGATAGCCGATTTTACGGGCAATAGCGACAGCTCCGTCAACGGATGTGGCCGTTTTGCCAAGCGGCTGTGGAATCCCTAGCTCTACTAGTGTTTGTTCAAACTTGTCCCGGTCTTCTGCCCTATCCATATCTTCAAGCGTTGTGCCAATAATGGAGACGCCCCGCTCTGCTAAAGCCGCTGCTAGATTAATAGCCGTTTGCCCTCCAAATTGGACGATCACGCCTTTTGGTTTCTCTAAACCGACGACGTGCATCACATCTTCGACTGTCAATGGTTCAAAGTAGAGTTTGTCTGAAGTGGAAAAGTCTGTTGACACCGTTTCTGGATTATTATTCATAATAATGGCTTCATAACCGGCTTCCTTAATGGCCCATACTGTATGGACGGTCGCATAGTCGAACTCAATTCCTTGGCCAATGCGGATAGGGCCTGAGCCTAATACAAGAATGCTGTCTTTTTCTGTCCGCTGTGACTCATTCTCTTGTTCATAGGTGCTGTAAAAGTAAGGCGTTGGTGAAGCAAATTCTGCTGCACAGGTGTCAACCATTTTATAAACGGGAACAATTCCTGCCTGTTGCCTTACTGCAAAAACATCTTTCTCTTCACTGCCCCATTTACGGCCAATGTAGGAATCTGAAAAGCCAGCACGCTTCAGACGCAATAACATCGCTTCATTGCTACGGGCCTCGTTTATCGTCTCTTCTAGAGCAACAATACGCGCTAGCTTTTGCAAGAAAAAGCGGTCAATGCTCGTTGTTTCATAAATGGTCTCTACTGAAATGCCTCTTCGCAGCAAAGCGCCAATCGCAAATAGCCGTTCATCGTCTGCTTTTGCTATTTTTTCTAATAGCTCGTCTTCCGGCTTCTTTTCTAACTGTTCATCAAATAAATGGTCATAGCCAGCTTCTAGAGAGCGAATTGCTTTTAAAAGCGATTCTTCCAGGGAGCGGCCGATCGCCATCACTTCTCCTGTCGCTTTCATTTGCGTACCAAGTTTGCGGTTGGCTGATTCGAATTTATCAAACGGCCAGCGCGGTATTTTCGCGACAACATAGTCAAGGGTCGGTTCAAAGCTAGCATACGTCGTTTCTGTTACTGGATTTTTCAGCTCATCCAAATGGTAGCCGACTGCAATTTTGGCTGCGATTTTCGCAATCGGGTAGCCTGTCGCTTTCGAGGCCAGCGCAGAAGAGCGGCTCACCCGCGGATTGACTTCGATGATGTAATACTGGTCGCTGTGTGCATCAAGGGCAAACTGGACATTGCAGCCGCCTTCTATGCCAAGAGCGCGGATAATCGAAAGCGCTGAATTTCTCAACATTTGGTAGTCGTTATCAGAAAGCGTTTGGCTAGGTGCAAATACGATGGAATCGCCCGTATGGACGCCAACAGGATCAAAGTTTTCCATGTTGCAGACGACGATGGCTTCATCTTTGCTATCACGCATCACTTCGTATTCGACTTCTTTAAAGCCAGCAATGCTCTTTTCGACTAAACATTGTGTAACAGGGCTGTATTTTAATCCGCTCGCAACGATTTCTGCTAAATCCTCATCATTGTAGGCAATTCCCCCGCCAGTGCCACCAAGCGTATAGGCTGGACGAATAATGACAGGGTAGCCAATCGTTTCGACAAAGGCGAACGCTTCGTCAAGCGTATGGACGATTTCACTTTCTGGAACTGGTTCGCCGAGCACGTTCATTAACGCCCGAAATTGTTCCCGGTCTTCTGCTTGCTCAATCGCATCTAGTTTTGTGCCGAGCAGCTCGATTTGGTACTGCTCGAGAATCCCAGCATTTTTTAATTCAAGCGCCATGTTTAAGCCCGTTTGTCCGCCTAATGTCGGCAAAAGGCCATCGGGGCGTTCTTTGCGGATAATGCGGGTAACAAACTCAAGCGTGAGCGGTTCGATATAAACCCTATCCGCCATTGCTGTATCTGTCATGATTGTCGCTGGGTTCGAATTAATTAAAATGACTTCATACCCTTCTTCTTTCAGCGCTTGGCATGCCTGCGTTCCGGCATAATCAAACTCTGCTGCCTGTCCGATTACAATTGGCCCTGAGCCGATAACAAGTATTTTTGTTAAGTCTGTCCGTTTTGGCATATTCACACGCTCCTAGCTGTTATGCGTAAACTTTTCCTTTTTTTTCGATCATCATATGGATAAATGTATCAAATAAATGGCTAGCGTCATGAGGGCCAGGCGATGCTTCTGGATGGTACTGCACGCTAAATGCATGCCCTTCTTTATGGCGAAGGCCTTCAACGGAGCCATCATTAACAGCCACATGTGTCAGCTCGAGCGCAGTCCCTTCCAATGACGCAGCATCGACTGTATAGCCGTGGTTTTGTGCGGTAATATCAATTCGTCCAGTAGCGAGCTCCCGTACTGGGTGGTTGGAACCGCGATGGCCAAATGTCATCTTGCTCGTCGTAGCCCCACAAGCAAGCGCCAGCAATTGGTGGCCTAAGCAAATGCCGAAAAGAGGGATGTCGCCAAGCAATTGCTTGACTGTTTCCACTGTCTCCGGGACATTTTCTGGGTCGCCTGGTCCATTTGAAACAAGCACACCATCAACGCCAAGGCGCTTAATCTCTTCTGCTCCCGTGTCATAAGGGACAACGACGACATCACAATGGCGGTCGATCAGTGATTGCAGAATACCATGTTTCATGCCGCAATCAATTAAAGCAACCCGCATCCCTTTGCCCGGTACATGGTAAGCAGTATTGGTTGATACGCGGGCAACTTGATCAGTAAGTGGCTTGCTTTCCCGCAAGCTCCTTGCCACTTGTTCGACGTCTACATCGAGATCGCAAATGCGGCCACGGCGTGTGCCATGAGCGCGAATTTTTCTCGTCAACATGCGTGTATCAATGCCAGCAATCCCAGGAATGCCTTTGGCGGCAAGTAGGTCATGCAACGATTCTTGTTTGCGCCAATGGCTTGGTTCATGCTCGATTTCCCGCACAATCAATCCGGCAATCGCTGGTTGCAGCGATTCAAAATCGTCGCGGTTAATGCCATAATTGCCAATTAGCGGATAGGTTAGCATCACGATTTGCCCGCAATAAGAGGGATCAGACAAAATTTCTTGGTAGCCAGTCATGCCCGTATTGAAGACGACTTCCCCGCTCATTTCGACATCGGCGCCAAATCCTTCTCCTCTTAAAACTGTACCGTCTTCAAGAACAAGCAGTTTATTCATTGGTGATACGCTCCTTTTTATACACGGTTTTTCCTGCCACAATCGTCGCTTGCGGGATGCCTGCACAGCCCCACCCAGCAAAAGGGGTATTTTTGCCTTTCGACAAAAACGTACTCGGGTCAATCGTTTCATTTGCCTCTAAGTCAATCAGCGTTAGATCGGCTGCTGCCCCAACTTGGAGTGTCCCATAGGGGAGATTAAATGTTTGCGCAGGCTTGACTGTCAACCAGTCGATAAGCTGTTTCAGCGTAAACGTTCCCGGCTTGACAAAATGTGTATATAAAAGCGGAAAGGCTGTTTCCAATCCGACGATGCCAAATGGCGCCCGTTCAAGTGAAGCACTTTTTTCTTCCGCTGTATGCGGTGCATGGTCAGTCGCAATGAAATCAATTGTGCCATCGAGCAACCCGGCTACTAATGCGTCACGGGCTTCTTTTGCGCGAAGAGGCGGATTCATTTTAAAATTCGGATCTTTGCCGCTGATATCGTCTTCGCATAAAAGCAAGTGATGTGGCGTCACTTCTGCGGTTACGCGTATGCCTGCTTTTTTCGCATCACGGATCGTCCGCACCGATTCTTTTGTCGAAACATGGCAGACGTGATAGTGGGCACCAGCCGCTTCGGCCAGCAACACATCGCGGGCGATATGGACGGCTTCGCAAACAGAGGGAATTCCATTCAAGCCGTGTGCTTTCGCATAGTGGCCTTCGTGAACAGCGCCGCCGTTTATAAGTGAATTGTCTTCGCAATGGGCGACAACTGCCATGTTTAATGCTGCTGCTTCTTTCATTGCCGCTAGCATCATCCCCGCTTCTTGAATGCCGACGCCATCGTCTGTAAAAGCGAATGCGCCCGCTTCTTTTAATGCCTTAAAGTCCGTTAACTCTTTGCCAAGTTGCCTTGTTGTAATCGACGCATACGGAAGTACGCGCACCACTGCCGTCTCAGAAATACGCGCTTGCAACAGGTCCAATTGCTCGGCATTGTCAGGAACAGGGCGTGTATTGGGCATAGCTGCCACTGTCGTAAAGCCACCTCGTGCCGCGGCTTTGGTTCCTGTCTCGATCGTTTCTTTCTTCTCGCCACCCGGTTCACGCAAATGAACATGTACGTCAACAAAACCCGGGCTGATCAACAAACCTGTTGCATCCAATTGTTCACGAATGTCCCCTTCAGCAACATGCTCAACAATTTTTCCATCTTTTATATACACATCTTTTGCTACTTGTTCGCCATTTTCGTCAAGAATAAACCCACCAGTCACCTTCATTGCCATTGTCGCTCATCCCCTTTTTTGTAGTCTAATCGCTGTTATGCAAGTGCCCGCTTTAACACAGCCATGCGTACGGCAACGCCATTGGCGCTCTGTTTGTAAATCCGTGACCGTTTGCACTCAACAAGCACGCTGGCGATTTCAACGTCTCGGTTAACAGGTGCAGGATGCATGATGATACTCTGTTTTGCCATCAGTGCTTCTCGTTGTTCGGTTAAACCATATGCTTGATGGTACGCCTCTTTAGAAAATAGCGCGTTGCCATCATGACGTTCATGCTGGACGCGAAGCATCATAAGCACATCTGCTTGTCTGGCAGCTTCGTCCATCGAGACGTGTGTGTACGTATCAGTAAACTCGCCCATCCACTCAATTGGCCCAGCAACGGACACACGAGCGCCGAGCCTTGTCAGGATGTCTGCATTGGAGCGAGCTACACGGCTATGAGCCAAGTCCCCAGCAATGACAACATGTAAGCCTGAAAACGAGCTGAATTCTTGTTTGATTGTTAATAAGTCAAGCAGCGATTGAGTTGGATGGTTGCCACAGCCATCGCCTGCATTAATGATTGGCACTGAGAGCCCTTTTAACTCATGAAAGTAAGCATCTTGGCGGTGGCGAATGACAAGCGCACTTGCTCCAATTGATTCGAGCGTGCGTGCTGTATCATACAGGCTCTCTCCTTTTTGCGTACTCGCGTGCTGCCCATCGAATTGCAGCACTTCTAAGCCGAGGCGCCGCTCAGCGACTTCAAAGCTAAAGCGGGTTCTCGTGCTTGGTTCAAAAAACAAGTTCGCTACAAACAGTTGCCTTTCTGGTTTCCAAACAGCTCCAGCCGCAAATGATTCAGCCGTTTTCAGGAGGTCTAACACCTCGCTTACGCTCAGTTCATTCATCGTGCACAAGCCTTTTTGTGTTGTTTTCTCGATTTGTGCGCTTAACATGCAGTCAGCCTCCTTTTTTTAAGCAAACGTCTATGGCAACAACTAGGCGCGAACGAGCGCCTTTAACCGGCGTCTGATTCAAACATGTCTTTTTGTCCGTAACTAACACTGCGGTTCGGCAACAATCCGTGAAGAATAAGGCCAATGACAGTTGCAAGGGACATGCCGGCAATTTCAAACGAATCCGTAAAGCGGATCGCGGCCCCGCCAATGCCAACGACAAGGATAATGGAAGCAATCACCATATTTCGTTTTTCACCCATGTCAACTCGGTTATCGACAAGCATTCGAATGCCGGCCGAGGCAATAATGCCAAATAGGAGGATTGAAACACCGCCCATTACTGCTTGAGGAATCGAACTAATCAGTGCAGCTACTTTGCCGACAAAGGCGAAGGCGATGGCCAACACCGCGGCGCCGCCGACAACAAATACGCTGAACACTCTCGTGATGGCAACAACACCGACGTTTTCGCCATAAGTGGTATTTGGTGGACCGCCAACTGCGGCTGCGATCATAGTCGCCAACCCATCCCCCATCACCGTTCTGTGCATTCCTGGTTGCTTAAGAAAGTTTTTGCCAGCTACTTTGCTTAATACCATCAATTGGCCTGTGTGTTCTGCAAGCGTTACGAGAGCAACTGGCGCCATGATCGCAACAATTGCCCAGTTAACAGTTGGCGAGTATGTCACAAACGGAACGATTAGTTCAGGTACGGAAAACCAGTTGGCTGCGCGGATCGGCTCTAAATCAATCAACCCTTGCCATAGTGCGAACAAATAGCCAGCAATTAAGCCTAATAAAATCGGGATTAAGTTTAAAAATCCTTTGAAATACATGGTTGCGACAACAGCTACGAACAAGGTAACGCCTGCTGTGGCGATATGAACGAGGCTATATTCTTCTGAACCAGGCAAATACATGGCATTTCCAACAGCGGTTGTAGCTAGGCTTAACCCAATAACCATAATCACTGGGCCGACAACGATTGGCGGCAATACTTTTGTAATCCAGCCTGTACCAGCGAATTTGATAAACAGGGCGACAATCCCATATACCAAACCGGCAAAGAAACTGCCGACCATCGCTCCCTCTAAACCGCCAAGTGCCTGCGCGGTTGTTAGTGGCACGATAAAGGCAAAGCTCGAGCCGAGGTATGCAGGAACTTGCCCTTTCGTGACAAGAATAAATGCAAGTGTACCGAGACCGCTTGAAAAAAGAGCTGTAGCCGGGCTCATTCCGACAAGAAAGGGTACAAGTACAGTTGCCCCAAACATGGCGCATAAATGCTGTAAGCTAAACAGCAGCCACTCTCCAGGGCGTGGAATTTCTTTGATGCCTAATCTCATGTTCGTTTGCTTCATAATTAATCTCCTTCGCTTCCTAAGCTAATAAAAAACCTCCTGTGCAAGCACAGGAGGCGGCAAGAAAGAAGCGCAGGCAAAAATAGCGTGCGTTTCGGTCCTCTTGCCAGCCTCACTGGACTGCGTTTAAAGAGGGTTTATATAATTGTAACAGCGTCTTCGGCGTCTACTTCCCTTAGTTGCGCCGAGATTCGTTCTTTTTTAGAGGTCGGCACGTTCTTGCCAACATAATCAGGACGGATCGGCAGTTCCCGGTGCCCCCGGTCAATAAGAACAGCAAGTTGGATCGATGCTGGACGGCCAAGATCGACCAGTGCATCAAGAGCAGCTCGCACGGTCCGCCCAGTATAAAGGACATCGTCGACAAGAATAATGGTACGGCCGGTAACATCAACGGGAATATTGGTGCCGCGCAAAAGCGGCTCATTGTTTGATGTAGACGGCGTCAAGTCATCCCGGTAAAGGGTAATATCGACTTCGCCGACAGGGACAGCCTGGCCTTCAATTTCCTCAATCCGTTCAGCGAGCCGTTTAGCCAAATAAATACCACGTGTTTTAATGCCGACAATCACACAGTTGTCAACGCCTTTATTGCGTTCAATCACTTCGTGGGACATTCGTGTAATCGCGCGGCGAATCGCATCGCCATCTAAAATGATTCTCAAAATTGCGATCCCCTCCTCTGTACAAAAAAATCCCTGCTGTCCTAAAGGCAGCAGGGATTTTTGGCATACTTCACCTATGCCATTCCGTCTCCTTGCCAGCCTCACAGGACTCGTTTAAAGGACGTTTTCTATCTCAATCATTATTGCAAACTAGTCAATGGTTGTCAATGGGCATTTCGCAAATCAACGAGCAATTTTTCCATCTCTGCTGGGAGAGGTGCTGAAAAACGGAGCCGTTCCCCTGTTCGTGGATGGGTAAAGCCAAGAGTTTCCGCGTGCAAAGCTTGGCCATTGATCGGAAGCGTTTTTTTTGGCCCATATTTCGGATCGCCTGCTAATGGATGGCCAATATAGTTGAAATGGACGCGGATTTGGTGTGTTCGTCCTGTTTCCAATTCACAAGATACATAACTATATTGGTTAAACGTTTCCTCCAGTGAAAAATGGGTCACAGCCGGCCGGCTGTTGACATGGGTGACAGCCATCTTCTGGCGGTCTTTTTGGTCTCGGCCAATCGGTGCGTCAATTGTCCCTTTTGCATGTGGGATAACGCCATGAACGATGGCTTTGTAACGTCTTTCAGTCGTCTTTGCTTTTAACTGGGCCGCCAAATGCTCGTGGGCAGCGTCATGTTTAGCGGCCATGATCAGACCTGATGTATCTTTATCAATACGGTGGACAATCCCTGGACGAATTTCCCCATTAATGCCTGAGAGGTCTTTGCAGTGAAACAACAGCGCATTGACGAGCGTGCCACTCTCATGTCCAGGAGCAGGGTGGACAACCATGCCTCGGGGCTTGTTGACGACGATCACATCGCTATCTTCATAAACAACGTCTAAGGGGATATCTTCCCCTAAAAGTTCTACTTCCTGCGCTTCTGGTTCTGTGAGCGTGACTTTGTCGCCTTGCTGAACTTTCGAATTTGTTTTGACTTCTTTCCCATTGACAAGCACAGCTCCTTCATTTATCCAGCGTTGGACAGCTGTCCGTGATGCTTGTCCGTGCAAATCAACGACCACTTTATCAATTCGCTGTTCGTTGTGTTCTTTTGTAATGACCCATTGCTCCATTTATCGTGTGCTCCTTTTTTCGTTGCGCGCTTGAATCAATATGTTTAGTAAAAAAAGGCCGACGCCAATGGTCAAGGCTGAATCAGCGATATTAAAAATCGGGAAATCGCCAAATGTATCGATAAAATCGACGACTTCTTGACGTAAAAGGCGGTCGATGAAATTGCCGATCGCCCCTCCTAGCACAAGCCCGAGAGCGATTTTTAACAAGCGGTTGCCTTTTGCTTCTGTTTGGATAAGATAAATGATCACGCCAACAATGATGATTGTAACAATGTAAAAAAACCACATTTGGCCTTGCAAAATGCCGAAAGCGGCTCCTGTATTGCGATGTGAATATAGGTAAAGGACTTGATCAATAATCGGGATTCGTTCGCCCAACTCCATATAAGTTACGACTAGCCACTTAGTCAACTGGTCTAGTGCGATAATGATCAGTGCCACTATGTATGCCATTGCTTTTCCCCCACTTCATATGCATAGGGTAAGTGTAGCATAAATCCATAAAAATGTCCGCTTCAGATTAAAGCAAACGCGCTCGTGGTGCCAAAAACGAGCGACCGTGCACACACTGCACAACTCCTAACTCAATTCTTAGTTAAAAGAAGTATGCGAGCGTTTACTTGTTTGTAAGCGCCCGCTAGAGGCGTGCAACAACCTTTAGTCACGGCGGTATCGTTTGTAATGGTCGTTGCGTTCGATATGGATACTGTCAGGGCCATGATAACCGTCTATCCCAGTTGATAAGAAACCTTCATACGCCTCTACTCCATTGGCGCCATACGTGTCTGTATCCCCTGTTTCCTCGTCGTATTCCGGCGATGTATCATGAAAACGAGCAACAGATTGGTATGCGTCTTCGCCGTCAAAAAAGGTAGCGTCCTGATCATCGTTGTTATAGGCTTCAAAACCTTTTAAGACATCTTCCTCAACAGGGCGGTACTCCTCAAATGGCCTGCTTTCTTCCACCACCGTTCTCGCTGTTGGATAAGCTTCCAAGCGCTCATAAGGAATCGCTTTCCCTGTCTTTTCGCAAATGCCGTACGTGCCATCGTTAAATTTCGCCAGCGCATGTTCGACTTCATGAAGTTCATCTTTTATATGATTGTGAACAGCTTGGTCTTTTTCCCGTTCGAATAAGTCCGTCGCTGTATCAGCAGGATGGTTGTCATACTGAGATAGTTCCCCTGTATTATGGTCATTGATTTGATTGGCAAGTGTTTGTTCTAACCCCTGCTTTTGTTGTTGTAATGCTTGTTTTAGTTTTAACCACTTTTGATCCATGCTAAGATCCCCCTTCTTGAAATTAGCATCACCAAAAACAGCCGTTTTTGCCCAAGCAAATCTAACCAGATCGGAAATCCAAAAGAGCACGAAAAAAGCTAGTCGAGTGGTACACTCGACTAGCTTAAGATTCCTCGTTGATTTGATGTGGACACAAGCGATTCGTTGCCTTAAACAACGTCGTTGTAGTGGTTCGTAACGGTTTGGGCACATGACAAGCACAAAGTTGGATGCTTTTCATCTGCTCCAACTGTAGTGGAGACTTGCCAACAACGCTCGCACGTTTCCCCTTCCGCTTTTTCCACAAGCACAGCGACATCCGCAAATTGCTGTGCGGCTGCTGGCACTTCGTCGCCTTCATTTGCGATTTGTACATTGGAGACGATGAATAGTTTTTTCAAGCCTTCAGTCGCTTCAAGCAGAGCGCGTGCTTGCTTATTTGGATAAAGCGTCAACGATGCTTGCAACGACTTGCCAATTACTTTCTCATTGCGGGCTACTTCTAATGCTTTAAGCACATCCGCTCGGACATCCATAAATGCTTGCCAATGTGCTTTTAACTCATCTGTACCGCTTAATTCTTCGGCAGTTGGCATATCCGTGAGTTGTACGCTTTGTTCGTTCACGCCAGGAATGTTTTCCCATACTTCATCTGCCGTGTGTGGCAAAATCGGGGCAATCAGTTTAGTCAGTGCCGTCACTACTTCATACATCACTGTCTGGAAAGCGCGGCGCTCAGGATGGTCAGCGTGCTCGATATAAAGGGTATCCTTTGAAATGTCCATATAAAAGGAACTCAATTCAACCGTGCAAAAATTGCGGAAGTGATTATAGACATTTAAGAACTGGTACTCATTGTAGCCTTCATGCATACGTTTCGTTAGCTCATTTAAACGTACAAGCAAAAACGCATGCACGCCTGTTAGTTGGTCCCGTGGGACAGCGTTGGTTTTCGGGTCAAAATCATGCAAATTGCCAAGGAGAAAGCGGAATGTATTGCGGATCTTCCGGTATGTTTCTGCAACTTGTTTTAAGATCGAATCAGACACACGGCTGTCGGCTTGATAATCGACGGACGCCACCCAAAGCCGCAAAATGTCAGCGCCAAGCTGTTTCATAACGGTATTTGGCACCACAATGTTGCCAAGGGACTTGCTCATTTTTTTGCCTTCACCGTCCATAACAAAGCCATGGCTCAGTACCCCTTTATACGGAGCAACCCCATTGATTGCAACCGAAGTAGATAGTGAAGAGTTAAACCAACCACGGTATTGGTCGCTACCTTCAAAGTAAAGGTCCGCTGGGAACACAAGGTCATTTCGTTCCCGTAAAACGCCTTGGTGCGACGAGCCAGAATCAAACCAGACGTCCATTATATCGGTTTCTTTTGTAAAATGGCCATTCGGGCTGTGCGGGGAAGCGAATCCTGGCGGCAGCAAGTCTTTCGCCTCACGTTCAAACCAGACATTTGATCCATGCTCACGGAACAAGTTCGAGACATGTTCAATCGTTTCTTCGCTAATAATTTCGGTGCCATCCTCTCCATAAAAAACCGGAATTGGCACGCCCCAAGCACGTTGCCGCGAAATACACCAGTCGCCACGGTCACGGACCATATTATGCAGCCGCGTTTCCCCCCACGCTGGAATCCACTCTGTATTTGCGACCGCTTGTAGCAACTCCTTGCGAATATTGGCGATGGAGGCAAACCATTGCGAAGTTGCCCGGAAAATAACAGGCTTTTTCGTACGCCAGTCATGAGGGTACGAGTGAGTAATAAACCCGAGCTTTAACAGAGCGCCTACTGCTTCTAGTTTCTCAGTCACCATTTTGTTAATGTTGTCATAAAATTCGCCTTCAAAACCTGGCGCTTCACTCGTCATTATCCCTTTGTCATCAATAGGGCATAACACGTCTAGCCCGTATTTTTGGCCGACGACAAAGTCATCAACGCCGTGCCCAGGGGCCGTATGGACACAGCCAGTACCGGCGTCCAATGTCACATGCTCGCCATTCATAACAAGGGAGTCACGATCATAAAACGGATGGCGGCAAACAATATATTCCAATTCTTTTCCTGTGACTGTCTTTTCAACAACCACATCTTCCCAACTTAGTTCCGTTTGGACATGTTCAAGCAAACCGCTTGCTACCACAAATGAACGGCCGCCCGTGCGCACGACGCTGTATTCCAATTGAGGATGGACGGTGATGCCTAAGTTTGCAGGAATGGTCCATGGTGTCGTCGTCCAGATAACTAAAGCAGCATCCTCAGGCAATACCCCTTTTCCATCTGCAACTTGAAAGGCGACATAAATGGAAGCAGAGCGTTTGTCGTAGTATTCGATCTCAGCTTCCGCTAAGGCAGACTCCGAAGATGGCGACCAGTAAACAGGCTTTTTGCCTTTATAGATATAGCCTTTTTTAGCCATTTTCCCGAAGACTTTGATTTGCTCCGCTTCAAATTCTTTTTCCAACGTAATATAGGGCTTCCACCAGTCGCCGCGGACGCCGAGCCGCATGAACTGCTGGCGTTGGCTATTTATTTGCTCAAGTGCATACTCTTCGCAAAGCTTGCGAAAATCGGCAATGCTCATTGACTTTCGGTCTACTTTTTTGTTTTTCGTTAATGCCGTTTCAATCGGCAAGCCATGGGTATCCCACCCAGGAACATATGGGGCATGGAACCCAGACATGGATTTGTAGCGGACGATAAAGTCTTTAATGATTTTGTTAAGTGCGTGCCCCATATGAATATCGCCGTTTGCATATGGAGGGCCATCATGCAAAACATAGTAAGGACGGCCTTTTGTGCGTTCTTGCACTTGTTTATAAATGTCCATCTCTTCCCATTGTTCTTGGCGTTTCGGTTCGCTATTTGGCAAGTTGCCACGCATCGGAAACGCCGTTTTCGGCATTAGTAATGTTTGTTTATAATCCACCGTTTTCGCTCCTTTATCGTTAAAAACAAAAACCTTCCCATCCCAAAAAAGGGACGAGAAGGTTTTCCCGCGGTACCACCCTCATAGAAAAAGCACAAGCGCCTTTTCCACTTCACGCCGTTAACGTAGGCAGCACGCACCCCACTACTAGCACAAATGGATAAACATGTGCGGTTCGCAGGCAGAACTCAAGGGCGATTCAGGGCAAGCCATGCACCGGGCTTCCACCATTCCCGGCTCGCTTTGGCATGTACGCGATTGCCCACTGTCCCTATCCTTGTTTTTAACGTTCATTCATTTTATGGTTTTCATTATAAGGACGGAACCCAGAAAATGCAACTGGTTATACGTTTTCCTGCTCTTCCTGTTCTTTTAGCAGTTCCTCTTCGTCAAAATCCTCGTTCCCGGCAAACTGTTCCCAGTCTTCCGTTTGCAACATTTCCATTTGTGCTTCAATCAACATTTTGAAGCGCATTTTATAGACAGATGCTTGCTTTTTAAGCTCTTCCATTTCCATCATGACTTTCCGTGACTTTGAAAGCGCCTCGTTCACGATTCGATTCGCATTTTTCTCCGCTTCTTTCACGATCAACTGCGCTTCCTTTTGGGCATTGCTGCGCAAATCGTCGGCCGCTTCTTGCGCTACGAGAATCGATTTATTTAGCGTCTCTTCAATATTATTAAAATGGGAAAGCTTTTCATCAAGCGCAGTCACTTGCTCAAATAAGTCTTTCTTTTCACGCAGCACCGCTTCATAGTCTTTAATGACTTGGTCCAAAAACTCATTGACTTCATCTTCGTCATATCCGCGGAAAGCACGGGTAAATTCTTTATTATGAATATCCAACGGCGTTAAAGGCAACGCAGCCACCTCCATCACAGACTCATCATCCATTTATTTTTTTCGACATCGTCTTTGCTTCTTCCTTCTTTTTCGCGGAAAATCCTTCATTTTGCCTCGTCTCGCTATGTAAAACTAGCTTTTCTTGCCAAGCACTAGCCGGTACTTGTCCTTTTTTGTCACGCCTTCTTGCTTTAATACTTTAGCCCGGCCAGCCCCTCTTACAGACAAATCATCGCCAATCGCCACGCGGAAGCTAGGATGTTCTACTACCTTCCAGTTGACTTTCACGAGCCCCTTGCCGATCAAGTCGGCCGCTTTCGCTCTTGATAGGCCATACAAAGCGCTTAAGAGGACATCCAAGCGCAGAGAGGACACAGTCACTGGCTTCTCT
Source organism: Shouchella clausii (assembly GCF_002250115.1). Classification (GTDB taxonomy): domain Bacteria; phylum Bacillota; class Bacilli; order Bacillales; family Bacillaceae_D; genus Shouchella; species Shouchella clausii. Next base: position 3,350,636 of record NZ_CP019985.1, on the reverse strand, counting down.
TCCCACTTCTCGTCAGGCAACTCAAGCGTATCGGTTTCTTCTAAAGAAACGGTTGCCTTGCCAACTTGCTTAAGCGCAATGGCGATATAAGCACTTGCCTCTTTCGTGCAGGCGACATAAAACGCATTGTCCGTAACGGAAATATCGCCAAACGTTTCCCGTTTCATGCCTGTATTCATTAATGCGCCAAGCACATCCCTATGTGTAAGCGTCACAAATTTTTTCGCGTAGGTGGCTTTAAAAAGGGAAATGTCCCAATCGATTGGCTCATTTTTTAAGTAAGCAGGGCGAATGGACGCACGTTTGCGCTCGCATCCATCGGCTCCGCCAAAAAACTGCAAATCGATCTCTCCGTCTTGGCCAATAACGGACTTCGCAACTTCTTGCATTCGCGGATCAAGAAAAATAGTCAACTTTTCTTGATGATAGCGGGCCGCCTGTTCACGAAGAGTTTGGATATGGTCAATAAACGGGCGCTCTTCTTCGCGAAAGTGTTCATACATTTTAAGTCCCACCTACAGCCACGACAAAATCATTTGCTGCAAAGGGTAAAGCCCTTGCCTTGCCAAGTTGAGGACAATAATGGCGACAACTGGCGACAAATCAATCATGCCAAGTGGCGGGATAAAGCTACGAAACATATCTAAATAGGGATCAACCACTTTCCCAAGCACTTGCCCGAAAGCCGAATCGCGGCCGCCCACCCATGACATTAGAATGTAAATGAAAATCGCTATCAAATACAAAAATGCCGCATTTTGAAGCAAGTTAAAAATAAAGTTGACCATTGTTTCCATTTGTGATTCCGTCACCTACTTTCCTCATACCGTGCTATCTGTTTGTCTTGTGACCCAATCACTGATTGAGCCAGTGATTTCCACATTGTCTGGCGTACAAAGAAAAATACCTGGTCCGATTTTTTGAATGTCTCCTCCAATAGCATAAACGGTTCCACTTAAAAAATCTACTATTCTTAACGCTTGCTCTTGTTCAATCCGCAATAAATTGATGACGACTGCCTTGCGTCGTTTTAAATGGTCGGCAATGTCTTGAGCTTCGTCATAAGAGCGCGGTTCCAGTAATATCATTTTCGCTGATTTTTGCACACTTTGCAAGCTTACAACGTTCTGGTTTTGTTCCAGCCCTGCCGTCTGCTTCGCCTTCGGTGCCCTTCCCTTCTCAAGCGCAGGGCGTTCGTCACGCTGTTCAGGTTCTTCTACATAACGCTCGACTTCTTCAACGTGGTCATCTAGGTTAAAGTAACGCTTGAACTTTGTTTTAAAGCCCATGGCCTTCCTCTCCTTTTTTACGACTCCTCTTTGCCAACAAGAGACGTTCCAAGACGGATAAACGTTGCGCCTTCCTCGATTGCAACTTCAAAATCGTTAGACATCCCCATTGACAACTCCGTGCAAGGGGCATATGAAAGCTTGTCCGCCTGTATTTGGTCGCGAAGCTCTCTGAGCCCTGAAAAAATCGGCCTCGTTCGTTCAGCATCTTGTTCAAAAGGGGCCATTGTCATCAAACCGATGACCCGAACGGCTGGATAAGCGGCCAGTTCATTTATAAATGGCCTCACTTCATCTGGCGCTAGTCCATTTTTCGATTGTTCGCCGCTGACATTGACTTGTACAAAACAATCGATTGTCTTTCCTGGCTCGAGTCGCTTATCAATCTCTTTTGCCAAGCTCAACCTGTCCAAAGAATGGAGGCATGAAACAACGTTGACAATGTTTTTAACCTTTCTCGATTGGAGCGAACCGACAAAATGGAGGCGTGCTTGGCCAATGGCAGCAGCTTTTTCGAGGGCGCCTTCAATCCGGTTTTCACCTATATCGGCAATTCCCGCTTCCACCGCTTGTTTGGCTGTAGCGACGGAAACATATTTTGTGACGGCAATGATGCGTACATCATCAACAGCGCGCCCGCTCCGCTCGCATGCTTGCCTGATTCGCATTTTTATGTTTGCTACGTTTTCTGCAACATTTACACTCACTGATTTTTCACCCTTTTTGTAACCCGATTGCGCTCATCATCCTGCCCGTCCGCCCCTTTTCTTTGCGGTGGGAGAAAAACGCATCGCTTTCGTACGTGCATACGTTTGAAGTATGTATATGAGATGGATTTACACCTGCAGCGATTAGAAGCTGCTTATTCAACATCGGCAAATCCAGCAGGCTATGCCCAGGCTTGGTTGGCGTCAGCACACGAGCCACTTCGCCGCCGAGGGCATCCTTTACTTTAGAAGCTACCGCTTCATCTACCTCGTAATGGGAAGCACAAATACTTGGGCCTATTAATACATAGACATCGCTTGCAGAAACGCGATGCTTTTCTTTCCAGATGCCTAGCAGTTTCGGTCCAATTTTGGCAACGCTCCCTTTCCAGCCAGCATGGCAAAGACCAATAAGGCCAGCCGACTTAGCCGCAAAGTATAGGGGGACACAGTCCGCATACAGGCTTGTCAACAACAACCCCTGTTCTTCCGTGTAAATGCCATCTAAACCAGGAAGCGCTGTTTCTAGGCAATCAGCGCCCCTGCCAGCATCTGCCGCCGTCACTTCCGCTATCTCTGCTTGGTGGACTTGCTCTGAACCAATCCATTTCGTTAGGGGAAACCCTATATCTGCTGCCACAAGACTGCGGTTTCTTTGTACATCGTTTTGGTCGTCGCCCACATGAAAGCCCATATTCAACGTGGCATAAGGACTTTTGCTGACGCCTCCGTGCCGTGTTGTAAACCCAGCAAACATGCCTGGCATAACGTTTGAAAAAACGGTTGCCGCCAGCACGCGCTCACTCCGCTTTTCCCATTTTTCTTCAACCATTAAATGGAATCCCCCCGACTAGTTGCAATTCCTTTATGGTCTTAGTTTATCACAAGGCATGCCATACAAGAAACAAAACTTATCCTTTCTTCCTTGCTTCCTCCATCGGGCTAGCTCCCCTTTTTGGCTGATAACGCTCAGGCACTTCAACTAAAATCACGTCAGAACCAATTTTAACAATGTTTTTCCACGGAATCACCAATTCTGCTGCATCTCGTTGCCCTAGTAGCTGCATGACTTTTCCTGTGCCAGCAATGACAATGGCTTCAATTTTTCCTGATTCCAAGTTGATGTCCAAATCATTTAAATGGCCTAGGCGTTTGCCATTTTCCATATTGACAATATCTTTTTGCGATAGCTCCGAAATTTTTTGCATGCTCCTTTTCCCTCCTAGTATCCATTTATAAAACGTATGCGCGCTTACAGCCTGGCATGAAAAAAAGTAGAGCCTAGCAGCAACTCCAAACACAAAAGGCTAAAATCGAAATCGATTTTAGCCTTCATGATTCGATATGTTTATTCATTTGTTGGATCGCGCCTTTTTCTAGCCTAGACACTTGCGCTTGTGAGATGCCGATCTCCTCGGCTACTTCCATTTGCGTTTTCCCTTGAAAGAAACGCATGTTTAAAATCGTTTTCTCGCGGTCATTTAAGCGGACCATCGCCTCTTTTAAAGCAATTTCTTCTACCCAGTTTATATCTTTATTTCGTTCATCACTAATTTGGTCCATGACAAAGATTGGATCGCCGCCGTCATTATAAATCGGCTCGAACAAGGAGACAGGATCTTGAATCGCATCTAGAGCAAAGACAACATCTTCTTTTGGCACCTCTAGTACGGCAGCAATCTCTTGGACTGTCGGTTCTTTCTCCCGTTTTTTTTCCGCCATGATTTGGTCACGTACTTGCAACGCTTTATAGGCAATATCCCGAAGAGAGCGTGAAACCCGAATTGGATTATTGTCTCGTAAATACCGTCTGATTTCCCCAATAATCATCGGGACCGCATACGTTGAAAACTTTACGTTTTGGCTTAAATCGAAGTTGTCGATTGATTTCATTAATCCAATGCAGCCGACTTGAAACAAATCATCTACGTTCTCGCCGCGGTTATTAAATCGCTGAATGACACTTAACACTAAGCGCAAATTCCCATTTACGAGCGTTTCTCTCGCTGGCTCATAACCGGCTTGCAACTTCGTAAACAACTCCCGCATTTCAGCGTTCTTTAAAACTGGCAACGTCGATGTGTCAACGCCGCAGATTTCCACTTTATTTCGAGTCACATTCCTTACCCCCTAAACGGAAGATGATGTCAAAAAAAGTATCTCCCTGGGCAAAAAAAATATGCACGGCAAAAACCCGCTTACAGGAGTTAGAAAGAATTGGCCTTTGACACGACGCTGTTGAAGCTTGGAAAAAATTTTTTATGGAAAAAAAAGGAGGAATCCCATTTTGGGAGTCCTCTGCCTTACACCATTTTGCTAAATTCTTTTTGCAGCCGTTTAATGATGCGCTTTTCTAAACGGGAAATGTACGATTGAGAGATCCCTAGCATATCGGCGACATCTTTTTGGGTTTTTTCTTCTTCCCCAGCTAAGCCAAAACGCAGTTCCATAATTTGTTTCTCCCGCTCCGATAATGTGTGGAGCGCCTTGACAAGCAAGCGGCGGTCAACGCGTTCTTCAATCCCTCTCGTAATAATGTCTTCTTCTGTACCAAGCACATCAGACAAAAGCAGCTCATTGCCATCCCAATCAATATTGAGTGGTTCATCAAACGATACTTCAGAACGTGTTTTGTTGTTTCGCCGCAAGTACATTAAAATTTCATTCTCGATGCAGCGGGAGGCATACGTAGCGAGCTTAATTTTCTTTTCAGGATTAAAGGTGTTGACCGCTTTGATTAAGCCAATCGTGCCAATGCTAATTAAATCTTCAATATTGATGCCTGTGTTCTCAAACTTGCGGGCAATGTAGACAACTAGTCGCAAGTTCCGTTCAATGAGCACGGACCGCACCGCTTTGTCTCCACTTGGCAGCTTGCCCAATAGTTCAGCCTCTTCTTCTTTCGACAACGGCGGCGGCAATGCCTCGCTCCCGCCTATGTAATAAATTTCATCCGCTTTTAACCCTAACTTGTTTAGAAGCCGGTACCAAAACAACTGCAGTTTCAACTTAATCATTAAACGTTCCTCCTTTTGCTGTTTAGCTTGCATATTCGTGCATGATTTGGGGGTGAACAATACAGCGATAATGTTGTTCAGGAGATAGCGTCTCACGCGATAATCCAATTAAGACGTGATTCGTTTCATACGCCTCATTTTGGTAACGGATTTTCACACGATCAGGTTTTAAAGCGGCCATATAAGAACTTCCTTGCCCAACGGCACGGTAAGGAATCAGCCGCATCCGTTTCATTAGCGGTGACGGTTCATTTTCAGCTTCCAACTCAAGAAGTGCGTCGACTTGCTGTTTGCCAAAAGCACTGTAAAGCAGTGCAGCCTCAGCAACCATGACAGGCATTTTCGTTAGCGGATCTCTTAAACGGTTGCCCGTATCAATTAACCCTTGGGCGTAAAAGGGCATTCCTTCAATCCAAAACTCAACTTCTGCCAGCTGGCTCGCATGAAACTGTTTGCTTTTCACTGCCCCAAATTGTTGTTTGCAAAAATAGAGTGCGAGTGGAAAACCAATAAGCACAAATGCCCAACTGACCATGCTTCCGCCCACTCCATGACCTGGCAAAAACGCCAGCACGTCGACATTGGTTTCGAAGAAATAATGCATAGCAAACAAGCCGCCTCCGGTCACAAAGGTGACAAAATAAAAACTTGCCAGATTTTGCAGAAAGAAAGAAAAGCGTTTGTAGCCAAATGCAATGAATACGATTAGCCCCGAATAAATAAGTTTAATAACAGGATTCAAAAACAACGGCGCAGCAGGGGTGAACATTAAAAAGACAATCAACGATGCAAACAATGCTGCCAAGACAAGGCGCCATTGGCTAAAACGTCTTTTTAACAAAAGGGCAGTAGCCGCAAGCAGCAAATAGTCAATCCCTGCATTTAACAACCAAATCAAATCGAGGTAAACGGTCATTGGCTTGCTCCCTCACAGTGATAGAATTTAGTATAGTAGATCTTCATACGAAAGTCTGTCACTTTATGGCGCAAGCAAGGATGTTATTTTGATAAGTTTTGGCAAACGCTGTCCCATTCTCGGCTGCTCGGAAATAACCGCAAAAAAACCGCTGCTTTCGCAGCGGTTTTCTTACAGTTGTCTATCAGTCTCAGTGTCAAATACACTAGGAGCCAATAGACGAATCGGTTTGACGAGCAACCGCTTCTTCGCCATTTAGCGGTTGCGGCGATTGCGCAAAAACGTAGGAATGTCGAGTGTGTCTGGCTGTTCTTCTTTTTGCCGCGACTGTTGGCGGCTTTCCGTACGTTTTGGCTCTTCTTTCGGTTGCGGCCTCGCATGTTGTTGTTGCATCGTACGGCTTTGTGGTTGTTTTGCTTCTGCCGTTTCTTCAAAGCCTGTGGCAATGACTGTAACGACAATTTCATCTTTCAAATTTTCATTGATGATCGAACCAAATATCATATTCACTTCTGCGTCACAAGCCTCAGAAACGATTTCTGCCGCTTCATGGACTTCATATAAACTTAAATTCGTGCCGCCTGTAATATTCATGAGCACTCCTTGTGCCCCATCGACAGACGTTTCCAACAGCGGGCTGGAAATCGCTTTTTTGGCTGCTTCGGCTGCACGGTTTTCCCCTGTAGCGACGCCAATGCCCATTAAAGCGGAGCCCTTTTCACTCATGACCGTTTTGACGTCTGCGAAGTCAAGGTTGATCAACCCAGGCGTGGCAATTAAATCGGAAATGCCTTGAACTCCTTGGCGCAATACATTATCCGCCTCGCGGAACGCTTCAAGCATCGGCGTATTTTTATCAACCATTTCCAATAAGCGGTCATTTGGAATCACGATCAATGTGTCCACTTTTTCTTTTAACGCTGCAATCCCAGAGATCGCTTGGTTTTGCCGCTTACGGCCTTCAAAAGAGAAAGGGCGTGTCACAACACCGACCGTCAATGCGCCAAGCTCTTTTGCCACTTCAGCAATGACAGGAGCTGCTCCGGTGCCTGTTCCTCCTCCCATTCCGGCAGTAATAAAGACCATATCAGAACCTGTAAGAACTTCTTCCAGCTGTTCTCTGCTTTCCTCTGCCGCTTTCTTGCCTATTTCTGGGTTGGCGCCAGCGCCAAGGCCGCGAGTAAGTTTGCCGCCAAGTTGCAACTTCTTTTCCGCTTTTGATAAATGGAGTGCTTGTGCATCTGTATTGACTGCAATAAAATCAACACCTTGCAGGCCATTTTCAATCATGCGATTGACTGCGTTTGAACCGCCGCCACCAACGCCAATCACTTTTATTTGCGCTAATTGTTCCATATCCATTTCAAAATCAAACATGTTATTTCCCCCTAACCAGACTGGCTGACAGCTTTTTCTTATTCAAAGAATGTTTTAAACCAACTTTTCATTTTTGATTCTTTTTTTGCTTCCTGGCGTTTCGGTTCATGCTCAGTCGTCCGAAGTGGTTGGTTGTTTTCACTAGAGTCTGCTGTTTCAGCCTCTGATAATTGCGAGAATGCCGCAGCAACTTCCTTCCCTTGAACGCGTCCATTTTTATGGGCAAACTGAATTAAACCGATGCTGACGGTATATTTCGGTTCCCGGACGCCAATGTAGTTCGGGATGGCCACACGGACATTGCCTTGGAGCATGTCCTTTGTCAGCTCAAGCACGCCAGGGAGCATCACTGTCCCGCCAGTCAGTACGAAACCGCTCGGAAAATGCCTAAACCCTAAGCGGACGAGCTCTTTTGCCGACAGTTCTAAAATTTCCTCGACCCGTGGCTCGATAATATGAGCTAGATCAAGCTGTGTAAGCATTTCTTTTTCATTAGAACCTACCGTTTGGATCGCAAATTGCTCATCGGAGGATGCTTCCTCGATAAACGCATGGCCGTACTTGCATTTAATGCGCTCTGCTTCCTCTGTCGTCAAGCGCAAGCCGACAGCCAAATCGTTCGTAATATGGTCACCGCCAATAGGCAAAACAGAAGTAGCCGCCAGCGTGCCTTGCTCAAAGACAGAAATCGTTGTTGAGCCGCCGCCAATGTCGATGACACAAACGCCAAGGCTTTTTTCATCTTTTGAAACCGCAACAGCACCTGTTGCCAGCCCATTCAAGCAAATTTCTGCCACTTCCAAGCCCGCCCGTTCCACGCAACGCAACAAATTATGGAGAACGGTTTTGGCACCTGTAATCATCGTACCTTCCATTTCCAAACGGACGCCAATCATTCCTTTTGGATCTGTAATTTCATCAAGGCCATCAACGATAAATTGTTTTGGAATCACGTCGATGATTTCCCGCTCTGGCGGGATGGATACCACTTGTGCAGCATCCATGACTCGGCGGACATCCTCCACGCCGATTTCCCGATCGCTTGAAGAAACAGCAACAACCCCGTGGCACGGCAATAGCTCGACATGGCTGCCGTTAACACCGACGACAACGTGCTTGATCGTAATACCAACCATGCGTTCAGCTTGGTCTACAGCACGTTCAATTGATTTCACCGTTTCATCTATATCAACAATCGTGCCTTTCTTAATTCCTTCGGATGGAACATTGCCAACCCCTAATATATTGATTGAGCCATTGGCAACTTCGGCCACAATGACCCGTACAGAGGATGTTCCAATATCTAAACTAACATAAGTGTCACTGCTCACCACGGCACCTCCCCATCTGCAAAGTCATGGTGTCTCCTCTTTAAATTCGGTTCTTTTTTCCAGTACGTAAAGTATTCAACATGCATTTATGGAATCCTTTAAATCTCGCAGTTTCTTATGTATAAAAGTAAGCCTGGCAAGACTCTTTCTATTTAGTCTACACCAAGATGGAGAAGGTGAAAAGCCAAAACCTTCCCCCGCTTGGCTCCTAGGTCCTACTTTTTATCCAAACCATCCCTTTGCAAACCAGTTCACGGCGGCTTTGAACAAGCATCGTATTGCGCTTGCGTTACATGTTGATGTCAAAAATTGAATCAAAATGCCTATTGGCTGTCATGTTCTGTTTCTTTGAAATATGGGCTCATTTTCATATAAAGAACGCCTTGTTTTTCAGGGTCAAGTTGAGCGGCTACTTGCGGGTAAGGCTGCATCGATTGAGCAAAGGACTCGACATTTGTTTTGACTTCATTGCCGTCTGTCATATACAGCGTTAATTCAGAAGGCTGTGTGCTTGTTGGCGTAAACAAAATCTCAGAAATCCGCCCCACAATTTCAGGCGCCGTTTGCACAAGCTCTTCCCCGAGTTGTGCTAAAACTTCATCATCGTTGAAGCCGACTAAAACTGGCGCATCGCCGACAAGCTGTCCATTTGGTACAGGGTCAAGTGTTTCTCCGTTTTGCAATAGCGGCAAATACGTGTCCCCGTCAGCGACATAACCAACGCGGGGATACTCGCTTACAGTAATGCGCACGGATACAGGAAGCTCACGTTCAATTTTGGCACTTTCGATTTCTTTCAATGATGTTATCGCTTTTTCACGCTCCCCTTCTGACAAATGCCAAATATTCATGCCCTCTTCTAGGCCGCTTGCTTTTAAGATCGTCTCATCAGCAACGAGTTGGTTGCCGTCTATATGTATGGTTTTCACACCGCTAAGGGGGCTTTGGAAATAAACCAAAACGACAATCAATAAAAAGAACAACAAAATAAATGCGAGAATCCGCCGATTTGCTTTTTGCTTCCGCTTTTCCTGCAACGTTGGAATCCGCTCATTCACCGATACCACTTTTTTATCTTGACTCACTTATGCTCCTCCAAACTGCTCGAAATGCGAACAAGTCACAGGCATCATTTTCCACGGCTCGTTTCCATATTCTCATTGAATTTAGCATGAAACGATGTTTTCGTTGCTTATTTCTCCATTCTAGCATGTTTTCCTGTTTGCCACTACAAAACAACAAACAGAGAGCGATCATTTTTCGCTCTCTGTCCGATCATTATCTAGCATGCCGGCTAATGTTTAACAACACACCGATGGAAACAAGCATAAGCGTTAACGAAGACCCTCCATAGCTTAAAAGTGGAAGTGTGATGCCAGTGACTGGCATGAGCCCTGTCACGACACCAATATTAATCATTACTTGAATGGCAATCATCGTAATGATGCCGATGGCTAAAAAGCTTCCGAACAAGTCTGGAGCCCCTAGTGCAATACGGATGCCACGCCAATAAAGGATCGCAAATAACAACAGCACTGTCACTCCGCCTAAAAACCCCATTTCCTCGGCCAGTATCGCAAAGATAAAGTCTGTTTGTGGCTCAGGCAAGTAAAAATACTTTTGCCTGCTTTCGCCAAGGCCCATACCGAGCAAGCCCCCAGGACCAATAGCCAGCAACGATTGGATAATTTGAAAGCCGCTGCCGAGTGGGTCACTCCACGGGTCCATAAAAGAAGTGATTCGCTGGATTCGGTAAGGAGCGCTGGCAATGAGCGCAACAAATCCGAACACACCGATTAAGCCAAGCGCGACAAAATGTTTGATCCGCGCACCTGCAGTGAAAATCATCACTGTACACGTTCCAACCATGACGGCACCTGTGCCAAGGTCAGGTTGCATCATAATAAGGGCAAAGGCTAACAGAACAAGGCCAAGGGAAGGGACCAACCCTTTTTTTATCGTCACAATCCATTTTTGGTGATCGGCTAGAAATTTTGCTAAGAAAATAATCATCGCCATTTTCATAAATTCAGATGGCTGGATTGAAAAGGCGCCAACGCCAAGCCAGCTTTGGGCACCACCGCGAACAAGGCCGACACCAGGGATAAGCACAATAACGAGCAAAGCAAAACAGACAATCAAAATGATCTTGCTGTATGTGCGCCATACCCAATAGTCTAACCGCATCATCACAAACATGAGCAAAACGCCTGTTCCGCCAAAAAACAATTGTCGTTTTGCGAAAAAAAACGAATCGCTGAAACGGTAAGAGGCCCAAGCCGCACTGGCACTATAAACCATGATTAAGCCAATGACTAAAAGCGCAATCGTTACAGCAAGTAGAGTTAAATCGGGGGCTGATTTTTGTTTTCCCATCACACACCTCGGCTTCATGCGACTTCTAACACTACTATATGAAGCCGAACCGATAAACATGTCCATTAGCATAGTAAAAGAAAAAGCCTGCTGTTTCCAGCAGACTTGAGGTTGTCGACAAAGTCGATAACCGCACTCAGACTGATAGAAAACGCTTGTCAGACGAGGAGTGCAGCCGAGGGAAGATGCGAATAGAACGTGGGTTCATGAGCATATGAGTGAGGCAAACGACGAAGTATGCGAGCGTTTGTCTACAGTATGAAGCCTGCTGTTTCCAGCAGACTTCATACTGAGTGATTTCATGCAGATGCGACCATACATGTTGCGTTCGGCGCTTTTCCAGGCTATTCGCCGCCTTTACGATGGTTTGATGATCGTGTTCACGTAATCAAGAAATTCATCGCCTCGCTCTTCAAAAGAGCGGTATTGGTCCCAGCTAGCACAAGCTGGCGACAAAAGGACAACGTCACCAGGTTGCGACAGCGCCACTGCTTTCTCCGTGGCGTCTTTGACCCGTTCAGCTGTAACCGCTTGGACATTTGCTTTCGCTGCCAATGCCAACAGTTTGCTTTTTGTTTCGCCGTATGCAACGACAGCCTTGACGTGTTTTAGACTCGCTAACAGCTCGTCAAAGTCGTTGCCGCGGTCGAGTCCGCCGGCAATGAGAACAACCGGCTTTGCAAATCCAGATAGCGCCGCTTTTGTTGCTAGTATATTCGTTGCCTTTGAATCATTGTAAAACTGCCGCTCTTGCCAACTTCCCACATATTGAAGCCGGTGCTTCACTCCAGGGAAATGACAGAGCACATGCCTGATTTGTTCTACTGTCGCCCCTGCTAAGCGAGCCGCCGCAGTAGCAGCTAACATATTTTCGACGTTATGTGTCCCTGGTAATACGGCATCTGCCAATGCAAGGATCGGTTCATCTTTAAAAAAGATCGTACCGTCTTTCACGTAAGCACCGTCTTCCACGACATTGATGCGCGAAAATGGGACAAGGGTAGCGCCTGTACGAGCAATGGCCTGAACGACTGCCGGATCATCCGCATTGTACACAAGATAGTCAGCTGGACCCATGTTGGCAGCAATCCTCGCCTTGGCCGCTATGTAGTCTTCACGAGTGCCGTGGTAGTCTAAATGGGCGTCAAATACATTCAGCCAAACAGCTACCTTTGGCTGAAATGCGTTTGTGCCCATTAATTGAAAACTAGAAACTTCCAGCACGATTACATGTTCAGCCTTTGCCTTTTGAGCTACTTCCGAGGCTACTGTGCCAATATTTCCGGCAATTAGCGGCTTGCGTCCACTATGCTCAAGCATTTCTTTTACCAATGTTGTCGTTGTTGTTTTGCCATTTGAGCCAGTAATGGCGACCATTTCTGCTTCTGAAATCAAATAGGCGAGCTCGATTTCGGTCCAAATCGGCATGCTACGGGCTTCCGCTTCCTTTACCAGTACATTTGTATAGGGAATGCCGGGATTTTTCACGAGCAAGCTGCAGCCATCAAGCACGGTGAGCGGGTGCCCGCCGCACACCACTTGAATGCCGGCAGCTTCTAATTCGCTTGCCTGTGGTTGTTCAGCACGGCTTTTACTGTCGTTAATGACAACCTCCGCTCCTAAACGGGCAAGCAGCAACGCCGAAGCAACGCCACTTTTCGCCATTCCGAGAACGAGGACACGCTTTCCGATCAATTCCTTTACTTGCTTCATGTCAGCCACACTCCAATGTAAATGCCCATAATGGCAAAGATCATCCCGACAAGCCAAAATGTCACGACTACTCGCCATTCGGACCAACCGACAAGCTCATAATGGTGATGCAATGGGCTCATTCGAAACACGCGTTTCCCTGTTAATTTAAACGATGCGACTTGAATGATGACCGAGAGCGTTTCAATGACAAACACACCACCCACAATAATGAGCATCAATTCCATTTTTGTGAGGATCGCGATCGCAGCAATCGCCCCGCCAAGGGCAAGGGAGCCTGTATCCCCCATAAATACTTTTGCAGGATGGGCATTAAAGACGAGAAACCCTAAAAGTGCTCCAGTAATGGCCGTCGAAAATAAAGCCGTGTCAATGAATCCTCCGCTCCAAGCAAGAATGGCAAAAGCGCCAAAGGCGATTGAACCGGTGCCAGCCAAGAGCCCGTCAAGGCCATCAGTCAAATTGACGGCATTGCTCGCCCCGAGCAGCATCAAGACAATCAAAATGAGGTAAAACCAGCCTAAATCAAAGCCAAACGTTGTGCCTGGAATGGCGATAAATGTATCAAAGCTGATCGCAAGCAATCCGATATAGAAAATAGCAGCAATGACTAGCTGACCTGCTAGCTTTTGCTTGGAGGTCAAGCCGAGATTGTGCTTGCGCACCACTTTTAAATAGTCGTCAACAAAACCGACGATCCCATAACCAAGCGTAACAACCATTAACAACAACAATTCTGGTGTGAATCCTGTGATGGCGATCCCGATCGCGAGGGCACTGATGAAGATCGATAAGACAATAACAATACCGCCCATTGTTGGCGTACCGCTTTTCTTCTGATGGGATTTCGGTCCTTCTTCACGGATGCTCTGCCCAAACTTCAATTTCCGCAAAAAGGGAATAAACAGCGGTGACATAATAACAGCAGCCGCAAATGAGAGAATGAGAACGAACAACAGCGTCCATTCTTCCATATTAATTGCCTCCTTTGACAGCCGGTAAAACTTCCTCAAGCGCCAATCCGCGTGAAGCTTTTATTAATACAACGGTGTCTTTCGTATAGTAAGGTTTCAAAATTTCGGCTGCTTCCGCAACCGTATCAGCATGGACAAGCGAAATTCGGCAGTCCTTTTTATCACGTTGGGCCTCGTAAATCCATCGGCCTTTTTTGCCGACTGTCACAACGTCTGTGATAGGCGGCTCAATAGCAGCAGCAACGCTTTTGTGAAGAGCTTTTTCATCTTGCCCTAGCTCATAAATATCCCCTAGGACAAGAACGCGCCTTTTATAATGGGGCAGCTCTTTCACAGTCTCAATTGCCGCTTTCATCGATGTTGGATTGGCATTGTAGGCGTCATTAATGATCGTCGAGCCGTTTGGCCCGTTAAGCTTCTCTAGCCGCATACCTGTTATCGCCAAGGAAGAAAGTTGTTTTTGGATCACAGCATTGCTCAAACCTAGCTTTTGCGCAAGCAAAATCGCATAAGCAGCATTTTTGACATTATGCTTGCCTAACATTGTCAGTTGCCAGCGTGCGCCGTTCATAGAAAAGAGATAGCCATTTTCTAGCGTTTCGACGTCACTTATTTTGGTTGCCGCCTGATCAGAAAAACCAACTGTCGTTTCCGCTTGTTCGTTATACGGACTTAGCAATGGTTCGTCTCCGTCGAATAACAACCAGTTTTCCTTTATGAGCCCATCAGCAATTTCCATTTTTGCAGCCGCAATCCCTTCACGAGAACCTAAATGCTCGATATGGGCATCGCCAATGCTAGTAATAATGGCTGCATTTGGCTTCGCTATTTGCGTAAGCGTCGAAATTTCCCCCGCATGGTTCATCCCCATCTCAACGACCGCATAACTGCAGTCTTCTGGCATGGACAGCAATGTGAGGGGGACGCCAATATGGTTATTCAAATTCCCTTTCGTTTTATGGACAGTAGCCGTTCCAGCTAACACACTAGCCACTATATCCTTTGTCGTTGTTTTTCCGTTTGAGCCGGTAATGCCAATAACAAACGGATTCACTTTTTCACGGTACGCTTGCGCCAAAGCCTGCAGTGCTAACAACGTGTCTTCCACATAGTAGAGCTGGAACGTCTTTGGCAACTGCTCAGGCACAGGCTCCTGTTCATGCCAAAGCGCACCTGTTGCCCCTGCTTCAATCGCTTGTTCAATAAAGCGATGGCCATCAAACCGTTCTCCCTTTAAAGGCACAAACAGCCCATTTTCCATGCGCTGCCGCGTGTCCGTCGAAACGCCTGAAAAGCCGCGCCCGTCTTCTTCCAAACGGCTTCCTTTCGCAATGGATTTCAGCAAACTTGCATCGATCTTCATTGTATCCGCTCCTTCAGCGCATCGCGGGCCACTTCTCGGTCATCGAAATGAATCCGTTGACGGCCAATTTCCTGATACGTTTCATGCCCTTTGCCAGCAATCACGACAATGTCTCCTGTATGTGCCGCAGCAATCGCTTGCTCGATTGCCGTTTTCCGGTCACCAATGACGGTGTATTGGTCTGGGTCAAGCCCCTCCGTAATATCGGCAAGAATCGCATTAGGGTCTTCGGTGCGAGGATTATCTGACGTGAATATCGTTCGATCTGCATATTGCACGGCAATCCGCCCCATAACAGGACGCTTCGTCGCATCGCGATCTCCTCCGCAGCCTACGACTACATGAATGTCATTATCTGCAAAGTCTTGAACAGTTTGCAACACATTTTCGAGGCTGTCAGGCGTGTGTGCATAGTCAACAATCACGGTAAAGTCTTGCCCTTCATCGACAGGTTCAAAACGCCCCGCTACACCTGCGACTTTTTCTAAACTTGCCTTAATCGTAGAGAGAGACAAACCTGAGACATAAGCGCTGGCAGCAGCAGCAAGGGCGTTGTAGACATTAAACAAGCCAATCAGCTTGAGCTGAACATCGGTTTTTTCACCAAAAACATGTAATGTGAACCGTGTGCCCGCAGCACTTACTTTAATGTTTTCCCCGTAAACGTCCGCTTGTTTTTTGATGCCGTATGTGACGACGTCTGCCGTTGTCATCTGAATGAGCCGGTCGCTGGCAGGGTCATCGCTGTTTATGACAGCGGTTTTGCCGTCATATGTATTTCCTAGTTGTGAAAATAATAAGCTTTTTGCATAAAGGTAACGCTCCATCGTCTCATGGTAATCAATATGGTCGGGGGTTAAATTTGTAAACACGGCAATATCATAATCACAGCCGCGCACACGACCTAAATGCAACGCATGGGAAGATACTTCCATTACCGCTGTCTCGACTTGCTTGTTTACCATTGAGGCAAACCGCTGTTGCAACACAAGTGATTCAGGCGTCGTATTCCGTGTTTCAATCGTCTCATCGCCAATCTTTGTATAAAGCGTGCCGATGAGGCCGGTTTTCTGACCTGCCTCACGAAACATCGTATCTAGAATGTGCGTGACAGATGTTTTCCCATTCGTGCCTGTCACACCGATCAGCTGCAATCGTTTCGTCGGCTCTCCGTAAAAATGACTCGCCAACCGCGCCATTGCTCGTTTTGTATCACGGACTACTACGACGGGCACATCAAGGGCAAGAGGGCGCTCAGCAACAACGGCGACCGCCCCTTTTTCTACAGCCTGCTTTGCAAAGTCATGCCCATCAACGGTATAGCCATTAATGCAAAAAAACAATGTTCCTTGTTTCACTAAGCGCGAATCCATTTCTAAATGCGCAATCTCTATCGATTGGTGTTCTTTTTTTAAAGGTGTAATGCCCCGAAGCACACGAAGCAATTCTTTCAATTCCATGTTAATGCCTCCAAAGTTTTGACAGTCCACCGTATTGGAAAACGATGAATGAGCAGAATAAAAACATACGTATCCATTTTAGTCGTTCCCGCTCATTTTGTCACCCATATACACACGGATTGTTGAATCTTTTGCAACACGTGTCCCCGGTTGAGGAGACTGGCGCAATACAGTGTTGCCTTCACCCGAGGCATCAAGGCGAAGATCATAATGGGACTCATAAATATCCCGTTTTGACAAGCCGATTAAATCTGGAACTTCCACCAATGGTTCATCCGCCCACGTCAATTCTTTTTCAATTTGGTTATCCCTTTTTTCCACTCCCATCGCTTCAAGGCTGTCACCGATAATCGCGCCTGCGATTGGTGCCGCCACTACCCCGCCATATTGGATCGTATTTTTAGGGTTATCGATTGCGACATAGACGACAATTTGCGGATCATCCATTGGTGCGACGCCAATAAACGATAAAATGTAGTTGTTTTCCAAGTACTTGCCGTTTTTTGCTTTTTGCGCCGTTCCTGTTTTGCCGCCAACACGATAGCCGTCAATAAACGCATTTTTACCAGAGCCTTTGGCGACAACATTTTCCATCGCATAGCGGACTTGCTCTGATGTTTCTTCGGAAATCACTTGCCGTTTCATCACAGGCGAAATCGACTCAACGACCTCCCCTGTTTCTCCATCCGTCCACTCTTTCGCTAAATAAGGCTCATACAAATACCCACCATTTACGGCTGCCGAAACAGCGACTACTTGTTGGAGCGGCGTTACGGCCACACCTTGACCAAATGCGGTTGTTGCCTGCTCAAGAGGACCGACACGGTCGCGGTTAAACAAAATTCCTGTTCCTTCTCCTTGTAAATCAATGCCTGTTTTTTGGCCAAACCCAAATTCCTCAATGTAATCGAACAGACGATCCTTTCCGAGGCGCTGGCCAAGTTCGACAAACCCAGGGTTGCAAGAGTTCTGCACGACTTCTAAAAATGTTTGGTGCCCATGCCCGCCTTTTTTCCAGCAATGAAGCTTTGTCCCCGCGACATTGATGTAACCAGGATCGTTAAATGTATCGTTTTCTAAGTCGACGACACCTTCTTCCAACGCAGCGGCAAGCGTAATAAGTTTAAAAGTGGAGCCTGGTTCATACTGCATCCAGACTGGTTTGTTTTGGTTATACACTTCTGCCGGCACTTCTCGATAATGTTCCGGGTTAAAGTCTGGGCGACTGCTCATCGCCAACACTTCTCCTGTATTAGGGTCCATAGCGATTGCCATCGCTCCGTCTGGCTCATACATTGCTTCGGCCTGGTCCAACTCCCGTTCCATAATTGTTTGTATGCGGCTGTCAATTGTTAACGTTAAATCAAGCCCATTAATGGGAGACTCATATTCGTCAGCCAAGTTGGGCATTTTCGTTCCTTTAGCGGTCGAAAAAAAGGAGACATAGCCTTTTTCGCCTTTGAGCTTCTCGTCATAATAATGCTCAAGCCCTGTTAGACCTTGGTTGTCAATGCCGGCAAATCCAAGGACATGAGAGAGGTAGCTGCCAAATGGGTAATGGCGTTTTGAGTCTTCGGCAATGTAAACACCAGGCAGATTGAGGCTCCGTACTTCTTGCGCTTTTTCCTGCGATAATTTTTGCCCCTCTGGACGCAGCCAAACGCTCGAAGCAGACTTCGTCAACGATTCATACGCTTTTTGTTGGTCCATCTCTAAAACAGCAGCCAATTTTTCAGCTGCGTCCACCGGGTCTGTCACTTGCCGTGGAAAAACAATGACAGACGGGGCGCTAATATTGGTGGCTAACTCTACGCCGTTTCGATCGGTAATATCGCCTCGTTTTGGTTCAAACGGAATGTTTCTCCCCCACGAATCTTCTGCCTGTTCAGTCAGCCAGACGCCTTGTCCGAACTGGACATAGCCTAAGCGGACAGCAATGATCGCAAACACAGCTAAACCGATAAAAAAGGCGAGTAGCAGCCGCTTTCTGACAGTCACATTTGATACGCGCACGGCTATCCCTCACTTTCTGCACTGGACGGGTTTATGGTCTAGCCTATGCTTGTTCACCACCTGATAGAACAAAGAGGAGCTTGCCGTTTGGCAAGCTCCTCAGACTGTAGACAAAGGCGAGAACGTTACTCAGGCTGATCGCCATCGCTCTCTTCCTCCTCTGTCGTTGCCTCCTCATCTCCTTCAGACACTGGTTCCTCTACATCCTCGAAAGCTTGTTCGAGTTCTTCGTCTGTTCGCTCCGCATTTGCGCCGGCTCCCCCTTGATCATGGCCCTCTTGCTCATCTCGTTCGTTGTTCGAGGCAAACTCAGCATTGAGAAGGTTTTGTTCCTCTACAGGCTCACCAGGGGCTATGCTCTGGGACTGCAGATAGCCATTGCCCTTAAATTCTGGCGTTAAGTCAAGCAAAGCTGCCACTTTCATGGCGTCACGCGATGACCAGCCTGCCATGTCTGGCATCTTGACCTCGCCATCTGTAAGCAAGACGATCCGATCGCCTGGAAGAACCTTCGTTCCTGGCGCTGGCTGTTGGTCCGTAATATGTTCTCCTTCACCAAGGACAACCACTTCACCAGGAATGGTTTCGGCTGCTTTGTCTACCCGTTCACCGGCCAGTTGAGGCATTTCAAAACCTTGCTCCTCTGCTTCTTGCAGCAATTCCTCTTCATTTGGCTCCAAGTCCATATACGTCATGCTGCTCTGCATAACAGCGTTAAATATCATCGAGACAGGGGCATTGCCCGATTCGTTGTCATCTAATTTCGGCTTTGTGACAGAGACATAAAGGATTACTTTTGGATTATCAGCAGGGGCCATACCGAGAAAAGAGTAAAGGTATTGGCCATGGCCTGATAAATATTTTCCGTCTTCAGCAATTTGCGCTGTGCCTGTTTTGCCTGCGACCTCAAGTCCTTGAATGTTGTATGCCTTGCCTGTGCCGTGATCCTCGGCTACGGCTCCACGCAATAGCTCTCTCACATGTTTGGCTGTCTCCTCGGAGATCGGCTCCCCAGCCACTTCTGGCTCTGTTTCCCGGATCTTATCGCCGTTTTCATCAACTACTTCTTTAATGATATAAGGTTTTTTCATTTTCCCGTCGCCTGCGATCGCTGTTGCCGCTTGGATCATTTGGATCGCTGTCACCGTTGAGTTTTGTCCAAAAGCGGTGCGGGCGGCATCGGCACGCCTTCCTTCAACGACATTGCTTGAGGCTTCATTCGCTAAGTCAATGCCTGTTTGTTCAGTAAAGCCAAACTGCTTCAAATACGAGTAAAACCGTTCCATCCCTAGCCGTTCGAGGACAAGCTTCGCCATTAACACATTGGAAGAACGCTGGAACCCTTCAGCATAGGAGATTTCTCCCCATCCAGAACGGTTTACGTCATTAATAGGGGGAGAATTGGCGTCAACTTCGTACCGCCCTGACTGGTATTTACTGTCGTCCTCAAACTCCCCTTCCTCTATCGCTGCGGCGATCGTAAACATTTTCATCGTTGATCCTGGTTCAACTACGTCCTGAACAGCCAAGTTTAAGTAATTTTCAATATTACGGTAATCATTCGGATTAAAGCTCGGCCGATTTGACATCGCCAAAATTTCCCCTGTCCGGGGATCAGCAGCAATCGCAGTCATTTTTTCAGGCTCGTATTCTGCCTCGACTTGCGACATTGCCTGCTCCATTGCAGCCTGAATCGACGTGTCTAACGTTGTATAAATATCTGCTCCATTTTTAGGCAATGTTACTCGGTCTGACCCCGCTCCTAACGAGAGTCCTTTGCCAAGGCTTGCATATTCGATATGACCGTCTTCGGCATGCAAGAAGTCATTCATGCTTGCTTCCAAGCCCATATTATAGGCGCTGTCTTCGCTATTATGGTGACCAATCACATGAGAAGCAAACGTTTGTTTCGGGTAATAGCGCCTCTTCGTTTCTTGGATCAGGATACCAGGCAAATTCAGCTCTTCAATTTCATTTTTTTGCTCATATGTAAGGTTCCTAGCACCCGCCCCTAATTCAATTTGGAAACGACCGTTTTCTTTCCCATCCGTCAAACGCGCTTCCAACTCGCCTTCTTCCATTCCGATCAAAGGCGCTAGTTTTTGCGCTGTCTCCTGTGGATCTTTCACATATTGGGTTGGGCCTTGTGAATCGGATAAAACAGCGATGACATTATAAGCTGGCACATCTTCGGCAAGTACGCTGCCGTGCCGGTCTAAAATGGCCCCTCGTTCGCTTTCAAGCACTTGAGAGCGGTTATACTTCGCCTCTGCCATAGCGACCAAATCATGGCCTTTCACTTCTTTGGTAATTTGAATGTACGCCATGCGGCCAAGCAAAATAGTGAACAAACCAAGAAACACAAACAAAAGGGTGACGGCACGTTTATTTGTCACCGCCCGTTTTATTTCCACTTTCCACCACTCCTTTCCTAAGTAAGAAAAACGAGCTCGCTTGAACTCGTCTTGAAAACCGTTACTCTTTTTCTCCAGAAGATTCCATTCCCATTCTTTGTGCACGGTCAAGTACATTTTCAGGTGAGCTTAGTTCATCAAGCTGCATTTGGTAGCCTGCATTGGTTAATTCTTGCTCGCTAATGACTGATTTCTCCTGTTGGATCGATACATTCAAACCATAGAGTGTCGCATAATTATGTACAATGAAAGCGAGCATGAGAAAAAGTACCATTGCCAAAAAGCTCGCTATGATTTTTTCGCCAAGAGTGATGCGTGCCCGGTAGCGGACAATTTGCTTTTCTTTTCGCAATCCTTCTTTGTGCCGCTGAGGATGTGGTTGATAGTGTCGTTGTGCTCCCATTTAAACGCCTCCTTAATCTCTCTGTTTTTCTTTTTCAATAATGCGCAGTTTTGCAGAGCGTGCACGGTTATTCGCTTTTACTTCTTCGTCACTAGCTACAATCGGCTTTTTGGTTATGAGGGCAAATGGTGCCTTTTGATCGGCAGGAATAATAGGCAGCCCTTTAGGCAAATCTGGCAGCTTCGTTTTCTCCTTAAACATTTGCTTGCATAAACGGTCCTCAAGGGAATGAAAGGTAATGACGGCCATGCGCCCGCCTTCGTTTAATAGTTCAAATCCATCCGTTAACGCATCCTCAAAAGCGCCTAGTTCATCGTTGACAGCTATCCGAATGGCTTGAAATGTCCGTTTTGCTGGGTGTCCCCCTGCACGCCGAGCAGGTGCAGGAATCGCTTCTTTAATGATGTCCACCAATTCACCAGTCGTTTCAATTGGTTGCTTCATCCTGTACGCTTCAATTTTGCGGGCAATTTGTTTAGAAAACTTTTCTTCGCCATATCTTGAGATAATCGAATGGAGCTTGGCAAACGGCCATGTATTGACGACTTCTCTAGCTGTGAGCGTCGCGCTCTGGTCCATCCGCATATCAAGTGGGGCATCTTGATGATAACTAAAGCCTCGGCTTGCTTCATCAAGTTGTGGAGATGAAACACCTAAGTCAAAAAGAATTCCATCTACTTTGTCAACGCCTCTCATTCGCAGCTCTTCCTTTATGTGCCGGAAATTGCTGCGTATGAATGTGGTATTCTCCTTAAATCGAGAGAGCTTCTCTGCTGCGAACGAAAGGGCGGCTTCATCTTGGTCAAAGGCATAAAGATGGCCTTCGCCTGCTAGCGCCGTTAAAATCCGCTCTGAATGGCCGCCGCCTCCTAACGTGCAATCTACATACACGCCTCCTGGTTTCACCGCGAGGCCATGTACAGATTCTTCTTTTAGTACCGTTATATGTGAAAACATACGTCCCATCCTATCTTATAAATCAAAATCAATTAAGTTCTCGGCAATGTCGGCAAAGGAATCTTCTGACTGGGATACATAGTCTTCCCAAAGCGTCTTGCTCCATACTTCCATCCGGTTAGAAACGCCGATCACAACACATTCCTTTTCTAGCTTTGCGTATTCTCTAAGGGGTTGGGGTACATTCATTCGCCCTTGTTTATCAAGCTCGCATTCACTTGCGCCTGAGAAGAAAAAGCGCGTAAAAGCACGGGCGTCCTTCTTTGTGAAAGGCAGTTCTTTTAATTGGCTTTCCAACTTGTCCCACTCGCTTTGGGGATAAACAAACAAGCAGTTGTCTAGCCCGCGGGTAATCACAAAAGGAGTGCCGAGGTGTTCCCTAAATTTAGCAGGCACAATCATCCGGCCTTTCTCATCAATTGTATGCCGGTATTCCCCTAAAAACATTGTTGCCTGCCTCCTCCCCCACTTTCTACCCTTAACTTACCACAACCCTCCACTTTTCACCACCTTATCGTGTAATTTTCCACAGAATTAAAAAAAATCCTGCTCACTGAGCAGGATTTCACATACATTTTCGGTTGACACAAGCTGACAAGATTACACGTAAAAAACAAGATGGGCGCCCGTATGGGGTGGGTTTTTCTCAAGCAAGCGGGAAAAGATGTCTATCCCTGCTGTATTTAACAGAATGAACGAATGTAAGATTCGCTCTTGCGGTGCATCTTTCGGACGTAGCCACGTAATCGCTTCATCGTATTTGCTCAGTCCTACTTGATGCTGTTCCCGTATTTCCCGTTCCATCCGTTCTTTCAAAAAGGCAATTTGCCCTTGAATAAATGCGCGGTTTTTCTCGCCCATTTTTTCCAATGTCGGGCTAATTTCACCGGCCAGTTCCCTAAAAGGCAGATGGGCTGCTTCAATTGCTTCAGCGGCCGCTTGTGCCCTTTGCGCGACTGGGTAAGAATGTTGGCTCGCAAGCCACGCTTCCTTGAGCTTTTCTCCTTCGCCAAAAATATAGGTTTCTGCCGCTTCTTTGCGTTCGCGCAAATGCTTTTCGACTCGGCAAGGGACGAACGTGGCCGATAACCTCGGAATAATAGGGGTCAGTTTATAATCAAACAGCGCAAACACGTCTTTTAATGTCGCCCAATAGGCAAGCTCGCCAGGTCCAGCCACAAAAGCAAGCGTAGGTAGCAGCCATTCTTGCATAAGCGGGCGCGTGACGACGTTATTGCTAAAGCGTTGTGGATGGCTGTCGACTTCCGCAAGCAGCTCATCTTTCGTAAATTGCCGGCCAGCTTCCCTGACATAAAAACGGCCAGCTTCATAATCAAGACGGCGCCGTTTGCCATCGATCGTATAAAACAAATGGGCGTTTTGCTTTTCTGTCGCGATTGGAGATGGATAGCCCTTTTCTACGAAACGGGCTTCTCCAGCGGCTTGGCACTCTTGTAAAGCGTCGACTTTGCGTATCAGCTGCTTGAAAAAAGGGCGTTCAATGGCCCGTAATTCTGGATCATTGCTATCTAGAAAAAGCAAGCCTTCACGGTAAAAAAGCTCATGCATCAGCATTCTGAAGAATTCTGTATAGGTACTGGCTGTAGCTGCAGCCTGCCTAACAATTGCTTTCAGCGTGTTTGTGTAGCTCGTTTCAGGCAAAGAGGCAAACAGCTTTGCCAAAAATGCGTCTAACTCTTTTTTAGGAAGAACTTTTGTACTTGCAGCTTCTCCGTTCGGTTCGTCCCCAAACATCAACTTTTTCCACGTGTCGCCTTTTAAATAATGGACATAACGAACTTCGTCTAAGTCATGATCTTCTCCGGCAATCCAAAAAAGCGGTACAACAGGTTGGTTTAACGTTTCCTCATACTGTTTCGCCAGTAAAATGACGCTCATTGCTTTATAAGCTGTATAAAGGGGGCCAGTCATAAGCCCAGCTTGTTGCCCCGCCACAACGACTAATGCATTTTCCTGCTTGAGTTTATGTATGTTGTCCATACAAGCCTCTCGCTTTCTCAATGGCGCATGGCGTGCTTCAAGCAAGCGACAAAGCGCTTGCCGATGGGAAAAAGAACGCTTCGCCAAATCTTCGCTCCGCTCTTGCTCCCAGCCATTCGTTTTCCATCTATACGAGAACAGATCGCTGCATTGATCTGGTTGGTTGACATATTCAGCTAAGAACCCCGTTAAACGCCCTGTGTCCAACGCCTCAATTCTCATTTTCAATTCCCCTCAATTCCTGTGACCTTATCGTGTTCCATCATAGCAAAAACAGCAAGCGCAACCAAATAAGTTGCTTTGCCACTTTAAGCAAACACGACACGATCTAAAAATGCCGCCCCTAGCAAAAAAAGATACAAAAGGCCAGCGATGAGAAATAAACTGCGCCAAGCTGCAGTCGTTTTCTTTTTTGGCGTTCCAGTCGGGTGAACCCAATGCATAAACAAAAGCAGCGCCACTGTTATAACGGCAATAAAAATGATCGCGAGCCAAGCCCCATGTCCTGGCCAAAGCTCATAGCAGATAAAAACAATAGCCAGCAAGAAAAACGGCAGCGTCCAATCGCTCGCATTGCGGATTGCTTTCTGCTTTGGTTGCCAACGGAGCAAAACAAAGCAGACTAGTAGCCAAGGCAAGAGCGGGAATGTTACAAATGTCGCGATAATAGCTGACACAACTGTCGTCATCTCGTCTCACCTCTACTCAAAAGTTGATACAATAATAATAAGCGTGGCGTATGAATTTGTTTCTTTTCGCCAAGGCGGATAAGATAACCTAAAATGGCATCAAGCTCTAACTTCCGCGCCTGTTGATAGTCGACAAGCATCGAAGACTCGTTATTAGCGGTCTTCTTGCAAACCGCTACTACATAATGCCATAGCGCTTCTTCATCATTGCGTCCAAGTACAGCTACCGCTTCATCGAATACGCTTTTCATTGCTGCCATATAGCCCTGTTGCTTCACTAAGGCGCCGTTTTTTTCACCAGTAATGGCTGTTAATGGGTTGATGCACGCATTGGCAATCAGTTTTTCTTCGAGGATCGGTTTGTAGTCGGGAAATGTATGTATGTCCAAAACCTGCCCATCGGCTACATCGCCAATGACAGTGATGTCTTGTTCTGTCATTCTTTTAAAAGGGGCAATCTTCAGACTGCCGAGCCCTCTTACCTCAACTACAGCGTCGCCTTCTTTAAACAGCCCGTATTCCAATACACCGACTGCTACCTTTCCCGTTAGATGGGCAATCTCCTCTAAATGGCCCATGCCATTTTGTACAAACAACCACCTTGTTTTATCGTGTGCCAATGATTCGCCCATCGCTACTGTACTTGGTACATCATAAGATTTGACAGCGCACACAATCAGGTCAAACGGTTTTGTGCCCATGCCTACTTGTGTGAGCACTTTTTTTTCGGCTTTTATTTTCCCGGTTAACGAAATGCCGCGGACTGCTAATAAAGCAGCTTGTTCTGCCCGTTTTGTTACTAAAACAACATCTTGTCCTGGGCGCTTAAAACTAACTGCTAAAAATAAGCCTACAGCCCCAGCTCCGATTACTGCAATGTTCACAAAATGACCCCTCTTTTTTTAGTTGGTCCTATTGTATCACAGCCAAGTTCATAGATTGCCATCGTTGGCAAACTTTTTTGTTTTTAATGCGTTTTCATTTGTTTTCTAGTAAAATAGAAGAGGAAGAGTAAAGGTACTGGAGGAGGATGACTATGACCATTAAAGTTGAGCGCTTGCTCGTCAACTACAAGACATTAGAAGAGTTTCGCCATTTCAGAGAATATGGCGCTGCCGAGCTTTCCATGAAAGACGATTTAAAGAACAGTATGATTGAAAACGACAGCGAATCCCCTTTTTATGGCATTTATTACGGAAAAAAACTGGTTGCGCGAATGAGTTTATACAAAATTGACGGCAACTTCGACCGCTATTTTGACCCTCCGCAAGACTACTTGGAACTATGGAAACTGGAAGTGCTAGAGCCTTACCGTGGTCGAGGTTACGGAAGGGCACTCGTTGACTTTGCCAAAAGTTTCGGCCTGCCAGTTAAAACGAATGCGCGCCAAAGCACAGGGGAATTTTGGAACAAACTTGGTTTCGAACCTATCACTTACAATGAAGCACGGGATCGGGGCGAGAGCCCATACGTATGGTTTCCTCAAGGTGTGCAAGAACAAACAGCAAAGCCTGAGCAAGCAAGGGCGGAATAATCTAAAAAAACAAGCCGTGAACTTAAATAGCGGCTTGTTTTTTCGTTGACAAGTCGGCATCGTCCATTAGACATTGCCTTCTCCATCTGTGTTCGTCCATTTTCGCGCACGCTCCATAATTTCCAGCAGTGCACGGTAATCGTCTGCAATCACTTGTTTTTCTTTTTTTATTTTTTCTAACTCTTGTTTCAAACGCTCGTTTTCTTCTTGTAACTGTTTCGCTTCTGCTTGGCTATGTTGTTCCTCTTTAAGCCCTTGTAAAAACGCAATTACATCATCTAACTCTATGTTGTTGGATGTAGGCGCTGCTTTTTCTTCAGCTACTGTTTGCATAACGGCGTTGTCGCTAGTCGTTCCAACCTTTGCCTTTGTTTTTGCTTGCTCCCTTTTCTTCGCAGCCCTTTTTTTCTTGGCAAGCGCCACCTCGGCTTCGTACTTTTTGCGAATCGTTGAATTCCAACGAAATCCGCAAGCTGCACTTGTCCGTGATAATTTTTCTGCAGTTTCTTCAAATGCAGCAAGCTGAGTACTGCCTTCCCGAATATGGCGAAGCACCGTTTCGGCAAGGAGCAAATCATCTTCCTGCGCCCACGCATCTTGGCGGTTAGCTGTCATTGTTTGTCCTCCTCTTTTTTTCCTATACTAATGGGCTTAAAATACCCCAGTGAAAGCCGATGGACGCTCGCCACGCATTTTCCTCTATTTGGGATGGATCAGTACGGTTTTTAGCAAAGCTGCTTGTCTCCGACTCTAGGCAATCGAATCAAAATGGCAACGACCTAGCTAAACGGCTTGTTGTATAGCATGGCGATAGACGAAAAAATCGGTTCTTTTACTAAAATCTATGCTTTCCTCTGGTTAAATAGACGTTTTCTATTAAACCAGATTACCCTATTTTGCAGAATATTATTCAAAAAAAAGCAGAAAGCCTGGAGGCTCTCTGCTTTACTTAGATGCTACTTTTTCACCTTTGTATGTTCCACACGCTTTGCAGACGCGGTGAGAAAGTTTGTACTCTCCGCACTCTGGGCATTCCACCATACCTGGCACTTCTAATTTAAAATGTGTACGGCGTTTATTTTTCCTTGTTTTAGAAGTTCTTCTAAACGGTACTGCCATTATTAACACCTCCTTCAAGCATTCGGACGATACAGTACTACTCTTTATCAAAAAATTTTGCTAGATCAGCGAGCCGCGGGTCAATCCGCTCTTTTTTCTCCTTGTCTGTCACAAGCTCCCAACCATTTCCTGACGGGGGCGCCTGCACGTCTGAAGGATTGTCCGCAAAGACTTGAATCGGTATGTTCACAAAGATCCGCTCTTTCATAACTGGCAGCAAATCAATCTTTTCACCTGTATACGTGTACGTATCCTCTACTTCAAGCTCCGGCGGAGGCGATTCTCCTTCGGGCACAAAATGCGCTTCTTCCTTTAGCTCATATGGCCAAACGACGTCAGCTAATGTCCGTGAACAAGGAAGCGTCAGCTCTCCTTTTAAAGTAAATGAAAACGAGTATACATTGCGCTTTGCCGACACTGTCCCATTGATTTGAATGGGGCTCGCCGCTCGTACATCTTGATGTTCAGTAAGACCGTCTTCCACTTCGATCGTTTTCTCGAAATGAATGGGCTCATAGCGAGCCTGTTGCAACTGCTGAACATTCCATTCCATACTTTATTCACCTCATAAGGCAACAAGAATCATTATAAAACCAAGGCTTCATAATGTCAATCTTTTTTCTTTACAGCTACTGGCGTTTCCCTTAACGCTACCATAGGTTATAATTTACCCAAGTACGTCCCATTTTAGCATGTGGGACGACCATGCGCAAAATCAAGAGGAGGGCTTATTCGCGTGAGGGCACTTGGTTTAGTTGTAGAATACAATCCATTTCATAATGGCCATCTGCACCACTTGACACAAGCAAAGCAGCAAACGGGCGCAGACGTGGTCGTGGCTGTCATGAGTGGCACTTTTTTGCAACGGGGAGAACCAGCGCTTTTATCACGCTGGTATCGGGCAGAAATGGCATTGGCTGCTGGAGCAGACCTCGTTGTTGAACTCCCTTATGCTTATTCCGTACAGACGGCAGAGCGCTTCGCTGAAGGCGCAGTGACGATCTTAGCCGCACTCCGTTGTTCTGTACTAAACTTCGGCAGTGAGGAAGGGGACATTGCTCCTTTCTATGCGCTTACCGAGTTTATGAACGACCACCAAGCAGCGTTTGACCACCATGTGAGACAGTTTTTAAAAGATGGGGTTTCGTACCCAAAAGCAAGCGCACAGGCCTTTTCGATGCTGCTTGGACACGAAAAATTGCTGCCATTAGATCAGCCGAACAATATTCTTGGTTACCATTACGTGAAAGCGATCCAACGCCTTGGAATCAGCATGGAAGCAACGACAACATTGCGTATTCAAGCCGGCTACCATGACGAACAGCTTGCCGGGCCAATTGCAAGCGCAACGGCAATCCGCAAATCGTTATTGTCTGGCGCAAACATTGACGCAGCCGTACCTGCGCACACAGCGCGCCTCATTCAAACGTATAAGCGCCGTTACCAGTTGCTGCATACGTGGGAACAGTATTTCCCCTTTCTCCAGCACAAGGTGCTGACGACGCCACTTGCTGAATTAGCAAAAACGGCTGAATGCAGCGAAGGGCTTGAGCACCGCTTAAGAGATTCACTATTTAGTGCCTCTTCCTTCCAAGGCTGGCTATCAGCTGCGAAAACGAAACGTTATACGCAAACGAGGCTCCAACGATTGTTTGCCCATTTGTTAACGGGCACAACCGCAGAAGAAAATGCGGCTATCCAGCAAAGCGGCCCCGCTTACATTCGCCTTCTCGGTATGAGCGAAACAGGCAAAACATACATAAGAGAAAACAAAAAAACCTTTTCCTTGCCCATCGTTACAAGACAAGGGGAACTGCGCCGCTACGGACAAGCAGGGGAGCAAGAGCTCCGTATTAGCCAATGTTATTGGCTGCCATTGCCACCACAGGCGCTAAAACAGGAAATCACACGAGAATTCCAACAAAAGCCCATTAATTGGGAAAAGCGCAGCTAAGATACTTAAGATGCTGCGCTTTCTTTTGGAGGAAGCCCTTTAAGGAAGCTTAGCGCTTCTTCCAATGTATCAATCGGAATAATTTCCATATCGCTGCCAATCGCTTCAGCGGCTGCTTTCGCTTCTTTATAATTGGAGTGGTGCGCCCCATTTTCATTAGGGGCAAGGAAATAATCGGCGCCTTCCCGATCAGCGGCAACCACCTTTTGCTTGGCTCCGCCAATTGGCCCAACATTCCCATCATCGTCAATCGTTCCAGTTCCTGCAATTTGGTATCCTTTTGTTAAGTCAATTTCAAGAAGCTGGCTATAAATTTCAAGGGCAAACATCAATCCCGCTGATGGCCCGCCAATGGAGCCTGCTGAAATTTCGACAGCCGGATCAAACCTAGCTGACCGTTTCGTTACTGGTCCGACAATACCGATGCCTACTTGCCCGTCTTCAACGCTTTGGTCTACAGGAAAAGTCGAAAAAGTAAACTCATCTGTGCGGATAGCCGTACCCCGCTCATACGTTAGTTCTACCGTTTCCCCTTCCTTGTAATCGGAAATGTGGTCAAATAGCTCTTCGACTGTTTCGATCGTTTCGCCATTCACTGCGGTAATTAAATCGCCCGCTTCCAGCACACCGTCTGCCGACATACCAGGGACCACTCCTGTGACGAAAACACCATTGTAATCAATCTCCACTTCGCCTTTACCAGCCGCTCGATATGCCGCTATTTTCGCGCTCTCCTGCGAATTGTTCATCAGCATAATTTGCCGCTCATCATATTCTTCATCAGAAATGTTCTTAGGAGCCGGAGAAAGTGAACGGAATTGACTAAACAGCGACCAAACGGCTAGCAACGGTGTCGCCCTTGCACTTCTGATCGTCGTCAGCATGAAGGCACCAGTGTCGTCTTTATAGCCTTCCTCTACGTCGATCATCCCCTCCAACGTTTGGGCAATCCCAGGTTGACTGTAATAATAAGGAAGCTCCAGCCGTCCAAGAACAACGATAATAATAAATAATAGCACCCAACGCTTCCAAGCAAACGTACGTCGCGTCCCTTCCATCTCCTACCTCCATTGGTCAATCAACTTCAAAATCCCCGGGAGTTGTTGTCTGCATGCATCTGCCCCTTGTTTAATGAGCTGGTCTGTCTCTGAAAAATCTAGCGGAGACGAGTGTTTCAAAATCGGCCGCAACAGAATGTCACCAGCATGTTCCTGTTTCCGTGCTAACTCCCTGCCCATTACATCCATCGTTTGCATGAGAATTTCATAGATTGAGGGCGATGTAAGGGTTGTTCGAAAAAAGGAAACATCAACAGCAATGACAATATCCGCCCCCATTTGGCGGACAACAGATACAGGCACTCGTTCTACAACCCCGCCATCTACTAAAAGCTGCCCGTCCCGTTGCACAGGAACAAAAATGCCTGGAATCGACAAGCTTGCTCGAACCGCCTTGGCGACGTCTCCCTTTGACATCACCACTTTTTGGCCACTTAAAAGATCAGTTGCTACCACTTGAACTGGCGGAAAAAGCGACTCCAGCTTTTGTCTTTTAGCTAGTAAACGAATGAGGCTTTCAATCTTTTGTCCAGCAATAAGCCCTTGTTTTGAGACTGTAAAATCCAAGTAATATTTTCGTTTGAAATGTTTCGCAAAAACTTCCATCGTTTCAACCGAATGGCCTACGCCATACATAGTCGCCACCAATGCACCCATGCTGCTACCAGCTAAATAGTCAATGTGAACCCCCGCTTCTGTAAGCGTCTTTAACACACCAATGTGGGCAAAGCCTCTAGCCCCGCCAGACCCAAGGGCCAGTCCAATCGTTGGCTTTTTGGCGCCCATAGGCATTTCCTCCTTATTGTACTCGTTCGCTTAACGTGTTTCAATCTTATGGTCTAAACCAAGCCGTTATGCGTATATTTAAGAGGACAGGCATCGGCTATGAAAAAGGAGGACGCCCATTCATGAAAGAAGCCCACTTTGCATCGCTCGTAAAAACTGGTTTCCTTGCGGGTGCCGCACTTGTGCTTGCATTTGCGCTCATGCTGTTTCCTAAAGAGGCACTGGACGCGTCAACTCGCGGCCTTGAGATGTGGTGGCATGTCGTCTTTCCGTCGCTTTTGCCTTTCTTTATCGTTTCCGAATTACTGATCGGCTTTGGAGTCGTTTCGTTTATAGGCGTACTATTGGAACCGCTTATGCGCCCGCTCTTCTCTGTCCCGGGCATTGGCGGCTTTGTTTGGGCAATGGGGCTAGCCAGCGGCAATCCTGCAGGGGCTAAACTAGCTGTCCGCATGCGCCAACAGGAAAAAGTCACGCGAATAGAAGGCGAACGACTAGCCGCTTTTACGAATTCGTCCAATCCTTTGTTTATCTTTGGGGCAATTGCAGTCGGTTTTTTCCACGACGCTGCACTAGGAATGGTTTTAGCAATTGCCCACTATGGCGGCAACGTGTTAGTCGGGCTTTCCATGCGTTTTTATGGGGTTTCTGGAACGGACGAGAATAGCCGCAGCAAAAAGGGGCTACAGCTGAAGGACGCTTTCTTGCTTTTGCATGAAGAACGCTTAAAAGACGGGCGCACGCTCGGGAAGTTGCTCGGCGATGCCGTTCGTTCATCGATCCAAACGCTGCTGTTGATTGGCGGTTTTATTATTTTGTTTTCCGTATTAAACGAGATGCTGTCACTACTAGGCGTTCTTAGCCTTGTAGCATTCGCAGTCCAACAGCTCTTTTCCCTTGTTGCGCTTCCACCTGAACTAGCTAAGCCTTTTTTAGCTGGTCTGTTTGAAATCACAATTGGGGCTGAACAAATAAGCAGCACAGACGGCGTATCTATATGGTTTCAGCTTATTGTTGTTTCTTTCATCCTTGGGTTCGGCGGCTTTTCGGTGCAAGCCCAAGTGGCCAGCATCTTGACTGAGTCAGACCTTCGCTTCCGCCCATTTTTTTTCGCCCGCTTTCTGCACGGCGTGTTTGCTGCTTTGCTAGCCGCACTCCTGTTTAAACCACTCTATAAGCCGAATGCCCACGAAACAGGAAGCTTTGGCGCCAACGCCCCTGCTTTGTTTGGCGAACGTATTTGGGAATGGCTCGCTGCTTACGGTGGCATAATCACCCTATGTGCGTTGTTGTATTTTATTTTCGCCAACGCCCGCGTTTTGTTACGGGAAACCGACTAGCGCCGGTATACTTCCTTAAGAGCATGAGCAACAGGCTGTGGCACGAGCTTTGACACATCTTGGGAGTAGCTCGCCACCTCTTTAACAATGCTGGAACTGACATAAGAATAATTCGGATCTGTCATCAAAAAAAGGGTGTCCAACTGTGGCGCCAGTTCTTTGTTCATGGCGGCAATATTTTTTTCATATTCAAAATCAGCATTTGAGCGGAGGCCTCGTACAATGGCCGTTGCTTCCTTTTCTCTCGCATAATCGACAAGCAGGCCATCAAACGAGTCAATGGTCGCATTTTTTATATGGGCAATCGATTCCCGTAACAGCCGCTCCCGTTCTGCCAATGGAAAGAGCGGCTTTTTTTTGTTGTTGATTAAAATGGCAATAATGATTTCGTCAAACAGAGCACCAGCCCGTTCAAATAAATCAATATGGCCATTCGTGACAGGATCAAAGCTCCCTGAACAAATTGCTCTTTTCATCTAATCAACCCTTCTTGTAAACCGTTAGTTTCGTATCGCCATAGCATTCTTCCCGCTCTTTTACTAAAGGCCCTGCTATGTCTGGCAACTGTATATGTAGTGCTGTTTCACAAACTGTTACGCCAGCTGGTGCAAGCACATGGTAGTCGTCAATCAAGCCAAAAATCGTCGCAATTTGTTGTTTGGCATACGGGGGGTCTAACAAAATCAGTTCAAAGGAGACGTCTCGTTTACCGACTGCTTTTAAAGCGCGCAAGCTATCGTTCCGATATACTTCTGCTTTATCTGTATAGCCAGTATGGCTTAAATTGGCGTGAATCGTTGCAACTGCATGCTTGTTTTGGTCAACAAAAATGCATGATTCCATCCCCCTGCTCAGCGCCTCGATCCCTAAAGCGCCGCTACCTGCATAAAGATCTAACGCCTTCCCTCCATCAAAATAAGGGCCAATGATATTGAACATCGCTTCTTTTACTTTATCTGTTGTTGGCCGTGTTGTTTTTCCAGGAACAGCTTTTAACTGTAAGCCCCGTGCTTCACCGGCAATAACCCTCATTTCCATCACCTAATCATCTGTTTTTCTTCTATCGTACCATATATGAACCGCTCCTACTTGCAACACGCATACAGTCCAAGCTGTTTTGCCGGATCAGACACGTTTAGGGCAGAAACATGCTACAGACGAAGAGCTAGCCCAGTACTAAATCATTTGCATCCCTTTCATTTACACAGCTACGTTGTATCTAGTTAACATTGATGATAGCAAATTGCCACAAACAGGAGCAATAAGACTTCCAGGCTCGCCTAGCCGGATCATTCGTCCCTCCATTAGAGAAAAGGGATTTGTTTCAAAAAGCTGTTAAAAGATGTGTATAAAGCGACGATTCCATGACCATACTGGATGTTAGCAGCACAGTACGTGTTGCGACAACCGCGGAGAAGGCTTACGTTTCCCCATAAGCTCTTCCTCCGGTTTCTCCTCTCCCATAGCCATGTGAAAATCATGGCAAGGCGCTCTTCTTCATGAAGGGCGCCTATTTTTTGCTCGACAACGGCTCGCTCCCATGCTATTCTGCACTCAAACGTAGTTGGAGGAAATGCACGATGATTCAACGATTTATCGAACTAGGAAATGGCTATACTGATTTCTTTGAACTGCTAGAACTGGCGAAAAGCAATGCCAAGCGCGCCCATGCTTTTTTAGAGTTGCAAACAGAAGAAGGGCGTTCCTCCTTGGCCGTATGCTTTAAGCCAGCCGGAGACAGCCAATTTATGCCGATTTACATATGCAGGGAAGGGTTTCAGGCAAACAACCGCCAAAACAAGCGACTAGCTGCCTTCTATGCACTCGCTTCCGAACTTGGCTTTACCGTTTTCAAACTGGAAGTGAAGCCAAAAAGCGCCTTTTACGATATCGAATTATACGACCAATACCTTGTTGGCGCACTCCGCTTCCAGCGAATTTTGCCGCCGTTAAGTTAAGGAATTGACATGAAAAAACCTGGAAGGATCAACCGCCTTCCAGGCTATATGCCTAATTTGTAATCGTATTCTTTGGCTTTATCTGGTTTCGCCCCTTCATACTCCGTATTGATAAACGGGCGCATGGATGGTTTAACGTCCGTAACAAAATGAAAGCTGGAGAGCTTGTCAACCAACTCAGGCACTTTTGACTGGTCGCAATAAAAAACGACGTATTTCATTTTCTTTGAGACGTACTGGACATGTCCAAACCGTCTTAGCTGGCGGGCATATTTAAGCGACGTAAGCCAGACAACAATCCCTTGCCGATTTGGGCTAATCATCTTCCAATCCCCTTTTGATCAAATCAATTTGCGTTGCTCTCATTTTTCTCATCCTACATTGATTTTATCCACGTTTCAAGACCTAAATCTGCCTAGCCGCAGCTGCAGCTCCCTCCCGAGCCACAGCCGCCGCTGCAAGGCATTGAGTCAAAAAACGGGTTACCTGTAGGTACTTTTATAGAAGAAGAAACGCTATGGGCGATGATGGCGCTGAGTTCGTTTAAAAGCGACTCAAGTTCTGTTTCAGCTTGCTTAAAAGCGGAAATGACCTCATCTTTATCCAACTCGCGCTTTGCGATCCGAATTTCCGCGGATACCGACTTATAATCGGGATGATATTTGCCAAACCGCTGCACTTCCTCATGGGCTTGCTTTACTTTTTTAAATCGTTCTACCTTTGCTTGTGCAGCATGGTTTTCTTCAAAACGGGCACGGGATAAGCGATAGTTAGCAAACACGCTTGATTGCAGCACCATTGCTGCCAGCTCATCTGACGCTTGAAGCATGTCCATCGCATCAATTGTAGCAATCATGGCGCACACCTCCTCTTCTATTGTAGCACGATTATTTCTTTTTAGGGTAATCATTTATACGTTGACAAGCCACCTAAAACCTCTCTATAATTCATTCGACAATTGCTTGTCCCTTTTGTTGCCAACACCTAACTTTCCTTGAGGAGGAAACACCTTGAATCTTGTTACATTTAACCCATTCCGGACAATCGGCATACCAGGCATCGATTACATAAAGCCTGAAGCGATGTTTCAGGAACGGCAAAAAATTGCCAACGCCGATCTATGCCTTTTCCCTGAAAATTGGCAAGTAACGAGCCTCGTCTATGGCTTTAAAAAACGGATTTTCCCAAGCATTGAAAGCATTCAGCTTGGCTACAGCAAAATTGAAATGACACGTGCTTTATGGGCTGTTTGTCCAGACAATGTCCCAAACACGATGATTGTTGGCTCGAGTAACGCCATGGTTCAAAAAATCATTGACTCTTTTTCCTTTCCTTTTATCGCCAAAACGGTGCGTTCATCGATGGGACAAGGCGTGTTCTTTATTGAAAATGAACAACAACTCCGCGCTTACGCTGATAGCCACGAAGTCCTTTACATCCAAGAATACATTGAAAGCGACCGTGATTTGCGCTTATGTGTGATTGGAGATCGCGTCGTCAACAGCTATTGGCGAATGAATGAGTCAGGGTTTCGCAACAATATCGCCCAAGGAGGCGCGATTTCCTTTGAAGCCATTCCCCCAGAAGCGGTCGCTCTCGTTGAACAAGTAGCCACTGCATTAAACATCAACCACGCTGGCTTTGATGTCCTCGTTGCTAAAAATCGTTTTTATATCCTTGAATTCAATGTGCTCTTCGGCAACCAAGGCTTCCATGAGCAACGTTTGCGCCCAGAATCATTCATTTATGAGGCCATCAAAAAATCCGCAACGGACATTTAATTGTTCGTTACGGATTGGACTGTTTCCGCTACTGTGTTTTGCCCCATTTTCAACATTTCCATCAACATCATGACCATGCTGACATTGTTTTGCATTTTTTCAACCCGTTGCGGCCATGTTTTTCCATAAAAATAATTTGCTTCTCTTTCCATTGCCGCAAGCTGGTCAGGCTGTCGCCCAAGTCGCCGGTACCATTCAGGGTGATAGCGGATAAATGCCTTTAATTCCGGCTGTTCAAAAATTTTACGTTGTACTTCTTCTCTCATTTGCTGGCCCCCTTAATCTCTCCTAAAAGAAAAAGGCGATTCACTTTCCCTTTGCCGCACTGGTTCTGACGGCTTTTGGAATGTTTGTATCAAGCCTTGGACATTGGTAAGCATTGTACTAAAATGGTTTAAGTGTGATTGCAAATCTTGGATATTCATTTTTTTAACCATGCCCATCAATTGATTGATGAATTCTGTACCCGTACTAGAAGATTCGTCGGCTGTTTCTTCTTTTTCATTAGCAGCAGACGAAGTGGCATCTTTATTTTTATACGGAGCCCAGTGTTCATGTGAACTGCCAAGGACCGTCCATTCTTCATAGGTATGCTGGAGTGTTTTGTTCCCTTCTTTTATTTCTTTTACGAGCCTGGGATGTTCCCGGACAAACGCTTTAAATTCCTCGACTGAAGGATGCAGATTCGCCTTGTCTTCCATCTGTACCATCCTCTCTTAAATAGATTATGTATAGTAGTATATCCGCCCATCGAGTCCAACGTTCATCTTTTTTTGCGCAAGCGCTTTAATGTTTGGTACACTACTAGAGTATGTAAACCAACTAGATATGTGAAAAAAGGTGAATGACATGGATGTTAAAGAAAAATTAAACCACTATATCGAACATGCAACAGAAGAAGAGCTGTCTGTCCTTGAGCAAATCGCAGACGGGCTGCTCGCCAAACAACAAAATGAACAACTTACCTATTTGGCCGGGATAACAAAAGCAGAAATAAGCCAACACGACAATGAAACATTTGAAATGCGGATGCCGCTAGGCCCCCTTGTACATAATCCCCTTCAAATCGTCCACGGCGGCATGACTGCTACCCTCCTTGATTCTACTCTTGGCGGCGCTGCTATGAACAGCCTCCCGCCCCATTTAACGGCTGTTACTTCCCAGCTCAATATCCATTACCTTCGCCCTGGAAAAGGCTCATTTATGCGATGCATAGCCAAAATCGTCCATAAAGGCAAACAGCTCATTGTTTTAGAAGGGGAAGCGTTTGATGACCAAGAACGTTT
Source organism: Shouchella clausii (assembly GCF_002250115.1). Taxonomy (GTDB): domain Bacteria; phylum Bacillota; class Bacilli; order Bacillales; family Bacillaceae_D; genus Shouchella; species Shouchella clausii. The sequence continues at coordinate 3,312,820 of NZ_CP019985.1, read as the reverse complement.
GCTTGCCAAAGCAACAGCTACGTTTTTTGTCATCCCTCGCCGCTAGTCCGCATAAAAAGCCAGTAGGCGCATTTGTGCACCTACTGGCTTGTTGCTATCGCTACGATTGGGGCTTTAGAAAATTTTGCGTATAATAATCTTCGTACACGCCAACACCTAAGAACGTAAACTCCTCATGAAGCAAATTGACGCGGTGCCCTTCACTGTTTAACCAACCTTCTGTTGCTGCAATGCCATCCACGTATTTCAAGGCAATGTTCTCTCCTGCCATCGCAAATGGCACTTCTCCCGCATTAAAACGGTCGGCCAAGTTTCCTTTAACTGGCGAGACATGGTCAAAATATTGTTCATCGTGCATGTCTTTGCTGTGCAAATAAGCAACATCCGCTACCTCTTCGGACCACTCAAATGAAGGCAAGCCATGATAAGCACGTATGTGGTTAGTCCGTTCAAAGATTTGCTGTTCATTGGCAGCTTCCACTCGCTTCATTTGTTCTTCCGCCAGTTCTGGCCTCTCTGGAAGCGTACCTGTATAGCTTAATGAGTACGGTTTTTGTTTGAGGAGCACCTCGTCCGTCATTAAACGGATGCTTGACACTTCGTCGGTATGGATATCCATATAAACTTGCAGCCAGTAATCGTCAACTGGTGCGAGCGGCCGCATCTTGTAATCTTCCCCTGTTAAACGGAACGTAAACTGGCCGTCATCTGTTTCGACAGGTACGTTTTCTTCAAAGGAGTAGGTTTTCTCTAATTCAGAAAAACTGGCGCGCTCATTTCCTAAGAATCCTGCAGCAGCGGAGCCACTAGCGACTATAGACACCACTTCGCCATGTTCGACGCAGACGACTAAATAACCATCATCCACATTTGTATAGACCCATGACTCATAACCAAAGGCAGAAGGGTCTTTTCGCACTGGGTCACCGTATGTGGCAACCACATCTTTTTCCTGCTTTCCCATTAAAGCAGAGACATTAACGAGCGAAGCTGAGGCTTGCTCCGTTTTTGCGTCTGATTCGCCTGTATCCTCATCCGTTTCCTCATCCACGTCATCTAACTCTTCTTCAGTGTCAAAGCGGCTTGTTGGGGCAATGTCTTTGCCGCCATTGCCAGCTTCTCTTTTTTCAGCTGCCATTTGACCGATTGAAGCATCCGGCGCAGGCGCCATTTGGTTTTGTTGTTCATAAACAAGCACTGCCAATATGGCGAGTAGAACCATTAGGAGTGCTGAGCGTTTAAGCATCTTCTCACATCCCTTCCGTGCCTTTAGCTATAAAATTGGCAACTGCTGCCGATATTCCTTTCTCTAGTCTTAGGGAATGGTGTCTTTTTCTGTCTCACATCCAGTCTAGGAAAATTGCGTTTCCCGTTGCATAAGAAAGCGTTTCATACTATCATTAGGAATGAGAAACAGCTGTCGAATGAAGGGGGAAAACCTGTGAAATTTCCGGATACAGGACTTGAAGAAAAAGAAGTAGCATTTTCGATCGTGCAACACGCAGCCAAATCGCTCGGCTTTATTCATGTTGACCAGTGGGACTACGAACGGGTTATGTTCGACTACAAGATCGTCCACCACGAAGGCACGTTTTATTTGCGTGTCCCTGCCTATGCTGTGAAAGGAGAAATTCCACGGCCTTCCACGATTGTGCAAATCATGACGCCGATTCTTGGTAAGTATTACTACCCTCACGGCGTCGAATACGAAGGGGAGACTTTCCCGCAAGCAGTCATTGACAAATGCAATAACAAGTTGGCTCTTCTCGCAAAAACGATTAAAGCTGAGTGGTAAGGAGCGAGCCGTTTCATCTTTACAAAAAAGGACGAGATGCTACAGGAGTAGGATCTCGCCTTATTTTTTTGCCAAAATAACTTTAGAGACCGAGGAATCAATCGCTTTCATTCGTCCTGTCGATAATCGTATACAGCCGCAATGACTGGTCAGCTCCCTCCACAACCCAATAACGGACGTTTCTGGTAATGTCATCGACTTGGTCGTCTGTCATAATGTGGACTTGCTCAATGACATCTGCAAAATAGTCGCCTTCCTTATCATCTTCGTATACGTTTTCTACTTCAAATGAAACAAGCTCTTTCGTTGAGCCATTTTTTTGCAGCTCTTCTCCGTAGCGTTGTAACGCATGGAAAAAGGATGTATTAGGAAGCAAATAGTCTGCTTCCAATTGAGCCAATTCGTGGTCATTTACCGCTGCCACCATATCTTGTTTGTAGCTTGTCACAAACGCTGAAACACGCTCAGCAGTCTCGTCTGGAACGGCATGGAGCGCTCCCGGCTTCGGTTCACTGCATCCGCCGAGTAAAGCTGCTGCCAATAGCGCGACGGCAACTTGCCTTTTCCACATAGATGTCACTGCCATTCCTTCTCGTCCCTTCTGTTCGCTGATGCCGCACCTCTAGTATACCTGAAAGGGAGCCGTTAAGGAAACCATTAATAATAAGGTGAAATCAAGATGTAAACAAGCACACCAGTAAAACTGACATACAACCATAGCGGCATCGTCCAGCGGGCAATCCGCTTATGGCGCTCATTTTCCATGTTCCAAGCTCTCGCAACACTTGTCAGTGCCAACGGAACTATTGCTGCGGCAAGCACAATATGTGTAATCAAAATGAAATAATAAAACACGGCCATAAAGCCGCTGCCGCCATAAGATGTCGACTCAGCTAAGACGTGATGGGCCACATACGTAACCAAGAATAGCGTTGTTGTCAGAAAGGCAGCATAAATAAAACGTCGGTGTACGTTTACCTTCCGCTTCAGAATGGCAATCAATGCACAAAGCAAAAATAGAAAGGTAAAAGAATTAAAAATCGCATTCAACAGCGGCAAAATGGTGACGTCAAACAAATCAAAGTCTTCTACGCCTGGCATTCCCGATAAAATCATGATTGCGCCAATCAAGATGATCGAGATGGTAATAATCGCCGGTCGATAATTCCGTTTTTGTTTGTATTGATTTGAGCCATTTTCCATGTCCATCACTCCTCCAATTACTGCCTACTAAGTATACTACAATAGATACGGGCATTTCAGCGCTTGTTGATGTTGCAATTTGATGAAATATAGAAAAAGCCTTGACTAAGGAGCCAAGGCTTTTCCACTAGTATTTCACAATACCGATTAGCAGCATAAGCGAAACAATTGTCGGTACTGTGACAAAGATTCCCGTAATGATAAACACCGTTGCCCAAGTATGGTCTTTATCCTTCATATGCATAAAGAACAACAGTTGGAGCAGTAGCTGAACGACAGCAAGAATAAGGATAAACGGTACAGCGAAATTATTTGGAATAATATCGGCACCAACCGCCGCGAATGCCAGCACGGTTAAAAACAACATGAGGACAAACACGACGATTTGATTGCGGATTTCCGTTTTCATTTCCCGTTTTTCTGCTTCCGTCATCGCGCTCTTATCAAACGGCTTACTCAAATGGTCATCCGCCATCTTAATACCCTCCTACTCCCATTAAATAAACAACCGTAAAAATAAATACCCAGACGACGTCAATGAAGTGCCAGTACAAGCTGGCCACGTAAAACTTCGGTGCATTCGTCAATGTGATGCCGGCACGGAAGTTGCGGATAATCAAAAGCGTGATCCACCCGAGTCCGAACAACACGTGGGCGCCGTGTAGACCAACTAGCGTATAGAATGCCGATGAAAACGCGCTAGTCGTAAAGCCAAATTCATAGTCATGGACATAGTGTTGGAACTCGTAAATTTCCAACCCTAAAAACGCCAACCCTAGCACGACTGTAATAATCATCCACGTCATCATTTGCTTGAATTTGTTTTTCTTCATCGCAAACATGGCAAACACACTTGTCATTGAACTTGTCAATAGCAGCATCGTCATGAGGAACACGAGCGGCAGTGTGAACAAATCGGTTGAAGCGGGACCACTGCCGACACCATTGCGAAGCCCTAAATAGGTGCCGAAAAAGGTTGCAAACATGATTGTCTCTCCGCCAAGGAAAAACCAGAAGCCTAAAAACTTGTTTTTGCCTTCCAGTGTTGCCCGCTCTGGATGAGAAGGCAGTCCTTTTGTAGCATCTACAGATCCAGCCATATTATTTGCCACCTCCCCATTTTTTCAAATCTGCCTGAACGACGCTTTTTGGAATATGATAGCCATGGTCATCATTGATCGACCGGAGCGCCATTGATCCGAACGTGAGGACCGCACCTACGGCAAGAACGATCCATGGGCTGACAATTGGGTTATCCATTTCCAACATAATCAGGCCAAAACCGCCAAAGAAAAGGCCAATCGAAATAATGAGCGGCAAAATTGAACCGTTTGGCATGTGAATGTCGCCTACAGGTTCTGCCGGTTTCATTGTTCCGTCGCCATGCACTTTTTCATAGAAAAGTGGATCGAGGGAACGAATTTGCGGCGTTTGCGCAAAGTTGTATTCAGGCACAGGCGTTGGCGTCGCCCATTCAAGCGTCCGTGCATCCCACGGGTCGTTTATGCCAATGACACGCTCCCCTTTAAACGCTGAATAAATAATATTAATGACTAGCAAAATGACAGCAGCTGACATAAAGAATGTGCCTACTGTACTAATTAAGTTGAAATCATCCAAGCCTTGGCCGCCAAGGTATGTATAAACGCGGCGCGGCATTCCCATCAGTCCAAGGAAATGCTGGATAAAGAAAGTCAAATGGAAACCGATTGTAAACAAAACAAAAAACCATTTTCCCATCTTCTCATTCAGCTTATGGTTAAACATTTTCGGATACCAATAAAACAATCCGGCAAATAGGGCAAACACAATCCCGCCGACAATGATGTAATGAAAGTGTGCAACGACAAAGTACGTATCATGGTACAAATAGTCTACCGGCGCCATCGCGAGCATGACCCCTGTAACACCGCCAAGCACGAACGTCGGCACGAATGAAGAAGCAAACAACATCGACGTATTGAATGTGATTTTGCCGCCCCACATCGTAAAGAGCCAGTTAAAGATTTTAATACCAGTCGGAACAGCAATGGTCATTGTAGCAATCGCAAAGATTGAGTTAGCCACTGGACCGATACCGACTGTAAACATATGGTGAGCCCACACCATGAAACCAAGGAAGGCAATGATCATCGTCGCGAATACCATCGCTGTGTAACCGAAAAGCCGTTTGCGTGAAAAGGCCGGAATAACTTCAGAAATGATTCCGAACGCTGGCAAAACGAGAATGTACACTTCTGGGTGCCCGAAGATCCAGAAAATATGTTGCCATATGACGACATTCCCTCCTGCTGTCGGGTTGAAAAACTGGGCATCGAATATGCGTTCAAGCATAAGCAAAGCAAGCCCGGCCGCTAGAGGCGTAAAGGCAAACAAAATCAACGTCGACGTGACGAATGATGTCCAAACGAACAACGGCAAGCGCATCATCGTCATACCTGGTGCACGCATGTTAATAATCGTCACGAGGAAGTTAATCGCAGATATTAATGTCCCAATCCCCGAGACTTGTAAGCCAAGTACGTAAAAGTCGAGGCCAAGCTGGTTTTCATTTAGTGACAACGGCACGTAAGCTGTCCAGCCTGCATCAGGACCGCCGCCAAAGAACCAGCTAAGTGATAAAAGCAGCCCGCCCGACATAAAAATCCAAAATCCGAGCGCGTTTACAAACGGAAACGCGACGTCGCGGGCGCCAATTTGCAAAGGAATGAAGTAGTTCATAAAACCAAACAACAAAGGCGTCGCTGCCAAAAACAACATGATTGTGCCATGCATCGTAATAAATTCATTAAACGTCTGGCCGCTTAAAAACGTATTTTCAGGAAACATGAGCTGTATCCGCATAAACACAGCCATCAACCCTGCTTTAACAAAGAAAAGCGTTCCGGCAATTAAATACATAATGCCGAGTTTCTTATGGTCGACTGTCGTCAGCCAATCCCAAATAACGCTTTTTTCTTTTTTATAACTAGCCAATCTAAGACCCTCCTTTACCCGTTCTTTCTATATTAATACTCTTGATCGGCTCCCCGCACTTGTAACGAGCGCAAGTACTCGACGATCGCGTCGAGATCTTCGTCGCTAATGTCGGGATGAGCTGGCATGTTGTTGCCTTGCTTCAAAGATTGCGGGTCTCGAATCCATTCTTTCAATAGCTCGTCGTCGTCGATGTCATAGACGCCAGCAAGCGTTTGGCGATCGCCAAAGTTGGTCAGCGCTGGCCCTGTCGCCATGCCTTGTCCGCCAATGGCATGACAAGAAATGCAGGCATTTTCTTGGAAAGCTTCATAGCCCGCTTCTGCATTGGCAGCAGTAGCTTCTTGTTCAACGGCAAGCATGTCTTCCACCCAAGCGTCGTACTCATCGCGTTCCAAAGCAATCACTTTAAAATCCATGAGCGCATGGGACGGCCCACAAAGTTCAGCACATTTGCCTTTATAGACGCCTGGTTCGTCGGCATTAAGCGTCAATGCATTGGTTACCCCTGGAATATTGTCGATTTTCCCGCCAAGAGCCGGCACCCAGAAAGAGTGGATCACATCTTCGGCATTCAGTTCAAATACGACATCTTCCCCTGCAGGGATATACACCTCTTGTCCAGCTGTAAAGCCTTCTTCATAATCAAATTGCCACCAGTATTGATGACCAGTTACTTTTATGTACACTGCGTCCTCATGTTCGCTTGGATCCGCATTCACATGGAAATCAAACGTTCCTGTAACAGTAGGAATGAATAAAATGATTAGCAAAATGATCGGAATAACGGTCCATGTAATTTCCATCGCCGTATTCCCGTGCACTTGCTTCGGCAGTACGTCATCGCCATCTTTGCGACGGAATTTAAAAATGACGAGGAAAAAAATCACAAATACAACAATGGAGACGAACGTCATAACTGCTATCGACAACAGCATGTTGTCATAAATCCATTGTGCTGCAGGCCCTTTAGGGTCAAGCGCAGTCAGGTTTTCTTCCCCTAGACAGCCTGAAAGCAAAAACAGCATTAGTGCTACCGGTACAAGCCGCCATATCTGTTTTCTCATCAAAGCCCCTCACTTTCTTTTTCACATTGTCTCAATCTCTTTTTTTGCCAACAGCGAACGAAAACTCGTTTTTACAAGCACTTTACGCAACCGTATTCATTTTTCAGCACTCCGATTTAACAGAAAACACTTAGGATTGCAAACTGTGCTAACGATTGGTACCTAGTTGTCAGGCAGCCTTGTAAAAACTGTCTTTTTGATTATAACGCAAAATGGGGACGGTTTCATCATATTCCTTTTGTTCACGTAAATGTCACAATTGAAACCGTCAAAGAATGTTCGCAGCTGAAAAATTGACTTTACCTAGTACCTTTTTTAAGATGGAAGAAGCATTTTCAAGACCCACTCTAACTTTACCATATTTTTCGATAAGATTATAGAAGGAAAGGTGAAACGATTGCATAAAGGATTAAAAAGATTAGGCGTTATCACCTCGCTCGGCGTGCTGTTGGTGCTCATCCAAGGCGCCCTCGTCACGAATACAGGTTCTGGTGAAGGTTGTGGGCAAACATGGCCCTTATGTTTTGGCCAAGTCATCCCTCTCGACCCGCCTCCTGAGACGGTCATTGAGTTTTCACACCGCCTTGTCGCCGGCATCGTCGGCATGCTTGTGATCGCAATGGCGATTTGGTCATGGCGTCGCCTAAAGCATATGCCAGAAACTCGCTTTCTCGCGATTATTTCCGTCTTTATGATCATTTTTCAAGGTTTGCTAGGTGCAGGAGCGGTTGTGTTTGGCCAGTCTGATTTAATCATGGCGCTTCACTTTGGCTTTTCTGCATTATCATTTGCATCGGTTGTGCTATTAACGAGGCTCGCTTTTGAAGATAGCAATCCCCAAAAGCAGTATGCACCAATTGTCTCAAAGGCATACAAAGGCTATGTTATTTTTGTAGCGATTTATTCCTATGTAGCAATCTATACAGGCGCTTACGTGAAACATACGAACGCAACGCTTGCTTGCTCAGGCTTCCCCCTTTGCAATGGGCAGTGGGTTCCAGATGTGTTTACTGAAGCGATCGGCGTCCAGCTCTTGCACCGTAGCGCTGCGATCTTGCTTTCACTACTCTTGGTCGTTTTATTTATTTGGACGGTAAAAACGTTCCGGGCTTCCCGCGTGCTCGTCGTTTGCGCTAGCCTAGCGATGCTGCTCGTTATTGGTCAGGCCGCTTCAGGTGCCGCCGTTGTCCTGACATATAATGCAACGCTAACACTCGGGATTTTCCATGCGTTGCTCATTTCGCTCCTGTTTACATTGCTCTGTTACATGGTCATGCTTGTCACGCGGCACAAAGCTAAATAAAAAACGCCAAAACCGGTTGGGCTAGTGCCCAGCCGGTTTAGGTTGTAGACAAACGCTCGGTTCCACATTCTACGTTGCTTCCCTCGTCCATTTGCTTATTCACTCGGTTTCGCCTCTTGACTGACAAGCGCTGTCTGTTTGATAAACGCTACCGTTAATTAAAGTTACTCAGAAAGCTCAATGAGCAAGTCGCCTGTTGAAATCGACTCTCCGTCTCGTGCATACACTTTTTTAACCGTACCGCTAATGGCTGCTTGGACAGTTGTCTCCATTTTCATCGCTTCTGTAATCATCAAATGGTCGCCTTTTTCCACTTTGTCGCCTTCAGCTACAAGGGCCTTAATGACCGTTCCTGGCATTGAAGCGCCAATATGGCTCGGGTTGTTTTTCTCAGCTTTCGGACGTGTCACAGCTGTTGTTTTCACATCCAAATCTTGAATATGAACTTCACGAGGTTGCCCATTCAGTTCAAAATAGACGATCCGCGTCCCGTCTGGTTGTGGGTCTGACACAGAGACAAGCTTGACAATTAACGTTTTTCCACGTTCAATTTCCACTTCAATTTCCTCGCCTAAATGGAGGCCGTAAAAGAATGTCGGCGTATCCAGGACGGACACATCGCCAAACCGTTGGCAAAATTGCTCATACTCCATAAACACTTTTGGATATAAGGCATAGGAGAGCACGTCGTGGCTCGTTACTTGACGGCCAAGCTCTTCAAATAAGCTTTTGCCAACTGCTTTAAAGTCCACTGGCTTCATATGTTCGCCAGGGCGCCCCTCAATAGGCTGCTTGCCTTTTAAAATAATACGCTGCAGCTTTTCAGGAAAGCCTTTGTAAGGTTGGCCTAATTGCCCTTGGAAAAACTCCACTACGGAATCAGGAAAGTCAAGGCTTTCGCCACGCTCAAAAATTGCTTCTTCTGTCAAATCATTTTGTACCATGTAAAGGGCCATATCGCCAACTACTTTGGAGGATGGCGTCACTTTTACAATATCGCCAAACAAATCGTTAACGCGACGGTACATTCGTTTCACTTCATTCCAACGGTTGTACAGTCCAACTGCTTTCGCTTGCTGCTGAAGGTTGCTATATTGACCCCCTGGCATTTCATGCTCATACACTTCTGTATGAGGAGCATTCATGCCGCTTTCAAACCCTCGGTAAAATTTACGTGTTTCATGCCAAAATTGATCGAGCTTTTCATAATTGCCAACATCCATTTTTGGTTGGCGGCTTTTTTCCGCTAATGCATAATATAAGCTGTTTGCGCTTGGTTGTGAAGTCAGGCCTGCCATGGAGCTGACGGCGACATCGACAATATCAACGCCTGCATCGACGGCACGGGCATAGGTAAAAATACCGTTGCCGCTCGTGTCATGCATATGCAAATGAATCGGAATGTCGACTGCTTCTTTTAACTCAGAGACAAGTTGGTAGGCCGCCTCCGGTTTTAACAAACCAGCCATATCTTTAATGGCAAGAATATGGGCGCCTGACGCTTCTAATTCTTTGGCCATTTTTTTGTAATAATTTAAATCATATTTATCGCGATTTTTGTCCAAAATATCGCCCGTGTAGCATACAGCAGCTTCTGCCACTTTTCCGCTCGCTCGCACAGCCTCAATGGCTGGCTTCATTGCTTCAACCCAGTTTAAGCTGTCAAAGATCCGGAAAACGTCGATGCCTGCTTCAGCTGACTTCTGGACAAAATCAGCAATGACGTTGTCAGGGTAGCTTGTATAACCGACGCCATTAGAGGCGCGTAAAAGCATTTGGAACAGCACATTAGGCACTTTTTCACGCAACGTAAGAAGCCGTTCCCACGGATTCTCATGCAGAAAACGCATCGCGACATCAAAAGTCGCTCCGCCCCACATCTCAAGAGAAAACAAATCAGGAAGCAAGCGCGCTGTAGGTTCAGCAATTTTCTTTAAATCATATGTGCGAACGCGTGTCGCCAGCAGCGACTGGTGGGCATCGCGGAATGTCGTATCGGTCAACAGCACTTTTTGCTCTTGCTTTACCCAATTCGCTAATCCTTCTGGCCCTCGCTCATCTAAAATTTGCTTTGTGCCCGCTGGTATCGGCTCGTTTTTATTAAAAGCAGGGACAACCGGTTTGTCAAACAGCGGCTTTTCCCCTTTTTCCAAGCCTGGATAACCGTTCACGACCGTCTCTCCGATAAAGGACAACATTTTTGTCCCCCGGTCTTTTCGTTTAGGAAAGACAAATAGCTCAGGTGTTTCGTCTATAAAATGAGTATTGTATTCGCCATTTAAAAATTGCGGGTGGGTGACGACATTTTCCAAGAATGCAATATTTGTTTTAATGCCGCGAATCCGAAATTCCCGTAGATTGCGTACCATCTTCAAGGCAGCAGCCTCAAACGTTAATGCCCACGTTGATACTTTTACGAGTAACGAATCGTAGTGGGGGCTAATGACAGCGCCTTGAAACCCGTTTCCAGCATCAAGGCGCACACCAAAGCCGCCACTTGAACGATAGGCATTGATTCTTCCCGTATCCGGCATAAATCCATTTGCAGGGTCTTCTGTCGTTACCCGTGACTGGATCGCGTAGCCAAAACAAGCGATATCTTCTTGTTTAGGAATGTCGAGTTCTTTTTCATGGAGTTTGTAACCGTCGGCAATTTTCAACTGCGACTGGACGATGTCGATGCCAGTAATCATTTCCGTAATCGTGTGTTCCACTTGGACACGAGGATTGACTTCAATAAAATAGAATGTTCCGTCATCGGTGACGAGAAACTCAACCGTACCGGCGTTTACGTAGCCGACATTTTTCATCAAGTTGACGGCTGCATCGCAAATATTGGTTCGCACTTCATCGGACAGGGATACGCTTGGCGCGATTTCGACTACTTTCTGATGGCGCCGTTGCACCGAACAGTCCCGTTCATACAAGTGGACAATATTTCCGTGCTTATCAGCTAAAATTTGCACTTCGATATGTTTAGGGCGTTCGACAAATTTTTCTACATACACTTCATCGTTGCCGAACGCTGATTTCGCTTCAGACTTCGCCCGTTCATACGATTCTTTTACATCCTTTTCTTCGCGGACAATACGCATGCCGCGACCGCCTCCGCCTAAGGAAGCTTTGATGATAAACGGATAGCCGTGCTCGTCAGCAAACGCTTGAACTTCCTCTAAGCTAGCAACTGGGCCATCGCTTCCTGGAATGACAGGCAACCCTGCTTTTAACGCTTGTTCCCGGGCTTGTATTTTGTCACCAAACATACGAAGGTGCTCAAGCTCAGGTCCGACAAAAATCAGCCCTTCTTCCTGACAACGTCTGGCGAATTCGATATTCTCTGACAAAAACCCATAGCCTGGGTGAATCGCGTCGACGTCATGTGCTTTTGCTGTCGCAATGATGTCTTCAATGTCAAGATAAGCATCAATCGGCTTTTTCCCTTCGCCAACAAGATAGGCTTCATCCGCTTTATAGCGGTGAAAAGCACCTGTGTCCTCTTTTGAATAGATAGCGACAGTGCGGATGTTCAACTCTGAACATGCTCGAAAAATCCGAATAGCGATTTCCCCACGATTTGCAACGAGCACTTTTTTAATCGATTTTAATGCATTCATAACGACTACCTCCCCAACTCGTTTCAAACAAGCTTTTTTCTTTTTTTATACTTTGAACGATTTTTGTCGATTTGGCAACTATAAAGTTAAAAATTTTTTCGTTTCAGGCTAAAAAAAAAAGCTAGATCCGCTATATTACTTGCCTTTCTGTCAATCTAAAATTTTTATTTCGCTCCTAACTCGTCCATCATCGATGCTCGGATTGCAGAAAAACCGGGCAAGTTGCCCGGTTTTTATTTTCTCATAGAAGCTTCATGCAGCAGCGCAAGTTTGCGTTCCAATTCGCTTAAAATCATTTTCCCTTTTTCTTCCTCTACTAATTCAAGACGGATGGCAAAGTCAATTTCCCTTGACAAGCCAAACATCCGCGTATCTAAAACCTCTTCGTAGAGGGGGCATTGCGGCATCGTCAAATTTTCTAGCTGCACTTCAATGAGTTTCTGAATTTTTTCTGCATCTGCCTGCAAGAGCGCGTACGCTTTCTCGCTCTGGCTAGTCACAGCATTCGTCGTCAAGGTGTCCCCTCCTTGGCTAAATGTTCGTTCTACTTACATAGTATCTTTGTTTCCCCGAAATTGCAATCTTTTTCCCCAGTTTCGAACAGGCAGAAGCCGTGACAATTGCGCTATTCCCCGCTATACTTTTGGTACGGTGTAAAAATGGAGGGTGCTTCAATGGAAGAGTTTGTGTTTTTTATTTCAGGAAAAGTCGCTAGACCACTAACGATTGACCCGACTGTATGGATATTTGATGAGCGAAAAATTGATTTGGAAGCGTTTTTTCAAAGTGAAGAAGGCTTGCCTGATGACAATGATTTAGTAAGCTACACGAAAGCAGTAGCAAAAAGATGGGATAAGGAAATGCTTGAAGGCTCTGAGCCACCGAACCCCAACCGTGATTCGAATCAAATTGCTTTTGAACGGCAAAAATGGACAAACGGTTCTTTTGGCATGCCACTAAAGCCCTTTATCCGCAATGCCGCTCCAGAAGAAAGTGCAACAGCAATCGAAATACGCACGACGGATGGCAAAACGTTTCCTTTCAGCATTGAGCAAGGCGATTCGTTCATTGCTGCTTTTTCCGAAAAAGGCCAGCCTTTAAAAGAGGATGGCCCTGTCCATGTGTATGTTGCCGATGGCAGCAGCAAAGAACCCGTTCGCCGCGTTCGCGAAATCGTGTTCGTCTAAAGCAAGTCCGCGGCAAGTTGCGCTAGCGCTGAGCGTTCTCCTTTGATCAATCGAACATGTCCGCTCAGCGCTTCTTTTTTAAACGTTTCCACTGCATACGTTAGCCCATTTGTATATTCATCCAAATACGGGTGGTCAATTTGTTCAGGGTCCCCCATCAATACAATTTTGCTGCGTTCCCCAACTCTCGTTAATATCGTCTTCACTTCGTGTTTCGTTAAATTTTGCGCTTCATCAATAATGATGAACTGGTCGGGAATGCTCCTGCCCCGAATGTAAGTAAGCGCCTCTACTTGAATCGAACTCATTCCCGCTAGAATCCGATCCAGCTCGCCTGGCTTTTTTGTGTCAAATAAAAATTCAAGATTATCGTAAATAGGCTGCATCCAAGGTTTTAGTTTTTCCTCTTTCTCGCCTGGCAAATAGCCGATGTCTTTGCCGAGTGGGACGACAGGGCGGGCGACAACAAGCTTTTTATAAAGGTGGAGGTCTTCCGTTTGCAAAAGCCCCGCAGCAAGCGCCAATAACGTCTTGCCTGTCCCGGCTTTTCCAATCATCGTCACAAGCGGCAAGTCTGTCCGCAACAGAAGCTCCAATGCCATCTTTTGCTGGGCATTACGTGGGCGAATTCCCCATACATGCTCATGCTCGCCTACAAGCGGTTTAATCGAATGGCCAAGCAAATCGACTTTTCCAAGCGCTGAACTAGAAGGTTGGACGTGGTCTTTTAAAACGACAAATTGGTTTGGGAAAAAGGAGCGGTCAGGCAACATTGTCACAGACACTTGGCCACTTTTGTAAAATTGGTCGATGACTTCCTGGTCGACATAGCAAGTTTCAAAACCATCATAGCCTTTATCTGTTTCAATCACGCGATCATTTAGAAAATCTTCTGTTCTTAAATCAAACGCATCTGCCTTAACGCGAACTAGCGCGTCTTTGCTGACAAGCACGACTTCACATCCGTTTGCTTTTTCATTCTCTTCCTTCTGCAAATTTAAGGCAACCGCAATGATGCGATTGTCATTTGTCATTTCAGCAAAGCTATCTTTTAAATGCTTGAAAGAGCGATGATTTAGCTCCACCCGGAATACCCCGCCCCGATCAAGGACGACCCCTTGATGGAGTTTGCCGCCATCACGCAATTGGTCGACCATTTTTGCGATCAAACGTGCATTGCGCCCGATTTCATCCATATTTCGCTTTTTAGAATCCACTTCTTCCAATACGACAGCGGGAATGACCACTTCATGCGGCTGAAATTGGTAGATCGCATATGGATCTTGAAGCAGGACATTTGTGTCTAATACATAAATTTGATTAGCTTTCCCCAAATCATACGCCTCCCGACATGTGCAGCTCGATTTCCTTTTTAAGGCAAGCCTCCTTTTCATTATCGTATGTAGGAGCAAAACAACTTAGACGAAAGTTTAGAAAGAAATGCGGGCGTTTCTTTTTTTTCGTAAATTGTTTACAATAACAATAACGGTTCAAGTTCCTCCATCCGTATCTGCCTGTTTTTCATCAAGAAATTGGATCATCCATCCATATAAAACTCGAGGAGGTGCAGCCAAAATTGAAAGTAAAATGTGTCATGTGCGACAAAATTAATGATATTGAAGATTTTAGCACCCTTGCCAAACGGCTGCGCAACCGTCCTATCCATACCTATATGTGCGACTCTTGTAAAGCAAGAATTGAAAAACGGACGATCGAGCGCAAAGCGACTGGCTTATTTTATACCCCCCATCAAAAAGAAAAGAGTGACTGGCCATAGAGCCAGTCACTCTTTTTAAACGCTAGGCGTATTCAGCCGCCTGTTTGGTACGATCACTTTTCGTTTATACATTTTGCGATTTTTCTTTGCGGTGGAGGTGCAGCCGAAAACGGTAAATGCCTAGCACGACAGCAGAGATGGCTAATACAGCTAAAATCGGCGCGCCAAAAATGAATTCCAAAAACCAGAGCCCGAAACTGCCAATGACTAACAAAACGTAAACAACGACCATTTTCAACAATGGCAGTTTCCTCGCAAAACCGAGATTGAAAACGATCACACAAAGGACGATTGTCGCTACAAAAGCAATAAAACCAATCCATGGGTTCTCGTACGTCGCTTGCATAAGCCACGGCATGCTTTCAAGCGGAACCGTTTGCTCAGCTAGAAATTCCATGTTCTTTTCAGCCCTTCCTCACCAATAATGATAATGATCACTTACTTGAAGCGATTTTTCTCCGTTTTTCTTCCCGTTCCCGTTCTGATTTGTTCAAGATTTTTTTGCGCAAGCGAATCGATTGGGGCGTCATTTCGCAGTATTCATCATCATTCAAGTACTCAAGCGCTTCTTCTAGCGTCAAAATGCGCGGCCGTTTCATCGTGACCGTGTGCTCTTTAGTCGCAGAACGGATATTTGTCTGCTGCTTCATTTTCGTAATGTTGACAGTCAAGTCATTTTCCCGTGTATGCTCGCCAACAATCATGCCTTCGTAGATTTCTGTGCCTGGTTCTACAAAGATGGTGCCTCGGTCTTCTACATTGATAATCCCATATTGGGTCGCTTTTCCTGTTTCAATGGATACAAGCACTCCTTGGCGTCGACCGCCAACTTGGCCAGCAGTAACCGGCTGATAGGAATCAAATGAATGGTTTAAAATCCCGTACCCTCGTGTTTGCGTTAAAAACTCAGTTGTATAACCGATCAACCCACGAGCAGGTACGAGAAATTCAAGCCGAACTTGTCCACTTCCTGTGTTGGCCATGTTCACCATTTCGCCTTTGCGCTCCCCAAGAGATTGCATAACAGCACCTTGGTATTCCTCTGGCACATCAATTTGCACACGTTCTACCGGTTCGCAACGGACACCATCGACTTCGCGGATAATGACTTCCGGTTTGGATACTTGTAGTTCATACCCTTCACGGCGCATGTTTTCAATTAAAATGGACAAGTGCAGCTCGCCACGCCCTGAGACAACCCACATATCAGGGGAGTCTGTGTTTTCTACGCGCAAACTAACATCGGTTTCTAATTCGGCTTTAAGCCGTTCTTCTAGTTTACGGCTTGTTACAAATTTCCCTTCGCTCCCGGCAAAAGGTGAATTATTGACTAGGAATGTCATTTTAAGTGTCGGTTCATCGATCCGTAACGGTGGCAACGCATCTTGATGCTCTATCGGACAAACCGTTTCGCCAACATTAATTTCTTCCATTCCCGAAACAGCCACCAAATCGCCAGCTCGTGCTTCGCTAATTTCAGTGCGTTTTAAGCCAAGAAAGCCGAACAGTTTTGTGACTCGAAATTGTTTGACTGTGCCGTCAAGCTTCATGAGAGCCACTTGCTGGCCCACTTTAATCGTGCCTCTAAATACTCGGCCAATCCCAATACGGCCAACATAATCGTTGTAATCAAGCAACGTAATTTGCAGCTGCAATGGCTCATCGCTATTGTCTACTGGGGCAGGAATATGCTCAACAACCGTTTGGAAAAGAGCATCCATGTTTTCGTCTTGCTTTTCTGGCGTTAAGGATGCCGTTCCATTTATAGCAGAAGTGTAGACAACCGGAAAATCAAGCTGGTCTTCATCTGCGCCTAAATCGATAAACAAATCAATGACTTCATCCACGACTTCATTCGGCCGGGCTGCAGGGCGATCAATTTTATTCACGACTACAATCGGTGCCAGCTTTTGCTCAAGTGCTTTTTTCAAAACAAAACGCGTTTGCGGCATGCAGCCTTCGTAAGCATCGACGACAAGAAGAACACCGTCAACCATTTTCATAATCCGCTCAACTTCGCCTCCAAAGTCGGCGTGTCCTGGCGTATCCATGATGTTGATACGTGTTCCTTTGTAATTGATTGCTGTATTTTTTGCTAAAATGGTAATGCCTCGTTCTTTTTCAATCGCATTCGAATCCATTGCCCTTTCTTGCACAGTTTCATGTTGCAAAAATGTGCCAGATTGTTTTAAGAGTTCATCCACTAATGTCGTTTTTCCGTGGTCAACGTGGGCAATGATCGCAATATTACGCAACTCTTCGCGTACAGTCATGTTTTTTCTCTCCTTCTATGTTAAGCCCATTTTATCCATCCATACTGGAAGGCTATGGGCGATCATGGATGAAAGGTTCTCTCTCATTCAGGCTTTTAACTGTACAAGTATACCACAAATTGAGCCCCTTTCCTACTTCAATTGCTGAAGAAAGTTCGTAAAGATCGTGCTTCGAAATGTTTTCCGTTTTGTCACAGTCTTTACTTTCCCTTTTTCGCGGATCACGGTAAACTAATCAATAGCGAGGGAAGGAGGCCCGTTTTGAAAAAAGAGAATCTATTGTTTTTAACGCTTTCAATTATAACGGTATTGTGCATTATGGCAATTGGCGTTGCAGTGGCAGAGCGGAGTCTCGTTATAGCCATTGTTGCGATTTTAGGTATTTTCCTTTCAATGGGACTCGGCTTTAGCCGCAGGAAAAAAAATGAATCGAACCATAACTCTTTTTAAATGAAAAGAGAGCCACTGACCGGTCAATGGCTCTCTTTTTTATGGCGTTTCACAATCGTCCCTGTTGCTTCTTCTAGCGGTCGAATAATAGCGCTAACATCTTGGTCTCCGTACTTTTCTTTTGCCTTTGCGACTTTTTCAGCACCTAATTTA
Source organism: Shouchella clausii (assembly GCF_002250115.1). Lineage (GTDB taxonomy): Bacteria > Bacillota > Bacilli > Bacillales > Bacillaceae_D > Shouchella > Shouchella clausii. The sequence goes on along the minus strand of NZ_CP019985.1, from coordinate 3,295,022 downwards.
ACGACGTCCAGTGGCATACCAATGTCGTCTGCCAACTTTAAGGCCAAGCCGATATCTTTATGAAGCAAGTTAATGGAAAAACGGGCTTCAAATTGCCTGTCCAAAATTGCATTTACAGCCCAGTCCATGCTTTTGGAAAAGCCAGCGCTTCGCTTAATAACTTCATAGGCAACAGCCGGATCAACACCGGCTTTTTCAGCCATGACATAACATTCTGCCAGCGCCGACTGATGAACGCCAATAAGCATGTTGTTGAGCAACTTTACCGTCGTGCCGCTCCCTGTCTCGCCTACGCGAACAATGTAGTCGCCAAACGCCTTTAACACAGGCAGCGCCCTTTCGTATGCGTCTTCCTCGCCTCCGCACATAATCGTTAAATTGCCGGCTTCGGCTCCCATTGGCCCACCGCTAATTGGCGCATCTAGAAACGAAGCTCCTTTTTCTTTTAAGCGGCTGCTCGCCCATTCGTTAGTCGCACGGTCCACAGTGGAATGGTCAATGACGATTTTGCCTGGCGAAGCACCGGCAATAAGTCCATTCGCACCGTCATAAACATCATGAATGGTTGACGGTAGCGGCAAACATGTCATCACAATATCAACTGTTTCCATTAACGCTTTTGGCGAGCTCGCTTCCACAGCGCCAAATGCAAGCGCTTTTTCAATTGGTCCACGGCTGCGACTGACGACATATGTCTCATAGCCTGCCTCCACTAAATGGCGCGTCATCGGCAACCCCATTGTTCCCAGGCCAATAAATCCTACTTTCATGTGCTCTCCCCCTTATGCAAGTATGTGGCTACTAATGTTTCATGCAAAGCCGGTTTTGCAGCGACTATTGACCCTCTTTCCAGCAGCGACAATGCCTCTCCATTAAAACGGGTTGTCTTGCATCCTGCTTCTTGCAACAAAACAGCGCCGCCAGCATAATCCCATGGGGACAATTTTGGACTTATGTATGCATCCAGTAAACCGCTCGCTACATAAGCCATTTCAAGGGCCGCAGATCCGTAACTGCGTGTTCCCCGGCATGCTTTAGCGATGTCTACCAAGTCAGGCTGGATCGGCAAGTTGTCCTTCACAAGCCAATTGCCATTAATGCCGATTACCGACTGAGCTAACTCATTTCCTTTTGCAGGCGATTGTTTTCTGTCATTGATGAAAAAGCCAACACCTTCGATAGCGTGAAATAGCTCGCCTGACATCACATCATAAACAAGTCCGACTTTCCCCTTTCCGTTTTCGTAAATGCCTACAGAGATCGCAAAATTTCGTTTTTGGTGGACAAAGTTCATTGTGCCGTCAATCGGGTCGATAATCCATACAATGCCGTCTAGCGTATCAAGGCGATCGGCAACCCCTTCTTCGCCAAGGAAATGATGGTTTGGATACGTGGCTACAATATTGTCATAAAAAAACGATTCCGTGCTTTTATCCACATCGGTTACCAAATCATTAGGGCCCGATTTGGCATCAATGTGAAACGGCTGGTGAAGCGCTTGCTTAATTGCGTCTCCCGCCTCAACGATCCACGCACGTGCTTGCCTTTCAAGTTCTACCCATGTCGTCTCCATACAAGCCTCCTATATCTTATCTACTGTTGCTTCTATTATGGCATAAATTGAAAACAAAACAAACGGAAAGGCAAAACAAGCGATTTGATCTTTTTTCTTCATCAAGCTATCCTATAGACGAAAGGAGTGTATACGTATGCCGCTACCTGGGTTTACAAAATCAGACTTTGAGACATTTTTAATCGATGGTCTAGAGGAAAGAATGGCCGCAATCCGTTCAAATATACAGCCAAAATTCCAAGTGATTGGCGCAGAACTTAGAGACGAGCTCTCGACGCTATTAGGGAATGAGATGTTTTTGCACATTGCCCAACATGCAAGGAGAACGACAAATCCGCCGAATGATACGTGGCTTGCTGTTGCGGGCAATAAACGGGGCTACAAAAAACACCCCCATTTTCAAGTCGGGTTGTTTGATGACCATCTCTTTATTTGGCTAGCGTTTATTTACGAGCTGCCGGAAAAAGGCAACATCGCCAAAACCTTTTTGGAAAACAAACCGCTTATAGAAGAGGTCGTCCCTTCTGATTATGTCGTTTCCGTTGACCACACAAAAAAAGAAGCAAACCCATTGTCAGAGCTTAATTTAACCCAATCTCTTGAACGGTTCCGCGACGTTAAAAAAGCAGAATGGCTCGTTGGACGCCATTTTGCAAAAGGGAGCGAAACAGTCGAGAATGGCGAGCAGCTTATGGACGCTATTCGCGAAACAGTCAAAACGCTGTTGCCTCTTTACCAGCTCTCGCTAACCGCTGCCGCCCCTACACATTGACGAACAGCCAGTCGGACAACAATCGACTGGCTTTTTCGTTAGCCTTTTATAAGCTCATGTTCCGCTGCTTCCAGTGCTCGCTTCACGATTTTATAACAGGAAATACCCAGTTGCTCATCTACTTCCCGGAATAGCTGTTTTTCTTCAGACTTAGCAGGTACCACCCCTTTGAACCGGTTATAGTGAGCCTTGATTTCCCCGGCGTTCACGCCTTGCTCTACAGCAAGCGCGATACGGTCAAAAAACTCAGCGACAACGACAATCTCTTCTTGCGACCAGTCGTAATTAATTGGAATATTCATGTCCACACCCCCCTTTCCATTTTTCTATCCGTAGGCAAATGCGCTCCAGTTTGCTATACTCTTCTTGTTTGCTTTGTATAAGCTTCAATTTCCTTAAGTGAGGTGGCCTTCATGGGACACGACCAAGAACAAACCCCGTTATTTACGGGTTTAACCGAATATGCCAAAAAAGAGCCAATCCCTTTTCATATACCAGGCCATAAACGAGGAGCAGGCATGGACGCAGATTTTCGCAATTTTATGGGCGAAGAAGCGCTGTCCATTGACTTGATTAACATTGCACCTCTCGATGACTTACATCATCCTCATGGAATCATCGACCAGTCTCAGCAATTGGCAGCGAAAGCATTTGGAGCTGATTATACATTTTTCTCTGTACAAGGCACAAGCGGGGCCATCATGACTATGATCATGAGCGTATGCGGGCCTGGCGATAAAATTATTGTCCCTCGCAACGTTCATAAATCCGTTATGTCAGCAATTATTTTTTGTGGGGCATTGCCTGTGTTTATCCATCCAGAACTCGACTTTGAACATGGGATTGCTCACGGAGTGGCGACGGAGTCTGTTGCCAAAGCAATACGCGCTCATCCTGACGCAAAAGCCGTCCTTGTGATCAACCCTACTTACTACGGGTTTACTTGCGATTTAAAGGCGATTGTGGAATTAGCCCATCAAGCAGGCATTCCTGTACTTGTTGATGAAGCACATGGCGTACACATCCATTTTAATGATCGTCTGCCGCTAAGCGCAATGCAAGCAGGAGCAGATATGGCAGCGACGAGCGTGCATAAATTAGGAGGCTCGCTTACACAAAGCTCCATATTAAATGTTCGTGCCGGGCTTGTATCCGTTGAACATACAACGGCCGTTATGAGCATGTTGACAACCACTTCGACATCTTATTTACTCCTTGCCTCCCTGGATGTGGCGAGAAAACATTTGGCTACTAAAGGAGCCCAACTCCTCGATGAGACAATCGAATTGTCGATTTGGATGCGCCATGCAATTAATGAAATTGACGGCCTCTACTGCCTTGGCAGCGAAAAACTCTGTGGGTCTGCCGTATTTTCCCATGATCCCACGAAGCTGTTAATCTCTTTAAAAGGCTTAAACATTTCTGGTTTTGCCGCAGAAGTTTGGCTACGGGACCATTACAATATTGAAGTTGAACTTTCCGACTTGTACAATATTCTTTGCATCATTACCATTGGCGATACAGAGGAAAAGCTTGCTTTGTTGCTTAGAGCGTTAACGCAACTGGCGCTGGAATTTTCTTCAACGGCTAATCGTTGTGCATCTTTACCTGTCCATGTCGCCAATATTCCAACGCTCGCTCTTTCGCCCCGTGAAGCTTTTTATGCGCAAACAGAAACAGTGCCATTCGATGAATCAGTTGGCCGGATTATTGCCGAGTTTATTATGGTCTATCCTCCAGGCATCCCTATTCTTAGCCCAGGGGAATTGATCAGTGAAGAAAACCTCGCCTATGTGAAAGAAAACTTGAAAGCTGGCCTTCCTGTCCAAGGCCCAGAAGATGCTACACTTTCCAACTTGAAAGTGATTAAAGAGCAACGCGCCATTCGATAAAAAATGTACGTACGTGCGTGTTGCTAGTGTTAACCGACAATAGGGAAGCGCAAAAAGCGTGCTGAAAATCGGATATTTTCAGCACGCTTTTTTCCTTTGTTCTATTTAATCTGCATAAAAAACTAATTTGTCCCTAAGTTCTTCTTCATTTTCTGCCTCCATTAGCGATAAGGCACTGTCGCCGTAAGAATCTTCGTAATAAGGGTCTGCCCCGTAGTCAAGCAAAAGCAAGGCTGTGTCATAGTCATCGTAATAAACGGCGGAAACGAGCGGGCTGTCATCTTGAAAATAGTCATTTGGATCTGCCCCCGCCTCAAGCAGCTCTTCTACTAGCTCTTTGTTTTCATAAAAGGTTGCATGATAGAGGAGCGAGTTTCCAGAACTATCCGTTTCATTCACGTCAAAATCGCCCGTTTGCAAAAGTTGTTTTACTTTTGCATTGTCTTCTGCAATGACAGCCTGGAACAATGGCGACCTGTCGCTAGAACTACTATCGACGCTGCTCCCAACATTTGTCGTATCGGTGCTGCTCCAATTAAATTGCTCGTATCCACTAGAAAAGGATGGATCGAGTTCATCAGCAAACGATCCGTATATGAGAGAGCCGAACACAATTGAGAGCAGGACTGCACCATACACGAACGCGCCACCCACCACGACCAATCCTAGTCCGAGAGCAATCACACCGCCCTTTTGTCTATAAACATTGACTCCTTGTTCGTTAGCAAATACAGCAATGGATTGAATTCGTTTTGGTAGTATTGGGTGTGTCGACAACACTTCACTAAGCCAAACCGCTCCGTTTGAATCGGTTTCGATTTGTTGTCTGAACGCTTCCTCATTTAACTCTGGCGCTAAACGCTTGCCAATGCTAAAAATCGCTAAAGCCCGTTTTGCTGCAACCACATTTCCTGTAAAGTAAGCAGCAGCACGGTCGCATGTATACTCACATGAGCGACTATACGCTTGTGCTAAAAAGGGAATAAGCTTAGCTGGAGCAATAAGGACATTTTTCCACACATGATTGCGTTTAATGTGGGTCAATTCATGGGCGATAATAAAATCGAGTTCCGCTTCACCAGCTTCCCTTGCAAGGTCAAATACGTCAGAGGTGAGTAAAATCATATGCTTGCCCCAAAAGCGCGTTGCGAATGCGTTCATTAGACCTTCTGCTTCAACGACAAACACATCAGGTACTTTCTCGATACCCATTTTCTTTGAAATCGCGACCACACGCTCATAGATATCGCCAAATTGATGCTCATGAATTCGGACGCCGTTCCCACGAATAGAACCGATTGCTAATAATTGAGTGACATACAAGATCGCAAAGACAGCCAATACAATACCGATGCCAATAACGGAAATGACTGCAAGTATGTAGACTAGAATGCTAAATAAGAGACAAATAACAAAATAGGGGGTTTCTCGTGGTGACTGAATTGCTGATTCGTTCACTTAGTTCTTCCTTCTTTCCTCATCGTGATATTGAACGTCATTTAGTATACGATTCGATAAATGGTGACACAATCCAACCTCATCAAATTTTAGAAATACTTTAGAACTCGCCTAAATACCCGCATCTATAGAATTGTTTAATTGGAATTAAATTGAAAACAAAACGTTTCTTTTAGCTATTTCGTTTGATTTTTTCTTTCTAAAAAAGAAGTTCCGCATTTATGCGTAAACAGAAAAAACACCTTGCCAGTCATCCTTGCAAGGTGTTCACTATTGTCTATTTTTTTGCGAGCGTTTCAGTCGTTTGTTGCTGGCAACGTGAGCAAGATGATACCGCGTACAAACGGCTGACTTTTTCCCCTTCGAAATGCTCCACGGCTTCATTACAATGTTGGCAAACAATTGTACCCACTTGCATCGCTCCTCTTCATTAGGTTGAAATCGCTTTCTATCGCTTATGTTCATAATAGTATGGCTCATTTATTTCGTCAAGGCTATTTAGCATGTCACATTAAAAATAAATAAGCCACCCAGTTCGGGTGGCTTGAGAGTTAGTTTAATTGTGCTGGGTCAACAAAGTCATAACCTTTGTCTCGCAAGCCAGTCACAATTTCTTCAAGAGCGCCTGCCGTCCATTCACGGTCGTGCATTAACAAATTAGCGCCATTGGTAAGAAGTTCAGTATGGACCATAATGTCGGCGATGGCTTCTTCGCTCTGGTATTCGCTTTCCCAATCGTACCCATAAGTCCAGTTCATATTCGTCATGCCTTCTTCCTCAACCAGACTACGGGAATACTCCGTATTAATGCCATGAGGCGCCCTGAAAAAACGGGGGCGTTCGCCAATTACTTCTTCGATCCGGTTATTTAGTTCAACAATTTCTTGCTGCTGCACTTCCTCCTCCACATCATCAAGCTTTTGATGGCTCATCGTATGATTGCCGATCGCAAAACCCATGTCGTGAATTTGTTTTAGTTCTTCTGCCCCCTCTTCATCCTCAATAAAATGGCCATTGACAAAAAAGATCGCCGGTACGTCGAGCTCTTCCAGTGTTTGCGCCATTTCGAGCCCGTAGGCATCAGGTGCATCGTCAATGGTTAGAAGAACCACTTTTTCATTAGCGTCTGTTCCTTCGATCGGCTCTACTGTCCAACTGTTTGAATTGATTTCGTATAAAGGTTCACTATCCTGCTCTTCGACTTCATTTTCTTCTGGCTTTTCAAGATCCTCACTGCTATTTTCATCTTCTGTAATAGCGTGCTCTTTGTCGCTTTCGCTCTCGTTTGCCTCTGTCGCCGTTTGCGATGAGTTATCAGACTCATTTCCGCAAGCTGTTAGCACGAGCAAGCAGACGGGAACTGCCACCCATTTTTTCATGTTGTTTCTTCCTCCCCTTTCAGTTGTAGCCATGTTAGCAAAGACTGCCTTCATTCGACAACTGTAAAGCAAACGATTATTTTAATCAATTGCGTTTATTCGCCCAAAGAAGCGGGTATGATAAAGCGATTGCGATGAAAATCGGCGTATCTTCCCTTGGATTGTTTGCCATCCTATGGTATGATGACGACTTGTGGACAACAAGGAAAGGTTGAGATTGTACAAATGAAACAAACAACTTCAGTATTTGGAACGGCTGTTGCAATTGCAAGCGCCTTTATCCTTTGGGGAGTATTTTTTCCCAAAAATATGGCGACCGTAATGGACTCCATCCAAGGCTTTATCTCATCTGAACTTGGTTGGTTCTATTTGCTCTCTGCCACTTTTTATGTAGGCGTGGGCATTTACTTAATTTTTAGCCCTTATGGAAGTATTAAACTTGGTAAACCTGAAGAGGAACCTCAATACAGCTATATGACATGGTTTGCGTTTCTTTTTACAGCCGGCATGGGAATCGGTCTTGTTTTTTGGGGAGCGGCTGAACCACTGTCCCATTATTTTGCTCCTCCAGATGCTGCACCAGGCACGCAAGATGCAGCTGCCCAGGCGATGCGGTATTCGATCTTTCATTGGGGCATCCATCCATGGGCCATCTATGCTGTTGTGGCGCTGGCACTCGCCTATTTTCAGTACCGCAAAGACGAGCCTGCTTTATTTAGCTCGACATTCCGGCCGCTCATTGGCCACCGCATTACAGGGCCGCTTGGCAAGGTCATTGACGTCTTTGTCGTGTTCGCGACCGTTTTTGGAACAGCGACATCACTCGGTTTCGGAGCCGCACAAATTACAGCCGGTCTTCGCTATTTGTTTCCTGCATTAAATTCGTTTTCCGATAATGTATTTCAGTTGGTTGTCATTGCTATTGTAACAATTCTCTTTTGTATTTCGGCGGCAACCGGCGTCGACAAAGGCATTCGCATATTAAGTAATTTTAATGTACGACTTGCTATTATTTTAATGGCCTTTGTGTTGCTTCTCGGTCCGACCAGTTACATAATGGGTGTTTTTACACAAGGCATTGGCAGCTATGCACAAAATTTTTTTGGCATGAGTTTTAGCATGGATGTTTATAACCCAGAATCTTCTTGGGTGCAAGAATGGACATTGTTTTACTGGGCATGGTGGATTTCGTGGTCGCCTTTCGTCGGGGCATTTATTGCCCGTGTTTCACGGGGGCGCACAATTCGCGAGTTTGTCATTGGCGTTATCGCACTGCCGTCTTTGTTCGGCGCTTTTTGGTTTAGCGTATTTGGCGGCTCTAGCATCTTTTTTGAAAACGAAACAGGTGCCCTTTATGGGCAAATGCAAACAGGCGGCACAGAAATGGCATTGTTTGCCTTGCTTGAGCAATTCCCATTGACCTTTTTCGTTTCCATACTTACCGTTATTCTAATCGCCTCCTTTTTTGTAACATCAGCCGACTCGGCCACGGTCGTGCTCGGTATGCAGACGACTGGTGGCCTTCTAAACCCGCCTAATGCGGTAAAGTTGGTGTGGGGCGTTATTATTTCTGGAACAGCCGCTGTGCTATTGCTAACGAGCGAACAAGGTTTGGCAGCCCTGCAAACGGCATCGATCATTGGTGCTTTTCCATTTGCTGTGATTATCATTTTAATGATTGTGTCGCTTTTTAAAGAACTCCGCAATGAAAAAGCAGCACTGGCAGTAAACCGTGAACGGCTCCGGCAAGAACGCCTAGCTTTGCGTAATGAACGGGAGCGCATTAAACGGGAACAGATGTTGCTTCGCAAAGAACAGCAAAAACTTCGGCAACTAACAAAAGACAAGAAGAAGGACAGAAAAAAAGACTGACTGGTGTGCTCCTAGATGCAATCGATCTAGGAGCTTTTTTTGCGAGATTTACAATCGATTCACAGTCATTTTACATTTTTATGACGCTAGAAAAAGACCGTTTTCCTTGTGCTAAAATGGATTTCAGTTATTGCTGCGATTACTTATTTACCAAAAAGGAGGAGAAGAAATGCAAAATAAAGGGTTACGCCTTCTGTTCATCGGCTGTTTCATCTTTTTTCTGCAAGGCTGTTCGATTTTTCCCTCCTTTTCGTCTCCTCAGCTCCATTCTAACGAGAAAGAGGATCGCGTTACGCTTATATTTTCCGATCCTGACAGACTTTCAGATGAAGCCAATTACTATGACGCGGTATTAGCAGTCCAACAGGATTTAGGAGAACAGGTAACAGAGTTAGTTATTTGTGACGCAAGCGAGCGCCATATTATCAATTATTATGACATAGATGAATTTCCAGCGATGCTTGTTTATAAAGGCGATGACGAAAAACTGCGCATTTCCGGCAAACACGACATCACAGACTTATACGCCCGGCTTGAAGGAGCCTTAAAACAATAAAAAGAGCAAAGCCACCGCGAAAAGCGTTGGTTTTGCTCTTTTTGCTCCATTATGCTTTTGAATCAAATGCGTCGCGGAGACCATCGCCAATAAAGTTAATCGAAAGAACAGTAAGCAAGATGCATAATCCAGGGGGCAACCAAGCTTCTGGATTATTGCGTAGCAAGCGGACGCTTTGTGCTTCTGTTAGCATATTTCCCCATGTCGGTGTAGGCTGAGGGACGCCGAAACCGATAAAGCTTAATGCTGATTCGGCGACAATCATCATCGCCATGACAATCGTCGCGTTGACGATGATCGGCCCGACCGCATTAGGTAAAAAATGCTTGCGGATGATACGCCAATCGGAACAGCCGATACTTCGGGCGCTTAAAACATATTCCTTTTCGCGAATGGAAAGAAACGTTCCTCGTAAAATTCGGCAAACTTGCGGCCAGGATGTAATGGCGATAACGAGAATAAAAATCGGCACTGTTGTCCGTTCTAGAATCGCCACAATTGTCATAAACAGCAAAATAAACGGGAAAATCAGGACAATGTCCGTAAAACGCATAATGACAGAATCGATTTTCCCGCCATAATAACCAGCGATTGAACCAAGTGTTCCGCCAATTAACACCGTAAACAACATTGCAAAAAAGCCAACCGTAAGGGAGATTCTCGCGCCATAGACAAGCCTTGAAAAGTTATCACGGCCAGAACCGTCTGTGCCTAACCAGTTTTCGCCATCTGCTTTCGCTTCGATTTTGCTGAGCTGGGAAGCAGTCGGATCATGTGTCGCAATGACATCAGCAAAAATAGCGACCAACACGATAAACGATAAAAAGACAATGCCAGCTAGAGCCAATTTATTTTTGCGAAACCGGCGAAAAGCAAGGACTGTAGGGCTGACGCTTTTTTCCTCTGACAACGTTGGCGTTGGAGGGGACACACTCGGTGTTTCATTTAATCTCGGTTCCATTCTTCGTTCACCTCAATCAAGTCGAATGCGCGGATCAGCCACCGCATAAAAGATGTCTGCCAATAAGTTTCCGACTAAAACAGATAAGCCAATTAACAAGTTAACCGCCATAATGACTGGATAATCGCGATTGGCCATGCCGGATAAGAATAACGTGCCGATACCTGGATAATTAAATACGGTTTCGACAATGAACGCGCCGCTCAATAGCACGCCGATTTCCATACCTAGTAGCGTAATAATAGGAATCATCGCATTGCGGAGGGTATGCTTGTACAAAACCGACTTTGCGCCAACGCCTTTAGCCCGAGCAGTGCGGATAAAATCGCTCCCTTTTACATCGAGCATTTCTGAACGCATATACCGCATAAAAATCGCTGTACTTGATAAACCAAGTGTAAGGCCAGGCAAAATTAAGTGCTGGATCCGGCTCACAAAAGCGTCAAATCCCGTTAAATTAGGGGAACCGATCGAACCTTGCGTTGGAAACCAGCCAAGCCCAAAAGAAAACACATAAATCGCCAGCAATCCGGCAAAAAAGTTTGGCGTCGCTAGGCCAATAAAGGCAAATGACGTCGCCGCATAATCTAAAACAGAATATTTTTTACGTGCAGAATAAATACCAATTGGAATCGACACAATGAGTGTAATTAAAAGCGCAAATGCGCCTAAATAGAATGTATTGCCGAGCCGTTGCCCGATTAGCTCGCTGACAGACCTACCGGTGAAATGAGTCGACATCCCTAAATCGCCTGTCACTGCCCGTTTGAGCCAGTTCCAATATTGAATATGTACCGGATCGTTCAATCCTAATTCTTCCCGGCGTTCCTCAATCACTTCTCGTGGCGTATTTGGGTCAATCACTTCTCCACTCAGCGCGTCTCCTGGAGCAAGATATGCAAATAAGAACACGATTACTGATAAAATGAAGACCATTGGGATAAACTGCAAAACACGCCTCACAATATATTTAAGCATCCGGGCCACCTCTCTTATTCCAGCAAATTGAAGAAAGTTGAAGCAGCTTTACAGCTGCTTCAATGTGCAGACACGCGCTATTCGGTTAAGTGCCACTCATGTGTCTCGTCTTTGAATGTAAACGGTTTAATAGTCAAGCCTGCCAGACGTTTGTTGTACACATGAAGTTCTGTTTCTGCGTAAAGTGGAACCGTATAGGCATTGTCAATAAAGAGTTGTGCCCATTCTCCATATTTTTCTGCACGGAACTCTTGGTTGTCAAATGCCAATTCTGGATTAACCGCTTCTTGCAACAATTTTTCTTGCTCTTCGTCGAGGAAACGTGAATAGTTATAACCTGCTGTGCCGCCATTAATTGGCCATGGGTCTGGGTCGCCAGAAGAAAGGGACCAGCCTGCCAAGAATAAATCGACATCCGTGTCGTTTTGTTCAATAATTTCAAAATGAGCTGGCGCCTCACGTGGCGTATTTAAGTTGACTTGAATGCCAACTGCCTCTAGCTGTTCTTTCATCACAGGCGCGACTTGTTCACGCACTGGGTTGCCCGTTGGATAATCTAAGTTGAGAACGAGTTCATTGCCGTCTGGATCTTCGACAAAACCGTCGCCGTTAGCATCTTCATAGCCTGCATCGGCTAACTTTTGCTTGGCAAGGTCAGGGTCATAAGCTAAGCCTTCAACCGCATCAGGATTGTATGCCCAAGAGGCGCTTGGAAATGGCGCATCCAATAATTCACCGTGGCCGCGTAAAAATCCGTCAATAAATTCCTGGCGATTGATCGCGTGAACAATCGCTTGGCGAAGCTCAACGTCTTGCAGTTTTTCGTTTGGCTCCCAAGAATTTGGGTCGGTTAAGCTATCGTTAGGGCCATGATTGATTTTCATGCCTAAGTATTGATAGCCTAGCTGTGCTTGTTCAAAAACGGTCAAATTGTCATTCCCATCAATCGTCGCAACATCAGCAGCTGGAAAATCCCGAGGCACATAATCGAGCTCGCCTTGTTCCAACATCCCTGCGACGACAGAAGCAGAGACAACATTCCACGTGATCGAATCTAGTTTCGGCGCACCTTTGTAGTAATCTTCATTGGCGGTTAATACGTATTGCTCATTTTCAAGCATTTCAGTCAATTGGAACGGCCCTGTGCCAATCACTTCACCAGCGTTAATCGACCCAGCATGAGATGGAATGTCAGCTACTGGCACGTCGCCAAATATATGCTCAGGAATAATATCCATTGATGTATCAGCCAGTGCCTTTACACTCGGTTCTTCAAAAATAAATTTAACTGTATAGTCATCTATTTTCTCAACGCCAGCGAATGTGTCGCTTTCGCCGCTTACGTAGTCTTCATAGCCAGCAAGGGTGTTTACATAGTTTTGGCGTATCCCGCCTGCACCGGCATAATCGGGATCGGCCATTGCCGTAAACGTAAAGACGACGTCATCGGCAGTAAAATCTTCGCCATCATGCCACTTTACATCTTCACGCAAAAAGTAAGTCAACTCACGGTTGTCGTCACTGAATTCCCAGTCCTCTGCTAATTCAGGAATGAAGTTAAACTCTTCGTCTTGTTGGACTAGACCTTCATGAGTGATTTCAAGAATATGAGAGTCGTACATAGATGTGTAAAAGATCGGATTGAATAAATTGTCTGGCGGTGACATCATTCCAAGATTGACATTGCCGCCTTCAACGGCCTCTCCTCCTGTGCCTTCCTCTCCTCCGTCAGTGCCTTCCCCGGAACCGCCAGTATCGCTGTTGCAAGCAGCTAGCGTACTTGCAACAGCAGTTGCCAGCAAAAACGTGTAAAATGGTTTTTTGTTCAACACGATTTCCCCCTTTTCTTTCATTAAACCGCTTTGTTCATTTAAGCTTGCTTGAATCGATTGAGCACCACCTCCTTCACTTAAAGTGAGCCATTATACTGGTGATGGGCTTGAATCCGTATAAAGATGGCAGGCAACAAAATGGCCGGCCTTTTGCTCCGTCATTTCTGGGCGTTCGTGTTTGCAACGTTCGTAAGCATGTGGGCAACGTGTATGGAACGCACAGCCTTTTGGTGGATTCGCCGGACTTGGCAATTCTCCCTTCAAGGAAATCTTCTCTTTTTTAACTGTGACATCGGTTGAAGGCACAGCGGATATAAGTGCTTCCGTGTAAGGGTGAAGCGGTGTCTCATACAAAGAGTCTTTCTGTGCAATCTCCACAATTCTACCTAAGTACATAACAGCGACGCGGTCGCTAATATGTTTAACGACGCTCAAATCATGGGCGATGAACAAATACGTTAGTTGAAATTCATCTTGCAAGTCTTTCATCAAATTTAACACTTGTGATTGAATCGAAACATCCAACGCCGATACTGGCTCGTCGCCGATAATCAGTTTTGGCTTGGTGCTTAAGGCACGGGCAATACCGACTCGTTGCCTTTGTCCACCCGAAAATTCATGTGGGTATTTATTGTAAGACGACTTCGGCAAACCGACAGTTTCTAGCAATTCCTCAGCCCGTTTTTTCCGGTCTGCTTTTGTATTCATTGTTTTATGTACAAGCAGTGGCTCTTCAAGCAATTCTCCAATCGTCATGCGGGGATTTAACGAAGCATACGGGTCTTGAAAAACCATTTGCATATCACGACGATAAGGACGCATTTTTCTATTTGGAAGATTTGAAATTTGCTCCCCATTAAAATAAACTTCCCCTTCGGTTGGATCAAGCAACCTTAAAAGCATCCGCCCTAGTGTTGATTTGCCTGAACCAGATTCGCCGACAATACCAAGGGACTCCCCTTTATAGACGTTTAACGTAATGCCATCTACTGCTTTTACATAGCCGACTGTACGTCTAATCACGCCCGCTTTTATCGGAAAATGCATCTTTAACCCTTTTGCTTCTAGTAGCACATTGGACATTAGCTGATCGCTCCTTCTTTAAGCCGCTGCTTGTCAGGTTCTACACTGCCTTCTTTGTATAGATAGCAGCGCACATCCCTCGTTTTGCTTACGTTCACTAGTTCAGGCATCGCTTCTGCGCATAGTGGAGTGGCAAACTCACAGCGCGAGGCAAAGCGGCAGCCTTGTGGAAAACGATGGGCTGGCGGAACCATTCCGCTTATGGCCTCAAGCCTATCTTTGTTGTCTTCAAGCTTCGGCATGCTTTTCAGCAACCCTTGCGTATACGGATGGAGCGGATTCGTAAACAAATCATAAGCAGGAGCTTCTTCAACGATTTGACCCGCATACATAACAAGGACGCGATCAGCTGTTTCAGCGACAACGCCAAGGTCGTGGGTAATCAACAGGATTGAAGACTGAAACTGATTTTTTATTTTTAACATTAAGTCAAGAATTTGTTGTTGGATGGTGACATCAAGAGCCGTAGTGGGCTCATCCGCTATTAACAGCTTTGGGTTGCATGATATAGCAATGGCAATCATGACCCGTTGCCGCATCCCTCCTGAAAGTTGATGAGGATATTGTTTCATGCTTTCTTCGGCGCGAGCAAAGCCAACTAGCTTTAACAGTTCGACTGCCCGTTTGTGCGCTTGTTTTTTTGAGACTTGTTTATGTTTTCTGATCGTTTCAATTATCTGATTTCCGATTGTAAAAACAGGATTCAAAGAAGTCATCGGCTCCTGGAAAATCATCGCTATTTGTGCGCCGCGAATGTGATCAAGTTGTTTTTCTGTTCGCTTTAACAGTTCTTGTCCTTCAAGCTGGATCGACCCCTCTACTTTTCCAGGTTCATCCACTAACCCCATAATCGACATGGACGTCATGCTTTTTCCGCTGCCCGATTCCCCGACTAGCGCTACCGTTTCATTTTCATGAATGGTAAACGTAACGCCGTCTACTGCTTTCACAGTGCGTGATTGGTTCAAATGAAAGTATGTTTTCACATCTTGCAGTCGAAGTAAAGGCTCTACCATGTTTATCCTCCATGAGTACTAGGTAAATTTTGTGATAAGTATAGCACAAACGAATGATTTTTCGGCAAGTTTTTTTCTGTTTTTTTATTTTTCTTAATAGATTTTCTCACATTGCTATTCTCTAAATAGAGTAGGAGGGGGCGACTAACCCCCGACCTCTCACACCACCGCACGTACGGTTCCGTATACGGCGGTTTCAGTTAAGTTTGACGAAGTGTATCATAACGTTCCATTAAGCTCTTGAGCCCTTGACTCTTCCAATAAGCAGAGTCGAGGGTTTTGTGTAAGATCGGACTTTTCGCGATTCGCCAATAGGCTTTTCGCGTATTGGCCCATTCCCACGCTTTTCCTATCCTGGCGCCAAGTGAGACGAGCTTCCGCTGTCTCGTTTTCGGTTTCTTCCATTCTTTCCAGCGGATCATTCGGAGGCGTCTCTTCACCCATGCGTCTAATTTCTGTAGGAAAGATGGCGTTTCGACTAACTGAAAGTAGCCTATCCATCCTATAAGAAACTGATTCAGTCTGCGAATTCGTTCCTCCATCTCAATCGAGTGGCGACGTGAGGTGAGTTCGCGAATGCGATCTTTACATCGTTTAAGGCTTGTGGGTGCGATTCGTATCTTCGGGTCTTTTCGGTTGCGCGTGAAGGTGAACCCCAGGAAGCTCCGCTCCCACGGGCGCCCCCATGCGCTCTTTTCCCGATTCACTTGAAGTCGGAGACGATCCTCTAGGAACGTCGTCATCTTTGTTAGCGTTTGTTTTGCCGCCCGTCGTGACTTGACGTAAATCTGGCAGTCATCCGCGTAACGAACGAATCGGTAGCCTCGTTTCTCTAGTTCCTGATCCCACTCATCTAACACAATGTTGGAAAGAAGCGGACTGAGCGGTCCGCCTTGCGGCGTTCCTTCTGTACTCGGCTGAACCAGTCCGTTTTCCATGATCCCTGCTTGAAGGTAGCGTCTAATCAGACGCAACACTTGTCGATCTTGAATGATCTGGCTCAGACGTCTCATTAAGCGGTCATGATGGACGCGATCGAAGAACTTCGAGAGGTCAATGTCCACGACCCATCCGTACCCTTCTTGGATATACGTCTTCGCCTTTTTGACCGCGTCATGTCCCCGTTTTCCTGGACGAAACCCGTAGCTATTTTCGGAAAAGCTTGGGTCCATCTTCTTTGACAACACTTGAGCGATGGCTTGTTGGATCAGACGGTCAATCACCGTTGGAATGCCTAATGCCCTTACGCCTCCAGACGGTTTCGGGATTTCGACCCGTCTTACTGGCTGAGGAGAGTAGGTTCCTTCCATGATTGCCCTTCTCAAGGAGTCCCAGTTTTCCATGAGATAGGATCGGACGGATTTTGTCGTCATCCCATCGACACCAGGACTTCCTTTATTGGACTCCACGCGCTTGAGCGCTTGGAGGAGATTGTCTCTTGATAGAATCTGATCCAACATGTATTTCTACTCCTTCGTATAAGAGGGGTCTTCTTGTGTGGCTGTACGCTCCGCCCTCTCTCCAGCCCCCTGCGGGATTCACCGCTTCTTGCGGGAGAGTAGGTTCCGTAGATGTTTCTGCTTCAACACGTACAGCGTTCGCCAAGTCCTCTTATTCCTTTCCTGATTCCGTCCTTCCATGTCTGTCTAGATCAGACATGTACTATGACTTCTGCTGACTTCTAATGTCTCAGCACCTGTTCACACAAGTGGTTACGGAACGTGTTCCGCACGATCACTAGATCTCCCCGGGTAAGCGCATGTCCTTCCCCTCCATGTCTCCGCCTCATTTACGCCTATCCCCTTTGGTCACTAGGACTTCGACTTGTCGTGCAGCCTCATCCAAGAATAAGCGCCTGATGAGATTCGTGTTCCTCGGAGCAGAGGTTTGCCTCGGACTTCCTTCAGATTCTGAGTCGCCCCAGACACCCTTGTCGTCGGCTAACAGTTACAGTGACCTTCACTGTTCGGGACTTCAACCCTATAGCCCATGCGCATGCCGGGCACACACGCAAAAAGCCCTTTAAGGAGAACCCTTAAAGAGCTTTTATTTGCTTTTTACAATGTGTGGATTGGCGTGCCAAGTGCAACTTCAGCCGCTTCCATCGTAATTTCGCCAAGCGTAGGATGCGCATGGATTGTTAGTGCAATGTCTTCAGCTGTCATGCCTGCTTCAATTGCTAAACCGATTTCAGCGATCATGTCTGATGCATTTGGCCCAGCGATTTGTCCGCCAATAACAAGGCCGTCTTCTTTACGCGTAACGAGCTTCATAAAGCCGTCGGCATCGTTTAAAGACAAAGCGCGGCCATTTGCAGCGAATGGGAATTTCGCCACTTTAACGTCATAACCAGCTTCTTTTGCTTGTGCTTCATTGTAGCCAACTGTCGCCAATTCTGGCTCAGAGAAGCAAACGGCAGGAATCGCGAGATAATCAACTT
The DNA here is from genome assembly GCF_002250115.1 of Shouchella clausii. Taxonomy (GTDB): domain Bacteria; phylum Bacillota; class Bacilli; order Bacillales; family Bacillaceae_D; genus Shouchella; species Shouchella clausii. The sequence goes on along the minus strand of NZ_CP019985.1, from coordinate 3,277,210 downwards.
CTGAAGGTTCGCCGCTGATCGCTTCTGCTGCTACTTTAGCTTCATAAGAAGCTTTATGGGCAAGAGCCGGACCTGGAACAATATCGCCGATCGCGAAAATGTTTTTCACGCTCGTACGGCCTTGCTTGTCTACTTTAATGTAGCCACGGTCATCCATTTCTACCCCGATGCCCTCAAGGCCGATTTCCTCTGTGTTCGGTTTACGACCAACTGTCACAAGGACGTAATCAGCTTCGATCACTTTTTCTTCACCTTTGATTTCTGCTGTTACTTTTACGCCGTTATCCGTTTCTTCAACGCCTTTGGCCATTGCTTCTGTATGGAAAGTAACGCCATTTTTCTTCAGTTTGCGCTCAACAAGTTTTGCCATTTGTTTTTCGAAACCAGGCAAAATTTGTTTTGTGCCTTCAAGAACGACAACTTCTGATCCAAGATTTGAATAGGCGCCTGTTAGCTCAATTCCGATATAGCCGCCGCCAATAACAACCAATTTTTTCGGCACCTCTTTTAGAGCAAGGGCGCCTGTGGAATTAATGACGCGATCTGTGTATTTGAAGTTTGGAATTTCAATTGGGCTTGAGCCAGTCGCGATGATGCAATGTTTGAACTTGTACGTGCTTGAGCTTTTCTCATCCATAATTTTCACAGTGTCTTCACCGGAGAAATAGGCTTCGCCACGGATGATTTCGACTTTGTTGCCTTTGAGCAAGCCTTCGACGCCGCCCGTTAGCTTTTTCACAACAGAGCCTTTCCATTCTTGGACTTTCTCAAAGTCAATAGCGACGTTTTCAGCGCGAATGCCGATGTCTTCAGAAGACTTGGCAAGATGAGCCCGGTGCCCAGCTTGAATTAACGCCTTTGATGGGATGCAGCCGACATTTAAGCAAACGCCGCCAAGGCTGCCTTTCTCGACAATGGTTACTTTTTGCCCAAGTTGCGCAGCACGGATCGCCGCAACGTAACCTCCTGGGCCGGAGCCAACTACGAGTGTATCTACTTCTTGTGCGAAATCTCCAACAACCATCTGTTACCCCTCCATTAATAGTAATTGTGGGTCGTTTAGCAAACGCTTGATTTGGTTAAGCGCGCTTTGCGCTGTTACGCCATCAATCAAACGGTGGTCATAGCTGATTGACAGTGCCAACATTGTGCCCACAACAATTTCGCCGTCTTTTACAACAGGCTTTTCTTCAATACGGCCGATGCCTAAAATCATGACTTCTGGGTGGTTAATAATTGGCGTAAACCATTGTCCTCTTGCTGATCCAAGGTTGGAGATCGTTGCCGATCCACCTGACATTTCTGCGCTTGACAGCTTGCCTTCACGGGCTTTTCCAGCCAACTCGTTAATTTCATCAGCAAGTGCAAAAATAGACTTACGGTCAGCATCTTTGACGACAGGAACTACGAGGCCTTGCTCAGTGTCTGCTGCAATTCCGACGTTAAAGTACTTTTTGTAGACGATTTCGCCTGCTTCGTCATCAATTGACGCATTTAAAGCCGGATATTTGCGAAGAGCTGACGTCAAAGCTTTGACGACATATGGAAGATACGTCAGTTTCGTGCCTTGGTCTGCAGCAATTTGTTTGTACTGTTTGCGATGGGCAACAAGGGCTGACACGTCGACTTCGTCAAGATGTGTCACGTGTGGAGCCGTATGTTTTGAGTTCACCATTGCTTTTGCAATCGCTTTGCGGATGCCTTTAAGCGGTACGCGCTCTTCCAACTGCTCGTTTCCGCCGGCTTGTGCCGTAGCTGCTGGTTTTGAGGAAGCAGTCTTTTCTTCTTCTTTTGGAGCTGCCGCTTCTTCCGTTTGCCCGCCTGATGCAAAGGCATCTACATCCTCTTTTAATACGCGGCCATTTTTGCCTGATCCTTTTACTTTAGAAATGGCAATGCCTTTCTCACGGGCATATTTGCGTACAGAAGGCATGGCAATGACGCGTGAACCTTCTTCTTCAGCGCTTTCTTCAGAAGAAGATTGTCCTTTTTCCGGCTCAGAGGCTGCTTGCTTTTCTTCTTTCGGTGCTTCCTCTTTGCTTTCTTCTTCAGCGTCATCATCGCCAGAGCCATCATCAATGACTAAGATGACATCGCCAACATAGCTTGTCGTGCCTTCTTCCACTTTCACTTCAAGAACTTTTCCATCTACTGGAGAAGGAAGTTCAACGACAGATTTGTCATTTTGCACTTCAAGCAAAATGTCATCTTCTTTGACTTCATCCCCTTCTTTTACAAACCACTTCACAATTTCGCCTTCGTGAATTCCTTCACCCACTTCAGGCAGTTTATATTTATAAGCCACGGCTAAAACGCCTCCTTCATTATAACTCTAAATCATCTTCTATAAAAGAAAGAACGATACTGGTTTTTCCCCAGCTTCGTTGCTTTCTTTTCAATCGTTATTTAGAAGTTGATAACTTCTTTTACTTTTTCTACGATCGTCTGGTGGTTTGGCAGCCATGCATCTTCAGCAGCAGCAAATGGATAAACCGTGTCTGGAGCCGTAACTCGAAGCACCGGCGCTTCCAAAGAAAGAATCGCCCGTTCTGTAATTTCAGCGACAATGTGGGAAGCCACTCCTGCTTGTTTTTGCGCTTCTTGGACCACAATAGCGCGGTTTGTTTTTTCAACTGAAGCCACAACTGTTTCCACGTCAAATGGGCTAATTGTCATCAAGTCGATAACTTCTGCTTCAATGCCTTCTTCGGCAAGCTCTTCTGCTGCTTTCAAAGAAGCTTGAACCATCGCTCCATAGGCCACAATCGTGATGTCTTTTCCTTCTCGCTTAATATCGGCTTTGCCAAGTTCAATTGTGTATTCCTCTTCTGGCACTTCTTGGCGGAATGAACGGTAAAGTTTCATATGCTCTAAAAACACGACCGGGTCATTATCGCGGATCGCAGAAATCAACAATCCTTTTGCATCATAAGGGTTCGATGGAATAACAACTTTTACTCCTGGCGTTTGCGCCATTAAACCTTCAAGAGAATCAGAGTGCATTTCTGGCGTTTTTACGCCACCGCCGAATGGAGAACGTACGGTAATCGGCATCGTTTGTTTTCCGCCAGTGCGGTAACGCCAGCGTGACATTTGCCCAGCAATTGAGTCAAACACTTCAAATACAAAGCCAAAAAATTGGATTTCCATTACCGGCCGATGCTCTGTCAGGGCAAGGCCAATTGCCAGGCCGCCGATTCCAGACTCGGCAAGCGGCGTATCAAATACTCGGTCTTCGCCAAATTCTTTTTGCAAACCTTCTGTTACCCGGAAAACACCGCCATTTTGGCCAACGTCTTCCCCGAATATGAGAACATCTTCGTTCGTTTTTAATTCATTAGCAAGCGCGTTCGTGATCGCTTGAGCCATTGTCCAGTTACCCATAAGTTACTTCGACTCCTTTGCCGTATACTCTTCCAATTGTTCACGAATGTTTACAGGAGGGTTTTCAAACATAAAGCCAAGCAAGTCGGTTACTTTTTGTTTAGGCGTTTTGTCCGCTTCTTTCACCGCAGCTTTAATTTCTTCTTTTGCTTGTTCAACCACTTCATTTTCTTTTTCTTCACTCCACAAGTTTTTGCTTTCTAAAAACTTACGGAAGCGAATAAGTGGGTCTTTCTTGCCCCATTCGTCTTCTTCTTCAGAAGTACGGTAGCGAGTCGGGTCGTCACCAGAAGTAGAATGAGCACCATAACGATACGTGAGCGTTTCAATCAATGTCGGCCCCTCGCCAGCAAGCGCACGTTTGCGCGCATCGCTCGTTGCTTTGTAAACGGCAAGAACGTCCATGCCATCAACTTGGATGCCTTCGATTCCAGCGGCAACGGCTTTTTGCGCAATTGTTTTTGCTGCTGATTGTTTTTCCACTGGAACGGAAATGGCAAAACGGTTATTTTGGACAACAAAAACAGCAGGAACATTGTAGGCACCAGCAAAGTTCATGCCTTCATAAAAGTCCCCTTGTGAAGATCCGCCATCGCCTGTATACGTAATGACAATGTTGTCTTTTTTCTTCCGTTTTAGCCCTAGAGCAACCCCTGCTGTTTGTACAATTTGCGCGCCGATAATGATTTGCGGCACAGCAATGTTTAGGCCATCAGGAAATTGGCCGCCATGGAAGTGGCCGCGAGACCATAGAAATGCTTGATAGAGAGGCAAGCCATGGAAAACAATTTGCGGAATATCCCGGTAGCCAGGCAAAATCCAATCGTCTTTTTCAAGGGCAAATTGGGAGCCAAGCATAGACGCTTCCTGACCGCCCATTGGTGCATAGAAGCCTAAGCGGCCTTGGCGGTTTAAAGAAACGGCCCTTTGGTCCCAAATGCGCGTATACACCATACGGCGCATTAACTCTTGTAATTGCTCATCGCTTAAGTCAGGCATTGCTGACTCATTCACGATTTCGCCTTCCTCATTCAAGATCTGGAAGGTTTCAAATTGTTCTTCGACTTGCTCAATTGTTTTCGTACTCAATTTGTCCACCAATCCTTTCGTTAGTAAGCGGTAATTGTTCTTTATATCCATGACCTAATGCATCCATAAAATCCCCATTAGCATGCCCAAACCTAAAAGATACATTACCGCGGCTGGCCCCTTTTAAACAAGCCATTGACTACGGGGGCTGAGCATTCGTTCAACTGTTACAAAAAAAATTGCTTATCAGTAGTACAACTCACCTTATGACATAAGTCTACATGAAAAGGAAACAATGCGTCAATCCTTTTGCTTGCTTTCTTTATTTCTCCCTAAAACAAATGATTAATTAGTAAGAAAATGAAACTGTGTTATACAATATCGAGACGGTGAACTAATACAGATACAAGACGTGCGCTTATTCAAAGCGCACGTCTAAATCTGACGCTTCGTAAAATGCTTGTTTTGCGTCGTTGTATGTATTTGTATGTTCATTAAATAAGTCCGTCGCCTCTTGGAACTCCTCATATTTGGCATTCGTTTCCTCTACTTGGTTTGTTAACGTCTCGACATCAAGGTCTTCTGTTTTTAACAAATTGTAAAGTTGTTCGTCTAAGTCAAGCGTCTCCGCATACACTTCATGCAGTTTTTGATAACTTTCATAGCGGGCTTCCATTGCTTCTTTGAGTGTTTGTCCCAAATCAGCAAGCGGTTCCTCTTCCAAAGCAGCGAATGCCTCATTTGCCGCTGAAAATTCTTCGTACCCTTCTTCAATGCTTTGTTTCTCGTTTGCAGACAGTTCTCGTCTTGTTTCGATGGACTTAATCGCCTCATCAGCGAGCGAAACGATTTCTTCGAACTGTTCCATGTCCAGTTCCATTATTTGATTATATAAATCAGCCTCATGTTCCTCGGCCTGAACAAGCGGTTTTTGCTGCACTTCAAACCCTTCTTTTTCAATTTGCGCAGCATTTTCTAAATGGTCATAAATGGTTTCTGTTGCATTTTCGCCACAGGCAGTCAGCAATAAAATCGATCCTACGCCGATTGTCGCAAGTTTTGTCTTCGACACATTTTCTCCTCCTTCGACGGTTTAAGCTTTTTTCGCCCCAAATACCACATTATCGGACATGGTCAAATTTGGCAAGATGCTTCAACTATTTTCTGCAAAACTGGGCGAATATCCAATCGTTTATTAGGTGGAGGCATATGATGTGTATTGAATCGCCTAACATATTTGCGATGACGAAAAAGGAGGAATTTTTATATGGGTTACGGATATGGTGGTTACGGCTACGGCCCTGGTTGTGAATCTTATGGGTATGGCGGCTATGGTTATGGCTGCGGCGGCTACGGTGGCGGCAAAGGCTTTGCCTTAATCGTCGTTCTGTTCATTCTCTTGATCATTGTCGGCGCATCTTGGTTTGGTTACGGCGGCGAAGAAGTCGGCCCTGGCCCTGGACCTTGCAAATAAGATAGACACGCGAGCAGCCTATTGTCTGCTCGCTTTTTCTACTTGCGCCTGCCACTGAATATCCTTAAACTATATAGAGAAAATAAGGAGTGGTACATATGATTACGATGGACGACATTGTTCGCGAAGGCAATCCAATTTTACGTAAAGTCGCTAAGCCGGTCGAATTGCCATTAACAGATGAAGATAAGAAAACACTGGTCGACATGCTCGAGTTTATTAAAAACAGCCAAGACCCTGAAGTCGCCGAAAAATACGGGCTCCGTCCGGGCGTAGGCTTAGCTGCGCCACAAATCGGCATTTCTAAACGGCTATTTGCTATCCATGCCACAGATGAAAACGGCAACCTCTACAGCATGGGAATCGCCAACCCAAAAGTCGTTAGCCATTCAGTTGAAACGAATGAACTTGAAAATGGCGAAGGCTGCCTCTCAGTTGACCGTGACGTTCCCGGCCTTGTGCCTCGGCGTGCCCGTTTAACGATCACTGGAGTCGACCATGAAGGCAACGACGTGCGTATGCGCTTGCGGGGATATATTGCTATTGTTTTCCAACATGAGTTAGATCATTTAGACGGCATTATGTTTTACGACCGAATTGAGGGACTCGAAGACCCTTTCAAAAAACCATTGCCTGGATTTGCGCTTTAACAGCTGCCAACAATTCCCTCGATTCTTCAATGCCTACGTGCATACACTACATGTACAAGGGCATTGAAAAGGAGTGGAACGGGATGTTACGAAAATGGCGGAAAAAACTAGTCAAAGGTTGCCGAAACCTCCTGCCGAAATCATTATTGCTTGACGTTTAATGGATGTCAAACTTGGAAAAACTAAGAAAGCCAGCCTTTCAATCAGGTTGGCTTTTCGTCATTGCAGCAGGGAATAAAGGAAACCATTCAAATATAAGCGAACTTCTATTATAATGGAAGGACTACATTTAAAGGAGAGGTAAGAATGATTTTTAAAGTTTACTATCAAGAAGACGCCGCACAGATGCCTGTACGGGAACGGACAAAGTCATTGTACATAGAAGGCGAAAGTGAAGCAGACGTCCGCCTTAAGTTGGCCAAGCAAAACTTCAACATTGAATACGTAACAGCTGTAACTGGTGCATATTTAGAATATGAGCAGACAAACAGCGACTTTAAGGTCGTGAACATCTAACCATGAAACAAGTAAAAAACAACCAAACAGCCGTTTTCGCTTTAGGCGGCTTAGGCGAAATAGGCAAAAATACGTACGGTGTTCAGTTCCAAGACGAAATTATTCTTATTGATGCTGGAATTATGTTTCCTCAAGACGAGCTTCTTGGCATCGATTATGTCATTCCCGACTATACGTACTTAATCAAAAATCGGGATAAAATCAAAGGCTTGTTTATTACCCATGGCCATGAAGACCATATCGGCGGAATTCCTTATTTGTTGCGGGAAATCAACATTGATGTCTATGGCGGCAAGCTTGCACTTGGCCTCTTAAAAGGAAAACTCGAAGAACACGGCTTGCTACGCAGCGCTAAGCTTCACGAGATTTCAGAAGACCAAGTTGTCAAATTCACGAAAACATCGGTATCGTTTTTCAGGACAACCCATAGCATTCCTGACTCATACGGTGTTGTTGTCAAAACGCCGCCAGGAAACATTGTCCATACAGGCGATTTTAAATTTGATTTCACTCCTGTTGGCGAACCGGCAAATTTAACGAAAATGGCGAAAATCGGCGATGAAGGCGTACTTTGCTTGCTGTCTGACAGCACCAATAGCGAAATTCCGACTTTTACAATGTCCGAACGAAAAGTAGGCGAAAGCATCAACAACGTTTTCCAAAAAGTCGATGGGCGCATTATTTTTGCCACGTTCGCTTCGAATATTCATCGCTTGCAACAAGTGATCCAGGCAGCAGTCGACTATGGCCGCAAAGTATGTGTATTTGGTCGCAGCATGGAATCGGCGATTACCATTGGTCAAGAGCTTGGCTACATCAATGCGCCTAAACATACGTTCATCGAGCACTCACAGTTAAACAAACTTCCTGATAACAAAGTAACGATTCTTTGTACAGGAAGCCAAGGTGAACCGATGGCAGCCCTATCACGGATAGCTTTTGGAACGCATCGCCAAATTCAAATTATTCCAGGGGATACGGTTGTGTTTTCTTCTTCGCCAATTCCAGGAAACACGCTTAGCGTTGGAAAGATCATTAACCAATTATACCGGGTTGGCGCAAATGTCATCCATGGCCCACTTAGTGATATCCATACATCGGGCCACGGCGGGCAGGAAGAACAGAAACTAATGTTGCGGCTTATGAAACCGCAATACTTTTTGCCAATCCACGGCGAATATCGGATGCTGCGCACTCATAACCGCCTCGCTCAAGACTGTGGCGTCAAAGAAGAAAACTGTTTTATTATGGATAACGGCGATGTCCTCGCGCTCCATCCTAATGAAGCAGGTGTCGTCGGAAAAATTCCGTCTGGCTCTGTCTATGTGGATGGGAATGGCATCGGCGATATTGGCAATATCGTGCTTCGTGACCGCCGAATTCTTTCAGAGGAAGGCTTAGTCATTGTTGTCGTTAGCTTAGATATGAAGGAATTCAAAGTCACAGCTGGGCCAGATATCATTTCCCGCGGTTTTGTATACATGAGAGAATCAGGCGATTTGATTCATGAAGCGCAAAAAATGCTTGCTAAACATTTAAACAGCGTCATGGAAAAGAAAACGTCTCAGTGGTCTGAAATTAAAAACGAAATGACCGAGCTTCTCGGACCATTTTTGTACGAGCGTACGAAACGCAAACCGATGATTTTGCCGATTATCATGGAAGTATAACAACAAGCCTGCTGACAATGAAAGACATTGTCGGCAGGCTTGTTTAATAGGCATTAATTAGCAATAAAGTCTTTTTCAAATGCATAAATGGCTTTTTTCGGCCCGAGCAAAACAAGTATATCCTCTGCTTGAATACCTTCATTGGCCTGAGGAGCAGCCATCAACCTCCCTTGCCTGCGGATAGCAATAATCGTACAGCCGTAAAGCGCGCGTATGTTAAGGTCTTGTATCGTCCGCCCTATAAGTGACGGCGTCGCGACTGCTTCAATAATCGTATCCTGGGATGATAGCTCGATGTAGTCGACAATGTTGTCGGATAAAAGATGATGGGCGAGCCGCGCTCCCATTTCACGTTCAGGATGAAGGACGCGGTGGGCGCCAATTTTTTTCAACACTTTTTCGTGATGATCGGTTTCCGCTTTTACACAAATGTGTTTAACGCCCATTTCGCTTAACAATAACGTCGCCAAAATGCTCGCTTCAATGTCATTGCCAATCGCGACGACAACATGCTCATACAACGGGATGTCTAGTTCCCTTAATACTTGTTCGTCCGTAGCATTGGCGATCACCACTTGTGTGGCAATGTCACGAAATTCGTCTGCCTTAGTGCGGTCGCTATCTATGGCCAGTACATCAGCGCCTTGCTCCACTAACTCTTTTGTGACACTTCCTCCGAAACGCCCTAAGCCGATAATCGCAAACTGTTTTTTCATAATGGCCCTCCGCTGCTCAATCGTAACTTGACTGTACCAAACAATTGGCCAATAAGCAAAGACGCCCCTCCTTAAAAAGAGGCGCGTCTTTGCTTATTTTTCTTCTTTAATGCCGAGTACTCGGTTAACACGTTTGGTCAGCATTTTCATACCGCCGCCCCCTGCTTGAAAGTGGCGCAGCTGCCCATCTTTATCGAACACATAGTAAGCCGGCACATATTCATTTTCAAAAGCATCTGTCAGCTTATGTTCATTATCGACAAAGATTGGTTGCGTGATCCCATGCTCATCGGCAACTTGTTTGATCTCATCAATGTTTAAGTCTTTTTCAGACCGCGGCATATGGACAGCAATGACATTTAGCTCGTCTTTGTATTGGTCACGAAATTCATTGACATTTGGCATTGCCTCTTTACACAAGCCACAGCTAATGGACCAAAAGTGGATGAGCGTTGGTTTGTCGCCAATTAAATCCCCTTTCGCTACCTCTCCATTCAGCCATTCTGTCGCGCCTGTCAATTCTGGCATTTCCGACCGTAGTTTCAAAGCCATCTCGTTTCCCTCCTGTATAAAAAAGCGCACGCGCTCGAAAATAGCGGCAACACTCTGTCAAACCGCCTTATTCTTTTTCGAAAAACAAAGGCCTAACAACACGCTAGGCCCTTGCCATTATTCCATTAAAGCGTAGCTTGTCCAGGCTTCCAGTTTGCTGGGCAAAGTCCGCCAGTTTGTAACGCTTGTAGCACACGCAACGTTTCATCAACGTCACGGCCAATGTTGTTGTGGTTCACTACAGAATACATCAATTCACCTTCTGGGCTAATGATGAACAACCCGCGTAGCGCCACACCTTCATCTTCAATTAACACACCATATTCTCTAGAAATAGCATGGTTTGTGTCAGCAGCAAGTGGATAAGCCAAGTCGCCTAGTCCATTGTCGTCACGTGACGTATTAATCCATGCTTTGTGTGTGTGGATCGTGTCTGTAGAAACACCGATTACTTCCGCATCCAAGTCTTCAAATTCGTCGTAGCGGTCACTCAACGCTGTAATTTCAGTCGGACAAACGAACGTGAAATCCATTGGATAAAAGAACAACACCGTCCATTTGTCATTTTTCATATTTTCTTCTAGGCTTACTTTACCAAATTCTTTGTTTGGCAACACCGCGTCCATTTCAAAACGTGGCGCTTGTTTGCCAACCATACGTTTTTCAGTCATAAGTCTAACTCCTCCTTTGCAAATCCAATACAATCATTATTATAACGGGCTTGCTTTTTGGAGTCAATGTTAATTGAGAATGAATTTAATCTAGAAACATAAATCTTCACATTCCTGCCTTACTTACATAGCGGTCTTTGAAAGATTTGTCGATTTATGCTATTCTCAACAAAGCAATGATATTGAGGAAGGAGTGGGTCATCAGTGAACAGTACCATTAACGAATGGCTTTCCCATCCGCTAGTGCAAATCGTTTGGAAAATCGCGCTTGTGGTCGTCATCTTTTTCATTGTCCGCGCCTTAGGCCGCAAACTGATTGCCCGGGCATTTAACCGTCCTCAGACAATCCGCGCTTCACAAGCTCGACTGAATACGTTAAAAAGCCTGACTCAAAATGTATTTTCTTATGTGTTGTTGTTTATTGTAGCAATGACGGTCTTAGAAATACTCGGTTTCAATTTAGGGCCGATTTTAGCTGGTGCAGGTGTTGTAGGGCTTGCCGTTGCTTTCGGCGCACAAGGACTTGTAAGCGATGTGGTGACTGGCTTTTTCTTATTGTTAGAACGTCAGCTTGAAGTCGGCGATTATGTGAGTGCCGGCGGCGTTGAAGGGATTGTCGAGGAACTCGGCTTCCGCACGACGTTAATTCGCGGTTTTGACGGTACGCTCCATTACGTGCCAAACCGCAACATTGCCAATGTCGACAACCATTCCCGCGGCAATATGCGTGCCCTCGTCGACATTTCCATCCCAGCTGGGCAAAAAATAGACGAATCGCTAGCAATGGTAAAAGAGGCACTAGAAGGCTTTAGCCATCCGGCTATTGTATCTGGCCCTGAAGTGTTAGGCGTCGAAAGCGACGATTTAGCGACGACGACAATCCGTGTGATTGCCAAAACGGAAAATATGGAGCAATGGGCAGTGGAACGTGAAATCCGCCAAGCGATCCGGCAACGATACGATGCCCTTTCACAATCGGAAAACAACTAAAAAAATACCAGCAAAAAGCTGGTATTTTTTTTAATGTTGAGTCACAATTTCGTCGACACGTTGGCCGATTTCTTCTGCACTTAAGCCTTCTGCGTGGATAATGCTCATTTGTCCAGGAACACTGATGCCGGCAACATCGGCATTTCTTCCAGAAACAATGCAGCATTCACAGTCTTGCCCATCTTGTTCATTTTCAATTTGTACAACTTCATAGCCTTTGGACTGAAGCTCTTGCTGTACATCTGACAAATTCGATTGTACCCCTATTTTAGCCATATGGCACCCCCTCGTTCATTTCCACATTAGTATGCGCTGCAAACGAAGGTTTTATACCATGCTTTAGCGGGGCTTTTTTGCGCTTAAAAAGGCGACCATATGCTCGATGGCAATACCAATTGCTTCCTCTCTTGGTTGCAGGCGGCTATCATGCAAGCCGTACTGGCTATCAACGCCAAGCCAAAACATGACGCCAGGGTATCGTTTTAAAAAGTAGCCAAAATCCTCCCCTGTCATTGCTTCTTCTGCCTCTACAAACGTAATGCCTTTTCTTGTTTTCGAAAAAGCGGCAAACGCTTCTGCCAATTCCGGATCATTGTAGACTTCGCAGTAATTGGCGCCGTAATCAATCGCAATCTTGCACGCAAAACTTGCCTCTATACCAGCAGCAATCGCTTCAAGCCTGGTTTTGACCGCTTCCATTGATGCCATCGACAGCGTCCGGATCGTCCCTTCTAACCGGGCCGTTGCAGCAATGACATTCTGTTTCGTGCCGCCTGCTATTACGCCGAGTGTTACGACTGCTGAATCAAGAGGATCAATGTTGCGCGCGACTACCGTTTGCGCTTGTGTAACAAAATGGGCACAAGCAACCACCATATCATTCGCTGTATGAGGATAAGCGGCATGCCCGCCTTTGCCCTGAAAATCAATAAAAAGCTCAGATGTATTCGCAAACAATAGCCCCGGTTTTGTGGCGATTGACCCGACAGCAAGGTTCGGGTCAATATGGAGGGCATAAATTTCATCAGGCTGCCAAGCACCTAGTACATTTGCCTCTATAATCGGTTTTGCTCCTCCTGGCCCTTCTTCTGCCGGTTGAAAAATAAACAGCAAATGGCATTCTGGTTCGTGGCTGGCAAAATGGTCTAGCAAGCCAAGGGCAATCGTCATATGGAAGTCATGCCCACAGGCATGCATCGCTCCTTCATGCTTAGAGGCAAATGAATAGCCTGTTTCCTCTGTAATAGGAAGCCCGTCCATATCGGCTCTATAGGCAATCGTATAATCTTTTCTGCCTTCGACCCGGACGAACACGGCTGTTTTCCACGTTTTGATTTGCAGTCGTGTTTGTTCCATGTTCGAAATGGTGTCTAAAAGGAGTTGCTGTGTTTTAAATTCTTTAAAGCCGAGTTCAGGAATTTGATGAAAAGCACGGCGTATGTGAATGAGATCGGTCATCTTCATGTTGCCACCACTCCGTCAATTTGCACCAATGCGTTGCGAAAGTGGCCAGCAAACGTGTCGACTTCGGCTTTAGTAAGCGTAAGCGGCGGAAGCAAACGAACGATCGTTTGTTGGGTGACGTCAATGAGCACGCCTTGTTCCATCATCATTTGTTGAAGTTTTTTCGTGTTTTCCGCCGTTAATTTTGTCGGCAAGCCAATCATCATCCCTTTGCCGCGTAACGCTTCTAAAATGCTTGGAAATTCCTGTTGCAACTTTGTTAATGTATCATGCAAGTAGGCTGCTGTTTGTTGGCTGTCGGCGAGGATGCCTTGTTGCTGGAGAACACGGAGCACGGCAAGGCCGAGTGCACAGCTTAATGGCGAAGGAGCAAACGTCGTCCCATGGTCACCAGGGGCAAACAACCCGCTCCAATCCTGCTTGACAATGATGCCACCAAGCGGCAGCCCTCCGCCTACTCCTTTTGCAAAAAGGACGACGTCAGGGCTTAAGTCGGCGTGCATGTAGGCAAACAACTTGCCTGTACGCCCCATGCCTGTTTGGATTTCGTCCATGCAAAATAACACATTCTCCTGTTTACATAAAGCCTGTGCTTCTTGCAAAAATGAATGGGATAATGGGATGACTCCCCCTGAGCCAAGCACCGGTTCCATAAGCAGCGCAGCAGGCTTGTTCTTTTTGATGACTGCTTGCAACTCATCGACATTTTCCCTCTCCACTTCATAGACAGGCAAATCATGTTTCGGAAAGTCTTGGTAGACGCCTTTTTGCCGTGTTAGTTTTAACGCGCCTAACGTTCGGCCGTGAAAACTATTTTTTAAAACGACAATGCCTCGTTTCGCTGTCTTTTGTTGTGCGATGCTCCATTTATGGATCAACTTAACAGCTGCCTCTGTCGCTTCAGCGCCGGAATTCGCAAAAAACACTTTGCCGCCAAGCGTAGCCTCACTTAGTTGTTCGGCAAGCTCAACCGCCGGTTTGTTTACATACAAGTTGGAAATATGCAGAAATTTTTGGCCTTGTTCTTGAAGGGCTTTTACTACTTCAGGGTGAGAGTGGCCAATTACATTGACAGCAAGACCTGTAATTAAATCTAAATAGGATTTGCCGTTCTCATCGATTAAATAATTGCCTTCTCCCCGGTCTATAACAAGGGGCAACCGCCCATACGTTCCCATAATCGCCGCTTTATCCCGCGCAATCCAGTCCACTACCAATCCACTCCTTTTTTATGAAAACAGCTTTGCCTAAAGGGCAAAGCTGCACACGATACGTTATTGGTCTTCATTTAAACGGCGAAGCTCCAGCTTTATTTCCGTTTTGCCTTTTGTTTTCTCATCAATTTCTTTAATCACGCGTGCTGGCGTCCCAGCAACGACTGTGTTGGCAGGAACGTCTTCTGTTACAATCGCACCAGCTGCTACCACAGCGCCGGCGCCTACACGGACGCCTTCTAAAATGACGGCATTTGCGCCGATGACAACGCCGTCTTCAATGATGACAGGAGAAGCAGATGGTGGCTCGATGACACCGGCCAACACGGCACCAGCGCCTACATGACAATTTTTCCCGACAGTCGCGCGGCCGCCAAGGACAGCATTCATGTCAATCATTGTGCCTTCGCCAATGACAGCGCCAATATTAATGCTTGCCCCCATCATAATAACGGCACCTTTTCCAATTTCCACTTGGTCGCGGATAATGGCGCCTGGTTCAATTCGTGCTTCTACCCCTTTTAAATCGAGGAGCGGAATCGCCGAATAGCGGCGGTCATTTTCGACAACAGTATCTTCAATCAACGCAGCATTTTCGTTAAGGACAGCTTCAATCTTGCTCCATTCGCCAAAGACCACGCCCGTGTTGCCATTCACAAATGACTGCACGCCTTCGCCAAAGGAAAGGTTGTCAAGTTGACCCTTTATGTAAACTTTTACAGGAGTTTTCTTTTCAGATTTAGAAATAAACTCAATAATTTCGTTTGCATCCATCATTTTCATGTATGTAGCCTCCTTTGTTCTGTCATTATGATAAAGTGTCACGCTTAAAATTGCAATGGACTAGCTTAAAATCGCTAGAAAGAACGTCAGTGAAAACAAGCTGACAAGTGTGGTGACGAGCGTAATCGAGGAAACAAGCTTTGGTTCTGAATCAAACTGGACCGCATACATCACGATTGTGGCCGCGCTTGGCATTGCCGCCGATATAATCAACACTTTGCTAAGGATATCGCTAATAGGCAAAAAGGATACGATCACAAACGCAACAATAGGGGAAATCGCCATCCGTATGATCGTCGCAACGGTCAGCTTTTCCCACGCAAATCCACGCAGTGGGATCATTGCTAGTTGCATCCCTAAAATTAACATTACCGTCGGAATGGCCGCCTCCGCGACGATATCAATAGGTTGAAAAAGGTTTGGCGGGAGTGCGACGCCACCTACATTTAATCCGAGCGCTAGGACCGTTGCGTACGTTGCTGGCATTTTCAAAACCGCTAATACGGCCCCTTTCATAGCGGCTTTGCCTCTGGCTGCGTAATAAACGCCGAAAATATTCATGATAATCGATTGCAACACCATAAACGAAACAGCGAGGTCAAAGGCACCCTCGCCATAAGCAAATAAAATAATCGGCGTTCCGTAATTTCCCACATTCATAAAGGAAGTTGCTAAGATCATCCCGCTTTCTTCGCTGAGACTTAGTTTGCGCAGTTTTGCATACCCTTTTGTAATAACAATTAACGACGCTAGCAGGAGAAGGGCAAACAAGGCCATATAGGCATATTGGGCGTCAAGATCGCCAGTGTAAAAAGTACGAAAAACAAGGCACGGCGTCATAATATAAATCGCTACAGTTGACACTGAACGTATGTCGAGCATAAATGCCCGCTGCAACAAAAAACCAGCCGCAAAAATAGAACATACGGGCAATACAACTTGCAAAAAAATCCCCATTAAAACACCTTCCTTAAAAACAAAAAACGAACGAAAACGTCCGTTTCAGACTGTAGGCAAACACGGGCATAGATCGCCATTTGCCTCGCTCTTATGCTTTAGAACAGTTGTTCCACACGCAAGAAAACGTATTGCCCGTATACACGTTTCTTCGCATCTCCCCTCGCCATAAGCGCTCAGTCTGAGTGTGTTGCCAACGTTGTTAGCAACACACTCGAACGAACACGTTTCGTTTAAGAAATAATTTCCTCAATAAACACCGTATTCTCTTGTGCCAAATCAATCGTTTGCACAGTGATTTGCTGTCCACCGTTATTCGTATGCAAAATATGAATAACAGGGCGTTGTGGCAAACCGCTATTTTGGCTTACAATAATGCCGTGCAAGCCGTTGGACAACACGACTTGGCTTCCAGTCGGATAAAGGGCCACACTCCGCAAAAAGTCATTCATAAACACATGGCTAAAACGTTTATTCGTAAAAGCCAACATAAATTCGCATGCTTCTCCAGGCTCCATCAATGCTTCTCCGTCACGACGGTGCGTCAAATGGTCAAATGCGTTGGCAATCGCCACAATTTGCGCAAATTCATGGACAGCCGAAGCAGCCACTTTGCGGGGATGGCCTGTTTGCGAAAAGTCCTCATGGTGGCATAAGGCCACATGGGCGACAACTTTCCCGAACTCAGCTACCGTTTTCAAAAAGTTGTATCCTCTCCACGTATGGTCTGACCCATGCAAAACGCCAGGCTCGTCATAGGATGCAGGCAGCACTTTTCCGATATCATGAAGCAGGGCAGAAATCGCCAGTTGCTCGAGCTTTTTATCTGAATACCCGTGCCGGGCGCCGATTGTAGTCGAAATAAGGCCAACCATAAGCGAGTGGGCATAAAGGGAATCGCTTCCGTTCCGAATAAACTGAAGAAATTCCTGTGCCTTGGCGGTTTCCACTACTTTTTCCATCACCGCTAACACACGCTCTTTCCACTCCTCTTCCCCATTGCCAATAAAACGCAGGGAATCTTCAAAAATAGAATCGATTTGCGTTTTAGGAGACGCTTCTTCCTCCTCAGGATCACTTTCCTCTGGAAGATCAAGGGGCACTAAATGGACACCAAATTTTCGCAATCTTGCAATATGGTTAGCTGTTAAAGAAGCCCCTTTACTTAACAGAACCTGGCCGTCCATGGAAAATATCTCTTTCCCAAGGGATGCGCCAGGCAAAACATCTTCAATGTTGACATACTTCATACAAAGATACACCTGGCATCGCAGCCAGGCCCCTCCTCTTTTTCAGATTACGTCACGAATGATTGCCTTTTCATTATAACGAACTCTCGTCACGAAAGAAAGAGAAAACGCTAAAACGCCCTTTGGCAAAGGAATCTAGCTAAAAACCTTGCTGTTAGGCAAGGTTTCAGCTGTAGACGAACGCTCGCATCCTTTATTGTTCCCCTTGGCTCCAAGCGTTCTCTATCCGTTCGGCTAAGATGATTCGCCAGCTTTTTGGAACTGTTCATCGTCTTGTTGGTCCAACACAACAATTGGCTTTAAGACGGATATTCCTTCGTCCCTTAAAATATCGAGAATATCGTAGTTAATTTCCTGTTTAATCTCATGCCATTCAGACCAAGCGACCGTTTTCGTAAAGTAATACACAAAAATGTTATAGCTTGATTCACCAAATTCATCAAAATAAACCATGACTGTATCTTGGACAACGCCAGGATGGTTAAGAATCAGTTCGCGAATCTGCTCAACTGCTCTTTGCAACTCGAATCTTGTTGCTTCTTGTCCGACGCCTATCGAATAGTTTACACGCCGCATATTCATTTCCGACCAGTTCGTAATTGCTTCGTTAGACAACGTTTTGTTTGGGACAATCACAACCGCATCCGCAAATGTGCGGATTTTCGTGCTGCGAAACGTGATGTCTTCTACAACACCCTCAACAGATGGCGTAGAAATCCAATCCCCTTTTTTAAAAGGTTTTTCCATAATAATAACAACACCGCCGAACAAATTGGCAACCGTTTCTTGGGCAGCTAACGCAAATGCTAATCCACCAAGACCTAGGCCAGCGATAAATCCGTTTACGTTCACGCCCATCGCTGACAAGCAAGCAACGATTGTCAAAGCAATCACTACGAAACGAAGAATGTTTGAAATAAAAGGAATGAGCATATGGTCGTCTCTTAAATGCAATTTTTGTTTGGCAAACGCCATAAACGTCCCATGAGTGGAAACATAATTATAGAGCCCCCAGCCGCCAAGCACAATCAACACACTGCCATAAATTCGGTTCAATAAAAGCTGTTCTTTCATATCAATGCCCCATGATTTTAAAGCAACGTAGGTGCCGATCACGATAAAAAAAACACGCAACGGCCGCTCAAACGAAAGGAGCAGCTGCGTTAAAAGAGGCACATTGGTTTTTTTAGCAGTCGCTAAAATGACTTTAAACAAATACTTCGTGAATAGTTTGCGAAACACGAGAAAAATAAGAAATATCCCGATTGCTGTGAGCAGGTTCATCCACGGAAACTCAATCAAATAGTCGGTTATGTTCTTCCAGATGGTGTTCATGGCAAAAACCTCTCTTAACAAAATGTACGGCTTCATTTTAACATGATCTAGTGGACGAGGCTATTGCAAGAGTTGCCGTAGCAACTTCCCAATGTGCGAGCTAGTCACTAGCCCATCGCTGTCCAGCGGGTAAAACTCATTTGAAAATTCTTCGTTGCGAGGCACCGCCTGTCGTTGGATTGCCTCCTTTCGGCTTGCCCACTTGACAGTCAAATAGAAAGACACAACCGCTGCAACCACCCAATGCCGTTTCACAGACATGTCCCCTTTCCGATCCAGATGGAATTAGCTTGCGCGTAAAAACAACCGTTTATGTGAACAGGAGATTGGCGGCTGACAGAAGCACAGTCCCTTATGAACGGGTGAAAATTTGTCTATACTATTTATCAAGCAGCATGACTAGCCTCGTTTGTATACAAGATGTTGTTCCCATTCACATTGTGAACAATTTATAAACAACGGCTAATTTCATTAAGTGCTCACAATTTCTTGTTATACTAGCATCGCACTTAAAGATGAATGGAGGATATTCTTACATGTTTTTTAAACGGTTAAGTCTTGCAATTTTTCTGTTGTTGCCATTGTTTGCTTTTCCACTCACAGCCGGGGCGCACTCCCATTTTCAATCATCAACGCCTGGTGAAAACGAAGAAGTCAATGAACCTGTTACGGAAATCCACGTTACTTTCGATGGCGGGATTGGCACAGCGGATATGACGATCACAAACACCGACACAGATGAAGAGGCAGCGATCGAGTCGATTGATGTAGACAACACATCGATGACAGCGATATTACAGGAACCTCTAAGCAATGGGGCATACACAGTCGAGTGGCAAAACATTGGCGACGACGGCCATTCTTTGGATGGATCTTTTTCGTTTCAAGTAAATGCAGAGGAAGAAACAACTCCTGAAGATGAAAGTACAGCGGAAGAAAATGCCGCAAACGAAAACGAAGTGAAGCAAGATCGTGACCACGAAGCAAGTGGACCAGAAGAAGAAGAAACGAACACAGCTGGCACGTCTGTGCTTTGGCTTTCTATCATTATTGCTGGCCTTTTTATTGTAGCGCTCGTCATTTTTACCGTTTCACGCAAACGCAAATCATAAAAATGCCTCAGACTGATAGAAAACGCTTGCCAAACAACGAAATATGGGAGCATTTGTCTACAGTCTGAGCCCTTTCAAAAGGGCTTTTGTGCTAACGAAACAGCCAAAAAAATTTTCTGCGTGATTCCAGTGCTTTTCGTTTTTAGATTGGACGGTTTAAGCTATAATGGAAAGGGGCACCTTTGTCCGGCATCATTCTTTTTTAAAAAGGATGTTCTCATATCTAGGAACACTTTCCATTTGTTTTGTATGCGTAGGAGGTTTTCAATAGTTGAACCGTTCACTCATGAAGAAAATCTTTTTGATTGTAATCATTGCAGCCGCTGGATTATTTGTCTACTTTAATCTTTCAGCGTTTATGCCGATTTTGCTGGCGCTGCTGACAGCGATGGTGTTTGAGCCATTTGTCAAGTTTGTACAGAGGAAAATGAAACAAGAAAAACGGCTCTTGCCGGTGACGATTGTGTTTTTGGGCTTTTTGTTTGTCAGTGGTGCTCTTTTATACATAACGGTTCGCTATTTAATTGAATCTATTTATGGTTGGACATTACAGCTGCCCCAATATGCATTTGAAATCCAGCAGTTCGCTGACAAGCTAATTAGTGACTTCACGGATACGTTGGACCGTATTCCTCAAGGAGCGGCCATTGTCGCAGAACTGCAACGCCTTTCTGAGACAGCTGTTGATGCCGTGCTGGGGTTTACAGCCACAGTCATTACAACGATTGCAGCGTGGCTCCAATCGATCCCTAACTTGCTGTTTGTTACTCTTGTATACATCATCACCCTTTTCTTATTTAGCCTTGATTTGCCGCGTTTGCTCAGCAACACGTTCAATTTATTTAAAGACGAAACGTCACAAAAACTACAATTCGTTTTTCGACGAATGGGCAAAGTGTTTTTAGGCTATTGGAAAGCGCAATTTATTTTAAGCATCGGCGTCTTCCTAGCCTGTTATATCAGCTTATTATTTATTGCTCCCAGCTCTGCCTTGATTATGTCGATTTTGATTTGGGTAGTCGACATTATTCCATTGTATGTCGGGCCTGCCCTTATTCTAGTACCATGGGGCTTGGTCGCTATCATACTTGGGAATACGGCAATGGGCATTCAATTGATGGTGCTCGCCCTCGTGCTGTTGATTTTGCGCCGGATCATCGAACCAAAAGTTTTAGGTGACTCAATTGGTTTAAATGCATTGCCAACCGTGCTGTCAATGTACTTTGGTTTTGTATTCTTCGGTGTCATGGGATTGATTTTAGGGCCTTTTGTTTACATTGCCGTCCGTTCGGCAATAGAAGCAGGTTTGTTCCGCTTAAATGCCCAAGAGGAAACATCAGCAAAATGAGAGAATGGATAAGACAAGAGGCTCCAGCGCAATGCTCGCTGGAGCCTCTTTTTCGTTTTATAGAGAAGAAAGAGCAGCTTCAATGTCTTCTTCCCCGCTAACCAAATCGAACGACTTGCCGATCGTATTATCCATATCTAACACGGCAAGGATTGCATTCGCGACGTCTTCACGAGGAATGTCACCACGCTGTAATTCTGCCGCGACTTTGATTTTCTGCTTTCCCCTTTCATTCGTTAAACCGCCTGGACGAATAATCGTATAATCAAGCCCACTGGCTCTTAGCCATTCATCCGCATAATACTTAGCAGCGCTATAATAAGGGGCAGAGGCCATCCATTTCTCACGGCGGTGAACGCCAATCGCGCTGACAATCACAAAACGGCTTACGCCTGCTTGCTTTGCAGCTTCCATTGATTTAATCGCGCCATCCAAATCAATCATCATCGTTTTATCTGCGCCTGTGTGCCCGCCAGAACCTGCAGTAAAAACAATTGCATCACAGCCTTTTGCCGCTTCGGCCAACTCGTTAATTGGCCCTTCAAGATTCGCCAGCACAGCGTCTACTCCTGCCTGTTGAAACGATTCCAACTGTTCTTTTGAACGTACCATCGCCCGTGCTTCATGAGGCGATTGTTCAATCTTTTCGACAAGCTGTTTGCCAATTTGTCCATTTGCACCGATTATAAGTACTTTCATTTGCCATAACCCCCTTTCGTTTTCTGTTTATCTATACCCTTTCCGAACAGCTTACAAAACTAAGCGAACATCCCTTTTAACTTTCCGTTGCTTGAGCAAGCCCTAACACAACAAGCCATACGCGTTGCGGCCCTAAATAACTGTTTACCGGTTTGTACCATTCATTAAGCGAGTGATAACCGCCGCCCTCTCCGCCACCTCCAAGGGTAAGGGCAGGGATACCTTTGCTAATAGGATAATTGGCATCTGTGCTACTTGGCGGTGCTAACCCTGGAGTCAGACCGAGAGCTTCTGTTGCCAAAACAGCCATTTCCACAATTTCAGAGTCAGCTGATTGAACGCCAACAGGACGATCGCCGACTTTTTTCGTAGATAAACGAATTTTTTGATCGCCTTCTCCTTCTTGCGAACAGGCCGTTTCGCATAACAAGAGTGCTTTTTCAGCAATGCTGTCCAATTCAGCGCGGCCATTGGAACGGAGATCCAATTTAATCGTACACGTTTCAGCAATAGCTGTTGGAATCGTTCCCCCTTCCACCACACCAACATTAAACGTTGTTTTTGGCGTTTCCTGCACATCCAACGAAGCAATCGCTGCAATCGCCCGGCCAGCTGCGTGAACAGCGCTCGGCGTGCCAAAATGCTGGAAGCTATGGCCCCCCGTCCCAGAAAACGTTACTTCATAGCGGAAACTGCCAGTGCCTTGGTAAATGATTTCTTCAGGAGAAACCGAATCAATCGAAATAAAACTGGCTATATTAGCATTTCCATCAATAAATGCTTTTACACCACGCAAATCGCCAGGCCCTTCTTCGCCAACTGTAGCTAGAAAAACAATCGGCGCCTCCGTGTGAATACCTGTATGTTGGAAAGCACGAATAACGGACAGCAATGCCGCCAAGCCCCGGGCATCATCGGTTATGCCTGGCCCATAATAGACACCGTCCCTTTCCTTTACGGTGACATCCGTCTCTTCTGAAAAGACCGAGTCTAAATGGGCAGACACCACTATCGCCGGCACGTCTTTTTTTCCAGGCCTAAGCCCATAGACATTGCCTTCTTCATCTTGCTTTACCTTTGTTAAACCAAGCTTCTTAAACTGTTCTTGCACATACTTGGCCCGCTTTTCCTCTTGAAACGGCGGAGCAGGAATTTCAGCGATCGCAATTTGTTCATGCAACGTTTGCCTGTCATCGTTTTTTAAAAAAGCCAACCCTTCTTGAACAAGTGGTTCAGCCGTCAGCTTTGAAAACTGCTTATGTAATTCCTTCTGCAAAACGCTCCTCCTCCTATTCGCCAAAAAGCACGATTCTAACCGCAGCAGGTCGCTCCACTAGCCTCGCCCTTTAGCAAAAATAGCTTCTATATATTCTAGTTAACCTTACGGAAACGACCCCTTGCAAGCATTTTGCTTGAATTGCGGGCAACATCTCTTTACGATAAGCCTGAACAAACTAAAAAATGGGAGGGGTTCTTTTGCCAAACTTAATGGACAGCTTTCAACTGAAGGAGCTTACGTTGAAAAACCGTGTCGTCATGTCGCCTATGTGCCAATATTCGGCTACAGGCAAAGATGGAATGCCGACTGACTGGCATTTGCACCATTACACAAGCAGAGCAATTGGCGGCGTTGGCCTGATTATCGTAGAAATGACCAATGTCGAGCCGAATGGGCGGATTAGCGATTACTGCCTTGGCCTTTGGTCAGACGCCCATCGCGATGCGTTTAAGCAGATTGTCGATGCAGCTCACCAATATGGTGCCAAAATCGCCATTCAAATCGCCCATGCTGGCAGAAAAGCGGAAGACGCACCTGAACCCGTTGCGCCATCGGCCCAGGCATTTGACGAAACATACAAAACCCCTCGAGCGCTGTCAGAGAACGAGATCGCTGAGATGGTACAAATGTTTAAGGAAGCGGCCCGCCGAGCAGTAGAAGCGGGATTTGATGCGATTGAACTCCATGGCGCCCATGGCTATTTAATCCATCAATTCCTTTCACCATATACGAACACACGAACAGACCGTTACGGTAAAGACCGCACGCTCTTCGCCAAAGAAGTCATTCGCGCGGTCAAAAGCGTCATCCCCGACAGCATGCCTTTATTGATGCGTATTTCAGCAACCGAATATGTCGATGGCGGCTACGATATAGAAGAAGCCATCCGCTTCTCACAGATTTTAAAAGACGAAGGAGTCGACGTGTTCGACGTCAGCTCTGGCGGCGAAGGGCCAATCGGCTCTAGAGGGCTGCCAGGAAGCCACGCAGGTTACCAAACGCCGCTGGCAAAACAGATCAAACAGGCACTATCTGTCCCTGTAATCGCCGTCGGCCGCCTTGAAAACCCTATTTTAGCCAATGCCGTGATCGGCAATGAAGAAGCCGATCTCGTCGCCGTTGGCCGCGGCCTGTTAGCCAACCCATACTGGGCTCTTGGCGCCGCGTCCGAATTAAAGCTTGCTGTTGATGCTCCTACTCAGTATAAGGCTGGGTTTTAGGTAAAGAGAAGCATGCGTTAACGCCCCTGAAAGTCGTTTCGGGGGCTTTATGGTTAAATTAGTGTGGCTTATGCCAATCGTTTCTTTTGATATCCTCTAAACTCGTAATTATAGGCTCTTCTTATGGAATATAATAAATAGGTGATAAAGTTGGATGCTATAAGCACCGGATTTCAATTACTTCTAGTTATTGGTATAGTAGGGGTTTTCTTTTATCTAGTACGTTTATTTGTCGCATAATATTTTGAAGAATTTTGTCAAAATTTATTTAAAAAATTAACTCTATTAGTCAAAAAGATATTTAATAAAAGCAAATAGAGCATTCTTTGTTTAGCTCAAGTTTAAAATCAGAACGAAAAAAGCCACCCCTAAGGGTGGCGAGAGCTGTTTGTGGAGGTTATCGCACATTAGTATGGTGTGTTTGAAGAATTTGATTGAAACAATGAAACTTCCATAATATATTCAAAGCCTCAGTTAAACGAGTAAAATAGTACATCCCCACTTTTGTCTCCAATAAGACTTTTTGAGGTTACTTTCGGTTCATAACAAAAAGAAAAACCCTTATCACATAAGGGTTTCAACAGATGACCCGTACTGGGCTCGAACCAGTGACCTCTACCCTGTCAAGGTAGCGCTCTCCCAACTGAGCTAACGGATCCAATCAGTATGTATAAGCAATGCATCTCTTGGACATTTATAACTATAACCGATTTTTTCATAGAAGTCAACTGTTAAATTACTTGCCGAAGAGCGTGCAAGTAGGTGTCGTTCATGCTAAAATATGAAAAAAAGCATAAAGAGAGAGATGGTGACCACTGGTGGACAGTGAAAGTCGTTTTGAAACCCCTCGCTTGGTTTTGCGTAAACTTTTAGAAGGTGATGCAGAAGCGTTGTTTCCTTATTGGTCTGACGTGCGCGTGACAAGGTATATGAAAATTGACACACTCCGGACGATTGATGAAGCGCGTTCGCTGATCCGCACAATTTTAAAAGAAATGGCAGAAGGAAAAGCTTCGCGATACGTAATCAAACTAAAGGACACAGATGACATTATTGGCACATGCGGGTTTGAAACCTTTCAAACAGAACACCATAGTGCAAAAATCAGCTATGAACTTGGGAAACCTTATTGGGGCAAAGGCTATGCTTCAGAAGCGTTGCGTTGTATTTTGGCAGATGGCTTTCGGACACACCGTCTTCACCGAGTCGAGGCTTATATCGAACCGGACAATGACCGTTCCATTCATGCTTTACATAAACTTGGTTTCATGCAGGAAGGCAGGTTGCGCGGAGCGTTATATAAAAGCAACCGATACGTCGACCAACTCGTCTTTTCTCTCCTTCGGGAGGAAATGGAGTAAAAAACGAACCGCAGCGGACAAGCTGCGGTTTTTTCTCGCCTTCAGGAGCCTAATTGACTTCGTACCCCTGGTCTTCGATTTCTGCCTTGATTTTGTCTTCAGCAACCGCTGTTTCATCGTAGGAAACGGCTACTTCATTTTTGTCGAGAGATACATTGACTTCTTTTACGCCGTTTAGTTCGCCAACCGCTGTTTGAATCGCTGTTACACAATGGTTGCACGACATTCCTGACACAGAAAGGGTTATTGATGCCATCCTACTCACTCCTTTTCGTTGTTCTATTTAGCATAACACAATACCCCCGTTAGGTATATAGGGTGCACAAAAAATCAGCTGCTTATTTTGAAAAGCGGCTGATGATATCCATTAATTCTGAAATGGCTTCGTCGCCGTCGCCCTTTTTTATTGCGTCTGCCACGCAATGTTTTGAATGGTCTTCAAGCATATGCATGCTTACTTTTTTAAGTGCGGCTTGGATTGCCGAAAGTTGCACAAGGACATCGACGCAATAACGGTCTTCTTCAATCATCTTTTGGACGCCGCGCACTTGGCCTTCAATCCGCTTTAAGCGGTTTTGCAATTTTGCTTTATCTGTTGTATGGCGATGTCTCGTCCGCTCTGTGACTTGCTCTTCCAACCTTTTCACCTCATACCCGTTTTCTTGTTAGTATACATGCCTTGAGGGCAGAAGTAAAAAGTTATCGATCCGTCTGCTCATCAATTTCAATCGTTTCGATCCGCTTTACCGTATTTATATTTACATACGTTCCTTGGATATTAACCCATCCTGTTTGTTGCTTTGTCCACTCGCTAATTTTTAAATTGGGGTTTTCTTCAAAGCGCCACTCATCCATCGTCCCGTCAATAAAACTGAGCACGACTTTATATGCTGGCATACGAATCACTCCTTTTATTATCATCTTACCCGCCAGCAGTGCCTATTAATCCCCTGTATCGCATTTGACAGGCAAAATCGAGTAATGTATTGTTTTCATTGACAGAGTGAAGGAGGAATCGATCGGATGGAGAGAGCAACTATTTTTTTTGATATTGACGGTACGTTGCTAGATGAAGAGAAGCGCCTGCCGCAATCAACAAAACAAGCGATAGCTGCTTTAAAAGAGAAAGGACATGAAGTGGCCATTGCCACAGGGCGCGCTCCTTACTTTTTTAAGGAATTGCGCGAAGAACTAGAGATCGATTCATATATTTGCTTTAATGGCCAATACGTCGTCTTTAAAGGGGAATTAATTTACGAAAACACGCTTGATATGGACGCATTTACCGAGATGGAGCGTTATGCGTCTTCGCAGGAGCATCCTCTTGTGTTTATGGGTTCAAAAACGTTTACCTCTAACCGTGAAGACCACCCTTATGTAATTAAAAGCATCAAGACATTAAAAATTGACTTGCCCCAATACAATCCTGATTTATACAACGAGCAACCGCTCCACCAAGCGTTGCTCTTTTGTGAGGAAGGCGAAGAAAAAGACTATGAAACTCGCTTTCCAGCGCTTCGCTTCGTCCGCTGGCATCCACTGTCTGTAGATGTGCTGCCTCGCGAAGGTTCAAAAGCAAATGGGATTGCCAAATTTATTAAGCGTGCAAACATAAACTTGGCCAATGTTTATGCTTTCGGCGACCAATTAAATGATCTCGAAATGCTTTCATTTGTCGAGCATGGAGTAGCGATGGGCAATGCGCCTGAAAAAGTGAAAGCACAAGCCCGCTACGTAACAAAGCCTGTGCATGAAAATGGCATTGATTATGGCTTAAAAATGGTTGGATTACTTTAAATAGGCTAGCCCATTCCCTGTTTGGAACGGGCTTTTTCTGTTTTGGCTGTTGCGCCGGTTTGCAAAAATAAAAAAACACATCGACTGATGTGTTTTTTAAAGACGCGCCTAGCAGGATTCGAACCCACAACGCGAGAACCGGAATCTGCATTTTGGCCACCATCGAACGTTAAAATAGCCCAAACCATTGTCAATCTTGTGCCTCGAAGCTCTTATTTTGGATAATTAAAATTACAATAACACAAGATTCACTAGTAAACAACAATTTATTTGTTTTTCTCTACATTGAAGTTCATTGCAAGTGCAATTTTATAGAATGCATTGCGCTGTAGTTTGTAATAAAACTTAGCGCTTATAGGCGGTTGAAATACAAAGTTGTACATTTTTAAATCGGTCATATACTCCGCGTTTCTGTCCATGTAACGCTTCTCAACAAGAAACTGTTCTAATGAAGGAAGATGTTTCACGACGCGTTCAAGCTTTTCGCAAAAACGCTTTTGGTATTCCTTCATGTCTGCGTTATAAATGGCGGTATCAGCAGTTTTATCGCTGGTCCCACTCGTTTTGACTACAACGTCTTTAAAGGGAGATGTAATAGCAGCTTCCCGATCATCGAATTGCAAGTATTTGTACATCCGGTATTTAACAAACGCTTCTTCTACAGCCTCCTTTGTTTTTTGTTTATCTAGCTCTGGGAGTTCAAATAGTTCTTTCTGTTCCATCACTCCACCCCATTATTTCATGAGTCCAATTCAATCCCAAGTGCCCACTTAGCTTTGATGCTATTGATAAGGGCGAGTTTTTCATAATCCGTTTTGTTAAGACCGCTTTCTTGTTGCATTTTCGCATTGAAATAGTAATGCTCCAAGAAGGCAATTGCATCTAAGATGACACGCTTTTCCTCGTCGGTGAGTTTGTTGCTGTCCACAGGAGAGGACATGTTCAATACCCCGTTTCTTGCCTTTTGTGATTGATTTCATTCTTTTGAAGGTATGCCTGCTCGATCTCTCCCCAAGTAAATCCTAGCATCTTTCCTAAAGCCAAGAAGTGCGCAAAAGCAGTTTCATACACCACGCAATCATCTGGTTCAATATTGTCTTTGTCTTCAAAAATTATTCTGATGTTATCTATCTGACCAAAAACAGCAAGAAACTGCTTTGTTTCGTCTTTAGTATAAGAATACTCCCAAGCCTCGAAGTCTGTATGGCCTATTGAAATTCCGATGCTCAAGAAAAAGTGAAGACAGTCGACGTATTCTTCTAGGAGCGGATAAGATTCATATCCCCACTCAGGTATCCATTCTTTATTTAATCCATCTTCTGAGACTCTCCAATTATATTGCGGTGGTTTAGGTGAGTTGTTTTCACTCCAAAACTTGAACCCCCGCCACTCGTTTGCGCACTCTCCTAGTTCCACTAGTAGCGCTAGAATTCGTTCTTGCAGCAAGTCTTTACCTTCAAGCCCTTTCTTCTTGATGATCGCCTCGTCTAGCTCTTTTTGGATTTCAAATAATTTTGTTAGATTCATGAGTTCCTCCTAATGTGATGCCCCGCACAGGGCGGGGAGTGAGTATTCCTATACAATAGTGTCCTATACTTCTGTGGAATAAATGATGCAAGGTTCCGTATGTCCTCCGACTTCAAGAAGCCGAGATAGTGTCATTTCAACCCGCATTTCGCCATGTGAAAAAATCATTTCACCTAGTCTTACACGTCCTTTTTCTTCTAATGTAAAATCGTCGAACGGAATATTGATTTTTTCGTCTAAACTTAGTTCCTCCACACTTACGCCAAGTTCAAATGCGGCAGAATTTAAACCTGTATCTTCACGGTAAAAATCAGTTGCTTCTGCTAATGACTTCGCACAAACCCAATCACACTCGCAAAATTTAAATACTTTCATTCCCATTCCGTTCCCTCCTATACAGTAGTGGCCTTATACAATAAAGCAGTCTTCACAGACCAGCGTTTTCCCCTCGGTGGGATGAAAAATAACTAACAGAAATTTACCTTCTTTCCCGCATTCAGCACATTTTGGTTTATCCATTCCGTTTCCCCTCCTGTCTACTTATATTTAGACCACTTCTGCTCGTATCTATCCAACAACTCCTTCACTCCCTCTACCCCCTCTTCTATCGTGGGGAGGTCATGTTCTCGGATTTCCACTGGTCTGGAAACGTGAGTATCTCCTTTGTAAAAATACTCGATTACTTGCTCAATAGAGGAAAACTCCATTGTAGAGTCATCATGTTCAATCTCAGAACGCGCAATTTTTGCTTCATCTTCCCCAAGTTCCTCTTCAACGAAGGAAATTTGTTCTTCTTGAACTGCCCTCATCATTGCCTTAATTTCATCTGTAGCCCACACGATTTTAACTACAATCTCACCGTCATGTATTGCGACACCTACTGCATATCTTTTCATCATTTCCTCCTTTGGCGGCAGGAGCCACTATTTATTTCATAAAAACCATCCAATGGGTTTTCGCTCTCCGATTACCAAACAACGGCCTTTGACCAATTACTTTTATAATTTCACTAGTTTTAATCTGGTCCTCATTCCATTTAAAAATAAGTGCTCCATTTGGTTTCAAAACACGCATACACTCTTCAAAACCGCGTTTTATATCAACCTTCCAATCAACTGATAAAATTCCGTATTTCTTTGCTAACCACGATTCTTCGCCTGCTTTTAGCAAATGTGGAGGATCAAACACAACTAAATAGAAACTATCATCATCAAATGGCATATCTCTGAAATCACCTAATACGTCAGGCTTAACTTCCAAAGTTCGACCATCGCACAGCGTTGTACTTAATTCGCGATTGTCCATATAAATTGCATCTTCGTGACTCTTATCAAACCAGAACATTCTGCTACCACAGCAAGCATCTAGTATCTTGGCCAAAACATTTCCTCCTTTTCCCACGTTCTTTAAAAATCCCCATCGTCGCCCTTCATCGTTTCTTCATGTCTTGTAGCGCCTTTCAAAAACAGTAATGTGCCAACAGCAATTAGGCTTCCCACAGCAATGATGCAGATTAGGGCTATCATTTGAACTTCGCCTGTATTGGTAGACGGCAATAAGAGCAATGAAATATCGTAAATGTACTTCCTGGGGGAATCTTTTGGCTGTTGGACTTTTTACATTTTGGACAAACCCAATTATGATGATTATCCTGTTTTTTCTTTCCCTCTTCCTCTTTCTCATACAGTTCAATGGCTTTTTCGATATAGTCCTTTGCTTTCTTCAAATCTTCCAAGCCGTTCTTTTTCGGATACCTGGTCACATACTTAATTACATTGCCAATCAAAAAGCCTTCGTACCCTGCCGCGCTCATGTTTTCTTTCATATAAGCGAGTGGATCAATTTTTGATTCATAGTGTGCTGGTTTGCTCATAATCACACCTGCTCCCTTAACGGCTTCCGGTTAAATACCATCTTTACAAAGTAATGTTCATCCTTATAGGCAATCGGTGCTGCACATTCCCAACCGCGTTCTTCTTTAACTCTAATTCGCTTAATAAGTGCTAGTTTACTTTTGTCACGTAGCATCAAACCATACCCGCCGCATGATGACTTAAACTGAAATGTGTTCTGATTTTGCCGCGCTAATATGATATTGTCGATAAGTGCGCACGTTTCTTTTTCGGATCGTCTCTTTTTAACACTCATGATTTCAATACCTCCCTGGCTAAATAAAGTAATGTGTGATAGATGTAATTGCCTGAATATGCCGGATTAATAAAGTGAGTCGTAAACCCGTAGCGCGCTTCAAATGTTTTGAGCGAGCCAAGCAACGATTGAGGCTTGTATTGGCTGCGATATGTGCCGTTTAATATTTTCTGATAGCCATTTACGTCCTCAACTATCAAGGTAAAGGGCATTCTTGATGCTCTTATCAACTCATTTTCAAATCTGGTTCGATCTTTAATTGATTCAACTAATTCATCCACTCCGTTTTTTCTTTCCACAGAGCCAGAGACAAACATGTCACGCATAATCCCGTAATCTGGATTGGCAGGAATAAAGCAACCGTAATCGCCTGTTTTCATGGTCCTGTTCACGAAAGGGATGTCTTTTTTAACAAAATAATCCCGAACGTGCTGGTTCTTCTGCTCCCTGGTGTCCACAGTGATGGTCAGTGTTTTCAAGATTTCGTCTACTTCTTTTGGAGTGTATTTGTAGCTTAGAGCACTCACCTTCTATGCTCCCTTCTTTTTACGATCCGCCATGGCTCGCTTGAATAATAGTTCTGCCAACAAATCCGTATCTTCATTTTCATAATTGGCTGTGCATTCCTCATACTTCCAACCGTTCTCTTTTAAAATTTGCATCCTTCTTATGACCATATCTGCACAGTCTGAATTGTTTCTTAAAAACGCATCAATTGCTTTCGGATTATTCACTTCCCTTTTAAGGAAAAAATCCACCAATTGATCATTTGTAGAAAAAATAGAATGCTTTTTGTCTGTATACTCACCTTTCAAATACATAATGAGCCTTCTTTTATTCTCTTTAGCAAACTGCAATGTTAATTCACTCACTTGCTTAGCGTTTGTTGCTACAATCCCTTCTGTGTCAAGGGTTAAGTCAGCGCCAGCCTTTTTAAAAACAGCGATAATATCTTTTGGATGCATCACCATCACCTCGATATGGGTTAATAAAGGGTTAATGAACGAAAATGCTAGTTTTCATTGATATACCAATGGTTTGAGTGTCATCGGGTTAATATAGTTAACAAGTTTCCTATTCCTCCTGATATAAATGTCTTTATTTATTCTTTAATAAAGGATTTTCATATGAGAGGAATAGGTATGTTAATTAACTTTATTAACCTTTTTATAATAAATAAATGCATAAACCCTTATATACCAACGGTTTCACAGTCTCACAACGTCTTTTTCTTTATTAACCCTTGGGCTAAGTTCATTAACCCCTTTTACGTTTTCCAAGCTTTTATTCTCTTCTTTTAATCCCAAACCGGAAAAATACACTTTGTTTTTTGCTCCATTAAATTTCTTAAATCCTCTGCTTTCGATCATTCGGTAAAACTTTCTGTTTTGAATATCAATCTCGTCATTGCCAAAACTCCACTGCTTGTATTCTCTAAATAGTTTTTTAGCTTCGACCTTCGCTAAAGGATTTACAATGCACAATTCATCGATGAATGGCCCTAATATATCCATGTCTTCTCTATAACTTTGGGTTGCTCTTTCGACGGAACTTGGTTTCTCAAGCCCTTCCGCCTGCCACTTCAACGCACCTTCCACCATCCACCGCAAGATACCAGGCAACTCCTTACGCAACTTTTCGGGTAAGTCCTTGTCTTGTTTTTCCTTTGGAATGGATGCGGTAAATGGGATCAGATGAATCCTTCTCCATATTCCGTCATCGTTGTTACGCACAATCGGCTTGTGGTTCGTTGTAAAAAAGACCTTAAATTCAGGAGCAAATTCAAAAAAGTCTTGTCTCATGAAACGAGCAGCAATCTTGTCCCCGCCAGTTATTTGCTTTACTAAGGCTTCCGACAATTGCTGCCCCTCTTCGCTCTCCACAGCAGAGACAAAGCGGGCGCCGTCTAAACGTGCAATGTCGTTATTAATACCGGAATCATTTTTCTTTTTTACAAAAGTGTCTGTGTTGGATTGTTTACCGTAGTCACCAAACACTTCTTGGACCGTATCAATAAACGTGCTTTTTCCGTTTTTACCAGTGCCGTATAAGAAGAACATTGCTTGTTCCTTCATTGATCCAGTGAGACTGTAACCTAATGCTTTTTGGACATAATCTATTACTTCGTAATCTGTTTCGCCTTTGTCATTTAAGATGACATCTTTAAGAAAAGACTCCCAGTTGGGACATTGCGCATCTTTGTCATATGATGTGTTGCTAATTTGTGTTAGAAGCAATTCGCGCTTGTGCGGTAACAATTTACCAGTTTCAAGATCAATAACACCGTTTTGGCAATTAAAAAGCATCTTATGTTTATCCAATTCCTTTTTTAGGACGGGAACTAGCGGCCTTAAATCTTGAATGCTATTTACACGCGTAGACCGCTTCTCGCATATCTTCGCCCACTTTAGCATCGCTTTTTGTCTATCTTCATCTGATTCTTTAAATGCTTCATCGTATAGACCTCTTAGCGTACCGGAAACGATTGTTTCAATCTTTCTTGTTTCATCAACAGCCCATTTCTTTCCATCCCAAATGAGCCAACCAACCTCATTACAATAGCGAATGTCTTTGCCATGTTTATAAGCAATTCGTTCAGCATTACCTAATTCAGTCAGATTGAATTCTTTTGTTTCAAATTCTGACTCATCGCTGTTTATGGTTATGTTGTATGTCTTATCCTTCTGTGGGACATGATCACTAACAGTCGAACTACATTCAGCAATTGCCTTTTCGATTTGATAAGCGCCGTATGTAGTGTTCCCCCTAGCTGCATCCCACTTCTCTCGCATTAAACCGGATTGCCTGAACATTGAATCCATTAAAGCGGCATCACAATTAGTCCAAAAAGCTAAGTAATTACATAAAGCCATATCCGCTTCAGAATGATCGCCATCTGGAAAAAAGCCATCGAACAAGTCTTTAATTTTGCTACCATTTTTGCTGGCAAACATCTTATCCCATAAATCATTTTCATTTAGAAAGCTGGACCTAGATTGTGTAGTTGATGAAGGCGTTGTTTTTTGTTTAGGTTTATCCTCCATATGGACCTTCCAAAAGCTTTTTAACGCATCTGTACGCTCTTCCACTGTGGGAAGCCCAACGCTATTCCCTGTGAAGGTGAAGTAACGTCCATGACGATAAACCTCAATGCCGCCTTTACGTTTACCTGTTCCTGTCCCTCTCAGCGGCAACTTGCCTTTTACAATGATGTGCAAACCATCACCACTTGGAGAAAGTTCAGTATAGCTGTTCAATTGATCTACAATGTTTTTTGCTGCATCTGTGTAAACTCCGTCTTGTATGCAATGGTCCAAGTCAATGCCAACAAACGGATCATCCTTGCTAAACATAAAGCCAATGCCATCGAACTTGCCTGACTCATAGGCTTTTACTGCATTCTCAAATGTTGTCCAATGCTGTTTATCATTCGCTTTAGCGTGCCATCCATCAGCTTTATAAGGCACTTTGGTTGTCTTACCCTTCCGCGTCTCCTTGCGCCATACAATCCACTGTGGAAAGTCGCGCAGCTCTTGCGGTATGTTATGAAATTGATACTGCATGTAACCGACTCTCCTTTAGGGTAAAGAGGGGACTAAGCCCCTCATGGTATGGCTTGATTAGAAAGGCACATCGTCAGACGAGATATTAACATCCATATCTTGTGGTTTACCTACTTCGGATGGCTTGAATCCGTTCACCTGTGGGTAGTTGCGTCCGTTCTGTTCTCTTAGACCGACAACAACGCGAACTGGTTTGTTTTGCATTGTTTTAGCCCATTCTGTATATGATTCGAACGGCGTTCCCTCCGGCACTCCTACCGCTTTTGACAAGGCGTGGAATCTCCACATGCTTTTATCTGAGACAACAAAGTTATCGTAATTTATTTTTTGCCCTTTGCATGGTTGTTCGACATCGCTACGCACCTCGTAAGTCAAAACGACCATGTTGCTACCTGTTTTAGCCTGTTTCGTTTCATAGCCAACAACAGTTACTTCGTATTCCCCTTTTTTAAACTCTTCAAATTCGCTCACTTGGTTGTAATCTACTTTAAACATTATCAATCACTCCTATTAGTTAGTTAAAATTTCGTGCGCTCTGCGCATTGCTTTTAAATTAAAATCGTGTACCTTCTGTTCGTTCATCTTAAATTCCATTCCGACAAGCTCTTTCTGTTTCTTTTCATCTCTTTCCACAGCGTTCAGTATTTCAGCCAATAGACGCTGCCGCTCCTTCTCGTCTGCTTCCGCTTGCTTTGCCCTCCGCTCGGCTTCTTCTGCTTTCACGTCTACACCAAGTTCGAGCCAGCGAAACAGACGGCGACCGTCATTAATGGTAATTCGAAATTCTTCTTCACCAAAAAGATGGGTGTTGTCCTTAGATGCTTTTGCCATGTGATTCATATCGACATTAAAATTCAACATGAATTCATATTCCATTTCGTCTTTCTGAACTGGCTTAGTGCCGATTTTCACTGGCTGTTGCTTGCCCTTCTCATTTAATTCCATGGCATATTCTTGCTTTGTTCGAAGGGTAGCGATAATGTGAACATCGTTTCTTGTTAATATCCTTACTAGCTTCGTAGTTTCGGGCGCAAGCTTGCCCCAATTTTGAAATGAGTTTCCACTCATAGAACCATGCTGCTCAACAATGCCGCCTTCTCCTTGCCAATTGTGTGATAAAGAATCAATGACTATTACCTCTGCACCTGCTTGCTTTAATGCCACAATCGCTTCTTGATAACGCTCGGTTGTATAAGGTGGTTCGAAGTTTATATGAAGAAACTCACCAACCTTTGTTTCATCATCAATTTGATAATCAAAGTACAAGAGAGACCTTTTATGTTCTGTGTCAGCTAGACCCACTTTTGCCCACACTTCTTGTTCTCCCAGCTGTGGATAGGCTTCTCGCATCATTCCATATGCTATTAATAAAGCACTCAATGTTTTGCCTGATCCTGATGGCCCCATCAATCCAGCGATCAGCTTTTGTTTCTCACGTCGTGCCCTTTTGACTTCAAAGCTCATTCAATCACCTCACACTTCTACTTTGAATGTGGTTCCACCCTGGTCAATTTCTACGCCTTCTACGCGTTGTCCCCAAGCATCAACAACAACAGGTTGTCCATCGGCAGTAGTAATACTAAGTGTCTTTTTAAAATCGCCCCAGCGAATTTCTTCTTTTATATAGTCAGACATACCAGCTTCTTTCACATGCTCCAACAGCTTGTCTTTATTTACTGCCACAGGCGCTGGCTTTCTACGAGTACTTTTTGATTTGCCGTGTGGAGTTTTCAGCGTTTTAGCCTTCGGATTTTCTTCAAGCAATTGCATGTGATACTGAGCAATTAAGCTTTCAAAAAATTCAATGGATTGTTTTACTGGCTTATGCTGTTCTGCTGCCCACAGATGGATGCGCTCAATCTCTTTTGCCGCAATTGCGTCCGTCTCTTCCATTTGAGTTTTTAATGCAGCGATTTTTCGGAAAGCCCAGTTTAGAGACTCCTGATCCGTAATCTTGAAACGTTCCTCGCTCAATTCCTGCCCTTCTAGTTCTTCAATTTCAGCTTGCTGTAAAGCGTTCATTTGCAATCCTCCCTAATGGTGGTATACTGATTTCAAATGTGATTTGTTATTAGCCGCCTCTGCCAAGGTGGCTTTTTTATACAAGCACAATGGCTTGTCTGCCTGTTTGGCGATGAACAACGTGCAATTTATCGGGCAAAGCCTTTACTACAAACCACTTATCAGGCGACTTGCCAGCTTCCTTCATCAGCTCTTTCTGGGCCAGCGTCGGCTTCTTCCCGTTTTTCATTCACTCAATCCTCCTTCCGATAAATGATTAGTGCGTCAGTCGTCCAATCCATTTCATTTGCACTTGCAGCAAATTTGATGTCAATGACTTCGGTATCTGGGTTCATTTCCAACCACTTATTTATTGCTTTTCCGATGTCACCGCCGGAAATATATTTAACGGCAATGCTCCCTGCTACGCCTAGTTCCATCTACTCTTCCTCCCAACTAATTAGTAACCTTGGTTCGGTTGTATCACTGTACAATTCTGTAACAACAAAGCCTGCAATCTTTAAGTAATCCAAGTAGGTTTCAACAGACTTTTTATCTACTGGAGCACCATAGATATAATTTGCTTTGGTAACTTGTAAAGAATCGGGACCTCTTGAAGTCAACGTGATTATCACGTTTTTCAAGTGACGTTTTGCAGCATTTTCAATTGCCTTATCAATCCTGCTTACTACTCTGAGACGCGTATTTTCAATCCCTTCATTTGCAAGCTTTCTCGCTTCAATCGCATTAATCATGGCTTATCCCCTCCCTGTGGGCAGCTAAAATAGTAAATCCACAAATAACCAAACAAACAACATGACCATGATTCCTAACCCGCCGCCGATGCTAAAGTACGCTTTGTTGTCGGCTGACACTTGGTATCACCTCCTTAAGCTCCTGTGCCAGTTAGATCGTGACTTTCTTTTTCGATCATTGGCAAAATATTTTCTTTTTTAAGCAGCTCATATATAAATAGACGACCTTTTTGAGTCCACTTTGTACTGACTCTCGATTTTTCAGCGTCAATTACATGAGTGGTAGTTTGTGTATAGCCTTTATCCTGGTATTTTGCATAGAGCAACCAAATATCTCCCTGCTTATATTGGACCCCCAACTCGTGAAGCTTTTTGTTTAGAGCAATTGCGCTCATACCGTAATCCTTTGCAATCTTAGAGACTGCTAGCAGCGACTTATTTTGAAGCACCATGTCATAATACGAAGCTTTCGGTTTTAACTCTTTCGTTTGCTGAACCAGTACAAGATTTTCTGTTTGAAGCTTTTCATTCTGTTCTACTTGTTTTACCAGTTGAAGTAATGCTTCTTTGTATGTTGTTGGAAGTTGATGTGATTCTTTTAATTTCCGTTCCATTTCCTCAAATTGGGTAACGTAGGCTGCTGTAAATAAGACACCTTTTTCACCAGTCATTTTGTTGGCAACCATGTCACAGCCTTTGCGAGTTAGCAAGAAGCAAGGTCGAACTTCTCCTTTCGCATCTGCATAGGTGCTTTCGATGAAGAAATCTGACGAACGGAATTTTCCGTTGGTTAAGTGAAGCACGTACCCCTTGATTTTATCGAGAAGATCTGAATGCCTAACTCCAGTCATTTGAGCTACTTCCCGACTATCAACTAATAGCTTTCCATCTTGATTGAGAATTTGCAGTTGCTTCATTTTATTTACCTCCTAATTCTCCCTTTCTGCTAAACTATTGAATGAAGGGAGGTGTATTAATAATGAGTGAAACAGGTGAAGAGTTACATAATCATCCAGATGCCTTCGATTATTTAACTCCTGGTGAACAAAAACATTTAACTAATTGGATTGAGACTAATCTCAAACCCATCAAAACCTTTAATGACCGTCGCACCTCTTATGGTTTGAAACATTTGTTTGAAGACAGTGGCGGCTTCTATATAGGTAACGGCGCATTTAAAGGTGCGATGATAAAGTGCGGGTTCAAAGTGAAAGATGCATCAGCACTTAATTGGGTATTTAACGTATCCGAAAGATCGGTTAATCAGACTCGTATTCGAGCAAATCGTTTAAAGTAACCTTTACGCACTCCCATTCCTCGAAAGCAAGGACGCCTTGTTCTTTTAATAGGTTTGCTAAATACGTCTTGCCTGTTGGCCCCTGCTTCCCCGTTATTAAGATGGGAGTGCCTTCTTTTATAGCAGCTGCAATTTCTTGTTTTTGTTCCTCGCTCAACCAAACAGGTAAGTTTATTTCAGATTTGGCTAAGGGCTTCTCGTCCTTTACCTTAAACCGTCTATTTAAGTTCATTTTTTAAACGCCTCCTTTTTTCGCGCATCATGCGTTTAAATCTTCATCTCAAACTACTTTTTCATTATTTTAATTATTTTTTCTCTGACTTTCTTTCCATTTCTTTTACCAAGCAAGATGTCAGAAAGATATGCGTTGGATATGTTTAACATTTTGGCTAAATCCTTTTGCTGCATCTCGTTCAAAAATAGCCAAATTTTAACCTTTTTTCCGAAGTCCTTTTCCACCAATGACACCTCCTTTGTATTATTAGCTAATTATTTAGCTTTTTATTGACACGGTTTAACCTATAGGTTAGAATATACCCATAGCTGAACAGACTATCATAAATAGCCTTTAAACGTTGGGGAACGTGAATTTGGCATTTTTTGTAGTGTCCAAAAAGCTAAATAAGAAGCTTATGAACACAGTTTACTATCCTTTAGGTAAGAAGTCAACTACATTTTTAAACTTTTTGGATAGATGTGTTCTTGCTGTTTAAGGTGATCAACATGTGTTTATTTATGAAAGTGAAAAAGTTATGCGAAGACCGTGGGATGTCGATAGCTGAATTAGAAAGAAAATTAGGATTGAGTCCTAATGTGCTTTACAAATTAAAAACACAAAAACCGTCGATTGACAGGGTACAATCCATAGCTGACTTTTTTAATGTATCAGTGGACTACCTACTTGGAAGAAGCGAAATTCCATATATTGTAGACCAGGTTGAAACAATTGCCGCTCATCATGATGGTGATGAATGGACAAAAGAGGAGTTGGAAGAAATTGAAGAATTCAAGCGCTTTGTTGCCATGAGGCGTGAAGCACGAAAAAATAAAGGAGAGTAATCATGTACGACAGTTTATTGGCAGAGTGCAATAGAAATAACATCGAGGTTTATGAAAGAGATATGCGAAATAAGGGTTTATATTCTGATGGCGTAATCTGGATAAATAAAAAGTTATCCCCCTATGAAAAGTGCTGTGTTTTAGCGGAAGAAGTTGGTCATTATTATACATCCATGGGTGATATTCTGGATCAAAAAGATATTAGAAAGCGCAAACAGGAAATGATAGCAAGGAGGTGGGCCTACGATAAATTAGTTCCTTTGGACAAAATTATTCAAGCTCACAAAAATGGCATAAGAAATCGTTTTGAATTAGCTGAATTCATCGGTGTTACGGAACCTTTTCTTAATGCTGCAATTAACAGTTACATACAAAAATATGGCGACTTCATTAATTACAAAAAATATACTATTACTTTTAATCCGCTTGGAGTTTTGGAGTGGTTAGAGTAATATAATTTTTTTACCCATATACAAAACATACGTTCCTATAAAACAGATGCTTATTCTTTACATAAAACTTGTAAATGGAAACTTTTTCTTGAGTCATTCTATACTTAGATAGTAAGATTTAACTATACATATACCTATAGGAGGTTCCAATGAAAAAGAGTATTGCGCTTTTTAGTTTGATTGGCCTTATTTTATTATCTGCTTGTAATTCTACTGCTACTGAAGAACCAGAAGAACCAATTGAAGAAACACAAGATGTCGAAGCAGAAACCAAAATTACGGAAGATGAATCTGAAGAAGACGAGGATAGCCTTTCTCAGGCAGAATGGATGGAAAAGCAAAATAATGAGGAAGAAGAAAGTAACGAAGATGAAGCTGATATTAAAGAAAAATTAGAAGAAGTGAATGATGTGATCATTGATGAATATGGCGATCGCGTAACGCTTAAATCTCAAAATATTACTGGTCACGAATTTGAATTTAATGGAGTAGTTTACAAAGTAAATGATGTTAAACATTTAGAAGTCCAATCTGATAGTGAAATAAGCAGTAGATGGGAAGACTATTTCAATAGTCGCGTGGTCGTTGAAGATCCTGGCCATTTCGATTTACTGCAAATATCAATCAATATTACCAACTCAAATGATTTTGATGTTGATCTAGGAGGCATTTTTGATGTACTTACTTCTAACAAAGATCAATTAAGTACGAATGATGACCTTTATTTCCCTCAATGGAATCCAGATAAAGACGTTTATAAAGGTGTAACTACTGAAGGACTTTTTCTCTATGTACTTCCTGCAAACTCAGATCCTATTCAAGATGTAGAGCTTTATTTATCTGGAATGTACAAAGATGATACAGCTACAGATACATTTGAATCATTAGATGGTACTTATACAGAATTGATAGAACTTAATGATTGAGAAATTAGAGCCTCAACGGCTCTTTTTCCATTTATTTTTAAAAAATTCTTGACTTTCCGTACTATCAATAGTACAATATAAGTAGATCAAAACAAGGAGGTGAACAAATGCTGGATACGATAGAGCAAATCGCCCGAATCCTTTTCTCCTTAGCCTCAACGGTTGCCATCGTGATTGCTTTGAAGAAAAAGGACTCAGACGATAACAAATGAGGGTTTGGGGCTATGCCCCTCCCTTAGCTCTATAATACAGCAAAACACATGAAAAAGAAAACTCTCTATATCTTGCTGCTTATCCTGGTTTGGGCATCGTTTATTTTTAAACAGCCTGTCTTGGATATTGCTGTCACCCTTGGAGTAACGCTATTTATTTTAGATCAGCTAGGAGTGTTTAAACGTGGACAAGCATGACAAGCCACACAAGCCGCTTTCTCAAACCGAGCGTAATAAGCGCTGGCAAGAGCAAAACAAAGACCGCGCCCGTTATCTTAGCGCTCGCTCAAGTGCCAGAAGCTTTATCCGCAATCGCGCCACGGCTGAGGATTTGGACGAGCTGGAGCAATTGATTGCCGAGCGGCGCCAGCAACTTTAAGGCTATGCCTAATAAGCATACGCCTTTTTTTATTGGTCGAAATTACCACTAGAATACAGAACGTACATTCACATATAATACAAACAAACGTTCTTACGAAAGGGTGTTTGTTGTGAAGAGCATGGACGATGTTAAAAAAGAAATTTGGCGTGGTAACCTTCTGTGGGAAGGAAGTCGGATGATGTTACCGGAACATAAACAAGCATGGATTGAAATGCAGCAGGGTGAAGATAAGGTCGATTTACATGGTGAGTTAGATCAAGATCAGTGGCAAGAAATCGGTATTGTTGTGATGGATGCCTTAAAGCATGCCCTACCCGTCAACGTCCGCTACTGGAAAGAGGGCTATTACATTGACCAAGTGTGTTACATATATAAAATAGATCACGAAAACAAGAGGGTTAGGATTGAGCATGGCCCAGACAATGACAGCATACGTGAATGGATAGATATGCGGGTCATCTATGATGTGCAGCGCATTTAATTCCAGCAATCCCCTAAAGCATAATCACCTCTACTCATAATAAAATTAGATTAGAGGTGATAACTATCTTTGTTTCCCCTATGCTTTTAAACCGAATTGACACGCCGTCGGAAAACAATTGGCTGACTGAGCTAAAATTCGATGGCATACGTCTGATCTTGTCCAAACATGACGGCTTAACACGGCTGTATACCAGACATAAAACTGAGGTTACAAACCGATTTCCCGAACTGTGCAACAATGATATTGCCGACGGTACCATTTTAGATGGCGAACTGATTGTACTAAACGAGGAAGGCAAGCCTGACTTTGAACTAGTCATGTCTCGCTTTCGCTCTTCCAAAACAACTCCCATAATACCCGTGCAGTTTGTGGTTTTTGACATAATGAAGCACAAACATACCTGGACTACTGCCCTGCCCCTCATACAACGCAAAGAAATCCTATCCAATGCCTTACATCCGCATCCCCATATGTTTGAGATTAAATGGCTAGAAGGACAAGCCGACTCTTACTTTGACGCTGTTAAAAATAGAGAATTAGAAGGAATTGTGATAAAAAATCCGGCATCTACCTACAAAATAAATAAACGATCAGGGGATTGGCTCAAAGTCATTAATTATCAGTTCACAGAAGGCCTGATTACAGGGTATAGAAAAAACGAATTCGGCTTGCTGCTAGAAAGTTTTGAGGGCGAGTCATGGGGAGTCATGGAGCATATGCCTATCAAGTCACGCAGGGAATTTTACAAGCTGACTAAATTACAGACTGTTAACGAAAGCAAGAACTTTGTACACCTAGAGACGCCATTCCCATGCAAAATTAGGTACAGACATAAAACAAGCAAAGGTTATCTCCGTATACCTACTTTTGTTGATTGGCTAATATGAAGGCTGGCACATATCGATTTTAATAAAATTAAATCCTGACTTGTCACTGGCTTAAAATGGCATACTCGGTTACGCACGGGTATGCTTTTTTGCAGTTGATCGGATAGACTTGGGCTGTTGGCGTAAAAAGGCAAGATATGATTAATCGTATGACGGTAAGA
Source organism: Shouchella clausii (assembly GCF_002250115.1). Lineage (GTDB taxonomy): Bacteria > Bacillota > Bacilli > Bacillales > Bacillaceae_D > Shouchella > Shouchella clausii. The sequence goes on along the minus strand of NZ_CP019985.1, from coordinate 3,233,885 downwards.
GTCGCTAATGTGGGTTGGTACGTAGTGTTTGGCTGCAAGGTAGCTGTGGATAGCAAATAAAAGTGAGTATGCGGAAGTGTTTCTGTTCATGTTAAAACCTCCTGATTAGTTAAGCTTTTCAATAGTCAGGAGGAAATCCCTTCTTTATAATTGAAGAAAAAGGCAGGTGTAATATATGGAGATATTGCAAATGGTTATTCCAGTAATATCAGCTTTAGGCGGGGCATTTATAGGCGCATACATTTCCGGGCAAAATCAAAAAAAATTACTTATTGAGCAACAAAAGAAAGAAAACAAATTAAAAACGCTTGAAGCTTGTAATGCTTTTTTAGATATTGCAGGTACTAAAGTTCTTACAATTGAAATTGGTGGTCCAAAACAAACCCTGGATTTTGACAATAGAACTTATGAAAATACTGTAAGACCAGTCTTATTTCAACACTTACATTATTACCCTAAGTCAGTCACTGAAATAGTTTACTCAATCGATTCAGATCTTCAAACATATTACTATATTGAAGGCGCTGATGTAGAAGATTTGGATATAACAGCTTCAAAATACAATAGATTAGTTCAAGAAATCAAAAATGTTATTTCAAATTATCAAACGTACAAATAGCAACCCCGCCTATCTTAGCGCGGGGCTTATTTTTATTACAGCAAAGCCTTCCATGTAGCCTTTCCGGCAATACCGTCAATAGTAAGTTTTTTAGCTCTCTGGAAGTCGCGAACAGCCGCTTCAGTCCCTCCGCCAAAATGACCATCAAATGGCCCTGGGTTAAATCCGGCTAGATATAACAGAGCTTGCAGAACACGGGTTAAATTACCTTTTGCACCTTTGCGGACATTACGAGCAGCCGCATAAGTTTTAGGGCCTGGGATGCCATCCACAGCAAGGCCTGCACCGAACTGCTTGTTTAGCTCGTTTTGATAGACTTTTACCAAAGCTTGGTGAGTTTTAGGTCCTTTTAATCCGTCTACCACAACTTTGTAACCGTAGTTGCAGCACCATTCTTGGACTTGGCGGATAAACGCATCACCAGTAGGGTTTGTAGGTTTCGGCTCAGAAACTTTACCGCCGGACACCAAATTCCTAAGCTCAGTCATGCGGAAGTTTTTGCCTGGGCAAGCTGTTGATGCCAAATCTTTATGGCCAATGATATCTGATGCTTTTAAGTTGCATTCTGACACTAACCAAGCATTAAGTGCAGCTCCTGCTTGTAGTTGGGCATCGGTCATATTTTGCTTAGTAAAATCACCTTGATATCCTACACCAAGTGTATAGTGGTTATGGTTCAACACATGTGCACCTACATTAAAGCCGCGACCTTGGTAAATAGTACCGTCGAAAGCAATCCAATAGTTATAGCCGATACCTGACCAGCCGTTTGAGTTACGGTGAAATTTATGGACATCATGAATATCCCAAGTTTGGTGCGCCATATGATGCTGCACAATCTTTTTAACTTTAGATTTTGCTAGTGGAGTTAGACTCTCACGAAAAGTTAATCCTGCATTTTTAATAGTTGGTTTTTTAGCCATTCTTATTCACTCTCCTTTTTATTCTCAGGGCCGTGTTCGTCAAAGCCGCGTAGTTTTTCCATGATAACTGGCGGAACTTTCAGCCCAATTCTGCTTGCGTTTTCTACAATAGACAGCGCTTCATTTGCCATGTAAAAAAGCACAGTTGTCGTTGCAACCATGCCGTTTAGGTCTAGTATTCTGTCCACGATATTCGCGACAATTATAATGCCAAATATGGCGATCTTCCGCGCATAACCAAAAAGGGCTGACCGACTGCGCAAGTCTTTTAGCTTAACTGCTTTCATAACACCAGTGATAATGTCGATTACCATTAATACAATCAACAAATCTAAAAACTTAACAGGGCCGAACAAATACAGCTTTGCTACCTCTAAGTTTTGAAAGTTTAAAAAGAAAGATATTTGTTCCACGTCTACACAACCTTTTCATTTGAAATAAAAAAGAACCTATACGGTTCCTTGGTTTCCTTCTAATGCTTTTAGCCTTCGGTCAATATCCTCAACTTTTTGAATCAGGGCATCTACAATAGACATCACCTCCCCGACTCGCTGGTCGGTATACTTGCGGGCCTCATTCAACGCCCAAGCAGCGTCTTGTTCAACATCGCCATAGTCAGGCTTGCCATCCCATTTTTCGCGCTCCCCAGGCCGAAGGTGTAATTGCGTATTTTGGATATGCAACTGCAACTGTCCATCAGCACCATTAACAAGTTCAATCGCCTGCCTTGCATTATTATCTGCCTTCACCGCTGTGGATAGCGCCCTTGTCGTTTGACCAGCCACGCTTTCGATCTTTTTTGATGCCTTGTTAGCCTGCGCCATTTGCTTCGATATGTCCCTGCGAAAATTACCAATTTCGATTTCGGGACTCCTGCCCACAGCGAAGGGATAGCGAGTCTGTGCCGTAATACGCGCCTGGATCACCATGTTGAAAGGCTCGTATATCACCCATACATAGTCGAACAAATTATATGGATGCAGCAGCACACCATTTTTTCGTAACTCAGCAAGCGTAATTGTAATTGAGTAATCTGGCACGTCTTTCATTTCGCTGATCAGTTTTTGTTTCAGGGCATCAGCATGCTCAAACCGATCATCATAAATCACTTTATGGTAGTATTTGACCTTCCCATTTTCATCAACATAATTTTCAGCATTAGGAGAAACGTATGTCACATGTAAATCATACTTTTCCTTTTCATCATTCCAGTTCGCATAAGCTTCGCCATACGTCGCTAGTTCAGATGCATCAATGTGTTCTTCGATGGTAATGGTGTTGTGGTCATGTCTAAACTGCGTCTGTACTTGATTGACTCCTAAGCTTCCCACAGGGGCGATGATAACGTGTATACCCGTGACATCATACTCAGCATCAAAGCGGCCAAGGCATTGTTTGAAGAGTTCCCATTGATTATTCTGACCAAAGTTTTCAAACTCCTTATTGTCAAAAGAACCACGTATTTCATACGTCATGCCAGTACCAGCAAAACATATCTCCATACATCTCTGAATCGATAGAGTTTGCGTATGAGAACCTTTATAAAACTCGCTGCGCATCCGGTCAACAATCTCATGCTGGGCAGTTATCGACTTACGTATAACGCTGTCCCCTGATTTGTCTATCGTATCTATCACATACTTATTGCCATCCACCTCGACTTTTTGTTTGTGAGTCAGGGCATCGAATACGTGTACATTACGAACTGTTTTAAGCAAAGAAAAAGAGATAGAACGCTCTCCTGCGCCTACCTCTCTAATAGTAAAGTTTTCTTCATCGAAATCTATGATCGGTTGAATATCACCCTTCATGGGGTGGAGGATTGGTAATTTTATCATCACAATTTATTTTCCTCCTTTAACACCTTCTTCATTAATACGATGTACTACTTCTTCTATATATTTTTTGAATTTATCTCGACCCATTTTACTATGTCGGGCATCATAGGTTCCACTATTCATGTTATATAATGAACCCTTTGAAAAAGTAACCATGTTTCCTGAAGTATATCGAACTACTATTCTTGCGTCGTCTGGTAATTCATCTCGATAATAGTCCCACATTCCTCTATCTAAGTATTCTCCTGGTTCTACTTCAACAACTTCCTCCATGATACTTTCGCTGTCTTCATAAGGCTCTGACTTTTTAAGATCGTTAAGCTCTAAATAAAAATATGCCCATTCAGTATCTGCGTTCTCGAAGTATTGGAATGTTAACCTTTTCGGTTTAACCACTGTATTGTATCCAAAATTGATCTCAATACAATCTTTTTCATTTGATAAAGAACAACCTTCTATATCGACACCCCCACTCCGAGGCATGAATGTGTGGTTGTCAGCGACATTTTTACCTATAAAATTCAATACTCTTATAATCTCTATAGGTTCATGCCACTCCCTTTTTAATGGAATATCACCTTTGAAGAGATCCTTCAGCATTTTTTCCCATTTAATCAATTGATCATTACGGTATTCGTCTTTCATTTTATCTCCCCCTCTTTCATCATTCCATTATACGACAAAAAAGGGGGAAATCCTTCTATTAATTCATTCTACTAACTCGAGCTCAAAGGGTTCTCCAGTTATAAGCTCATATTCTTCGGGTGTTAGCGCCTCTAATTCTACAAAGCGCCTTAACTGATCTTTTCTGCACCAGTTTTTTTCATATCTTCTTTTTAGGTCTTCAAAGCGCGGGCTTCTAATAACTTCCTCACTCATGCTTTACCCCCTCCAATGCTGTCAGCCGGATTTCCTGATCGGTTATGGATTGCCATTGCTCCATATCACTTAGTTCTTGGTCTGTGACTTGCTGGGCAATGAGTTCCACTTCCGTCGCTGGGCGTTCTGGCGGCCGCATCCACTCTTCTATTTCTTCTTCCGTTGCGCCCTCCGACCATTTTCCGTCTAAAAAGCGAGGACGAAACAGACCATCTGGAAATGAATCAATAACCGTATTAGGCGGCAACTCATAACTAAGATTTGTCTCTGGGTCAGTGTATACATCGCCCTTTGGTTTTTCGACCGCATCCAAAACGATTGGCTCGATATAATAGCCATCATTATCTATCCTATAAAACTGCCTCATTGTACCCCTCCTTAATTACCAGCCTTAAACACGATATTGACGGCAACGAATTGCGTGGCACCAGGCCAAGTCATGTCTTGGATGATAAAGTTTCCGTTTGCTCCCAGGTAGCAACGCAAGCCTTGCGCGCCAGTGGTACCTGATGAACTGCCTACCAGCCAAAAATAAGACGTTTGTCCGGGCCTATATCCAGGCGGCAACGTAAACTGGACAATTGCAGGGTCGCCACCGATTGCGCCGCCATTCATTGAACCTTCAATATAGACAGTCCCCGTCGAATCCTTGGCATACCGAACGGGCCAACTCCCCGAATGGCTCCAGGTCGATTGCAAACTAGCGCGAATCCAGTTAAGCGGCTCATTTGCAAACGCACTAAAAGCCTGCTTCGTCCTTTGTGGCGTCATAAAGCTACCCGTATGTGTGCCAGCTTCGGCTTGAGCCTGACTTGCAACAGGATAATTTTGCACGTTACCCAAACCGACCTGGCTTTTAGTGACGTTATGCGGATTGTTCCTTAGCGCGACAAAAGCATCAAACTCAGCTTTTGTAGCTTGTTTGGCGTTATCTACATTAGATAGTCCTACTTGTGCTTTGGTGACGCCGTGGGGATTGCTTTTGTCGCTGGCGTGCGCGTCTACCTTTGCCTGAGCACCAGAAGCGGTTTCTATTTGCTCCCAATCGCTCCAACCCGTATCGGGTAGATCGGGTCTCCACTTGCGTAACCACATTGCATTTATAGAATCACCATTAGCTCTATAGCATGTCTGGACCATCCTATAGTTTTCTACCTTGTCAGTCACTATAACAGCAAGATTTTCAGGATACCCATTACTAAGTCCGTTAGTTTGGGAAAATAGAGTAACTCCTGTTGGATAATCTGAACCAGGTATATCTGCTCTTCGAGGAGATATGATATTTACTTGCTGTGATGTCACCTTGTGCGGGTTGTCCGTTCTCGCGGCGTGCTCATCAATTAGATCGATTACCTCTGCGTATGTTGCTACTTTCTGCCAGTCAGTCCAGCCATCCCCGTCGTAAAAATGCCGGAAGTAAGCTCCGATTTCCTCATGTCTTATAGAATGAGGGAAATACCATTGGGTAAACCGTAAGTTAGACACTTTAATGTTAAGTATTGTACCGTGATTTGTAGGATAACCAAGGTTCGAATGCATGAACGTGGTCAGCCCCAAGGGGTAATCAATACCTGTTGTATTGGCAGATAATGCAGGGATAATTGTCGCTTGGCTGGCAAAAGTATCGATTGATTCTTTTGTCCGTAGCGGTGTCATGATCTTAGAGTCATTTGTCCCTGCTCGCGCTTCGGCTTGAGTTGCTCCACTCCAGTTTGGGACGTTACTCAGACCAACGTGAGCCTTCGTTGTCCCATGGGGATTATTTTTGTTGTTTGCATGAGCGTCAACTTTCGCTTGTGCACCGGCCGTTGTTTCAATTCGGTAAAATTCGCCCCAGCCATTTGCTGTATGAGACGACCGGAACAAAATACCCGTGTTTGCAACTGTATCCGCTCTATCAAAATAATACTGAGAAATACGGTTTTCATTGATTTTGACCGTCATCACAGTGCCGTGTGTAGACGGCCATCCGCTCCCACTGATGTCAAAAACCGAGACGCCTACTGGGTAGGCTGTAGAGGGGGCATCAACTGACAAACGTCCAATAACGTTGACATCCTCGCTTTTAACCCCGTGAGGATTCTTTTTGTCCGCGATATGGGAAATGATTTCTTCGTCAATATCCGTTATGCGCTCGTTTAAATCTTTTTTACCGCCGCGTGCATCGATGACTTCTTTATTACTGAGACGGTCTATATCTAAATTGTCATAGACCTTTTCTTTTACATCATCCGCGACGTTTTCTCTCCATTCGTCTACTTCTTCTGCAAGATCAGCAAATTTCTGGTCAATCAGCGAAACTTTAAGCGCGATTTCTTCGACAATCTGTGTGTCGCGTCCGTTATGGATGGTGCGCTCTACCTTTACCGCGATGTAGCCCCGCTGTGGGAAGCTCATCGTTGTGCCATCGCCGTAATCAATGCGGAAAACGGCTTTGTGGCAGCCGGGCTTCATCGTGTCTACTTCCCTCAAACGATAGACCACTTCGCCCGTTTCTTTATTCACATAATCGGCTTTGTCATTCACTAGCAAATTTTTAGAGGCATCCTCCATCAAAAAATGGACTTCTGCCTCTTCCCACAGCCGATATTCGTTTGGAATGACTAATCGTACATCATGGCGGCTGTCAAACTGTTTCATCTGCATGTCAATTAATCCCCCCTTTAACGGATGAAAACAACCGCAACACCGTAACCCTTGTCAGAATCGTAAGGTGTCGTAATGTTCATCACAATAAATTGGCCGTTTTCGTCTTTAGTCGCAATGCCGCCAATTGCGCTGATTTTATCGCCTTCTTCGACCGTTTCATCTATGCGGACATGGACTTGCCCTGTGATACCGACAACGTGCCATTCATCACGTTCGGCACGCGGCTTGTAGTCCCGACTCGCGTCATATTCTGGATTTTCTTTCGGCATGTCAACTAAAACTTCTTTGTACGTATCGAGTTGGTTTCCTTCCTCATCTAAGTCATATTCTTTTAGGACTTTCTTTTCGTAGATATAGCCCCCGAACTCATTTTTCAAGTAACGGTCTTGCCACGCAAAAGCAGCCGAACCTAGCACAGTCCCGGCTGTCTCAGATATAGCCCCTATAATTTCCTCGCCCTTGTCAGCCTTTTTTATCTTGTTGCCGACTAATGACACTAAGTAACCTGTCTCAATCTTCTTCCCGTCATGGCTCTCGAAATACTCCGCATAGTCACTAAACGTGCTGCCGCCCTCACTTGTACCCGTATACCTCAAGTTACCTTGAGCCGTGTACATTTTAATTTTTGCGTTACGTGTGGACGGGTCGCCGTTTCCGGCTCCCATAGAAATACAATAGTTTTCGTTATTTAGGACTGAACCGGATGCAAACACTAACGAAGCTGTACCTTGAGCACGCGAGTTTTGTGAGCCGATTACCCCTGTACGGTCACCTTCGGCTCGCGAGCCTTGCGAAGTACCCAGCACAAACGAGTTGCTACCAGATATGTGCGGACCGCCGCTTGAGCCTATACCGACATTATTGAAGCCGTCCTCTGTTGTGGTTGCGCCACCGGAAGTCGAGATCAACGATGTATTGGAGCCGCGCGGAATACCAGCGCCCGAAGAAATCTTGGTATTCTGCCTCATTAGGTTTGGGAAATTATCGATTAATTCGCCCGCAATACTACCCGCTTTCTCGTAACGATCAGCGTATGCAAGCAACACAGACGTTTGGTTGTTTGCTAGTGTAATGCCAACAGAGCCTGCTACATCACGGCCGTGTAGCTGGATATTAACAAGATGGGCGTTTTCTAAACCAGAGCCACCCACATAGATACCATTTTTCGCGCTGTCTCGCGCAATAAAGTTTGACACGTTGACGCTATCCACTCGACGACCGCCGCCACGCACCATTAGATCGTAGGTAGCTTTAGTAAACCCACGAATAATGACGTTACTTAGGTTGTATTGACCGCTTTCGCGTGCGAACTCGATGACAAATTCACCGTCAAAATTCTCGTCGCCGATTGCTTCAAACCCCTGGATATTGACACCCATATACGATGACACAAACAGCGCGCGCGGGTCTGTATCTCCGCCCCACGATCTTTTTTGCGGGAATAGGGATACGCAATTTGAGACACTAATATCCTTTGCGGATAAGGATGGCTCTTGCCCCTCACTGCCGTAATGCCCCATGTGACGGAAGTTAAAGCCAATGACTGAGCCGATGTCGATACAGTCGGTAAAATGGATGTTTGCACCTGCTAGAGAATAATCATGTCCTTTTACCTCATAGCCGCGCGTATTTTCCTTAGACACGCACCGACTAACAAAGACAAAGCGCGAGCCGTCATCCATTTCGAAACCGTTGCTGTTTTTGTGGCCGATGTCCAAATAGTTGGTCGCGCCAGTTGAAAAGCAGCCCTCAATAAAAAGGTAATTACTATGGTGCGTCGTAAAGCCGTCATCCCCGTGACCATCTGCAATACAGTCCGTAAGCATGATGTATTCGGACGGGTTTTTGGACAGCGGGTTAACATCCATCACCTTATCGCCGTCATAAAAATACACTTGTTCGGCATTTCCCGCCGTTATGTCAAAACAATGCAATAGGCAGTCTTTAGCTTTTACTCGTGTGGCCGATGAAAATTTTGCTCCGGCAAACACGACTCCAGACGACTTGTATCCCCCAGCCGCTGACGGGCGCCCTTCTTCTGGATAGCGCGACGCATTCCAATCGGCGGTAAAGTCGTACAAGTGTATGTTTTGAGACTCACCGCTTACATGGTCGGCATTGGTAACAACATAAGAATCAACAGGGGCATCATCCGGCAATTTAACATATGTGACGTCAATTCCCTGCCCAACCAAAATTGAGTCGCTAGGCGCTTTAATTCTTGCCCGATACACACCAGCCGACATATGCACCTTGACGTTTCCGTCACCGAGCGCCTTTTTAAACGCTTCGGTGGAGTCCGTGACGCCATCCGGTACAGCACCGTAATCATCGACATGCACTTCTCGCAATATTTGTGCCTGCATCTTGTCAATTTTCTCTTTCGTTCGTCGCTGGTATGCGGCAACCATATCGGCAGCCGTATCAAATTTTTCTCCCGTTTCAGGATCGACGCGAAGCATTTTCACTTCTTCTAGTTGGTCGCCTGCTTCGAGTGCTGCCTTAACTTGCTTCCTTGTTATTTTAGACTCCATTTCCGAGATGCGAGCCAATTCTTCAGCACGTAATGAGCGGTATTTCGCTGTTGCTGCTAAGTTTTTTAAGTCACTAATTTCAATTAACCGCTTGTAAATTTCACTATTAATCTGCGCATTATAATCATTCACTTGCTTCCCTCCTTGCTAGTTCACTAGATAAATAAAAATTGAAAGTCGAAACCGATCTCAAATGCACCGCTTGTTCCTGACAAAATTATTTCGTTCGGCCCAGGAGCTAGGGTAATCACTTCCATATTCGTTTCCGGAAAAATCGGCTGACTGTTTTTAAAAGAAAACACATCCTCTAAGATGATGATGTCTTTAGCGGATGTGCTGCCGTAATATTGCCATGCAGTATTCGTGGTGGCATTCCTTATCATTAAATTATTGGACGAGCCTTCGTAGATGATTTTCAAATTTTCATTGATACGCTTGGGATTTATCTCGGAATGACCTAAATTCCATATGGTGAAACGCCTTATACTATGACGGTACTTAATTTGATCAGGTATAGCGGGAATGTTCATTCCAAATTGCCAAATTCCGCTAAAGTCAAATCGATCATCTAGGGTTCCCCGCGAATACGCAAAAGGAGAAGACGATTCCAATTGAATCTGCGCTTCTCCTGCATAGCTGACTATGTGTGGTAGTTGAATGGCGTTAGGAGCCGTTACTTTCCACAGCTTGTTGGGTTCATCCTTTGTCGATGCATAAAACTCTTGCTTTCCACAGATAAGGGCTAAAAACTCTGTGCGTTTAAGTAAATAGTGCATATAGCTTTCGCCCTTGACAATTACATCCCAATCAATGATCCTGCCGCCATAGCTCGTTGCCTGTGGGAAGTAAATATGCCCGTTTGAGCTGCCCACAGCTTCTTGCCTAACTTGCCTTTGTTGCAACGATTGGGGTAAAAATTTACGCGTCAAATAGCCAAGTTCTTCGCAATCATAGACTTGGCCAGTCTCAATATTTTCAATTAAAATCGCTGGCATATCACACCTCCCACACAGCATCAACGTAAGATCGAGAGCCTAATTTACGATCAATATTTTTATAGATTGTTTCTTCACCTAGTTTGACTACTAAATTAATGACTGGTGACACTTCCACATCTTTTAAATTTTGCATAAGCGAGTCGAGACGATTAGTTATTGCATCAAAGTTAAGACTTAATCCACCACTATATGTTCGAGTATCGCCAGGTTCTACGCTATCCACAGACGGGACAGTATTAAATACGCCAAGTTTCTCGCCTAGTTCGGCGAACAATGACAACGATTGCTCGTTAGCTTGAGAAGGAATAACATACTCTTCATGGTTCCTTTCAGACAACCAGGCTAGTTGTCGATTTCTACTAACACCGCCATCAGCATAACCAACGTATCTTCCTCCTGCCCTCATAGACTTTATGCCTGGTACATTGTTGATGCCGCCGTAACGAGTTTGAATATAGCGGATCGACGCTACTGCGTTATGAACAGGATTATAAATGTCACCCATACCAGGCAGCTTAAATGCATTAAATGTCGGCCCGATGGTTTGCATCAGACCTTTAGACGGGATACCTCGTCTTGCGTTTATATCCCACTTGTTGATAGCTCGCGGATTGCCCCCTGATTCTTTTTGCGCAATCAGAGATAATCCATTAAGCCAATCCTTACCAGATACCCCCGCAATTTTCATGGCTGCTGCAATCCACTTTGTTACATTACCGCCGACACTAACACCGCCAATGCCACCGCTCAGCTCTCCAGCTACCGTTTTAGGGTTGACGGCCGTGCCATTTTTACGTACTTCAAAGTGTACGTGTGGACCAGTACTATTTCCCGTACTACCGACAAGCCCAATCGTTTGCCCGACCGATACATTTTGTCCGCGTTTGACAGTGTTTTTGCTGTTGTGTCCGTAGAGTAAATCATAAATACCAGTGCTGATTTTAACCAAGTTACCGTATCCACCTAGCCAGCCTGCAAAGCTAACCCGTCCTGTGGATTGCGACGGTATGCTTGTGCCAATTGGTGCAGCAAAGTCGATACCTTTATGGTTTGAGCTACCGATTCCCCCAGGGCTTTTACGTGGGCCAAAACCAGATGTCATCACAAATGGCGGCTTCGGAAAGTTCGGAAAACCTCCCCCTCCAAAATCGAAAGTAGGAATCAAATCTGTGAAAAATTTGATAGCTCCCTCTTTAACTTTGTCAAAGGTACCTTTTGCAATGTCCATGTACATACCTTTTTTATTGCTGATCCAGTCCGGCTGGAAAGCGCCAACGACTTTATCAAATAACGCCTTTGGCCCTTGTAACAATGAGTCCCACCAGCTCAGATCGTCCTCACCCACTCCCGTTTCATAGGCTGGAAGCATAAAGCCCGATTTGTTACCAAATCCGTAGCGGTTGAGTAATGACTTTGTGTGATGGGCAGGCAAGACGGATGATCCCTTGTGTAAGAATACTTGTTCAGGACCGTTGTTATTGGAAACGAACGTTCCCACTTTCGGATCATGGACAAGTTCTGGTCCTTTTTCCGAGATAGTCGCCCAGCCATCTTCTGGATGTCCAATTGGGCTTGTACCTGTTGCATATGGTGTCGGCCCTAAGTCTGGCATTCGCTCTGTACTTTTTGTTTTAGATGGAGATTTTGAGCCTTCCCATTTTGGGATTTTCGGGATTCCGAAAAAGTCTAATACTTTGTTAATATTGCCAGTAACGTAATTGACAAAATCTCTTAGATCATTTACAAAATTGTCCCAAGTAGACAGTACTTCGCCTGTTTCCCAGTTGACCTGATCTATATGTCCTTTTGCTTGTTTCTGCGCTTCTCTTACAACTCCTATATGTGCATCTTCTGCAGCAGTAATCTCTTCATCTCTTCTTCGCTTTGCTTCTGCAATAATTTGATCAGCTTCCTCGCGAGATAACAAACCGGTTTCCTCAACTTGCTTATTTGCCCAATTGATTACTTCTGTTGCTCTTTCATCAGCAGCTTTTATAGCTCCTTCCTTTGCTTCTAAAGATTTCTTAACTGTGTCTGCAGCTTGTTCTGCATTTATTTCACTAGATAAGTGTTTCAAATGGGTCATAATCGCTTGCTGTTCTTCGCTTCCTTGCGCGACAGCTCTAACATTCGCTTCCATCATGGAATCTTTAATTCGGTTGATCTCAGCCCGTTCCGCATCAGTTATAGAGCGATTTTCGTCAGCAGCGGTTTGAACTATATCATTTATGCGCCCTTCCATTTCTTCCGTGTGGGAAACTCGCGCATTGTAATGATCTTCATACCGTTTTTGGATTTCAGCTTGATGTTCGGCTGTAATGACTTCGGATTGACCTAAAAACTTCTCCAAATCTTCTTGGGACTTGGTGTAGTTTTTGTTCAATTCGTCTTTAATCATCGTTCCCATTTCGGAAAACTTACCTGTTAGGTTAGATGCCATTTCATCGGTGACTTCTTGAGATCCCCAGGAAAGCTTATTGATTTCAATCATAGCTTCATCAGACAACGCTTTAAAGGCGTCTAACTGTTTGGCAGTAGACTCGCTGATCTTTTCGCCATTGTCCATGACAATATCTCCGAAAGAATCAAAGGTCGGCATCACCTTATCTTTATAATGCTCGTAAACCTCATAGCCCGCTATGCCTAGTCCCGTGATCGCGGCAACGCCAATACCGATTGGCCCTCCAAGTGCTGCAGCTCGACTACCAAACGTACCTACTCCCCTTGCGAGAGTGCCGATACCTTTACTAGCCGTTGATGCGTTTTTGCCAAATCCTATTAGCTTGCCACCGCCTTTTACAGCTTTAGAACCAAGATCAAAGATGCCTTTGCCAAGCTTACCAATTTCAGGGGCAAATAATAATGCTGTTCCTAGCCCCTGTTGGCTGTCATCACCAAACGCGAGCATGCCAAGACCAGCTAGAGATGCAATACCACCGATTTTGCCAAGCGCTCCACCAAAACGACCAACATTTTTTGTACCAGCAACGACTTGAGTACCTGCAAGCTGTGCGGATGCACCAAATTTCGTCGTTTGGGATTGAGCTACTTTTGCACCTGTTGTGTATCTGCCAAACGCCCCAACTGCTTTAGCTAATCCGCCGGAAAGATAGGATACTGATCTTAATGTCGTTGAAAGAACGATTGCAGCCGGACCTAATACAGCAGCAATACCAGCAGCGGTGAGGATGTATTTTTGTGTGTCTTTATCAAGGCTACCAAACCAACGCACAAGTTCGGTTGCCTTATCAGTTAAGGTAATGAAATGTGGTATCATGTGTTCGGAAAATTGGATTGCCAATCCCTCGGCAGCAGACTTCAATTCGACAAAGGAACCATATGCATTGTCCAACATGGTATCTGCCATATTTTGTGCAGCGCCTTCTGAGTTTTCTAGCTGCTCAGTTGTGTTGGCCAACTCCTCAGAACCCTCTTCGAGTAGTATCGCCCAATGTTTAAAGGCTTGGTTACCAAACAGCGTAGTGATAACATTCGCTTGCTGCTCGTCTGTCATACCCTTAGTCGCTTTTTCGATCTCGCCGACTAGATCTGGCAGAGGTTTCATGACACCTTCAGAATCAAACATCTGTATATTTAATTCTTCCATTAAGTCGCGCATTTGTCTGGTTGGTTTAGACAAACGCTGCAACGATGTCGACCAAGCTTGCCCAGCTTTACCGCCTTGGATACCCGCATCACCAAAGCTCATTAGGGCTGCTGTTGTTTCTTCTACTGACCAACCAAAAACATTTGCGGTTGGGGCTGCATATTCCATCGCTTCCCCTAGCATTTCGATGTCAGTATTTGAGTTGGACGCTGCCTCGGCAAGTACATCCGATACTCTGCCAGCTTCATTCGCATTGATCGCGAACGCCTGCATGATGTTTGACGTAATATCAGCAGTCCGGCCAAGTTCCATCTGCCCCGCTGCCGCAAGGTTAAGCAAGCCTGGCATAGCGTCATAAATGTCAGCAACTTCCCATCCTGCCATAGCCAAAAAGGCTTGTGCTTCAGCAGCTTGTGACGCACTAAAGACAGTGCTTTCACCTAACTCCTTTGCTTGGGCTTCCATTTTCGCCATCTCTTCAGCCGAAGCGCCAGAAAGAGCTTGTACTTTCGACATGGACTTTTCAAATTCCATACCAGTTTTAAGGACAGCCGTACCAATACCTACAATAGGCAGAGTCAGCCCCATTGTCATCTTTCTGCCTGCATTGCCAAAACCGTCAGCCAGCCTGCCTGTGGATTGCGAAAAGCCCGTTAGACCGCTTTCCATTCTGCCCCAAGCGGATTCTTGGAAAGCAATTTCTTTTGTTAAGTCTTGTAGTTGGCTTTCCATTTTGGCGTATTCAGCTAAGGCATTATTATAGTGCCTGGAAGCATCAATAGCAGCCTTAGATTCAGCGCCCTTCTCAGCTACCAAACGTTGATAGTTGCCTTCTAAGTCTTTAACCTTCTGCCCTTGCAGCTCATAAATCTTATTTAATCCTTCTTGTTTTTTACGCAAGCCTTCTGTTGATCTTCCAAAGCCGCCCATTTGCGCGCCAGTTGCACGCATTTCAGAGCGAGCGGCCGACAAGCGACTGTTTAGGTTACTTACTCCGCTATCCACAGCAGAGGCGTCCCAGCCGACACGCAGGACCGTTGCATCTGATGCACTGCCAAAAGCACTACCAAACATAGGTTTACCTCCTTTCCTCAGATGTTAAATACCTCATCAATCGTTGCATTCGGAACTGGCTCCCCGTCAGGAGTTGTTTCAATCTCATTTTGTTCTCGTTCACGTTTTTTTCTATGTGCTCGTAACTCGAAATACAAGTTCACGTCTGTTTTCTCAAGTTGATAAATTGGAATGCCTTTCGACTCTTCCAATAGATAAAAATCAAGAAATTTTTCATAACGATAAACAGCACGCTCGTGCTTCGTCATTTTTTTTAATTTTTCTATTTCTGCTTGTTCTCTTGGGCTTGTTGCTCCAGCATCTTTCCCAGGCGTCTTTCCTGTTCTTCTAGTACATCCCTCGGTGTTTGACCAAGGACATTAACTGCAATCAAGTCATATAGGGCATCCTGCGCGCCTATTGCGTTAAACCCAGCTTTAAATTCTTCAACTGTAAATTGGTTACCAAATACCTCTACGATAAATGCAGCTTGTTTATCAAATAGCTTAATTGGGTCAGCATTTTTTTGAGTCGCATATTTATCAAGTTCTAATGCCTTTCTGCGCATTTCAAAAGGCACGAAAGAGTTTACAAATGTCTTATCTTTACCGTCGATACGTAGCGTAATTTCCATGTCCGATCACCTCTAAAAATTTTATAAGTCCAAATTAAAAGGGCTGGCGTTATGCCAACCCTCGAATGCTTTATGTCCCCTATGACCACCGAAGATCGACAGACGTCTCACTAGCTTCAGCCGTCAATGATTGGGGCGGATCAGGGAGTTGTATCTTCGTCACTCTCAGTAGCAGCACCGTAAACATTTTTGAAGTAGTTTTCAATCGTCTCTTCAGGCGCTTTTGCTGTATTTAACACATGTTTGAAAAGTCCGTCTGAATCACGGTCAATAAATGTACCTTCTAGCGTATTTCCTTGTGGAGTGATTGAATCCTCTTGTGTATTGTGCTCTCTGTTAATGTTGTTAAACTTGCCTTTTAATAGCCACATATACGCAAACGTACCATCAGCTTTTTTAGATTTATATCCCACAGCAACAAAAGGTGATCGGCGATCCTTGTGGTATTCCGTCCCGCCATCTTCGTATTTAGCTCCCAATAGATCAGCAAGTACTTCATCATCAATACCAGCTGTCGTAAATGACACAGTATAAGCACCATTTGAATCAAAGACATCCAGGATACCATCATCAGCATATTCCGTTGAGCTTGAAGAGTTAGGGTTAATGGATGCCGTTTTGGCTGGGGCTAAACTTTTGACAGGTCCATATACAGGGAGACTCCCTTTTACGTCTTCTAATAGTTTTGCGTAAACAAGGTCTCTCAATCCAATATAAGATTTTGAACCTTGAGTTGTTTTATTTCCGCTCATTTGTATCATCCTTTACAGTTTAGTTAGTGTTTCATAGCGCAGAATCATGCGTACTTCATTTTTCTTGTCATTAAACTCTGGATAGGCGCTAATTCGTTTAAAGTTCATCGATTTCATCACTCTGTCGACGTGCGGAAGAAGCGGATCAGGGTCTTTGTCCCATACATCCACTTGAATGGTGATCGTTGAGTCAGTCGCCTTGTCGTCGGCGTATTGGGTGTCGATGTTGTTGATGCTGGCGACGCGGATAAACGGCCAGTCTTCTTCAAAAGCGACAGGCACCACGTAACGAAAAACCTTGCTGCCCACAGACTGGCGCAACTCCGAATCGTTTTGCAGTGCCAATTGAACAGTACGATCTATAATTTTCATAGCCAGCCCATCACTTTCTTTTGCAATTCTTGCAACATAGCAATTTGAATTTGACCTTTCGTACGTTGGGCTGTTCTCAAAACAAAATCATTCGGCGGCATAAACTTTGTTCCATTAATTAGGAAATGAGCACGCCACCTCGTACCGCCTTTTCCAGCAGATGGGCCAACCTCAACCATCTTTACACCATCTACATTTTTTACCCTGCTTACTTGAATATCATCAACCATGTGCTTGTAATCTGCAGCACTGATATTCGAACGTGGGACTTCCTGTTTCATGACTGGCAAAGCAACTTCCGCACCTGCTTTAATAGCTGCATTTTCAGCGCGATTAACGTTCCGCCCTAATTCTTCTACTTGTTTCAAAAGAGCATCCCAATTCAAAACTTCAAACTCCATGAGATCACTCCTTTATACACTTTAAAGTCATGTATTTGTTGTCATTTGGTCGATAATCAATGTCATCAACCTTATAAAGCAACTCTTGCCCAAACACCTTTTGTTTGACTCGCATACCGGTTTCAATCGCCATTGTCTTTTTATTTTGCCTGATGGTCATTTCAGTATAGCCTTCTCGTGTTTGAACGTCGTTCTCACTGATTTCCTTTAGCTGCTTCACCTGAATAAACGCCATTGCCTTTGTATATGGAAACCAATCTTTTACCCACATGCCATTTTCATTAAAGTCGCCCTTATAAACTTCAATTTCTATTCGCTTGTTAAAGTGGCCAGCATTAATCATCCTGGGAGTCTTCAATTTCATCACTCCCATACTTAATTAATGTGAGCATGTTAGCAAGGCTAAAAGATAAATCTTTATGCTTGTCAAGCGTGTAAGTATCTCGGTTTTCATAGTTATGAGCCACGTACAAAGAAAGGCATAACTTATGCAGATCATTCTGCTCGTTAAATGCCTTTCCTGTGGATTGCTTAATAAAGATTTTGCCCGCTTCGATCATACTTTCAATTAGCTGATCTTCTTCAGTCCAATCTTCTTCTATTCGCAAATATTGCTTGACTTCCTTAAGCATCGTCTTCCGGTTCCTCTGGTTCCGGTTCTGGCTCAGGCGGCGGTGGTGGAGCTTTTACAGTGACTGTGCAAACATCACTTTGCTCACCAGCGCGAGCAGTAATTGTCGCCGTTCCAGCTTTTACTCCTGTCACTGTACGCACCTCGCCTGAAGTGCTAACGGTCGCAATATCCCGGTCAGATGTTGTATAGCGCACCGTCTTATCAGTTGCATTGGAAGGCTCAACTGTTGCCGTTAGCGTTTTAGTTGCTCCTTCTTCGAGTGTCATTGTCTTCTGTGACAGAGTGACACTTGTCACTTCGATTGGTTTAGTTGTCACTTCAATCGGCTCAGATAGCTCAGACTCACCAGCTTCATTTTCAGCACTTACTTGGTATTCGTATGTTGTATCAGGTTCAAGCCCTGTATCGGTGTATGTCTTTTCCTTAAGATCAGACGCTACCTTTTCACCGTCGCGATAAACATTATAAGTAACCATACATAATCTCCTTTCTTCCCCTATGACCATTCCAGCGTGACAGACGTACTATCAGCGCTGGAGGAAGTCAATGTTTGGGGAGGGTTAGGGTGTAACTTCCTCGCCTTCTGCTACTTTTAATCCTTCTACAATAACAACACCTTCTGGATCAACAATGCGGCCGTCAAAACGTTCGATTCCGCGGAAGTATGTTTGATCAGTCAAGAAAGCGTCTGCTCCAACGTCTGTGGATTTAATCTCAAAGCGTTTCCGGTCAAACATACGATAGCAGCGCTTAATGTCACCAAACAGAATTTGCGTTGTTTTTGTTTCATCATCCGTTACAATTTCATCGTAAACATGGACAGGGCGACCGAAAAGGTTAAAGGCATCTTCGTTACGTGGATCAGCCGCAAGAATACCACGACCGTTCTTGTCCTCAATGTTTGCTAACGTCTCAAACGCCTCTGTGTTCATAACCCATACAGCGTTGCGGCGGTAGCCTTGAACAATAGAGTTTTTTACACGACGCAAGAATTTAATAGTAATTTCATCAGGAGCAGTAATCCGCTTAAACACATCATTTGTCAGCAAGCCCTCAACATTTTCGTCGCCTTTCCCGTAAAAGATTTCATCGTTTTCAGTTGTCAAAGCTGATTCAGACAACCAATCAATGATTTCTCGCGTGAAGTTTAAAAAAGAATCATCAAGAAGTTCGCTTGAAATTGGCAAGAAGCCAGCAAACTTTTTAATATTCCATGTGATTTGGTCAAATTCCATGTTCTTTAGTTCTTTGATTTGCTCTTTTTCAGCCGTGTTATAAAGCTTTTGAGCAACACCTTTGCGAACAGTATAGTTACCGTAAGAAGTATTCTTAGGAACGACCGTTACAAGATTTCGCACAGTGTTCATTTCATGGATAGATTTTAAAATCTCACGTGAAATATCTTCTGGAACTGTATATCCACCATCTTTATCAGAACCAGCAGACAACTGGCGATTTTCCTTGATGACTTTTTGCAACATACCACGTTCTTCCTGGGATAAATCATCTTCCTTACCAGTTAAGACCTTGAACCAAGCTTGTCGATATTCTTTTGTAGCGATGAATTCACGCTGCTCCTCTTTATCTTCTTGTGGTTTACGCTCTTTTTCAGGAACAAAATCACGTTCCTCGGTGTCAGGGGCATCAAGTTCCCGCGCCTCAATCAATAGATCAATTTGATTCTTAATCCCTTTCGCTTCATCCATTAACGACCGAGCTTCTTCATTCTTACCTTCTTCGATTGCTTTTTCAGTAGCCTCACGTTTTGTTTTTAACAATTGGCGTAATTCACGTTCTTTTTTAGTCATTTTCTTTTCCCCTCTCGATTTTTGGACATAAAAAATAGACCTATAGATTTAACAGGTCTAATTCTAGTTTCATTTTTTCAAGTTCTGCTTTTGGCTTCTTTCTGGCTTCCCACAGCTCTTCTGCTTTCTTCTTACTACGAGCGCCGACCACGGCTTCTGTATCTGAATATGCAGGAGTGGTGACAATTGATATGTCATGCAAGCGATGAATTTTATTGATGCGTCTTTCATAAATGTCTTCTTTTTCGTTATAACGCCATTCGTCTACATTCTCGTCAGAGAAATCCAACTCAAAAGAAAAGGAACACTGATTAATAATTCCAGCGCGAATATTTTCAACTAAATCTTTTGAGTAAGAAGTGGATGTTGGTTTAAATCTGAATTTAAGTCCAATGTTATCAACCTCTAATTCAAGCTTTCCAGTATCACCAGATGCCGTATTTCTTGCCAGTGGATAGCTCTCATTATGATTAAAACAAGCGATAACATTAGACATGTCCGTTTCATCAAGAGAACCTCTTGACAAAATTTCTTTGAAATACCAAAGGCGCTCTGACCACTTTTCGAATTTCAGAGCATAGCCTTCTACATATTCGCCTTTTTCTTCTTCACCTTCTAATGATCTAACTTCAATTTTCGTTGTTAGCTGGCGTATTTCCTGATTCTTGTCCATTTACACCACCTCCTTTCAATGCTCCAGCTTTGGCAAGTTGGTATTCTTCTAAAATATCCAGGAAAGTGTAATTCAGAGAAATTACATGCCTATCACCGTTAGGTATCGCGTTCATCTCTTCAAATGCTCGGATTTCATCGGTATTTAGTCCTGAAATGCGATGCATGATTTCATAATACTCAGCCCGACTTTTGGCATCTCCACGAAGTTCTGAATTAACGTTGAACTTTAGATAGTAATTCAGATCATCAAATTCGTGGTCAGTAAAAAGTTTTGCTGCCAATTCTTGTTCAAAAGCGACTATCCAAGGTTGTAGTGTGTTTTTCACATATTCAATAGCTTGATGCTCAATATTATTAAAAGTAGCACGGTCAAGCTCGTTTACTTTATGAAGCGGTATTTTATATAGAGCTGCAATTTGGGCCTTGTTGTATTTCATACTTTCAACAAATTGAGCGTCTTGAAGCGGCATTGAAATCGACTGGTATTCAAGCCCAGCGTCTATAATTGCAATATTTTCACCCTTGTTTACCCGCTTCCATTCTTTCCGTGCGGCTGTTTTAGCGTCCTCTTCTAATAACTGCGGTACTTTTAAAATACCGCGTGGAGTAGCATCATTTTTATAAAGTCTTGAATTGTACTTTGTAGCTGCCGCTTGTGCCCCTACATGTTCCCTGACTACAGCGATTGGAGATTTCCCAATTATGCCATCCTCACTTAAACCCTTAAAATGTAAAACCTCATCTGCGTATAATTCGATACATTCATTATTAATCACCGTTTCATACCATAGCATGCCAGTATCGGGGTTTATATAGGGAGAAGTGCTTGCAGGATTTAAAGGTAAGATTTCTATAACTTTCCCGTCCTTGTCAGATTTAATTGCAGAATACCCATTTCCCCAGGTACCAAGATGAACCATCATTAACTTTTTCCATGTGAATGAGGTCATGTACTTGTTTGGACGTATATATAAAAGTTTAGATACAGGATGGTCAGAAACAGGATGTATAGCACCATTTTTTCTTTGAAATGTATGAATAGGCAGTTTCGCAACATCATCTGAAAGCACATTAACACATGTAAATATGTCTGGATGGACAAGAGCCGTTGTTTCGCTTACTTTTTCGCCACTAGCAGTATCCTTTGAACCAAACATATCAAAAACCCAATCAGGTACACTTTTAGGCGACCAGCTTCCCACAGGATTATCAGACCGTTTCTCAAATAAACGTTCCATTAACATCTAATTCACCCCCTCTGTTTTGATAACAAGAACGAATAAAACATAAAAAATACACCCGTCAATATAAGACCGATGTTTGTACTATATCTATAAGTTGCTACCAATATAAAAACTGCTCCAATAATAAATAAGAAATCATTTAACGCTAGCAAAAACATCGCTAAAAGCTTCTTAAACCATGCTTTTTCACCTTTCTCTTTGCTCATAAGCTCCCCCTAAAAGCTAAATCCTTTTGAAAGAAAAAGCTTGTTATAGTCTATTGATTCCTCGCAATACATGGCACGAGAAAACGCATCGATCACAGCAGCAATCGGATCAATGCGCTCTGTGGACTTGCTTTTGCTCAATTTTATTCTGTCGTCGCTGTTGCTGACGGTGACGGCGTTGCCGATTGCCCATGTAAGCAGGCCGTTGCCATTATGGATGATCTCACCTTTTAACACTTTCTCTCTAAATTCTGTGAGTGGTTCATGCTGAGTTGCAATGTTCTGTTTTACCTCAACCATTGTATAGCCTTTCTCCGTCATTTCCTGGGAAAAATAAGACGCTTCATGTGGGTCATAGCATACTTCCAGTACTTCCCATTCATATTGTCTAATTAGCATTTCCACATGATCTAAAATGTAACTAAAATCTGTTACAGCCCCTTCTGTTTGAGTGAGTAATCCTTGTCTTAGCCATTTCTTAAATGGCGCCCTATCCGTTTTAATCCTTTCCTCAAGTGACTCCGAAGGACAGAACGAATGAGAATCAACATAGAATCTCTCATTTTCTAATGGAATAACGATCCCAAGTGAACACAAGTCATGTTTCGTGGCTAAATCAAGACCAAGATATACTTTTCTACCTTTCAAGTCTATTTTCTCTGTGGAAAGGCAGTTGTTCCATTTGGCAGTATCAAGATACCCGCTCTCTTGTGCGCTTACCCAGATATTCATTCGCTTCGTCAAATACGAAGTCATTGAATCATCTGCGTCTTTAGCTTTTTTAGCACGTTTTCTAATAGCTTCTATACCTTCAGGGTAAGTTGCTGCTATAGGATTAGCCTTAACCCATAGACTCTCGTCAAATGGATCGTCCCCTTCATCCAATTCGCAAATTAAAACAAAGTAATTTTCATTCTCCACAGGGTTGTGTGGGTCAATAATCTTTGAACAATAATCATATTCAGCCTTACATGGTGAGTTTAGGTTCCTTCCCGCTGTAGTTATAATAACTGACAGTGGATTTATTCTTGCCCCCATACCTTCTTCTAAAGACTCCATAATTTCACTAGTAAGATGGGTATGATATTCATCCAAAATAGCCAGGGATGGATTTGTTCCTTCTCCAAACTGTCTTGCTTCTCGACTCAAAGCCCTTATGATTGAGCCTGATTTAATATGTTGTATGCGATTATAAGAAGTCTTATATTTTCCCTTAAAAGAAGGAACTCTCTCAAGCTGCTTTAAAATTTCCTGATAAACAATATCAGACTGTTCTTTCATCCAACCTGAAATATATACTTCTTCCACCTGATCGGATAAGAACGCGACGTAGGAACTTATAATAGCAAGTAATTGAGATTTTGCATTTTTCCTTGCTAGTTGAATGTAAACACTGGAAATCTTACGATAATCATTGTCTTTACGTTTAAAACAAAAGATATTAGCTGCAATAAACAGTTGGAAATCAGTAAGCTCTATTCGTTGTCCAGCCAGCACGCCTTTTGTGTGTCTGAACAAAGAAGCCCATTCGTTAAATTCTTCAAGTTCGTTGTTATCAAAATAAAAATAGCAGTCCTCATCATAAATGGACCGCTCTAAATCCTTTAAAAAGCGTTCAACTGCTTGTTTGTGTTTTTTACAAGCAATGATTTTACCTTCTGAAACATCTATAGAGTATTGATAAACCCGTTCTAAAAGTGTCATATACGACCACTGAATGACCCACCATCATCCTGTTCGACTTCCTTTGTAACGATATTCATTGCGATTTTCGCCCTATCCGAAGGAGACAGACCGAATTGGCTTGCTACCTTCATAGCTTGGTCAAAAACATGTTTTTTCTTAGTAAGAAGTTGATTTGCATTCCCTTCTCCATCTAAATAACCTTTTTGCCTGATAAGTTTGCTGATATTTATATAATCATCCATAGCATCGCAAAAGAAGCCGAGTAAATGGGTATCGACATTCGCTAAAAGTTGTGTATACTTAAATTCATCAAGCAGTTGTTTGAAAATTTCTTTTCCTCGATCACTTAACCAATCAGGAACCACAACATTATCTGACTTAAAGGAAACTTGTTCTTCCCCTTTTTTTCTCTGTTCAATTTCTTTCTTTGTTTTTCGGCTTTTGTTGCCGCCTACCAGGTGCAAATCGATTGGCTTTGCATTTCTACCCATAAAATCACTCCTTTCCAGCTAAAATGGAAATTATTCACATACAGAAAAATATAATAAAACGAATTTTGTACGAAAAAGGCGGGCCGAGCGGTGCTGGGATTGGATTTTCTAAGGATTTTGAGGTGGGGGTATTTCCATTTGTTTTCCATTTCCTCTTCCCAAATCGTTTCCGCTTTTTTCTTTTCCGCTTTCTTTTTCGTGTCCTAGTGGTTGTTTCTTTTTTTGCCCCGTCTGTGTGGCTGTTGTTGCCGTTGTGGCTGTCCACAGCTGAGAGCAATACAAATTCCCTCACTCCCTTCTAAGTCGCTACACAGGCAAATATGAGCGGCTCAGAAGGCAATAAAGAATGGCAATCTAAAATCCGAATCCTAAATCCCAATTCCGAATTTCAAATTGCCATTTGCATTTTCGATTTCCAATTTCCGATTTGCAATTTACATTTCCCTTTTTGCTTTTTCTTTTGCAGTCTTCAGGTTATGACAAGCATGACACAATGACTGTAGGTTCTCTGGGTTTAGCCGTAGTGACCAGTCTTCTTTGATAGGTATGATATGGTCCACAACATCCATCGGCACCAATCTGTTTTGTGATTTGCATTTGACACACAGCCCATGATCTCTACGCTTCACTGCTTCCCTCATGCCGATCCATTGCGGACTCTTATAGAAAGCATGATAGGATTTGTTATCCTCAGCATACCTTTTGGTTCTGTCATATTGAATCCACTTATCACGTTTGTCCTTTTCAATTAGATGTTCATGGTCTTCGCAATACCGGTCCCTTGTTAACTTCCCACAGCCTGGCGATTTGCATTTCCTAAGTGGCTTCGGCGGCATCCGATTCACCTTTTGTATTTTTGATATTCGAATTTACTTTTTGGATTTCGGAAAATACAATTGCTAAAAGCGATTTGGATTCTGGTTTGGTTGCATCTGGATTGCATTTTAGATGAAACAAATCGAAACGCTGATCCCGTGTCATCTTATCAATCGCATTATCGATGCCTTGCTTCGATTCAAGTCGCACATCTGGATAGCAAATGAGTTCGCACATCGTTAGCTCATATTCTAATTGAGTCATTAACCTTCACTCCTTAGACATAATAAAAACACCCACCTGTTAGATGGATGTTAATGTTTTATTTCAACATCTTTTAAGGATGTTAAATAATACATAGCATTATATTTATCGGCTATTTCATCTGATCCAAGAAAAACATTTAACTCTGCAAATGTATTTAATATAACCATATCAAAAACCTTTTGTAACTCTTCGCTATGATCTAATGATCTCTTTCCAGAACTATAAAAATAATGATTGTTATCCTCTTGATAAGTATAATTCACGTATGTTGAACTATTATAGTGCACAAAGTTATTGAAGGCTAAATAATAATTATAATAAAAAATCTCCTTATTAGTTTTCTGAGCTAACACCTTTATACTTTTAAAAATTATATTCCTTTTAGGTTCTCTATCTTCTTTACCTTTATAAAACCTATCAATAAATTTTTGTTCTTCTGGAGTTTTTTCCTTTTTCTCGTTTAATAACTTAGCAGTAAGCCAAAAACCATGCTTTTCGTTTTGTTCATACATTTTTTCAATCTCATTTTTGTTATCTATCCCTTTTAGTACATATGTTAAATGTAGGTTAGTCTCAATTAAAACTCTTAATAAAGGTATTAACTCAATTTCGGGAAACTTTAATGTTGTGCTGTTAAAGGCATCAATATATAACAAGGAAGTTCTTTTAAATTTTTCATATAAATGATAGATTAGTTTTTTATAGTTACCTTGTTCAATATTTAAAAATTTTTCTTCCTTCTCAAAACACCTACAAAACTCCTCTAGCTTTTCTTTTAATTCAGGGTTCAAATATCGCACCTCCGCCCCCATACTTCGACAGCGAACGTGCCTTTCCTGCAACAAATTACACAGGACAAAATAAATAGCTGCCCACAGGAATGAGCAGCTTATTTAAACAAATTATTTATAGCTCTGTTTACTGGCTTACGAATGGCCCGACGTGCAACCCGCTTGTGATAAGTACCATTACCGACAGCTTTCGCATCACCCATAACTCTAAGAATACTAAACAATGCCTTCATCATACTTATCACTCCCCTTGTTTTTGTCACCTTTACTATAACATAAAATAAGGGAAAAATCTATAAGTTTACAGAAAATTATTTATTGTGTACAACATTGCCCCTATCGGCTTATTGCTTTTCCGATGTTAACAGAATAACACGGTAAAAGCGCAATGATTGTTCCATTCTTGATCTTTTTTTGTTCTTTTCTTTGTCTTTTTTCTTTCCGACTTTATAGGTTGTTTATTGGACTGTACTGCTTGTGCTTG
Source organism: Shouchella clausii (assembly GCF_002250115.1). Classification (GTDB taxonomy): domain Bacteria; phylum Bacillota; class Bacilli; order Bacillales; family Bacillaceae_D; genus Shouchella; species Shouchella clausii. The sequence goes on along the minus strand of NZ_CP019985.1, from coordinate 3,207,524 downwards.
TTCACAACATCAGTACTAAATAACCTAACGTATTTCTTTGTCATGTCTAATGTTGAATGGCCCATTATTTGCATCAAGCTAAATGCATCGCCGCCATTCAAAATATAGAACTTAGCAAATGTATGTCTAAACGTGTGTGGAGAGCATCTAACATTTTTAATCTCTGCCTCTTTGCCGTATGTATGTAGAATGTAACGGAACCTATTCCTATTTAGTAACTGACCGTCTAGGCTGCAAAACAAATATTCACTCATACCATCATGCACGCGAATATACTGTTTAAGTTCATTTTTTAGCCGATCAGAAATTGGAACATAACGATTTAGGTTGCTTTTTGTGTTTCTTAGGAATACTCGACCTTCTGCCATTAGAACATCGTCTACTTTTACAGATAGTGCTTCGCTAATCCTTGCGCCTGTATCCAGCAGGAAAAGCATTAGGTTATAATCTCTCAATCCTGTAAATGTTTGTCGGTCGGCCTGCTTTAACAATGCTTTTATTTGCGAAGATGTAAATGCATTTATCTCTGGTTCTTTCCCTTTAATCTGCTTCCAGTTCTCTGCTGGATTGTTTAATATGTATTTCATTTCCGCGCAATAAAACATAAACACCCTAACCGCGCGAATTTTTGCATTGACCCCACCTATGTTGTTTCCTCTTTCGTCTCTAAGATAGTTTACAAAGCCATCAAGTAATTCCTTGTCTATTTCCGATACTTTAATAACGCCTTCTTTTTCGCGTACTATAAAACGTCTAAACAACGACAGCTCTTTTTGATAATACACGATGGTACTTTCTCTAGTGCCTGACCTTCTTCTATCCTCGCAAAAGTCCTCAAGCGCTTCATCAAATGACTTTTCCTTGATCCTATCAAATGTTTGGAGCGCTTGTACAACCTTTTCATCTAGCTTGTTTTTTCGCATATAAAAAAAAGCCCCTTTCGAGTAGAAAGAGACTTCAAGGCAACGCAAGATTTTTTAGGCTTAATCTCGTGTTGTTCAACCTTGTAAAACGTCCGTAAGTACTGGTATATCAGCATTTTGACGCGCCTAGCAGGATTCGAACCCACAACGCGAGAACCGGAATCTCGTGTGATATCCCATTTCACCATAGGCGCCTATAAGTATTTTAACGACATGTATAAGTATACTTGATTGAGAGGGAGCTGTCAACAATCCATTTCTCCCTCTTTTTTATTATGACGACTTGGCCGCTTCTTCTCCTTCGGCAAACATTTGCTGGAAGCGTTCATTAATATCTTCTTCTGTATAGCCTGCTTCGCCTAGTCGCACGCCGAAATTTTTTGCATAGAGCTGCAAGCGCTGGGACATTTTGCTGTATTTTTTTGCTTCTGTTCCCTTTGTCTCTTTGGCGCGCCCGTCAGCATTGGAAATAATATTTTCAACGACAAATAGCGCTTTCCACAATGTTGCCTCGTCCATTCCTTGGTGGATTTTGCTTAATTCATTGATCACTTCTTTGTAGAAGTCTTGAAATTCTTTAAATGAAATTTCCTCATCCATATTTAAATATTGTTGGATTCGTTCATACTGTGCTTGCACTAGAAACACCCCTTTACACTTTGCCATTATAGCATATGCACTGCTTGCTTGCCATCTTAAGTTCATGTTTGCCAAGCGTCATTTGAAGCGTTGACCAACAGCAAAAATAAAGGCCTTCCCTTGTAAGGAAAGGCCTCAGACTGTAGACAAACGCTCGCATACTTCGTCGTTTGCCTCACTCATATGCTTTGAAACTGTCGTTTCATGCGCAAGAAAATCGCTGCTCATGAACCCACGTTCTATTCGCATCTTCCCTCGGCTGCACTCCTCGTCTGACAAGCGTTTTCTATCAGTCTGAGGGCGGTTATCGACTTTGTCGACAACCTCAGGCCTTCCCTTGTAAGGAAAGGCCTTATGCACACCAATTCAGCGTACTCGCTTATGACTTCTGTATAAGCGTCTTTGCTCGACGTCTGACTATGCCAAAATGGCTTATTTGCAGTACGTGTCGACTGCCTGTTCTAGCTTCTGCACAACTTCAATTGGCTCATGTCCTTCAATTTCATGGCGCTCAACCATTGTTTGGATTTGGCCGTCTTTTAGCAATGCAAATGAAGGCGAAGATGGTCCATATCCTGTAAAGAATTCACGCGCCCGTGCCGTCGCTTCTTTATCTTGGCCAGCAAATACAGTTACAAAACGATCAGGTTGTGTTTCGTAATTTTTCATATAAGCTGCCGCTGGGCGGGCAATCCCACCTGCGCACCCGCATACGGAATTGACCATCACGAGCGTTGTTCCTTTTTGTGATAATACCTCGTCGACTTCTTCAGCGGTTTTCAACTCCGTATAGCCAGCGTGAACCATATCATTGCGCGCCTCTTGGACGACGTCATTCATAAAAAAATTAAACTGCTGCATGTTTCGCCCTCCTTTTTGTTCTGACCTTATTGTAAGCTGCTCGCTTTTATTTCACAAGCATTGCGTTTCCGTGGTCACCATTTTGTAGACTCGAGCTGCCCAGGGACTGCTTGGTTAATAAATGGATGTCGAATCCTCGTTCATTTGTTCTAACCGACGTTTCATCGATGCGAGGAACCGGCCGCAAACGAGGCCGTCTAACACACGGTGGTCCAGCGACAAGCACAGGTTGACCATATGGCGAATCGCAATGACGTCGCCTTCTTCCGTTTCGCGGACAACGGGGCGCTTGACAATTGATTCGACTGAAAGAATCGCTGCTTGGGGGCTGTTTATAATTGGCTGTGACATGATTGAGCCAAACGACCCTGTATTGTTGAGCGTAAACGTTCCCCCTTGCATGTCTGCTCCAGTCAATTTTCCAGTGCGTGCTTTTTTCGCCAATTCATCGGCTTTTTTGGCGAGCCCTTTTATTGTTAACTCATCGGCCTGATGAATAACAGGAACGTACAAAGCATCCTCTGTTGCCACCGCTAACGAAAGATTGATGTCTTTTTTGCGGACGATGGTTGTGCCGTTCCATTGGGAGTTGATTTCCGGATATTCTTTTAGCGCTTCGACGCATGCTTTCATGAAAAAGGGCAAATACGTTAGCGAAATCCCCTCTTGTTCTTTAAATGCGGCCTTTTTCTTATCACGGAGCTTGACGAGATTGGTTACGTCCACTTCAACCATTGTCCAAGCATGAGGCACTTCCATTTTGCTTTTAACCATGTTATCAGCAATCGCTTTGCGTACACCTGTGACTGGGATTTCCTGGTCGTGGGCTGCTATTGCCTGAGAAGGTGTGGTGCGAACTGGTTCCTGTTGCTTTGCCGGCGCTTGCGGTTGTTGCGGCTCCGGTGTATGGTTGCCAGCGATATAAGCTTGAACGTCTTTCCTTGTAATGCGTCCGCCTCTGCCGCTTCCAGGAATGGTTGTAAGATCGAGCCCATGTTCTTGAGCCAATCGGACAACAGCTGGCGAATAACGGCTTTTTTGGCTAGGTTCCACTTTTGTTTGCTCTCTCGTAGGAGAAATAGGCTTTTGTTCTGTTTTGATTTCGTTGTTGCTTTCCTCGGCCTCGCTGCTCTCTTCTTCTACAATGGTGCAAATGTCAACGCCGACAGCAACCGTTTCATTTTCGTCGACAAGCAACTGTTCAATCGTACCTGTATAGGAGGAAGGAATTTCTGCGCTCACTTTATCCGTTAACACTTCAGCAATCGGCTCATACTTTTGGACGGTGTCTCCTGGTGCAACTAGCCACCTGCTGATTGTCCCTTCCGTTACGCTTTCGCCTAATTGGGGCATCGTCATTTTTGTCGCCACGGTTCTACCTCCTTAAAACTCAGCAAGTTTGCGGATCGCACGCTCCACTTTATCAGGGCTAATCAGAAATTCTTTTTCAAGCGTAGGCGCATAAGGCATGGCTGGGATGTCAGGCCCGGCCAGACGCTCGATTGGCGCATCTAAATCAAATAGGCAATGTTCCGCAATAATCGCCGCTACTTCACTAATGATACTGCCTTCTTTATTGTCTTCTGTGATAAGCAAGACTTTCCCCGTTTTGCTTGCTGCTTCTTTAATCGCTTCCTGATCAAGAGGATAAACGGTGCGCAAATCGAGAATATGCGTCGAAATTCCGTCTTTTTCTAGTCTTTCAGCTGCTTGCAAGGCGAAATGGACAGCCAATCCATAGGTAATGACCGTCACATCGTCTCCTTCCCGTTTTACGTCTGCTTTGCCAATTGGCAACGTGTACTCCTCTTCAGGCACTTCGCCTTTAATTAACCGGTAAGCCCGTTTGTGCTCTAAAAACAATACTGGATCATCGAGTTGAATCGACGCTTTCAAAAGACCTTTGACATCGTAAGGAGTCGAAGGCATCACCACTTTCAGCCCTGGTGTACTTGAAAACAACGCTTCAATGCTTTGCGAATGGTAAAGGGCGCCGTGAATGCCGCCACCATAAGGAGCACGAATCGTCACTGGGCATGACCAATCATTGTTGGAGCGATAACGAATTTTGGCTGCTTCTGAAATAATTTGGTTAAAAGCTGGCATAATAAAATCAGCAAACTGCATTTCCGCGACTGGACGCATGCCGTACATGGCTGCGCCAATTGCCACACCAGCGATCGCTGATTCCGCAAGTGGCGTGTCAATGACGCGTTCTTCCCCAAAGCGTTCATATAACCCTTTCGTCGCCCGGAAAACGCCGCCGCGTTTGCCGACATCTTCCCCAAGCACGAATACGCGTTTATCTTTTTCCATTTCCTCTTCCAGTGCTCTTGTGACAGCCTCTATATAGGACATTACGGCCATTAGTTTGCCTCCTCGCTATACACATGCAAATAAGCGGTTTCCGGGGCAGCATAGGCAGCCTTTTCCGCATAATCAGTTGCTTCGTCAACAATTTGTTTCACTTCTTCTTCCAACGTCTCCATTGCATGGGCATCGATTGTTCCCGACTCTAATAAATAGGTTGCATACGTGGCAATCGGGTCTTCTTCTTTTGCTTTTGCCACTTCTTCCCGTGAGCGATAAGCGCGGTCATCGTCATCGCTTGAATGAGGTGTCAAGCGGTAAGAAACGGTTTCAATCAAAGAAGGTCCTTCACCACGCCGTGCCCTGTCCGCTGCTGTTTTAACTGCTTCATATACGGCAAGAGGGTCGTTGCCGTCCACCGTTATCCCTGGCATCCCGTAGCCTACTGCCCGGTCTGCAACATGCTCGCATGCTAATTGCTTTTCAATTGGGACGCTAATGGCGTATTTGTTGTTTTCACACATAAAAATGACGGGAAGTTTATGGACGCCAGCAAAGTTGGCCCCTTCATGAAAGTCACCTTGGTTAGACGAGCCTTCGCCAAACGTTGTTAACGTGACGAAATTCTTGCCCTCTAGCCTGCCCGCAAGTGAAATCCCGACCGCATGGGGCACTTGTGTGGTTACGGGAGAAGAACCAGTGACGATCCGGTTTTTCTTCTGACCGAAATGCCCTGGCATTTGCCGGCCTCCTGAACTCGGATCTTCCGCTTTCGCAAAGCCTGAAAGCATTAAATCTCTCGCCGACATGCCAAATGCCAGCACCACGCCCATGTCGCGGTAGTACGGGAGAACGTAATCAACATCGCGATTTAAGGCAAAGGCAGCGCCGACTTGGGCAGCTTCTTGGCCTTGGCAGGAAATGACGAATGGAATTTTGCCGGCCCGGTTTAAAAGCCACATCCGCTCATCAATTCGTCTTGCGAGCAACATCGTCTTGTACATTTCCACCACTTCAGCATCGCTTAATCCAAGCGTTTCATGTTTTTTGTTCGTCATCTTCCCATCCCCTCTACTTATGGATTGCATACCCATCAACTGCCAGCGCCGCCTCGCCGATCGCTTCTGCTAATGTCGGGTGCGGGTGTATCGTTTCTGCTAGCTCAAAGTCCGCTGCATCAAGGAATTTTGCAAGCGCCGCTTCACTAATTAAATCCGTTGCGTGCGTGCCAATAATATGGACGCCTAATAAGTCGCTTGTGTCTTTATCGGAAATCAATTTGACAAAACCGCCTGCCTCGCCATGAATAAGGGCTTTGCCGTTCATCGCAAACGGAAATGTGCCAATTTTTACAGCATGGCCTGCTTCTTTCGCCTGCGTTTCTGTCATCCCCACTTGTGCGGCTTCAGGAAAACTGTACACACATGAAGGAACAGCAAGTGGATCAACTGGTTCAACCTGTTTGCCAATTATATGGGAAACAGCGACAATGCCTTCATGGGCAGCGACATGGGCAAGCTGCAAACCGCCTACACAGTCGCCAACGGCATAAATGTGTGATTCCTTTGTTTGCCCATATTCATTTACAGCAATGCAGCCATGTGCCAAGGCGATGTCTGTATTGTCAATGCCAATGTCAGAGACATTGGCGACACGGCCGATGGCGACAAGCATTTTTTCTGCTTCAATGCTATGTTCTTCTTGATTTTGATACACAGTCGCCTTTATGCCTGAACTTGTCGTGGCCACCGTTTGTTCATCTAATTGGGCGTTCGTATAAAACACGACCCCTCGCGCTTTCAGCTGTTTTTCCATTTCTGCCGCTACCGCTTGATCTGCTGTTGGCAAAATCGTTTCACTAGCTTCGACAACGGTTACGCTGACGCCAAAGTCAACAAGCATCGAAGCCCATTCAATCCCAATAACACCGCCGCCAACAATCACCATCGACGCGGGTAGCTCTTTTAGCTGCAAAACGTCATCGGAACTTAAAATTTGTTTGCCATCAAAGGGTGTATGCGGAAGTGGTCTTGGTACCGACCCTGTTGCCAAGATGACATTTTTGCCAATAAGCATTTGATTGTCGCCATCAGCCAAATCAACCGATATTGTGCCTGGGCTTGGCGAAAAAATCGATGGCCCGAGCATGCGCCCTCTTCCTTCGTAAACATCGATTTTCCCTTTCGACATTAACGCCTTTACACCTTGAGCCAACCGATCAACAATCTCTTGTTTCCGTTTTTGCGCACCGGCAAAATCAAATGCGACTGGTCCAGTTGCGACGCCAAACACGCTTGCTTCTTTGGCGGTGCGCAGCACTTCCGCGCTTCTTAGCAATGCTTTACTTGGAATGCAGCCTTTATGCAAGCATGTGCCTCCTAGCAATCCTTGTTCAACGAGCGCTGTTTTTAACCCTTCTTGGGCGGCGCGAATTGCGCTCACATAGCCGCCAATGCCGCCGCCGACAATGACAAGGTCGTAGTTTTCCGCCATTTAGCCCACCTCTTCCTGCTTACTTTTTCCTCGAAAGGATGTGATGCTCATTTTGCAAAAACGTCCCTCTTGCATAACGGACCCGCTCGATCCGCTGCTCGGCCATACGGTCAGCCGCTTGAAACGTAGGGATATTTTCTTCCTTGGCAATTTCAAACACACGGGCGACGTTATCATAAATGCCCTCAACTTTTTTAAATGCCCGGTCACGGTTATACCCGTTTAACTCATCTGCTACATTAATGACGCCGCCTGCATTAATAACGTAATCAGGAGCATATACGATCCCCATTTCTTGCAAGCGAACACCATGCTTTTCTTCTTTAAGCTGGTTGTTAGCAGCACCAGCAATGACCGATGCCTTCAGCTTGGCAAGGGAATCATCGTTAATGACGCCTCCAAGGGCGCATGGCGCGAAAATATCGCATTTGATGCTGTAAATCTCAGTTGGATCAACGGCAGTAGCGCCAAAATCGGCAACAGCCCTCTCTACAGACGGTTTATGAATATCGGTTACAATCAGCTCAGCTCCATCTTTATGGAGGTATTTGCAAAGATTGTAAGCAACATTGCCTACTCCTTGGACTGCTATCGTTTTCCCAGCTAAGTCCTCAGAACCAAACCCTTCTTTCGCCGCTGCTTTCATCCCTACATAAACGCCATAAGCAGTCACTGGAGAAGGATTGCCCGAAGCGCCAAATGCTGGCGAAATCCCGGTCACATAGTCTGTTTCCTGATGGATCATATCCATATCTTCAACGGTCGTGCCCACATCCTCAGCCGTAATGTAACGGCCATTAAGCCCTTGGATATAGCGGCCAAACGCCCGGAACATTTCCTCATTTTTATTTGAGCGTGGATCGCCAATAATAACGGCCTTTCCTCCACCCAAATTCAGACCAGCTGCGGCGTTTTTATATGTCATCCCTCTAGCCAGACGGAGCACATCTTCAATCGCTTCCTCTTCCGTGTCGTACTTCCACATTCTTGTTCCCCCTAACGCAGGCCCAAGTGTGGTGTCATGAATCGCAATAATTGCTTTTAATCCTGATGTTTTATCTTGGCACACGACTACTTGTTCGTAATCGCGCTCTACCATCTTTGCAAATAATTCCATGTTGTTGGTCCCCCTTAACTCAAGCTATGGCTCTATTGCCGCTTGTTCCTTAAACAAACATGCAAAAGATATGCCAATCTTTTAGGCATAAAAACAGCTGACATTGGCTGTTATTTCCTGCATGTTTTTGCAGGCGTGCATATTTTTGCAGGCAAAATTATGCGAGGTTGTATTTTTCAAGCTTGTAATAGAGCGAGCGAATGGAGATCCCAAGTAATTTCGCCGCTTCTGTCTTTACACCATCTACTTCAGCAAGCGTTTGTCGCAAATGTTCCTTTTCTTTTTCAGCTAAAAACGCCTGAAGTTGTTTTGGGGCAGCAGCATGGCTAACTTCCCTTTTACCTGACTGGCCAAATTCCTGGGGCAGCGAGACGTCCGTTAATTCTGTCGCGCCGAGATCCATATAAATCATCGAACGGGCAAGGACGTTTTCAAGTTCGCGAACATTCCCCGGCCAATAATACCCTTCGAAACGGGAAAGAACAAGTTTTGAAATCGACTGGATGTTATGGCCATAATCTAAATTTAACTTTCTGAGGAGATGGTCAATTAACGCAGGCAAATCACTTAGCCGCTCACGCAAAGGCGGAATGCGGATTGGCAATTTATTAAGCCGGTAATACAAATCTTCTCGGAATCGTTTTTCACGAATCGCTCCCTCTAAATCGACATTTGTGGCAGCGATGACCCGGACATGGATAGGAATTGGTTTTGTGCCACCAACCCGAACGATTTCCTGTTCTTGTAAAACACGCAGCAGTTTTGCTTGTGTATTAGGAGACATTTCTCCAATTTCGTCTAAAAAAATGCTGCCATGCTCTGCTTCTTCAAACAACCCTTTTTTCCCAGATTTTAATGCTCCTGAGAAAGCACCTTGTTCATAGCCAAACAGCTCTGACTCAAGCAGCGTCTCAGTCAATGCTGCACAATTTACGCGGACAAATGGCTGCCCTTTCCGTTCGCTTTCGTTATGTATCGCATGGGCAAACAATTCTTTCCCTGTACCTGTTTCCCCTAACAGCAAAATGGGAAACGACGTTTTCGCGCCGCGCTTTGCTTGTTCAATCGCAAATGCCATCTCTTTCGAAGTGCCGACAATTTCGGAAAAGGAATAGGTCGCCTCTAATGTTGCCAGCCGTTTTTGTGCATGCTGTAGCTGGGACGATAGGCGATTCAATTCAGACACATCATGGATGACACCGATGCTTCCTTTCAGTTCGCCATCAACAATTACAGGGGCAACATTCACGATGACATCTTTTTTATGGGGCCCTAGTTTCAACCGTGCCCCACGGACAGGTTTTTTCGTCCGCAACACTTGCATATGGATGCTTTCCCCTTCAGAAATGTCAGCTGTTGCCGGCTGACCGATTATTTGATCGCTGTTAAGGCCGGTCAGCTTCGTATAAGCGGGATTGACCATTAAGCCTGTCCCGTTCTCATCAACGACTGAAATCGCATCGTTGGATGAATTTATGATTGCTTCGAGCATCGTTTGAATACTACGCAAGTCCGTAACTTGTTCGGCCAATTGCGTCGCTTCTGTCACATCTTTAAAGACCGCAATTGCGCCGCTGCACGCACCGCCAAAAATAAGGGGCACACGGGTCGTGACAATAACTGTGCCATTATCAAATTCATGCAATTGGTTATACTCCGGTTGTTGTGTTTCGATCACCCGTGGTAAGCCGCTCGAGGGCAAAAGTGTTTGAATCGGCTTGCCAATTGCTTTGGCAAGTTCAACACCAGCCATATGTGCGGCAGCTTCATTCATAAATTGAACTTGGGCAAAGCGATTGACAACAATCATCCCGTCTTGAATCGCATGAATCGCTTTTTTCATAAGCAAGTCGTCTTTGATTGCTTCCAGCACTTTTTCCCACGCCATTTGGAACGTCCATCTTTTTACACAGAATGAATCCCAGCGCGGATCATCGCTAATAGCAACGTCGGCTGGTTGTATCCCTTCTTGTTCATCAGGGTAACAAGGCAGTCGATGCTTTTTGGCAAGCGCTTGAATCGGGGCCTCTTTTGATATTACTGCGATTGACGTAAACAATTCTAATTGCAAAAGCACGGCTAGTAACTGTTTTGATTCATTGCCAGAGCCTACAAAAATTGCGCTGTTCACTCTATCACCCCAAAATTAGGACTTGGTCATATACGCTACTATTAGTTCTTTAAGTATCGTACAATTACGCCCAGGATGCAACTAATACATGTACTTTTTTGGCAAACTCCTTTACAATAGAGAAAGAATACTTCAGAAACAAAGCGACTTTTTGAAAGTTGGGATATCATGGGCAGAGTGATCGCTTTATGCATATTGCTTATTCCGATTATCGGCGCAGGCTATGGAATCAAGCTAATGCGCGACGCCTTTTTCTTTATTCAACAACAGCCTTATCCGGCCATTTGGGTTCAATTTTTGGCAGGATTGCTCTTTTTTGCGTTAGGGATGTGGTTTTTGGCCGGTTTTATTTTTCACCGTGATAAAAAACGAGGAAAAGTCACTCGTTCATTTACGCGAAAAAAAGCATAGCGAGCTCGTTATGCTTTTTATTCATGCTTGCTTATTCCTAATTCGCCAATCCAGCGAAGAACGCCTATTCCGCTAGACGGTCGTGCCAACGGTATATAGGCCAAAAACATGGATACGCCTAAACAAGCAAATTGCAGCGTCAAGGAATGGGTAGATATGGCCCAAATCGCCGCCATGCTCCCGAGCAACAACGCCCCGCTTGTACCGAAACAAGCTTCACGTTCTCCCTCCAATACAAAAGCAATATAAAACACCGTGACAACGTATAGTACGTCGGCGAATTGAGGCGTCTCGATGACGAAAAAGACAACAACAAGAAAACAGAAGCTGGCTTTCCATAAGAAAAGTGGATGTTTGTTGATCTTTTGTCCGGTGTAAGGTAGCATCACCAACAACGCAATCGCGATAAGCCAATGCCAGAAGCTAACCGTGCTTGTCAACTGCCAAGCGAACAACATAGCAGCTAAAATCCCAATAAGAATCAGTGGATCATTCCAAGCGAAAACGCTTCTCGTGACATCGTTGCTCCTGCGCCAATCATAATAAAAACCAATTGCCCAAACAAGCGTGGCGTACGCTAACGGCAAATAAGAAAAAAAGGCCACCGACACTGCTAGTTGGCCGCATAAAGCAGCATAGCTGTATAAGATAAAAGCCCCTAGGCTAAATGGCATTTTCCTTTTGCTACTACTGTCTGATAATGTCCATCCAGCATCGGCAAAACCGACACTCAGGGCGATGGAAAGGAGCGGCAATAATAAAAACAATGTAATCATCTAGGAACGCCACGCTTTAACGGACGAACGTCTTTAGCACACAACCATTGATTGCCCAAATTAGCTCGTCCTGCCTGTGTACTTAATGGGTTTTTTCTATTTGTCCTTTCTAACAACGGGGGAAAGGACATCCTTTTTGTAAGTGCCATAGCCACCACCTCTCCTTTAGTATGGGCCCATTCGTTCTTTTTACGCAAAAAAACCAAGACACTTCGGCTTAAGCGCTTGGTTTCTTGCCTATTCGAGTTTCAGCTGACCTTATGTTCTATCCGTAGCTTGTCAGCGACCATTGCAATAAATTCAGAGTTGGTTGGTTTGGCCTTTGACTGGCTTACTGTATAGCCAAATAAATTTGAAATGGAGTCAATGTTCCCTCTGCTCCAGGCGACTTCAATCGCATGGCGGATGGCCCGTTCGACTCGGCTCGCTGTCGTGTTGAATTTCTTAGCGATGTCCGGATAAAGCACTTTTGTGATCGAGCCAAGAAGTTCAATGTCTTTATAAACCATCGTAATCGCTTCACGCAAATACATGTACCCTTTTATATGCGCTGGCACACCAATTTCATGAATGATGCTTGTAATGCTCGCATCCAAGTTGACTTGCCTTTCTTCAGGGCGAGGAGCAGTATGAAACGACAAAGAGGATGTTCTTGTCCGCTTCGCTTTTTTGCTACCGCCTATCTCTCTGATCTTCTCCATTAATGCATCCATATCAAATGGTTTTAATACATAATAGGAAGCGCCAAAATCGACGGCTCTTTTCGTTACATCTTCCTGGCCAAAAGCAGTCAACATGATAATTTGTGGCTTTTTCTCTCGTTGACTTAAACGTTCCAGCACAGCAAGCCCATCCAAATGGGGCATAATGATGTCAAGCAGTAGCACATCTGGCATTTTTTCTTCTACAACCGTTAAACATTCTTGCCCATTAAAGGCTGTGCCGATTACTTCCATATCTGGTTGAGCACCTACATATTCACTCAATAAATGGACTAATTCGCGGTTATCATCTGCAATGCAGACTGTTACGTTGCTCATCTCGTTTTCCCCCAATTCCTTTTGGTGTATGTAATCGATTCGACAAGGATGGCTGCAATCCTTTAAATAATTTAAAATAGACCGTATTCTCCTAAAATCCCATTTGTTCGACATAAATTGTCCAGTACCATTGTATCAAAGAATGGCGCACAAAAAATAGGAATAAAAGGATTTTACACGAAAAGAAGCTAAAACGAGTGATCAACTCGCTTTAGCTTCAAGCAATCCTGTATGAATGCCGGCTTCTTCCAGCATCCAACCAATGTGGCAGCCATAACCGCTTGTCGGGTCATTGACAAATACATGCGTCACTGCGCCAATCAATTTGCCATCTTGAATAATCGGGCTGCCGCTCATCCCTTGGACAATGCCACCTGTCTCTTGCAACAATTTTTTATCAGTCACTTTAATGACCATTCCCTTTGTGGCAGGCCCATTTTGAGCAACGCTGCTGACTATTTCAACATCAAACTGTTCGACTTCTTCACCTTCGAGAACGGTTAGGATTTTGGCAGGCCCTTCTTTCACTTCATCTGCCGTGGTAATCGCCATCGGTTCGTCATACAAGCCATTTTTCATATTCGCTTTTTGATCCAGTTGCCCAAATACGCCAAAAGAACTGTTTTTGCTAATGGAGCCAAGAATGTCTTTGTCTTTCGCAATGCTCGCCAACTTTTCACCAGGTTCGCCATGGAGCCCTTTTGAAATCGACGTGACAGAAGAGCGCATGATTTGCCCATCGTGAACCGAAATCGGCTTACGGGTGTCGACGTCAGAAATCACATGGCCCAGCGCCCCATATTTCATGCTTTGTGGTTCATAAAAGGTCATTGTCCCAACACCCGCCGCTGAGTCACGAATGTAGAGGCCTAAACGGTACAAATGGTCGCCTTTAGCTCTTTCTGGTTTTAGAACGGTTTTAATTGGTTTTTCATTGCGGAGTACTTCTATTGTCAGTTCCTTGTTTGCTTCCCCTGCATCTTGAACAAGCTTAGCCACTTCATTCATTGAGTGCATTTTGATGCCATTGATCTTTGTAATCCGGTCACCCACTTCAATTCCAGCAAATTCCCCAGGTGATTTTTGTCCCTTTGCCGTTTCAATCAAATGGTGGCCAACGACTAAGACGCCTTCCGTATTCAATTTGACGCCAATCGATTGACCGCCAGGAATCACTTTTATGCTCGGTAAAACAGAAACGTCAATCGCTTTAACTGGCCACGGGCCAGCTTTAACAAGAACTTCTTCGCTGCCAGGCGATTTGCCATGCAAATAAGTGCGGTTATCTCGTTCCTTAATAACAACATGGCCTTTAGCAGTTACGTCGGCCATTTCAATAACAGCATTGCTTCCTTCAAATATGGTCAGGTCAACAGGCGTATTGACAAATTGCCTTACTTGTGGTGAAAAACCTAGCCCTACCACACATAAAAAAAGCAAGACGCCAATTACATATCGTACACCCTCTTTTCTCAAACGTTTCACTCCTCGCTCCCAACCCACACCTCCATGCTGGCTGTACTATTAATGTTGCCTCCTGCGGCCATATTTATAACCGTGCGAAAGAGAAAAAAGCCACCCAAAATGGGTAGCTTTTCTACATTTTTTTTGTTTGTGCAAGCGCGAGCAATTCTTCGGCATTTTTCCTGGTCAAATCTGTCACTTCGACGCCAGAAAGCATCCGTGCTAGTTCGTCCACTTTTTCGTTTTCATTTAAAACCTTGACGCTCGTGAACACGCGGTTGTCTGTTTCAGTTTTGGAAATGTACAAATGATGGTCCGCTAATGCCGCCACTTGTGGTAAATGGGAAATACAAAGCACTTGTGAACCAGCTGATATTCGCTGGATTTTTTCACCTATCGCCTGGGCGATTCTGCCGCTCACGCCTGTATCGACTTCATCAAAGATGACAGAGGTGATTCCTTCTTTTGCGGTGAAAACGGACTTTAGCGCCAGCATGATTCGCGACAATTCCCCTCCAGAAGCGACTTTCGCAAGAGGTTTTAACGGTTCTCCTGGGTTCGCCGAAATCATAAATTCGATGCGGTCTTGGCCTAACCGTTTTAAACTCGAGAGATCTCCTTTATTTGTATAAGGCTCAATCGCTACTTGAAATTGCGCTTTTTCCATATATAGGTCTTGCAACTGTTTCTCAATCGCTTCCATCAATTCCGCTGCTGCCGCCTTGCGCAAATCAGTCAATGCTTCCGCTTCAAGTAGCAAGTCTTCTACAAGGGCGTCGCGTTTTTCGGTTAAATTCGCTAACCGGTCATCCTTATGTTCAATCGCTTCCAGCTCTTCTTCAATCGTGGCGGCATATTCCAATATCGTTTCAACTGAATCACCATATTTGCGTTTCAACTTGTCGATTTCAGCAAGCCTCGTTTCAATAAACCCAAGTGTTTCCGGGTCAAAATCAATCGCCTCAATCGCTTCGCGAATCGCATATGTGCCTTCTTCAAGCATATAGTAGCTCGAAGACATTTGTTCATATAAAGGCGCTAATTCCTTGTCAATCGAGGCAGCGGTCTCTAAGTGGGAAAGCATGCCGCTCATGTAATCAAGGCCTCGCTCCTCGCCGTACATATGTTCATAACTACGGGTCAAGGCCTCATAAAGCTTCTCACTATTCGCCAGTTTATGACGTTTGGCCAACAACTCCTCGTCTTCTCCTGGCGTTAGCTTCGCTTGTTCGATTTCTTGTAGTTGATACGCATATAAATCGGCTTTCCTAGCCATTTCTTGCGAATTTTGATTTAAACTGTTGATCCGGTCCGCCATTTTTTGGACTTCATTAAACAACCTTGTATACTCAGCCCGCGTTTTTTTAAGGCCTCGCCGCCGAAACTGTCTAATAGTTCAACATGTTCTTCTATCCGCATTAATGACTGGTGCTCATGTTGGCCGTGCATATCAATTAATGTTTGCCCGACTTCCCGCAACACGCCAATCGTTGTCAGCTTGCCATTTATCCGGCAAATGCTTTTTCCAGCGTCTGTAATATCACGCCGGAGAATGAGCATTCCTTCTTCGCATTCAACGCCAATTGGGTCGAGTTTTTTTAGGGCAGGGTGGTTCTCGCCAATCGCAAACAAGCCTTCAATTTCGGCCCGTTTTTCGCCAAAACGGACAAACTCGGCTGACCCTCTCCCGCCTAACAATAATGCGATTGCATCGATGATAATGGACTTGCCTGCGCCCGTCTCCCCAGTCAACACGGTCAACCCTTTTTCAAAAGGGACTGTTAAAGAGCGGATAATGGCAAAATTTTTTATCGACAGTTCCATTAACATCCTCTCGCCACCTTCCTCAAAGCATATTCAAGAACCGTTCTGTTACAACTTGTCCATCTTGCTCGGTACGGCAAATAATTAAAATTGTGTCATCTCCGCAGATCGTCCCCATTAACTCATTCCAATCCAGATTATCAATTAGAACAGCGATGGCATTCGCATTGCCTGGCATCGCCTTCATGACGACAAGGTTGCCTGTACGATCAATACTAATAAAACTGTCGGTTAAAATCCGCTTCAGCTTTTGCTGTGGGTTGAATTTTTGATCTGCAGGCAGGCTATATTTGTAGCGCCCGTCTTGCAACGGTACTTTTACTAAATGAAGTTCTTTGATATCACGAGAAACCGTAGCTTGCGTGACGTTGTAGCCATCGCTTTTTAGCCGATCCACTAAGTCATCCTGTGTTTCAATTTCATAATTGGTAATGATTTCCCGTATTTTAATATGGCGTTGCCCTTTATTCATGCCCTCACCTTACCTCAAATTAAATTCAATTTTTGCCACGAACAACGTCTTTTTTATATTATCTACGGTTTGCCCGCTTTCGGCAAGATTGATACACTGCCTGTCGACAAAAAAAGAAGGCCGCATGCCGCTGCCTTCTCCAAGATACCCAGCATGGCGGCCGGTTGGCAAGCTTGCCCGTTCTGCTGCCTGCTTGGCTTTCCTTTGTTTTTTAATGGTTTTTTAAACGTTGGGATGATTCGACGACTTGGGGAATGACTCCCTCTTGTATATACATACGCCCACTGCCTTTTTGCAAATGGATTAAAAATTCAATGTTGCCTTCACCGCCAGTAATCGGCGAATAGCTTAAATCGACAACATCAAATCCAATCGAACAGCTAAAAGCGGCGATGCTTTCAATCACTTGTTCATGAATAGCCGGGTCGCGGACAATCCCTTTTTTCCCAACTTGGTCCTTCCCTGCCTCAAACTGCGGCTTTATAAGGGCGCATACATCCCCGCCGGTAGCGATGATCGCAAACAGCGGCGGCAACATTAAGCGCAAGGAAATAAAGGACACATCGATTGTCGCAAACTGGGGAATGCCGTTGCCAAAATCATTAGGTTCAGCGTGGCGGAAATTCATTCTTTCCATCACCGTCACACGTTCATCCTGGCGAATTTTCCAAGCAAGCTGGTTATAGCCAACATCAACGGCATACATGTGCTTCGCTCCATGCTGCAAAGCGCAGTCAGTAAAACCGCCAGTGGACGCGCCAATGTCAAGGCCGACTTTTCCGGCGATAGGAAAATCGAACGTCTGCAGCGCTTTTTCCAGCTTTAATCCGCCTCGGCTCACGTAAGGCATTTGTTCTCCTTTAATACGCAGCGGCAAATCAACGGCTACTTTCATGCCCGGCTTGTCAAGCCTCTCGGAGTCACTATAGACAAGCCCGGCCATAATCGTTCGTTTTGCTTTTTCCCTTGTCTCACACAGTCCCCTTTCAACGAGGAGAACATCAAGGCGTTCTTTCACTGCCATTCGCTTAGGCCCTCTTCCGCTTTTGCGGCAACATGCTGATGAGCGTGTCGGCAATCCGCTCTGGCGTTAATCCAACTTCTTGATAGAGCTCGCCTACGCTCCCATGCTCAACAAAATAATCAGGAATGCCCATGCGCTTCAATTCCACGTGCATGCCTTTTTCATTGTAAAACTCTAGTACGGCACTGCCAAAGCCGCCTTGAAGGACAGATTCCTCAATGGTCAGCAGCGGCAGCTCCTCTTCAGCAAGCGCTTCAAGCAATTTCTCGTCAAGTGGTTTAACGGAGTTCGCATTAATGAGACGAATGCTATAGCCTGCTTGTTTCATTTGTGCCAGCGCTTTTTCTGCCACTGGGATCATCGTGCCAAAAGTGAGAATAGCCGCATCTGTGCCTTCTTGAAGGACGTTCCATTTGCCAATTGGCAGCCTTGAAAGACTAGCGTCCATTTTCACTCCTGTGCCATTTCCACGAGGATAGCGGATCGCAATTGGGCCGTCATCGTAGCAAATGCCTGTATAGAGCATATGCTGGAACTCGTTTTCATCTTTTGGATTTAAAATCGTTATATTTGGCAATGACCGTAAAAACGCAATATCGAATACACCTTGGTGCGTTTCCCCGTCAGCGCCAACTAGGCCAGCGCGGTCAATCGCAATAAGCACATTTAAGTTTTGCCGGCATATATCATGGACGACTTGGTCATAGCCACGTTGCAAAAA
Source organism: Shouchella clausii (assembly GCF_002250115.1). Classification (GTDB taxonomy): domain Bacteria; phylum Bacillota; class Bacilli; order Bacillales; family Bacillaceae_D; genus Shouchella; species Shouchella clausii. Next base: position 3,189,318 of record NZ_CP019985.1, on the reverse strand, counting down.
GGTTGAGTAGACAGCATAAACAGGCTTCATTCCTTGTGTCGCAAGACCAGCTGACATTGTGGCCGCATGTTGTTCAGCAATGCCGACATCAAACATGCGATCAGGAAACTCCTCAGCAAACAAGTCGAGCTTTGAGCCTCCTGGCATGGCTGGCGTAATCGCTACAACCCGTTCATCTTCGCGGGCAATTCGTTTTAACGTGTTTGCAAAAACACTCGGGTAGCTTGGCGGCCCTGGTTTTTTCACCATTTCACCGCTTTCAATCTTGTACGGCCCTGTCCCGTGCCAAGCTCCTGTCGCATCTTCTTCTGCTGGTTTATAGCCTTTGCCTTTTTTCGTTAGCACGTGCACCAATACTGGTCCTGATGTTTTTTTCGCATAACTTAGCTGGTGTTTTAAGTCATCTAAGTCATGTCCGTCTACAGGTCCTAAATAAGTGAACCCCATTTCTTCAAAAAACATGCCCGATACCATTAAGTACTTTAAGCTGTCCTTTAATCGTTCGGCCGTATCTGCAAGTTTCCCGCCAAAGGCTGGGATTTTGCGAATAATCGTTTCCAGGTCCTCTTTTGCTTTTTGGTATTTCCCAGCCGTACGCAAGCGGCCAAGAATGCTGTGCAAAGCGCCGACATTAGGTGCAATTGACATTTCATTGTCATTCAAGACGACAATTAAATGCTTCTGTTCATGCCCTATATGGTTCAATGCTTCCAAGGCCATGCCCCCTGTAAGGGCACCATCGCCTATAATCGCCACAATGTTTTCATTGGTTCCTTTTAAATCCCGGGCTGTCGCCATTCCCATTGCCCCTGACAAAGAAGTGGAGCTATGTCCCGTCTCCCAAACATCATGCTCGCTTTCCGTACGCTTTGGAAACCCGCATAAGCCTTTGTATTGGCGAAGTGTGTCAAATTGGGGTGCGCGCCCAGTCAAAATTTTATGCACATATGCTTGGTGGCCTACGTCCCATAACAGCTTATCTTTCGGACTGTCAAAAAGCTGGTGGAGCGCAAGTGTCAACTCGACCACCCCTAAGTTCGGGCCAATATGGCCACCTGTCGCCGAAAGCTTTTCGATCAAAAAACGACGTATGTCCGCAGCAAGCTCTTCCAATTGTTTATTCGAATAGTTCTTTAAAAAGCTCGGGTCTTGGATTTCTTCAAGGTTCATCGCTGAAACCCCCATTTTCTGTTCTGCTTCTCTCCTACAAATCAATCGCTGTTACCGGAGGATAAGTCTTGTCTTTGTTTAGGCAATTATAACAAAAAGATGGACGGAAAGAACAGCAATAACCTACTGTCGCTGTTCATAAAAAAACCAACCGCCTCCAGGTTGGTTCAGACTGCGGGCAAACGCTCCCATACGTCATCGGTTGCCTCGTTTTATAAGCCGTTCTTTCTTCCTTCCAACTTTCTCTTTTCCTGTTTGGTGTTTAATGGTCACGCGTAACGATGTAATTTGCCAAGTCCTCGAGCAACGTCCCTCGCAAATGAAGCTCATCGAGCACTTGTAAAGCCCGATCATAATGAGTGTGAAGCATCGTTTTCGCTCCCTCAAGGCCAAGAAGCCCTGGATAAGTGCTTTTATTATTGACAGCGTCACTGCCGACAGGCTTACCGATGGCGATTGCATCGCCTTCTACATCAAGAATGTCGTCTTTGATTTGGAATAATAGCCCAATCTCCTGTCCGAATTCGTTTAATTTGCTCCGTTCCTCGTTTGATACCCCAGCAATCAGGGCTCCTGCTTCGATTGAAAAAGCCAACAATTCGCCCGTTTTGCGCTTGTGAACGTTGGCAAGCTGTTCAACGGTAAGCTGTTTTCCTTCCGCAAACATGTCTGCAAGCTGCCCGCCAACCATGCCGCTAGCGCCAGCCGCTTTCGAGAGGGCGGCAATGATCGATACTTTTGTTTCTGCCGTTAGGGGAGCGTCAGCATTGGCAATCAAGGCGAAACTTTGTGTCAACAGAGCGTCGCCTGCGAGAATGGCTGTGGCTTCACCGAATACTTTATGATTCGTCGGTTGGCCCCGGCGTAAGTCATCGTCATCCATTGCCGGCAAATCGTCGTGAACGAGAGAATAAGTGTGCACCATTTCAATTGCGCACGCTGCGTCAAGGCCGTGTAAAATCGGTTGGCCATATGCCTCCAACACAGCCAACAACAACACGGGGCGCACCCGTTTGCCGCCTGCTTCGAGTGAGTAAAGCATCGCTTCCTTTAACCGGTGCTCAGCCTCTAACTCCCGCACGTATTCAGGCAACTTTTTGTCCACAAGCTGCCTAGCCTCTTCTAAAAACGTTTGGAACAATGCGCTCACTCGTTTGCCTCCTCTTCTAAATTCGCCTCAACCAGTTCCCCATCCTCATGCATAATTTGGTCAAGCTGCTTCTCGACTTTCAGTAATTTTTCATGGCAGCTTTGCGATAAGTCCATTCCTTCCTTAAACATATCAATTGCTTGTTCGAGAGGGACATTGCCTTCCTCTAGTTTTTCCACGAGCCATTCCAACTGCCTCATGGCCTCCTCAAACGGCAAATCCTTTGTTTCAGCCATTTGATTCACCTCCACTTTTCATTTCTCGTTTCCCCACTACTTGGCATTGTAAGTTTCCATCTGCCAATTTCACTACGATCTCATCTTCTATGTCAATGTCTTTCGCCGTCTTCACTAACGCATCGTCTTTATAAACGAGCGAATAGCCCCTGTCCATTACTGCTAGCGGGCTTAAGAGCTGAAGTTGTTGGATTAAGGCAGACAGGCTTTGCCGTTTCCTTTGCGTCTCTGCCGCCATTGCTCGAACGAGACGCTCATGGTTTTGCCGTCGTTCTTTTTGCAATTGGCTAACCCGGGTAGCGGGATGCTGACGGAGAATGGCTTGGTTCATATGTTTAAACGCCAGTGTCTTTTGCTCCAATTTTATTTGCATGGCCCGGTTTAACCGTTCCATTAGCCCATCAAGTTGCTGTTCCTTTTGATGGACGAGTTGGACAGGGTAACGGAACGCATAGGAGCGTTTCAACCGCTCTAGCTCTGTCCGCCTTGTTTTTACTTGCTCGACAAGCGAACGTTCTAGTCGCTTTTTCAAATGGCCGATATGCTCCATTAGTTCACGGGAATCTGGCACAGCAAATTCTGCGGCCGCCGTTGGAGTGGGAGCCCGTCTGTCGGCTGCAAAATCGCTAATCGTAAAGTCTGTTTCATGGCCGACAGCCGAAATGACAGGAACAGCGGCTTCTGCAATCGCCCGCGCTACCATTTCTTCGTTGAAAGCCCATAACTCTTCAATCGAACCGCCGCCCCTGGCGACAATAACGACATCAAAAATATTGGCCATGCTCGCCTGTTCCAGCGCGCGGCTAATGGAAAGCGGCGCTCCTTCTCCTTGGACAAGTACAGGAAAAAGCGTCACTCGTATTTGCGGATAGCGCCGTTTTAATGTCGTCATCATATCACGGATCACAGCGCCTGTTGGCGACGTAATAATCGCAATATGTGTTGGAAAACGGGGAATTGGGCGCTTACGTTCCTCAGCAAATAGCCCTTCCGCCTCAAGCGCTTTCTTTAAACGCTCGTACTCGGCAAACAAACTGCCAATGCCGTCAGGCTGCATTTCTTTTGCATAAAATTGGTACTGCCCATATGGCTCGTACACATTGATTTCGCCACGAATGAGCACATTCATGCCATTCTCAGGCTTAAAGCGGAGGAAGCGGTTATAGCCAGCAAACATGACAGCTTGCATCCTCGATCCTTCATCCTTGATTGTAAAATACATATGGCCGCGCGTATGCTGTTTAAAATTGGAAAGTTCGCCGCGTATCCATATTTCAGGCAAATGGGGATCGTCTTCTAACAATTGCTTAATATAACGTGTCGCTTCGCTTACTGTCCAAGCTTCAGCGACACCAGCATTTCCAGCCATCCCACGAGCCTCCTAATTTATTTGTTTTTCATTGCCGTATCATATGAATTCGACAATACCCCATTGATAAAACGTCCTGCATCAGTCCCGCCAAATGCTTTTGCAAGCTCGATTGATTCATTCAACGTCACATTTACAGGGATATCGTCTAAATACAACATCTCAAACAATCCCATGCGTGCGATTGCCCGGTCAACGTGGCCCAGTCGGTCAAGCGTATACCCTTTTAAATTTTCGCTTAAATACCCGTCAATTTCATTTTGGTGTTCAAGCGTCCCATAGACAAGCGTTTTGTAAAATTCGCTCGGTTCTTCTTCATCATTTAGCGTATTTTCGATCGCTTTGTCCACGTCGATATCAATTAAAGTCAGCTGGTAGAGTGTTTGCACAGCTCGCAGCCTTGCTACACGTCGGTTCATAATTAACTCCTTTATGATTTGTCTTGTTTAGTATAGCGCAAATCAGTGGCGACGTAAAAACAGAAAAAACCGGCAGTAGCCGGTTTTTCAGACTGTAGACAAACGCTCGCATACGTTGATGTTAACAAGCGTTTTCTATCAGCCTGATCAAGTTTTCGAATGCAATCTCAAGGCGCCTATTCGTAGTCGTTATCTACTGAGTTTTGTGCTTCTGGGGACTCAAAGTAAACGCCGACGACATGGACATTGATTTCATTTAAGCGAATAGCCGTCATTGTTTCCAGCGCTTGTTGAATATTAAGCTGGATTAATTTGGCTACTTCCGGCACAGCTGCGCCATAGGAAATGATAATGGAAACGTCGACAATAATGCCTTCTTCTGTCAGTTCAACTTTAACGCCTTTTCCATGGTTCTTTCTCCCGAGGCGTTCGGCTACATCAGCAGCAAAGTTGCCTCTTAATGCAGCTACACCTTCCACTTCCTGTGTCGCGATACCGGCAATTACTTCAATGACTTCTGGAGAGATTTCGACTTTCCCAAGCCCGCCTTTTTGCTCGTCAAGTTCTAACAGTTGGTGGTCTTCCATGTTTAAACGCCCCTTTGCTTATTTTTTTACTGGCATCACATCATGTTCTTCAACAAACTTCGTATTAAAATCGCCAGAAACAAACACCTCATGGTTTAGAAGCTGGAGATGGAACGGAATCGTTGTATCAACACCGCTAATTTCAAATTCAGACAACGCCCGTCTCATCCGGGCAATTGCCTCCTCCCGAGTAGCGCCATGCACGATTACTTTGGCGATCATCGAGTCATAAAATGGCGAGATGACGCAGCCTGGGTAAGCAGCTGAATCAACGCGGACGCCAAGTCCACCAGGAGCAAGGTAGTCAACGATTTTTCCTGGAGATGGCATAAAGTTCTTTTCTGGATTTTCAGCGTTAATGCGGCATTCGATTGACCACCCGTTATACGTGACATCTTCTTGCGCCAACGACAACTTTTCATTGTCTGCGATGCGGATTTGTTCTTTAATCAAATCAACACCGGTGACCATCTCCGTCACAGGATGCTCAACTTGAATGCGCGTATTCATTTCCATGAAATAAAAATCGCCCGTATTGTGGTCATAAATAAATTCAACTGTACCAGCTCCAGAGTATTGAACGGCCCTTGCCGCTTCTACCGCCGCGCGCCCCATTTCTTGACGCTTTTCCTCTGTAATTGCAGGGGAAGGGCTTTCTTCAAGCAATTTTTGCAAACGGCGCTGAATCGAACAATCGCGCTCGCCTAAATGGATAACGTTGCCGTGGTTATCGGCCAGCACTTGGATTTCAACATGCCTGAAATCTTCAATATACTTTTCCAAATAAACGCCAGGATTGCCAAAGGCCGTCTCTGCTTCTTGCTGTGTCACTTTAATGCCCGATTCTAATTCTTTCTCATTGCGGGCGACGCGGATCCCTTTACCGCCTCCACCGGCCGTTGCTTTAATAATAACAGGGTATCCAATATCGCGGGCAATTTGTTTTGCATCTTCAATTGTTTCCACAATTCCATTTGACCCAGGTACGATTGGCACGCCGGCTTTCGCCATTGTTTCCCTGGCAACATCTTTTGTCCCCATCCGGCTTATCGCTGTTGGGCTTGGGCCAATAAAGGTAATGTTACAGTCTGCGCAAATTTCCGCGAAATCGGCGTTTTCCGCTAAAAAGCCATAGCCAGGATGAATCGCGTCCGTTTCCGTTAATGTCGCTACGCTCATTAAGTTGGTGAAATTCAAGTAGCTTTTGGCAGACTCTGTTGGCCCAATGCAAAATGCTTGGTCTGCAAGTTGGACGTGTAATGAATCAGCATCTGCTTCAGAAAAAACGGCCACTGTTTCAATGCCGAGCTCCTTACACGCGCGAATGACCCGAACGGCAATTTCGCCGCGGTTGGCTATTAAAATTCGTTTGATCATCGTTATCGCCCCTACTTATTCCGTTCAACAACCATTAGCGGCTGTCCGTACTCAACAAGTTCACCGTTTTCTGCCACAATCTCAACAATTTTCCCTTTTGTATCGGCTACAATCGGGTTCATTAGTTTCATTGCTTCGACAATGCAGACAACCGTGTCTTCCTCAACGCTATCGCCTGTGCGTACATACGGATCAGCATCAGGCGATGGCGCTGCATAAAACGTCCCTACCATCGGCGACGTAACCGTAAACAAATCCCGTCCATCTGCATTGGCTTCTGGCTCTTTGCTTTCGACTTTTTCTTCCGGCTGCGCCGCTGGTGCTGGCGCGGCAGCAGGCGCTTTTTGTACAGCGGCTGTCGGCTGTTCGAGCGGCACTGCGACTTGACCATTGTTTTTCTTTAATACAAGTTTTCCATTTTCTTGCTCCAGTTCAAGTTCCTCAAGAGAAGAGGAATCAAGTGCTTCTATTAGACTTTTAATTTCATCAACTTTAAACATCTTGTAGCAGCTCCTTTTCAATTGCTTAGGTTTAGTGGTCATACCACTTCAGCGCCACCCGTCCCATAGATCATGTACTAACGTTCGGGGTTGGCGAGGAAAAATCCTTTAATATGTAATAAAATTGCAGGCGTAAGAGGGAGTGCTCCCCCTTACTCTTGTTCTTCTGTCGTTTGTGCGTCTTTTTTGTATTGCCGAAACACAGGAAATTCCGAGAGGTTGTCCGGTATTTTCCCATTCTCCAACAAAATGATCTTAACAATATTTTTATTGCGGGCCATATGGTACTTTTCCCCGTATTCATTTTCCTGGGTATAACGCTTTAAGTTTTCGTAGTCTTCTTCTTGGATCGACACGCTCACACGGTCGCCGTCTTCGTCTTCGATTTCTTCAGAAAAGCCAACTTCAAATTCGACGATTTGAATATGGTCATTTTTTATATTGCGCGTCTGCTCAAGGACAGCTTTCGCTCCCTCCGTTAAATCAGACCATTCCATCTGCAATCTCTCCTTACTTCATTATACATTGCTGTATTATACCATGTGTAGAAGAGGAATGCATGCTGCAAAAAAAGCAGCTTGAGCAAATGCTGCATCAAGCCGCTTATAACTAGTATTATTCTGTTATTTCATCCAAGTGGACAGAAATGTCTGCAGTTGTTTGCAAATGCTCTTTGGCAAGCTGCATAATTGAGTTGGCTTCGGCTTTTGAAAGGCTTTCGGCTTGGACCATGATTTGTACGCTGTCTGCTTCAGACATGACGAGCGCATCGTTATACCCTTCTGCACGCAAGAGCGATTCCAGCATTTGCTCGTTGTCCCCTACAGCAAGGATTTCAATCGATTTGTCGTTCGCGGCTACTGCTTCCTCAGCAGAGCTATCTTCAGCAGACGCTTCACGGGTATACTGTTCTGCTTCTTTGTGGCGTGCCTCATTTAATTTTAAACGCGCTTCCGTGTAATTGTCGTTACCAGAAAGGCTTGCGATCATATCACCATCAACCGTGCCATCTTCATTCACTTCGACTTCCACCCCTGCTTCTTCTGAAGCGATTGGGTCTGTCCCTTCATCTCCAGCGTTTTGATTACCTGGATAGGCATAGTACACACCAAGAACCAACATTAAGCTTAACATTGTCAATAGCCAAACCGTTTGCTTTTTAAGAACCATTTTTATTCCTCCTTCATTTTCTTCGGCATTACAGATACGCGATGTGGCGCTACATCTAACACACGGCTCACCGCTTCTACTACCCAAGCCTTTACTTGTACATTTTCCACTCCTTCCGCAACAACAAGTACGCCTGCTACCGCTGGTTTTTCTTTCGAAATGACAAGCGGCTCATCTTGATCGCCGTTGCGGGTAATCACAACATTTTCTTCTTCTTGTGTATCCTCTACTTGTCTGCTGCCGCCTTCACGGTCTGTCTCATGTGTCTCTTGGCGCCCGCGTTTTACATTTTTTTCATAAACCTGCTTTTCACTTTCCGCGAGATTGACAACGATTGAGACATTATTGACGCCGACTATCTCTTGCAGCGCCTCGCGCAATTGATTTTCATAACGCATTTCATAGTCAGCCATTGAATTTTCTTCGACTTTCCGGCCAAACACAGGAGCTGTGTCCTCCCCGCCGTCTTCATTCGAGTCTGCCTCATTTGTAGCTGGCATCGCGTCATCATTTTCCGGTTGCAAAAATTGACTCAAAAGCATTAACGCTACACCGAGACAGCCTAGCAGTAAGATGTATTTGGGCGAAAAGCTGCGTTTTTTTTTATCTGGCTGTTTAGGTAGCCATTTTTTAAACCAATCGTCAGCTTTTTCTTTTTCATTCATTCACCCACCCCTCCTTCTCTTACCAATGTGATTGCGGACTCTGGAACACCCCATTCGTCGGCCAAAAACAGAGCAACCTCGTCATTGTTTTCAACTGGTTTTTGCTGGCTACGCCCGTCGGTTGTGTCGATTTCAATGGAAACAGGTTCAATCGGCTTCCCCGCACCTAAGCTGGACTCTGCTTTTTCCGACGAACCTACATGGACTTCTATCGCCACTCCAGGTTCCTCTGCTGTCTCCGCCACGGCGATGTGCGTAATGGACATTTGATGACGACTCGCCAACTTTTCCTCAACTTGGTCTTTTAGTTGGACAGCCACTTGTTCAGATGTATATGCATCAAAGAACTGATCTATCTCTTTTTTTTGTGAATTTATTTTTTCCTCAATATCAATGGCTTGTTCTTGTTGAGATGCCTGCTCTACCAGGCTGTAGAGCCATTTTTCTGGGTCTTGGTGAAACAAGGAAAGCACAGGTTGGAGCATCATGACAAGCAGCATTAAACTAACAACCAGTTTGACATAGTTTTTTAACGCTGTATTTGGCAAAAGCAATTCAAGGACGACCGCGAGCAAAATCAACAGCACGATCGACGTGACCCACCCATTAATAAATTCGATTTTGCACGCCTCCTCACCTCATCAAAAAAGCGATGTTGCTAGCGGCAACCATTAATGTGATTGCTAAGAAAAACATGAAGCCGACGAGTGCAAGCGCCGCAAACACATATAGGACGGCTTTGCCGATGATCCCTAAACAATCAATGATTGCCCCGTCGCCAAGTGGCTGTAGAACAGCAGCCGAAACTTGAAAAATAAACGCAATCGACAACACTTTAATCGCTGGAAAAGCGCATATAGCCAAGAGAATGACAAGCCCACTCATGCCTATCGTATTTTTTAAAAGCAATGAAGCGCTCGCAACGGTATCCGTCGCATCTGTAAACATTCGTCCTACTACTGGAACAAAATTGCTCGCGATAAACTTTGCGGTCCGCAGCGTTAATCCGTCGACAGCGGCAGTCGTCGTCCCTTGGACTGAAACGACGCCTAGGAAGACAGTCATACAAATGCCTAGCAGCCCAACTGCTCCAGTCCGGAATAAATTCGCTAGTCGTGTCACTTTATAGTGGTCACTAAATGTACTGACTATGCCAAGGACAGCCGAAATGAATAAAAGCGGCAAAACGACAGCATTGACGATTAATCCACTCGTATGGACTAAAAAAATAATAATCGGATGAAACAATGCAGAAGTCGAAGCGCCGCCAATGGAAGCCATCATTGCCAGCAACAGCGGCAGCAACGCAATCGTAAAGTGCACCATCGAATTAATCGCTTCTGTCGCATATGTAATGGCTGTATGAAATCCATTCATCGCAATCATCGCTAATACTAACAGCGTGACCGCATAAGCGGTTTTGCTCACTGTCTGATGTTCAAATGCGGTTTGAAACGATTGAAGGATATAAGAAAAAATCGTCAACAACAGCAGCATTCCCATTAGTTTCCCATTGACGATCAATTCATGGAACAAGTATTTTATAAGGCCGATGCCCCACTCCTTTAAATCAAACTGCTTGTCTCCTTTTAAAAAATCGGTTAAGTTCCCTTTTTGGCTTTCAGGAAGAAAGCCCCCGTACTCTTCTGAGACGGACTCCCAGTAGTCTTGGATTTCATCAAGCTTTAATATGTTTAACTGCTCGTTTACGAGCTCTTCTGCTGGCGGTTGGACGTCATTTTCTTCTGCAAACGCGGTCTCACTTTGAAGGCCAAAGCAACAAACGATGCAGAAAAGCAAGGAAACGACGGATTTTTTGCTTCCCATTACGCTTGTCCTCCTTATCCCGACATGGGCAAAAGCGACAAAATCATTTCAATGACAGCCTTGATGATAGGGATTGCCAGCACAAGAATAAAGATCTTTCCTGCCAGTTCAATTTTTGAAGCAATTGAGCTTTGACCGGCATCCTTGGCAATTTGTGCGCCAAATTCTGTAATATAAGCAATGCCTATGATTTTTAAAATCGTTTGCAAATAAACCATATGGATGTTGGCACTTTCGGCAAGCTGGCTGATCATCTCAATCATGACGGCAATTTCGTCAATCAAAAATAGAAAAATAAAGGCGCCAACGAACATTGTCAGCAAAAAAGCAAATGCCGGTTTCTGCTCTTTTACGACAAGTGCTAGAAATGTTGCAATCAGCCCTAATCCAACTAGTTGGACGATTTCAATCGCAGCTCACCTCCTTGGCTACGCCTGGAACAAAAACACGCTGCGGATTTTTTGGAACAAGTCGTCAATGATTGTGGCAACCATATATAAAACAACGACAAAGCCGATTAGCGTCACCCAGTGGGCCCAATCTTCCTTGCCCATTTGCTTAAGCACGGTATGCATCATCGCGACGATAATGCCAATTCCGGCAATTTGGAATATCGTATTCACATCATATGCCACCTGCTCATCCTCCCTGCTTTCGCTTTTTATACAAATAAAATGACGAGTAACAGCCCTGCAAGCACGCCTAACGTTTTTGCCATTTTTTCATAGCGAAGCTGTGTCTCTTTCGCTTCAAGCTCCTCACGCTCCAAATGGGTTTGGGCGAGCTTAAGCTGTTTTTGTTGCTGACTGCGGTCCATTGTTCCAAGCGTAGCGCCAAACTGATGCAACACTTCCCGTTCTCCGCTTTTTAATGCCGTTTCTTCCCACACGGCCTCTAACGCTTCCCGCCAAGCGTCCATTGCCGTTTGCTTACGCGCACGAAGCTTTGCCGCGAAACAGGCAAACATGTCTCCAATTGCACCTTCTAGTTGCTTGGCAATGTTTTCGCTAGCTTGAGCGAGAGGCGTTTGCCCGTAAAGCATTTCTGCTTCAAGCGCCTGTAATGCTACACGAAGCTGGCGAATTTGCTGGGGTCTGTCTCTTAGCTTTTTCGCCTGCTCTAGCCCGTAAAGAGTGGAGCATAAAAGAATGAGCGCTGCACCGAGCCATTTCATCGTCTTATCCTCGTTTGCTGCGGGCGTCTTACTCGCTTAATGCTGCCAGGGCGCGGGCTTTTCCCTAATTCAATGACACAAGTGAACGCCTCTTGTTCAAACAGCCCGTTAAAAACGGGGCGCTTTGCTACTTCTTCCAATGTATGACCGTGAGCGGTGGCAATAAGGCTAACGCCTGCATGGCGTGCTTCTAGAATCGCTTTTGCATCTTCTTCTCTACCAATTTCATCGACGATGAGGACATCAGGAGACATAGAGCGGATTAACATCATCATTCCTTCTGCCTTTGGACAACCATCGAGAACATCCACCCGTATCCCGAGTTCATGCTGTGGAACACCAGCCACACAGCCGGCAATTTCTGAACGTTCATCGACAATGCCGACTTTACAGGAGGGGATGTGGTCTTTTTTGCTTCCTGTGCTAACGATCCGAGCTACATCGCGCAATACGGTTGTTTTCCCAGTTTGCGGTGGTCCAATGAGCAACGCGTTCTGCCAACTATTTGTCTGTCGATCATAAAGTTTGTCAATTACCTTTTCTGCAGCTCCTATTTTTTGGCGGGCAATCCGTACATTAAAAGAGCTGACTGGACGAATGGTCTGGACGGCACCGTTTTCCAAAACGGTTTTCCCAGCAAGGCCGACTCGGTGCCCGCCAGCCACGGTGATATACCCTTTTTGCAGTTCTTCTTCAAACGCATAGAGCGAATACTGGCTAAGTTGGTTTAAAACATAGCTAGCGTCAGCAACGGAAAATCGGTATAGCGGATTGGTTGAATAAACGGAACGGGAGGCAAACAGACATTCAACCGGTTGACCCACCCTTAACCGGATTTCTTCAAGCTCCTCCAATTCCGCTGTGCGAAGGCCTTCTATAAAGGATTGAACCGGCTGGGGAAACAGCCGCAGTAAGTCACGAAGCATAAGCGATCCTCCTATTTGCGGATGCCAATTAAAATGAGGGCAACGCCTGTGGCGATAAAGACTAATTTGCTTGGCGACAGTTTATCAGCAATGCTGATCAAGCCAATGGCGATCGATAGTAAAAAAATTGAAGGACCGACGATGGCAAGGACAGCATTGATCGCTACCGCACGTTCAATGCTGTTGTATTTGAGCATTAGCAAGGCAGCGCTAATTTCAATCAAGCCAGAAAGCAGCCTCAACCCTACCATGACCAGAAGGGCCCATTTAATGGCAACAAACATATTCAATTTGCCGGTCACCCCATTTCGGTCTTTTCGAAAGACAAGCACTTTGTACACTCTATGAAAGGCAAGGACCGTTTTAGAACAGGATAAAACGATAAAAAAACGTCAACAAAAATAATCGGACGGATAGAAAACGCTTGGCAGAAGAGGAGTGTAGGTGAGGGAAGATGCGAATAGAACGAGTGGTTCCTAGCAGTAATTTACGGACCGAAAGCCAGACCCAGCAAAAAGAACATTTTTATTGCCTTTCGGTTTTCTAGTGTAACGGACAAAACCACTCAAAAATTAAAAAGATACAAGAGAAAGCTCTCGTATCTTTTAGCCAACAATCGCGCCCGATTGCTGAAGAAACTATTTCCAAACATTTACTAGTTTTTTTCAGTGACAAAAATAGTTTTTATTGCCCCTATCATTCCAGGTACCAGAAAAAAGATACCAAAAAATACGGTAAGTAAATTCATATGTGGTTCTTCATAAAAAGCAAGCCACTTTGTAAAAATGGGAGCTCCAACAATTTTTCCATATAACGTTCCATCATCAAAATCCCTATAAGGGATCCAGCCTGTCGTCTCAAATATAATAAAAATTATTTGTGACAATAAAAATACACCAATAGACGATACCCAAGGCTTTTTTAGAAATGAAACAGGTTTTTTTTTAGTAGCCAAAAAATGTCTCTCCTTTGAATGATCCTTCTGTACAGTTAACTGGCTAGTCTAAAACATTTTAGCCAATAAAATAAAAATGACATTATTTCAATTTATCGGATGTTCTCCTTTTATGCAAGCCCATCCTACCGTTTCGTAAAAACTGGCGTACGCCTTCCCCACACTGCTAATTTTTTTGCTATACTATTAGCAAATTGATTGTAAAAGAGAGTGCCATCTATGAGAACAGAAGTGCCTTTAATTGAAAAAAACATCGTTTTAGTCGGGTTTATGGGCGTCGGCAAAACAAGCATTGGCCAAGCGCTCGCCAAAAAAATGTACCGTGATTTTATTGATATCGATGCCAAGATTGAAGAAAAGTTGAACATGAGCATTCCCGCGATTTTTGAAAAACATGGGGAAGCTTTTTTTCGCCAACATGAAAAAGAAGCCGTTTTTTCTGCTTGCAAGGAAAAATTGAAAATTATTTCCCTTGGCGGCGGCGCTTTTACACAAGAAGCGGTCCGCCAGCGCTGCCTTGCCGACTGCATTGTCATTCACTTGGATCTTTCATTTGAGTGTTGGAAAGACCGTGTCCACATGCTGATTGACAACCGCCCGATTCTCCAAGGAAAATCGATGCCTGAATTAAAACAACTTTACACAGTAAGACGCAAGGCTTATGAAAATTATCACTCCCGCTTTTCGACAGACGCTTTCAATGTCGAGGAAGCCGCGGAGTATTTAAAAGAATCGCTCCACCTCGCCTATGAAATCGAAGGCTAAAAAAGCGGCTTTTCCTGACTAGCAAGGAAAAGCCGCTTTTATTATGCTATGCTCTTGATACGTAAGAAGCTGATCTTGTGTCAATTACTAGCTTATCGCCTTGGTTTACGAAAAAAGGCACCTGAACAGTCAAACCTGTTTCTAAAGTTGCCGGCTTCGTACCTCCTGAGGCTGTATCGCCTTTAATTCCAGGCTCGGTTTCCACAACTTCTAAAATGACCGTATTCGGCACTTCTACGCCCAGTGTTTCGCTTTCATACGAGATGACATGTACTTCCATGTTCTCTTTTAAAAATTTTAGCTCGTACTCAATTTGTGCTGTTTGCAGTTCAAGCTGTTCATACGTTTCGTTATCCATAAATGTGTGTGTGTCGCCACTTGCATACAAATATTGCATACGACGGTTTTCAATATGCGCTTTTGCGACTTTCTCACCAGCACGGAACGTTTTCTCTTGGATTGCGCCCGTCCTCAAGTTACGCAGTTTTGAGCGGACAAACGCTGCTCCTTTTCCCGGTTTAACATGTTGGAACTCCATCACTTGCCAAATGCCATTATCGACTTCAATGGTTAAGCCCGTTTTAAAATCATTTACTGAGATCATTTCGTTTCCTCCATTTGCACAATTTGCCTTGTTTACTATACCACAGCTTTCGCTCTGTGTCTTTATACACCGACATGAATGAGCGTCCGCGGCGAATGGGTTAGCGTCGAGTTCCCGTTTTCTGTAATGACGACGTCGTCTTCAATACGCGTACCACCAACGCCAGGTATATAAACGCCAGGCTCAACCGTCACGACCATTCCTGGCTGCAAAACAATATCCGATTTTGTTGATAAACTTGGTCCTTCATGTACTTCCATGCCGAGCCCGTGGCCTGTTGAGTGGCCAAAATATTGGCCATACCCTTTTTCAGCAATGTAATCTCGTGCAAGGGCATCGCCTTCCTTGCCAGTTATGCCTGCTTTAATGCCCTCAACAGCTCGCTCTTGAGCAACCCGGACCGTTTCATAAATAGCTAGCAATTCATCCGATACATCCCCTACTGCTAGCGTCCGCGTTATGTCTGAACAATAGCCATTATAATAAGCACCATAATCGAGCGTTACCAATTCACCATGCTCAATCGTTTTTTCTGAAGCGACGCCATGAGGCAAAGCAGAACGAACGCCAGAAGCAACAATAATATCAAATGAAGACGACGTCGCTCCTTTTTTGCGCATAAAAAACTCCAGCTCGTTGGAAACATCTATTTCTCTTACGCCAGGTTTAATGTATCCTTGAATATGGGCAAACGCTTCATCGGCAATCGCTGCCGCTTTTTGCATAATCGCAATCTCTTCCTCTGTTTTTATGATACGAAGCGATTCAACCACTTGCGAAACGGGGATCAATTTCGTATTGTCCAGCAAGTTTTGATATGTTTCAAATTCTGCATATGTAAGCTGTGTTTTCTCAAAACCAAGGCGCTTTATGTGGAGACGTTCCACTTGCGCGGCAACTTCCTGTGGTAGCGTGCCTTTTTGTTCAATTACAGAACAATCAACGACTTGTTTCATTGCTTGTTCGGTATAACGAAAATCAGTCAAAAACAGTGCGTCTGTTTCAGTAAGTAAAACAGCGCCAGCCGTTCCGGTAAACCCACTGACATAGCGGCGGTTAATACTGCTGGAAATAAGCAAACCGTCCAATTCATAATCGCTTAACTTTGCTTGCAATGTTTTTACAATCGACATGGCTATCCCTCGCTTCTTCCTTGAATAAGCAAATTGTAGCACAATTTTTGCCACTGGGAAACGGGGCTCTAATTAATGACGAGCTTCGTTTTGTTCCGCATACTCATAAGCAATCGAATAGCCGATAAACAGCCCGTAAAGGATAAATAGACATAATGTTGTAACCAGTGTATTAATTGTGTACGATTGGACTGGTTTTAATTGTGGAATAAAAGGATTAAGAATGTAAAAAACAATTACCCATATCAATACGCCAAAACCGACTCCAGGCCAGATGCTATTTACTTTTTGCAGCATCCATTTGTACAAAAACGCAACCCCAATCGAGCAAATCGCAATGACGCCAACGCCAACAACCTGGCCAATGTGGCCCGTTTTCCATTCTCCTAAAGCCCATGGCAATAGGACAAAGGAAGGCCCGACTTGTGTAAAATTGAAATAATAAGAGAAATAGCCGATTAAAGACCAAATAAGCCCACCAAAAAAGCCGATCAACACCGTTTTAGTAGTAAAGCTCATTTGTTTTTCTTCTTGTATTTGCCGATGCAACTCTTTTCTTCTTGACATGCTTGCACACCTCCATTTGCTAGCATGCCCTAAATGAAAAAATACTTGTACGCTTGTTCGTTTTTGCTAAAAAAAGGTATAAACAAGGATTTGCCGTACATACTTTTAAAAACCAATCTTCGTCAATTTGCCTTGCCCGCTGTTCATAGACGTTTTATACTTTACTTATAAATGAATGAGCGATAAAATCAGAACTTCAATTTCCCCATCTTGCATGTTCACAACCTTGTGCATGTATCTTCCTCATTTGGCCGTATGTCCATGGAACCGCTTTAGACGATGGACGCTATTTTTGCGAACGTGTTTGCGCAAGCTTTAAGCTTTTATTTAGAAAGGGGACATGGACGTGAATAACCGAATGAAAACCATTTTTGTTGTCTTGCTCGCACTGGCGGCAATTGGCATTTTCAGCAACATTGGCAGCTTCTTTTCAATGGTTGGCAAAGCTGTGATCGCCATCGCGGCAATTTACTTTATTTATCGGCTTGTGATCGCAAAACGGTACGGCACGAGCATTTTCCCGAAACGGAAAGACGGGCCGACACGCGCTCAAATAAAAAAAGCGCAGCGAACTAGTTCTGCAAACAAGCAGGAACAAAAACGAGGATTCAAACAAAACGGAGCCAAACCAGTTGCAAAGGCAAAAAGCCCATTAAAAAAAGGAGCAAAACGCCGGTCAGGGCCACAGTTGACTGTCATTGAGGGCAAAGGGGCGAAACCGAAGCGCAAGAAAAAAGCGTAATGTTTACTCTTTCAAGTCAATCGGGATAATATTGGAACGGACAACTTGCGTTTAGCTAAAAACCGGAGGCTCTTTCGCGAAAGAGCCTCCGGTTTTTAAGGTGTCCATGTCGATAGAAAGGCAGTTGTTTTTTCTCGACCGAGTTGGACCATATGCTGTTTTTCTTCTGTCGTTAGCGAAAAGTCGGTTGATTTGATGTCCTCGACCGGGATAAAGACGACATTTTTCGCATGCTTTTCACTAATATAGCGAATATCATGGGCGCTTGTCATCGTTTCGAACAGCGCTTTGTACATGTCAACGGCATTGTTGATTACCGCTGGCGGCCGCTCGTCAAGCCGTGGCGCTAATTGAAAGCCAATCACCGGCCGCCTCCAACCTCCTTGGCTGCCGTCTTTAAATAGCCACATCGGAAAATTGCTTAGCAACCCACCATCGACCATATAAAACAGCTTTTTTTTCACCGATCTGTCATTTAGCTTTACCGGCTCAAAAAAATACGGAATGCTACAGCTCATGCGAATGGCCTTTGCTACGCTAAAGGCGCCGGGGTCATATTTATATTTAGGCAAATCATCTGGGAGCACAACCATTCGTCCTTGGGTAATGTCGGAAACAATTACCCGCAATGAGCCGCTCGGAAGATCAGCAAAACGACGGATGCCTTTTTCCGCCAAAACGTCTTGAAGCCATGCTTCCAACTGATCGCCTTTATATAAACCGAGGCGAAAGTAAAGATTGATCCACTTGGCAACAGGTAAAGGCAAAAACGACATCCGTTCATCTTTCATTTTTACGACATCAAGCTGATCTAACAGCCGATGCAGCTCTTTACTCGTATAGCCAGCCATAAGCAGCGCTGCTATAATTGCACCTGCGCTTGTACCGGCAATCCGTGTAAAAGAAAGCTTGCGTTCTTCCGCTGCTTCAACTGCCCCTACAAAGGCAAACGCTTTAACGCCGCCTCCTGCAAACACGGCATCTACATTCACTTTCGTCACCCCCTTATCACCTATATGTGAAAAAAGAAGGATGGTTTCCTTCTTTTTACGGGGGTGCTATAAAGGCAGTTCATAAACTGTGATCGTTACTCGTCTTCGGGAAAGTCGTTGCGCTTTTGAATTTCCCGCAACTCGTCGATTCGCGTTTGGTTTTCTTGGAAGTATTGGACAAGGTCGCCAATCCGGTCTATCGCATCCCAGCTGATATGATGTTCAATCCCTTCTACGTCTTTATAAATATGGGTATCGTCCACACCAATGATTTTCATAAAATCCTCGAGCAATTCATGGCGATAAACGAGCCTTTTGCCGATTTTATTGCCCTTTGCCGTTAAAACCAAACCCCTATAACGCTCATACACCAAATAATCACTCTTATCCAGTTTTTGAACCATTTTCGTCACCGACGATGGATGGACTTCAAGCGCTTCGGCAATGTCCGATACCCTTGCATATCCCTTTTCTTCAATTAACATATAAATCC
This sequence comes from Shouchella clausii, assembly GCF_002250115.1. Taxonomy (GTDB): domain Bacteria; phylum Bacillota; class Bacilli; order Bacillales; family Bacillaceae_D; genus Shouchella; species Shouchella clausii. The sequence continues at coordinate 3,170,497 of NZ_CP019985.1, read as the reverse complement.
GCTCTAAATAATCTTCCATGCTTGGTGTTGGCATGAAATCCCTCCAATCAAACAGGCGAAAGCCGTCACTTCTTATCTTACTATAAAATGGAGATAAGAGACAGGGGGATCACGTAAAGTACTCGATTTTTGCACGCGGAAAGTATTTGTCAATATAGCCAGTAAGGGTGTCGCGCAACTCGGCCGCCCGTTCATCTTTGTAAACATACTTTCCACGTCCATATCGGCCCCATTTGTATTTCCGCTCCTTCTCCTCCATCTCCAACTTTGATTTCGGATAACGCTTGTTTATGACTCGTTTCGCCGTTTGTGTAAAACGGTGCTGGATCATTTCGAATGTTAAATCTTTCTTCGCGTAGGAAGGCAAACTTGCTTCTAAACGTTCAAACAATTCAAGATAACCTTCTTTCCAGCCTTCATGCCAAATAATCGGTGCGATCACAAAGCCAAGTGGATAATCCGCTTTAGCGACTTTTTCAGCAGCCTCGATCCGTTCTAAAAAATTGGACGTTCCTGGTTCAAAATATTTAATAACATGTGCAGCATTGACACTAAAACGGAAACGCGTGTTGCCGTTATGTTTGGCATCGAGGAGGTGATCCACATGGTGGTACTTCGTGACAAAGCGAAGCCGGCCATATTCACGCTCCCCGATAAATTCAATTGTTTTCTTTAATGAATGCGTTAAATGATCGATGCCGACAATATCGGATGTGCAAGCCGCTTCAAAACGGGTGATTTCTGGCGCACGCTCTTTCATATAATGATCAGCTGCCGAAAAAATATCATCGAGATTTACATATGTTCGGATGTACGGTTTATCTCCAAGCGTTGTTTGCAAATAGCAGTAGTGGCAATGCCCCATACACCCTGTAGCCAATGGAATGGCGTACTCTGCCGATGGCTTGGACGTGTCGAATTTTAACGTTTTTCGGACACCGACTACAAGTGTCGATTTGGCATTCCGGTATTTTTGATTTTCATTTTTCCCTGGGATGTTCCGTACTTGATTGTGTGACGTTGTCTCCCGAATTTCGACATCTGCGTTTTTAAACTTCTCGTATAGTTCCTTGCCAAGTGGATAATTAAGCGCTTGTGGTTCAAAGTACACAAGTTGGGGGTAAAATGGCCTCATCAAAACGCTCCTTTTTTATTTTCCTATAGAATGTGTATCTAGAATGAATTTCATTACTCCCATTGACAAACAAGCGTTCTTTTTGGAAAATAGAAGAGACGTCAAGAAGAAAATATAGGAAACGAGGGCTAAAAATGAATCATATTATCGTGAATGACTCCATCGTCCCTGAAACAGAGGCCCATGTTTCATACAATGACCGCGGGTACCATTTCGGTGATGGCATTTATGAAGTTGTACGCATTTATGAAGGAAGTTATTTTGCGCTCGATGCTCATTTAGACCGGTTGTATGCCAGCGCAGAAAAACTCGACATGCGCATTCCTTATCAAAAAGAAACGTTGGCAGCCCGCCTAAACGATTACAAGAACACCGAAAAAATCGAAAATGGCTCTGTTTACGTCCAATTTACAAGGGGGGCAGGCGCTCGCAACCATTTGTATACCCGTGAAGAAACGCCTGTTTTAACTGGCTTTGCACTCCCTGATAAGCCGATGCAAGCAAGCCAGGAAAAGGGCGTTTCCGTTTATGTAACGCCTGATATCCGTTGGCTCCGCTGTGACATAAAAACCATCAACTTGCTAGGCAATGTCCTCGCCAAACGGAAAGCAAGCGACCACGATTGTGCAGAGGCGGTGCTTTACCGTGATGATGCGGTCACAGAAGGATCTTCATCTAACTTATTTCTTGTCAACAATGAGACTTTATACACACATCCGGCAAACAATTTGATTTTAAATGGCATTACACGCCAGGAAATCATCTCGATTGCTAAGAACATGGGGATCGATGTTGTGGAAGAGCCGTTTCCTAAAGAAGTGCTTGCCCACGCGGAAGAAGCGTTCATTACTAGCACATCGATTGAAATTACGCCTGTCCATACGTTCAAAGGCGATGTAGTCGCTACACTGTCCGTCGGCCCTGTAACAAGAAAACTGCAACAAGCACTTGCAGCGCACATTAAAAACGAAACAAGCGCCCCCGTTTAGGAGGGCGCTTGATTTTGTCGACTTTGTCGACAAAATCATTCAGACTGATAGAAAACGCTTGTCAGACGAGGAGTGCAGGCGAGGGAAGATGTGAATAGAACAAGTGTTCATGAACATATGACCGAGACAAATGACGAAGTATGCGAGCGTTTGTCTACAGGCTGAAACAAGCGCTTCCGTTTAGGAGAGCGCTTGTTTTTCTTCATAAAGGTGGGACGGGATCGGCTTCAGCCATGGCGACCATTCGCCTGCGGCAAAAACGGTTAAGTGGTCCATCGCCCGCGTGCATGCTGTGTAAAGGTGGTACCGTTCTTGGGAAGAAGCATAATGGCTTGCAGACGCATCAAATACGCCGACTGCATCAAATTCAATGCCTTTCGCCAAGTAAACAGGCAAAACGACTGCTCCTTCTTTGTATTCATGATGGTCTTTGGCCACAAGCTGAATATCGAGCCATTCGCTCAGCTGGGCATGGACATCGTTTGCTTCTTTCGCCGTTTTGACGATTACGGCAACCGTCCTGTAGCCTCTCTCTCCCATTTGTTCGACCCATTCTTTAACAGGCTTTATTAAAGCTTGGCGGCTTGTTCCCTTCACCAAAACAGGCACATCACCAGGCCGTTCAAATGGGATAATCTCCTCTGGATTCGGCAGCATCTCCCGAGCAAAACGAATAATGGCTTCAGTAGACCGGTAGCTTTTATAGAACGCCATGTATTTGACATCAGCCTCGTCGCCACCGATTAAGCCTGTTTGGTTTGGCCCGTGGATATAAAGCGTCTGGCTGACGTCGCCGACAATTGTAAAATGGGCGGCTGGGTAGAGCATTTGCATATAGACGAGCTGAAAATGAGTGTAATCCTGTGCTTCATCAATGAAGACGTGTTTAATGGACCGGTCTACTTGTAACCCTTTAACACGGTCCTGTAAATAGAGAAACGGCGTTGCATCTTCATAAGGCATCCGCTTTTTACTAATTTCACTGCTAGACCATAAGGCAACGGCAGCAAATCCGTCCGTATCCCGATGGCAATCATCAAATAAAAATTGTTCGTATAGCTTTTCACTATCAATAAAAGCGAGCGCTTTTATCCGCTTTTTCAATGGCTCAAACGCCTCGCGCACCAGTTGTTTAGCAATAAGTTGTTCTTGTCTTTCTTGGGCACCGAACTCCTCTTCGTTCGCAGTTGCCTTTTCTACTTCCCAGTGCGTTCGCAGCAGTGTTTCATTGTCTAACAGCTCACGGGCTTTTTCGACCCATGCTTCAGAACGTTCTTTCCCTTCTTGTTTGGCGATCTCTTTTAACAACCATTCCCCAGTGAGCCTAAGCCGATTTTGCAAAGGAATGCCATGATCCAAGCAATAGAAATACGTTTCAATATCTTCTTTTGGTATCAGTGTCTTTTTGCGAAAACGGACGTCTTTAAAAAATAGTCCCCCTTCTTTCAGCTTTTCAATAAAAGCATCCAGTTTTTCTTTAAATGCACGCCCTGATTTTACAGCAATGCTTCTCATTCGCGTTCGGTACAACTCGCCTTTATCTGCGCCTAGTATATATTCAAGCTGGGCAAATCCGTCTTCTACTTCATACACACGCCCAAGTCGCTTATAAAGGTAACCACGAAACGTCAATTGCTTCATATTTTCTTCGCCTAACTCAGGAAGAACAGTCGACACATAACTGGAAAACAACTCATTCGGCGAAAACAAAACAAGTTGGTTTGCTTCAATGTGAGAACGATGGCGGAAAAGCAAATAAGCAGCACGCTGCATTGCCACAGACGTTTTTCCGCTGCCTGCCACTCCTTGTATAACCAAATACCGGCTTTTTTCATCACGTATGGCTTGGTTTTGTTCTTTTTGAATCGTGGAAACAATCGTTTTCATATAACGGGAAGCGCCTTCGCCAAGAGATTCCTTTAAACGTTCGTCACCAATCGCAAGCGATGTATCGAACATGGCTTTTAACTCGCCGCGGCGAAACACATATTGTCGCTTGTTCTCTAACACCCCTTTGACTGTACCAGCTGGCGCCGTATAGGTAACAGGGCCAATTTCTGAATCATAATAGACGCTAGAAATCGGGGCACGCCAGTCATAAATGAGAAAATCGCTATCGTTTTCATCCATTAGCGAGGCGATGCCAATGTAAATCGGTTCAGCCTGATTTTCTCCTTCGATCTTTAAATCAATTCGGCCAAAGTAGGGAGAATCAGCTAACCGCCGCAACGTCCGCATTTGTTTTTTAATTAGTGCGCCACTACGTTCCCGTTCATTTAAAAGTTCTGCTTGTTGTTTAATGCTGGAGATCGTCTCTTGAATCTCGTGGCTATTGGAAAAGTTGACGGTGACATGATCCCAAAACGTTTCCTTCAATTCCATTTCATCGCCCGCTACGCCTTCCAGTTGTTCACGGAGCATTGCTTGTTTTGTCCTTATAAATGCATGTATATAAGCGGCGCGTTCTTTTTCGTATTGCAAAGCAACACGTCCTTTCCACCAGGCTTTCAAAAAGAGTCAACGTTTATCTTAGCATAGCCCAATTCGGCCATTCAAGTAGCGAACTAACGGCGGAAGTTCCATTCATCGCTCTCGTAACGGCTTTTCGCTAACGATTGGACTTCCTTTTCTTCCGATTCACTTAACTGATAAGGGACCAATTGAATGCCTAGGCCTTTCTCGAACCCTTGTTTAAACGCTCGGCTTGCCTCGTCTAATGTGACAGGCTCCTTTCTAAGGGCGTTAATCGCAACGGCCTTTTGCGAAAAAGCGCGCTGCATCCGCTCTCTCAACCGGTCGCTTCGATACTGGAATAAATCAAACAATTTCTCTTCGTCTATATCTAGAAGAATTGAGCCATGCTGCAAAATCACGCCTTTTTGCCGCGTTTGCGCACTCCCGGCTATTTTTTTCCCCTCCACGACTAATTCATAATAGGACGGGGCGTCAAAACAAACCGCAGACCTTGGCTTCTTTAATGCCTCACGCTCTTTTTCGCTGTCAGGAACAGCAAAGTAAGCATTGAGGCCCAATGCTTTAAATCCTTCAAGCAACCCTGTGGAAATGACGCGGTATGCTTCTGTAACCGTCTTTGGCATAGCTGGATGGGCTTCTGACACAATCACGCTATACGTTAACTCATGTTCATGCAACACGCCACGCCCTCCCGTAGGGCGGCGCACAAAGCCGAGCTGTTTTTCTCTAACAGCTTCCATTCGAATTTCTTTGGCGACACGCTGAAAATAACCAATTGACAACGTCGCCGGTTCCCAGCCATAAAAACGAATAGTCGGGGGGATTTTTCCTTCGCTGTGCCAATTCAACAACGCCTCGTCTAAGGCCATATTATAAGCGGGCCCTTGTTTTTTTGAATCGATAAAGCGCCATACTTCACTCATAAAATCGCTTCCTTTTCCTAGTGTGCTACATTCCTCTATTAGTTTACCAAACTGAGGAATTCTCCGTAAGCGTCAAAGCCATTTCTCCTGTCTGCTACAATTATTGAAAAAAATGAGACCCGCGCTTATAATAATGATAGTTGATATTGCAAAAGGAGAATCTAGCCTCATATTATGGATGCACAAACAATCATTCTTATTGTCCTCACAGTTGTGCTCATCGTTTTTATTGCATCTCGTTTTTACAAACCGAAGTATTTGAAGACATTGAGCCAAGACGAATTTATTAAAGGCTACCGCAAAGCACAGCTAATTGACGTGCGGGAAACACGCGAATATGAGGGTGGCCATATTTTAGGAGCGCGTAATATTCCGCTCTCACAAATACGGCAGCGGTTAAACGAAATCCGCCAAGACCAGCCTGTCTATCTGTATTGCCAATCGGGCACACGGAGCAAACAAGCGGCAAAACTGCTGCGGAAAAAGCGGGGCGTCCAAGACATTTCTTATTTAAAAGGCGGCTTCCGCAACTGGACAGGCAAAGTCAAAAAGAAATAATGCACAACTTGTTTTGAAAAAAGCAGCCAGGCCCCTTGCGCCTCGGCTGCTTTCTCATTTTAGACTGTTTCTTTTTTCATTTCATAACGCAAAATCGGTTTGCGCGCTGCAAGTGTTTCGTCTAAGCGCTTAATGACCGTATGGTGTGGCGCTTCTTGGACAAGTTCTGGCGATTCCTCTGCTTCTTTAGCAATTTGGATCATCGCTTCAATAAACTCATCCAGCGTCTCTTTTGATTCCGTTTCAGTTGGCTCAATCATCATACATTCTTCGACGTTAAGCGGAAAATAGATAGTAGGCGGGTGATAGCCAAAATCAAGAAGCCGCTTCGCTATATCAAGCGTCCGTACGCCAAGTTTTTTCTGGCGTTTGCCAGATAGGACAAATTCATGTTTACAATGTTGCGTATACGGCAAATCATAATAGGGCTCTAGCCGGCGCATCATATAATTGGCATTTAGCACAGCGTTTTCAGAGACTTGTCGCAATCCATCTGGGCCCATTGTGCGAATATACGTGTAGGCGCGCAAGTTAATGCCATAATTCCCGTAATACGGTTTTACACGGCCAATCGATTGTGGCCGATCAGCATCAAAACGGAAAAAGCCGCCGTCGTTGATTAACACTGGCTTAGGCAAAAAGGGAACCAGTTCTTTTTTGACGCCAACTGGTCCTGAGCCTGGACCACCGCCCCCATGTGGACCTGTAAATGTCTTATGCAAATTCAAGTGGACTACATCAAAACCCATATCTCCTGGTCTAGCGATCCCCAGTATCGCATTGGAGTTGGCTCCATCATAGTACAGTTTTCCTCCTGCACGATGAATGATATCAGCCATTTCCTGTATGTCTGCTTCAAATAAGCCAAGCGTATTCGGATTGGTCAGCATAAGGGCAGCCGTTTCCTCGTTGACCACTTCACGTAAATGGTCTAAATCGACAAGCCCTGCTTCGTTTGTACGTACTGTTACTGATTCAAAGCCAGCAACAGTGGCCGAGGCTGGGTTCGTCCCATGGGCCGAATCAGGAACGACCACTTTCGTACGCTTCTTATCGCCATTCGCCTCATGATAAGCGCGAATCATCATTAACCCTGTCCATTCACCATGGGCTCCTGCAGCTGGTTGCAATGTCACTTCATCCATGCCTGTAATTTCCGCAAGTGCTGTTTGCAACGAATAGAGCATCTTCAGCGATCCTTGTACTTGCTCCTCCGGCTGGTAAGGATGGACATGCACCAAACCAGGCGAGCGGGCAATGTCTTCATTAATTTTCGGATTGTACTTCATTGTGCACGAACCAAGTGGGTAAAAACCGGAGTCAACGCCATGGTTTCGTTTTGATAAGGCTGTGTAATGGCGCATAATTTGCAACTCCGACACTTCCGGGAGCTCAGGCTCTTCCTCACGTACATATGCTTCAGGGAGCAGAGATTCAAGCGGCTGCTCTTCAATATCCAAGTCAGGCAAACTATGGCCAATGCGTCCTTGTTTGCTTAATTCAAAAATCAATGCGACATCTTTTGCTTGTGTCATACGAGCGCCCCCATTTCATTCGCGAAGAAATCCAACTCTTCTTTTGTGCGCAGTTCTGTCACGCAAACGAGCATTTGTCCGTTCCGTTCTGGCTCAACACTGCCGAGATCAAAACCGCCAATCATCCCTTTTTCCAACAATTTGCGATTTACGTCTTTGACAGGCTGTCCGCAGTTGATGACAAATTCATTAAATGTTGGCCCGTCGCCTACTATGTCTACACCTGCAAGGGTAAGCTGTTTTTTTAAATAGGCGCTTTTTTGCACATTTTGTTTTGCCATTTCTTTCACACCTTGCTTGCCAAGGGCAGTCACCGCAACAGATGCAGCCAATGCATTAAGCGCCTGATTTGAACAAATATTGGAGGTTGCTTTTTCACGGCGAATATGCTGTTCACGGGCTTGTAACGTCAAAACAAAACCTCTCCGCCCTTCTTCGTCGACAGTTTGCCCTACGAGCCTTCCAGGAATTTTACGCATTAATTTTTTCGTTGTCGCAAAATAGCCGCAATGAGGTCCTCCAAACTGAACCGGAATCCCAAACGGTTGTGCATCGCCAACGACAATGTCCGCCCCAAAGTCGCCAGGAGGCTTTAAGACGCCAAGGGCAAGCGGGTTGCTCGAAACAACAAATTGCGCTTTACCTTGATGGACAATTTCCTCGATTTCAGCAAGAGGTTCAAGGTTGCCATAAAAGTTAGGGTGTTGGACAATGACGCAAGCAACATCTTCATTGTAAGCCGCCTTTAATGACTCGATATCAGTCACATTCGCATTAGCATCAATTTCTATGACATTCAAACGTTGCCCGTACGCATTTGTTTTCAAAACCGCACGTGCCTCTGGATGGACAGCTTTTGAAACAAGAATCGTCTTCTTTTTTGTATGCCCACACGATAACATCGCTGCTTCAGCAAGCGCAGTAGGCCCATCGTACATGGAAGAGTTGGCAATATCCATGCCAGTTAGTTCGCAAATCATTGTTTGAAATTCAAAAATCGCTTGCAACTCACCTTGGGAAATTTCCGGTTGATACGGCGTATAAGCTGTGTAAAATTCAGACCTAGAAATCACATGGTCAACAATCGACGGAGTATAATGCTCGTAAACTCCTGCTCCTAAAAAGGACGTGTACGCTTTAATCGATTGGTTTTCATCAGCAAGCTTTTGGAAATGAGCAATTAATTCTGGCTCTTTCAACGCTGCCTCTATAGCAAGTTTGCCTTTAAAACGGGTCGAATCTGGAATATCGGCAAACAACGCCTCAATCGAATCAACACCGATTGTAGCAAGCATTTCTTTCTTATCTTCCTCTGTCATCGGCAAATAGCGGTGTGTATTCACGGTTACCCCTCCTAATTCGTACGCTTGTAAAACGGCGTTTTTACGACTCGAGCACGGAGGCGTTTGCCTCGTACTTCTACTTCAACTTCAGTGTCAATGGCCGCTGCATCAGCTTTGGCAAGCACAAGGCCGACATTTTTGCCAAGCGTTGGCGATTGCGTGCCGCTCGTGACAAAGCCGACGTCCTGCCCTTGATAAAAGACACGGTACCCAGTCCTTGGAATTCCCCGATCCACCATTTCAATTCCGACTAGCTTGCGGCTCGGCCCTTGTTCTTTTTGCTTTTTAAGCGCTTGTTGTCCAATGAAAGCAGCCTGTTTATCAGTCTTAACTGCGAAACCGATGCCAGCCTCAATTGGGCTAATGTCTTTTGTCAGCTCCTGCCCGTATAATGGCAACCGCGCTTCAAATCGCAACGTATCACGGGCTCCTAACCCACATGGCAGAAGACCAAACGGTTCGCCGGCTGCTAAAATCGCGCGCCAAAGTTCAGCCGCATCGCCTGCCTTTACGTAAAGCTCGAAGCCATCTTCGCCTGTGTAGCCTGTCCTAGAAGCTAAAACAGGTATCGATGCGAACATAACGTTCTCTTTAAAGCGAAACGGGCGAATCTCAGACAAAGGCTCATCCGTCAACGTCTGCAAAACCGCTAATGCTTGCGGGCCTTGGACAGCTAGCAAAGCTGTTTCATTTGATATGTCGGTAAGGGTCACTTGCCCCGATACATGGGAGCGAATCCATTCAATATCTGATTGAATGTTAGCAGCATTGAGCACAAGCAAATACGCATTTTGATTGCGGCGGTAAACAATTAAATCATCAACCGTCCCCCCTGATTCCGTGCACATTGCATTGTATTGGGCTTGGTTATCTTGCAATTTCGACAAGTCGTTCGTTACTAGTGCTTGCAAACTGTTTAATGCATCAGGCCCTTCCACCAGCAATTCTCCCATATGGGATACATCAAAAAGCCCAGCAGCGTTCCGAACGGCGTGATGCTCTTTTTTAATTCCTGAAAAGGAAACGGGCAATTCCCAGCCGCCAAAGTCAACCGTTTTCGCTCCTGCCTGAGCGTAAAGTTCATAAAGCGGTGTTCGCAACAGCTTATTCTCCATAAAGAACCCTCCTCAATTTTTAATCCATGCCATTGAGCCATGTAAATCCCCTCAATAGACGAAAAAAGGACACGGCAAACACAAGCTGTGTATGCCCTGTCCTTGAACCAGAAAGTTTCCCTCGGCCAAAAGCCGAATTGTCTTCGTAGGTGGCTTATAAAAAGCGCTCTCCAGAGATGCGTCAAGTAAAAGTCTTCTTTGCCTGAGAGATTCGCAAAATGCTTGCTCCTTCGGCGCTGGGCGTAAATGCCCAGTCTCTCCCTTTACCATCATCCGCTTTATTCAGTTGCGTTTGCCGAATCAAATGATTGGAATATGTACATACTAAACAGACGACATGTTCACTTCTTATCCTAACAACCGATCGTCCGTTTCGCAACAGATTTTTTGAAAAATACGGCGGCAATTTCCAAGAAATAAAGGATGTGACCGACTTGGATATTAACATTAACTTCGACGACAGTTGGAATGTTCGGTTCTTACAACGTTTGGCCGACGACGGGCCATGGTCTAACTTTGAAACGTTCAAACTCGCATATGAAGCAGAGCAACATGAGCAAATCCCCGACTTTCAAGGATTGCTTGCGCCTCGTTATTTGCCTGCTTTACAACCTTATGAGCACCAGCTTGAAGCCGCGCAAACCGTGATCGAAAAAATGAATGGCAAGGCGATTCTCGCAGACGAAGTCGGATTAGGGAAAACGATTGAAGCTGGTCTTATTTTAAAAGAGTACATGATTCGCGGCCTTGTCAAAAAAGCGCTTATTTTAGTGCCAGCTTCACTCGTGTCACAATGGGCGATCGAGCTAAACAGCAAATTTTACATTCCTGCGATTCCGCAAAAAAAAGCATATGTATGGGAGCAATGCGACGTGGTCGTCGCCTCAATTGACACTGCAAAACGCCAGCCGCACCGTGAGATTGTGCTCGCCCAGCCATACGATATGGTCATTATCGACGAAGCCCATAAACTAAAAAACCCAAAAACAAAAAACTACGAGTTTATCCGTTTGTTGAAAAAGAAATTTTGCCTGCTGTTAACAGCAACGCCTGTGCAAAACAAGCTGGAGGAAATCTTTAATTTAGTGTCTTTACTAAAGCCCGGCCACCTTGGCAATATCGAGAGCTTTAAACAACAATATCGGGCCAATAACCGTTCTGCAAAAAATGATGAACAGCTCCGTGCTCTCATCCAAAAAGTAATGGTTCGCAACCGCCGTGAGGAAACAGGGATTGAATGGACCAAACGAGTCGTTAATACAGTGCCGATTACTTTTAGCCAAAGTGAACGGAACTTTTATGAAAAACTTGAATCGTTACACGGCACGATCAACCATTTTACGTTGCTTACGTTGAAGCGAGAATTATGCTCTAGCCGCGAAGCTGTCTTTGTTACGCTGAAAAACATGATTGATAAATATGAACAAGAGGGGAAAGAGACAGGGGCAATTGTCGAATTGCTCAACGACGCGACAGCAGTTGATGGCCACGCCAAGGCCGAAAAAGCACTCGAATTGATTCAAAAAATTGATGACAAAGTCATTATTTTTACCGAATACCGCGCCACCCAATTGTACTTGCAATGGTTTTTAAAACAACATGGCATTACAAGCGTGCCCTTTCGCGGTGGGTTCAAACGTGGCAAAAAAGACTGGATGCGGGAGCTATTCCAAAAACATGCACAAGTGCTGATCGCTACTGAGGCAGGGGGAGAAGGAATCAACCTTCAATTTTGCCACCATATTATCAACTATGATTTGCCGTGGAATCCCATGCGTGTCGAACAGCGAATCGGCCGTTTGCATCGCCTAGGCCAAGAGCATGATGTACGCATCTATAATTTTGCTGTCCAACATACAGTTGAGCAACATATTCTTGAGCTGCTCTACGAGAAAATCCATTTGTTTGAGTCCGTGATCGGTGAATTAGATGACATTTTAGCAAGAATTGATCTACCTGAAATAGAAGAGTACGTTCAATCCGTCATGGCTCAGTCTACTTCAGATGGTGAAATGAAAATTAAATTTGATCACTTAGCTGCCATTATGACGGACGCACAAGAAGAACTCCGGGCTGAAAAAGGAAAGGAGGACGACGACCATGAGACCGCCTGATATCCATCAATATTTGCGTCGTTACTTTCTTGCAAATGACAGTCCGATTCTAGAAGAATCGCCAAGTCACCTGAAAGTCCAGCTCTCGGTTGAGCTGGATAAAGAGCTGATGAACCGCCCTTTTTACTGGCATTATTTAGAAAAGACTGGCGGTGTGCCAAATCCGATGACGTTAACACTCATTACGGACAACAACCGCTGTCCAGAAAACATTAAAGGCGAACCGGTTCATTTTGGTTCAGTCCGGTTAGCACAAATTTTCCAATCGGCCAAAAAACTTGGCGCATTCGTCCGTATGTATGAACAAAAACAGCCTGTAGGGCAAAGCTCACATCCTTTACATCCATGGCTTTGTATGAATGCCAACGTGGCGTTTCAATGCGACCGCAAAAAAGATGTCTTGCTTTCGCTTGGCTTAAACCTCATCCACGGACAAATTGTGCCACAGTTTTTTGAAAGGCTTGAGTCTCTAACACTCACACCCAAAATCCCAGATTATTGTTTTACATTATCACCAATGATTCGGGTCGAGTCAGGAATGAAGCGCCTGCAAAAAATGATTCGTACGTTTGCTGAGCAAGAACCAAAGGATTGGGCGAAATCGGCAATGGAGCGTTGGGAAAGCGATGATGCATTGCTTGAAGCTTTTTATGAGCAAGAAGAAGACAAACCAGAAAGCTACGTCGCTGAGAAACAAGCGTTAAAAGAATTATATGAACCGAGAATCAATGTGTCTCTCGTCAATGGCGGCATCTTTTATTTACATCAGCAAATGTTCCATTAATCATGTACATGCTAGAAGCCCATTTCCGAATAGGACGGAAATGGGCTTCTGTTTTGTACGTTCTTATTCGAGAGGTACGCCGGTGCCTTGAAAAATAATCGCGTACAATGTTGCAATTGAAAAAAATCCAAATACGATAACAGCCACGCCACTAAAGCCAGCAGCAAAGAAATTTTTCCTTTTTACGCTCACAATTCCGCCAAAGACAGACAGAATGGCGATTAAGAGAAACAAGATGGCTAAAACCATAGCGAAAGCCTCCATTTACTAGTATGTATGGTCGTTTTTATTGTACCCGTTTTCATGCCATTTGTCGAGTCGCCTTCCTTGCAGAATCACGTTTTTACGATGTATCGTAGAACATAAAGAAAACGTTAGGAGGCAGACATGTATACACAAATTCCCCTTGGCCCTTTACAAACAAATGCCTATGTCCTCTACAACGAGGAGAAAGAGGCTGTACTGTTTGACCCAGGCGGCGACGGAGCTGCGTTTGTCAACTGGATACGCGAACAAAAATTAACACCACAGGCGATTTTGCTTACACATGCTCATTTTGACCACATTGGCGCACTAGAAGAAGTCAGACAAGCATTTGCCTGTCCTGTCTATCTTCATGACGCAGAAAAACAATGGCTTTTAGACCCTGTGAAAAATGGTTCAGCTCGAATGGGAAGAGAGCCGATTAAAACAAAGCCTGCAGATCACTTGCTCAAGGACGAAGGCACGCTGAAAGTCGGTTCTTTTTCTTTCAAGCTTTTTCATACGCCTGGCCATTCTCCTGGGAGCGTGTCTTACTATGTTGCTGATGAAAACATTGTCTTTTCTGGCGACGCCCTCTTTCAACAAGGAATTGGCCGAACCGACCTTTTCGGCGGCAACCACGAACTATTATTGCAAAGCATACACAACAAACTGCTAACACTCCCAGAAGAAACCATTGTCGCTTCTGGACATGGGCCGTTGACAACGATTGGCCAAGAAATGGACCACAATCCGTTTCTGAACGGCTATTAAAACAGCTGCTTTACAAATGTAAAGCAGCTTATTTTTGCATATGTAGGTTAATGTCCGAAACTTGGAACAAGGATAAACACGGAATAATACGTGAAACCAACAAAAAATAACGTGCAATAGCCAGCAAAAATATAAACATATACCCTCTCAGACAGCCCTAGATAGCCTAGCGCAATCAAAATGACGGTTTGCGCAAAAAACAGCAAAGCCATTTCATTCATATGCCCAATATAAAATAATACCGCAAATATGCCCGTCCAAAATCCTAAAACCCGAAACATGCGATCCATGCTCTTTGCCCTCCTTCTTTAAGCGATCATCTCTTTCATTATATACGCTAAGCCGATTTTTTGTAAATGCTTTCTTAAAAGGAAGCACGGGAAAGCCTCAGACTGTAGACAAACGCTCGATCCTTTGTTGCTCCCCTCGCTCAGATGCTTTGAGACTGTTGTTCCATGCGCAAGAAAACTACTGCTTATGACTTCCTGTTCTATTCGCATCTTCACTCAGTTTCGCGTCTCAGCTGACAAGCGCTTTCTATCAGTCTGAGTGATTTTATCGACAACTTAAACGCTAACCGCGCCTTCCTTCTTTCAACCGGCGCCTGGCGATTGAAACAGCCATCGGCAAGACGCCGAATGCCCAATTAGAGAGCGGTTGTTTTTCCGCCTTTCTTTTGCTGCGCTCCTCTTGCCGTATGGCTTTCGGTTTTTCCATTCGCTTCACCGCTTCCTGTGTCGCAAACTTCAACAAATCCTGGAATGTCACCTTGCTTCACCTCACTGTTAGTGTAACCAGTTTGTATGCCATTCAGACAAATTTACAGCCCTTCTTCATATGCAACCATTTTCCAATCGGCATTGACAGTCACCCGCGCCTTTCTTGTAGCACCGTTCTTCAAAGTCGCTTCAAACTCATAAACGCTTTTGTCCTCCTTAGCCTGCTGCACAATCGACACCGTCCCCATTGGATAGTGCTTGTCTCCTATGTCTTCTCCCTCGCTTGCAAGAATATCCAAAATCGCCAACTGCAGTGCATTTTCCAATTCAAGCAAATGGAGCTGTTGTTCATAAAAGAGCCGCTCCCGTTCATAATGGAACAATTGATAAGAAAAATAGCCGCCAAGTACAAGGAATGTCAACAATGTTAGCGGCAAAATAGCGCCTCGTTCATTTTTTATGAAAATAGAAAGCCACATCCTTTGCCGTCCAAAACGAACGTGTAGTCGTTTTCCCATTTTCAAAAGTAATCGAACAGCTTAAGCCATAACCCGTTTTCTCGCAGCCAAATCGTTCAACTGCTTCTGCCATTATGACCACTCCCTTGCCGTCTCGAAAACGTTGGATCCGTTTTTGGGGCCGCCATTCATAACTAACAGCCGAACCATCCTTATAAATCAATAAGGCGTCGTCCTTCCAAGTGATGAGTTCAGCTTCTTTTGCTTCTTTAGCTACATGGTTTAAAAAAGGCTGCGCGTCAAACGGTTCACCAGGATCGCTGTAACCAGCTAGCTGCAATAGCGATGGCAAGCAGAATACCACAACTGATAGCACAAGCAAGCCAATCAAATGCTCGATTATTGTAAAACCGCCCTCATTTTTTAAGCGCGTATACACAAAGCTGGCCGTTTGCCTTCACCACACTTTCCTCACAATACGCCAAAATATTGTCATAGGCCGTAACTTGCCAGTCTTGGCTGCCCTCTTGGAAATAGTAATCATGGCGCTTTTCCTCAAGAGCAACAAGCATCGTCATCTCATTAGCTAAATCTATTCGCGCGTCATAGACCCACGCGTACAGTGGCACCAGAAACGCAGTGGCTGTAGCCAGTAAGCCTAAGCCAATTAACGCTTCCATTAACACAAAGCCCTTACAATTCCCGATAAGACACACGCCCCTTTCCGATCTGAACGCTGAATCTAGCTGTAATATGTGAAGTCGATACATTCCAAGAACCCGATCTTTGCGGATGGCCGTTTTCCAAAAAAACGACGTCGTTAATAGACATAGTCACCGTTTCCATGTCGAGTACGAGTGGATAGCGGAACGAGCTATGCTCTTTTTTATCAGCAAACACCACTAACCGGTCTTCTTCAAATGATACCGTTACCTTTTTTCCTTCTGTCATCGCAATATGTTGAGCGAGAACAAGGTCTTCCCGGAGTTTGGCAATGGCTGCTTTTTCTTCATTAATCGGTTGGTTTTTGGATATAGAAAACGTAGGAAGGAGAAGCAATACAGACAAAAGCAATATGGTGAGGAGTAATTCAATAAACGTAAAGCCATCATCAGCCCGAAACGATGATAACATTTTTTCCATCTAAGCGGAGTGTTTTTCCTGAAGCACAAGTTACTTGGTCAACGTACCCTTCTTGAACAAGAGTATCAAGGGAGCGAGGCAATTGCCCATGTTCGACTTCATAAGCGGACACTTGTGTCTGGACGAGTTTTCGTGTAGCATCGCAACTTTTGTCGCCAGCCAAGTCAGTATTTTTTGTCATATTCGGTAAGGCAATTAAAAGGAGCACAGATATAATCATCAACACAACAAGCATTTCAATCAGCGTAAACCCTTTTTCATCTTTAAGCCGTTTGATCATCACTCACACCTCTCTATTAGGAATTTGCCAATAAACGCGCCCCTCCTTTCGCTTCCAGTTATCGATACAATTAGACACATGAAGCAAAAATCCTGCATCACGAAACGACTAAATTTTTGACCTCTGCCAATGGCTGTTTCTGCTCGCTAATTTTTGCTATACTTTAAGCATATAGAATGAAAGGAAGTTACAAATGCGCAAGCTCCTCATTCAAATCATCCGTCTTTACCAACGGTTTATTTCACCGCTTACCCCACCATCCTGCCGCTTCTATCCAACTTGCTCTGCCTATGGAATTGAAGCAATCGAAACACACGGGGCCATTAAAGGGAGCTACCTTGCCATAAAACGCATTTTAAAATGCCATCCTTTTCATCCAGGTGGCGTTGATCCCGTCCCTGAGTGCCAACATACCAAACACAAAAAAACTCCTTAAGCAGTTGCCTAAGGAGCTTTTGAAATGCGGGTGAAGGGACTTGAACCCCCACGTCCGTTAAGACACTAGAGCCTGATTCTAGCGCGTCTGCCAATTCCGCCACACCCGCATGTCAAAGCTCAGTTGTAGCATAAATGGCGGAGAAGGAGGGATTTGAACCCTCGCGCCGCTTACACGACCTACTCCCTTAGCAGGGGAGCCCCTTCAGCCACTTGGGTACTTCTCCTATTCAAAGCGCCCAACCCATTTCCGTAAGGTGATGGGCCTGAGTGGACTTGAACCACCGACCTCACGCTTATCAGGCGTGCGCTCTAACCAGCTGAGCTACAGGCCCTTACTAAACAGGAAAAGCGGGTGATGAGAATCGAACTCACATCATCAGCTTGGAAGGCTGAGGTTTTACCACTAAACTACACCCGCATATATTAATAACTACTATCCTCATTTTTGGAGCACCGAACAACATGCCTCTTCCTCTGCTCGCTTATTCAAGCGATGTGAATGCGTCGAGGCAACTCGGAGTTTACTCATGGATGTTTCGCTCGTGGCTGAGGTTTTACCACTAAACTACACCCGCATATTAATAATGACTTTCCTCATTTTCTGAGCACCGAACAACATGCCTCTTCCTCTGCTCGCTTACTCAACGATGTTTTTGCGTCGAGGCAACTCGAAGTTTCTCACGGATGTCTCTGCTCGTGGCTGAGGTTTTACCACTAAACTACACCCGCATATCATTGCTTTATTTCAAATAAAAAAAGCGGAAGACGGGATTCGAACCCGCGACCCCCACCTTGGCAAGGTGATGTTCTACCACTGAACTACTTCCGCATATGGCTGGGCTACCTGGATTCGAACCAGGGAATCACGGAATCAAAATCCGTTGCCTTACCGCTTGGCTATAGCCCATTATTTGGTTGCGGGGGACGGATTTGAACCGCCGACCTTCGGGTTATGAGCCCGACGAGCTACCAGACTGCTCCACCCCGCGTCGTTACTAATGAATATAGGATTTGCTGTGCTATTGTTTGAAAGAGGATGACTGTCTCTTCCTCTGATAGCTTATTCGGGATGCTTGGTTGCGTCGAGACAACTCACTTCGTTCGTTGCTCCACCCCGCGTCGTTACTAATGAATATAGGATTTGCTGTGCTATTGTTTGAAAGAGGATGACTGTCTCTTCCTCTGCTTGCTTATTCGGGATGCTTGGTTGCGTCGAGACAACTCACTTCGTTCGTTGCTCCACCCCGCGTCGTTACTAATGAATATAGGATTTGTTGTGCTATTGTTTGAAAGAGGATGACTGTCTCTTCCTCTGCTTGCTTATTCAGGGATGTTTGATGCGTCGAGACAACTCACTTCGTTCGTTGCTCCACCCCGCGCCGTTACTAATGAATATAGGATTTGCTGTGCTATTGTTTGAAAGAGGATGACTGTCTCTTCCTCTGCTAGCTTATTCGGGGATGCTTGGTTGCGTCGAGACAACTCACTTCGTTCGTTGCTCCACCCCGCGTCGTTAAGGATAAATCAAATAAATGGCGGAGGAAGAGGGATTCGAACCCCCGCGCGGTGTGACCCGCCTGTCGGTTTTCAAGACCGATCCCTTCAGCCGGACTTGGGTATTCCTCCGTAAAAGTGGAGCCTAGCGGGATCGAACCGCTGACCTCCTGCGTGCAAAGCAGGCGCTCTCCCAGCTGAGCTAAGGCCCCGAAAATGAAAGATTATGTAATGCCGCTTATCTATCACCTCAGCGACATTTAATAATATACCATAGGAGCAAATATTGCGCAAGGACTTTTTTAAAAAAAGTTTTTCCAAATCGTTTTTTTGCTCGTTCTTTTTCTATATTACCGATTCTGATAGGGATAGGTCAAGTCTTACTCAAGCGAACCGATCATTTCAAACATCGGCAACATGACTACTAAAAACAGACCAAATACAAACGCGCCAATGGCCAATAGCAATACCGGCTGCAACCAAACAACGCCTTTTTGCAAGCGATCATCCATTTCTTGATAAAGCCATTCACTGTATTGCTGCAAATCACTAGCTATTGTGCCGGTACGCATGCCGTTTTCGACCACAGCAGCTAGTTCATCTAAATAATAAGGCTTTTGCTTAATGTAAGCAATAAATGACTCCCCTCTTTCTAGCTCATCGTTCATCCACCGCGCTTCTTCTTTAAAAAAACGCAAATAATCTTGTCCTTCAAATACGTATAGCGCTTGTTGCAACGACATTCCCGTTTCGAGGAGCCTTCCTAGTTGCAAAGAGAAATAATAGGAAATCGCTTGTTGGGCAGTTGCTTTTATTGGCTTTATTTTTAGAAAGAGCGCTATTTGGTCGTGTGGAGAGCGTTTTTTGTACTGCTTCCATATGAGCATACTCGCTATAAACCCAACAATAGCAAGTCCCATTAGCATATAGGGGATATAAGTAAGGAACTGGAAAAATAACTGTGTTAGCCATGGAGGCGATGATTGCATTGTCGCATACAACGATTTAAAGTGTGGAACAACAAATTGGTTTAATACGATCAGAACAACAGCAGCGCCCCAAAGTAAGAAAATAGGGTAACGCAGTAGCTTTTGCAGCTGTTTTTTCGTATAAGCTCTTTTTTCAGCCAACTGAGCAGCAGACACAAGCCCTACTGCAAGCTCACCTTGCTCTTCAAAGAAATAGACAAATGATTGTGCTTCTCCAGGTAAGGAGAATGGCTCGATGCTTTGCCACAATGTCTTCCCTTCTCTCAAATCTTTTTTTACACCTGTAATTTTCACCTGCAACTCCCTTGAGGCGTGGACAGCCAAGAACGACAATGCTTGGTCCATTTCGTACCCTCTATTCAACAATTCACCGAGACGCTTCAAAAATTGCACTTGTTCCGCTTTTTGCTTTTCGCTAACGGTACCCACTTTCCACCTCCGTCATCCCTTTGTCTGTTAGCAAGTTAAATGTGTGCCGATCAATCGCTCCAATTGCCCACGCTTTGCGAATCGCTCTAAGCGCTTCTGTCTCACCTGATATGTCATGAACGTCACCTTCTTTTGATAGCGAATCCTTTCGCAACCATTCAAAAAATGCCACCCGTTTGTTTTTGCTTACGATTTTCGCTAATTTTTGGTGAATGACTGCACGGACGCATTCAACGCGTACATTCACGCCTAACTCCGTTAGACGGGCAAAGGCAAGGGAAGCACTCGCAGCGTGTAAGCTGGCAATTACAAGATGGCCCGTTGTCGCCGCCTGCAAAGCAAGTTCCGCTGTGTTGCGATCACGGATTTCCCCAATGACAATTACGTCAGGGTCGTGGCGCAACACGGCTTTTAAAGCTGTTGCAAAAGTGATGCCTGCTTTTTCATTTGTTTCAATTTGAACCATGCCATCAATCGGCCTTTCAATCGGGTCTTCAATTGTTACAATCATTTTTGTGCTCGATTGCTGCACGTAATCAAGCAATGCATAAACGCTCGTCGTTTTGCCCGACCCTGTCGCCCCTGTGAAGAGGACAAGACCATTCTGGCAATGGGCAAGCTGCGTGAACTTTCGCGTATCAGAAGCAAATAAGGAAAGAGATTGGAGTGTATAAGGAGTCGTGCGTGGGGAAATGCGTATAGCCAAACTTTCACTTGGTTTAGCAGGCAATGTCGAGAAGCGAAGTGTGTAACCATTGCCTTGCCAATCGTAGGAGATCGCTTTGCTTTGTGGTTTTCTTCGTTCGCCGATATCCATACCGCAAGCGTACTTAAAATAGCTTACGATTCTGAAGCCGTCCTCAGCTTTTAACGTTTCCCCAGCGTAAATTTCGCCAAGTGCCCGGTAATGAACTAGGTACCCTTTGGAAGTAGGGAGTAAATGAATGTCGCTCGCTTCAGACTGAAAAGCGTCATAAAGGATGGCCGTGCTTTTTGCTTCAATGTCAGCCATTTGTAACCTCCTTTGCGGTTTTCTAGTTTTTTCGCTACATATCAGCAAATCCCTGCATCTTTTTAATTTTTTCATGTAGTATTTTGTTATGAGCTTTTCTCTAAACGAATAATCAATCAATTGCGTGACTACTGTTCCTTTTGATACGATAACGGTTGCACCCGAAAGGAGTTAGTATGAACACGGCACTTTATTTAAACGAACCTTTGTATTTGCCAGAACTTGATCGGGGGAAATGGCATACATTTTACCGGCTTAGTAAAAAAGGGCTGCTCCATTGCATTCACTGTGGCGCCCCTTTATCCATGTCCTTCTCGATTCACCAAATGCCTTCCTTTAACCATCCCCCTAGCGACGACAACCGTTGCCGGGAGCAAGTAGAAGCTTTTGAACAAGCAAGGCAAGCAGAAGGACAAACAGCAGCTACAACCGTACATGGGTTTCGTTTGCCTCAAAGAAGGGCGGTTTTAAAAAACACCCCCGAATGGAAATCTCCTCTTGTCTTGTCAAACGTTGCGCCGTTTACAGAGCCAACCTCTGCTAAACAAATGGCCATTGAGGGCTACCGGGAACAACTGACAAAAGCCGGCCTTACACTTAACGATGCCCAATGGAAAGCTGTTAAACATATCGATGGTCCGCTGCTCCTTTTAGCTGGCGCAGGTTGTGGTAAAACACGTGTCCTCACAGCACGGGCAGCCTATATGGTAAGCGAAGCAAACATTCATCCTAACAAGATGGCGCTCGTTACGTTTACCGCAAAAGCAGCCCGAGAAATGCGGGAACGAATGACTGAATACCCAGGGATTGAGCCAACGTTCGTCCAGTCGTTGCTGATTCGCACATTCCACAGTTTGTTCTATACGATGCTTGCCCATGCTGATCCTAGTAAATGGCATGGGTCAAAATTAATAAAATCAGGGCAAGAACTATTAAAAATACATGGCAGAGCGCTAGATTTAGATGAGAGCGAGTTTCCTTATGATCAAGCAGCGACACAAATTAGCTGGTGGAAAAACCATATGATCGCTCCTGAACATGTTAAGACAACAGATCCGTTTGAAGAAAAAACAGCCCTCCTTTACGAACACTATGAGAAAGCCTTACGAGAAACAGGACGTTTTGATTTCGACGATATGCAGCTCGGCTGCCTATATCTGCTCCAGGAAAACAGCCAACTCTTGCAGCGCTACCAAGAACGTTTTGCTTACTTGTTAATCGATGAATTCCAAGACATTAACCCTGTTCAATTTGAAATTGTCAAATTGTTAGCAATGCCCCAGCGCAATATATGCGTTGTTGGCGATGATGACCAATCGATTTATCGGTTTAGAGGGAGCGACCCTCGTTTTATTCGCAGCTTTGCCGCTCACTATCCAGAAGCGAAAAAGATTCATTTAGTCGAAAATTATCGTTCATCACACCCGATTATTGCCAGTGCTAACCGAGTGATTGCAGAAAATCGGACGAGACTAGAAAAAACGCTCGTCGCTCAGCACACATCCGATCAATTGCCTTATTTGTTCTTCCCCTATAACGAGGAGGAGGAAGCAACAATGATTGTGGAAGAAATCAAGAGGCTAATTGGAAAGGGCACTTGTCCAAGCGAAATCGCCGTGCTTTACCGCACGTCTACAAGCGCGAGAGCCCTCGTGGACCGTTTGATTGATACGACGCTCCCATTCTCGCTTGAACAAGGATTTGCCTGTTTTTACGAACGGCCATTTGTACGTCGTGCGCTCTCCTTTTTGCGGATTGGCAGGAACGAAGAAAGTCCATATGTGATGGCAGAACTGTTAAAAGCTTTATTTATAAAGCAAGAGCATCTCGATCAGTTGCTACACATCCAGAAAACGGAACGGTGCAGCCTTCTTGAAGCCATCCCTTTTTTAACAGAGTTGCCTGCCTTTCAAGCAAAAAAACTAAAAACATTGCCTGCTGATTGCCGCCGCATGCAAAAGATGAATCCATCCGAAGCGCTTGCTTTTGCTGAAGCACGTTTAGGATTTAATGAAACGATCAAAAAACAAGGTCAGGAAGGGAATAAATTCGAAAAAGGCAGCGACGATTTTAATCAACTTAAAGTGGCAGCGACACAATTTGAAACCGTTGAATCGTTTTTGACCCATATCGACCATGTAATCGCCAAACAACAGGAATGCCAATCGCTTCAAACTCGCCAGCCAAAAAGCATTCAATTATTGACGATCCACCGTTCAAAAGGGCTTGAATTTAGCCATGTCTTCATTGTAGGAGCAGTCGAAGGCAGCCTCCCCCATGACTATGCCCTTGACGCTTGGCGAGAAGGCGATGATGATCCCTTGCAAGAGGAAAGGCGACTAATGTATGTGGCGATGACACGTGCCAAAAAGGAATTGGCGATTTCGGCCCCTTTACATTACCGGGGAAAACGAGCCCACCCAACCCGATTTGTCCGTAGCTTGATGAACAGCAGCCAAAACTAGGACGAATCTTGCTCTTCCCTCATTCCTTTTATAGGCATCCATTTCGCACACTACGCCTGAAATGGATGCCATGACCTCGGTGGGTTTACTCATCAATTCGTTTGTCATTGAGGCGTATAACAGTAGGAGTTGATGCAAAAACAAGCAAGCACACTCTCCACTTTTCCCCTTTCCACACCAACCACAGCCAATTTCAATTCATGTTTTTGTTTTGCTTTCATACATTTAAACTAAGCGATTATGAAGCTGAAAGGACTGATGAGAGTGAATCGATCTCCAATGCGTCTAACAGCTGCCCAACTGCACCAACGTTTAATCCATGCCCAAGCAGAAGCGGCTAAATTGAGAATAGAGCTGAAACGATATAAAAATGATTATCATTACAACATGATCGACCAATTACAGGCAGAGAACAAACAACTGCAGGAACAGCTTGAGCAGGCGCTAAACGAGAAACACAAATTATCAGAAGAACTGGTGGAAGCAAAAGCCAAGTCTTATAACAATCCACTACCAAAAGAAGCAGTTCCTGCTGCCGAGCCTGCAGAAGAGGTGCAAGAAGAGGTGCACACGTCTCAAAAAGATAAATTAAACGATTCCACTTTTTACGTATCTCATCGTGCTGCCAAACCTAAAACAAATAGCGAAATATCGCCAAACTGGTTCTCCCGTAACCTTTTAGATCGAGATCGGTCAAAAAAAGAATAGCTGACAAACACAATAGGCAAACAGCAAAACGAAATGCAAAAAAAAGCTGCCAAACTTGACAGCTTTCCATGTGGTTTAAAGGATATCCAATTCGACGATAATAGCCAAGAGAATCGCGATTTGGATTTGAATGTTGACCGCCACTTGCGTATCCGTCGTTGAGATTTGAACATTTCTGGAATTGTCGACAATCGTCTTTTGGCGAGTGATTTGCTTCGTCTTTGAGGCCTGAAGAATTTCTTGTGTAATATCTTCGACATTGTCGTTTCCAGCTAAAGAGATGCGGATAATTAAAGCAATGGCAGCTTGGATGGCTACTTGTATACCAATCGCTGCTTTCGTGTCGGTCGATTCCACCTCTACGTCGCAAGAATCTTTAATATAAATGAGCTCTTCAGAAACTTGGATCTCTTTCTTTACCTGCGCTGCATCTTGCTCTATATCGCCAAAACCCATTGGATGGCACGCGTCTGGGTCTAATGCAGACCATTTTTTGTGATGGTCGTCTCTTTTATCCTTATCTGAATGACGGTGCTTATCCGAATGACAATCCTTATCAGAATGACAGTGTGAATCGTGTCCACCATGTGAACAGCTGTGGCAAGAACAGCTATCGCATGAAGATGAATGATGGCGCGGTTTATCTAAAAACCGTGTAAATTCTTCACTCATGATTTCCCCTCCAATTTAGAATCTAATTTAAACTATGCTCATTCGACTATTTTGCCTGTGCGTATGTCCCTGATACAGTTGCCTAATTTCAGCTAAGGCCCTTGTTACTCTGTTTTTTTCCGCTTTTCCGCTTTCCGTTTTAGGATTTCACTAAACGGATCGCTTTTCCCCTGCGAGTCATTGCCTTTATCGTCCTTTGTTTCCTCAGTTGTTCTGGTTTGTTTTTCTTTCAAAAACTCTTCCACTTGTTGCTGTAAACCTAAAGCCGTGTTGCGGATTTTTTCTTTTTCTTCATCTGACAGATTTTTTGCCGGCGAGACGTTATGCTTTTTTAAAATTTGGCGAACAAGGACTTCCATCAATTGTTGATATTGGTTTTGCATGCATAAACCTCCTCATCGTTTTTTATTGGACACTAATACAATATGAGTTTGGCTCGTCTTAAGTGAGTGATACGCGCGGAAAAATCAGCTCATTTACCAGCTAAATCCGCCCATTTCAGTTAATTACGCGTGTTTTCTTAACATTTCTTTGCTGACGGGGTACTTCCATTTAAATGAAGGAAGCGGCAATTGCGTATAAAAGGATATGACTCCAACTTGTTCGACGAAAGTTGCAAGTGCTTACCTACAGCTTCAGGCATGCCTCATAGAGATGGCATGCCTTCCTTTTATATTTATTGAATAAACGTACAGGCCCGAGTCTTTTTAATCCTCGTCTAAGATGACCGTTTATTTGTTTTTTTCTTACCGCCACAGCAGCTAGGCTTTGGTTTGTACCCCGTTTTCGGTCTCTTTTTGTTCGTTACTCTTTTGATAAACGCTTGAGGCTGGTTGCTTTTTTGATTCATCCGCTTTTTCCTCCTCTTTCAATTTATCGTATTTACTATCTTATGTTGCCATAGCTAGAAGGTACGGATAGGAGCCCGAAAATAATTTATATCAGGCTGCACATTTTTACTGGCCATTCATACTATACAGTAGCCTGAACACCTAGTTAGGGCACAAAGAGAGAAAACCACGCTAGGAAATCATAAGGAGGTTTATGCATGAGCACAGATCACGAAAAGCATAATGTATGCATTAGTGTCCCTAAAGTGTTCGACTGGGTCACACGCCAAGTCGATTTGCCAACGGCATGCTACCATGAAGGAAATAAATCCGGCAGTGATTTGTCCGAACTGTTTAAATGCAGGGACAGCGAGGCAGAATCGTTTACAGAGTTTATTAAACAATTCCCGAAATGTGAAGCCGTCTGCCGGGTGATCGAGTCCGATATTTATACGAAGGAAGTGACTGATCCGCATCACAGAACGCAAGTAGAAGTTTGCATGCCAAATGGCGAAGAGGTTACGCTTGAGAAAGTGAAGATTCTCATTAAAGTCTCCGTCGATGTAGACCTATACGACGAAGCTGGCAACCATATTTGTACGTCATGTGAGCCATTTGAATTTACAAAAGTCGAAACGTTCTACTTATGCGCGCCAGAAGGCACTGAAGTGTGCGCTTTCGTCACAGCAGGTCAATGTGATGCTGAACTTATCTTTGACGGCTCTTATATGCAGCTGGACCTTTCTTTCTCCTTCTGCCTAGATGTCCATGTATTAGCTGACGTTTTGCTGGAAATTGAAGCGGCATATTGCAAACCTCGGTTGGAATTTCCTATCAGCGATGTTCTTTGCAAAGAAACGAAATTCCCACCACAATGCCCGACTCTATTTCCTGGCAAAAAAAGCAAAAGCCATTCAAAATCCGCTTCCTAATCTCCCCTTTTGCAACCGAGCCGTTTCACGACGGCTCGGATTTTCTCTTCGCAAATCAATCAGCCATACATACAATAACGAGATGCCGCGTAGTCTGTATTACCAGACTTGTTTTCTATGTCCGACTTTTTAAGGAGGCGTCTATGTCTTATAACCAAAAAACAAACGTTCATAAAGAACATATTCAACTAAAGCAACGAATATTGCACTATCGTTCTGAAACTGTAAAAAATGAACGGCTGCTTCGTCAGCAGGAGAAGAAATTGCTTGAACAAAAGCGAATTATCGATGGATTGACCGATCGGCTGGAAGAATTGGCGCTCCAAGCTGAAAAAAACAGCGGCGCGAACGACTACGAGCAAAATCCTACGAGGCAAGCGATCATCGTCCCTTATTTTTCGTATTCCATTCTAGCGCCTTCCACTTTCGAAGAAGATGAAACAGTGCTTGTAAAGGGACATTTTGTTATCGAAAATAAAGGCACGGCGCCACTGTCCACTCCTATCATTTGCCTTGCCTTTAATAAACCGGAATTGGCTAATTTGACTGGGAAAATCAACCGCCCCCGTGCGCCTAAAGACCATGTTGCCCAAATGAATGAAAGCGATGGCTGGTCTTTTTTAGAAGAAAGCGGCGATGCCCAAGCAAAAGAAACGGGCCAGTATTGGCTGAAGCCAAAAGCAGCGGAAATTCCTGCCTTATCAACGGTTATGTTTTCTAATTTTGAAATTCAATTGCCTATGGCAGCAACAAGCTCTGTGGCGATGCAAGTGAACGGGTTTGTATACGGCGACGAACATCCACAAGGAATCCCTGCTTTGAATGCGATCGCTTTCACCCTTGTATAGCTGCTTTTTTAAATCAGGCTTTTTTTAGCCTGGTTTTTCTTTTATTTTTACCTGTTTCCACCTTCTGCGATGGCACACTCTTTTAATTCCAAGCATATAACTATGTTTACTAGGAGGTGTAGAGGGATGACTGATTTTTTCTTTCAAAAGGAAGTAGCAGAAAAATACGAAGCCTATAATGACATTTTAGAGCAACTATTAGGATATCAATTTGTCTTTACCCATTTTGACAAAGACGAGCGCCAGACCATTCTTGACTTTGGCTGTGGACCAGGCAAAATCGCAACGCGCTTTGCTGAGTTGTTTTCCGCGACCGTGATTGCCGTCGACCAATCGGCGGAAATGATTCAGCTTGCTTCCAAGAAACACGACCATAAAAACGTGCATTATCGTTTAGTGAAAGACCCAAAACTCGCTTTTTTAGATGACAACTCCATTGACGGTGCTTTTTCCTGTTTCGTTTTCATTACGATTGGGGATGAAGCAGTACTAAACCATATTTTGCGAGAAGTATACCGTG
Organism: Shouchella clausii; assembly: GCF_002250115.1. Taxonomy (GTDB): domain Bacteria; phylum Bacillota; class Bacilli; order Bacillales; family Bacillaceae_D; genus Shouchella; species Shouchella clausii. Next base: position 3,142,572 of record NZ_CP019985.1, on the reverse strand, counting down.
TATTAAAACCAGGCGCTCCATTTGTGCTGCTAGATACCAATCCTAATTCCACAGGTCATGTTTTTTCCACATGCCGTATCGGCGAAAAAGGCAAAACCTACAAACGAGGCGATATCATTCAAAAAGAATTGCGTTGGGGAGGAAACCAATTGCTAATTGAAGATTACCATTGGCCAGAAAAAACGTATGAAACATTGCTCGTTAACAACGGCTTTGTTGAAATCGAAACACAACAACCGACGCTACAAAGCGTTCCCGCTAAGACGATTCAACGTGTTGAAGACGAGTACGGCCTAAAATGGAAAGATGAAAAAACCATTCCTCCCTTTATTCTTTTTAAAGGGATTAAAGGATAGATGGTTGTTACCCATTAAGCGGAAAATAGTTCATTTTGCTTCTATAGCCCTAACAGATTGGCAGCCTATTGTACGCTTAAAGAGAACTATTTTTTAGTGAATGCAAAACCATCTTATGCCAAGCTTTCTTTCATGTATGGCCATTTATCCTTTTTATGCACAAAAAAGGGGCGTTGCCTATGTGGCACTCCCCTATTGTTCCAACTTTCTTGTCATCGTTTCCAAAATTGCTGCCACAGCAGCAATGGAAAAAAAAACGGCTAGTGGCCAAAATAACAGTGGAAAAAAAACATATCCACCATAAAAGAATAGTGCAACCCAAACACCTGTACACCAATAACAGGATAGTAGGCTTCCTACCCACTTGCGCAGCCCTCTCCCCTTGCCTTCTAAATACAACACCTTTTCCCCATTTTCTTCTAACATTTCTGTTTCTTTAATAAACGGGCGCCTAAGCCATGCGGTAATATCATCCCATACGAGCAAACGTGTAAAGCGGTAAGTCGCAAAAGCAAGCACGATCCATTCAAATGGTGAGATCATTGATACGAAATCCTTTCTGCCCATAATAGACATGATTATGAACGTGTGCTGTGCCTTATGTATAAATTGAAAATGAATAAAAAAAAGCAGCGCTAGCATCAATGATGAGCGCTGCTTTTTTAATATTAAGCAAGTGAAAGAATATTATAGCCACTGTCTACATGAAGAATTTCTCCGGTAATGCCTCGTGCTAAATCACTTGCAAGAAATAGAGCGGCATCGCCTACTTCTTCTTGGGTAGTCGTTTTCCGCAATGGGGCCCGCTCTTCAATTTCCTTAAGAACATTATTGAAACCGCCAATCCCCTTCGCTGCCAATGTCCGAATTGGTCCAGCCGAAATGGCATTGACACGAATGCCGTCTTTCCCTAGATCGTTTGCTAAATACTTTACGCTGGCGTCCAATGCGGCTTTGGCTACACCCATTACGTTATAATTGCGGACAACTTTCTCCCCACCTAGGTAAGTCATTGTAATAATGCTTCCCCCTTCGCTCATCAACGGACGGGCGGCTTTGGCTACAGCGGTCAATGAATAAGCACTAACGTTTTGAGCGAGCAAGTAGCCATCACGTGTGACATTTAAATATTCGCCTTCCAGCTCTTCCTTGTTTGCAAATGCAATACAATGGGCAAGTCCGTGAATGACGCCGGCTTTCTCTTTAATTTCGTTAAATGCTTTGTCAATCTCTTCATCGTTCGTAATATCGCATGGCAAAACAAGATGCTCCCCTTCGAGCGTTTCAGCAAGAGAACGGACATTTTTTTCTAGTCTTTCTCCAGCGTAAGTAAACACCAAGTTTGCTCCTGCTCCTGCTAGCGCTTGAGCAATCGCCCAAGCAATACTGCGTTTATTCGCGACACCCATCACTACGTATGTACGGTTCGACAAATCAATTGCTTTCAATTGTTATCACTCCCATTTTATTATCAGGTACTAATAGTTTATCACAATGTCTAACAAGGTACTATGCAAAATTCGCGTTTCCTGTCTTGATTCCTGCCATACAAAGGAACCTCTTCAATGAATGGGATGCATGCACTCAACGAATGGACGCCATTCCTTCGGCAAGCTTTTTTCGACATAAAGTACTTCGTCTGTAAACGGATGCGTAAATGCCACATGATCGCAATGCAGTGCTTGGTGGGACAACCCCTCGTCATGATCTCCATATAGCCCATCGCCGACAAGTGGGTGGCCTATGTAAGCAAAATGGACGCGGATTTGGTGTGTCCTGCCCGTTTCAAGCTGCAAAGACACTAAGCTGTGTGTGTTTGATTCTGCTTCCACTTTGTAGTGGGTTATGGCTGATTTGCCACCTGGCCCCACTTCTCGTTCAATAATGCTTCCAGGCTTTCTGTCAATTGGAGCATCAATAATGCCCACTTTTTCTGAAAGTACCCCTGTTACAAGCGCTTTATAACAACGCTTAACGCCCCCTTTTTGCTGCAGCCGAGATAGCAAATCATGGGCGTAACGATGCTTGGCGACAATCAGCAGCCCACTTGTGCCACGGTCAAGGCGGTTGACAGCATGAAACGTTGCCTGCAGTTGCTGCTGTTTGTAATAGTGGAGCACTCCATTGGCAAGGGAACCTCCTGGTCTATCTCGAGAAGGAATCGTCGCCATATGTCCTGGTTTATCGGCAACGAGCATATGCTCATCTTCATAAGGGATGCCGAATAAAAGCTGTTCAGGTTGTAAACTTGGGCTAGGCGATTCAGGCGGTAGCACCATTGTCACTAAATCCCCTGTTTTCACAACGTGGCGCACCGTTGCTTCTATCTCGTTCACCCGCAAAAGCCCGCCTTTAAATTTCACAGCTGCCAAAAGCCGCTTCGACACTTGTTTTTTTTCACGCAAAAACGTCCGTAATAGCAGGGGCGCGCCTTCATCGACGCGCCATGAAAAAGTCAGATTACTCACTAATAAAGGCCTCCTTCACCCGCTTCCAAAAAGGAAATGGCCGAAAACGGGCGAAACGAACTTTCTCTTCTGCGACACGGACTTGGATCGTATCGACATTTTCTGCAAACACCGGTACATTAAAATGATCGATGGTAACTTGGACGGACACATCATTTAACAGTTTCAACAAACACGTATGATGCTGAGGCAACACTAGAGGTGATCCGAGCGTCCGATAAATACGGTTATTAATCGAAGCCATTTCCGATAGCTGAATCGATGCAAGGGACGGATGCAATATTGCTCCCCCTAGCGCCTTATTGTAAGCAGTGCTCCCTGAAGGCGTGGACATGCACAAGCCATCGCCCCGAAATGTCTCAAACGCCTCTCCCTTAATCTCAACTGTGCAAACGAGTGATCCTTCGGTACTTTTAATCGTACTTTCGTTGAGGGCTAAATGACGCCTCGGCTCTCTTTGGCCGCCCCGATAGCGGATGATCACTTCAAGCAAAGGGTATTCGACAATCTGAAACGGCGTCTTGATGATATGGGTAATTAAATGCTCTGTTTCTTCAGGAACCCAGTCAGCATAAAAACCGAGATGGCCAGTGTGGATGCCTACAAAAGCGGTTTCCTCTAGCCGGTGTGCATAAGAATGGAATGCCTCTAAAAACGTTCCATCTCCTCCCACCGTAATGACGATATCCGGTTTATCGCTGTCATGTGCCAAATCGGCAGCAAGAAGCCGTGTTTTTATCGTATCGCATAATTCATCTGAGAGTGTATCCCCTCGCGAGGCAACCGTAAACTTCAAAATTATTTCACTCCTTGCTATCAGCGGCTTTGCTGTTGTTTTGCGGTTATAATTCGCTGAGCTTCTTGTACTTCATCACGGATGATCGACATTTCCTCATCGAGCCAAAAGGCAGCTTCTGCAGCCCGCTGCAAACGCATGTTGATGTCTTCCGGTATTTCACCGCTATATTTATAGCGCAGTGAATGTTCAATCGTAGCCCAAAAATTCATCGACAGTGTGCGGATTTGCAATTCAACAAGGACTTTCTTTTCCCCTTCAATCATCTGAACAGGATAGCGAAGTATTAAGTGGTATGACCGATACCCACTCGGTTTCTTCTTTTGTATGTAGTCTCGTTCGGAAATGATTTCAAAATCGGAGCGGGCACGCATGAGCTCAATGACTTTGTCTATATCCTCGACAAATTGAGTGACAATGCGAACGCCAGCCAAATCTTGCATCTTATCAGCCAGCTGTTCGAGGGGAATTTGCTTGCGCGCCGCTTTGTTTAATATGCTCGATACGGGCTTCACACGTCCCGTTACAAATTCAATTGGTGTATGCAGCGACGTTTTTTGGTACTGTTCCCTCGCCCCTTTAAATTTCACTTTCAACTCTTCAACAGCCTGTTTATACGGTGTTAAAAAAGCATCCCAGTCCAAAAGCTCCACCTCTTAATAAAACTAAAATGCGTCGTTCACTGCTTGTTCAAAGGCCTCTCCATAATTCCCATTACCACGAATGTTCTCTAGAAGAAATACCAGCTCTTCCTCCATATCGACAAGCGCAAGACGAGTATGTTCATTAAGCTTGACATAATAACTCGTTTTTAATGTGTGCGCTTCATTTAGTGCTGGCCAAACGTTCTTTTCAAAACGGATCGCGTAAAAGGCTTCCTCATCTTCAAGAATGTAAATAAAAGCATATTGGTCAGAATCGACGAGCACGCGCTTCCCTGGTTTTAATCGTGCCGCCAATTGTGCGTCTATTTCCTCTTCTAGTTCTACAGTGCTCGCTTCTTCGTCCACTTCGATGGCCGATACTTTATACTGTTTCATCCTTCTCCCCCAAAGCTGCTTTTTCCGTAATCAGTGTAACACAAAACGTCCTGAAAACCCACGTTTTGCAGAAGGACGCCAATCTACGTATAATAAGGAACGAAAATCGCAGAAATGGGGAACGACCATGGTTAAAGAAATCGAGTATGAAGCAAAATCAATGCTTAGTGAAGCTGCCTATCGCCAGTTAACCGAAAAATTCAGCACAAACGCAGAAAAACAGCAAAATGATTACTATGATACGGCTGACTTTGCATTAAAGAGCGCAGGGGCAGCCCTACGAGTCCGCAGAAAAAAAGACGCGTCCGTCTTTACGTTAAAAGCGCCAGCAAATGGTGGACTGTTGGAGACACACCAGCCTCTCACCAAAAGCGATGAACAGTTGCTCCTAAGTGGAACGCTTCCTGAAGGAGAAGTTCAATCCGCCATTAAAGAGCTCATTGGGACGATTCCTACCATTCGCCACTTTGGATCGTTAACGACCTATAGAATGGAGGTGCCTTATAAAGGGGGAGTGCTATGCTTAGACCATAGCGTATATGCAGGAACTGAAGATTTTGAAATTGAATATGAGGGGCAGTCACTTGCGCACGCCGAATCCATCCTTACCCAACTACTCGCAGAAGCTGACGTGCCATTCATACGAGCGAAAAACAAAGTTGCCCGTTTTTACGAGCAAGCAACACAATAAAACAAAATGGAGGAGCATTTCTCCCACAAAAAGATGAGGGAAGAGAAACGCGGAGCCCGTTCAACTCACATCTTCGCCAATCAACGTTTTTATTGACAACCTCCATCAGACTGATAGAAAAGGTTTGTCAAATTTTTTATAGTTAACGTGCAGCCAAAAAGGCTGCACGTTTATGCGTAGCTACGGTATGTGTTAAGCACTTTTGGAACATAATTCTGTGTTTCTTTAAAGGGTGGGACACCGCCATACTTATCGACATTTCCTGGACCAGCGTTATAAGCGGCAAGCGCTAACGCTTCATCGCCGTTGTAACGGTCTAGCATTTGCTTTAAGTATTTAACCCCGCCGCGGATGTTTTCAACAGGATCAAAAATCGATTTAACACCTAGCGCTCTAGCCGTAGAAGGCATCAATTGCATCAGTCCACTAGCTCCTACAGGGCTTACCGCTCTTTCATTGAAGTTTGACTCGTGTTGAATAACCGCTTTAACAAGTTTAGCGTCGACCCCAAACTCCGCGGCAATGCTCTCAATAAGCGGTCCATAAGATTCAGCTTTGCTTGTTGGCGCTGTTCCCTTGCTCTGTTCAACCTTCTGCTCTGCTGGGCTGTAGACTTCTCCTGCTTTCGTTTGTAAAGTCGTCACATCTTCATATGTATTCTTTTCATCTAAAAACAGCGGCTGCTGCAACATCGGCAGCAAAAACGGCAACTGTAGCGGCGGAGCACTTATTTGCGTGCTTTTGTCCCATTCAGATTGGAGCATTTTCGCAAATGAAGTCGTTTCATCTGTTTGCGACGCTTGTGTTGAAACCCGTTCGCTTGTGTATGCCTGCGGCCAAAACGAAATTTCCATATTTCCCCTCCGTGCAGTTTTCTTCTTCCATTATAACAAAGTTTGCGAAAAATCGACAGAAAGGATTTCCTCTTTTTAACTCTAAAAACACATTATTTGCTGAACGGAACAATGGTTGCTACAATGGATCTAGGCAAACGAAAAGGAGAGACCATTTGTGCCTGATCAACGAAATGAACAAAGCCCGTTTGAGGCTTTAGGTGGGGAAGAAAAGATAAGCGAACTTGTCGATGCTTTTTATCGCTACATCGCGGCTCATGAAGACGTTCGCCACCTTTTTCCTGAAGACCTGACTCATACAGCATACAAACAAAAGCGGTTTTTAACGCAATTTTTCGGCGGTCCACCGCTCTATACAGAAGAGTTTGGGCACCCGAGACTTAGAGCGCGGCATATGCCGTTTGTCATTTCTCCTGTCCAAGCTGAAGCTTGGCTTTCCTGTATGGAGCGTGCCATGGACGACGTGCATTTATCAGGCGACATTCGTGATTATATGATGCATCGGCTTAGGCTGACTGCACATCATATGGTTAATCACCCAACGCCGGGATAAAAGAAAGGAGTTGGCCCATGAACGCCAAACATCGCGTGACTAGCCATTGTGACCATGAACTCGGGATTTGCGGCATTTCTCCCGAGGCAAATGAAGCGCTGCCTGCCAAAAAACCATTGGAGATTTACACCTTTATTGATCCGCTGTGCGCTCAATGCTGGTCGATGGAGCCGATTCTAAAGAAGCTCAAAGTCGAATATGGTCATTATTTCCGAATACGGGTCCTGCTTGCTGGAAAGTTGAATGTATGGAATGCGTGCGAAGCAGGCAAAGTCAAACATACACGCCCACCGGTATGGGTGAAAGGTGTATCATCCTCAAATATGCCTTACGCCGGGGATATAAAACTTAGTGATTTTCATCCATATAAAGCTTCACTTGCGATAAAAGCAGCAGAACTACAAGGACCAAAAGCAGGCCACCGCTTTTTGCGCAAGCTTCGAGAAACGTTGTTTTTACAAAAACAAAACATTACCAATGAAGACGTGCTAAAAACATGCGCCGACGATGCAGGGCTGGACGTTGATGCTTTTATAGCCGACCTCCATTCACCGAGCGCTGCCAAAGCGCTTCAGTGTGACGTGCAAACGACGAACGAGATGGACGTTGATACCGTCCCAACTTTTGTTTTCTTTAACGACAATTCGGAAGAAGCAGGCATTAAAATTTCCGGCCAGTATCCATTTTCGATTTATGTCCAGTTATTGGAAGACATGCTTGGCTTCGTACCAGTAAAAGCCACTCCACCGACTCTCGAGGGATTGTTGCAAACATATGGTTTTTTAGCCACTGCGGAAGTCGCAATGGTCCTGGATTTGAGTAGTGAAGAAGCAGAAAAAAAGCTAAAGACACTCATGTTACAACAAAAAGTAGAAGCCGTCCCTTATGAATACGGGACTTTTTGGAAATGGTTAATGTAAGGATCCAGCCTATGCAGGGTCCTTTCTTTTTCGTCCAAAAAACCAAAAGGCTGTCTGCTTATAAAGCAGACAGCCTTCCTATCAATCGAAGAGAATGTGAGTTGCAACACTTCTATTCTACTGAAAAAAACAAGCAGAAGCAACAAGAAATTTAATTGACAAGTTTGTACAATGAACCACACATAGTTTCCATTCCTAGGCATATGTTATACAAACACGCTGCTGGCATATACGGATCGTTATCGACGTATCCTATTTCGTGAAAAAAGGGTGTGGAGATCGGAAAATGAAACGGAAAATATTGCTTCGCATTGCACTTGTTCTCATTGCCTTTTATTTGTATATTCTTGGGCTGCTGCATCTTTTTCCAATTTGGGTCGCCGTTCCGCTATTGTTCATCGCGCTTTTTTGCTTATTCCGGCCGTTAAAAAAGAAACCACGTTTTAAAGGATACCGTCCCCATTAACTAAAACCAACTGACTGTCACTTTCTCTGAACATTGAATGCATTTTCGTGCAAGAAATTCTCCTACATGCTGGCCTCTTTTCCTTACCTGGCTACGACTTTACTAGTACGCTTATTGTTTGCTAACAACAAGTCATTCCAGCAATGGAGAAAACGCTGTTCTTTTTCCTTTCCTTTACAAGAAAGGATTTCCTCCTCACTGCTTTTTATAAAAGCCGCAGGAGCTATCTTTTTCAACAATCCAAATGCTTGAAGCAAAGCTAAATATTCGCGCGCTAGTTGGGAAGTGACTTTTTTCGGGTCGCAGTAAGGTTTGAAAGGATGGCGGAACTGCCGCAAACAAGACGACAATAACACAGCGATTTGGGTAAGTGTTCGTGGAGCGCTTTTTAAAGCATGACACAAATAAGCATGGATAAACGATGTCTGCCATAGAAACGGGGAAACTTGGAGATAGCGTTGAGTCGGCAAGGGCCAGCCAGCGGTAAGGGGAATATCGGTTAATTGAAACGTTGCTAGCAAGTGCGCTAACGATCGATTGCGGTAAAGGTTGTTTTTGACTTGCCGGCGATAGGCAGACAAGCTGTCTGTATAACAAACGGACATCGACGGGGGCTGGAGCAAATCGCTTAATGTTAAGCGTTCGAGAGCAATAAACGATGGGGTAGCAAGTGCTAGGGAGGGGAGAACAGCCACTACATGGCGGAGCAAACATACGTTTTCAGTATGAGCGTCTAGATAAATAAAAAACAGTTCCCTTTGGGCATGTCGGAGCCCATACCATTCAAATTGTTGGATTTGGAACATTTGCCGCCGCTTCCGCTTTAAACGGCTCCCCCCGAAAATCCAAACTGGGGAAATGCCTTGGCGTGCGTACAAAGTATTGCGTTCATATAATGTTTTGGCGGAAAGGGTAGCACATTGGAATTCCAGTGCAAGCGGCGAGGAAGACTCGATGTAAACATCCGGTCGTTGCTTTGACTCCCTTAAATACGTTTCCAATTGTGTTGCTTTGTTCTGCCTGGCCGCCCAGTGAAAAAGCAATTGTTTTCCACGTACATGCTCATCCGACTCCCCTTCTCCTCCAGAAGGGCACGTCTCACTTTTTTGGTGGGCAAAATGCCAACGTCTTTTTGTTCCAAGTCGCATCCTTACTTGTTGGTTGCAAATTGGACAACGAAAACGCCCTGATTTTTGTAAGTACCGCCATTCTGAATGACTGCGCTTATCTGTAAAACAAATAAGACGCCCGGTTTCATCTAAAGCTTGAAGCAATGACCACACTCCTTTCTTCTTTTTTATTTAAACCAATCTCACGTTTATCCTTTTTTTGTACAACAAAAAAAGAGCCTATTACGGCTCTTATAAACTGTAACAAACGCTTGCTAACGTCGTTGGCGTAAATCGGCAAGCAACAGTTGCCCATGCACACATGTCTTGATTCGCATCTTTCCTTGCCTTCACTCCCTCATCTAACAAGCGTTTTCTAGCAGTCTGAACGGACTTAGGAAAAAGTTGAATAGAGCTTCGCTAAAGCGGTCTCTGGAATAATGACTTTGCCATACTCCTGGAGTCTGTGAATCGTTAATTCTGATTCATAGCCATACTCAAGCATCCTGCTCAACAAATTGTCTTGTTCATCTTCTGTATAAAGATCGTTCGTGAATTGGACATGCAAGAAATAACGGCCTTCGTAATGGTACAGTGTATTAAGCACCCGTTCAGGGCGAACGGCTTTGCTTAAAGAGATTACATCTTCGAGCTCTTTAAAACCTATAATCAGCTCGAGACTATCTAGCTCGTTCTCTTCAAGCGTGTGGACTGGAACATCTTCCTGCTCGTCTGTTTCCATGTCCTCTTTCACAGGAATTTCTAATTTTACATTGCCATCTGACAATTGCCCACGCGTAACTAGAATTTCCAACCCTTTATCATGGGCATGAACTTGAATCCAGAGCGGGCCATCTAGTTCAAATTCGTCCCTGTCGCTTGCTTCGTGCATCATATCATAAAAAAGTTCTTCACCACGTTCACGGTTATACCAAATTTCTTCACGCTCAAAACCACGTGCTTCAATATCCTTATACGTGATGAAAAACCGAATAGTTGAGTCATTTACTCGTTCGATTTCCATACTCGCTCCCCCTCCTGTAATCTTAACATTAGGTAGCCTTTATCAAGGAAACAGTGAGCTTGCCTTCCTTGTTCCTATTGTATGATAACTAGCCGAAAAATGGAATCCATCTGCTTTCTGACGGGTGCAAACGTATTTTGTTAGTTCTTTATTCTCTCGCATGCAGTGGTCAATGTCAAGAAAAATAAAACCTTCTACAGAGGTTTCTGTAGAAGGTTCGTATTAATTTACTAAGCGCTGTGCTTCCTGCAATTGGAATGTCCGCACTTTTCTTGGTAGAAAACGGCGAATTTCAGCGTCGTTGTATCCTACTTGTAAACGTTTTTCATCGAAGATAATCGGACGGCGAAGCAGACCAGGATTGTCGCTAATAATCGTAAACAATTTTTGTAAAGGCAATGATTCAAGTTCTACGTCCAGTTCTTGGAAAACTTTAGAACGTGTTGAAATGATTTCATCTGTGCCATCTTCTGTCATGCGCACAACCTGTTTTACTTCTTCAACAGAGAGTGGAGATGCAAAGATATTACGCTCTTCAAAAGGAATATCATGCTCTTCCAACCATGCTTTCGCTTTTCTACAAGATGTACAACTAGGGGATGTAAGTAGTGTGACCATCTTATTGAACCTCTCCTTTAATCAAAGTGTGACAAGTGTATCCGTTATCGTTCGCTTCATCACCATTTTATTATACAAGTTTGTTCAACTGTTGTATAGAGTCGTTGCAAAAAACTTATACAAAGATTGAACAAAAACTATGGGAAATCCTCTTATAAATGCACACTTCCCGACATTGCTTGACCATAAACCTATTTCCAGAAAAAAATCCGCCTGTACGGCGTACGGCGGATTACGCAATGCTTTTTTTCGATTGGGGATAAGGGTATTCCTGCGGACGACGGTTTTTCAAGTTGTCTAGCTGCTTTTTAAAAGCATCTTTCCACGCTAGGCGCTTTCGTTTTTGTTTGGCTTTCTTTTTTTGTTTCATAGCGCTTCGCCCTCCCGTTTTTTTTTGTCAGGAGCCTACTGTTCACCGTCTTAATCATTTAATGTTAATACTTCATCAACTGCTTCATAGGATTCTCCATACAACGTTTTATCTTTATACGTATGGATGTTCTCATACGTGTGCTTCATTTTCTCATATATACTATTCTCATCTTCATTCTCTGGTGACCAATAAAGGATTTCTAATTCCGTCACTTTATTTGTCGCAAGAGAACGACGACGATAGCCAATTGATTTGGCATGTTTAAACCCTTCGCGACTATAAAAGCGCTGACGCTTTTGCGTATCTGTATCTTTATAATCGATAGGCTCCACTTCAAGTATAATCGGTTTTTGCTTTTTTTTCAATTGCTCTAACAGCTTTTTCCCCAGCCCTTCCCCTCTAGCCTGCTTTGCCACAAACAAGTAATCGACAAAGATAAAGTCATCTGTCTCTACATACATCATGACATGGTTATCGCTCTCTTCCTTATGGTAAATGTCCCCCTTTTCTTTTAACAGCAGTTCCATATGCTGTTTTGACTTCATTTCCTCAACAGGAAAATATTCAGCAAGCTTCTCATACCAAGTCGCCATTTTCATTCCTCCATTTCTTCGTTTTACACATACTCCTTTATATAGCCGTTTTCATCTTTGTCCTAAACACATTATTTAGTTTGCCCTATTGGCCCCAAAAAAAAAGCAGCTTTCGCTGCTTTTACGGATTGTCGTAATCGACTCCTTCAGTGTAAGTGTTGCCCGCATTCCACAATAAAAATTCGTTAATGTCATTTTCATACAAAGCACGGATTTGCGCTTCTACTTCCTCTTTTCCATACTGTAAGTAATTGCCCGACCCTAAATAGCTAGCAGTAAAGTCTTGGATCCATGGCCGCGACACCGGCTTCTTATCCTCTAGCTGCTCTAAAAGCTCGTTTTCCAATTTGGCATAGCCATCCGTTAGCTCATAAGGATACAAGTCAGGCTTGTCCAATCCTTCAAAAGACGTCCAATGGCTCGGATAAATCATCGAAGAAATGACATCAACGTTCTCCGATATTTTCAAGAAGTTTTGTCCAATTCCAGGCGCTTCAGGCACGGTTGCCGCATAGCCGAAAATATCAACGGATACCTCTACATCGTAGACGCTTAGTTTTTCTCGGGCGTATGCGACAAAATCGGTGACTGCATTTACACGGCGTTGCACATTGTCAATTTCGTCATCTCCGTATTTTCCCGTCTCATATTCCAGCGTTTCATCGCGGTTTTCAAACCCTTCTGGAAAGCGGACATAATCAAACTGGATTTCTCGGAACCCCATTTGTGCTGCTTCCTCGGCAATGCCGACATTATACTCCCATACTTCCTCTAAAAATGGATTGACAAATGCTTCTTTCCTGCCATTTTTCCAGACAGAGCCGTTTTCTTTAAACGAAAGTTCTGGTTTCATTTCAGCTAAAGTCGTATCTTTAAACACAACAATTCGGGCAATTGGATAAATCTCGTTTTCTTCAAGAACGTTCATCATTTCCTCAGGGTCGTTTATGTATTTCTTTGCAATGTTGTAATAGGGCGAACTCTCGTCAGGCATATATGTAATATTGCCATGATCATCTTTAATGTCGATGACCATCGCATTAAGCCCTGTTTCACCAACGAAATCAACAAGCGAATGAAAGCGCTCTCCTCCGGCGGAATGGCCAGACACATAAATGCCCCTCACTCCCTCTTCTGGATAATTGAACGTGTACCCTGACTGGTTGGCAAAGCGCGTTGAGAGCTTCGGGGTTTCAAACAGCGTTTGGCCAACAAGCTTATGACCATGTACAAGCATCGCGTTACCCGATGTCGCTTCAACACTTCCACCGTTAACACCAACTAGCAATGTAGCAGATAACAGAGCAGAGCAGCCGACTTTCATCAATTTACACACACATACACTCCCTTTCATCCTTTAATCCTCATCATGGGCATCCCAATCATCTGGAATTGGCTCTTCTTCTTCTTTCATACATTGCCTTTGCCTTTTTTCGAGCTGTTCTTTAAGCTTTTCAAACTGTGTTTTGTTAAAAAGCCACATTTCTCCGTCATAAACGCCACGTATATTTCCAAGACGAGCTTGTTTCATTAAATAAGACTGAGTAACGCCAAGATAAGAAGCCAATTCTTGTAGCGAAATATACACAGCCTCTCTCCCTCCCTCGCCCAATAAAATATAACATCGTTCAGGCTTTCCCCTATCGGAAATTGACCCTTTTGCTTGCTACATACCCCGTTTACTCGAAGAAAAAACAATCTGGCAACTGCCCAGATCGTTTTTAAATGCCTACTGGCAAGATAAATAAAAATACAAGAAAGAAATGTGAGACAGAGCCTGCCAACACAAACAAATGCCAAATCGCATGGTGATACAAAAATCCACGCCAGACATAAAAAATCGTCCCAGCGGTATAAAAGATCCCACCAAGCACCAACAGCCATATGCCTCCACTAGGCAGGGTTGACATAATCGGACCCATTGCAAACACAGCAATCCAGCCCATTGCCACATACATGACCGTCGAAAGCACTAAAAACTTCTTAACGTAAAAGACTTTAAAGATAACGCCGACAACGGCAATACCCCAGACAATTCCAAATAATGTCCAGCCTAGTGCACCTCCGACTAAAATAAATAAAATCGGCGTGTACGTACCTGCGATAAACAAGTAAATAGCGGCGTGATCAAAAATTTCAAATACGTCTTTTGCCTTGCCTGGCTTAAAACTATGGACAAGTGTCGAAGATAAATATAGGAGCACCATACTTGTGCCATAAATCGTAAAACTAACGATATGCCAAGCAGTACCGTGCATGCTCGAGTAAACAATTAAAAGCACGAGCGCCAAGATGCTCAAAAGCGCACCGAAACCATGTGTGAGCGCATTGACCAGTTCTTCACGTCTCGAGAAAACGTGGGTATTTGCCAAATAACTTCCCCCTTTACAACGGTTGGCATTCATTATAGCATAGTTTATTAAAAAAATGTGTGGATGGAAGGAGAATGATGATGAGAGAAGTGACACTAGTTGCTCTTTACGACCACCACATCGCTCAAAAGTATTTGCAACGCTCTGGCATGGCTCATGCGATTCGCTGTGCTTACCACGCCTGCGCGTTAGCGGTGAATGAAAACGTCAACCCCGACTTGGCCGCAAAAGCAGCTTTTTTACACGACATTGGGCATTATACTTGGTACAAAAACGGCAAATGGGACTACTCGCTTTATAAAGCCTATGATATTCATGCCATTAAAGGCGCTGAACGTGCCCATAAATTATTAATCCGCCTTGGGGAACATCCCCGCCATGCGAAAGAAATCGCACTGGCCATTTTGCTCCATACAGACTCCTACTTGCCCAATGGAGAGCTTGCCCTCAGCCCGTTGCAAGCGGTGGTCGCAAAAGCGGATGAACTTGATGAAGAGCCAAAAGGCAGCCATCACTACCGGACGATTGAAGCAAAAACGGCACGGCAGTTGTTGACGGAGCTTGATAGCCAAATTGACGGTTTTTTACAAGTTGGCGCCGGCAACAGAAAATGGCGGTAGCTCGGTTAGCATCCCTTCATCCATCGCTCCGTTAATACGCCGGACAATTCTTCCTTCCCTATCGACAATAAGCGTCGTTGGTATACCGAAAATTTGATACTGTTTTTGGATGTCCCCCTCTTTATCTAATAGGGGGTCAAACGGCGCGTTAAAATGAGTTAAAAATGCCTTGACTTCTTGTGTGCTTGTCTCTTCGCTCGTCAAATTGACGGCGACAAAACGGTCGCCTTGCTGACTTAGTCGCTTTTCCGCTTCTACGATCAACGGCATTTCCTCTTGGCACGGATAACACCATGTCGCAAAAAAGTGGACCATTGTATACCGATGTGCCCCTTTTTTTGGATTGAATTCTCCAATGCCTCCAGATAAAGTCGGCAACGCAAAGGTAGGAGCTGCTTTCCCTTCATGGACCCCTTCTTCCATTGCATGTACAATGGCTTCCACGTGCCGAAAAATCGATTCTGTTTTAAAATGGAACCATCCTACTGCCACAATCGCTGCTACTAGGATGAAAAACAAGATGGACCGTCTGATGGAACGGATCATACCACTAAAACGCCCTTTCTTGGAAAATAATTAGGAGTGTCTTTCGATGAACAAGTATCAACTTTGCCAAGCTGTTGCCTGCCTCGCTTTATTGTTGTTCGTCTTTTTTTTGCAAGACGTCCCTTTTTCGCTTTTATGGTTTATCTTGCTCGTGGCACTCAACCTCGGCTTGCTACTATATAAACGTTTTCAAGGACGAACCCATTAACCCACCTGCCTTTGTAAAAAATAGGGTTCGTTCTAGTGTATGTCCCTCTTCCCCCTCTTTATGCATGGCCCTTGTTTAGATGGAAGAGTTGTGTTTGCTTGCATTTTGATTTACGATGGAGAAGAGTGACAAAACAGGAGTTGAACGTATGCAAACCGTTTTTTCTGGAATTCAACCGAGCGGCACGTTGACGCTTGGCAACTACTTAGGGGCATTGAAACACTTTGCCGACATGCAAAATGACTATGATTGCTACTTTTGTATTGTGGACCAGCATGCGATAACGGTACCACAAGAGCGTTTGAAACTGCGCGAAAACATCCGCAGCCTCGCCGCCCTTTACATTGCATCAGGGATCGATCCAAATAAGTCGACGTTGTTTATCCAGTCGGAAGTTCCAGCACATGCCCAGCTAGGCTGGATGATGCAGTGTGTTTCCTATATTGGCGAATTGGAACGCATGACCCAATTTAAAGACAAATCAAGCGGGAAAGAAGCCGTTTCAGCTGCGCTGTTAACGTATCCACCGCTTATGGCCGCAGACATTCTTCTTTATCAAACCGACATTGTGCCCGTTGGCGAAGACCAAAAGCAGCATTTGGAATTAACCCGCAATTTGGCGGAGCGCTTTAACGCCAAATACAATGATATTTTTACTGTTCCTGAAGTGCGCATCCCGAAAGTCGGTGCAAGAATTATGTCTTTAAATGACCCTCATAAAAAAATGAGCAAATCGAATCCAAATGCGAAAAGCTATATTTCCATGCTTGACGAGCCAAAGACGATTGCAAAGAAAATTAAAAGCGCCGTCACCGATTCAGAAGGTACGATTCGTTTCGATCGTGAAGAAAAGCCAGCGGTCTCTAACTTGCTTTCAATTTTTTCTCTTTGCTCTGGCAAATCGGTCACAGAGCTTGAACAACTGTATGAAGGCTCCGGCTACGGCCCTTTTAAAGCCGACCTTGCCGACGCAGTCATTGAAGCGCTGCAACCAGTGCAAACACGTTACTATGAATTGATTGATTCAGCCGAACTTGATGCGATATTGGACAAAGGTGCAGACAAAGCAAACCGCAAAGCACAAAAAACGCTCGTAAAAGCAGAGCGTGCGATGGGCTTAGGCAGAAAGAGAAGATAACCTTATTCGATATAAAACATAAAGCAGTTTATGCTGAACGTAAAAACGACGTAGCGGTGTGCTACGTCGTTTCCGTTTAAATGATGATTTTTCGTTTCTTAATAGCCATTCGTTTTCTTGTATACTTTCCCAACAAAAAAGGAAAGTCCGAGCGTGCCGACTAACAAAACTACCGTTAAAATTTTCATAATTAAGTACGCGAATGAGTCCATTGTCTCCATCAATCCGTGCCTCCTTTTGTCGCTTCCATTATAAAAGAAAGCGCATACGATGTAAATAGAAAACAACGCGTTAAAGCAGGCCCCTTGCTTTAACGCGCTAACGTTACTTTACCCGCTCTGGATGCTCCAACTCCCATAATTTCTCGAAAAAGGAATGGCCTTTAACCATCGCTTCACATAGTTTATAATGGCGTTGGCTCCAACCTACACGAACGCCGCTCAGCAATTGTTCCCACACTTCTGTACGGCCTTTTTGCTGAAGTTTTTTGTATGTCAGAGGGTCCCACTCAGTACACCAATACTTTATTTCCGCATCTGAGCCTGTTGTCTGCAATTGGTCAAGCACCATCAGCAACAGTTGCTTCAGCTGCCTTTCCTTGCGGGTCAGTCCTGCTAACTCGGCAGGACTCGGGGAAAGCAAATGGTATTCTTTTGCAGGCAGAGGGATTTCTAATTGAAAATAAGGAACGTCTTGTTCAGTTAATGTCTCAAACACTACTTGTTCTTGGCGTGGCGTTAACCGGCTCTTTCTAATTGGCGTTTTGTATCCCATTGTGTCTACTGCAATAATCCGTTTCCCATCAGTAGCAATAAAACAATAATCGAGTTGGATGCGTGACATGTTTTTGCGCAAATAGCTCTTTTGAAACACTTCTTTGAGCAATTCCGTTGGCAAATCAAGAAGCTGGTCCTCTATGTAATCCATTAGCTTCTCGTCCACTTTCAACAATTTTACTTGGTCAAGCACTTCTATGCGGTCTTCACTTCTCCACTCATGGAACGGGCACACATTGTATCCATTCTCCTCACCTTCAAACCAATTTACCCATACATCTCTGATCATGACCATCTGAATCGATCCTCCTCACTAGTATGCTCTTTGGAGTCAGTATGGTCACGACGGGCAAATCTTAAACACTTTTTTCATGTTTCCCTGCCAATGCGCAGCACTGACTCAGCATCCTCATCCAGAAACGCTAACGTGTCTTTACTAGAACGTTCAGCCGCTGCTTTGCAAAGTTTGAAACCGTAATAATAGCCTAGCATAGCCGGAATGCCTGCCCGGTCGTCGCCATAGAGAAAGGGCTTGTAATGGCTTCTTCCTTTTCTCAATAAATTTGGCTCCAAATAGCGGACAAACCATTCTTCTTGCCAATGGCGGTCATACTTTTTCGTCCACGGTGCCACATATGCTTCGCCAACCTCTTCTATTACAGCCAATTCAGCAAGTCCTTCCATCACCATTGATTCTAATAACGTAATAGACGACTCTGTTTCCTGTGTGCGCCATAATCGGCAAACATGATGGTATTCATGGGTGACTAATGCTTTTAAGTCCTTTTCTTCAATGTCGCCTGAAATGAAAAGAACGATGCCGTCAGGGAAGCCAAGCCCCATTTTCCCTCCTAGTTCTGCCTGAAGACGTTTATGTTCTTCATTTGTTGGCAACAAGAAAACGGGCACATTTGGCCCCTGCCATTTTTGTTTCAACGCATTAAATTGTTCGCCAGCTACCGTCCAGCAGTTTGAGTGCAAAAATCGCCTTAAGCGGCTTTTCCTCGTTTTGGGCAAAAATAAACCGATTTTTTGCAAATAAGTGGCCAGTTGCTGATCTGTCGAATAAGCGAAAAGGGATTGAAGTGGCTGGATAAATAGTTGCCTATACCTTGCTTGGACAGATTGCTCCTCGTAATGGTCCACATATAGCTCAATCCATCTGTTTGTCTTGACGATTCCCACACTCTCACATCCTTCAAAACAGAGTTACACTTGACTTTGCTTAGCGCCAAATCCAAAATGAAAGGCAGAGGTGACTGACAATGAATGATCCTTTGCTTACTTTCGAAAAAGCAAAACAGCTAAAACAACAATTAACGGAATTTATGATGATGTATAAATTTGCTTTAGACGAAATGGAAACAAGAATTTCCATTTTGCAAGAGGAATTCGAACTAATGCATGATTATAGTCCAATTGAACATGTCAAAACACGATTGAAATCGCCGGAAAGCATTTTTGAAAAAGCGAGGCGCAAAAATATCCCTTTCCATTTGCATGTCTTAAAAAATTCCATTCAAGACATTGCTGGAATCCGCATTACTTGTTCGTTTCTCTCTGATATTTACCGGCTCGAGGAAATGTTGAGAAAACAAAGCGACATGCACGTAGTCACTGTAAAAGACTATATTAAAAAGCCCAAGGAAAATGGCTACCGTAGCCTCCATATGATTGTGAAAGTCCCTGTCTATACATCCGCGCGCAAAGAAGAAGTATTTGTAGAAATCCAAATCCGTACCATTGCGATGGATTTCTGGGCCAGCCTCGAACATAAGATCTTTTATAAATACAATCAAAATGTACCAAAACAGCTTATTTCAGAGTTAACTGAAGCCGCCCACTCAGCTGCTGCACTTGATGAAAAAATGGAACATATCCATCATGAAATGACTGCAGTCAAGCAAAAGCAAGCGGCACAGCCAGGCGAAAGCGAACAATTGCAATTAAACAGCCACACATTTGCCATTCCTCGAAAATTGCTAGAAAGCCTGCAAAACTTACCTGATGATTTGTCAGGCGTGTGAACAAATCTTTTCCTACATGTATACGTTCGCTCAAGTGTTCTATTCTTGATTATCCGTTTCAGCCGTGCTACGCTTCATCTATTGAAGTAAGCTCAACCCGCAAAGGAGATCCTTATGACAACGGATGAATTAACAAAAAGCTTAGAGGCTTTTACCCACTTCACTCGTGCAGAATGGGCACAGCTAAATGACGGGCATAGCGCTCCTCTCACGGAAAAAGAGCGGAAAAACCTCGAAGGTATTTATGAAACGATATCTGAGGCAGAAGTGAACGATGTATACATGCCTTTATCTGAATTACTTTATAAACGAATGGTCCATAATGTTAGGCTTCATGACGATTTAAACCGCTTTTTAAAACGGGAACGGAAGCGGGTGCCATTTGTCATTGGCATAGCCGGGAGCGTTGCCGTCGGAAAAAGCACAACCGCAAGGCTCATTCAAGCATTGGCCTCAAGGTGGCCTGGCTCCCCGAAAGTGGAGCTTGTCACAACAGACGGCTTTCTATATCCAAATGAAGTGCTGGAAGAACGAGGCCTCATGAAACGGAAAGGCTTTCCAGAAAGTTACGATATCCGCAGCCTGCTTACTTTTTTGACAGACTTAAAAGCAGGCACGCCTGTCGTAAAAGCACCTATGTATTCTCACTTGACTTATAACATTGAAAAAAATCACATCCAAACGTTGATAGAACCGGATGTCGTCATTGTCGAAGGCATTAATGTTCTACAAGTAAACCGAAAAGGCAAGCGCATGCCCCATGTGTTTGTCTCTGATTTTTTTGATTTCAGCATTTATGTCGATGCAGATGAAAAAAACATATTATCTTGGTATATCGAGCGCTTTCAACTGCTCCGTAACACAGCATTCCAAAAGCCCGAGTCGTATTTTCACCGCTACCGCGACTTAACGGATGAAGAAGCGGTTGCAATGGCGGAATCGATTTGGCATACCATTAATGGCGTTAATTTAGAAAAAAACATTAAGCCAACACGCCTTCGCGCAGATTTGATCTTAACAAAAGGCGCTCATCACCGCGTTGAGCAAGTCCAATTGCGGAAATAAACGCCTTATGCTAACTTGCTGAAACAAAAAACTCCGCTGCTTTTTAGCCGCGGAGTTTTTTTTGGGTTGTTACCCTTTAAACAATTGCACAAACATTTTGCCGTAAGGACCGCCGTCAACTACGCCAATGCCTACTTCTGTGTAGTTGCTGTTCAAAATGTTTTCACGGTGTCCTTGTGAATTCATAAGAGCATTGTGTGCTGCGTCTACTGTTTGGTTTCCAGCTAAGTTTTCGCCAGCTGTATTATAAGAAATACCAAACTGCTTCATCATGTCAAACGGAGAACCGTACGTAGGTGAATTATGGTCAAAATAGTTGTTGTCGATCATGTCTTGCGCTTTGACACGAGCTACTTCTGTTAGCTTTTGATCGACTTTTAGAGGTTGAAGACCTGCTTTTTCGCGCTCTTGGTTAACAAGGTCAACCATTTGCTGTTCTTCTTGAGTCACATCACCAGATGCATCGCTTTCCTCTTGTTGTGGCTCTTCCTCTACCGTTTCTTGTTCTTCAGGTGTGTTGGTTGGCTCTCCTGCTTCTACTTCTGGTGCCTCAGGCTGTGCTTCTTCCTCAGGAGCAGGCGCTGGCGCTTCTTCCTTATTGATAAGATCAGTAACAAAATCTAAATCTTCCAAATTTACATTCGACCAATCGACGTTGCCAAATTGCTCTTTTAGCTCGTTTAGGTCGACTTTCACGCAATCACCGCTAGCTGTGTAGACGTAAGGCCCTTTCACTTGAACTTTATATTGGCCTGCAGCATCGGCTTGGTTAGAAAAGCCTGCTCCTACGATGGCAGCGGCTGCTAATGTAGAGATAACTAATTTCTTCATGAATATCCTCCTAATCGTTGCGTACTGTGTATTCGTATCCCTGTTCGCCAGATACACACACATCCTAGCATACAAAAAGAATCGGATTCTATGGTAAAAGATTCATATAGTGGCATCTTGAAACGTTTTGTAATAGAACAATTGGCCCGGCCATTAACGGCTTGATCGCCGCCATATCCCAAAAAAGCAACTGGAAATTCCCCTCAACTGTTACACAACTGTAAAACGAGGCTCTAATTGTAACCATTGCGTAACAAATTGCCTTCAGCGTTGCCACGATCACATTTGCTGCCTTCTTTGCGAAGCTTGGAAAACATTTTCAGCTCTTTTTTGATGAGAATCTGTTACAGTGTTAACGTGCAACCAATTTGCACACTAGATTCACTTGATAGGAGTTGTATAGGTTTATGATCAAAAAACTTATATTCCTCATTTTTGGCTCAATTGGATTGTCTTTTGCTGGCCTTGAACCAGCCGATGCAAAACAACTTACACACCCAGTTCAGCCAGGTGAGACCATATATATACTAAGCGAACGGTATGGCGTCCCAGAAGCAGCGATTATGAAAGTCAACGATCTTTCCGATTCTGCCATTGAAGCTGGCGAGACGCTAACGATCCCTGCAGCTGTTTCCGCTGCGGAGAGAGAGCTTTTAGCTAAACTAGTCAGCGCCGAGGCAAAAGGCGAACCGTATGCAGGGAAAGTCGCGGTAGCGACTGTCGTGCTAAACCGAGTTGACAATGAAAATTATCCAGATACTGTGCGCGATGTAATTTATGAAGTGACACCATCAGGCCATTATGCGTTTTCCCCTGTCTTGGATGGCGCCATTAACAATGAGCCTGATGACGAGTCAAGACGAGCCGTGACTGAAGCCCTAGCGTTCCGGGGCCAAGGTCAACAATCGCTTTATTTCTATAACCCGAAAACAGCCACAAGCGGTTGGGTAGCGACACGGGAGCAAACACTCGTTATCGGTGACCATATTTTTGCCAAGTAACGCCTAGACAATAAACGAATAAAAGAAACTTGTACAATGTCTAAGTTTCTTTTAGACAAACTCAGACTAATAGAAAGCGCTTGTCAGCCGAGGCGAACAACGAAGGATGTGCGAGCGTTTGACTACAGTTTGAAAGCTCATGCCATTTATGGTGGCATGGGCTTTTTTGCGCTTGCTGTGCTATCGTTGATTCAAATAGCGTATAACAGGGAATAACGGTTATAAAGGAGTGGTCTGTATGGAAAAAGGGCTTCGACTGGATCGTGTGACGGCTCTTGATATCAATAGAGGCGTCCAACCAAACTATGCCGCAGTGGTAGCACCGCTTAAGCGGGTCGCATCAACTGAAAAAACAACAAGCGATACGTCTGCAAATAGTCTGCTCGCTTACGGCCACGCGCTACGTTATACAAAAGCAACCAAAATGACGCACGTAGCTAAACAAGCAGAAGAGCGCGTGAGCGACTGGGTATTCTCTCTGTCTTGCCATTTTAAAACAGCTCGTTTTTATCATCGTCTAAACGATCAGTTAAGCAAACACGGGTTATTCACAAAAACAGCG
Source organism: Shouchella clausii (assembly GCF_002250115.1). GTDB lineage: Bacteria > Bacillota > Bacilli > Bacillales > Bacillaceae_D > Shouchella > Shouchella clausii. The sequence continues at coordinate 3,119,565 of NZ_CP019985.1, read as the reverse complement.
TCAACGAGGAGACCGTTTCTTACTTCTGACGAGGCGGCCATTCTAGCCAACGCTTTCAAACAAGCTTCCCCACCAACAAACATAAACCTAATGGCCGGTGGAGAAGGGCTGGCCATGGATTACTTCTGTTAAAAAGCAGCGTCTTAGGCCGCTGCTTTTTTGGTATACTACTAGAGAAGAGAACAAAGCAAAAGGAGGCGGCTTATATGAAAGCGATTGTCAGCCTCAACAATCTTGATTTTCATGGCCTTGCTATTCTTGCGGCGGCCAAAAAATTTCATCCAGGTGCCATTGCTGTGCTCCCACCTATTTACCAACATGCTGTCAAACGATTTTTGGATGACTATAAAACTGATTTTTCCTTTCAGCACGATGGCGAGCTTTCATGGAACGAAGTAGATGAAATTGTATTTGTCGATTGGGAAGATGAAAAGCAGGAAAGCCTTTATCGCTCGTTGCCCGCTTCCGCTGCTAAGACGAATTTTTGGCGAACAATCAAAGCGACTAAAAGAGGAGTGCCGATCACTTTCCTCATTTATGAGATAAAACGAAAACAAATTCCGGTAACGGCTATAGAAGCCACGCTTTTTGCTCTAGGTTTATATAGCAGCACCAATCATTTAACGCTCCCTTCAACAACGGCTAGTGATGCCGATGCCTGTGCCTACTTACTTGAGAAAGGCGCTGATTTGCGCGTAGTCAACGACTATTTGCAACAGACGCCAATGGCTGAAAAAATCGCTTCTGTAATGAGTAAGCCTGTTGTAACTGTACAAGCATCCCAATTGGTTGATGAAGTGTGGCAAACGCTGCTTCGTTCAGGACATAGCGGTTTTCCCGTTGTCGATGAGACTGGGGCACTAGCAGGCGTTATTACGCGTATGGACCTCGCCAAGGCACGCCAGTTTGGCATGGGAGAAGCACAAGTCACCGAAGTGATGAGTGCGCCCATCACCACGCTTCGGGCAAACGATTCAATTGATGCCGCTTGTGCCCACCTTGCTTATAATCAGGTCGGCCGTCTCCCTGTTGTTGGCGACAACAACGAACCGATTGGCATTGTGACTCGAACAGACATCGTCCGTTTGCTTTACCCGAATAAGCATGCCGTTGCCCCTTCTGAGCTCGCGTCTTATTTTGGTAAGCAAACATTTTCCTTTTTGCAAAAGATTGGCGCTTTCGCCGACGAACTCCAAGTACCTGTCTATTTAGTTGGCGGCCTTGTGCGCGACTTTTTGTTGAAGCGCCCACACAAAGATATTGACTTGGTCATTGAAGGGGATGGAATTGCCTTTGCTAAGCAGCTGGCAACCGCATTTGGGGGGAGCGTGCGCAGCCATGAGTCGTTTGGCACTGCTACGTGGGTCAACGAACAAGAAATGGACATTGTGACGTGTAGAAAAGAGTTTTATTTGCAAAAAGGGGCATTGCCTACCGTCCGCCCGGCTTCGATTTACGAAGACCTAGCAAGGCGGGATTTCTCTATAAATGCGATGGCGATCCAAATCAATCGATCCTCGTTCGGGAACGTGCTCGATGTGTTTCAGGGAAAACAAGCGCTTATCGACAAACACATTCGCATTCTCCATCCACTCAGTTTCATAGAAGACCCGACCAGGCTTTTCCGCGCTGTCCGTTTTGGCCTGCGCCTAAACTTCAGCCTCTCCTTCGAGACACTGCACCAAGCAACTAAAACAGGTGCTGCTCTGCACCACATTAGTGCCAAACGCTTGCGGCAGGAGCTTGATTTGCTAGCTAATGAAGGCGTTCTGCTTGAAGGCTTTCGCCAATTGGCAGACCTCCATGTATGGACAACGTTGTTTGGTTCCCCTTTCTCCAAACGAGCCTGGCAGCATTTGGCCAACTTGCAGCAACATGGTTTGAATGATGGCATGTTCTTTTTGCTGGCTGGCGCTGTCGATTGCGATCGTCTTGACGTTGCAAGTCGTTACGCGCTAACCAAGCAAGAGAAACGCTTAACGGAGGAAGCAAGCTTGCCAATTTGGCAACAAATGTCGGCAACCTCCTCAATCGGAGAAGCGCATCGCGACTTAGCGCAAATTTCAAGCGAAATCGTTCGCTTTTATAGCGAGGCCGAATTTCCGCTCAGCCCGCTCTTACGTCGTTATGCCGAAAAACGTAGACAGCTTGAGCCACTTTTGACAGGGGCTGATTTGCTTAAAGCGGGTTACCGACCAGGGCCTTCGTTTTCACAATGGTTGCTCGAAATCGAATGCCTACAGCTTGACGGGCGTATTGATACAAAAGACCAAGCGCTAGCTTGGATTGCTGAAAAAACATAAACAAAGAGGCTGGTGATCACCAGCCTCTTTTTAGATTATAGACAAACGCTCGCATATGCTGCCGTTTGCCTCACTTCTATACGCATGAACCTATTTTCACTCGGCTTCACTCGACTGTCCAATCGGTGTTTGTTATTCAACCCATTTTTTAAATACGAGTGAGGCGTTGTGGCCGCCAAAGCCGAGTGAGTTGCTTAAAGCAACATGGACAGGTGCTTGTCTCGCTTCGTTAGGCACATAATCTAAGTCGCACTCAGGGTCTGGCGTTTCCAAGTTAATCGTTGGCGGGATGATGTCTTCGTCAATTGCTTTCACTGAGAAAATGGCTTCCACTGCTCCAGCCGCTCCAAGCAGGTGCCCTGTCATTGATTTCGTTGAACTTATTGCCAGTTTATAGGCGTGCTCGCCAAATACGGTTTTTATTGCCTTTGTTTCATAAGGATCATTTAGCTCTGTGCTTGTTCCATGGGCATTAATGTAGCTAACCTCTTCAGGAGCTAGACCGGCGTCGTCGATCGCTGCCTGCATGCTGCGCGCTCCTCCTTCACCTTCGGGAGCAGGACTGGTGACGTGGAAGGCGTCCCCTGTTGAGCCATAGCCGACAATTTCCGCATAAATGTGGGCACCTCTCGCTTTTGCAGACTCTAAGCTTTCCAAAATTAATATGCCTGCTCCTTCACCCATAACAAAGCCGCTGCGGTTGGCATCAAATGGCCTCGAAGCCGTTGCCGGGTCATCGCTTGTTGTAATGGCTTTAGCTGATGAGAAACCAGCCACAGCCATATTTGTAATAGGAGCTTCACTTCCACCTGTAATCATGACGTCAGCATTCCCTCGCTGTATCACTTTAAAAGCATCACCGATTGAATTTGTCCCTGATGCGCACGCCGTTACAGAGCACGAATTCGGGCCTTTTGCTCCTGTAAAGATCGACACTTGCCCGCTTGCCATATCTGGAATCATCATCGGCACGAAAAAGGGGCTAACGCGGCGTTGACCTTTTTCTAAAAAGATGCGGAATTGATTTTCATACGTTTCCATTCCGCCAATCCCTGAGCCAATCCAAACGCCAACGCGATCAGCATTTTCAGGTGTAATTTCTAGCCCAGCATCCGCTAATGCTTCTTTGGCTGAAACAACCGCAAACTGGGTAAAGCGATCCATTTTCCGAACTTCTTTGCGATCAATCGCAACAGTCGGATCAAAATCAGCAATTTCTGCTGCCACTTTCATTGGAAAAGCAGCTGCATCTATACGGGTCAAATAGCCAATGCCCGACTTTCCTGCTTTCGCCTGTTCCCAAGATGTTTTTGCATCGAGCCCGAGCGGTGTAACCGCCCCAAGGCCTGTTACAACTACACGTCGTTTTTCCACTTTGTATCGCTCCTTTTCTTTATCCTACTTTTCCATATCGGCCATGCGTTACCGGCCCCAGCGAATCGCCAATGAGCCCCATACTAGGCCTGCACCAAAGCCGACGAGCACAATGACGTCCCCGTCTTTGATTTTTCCTTGTTCGACTTCTTCCACTAGCGCAATCGGGATCGAAGCAGCCGAAGTGTTTCCGTATTTGTTTACATTTACGGACATTTTCTCTCGAGGCAGTTCTAAACGTTCACGAGAGGCTTCCATTATACGAATATTCGCTTGATGAGGAACAAGAAAGTCGACATCCTCTTTTCCTAAGCCCGCTTTGCTTAATACGCGCAAAGAAGCATCCCCCATTTGCCGAACAGCGAATTTGAACACTTCTCTGCCATTCATTTCAATAAAAGGGCCTTTTTTGTTAATGTGCATGCCGCCTGAACCGTCTGCGCCAAGATCAAAAGCGAGAATGCCTTTATCCTCTGCCACCGGGCCAATGACAGCGGCTCCAGCGCCATCGCCAAACAAAACGGCGGTATTACGGTCTTCCATATTCACAAATTTTGTAAGTTTTTCAACACCAACAACAAGCACATGCTTATAGGCGCTTGTTTCAATAAATTGTTGGGCGGTAGCCACACCATAAATAAAGCCTGCACAAGCTGCGCTAATATCCATTGCTGCTGCATTCTTTGCACCAAGGCGGTCTTGGATCATTGTCGAGACCGTTGGAAAAACCATGTCAGGCGTTACGGTCGCCACCAAAATTAAATCAATCTCTTCTGCTGAAAGCTTTGCAGCTTTTAGAGCGCTAAGCGCCGATTCATAAGCCATTTCGGATGTTTCCACACCTTCAGCAAAACGCCTTTCTTCAATCCCAGTACGGCTTTTAATCCATTCGTCAGATGTATCTAAGAACTTTTCTAGATCATGGTTTGTAACACGTTTTTCCGGTACATAACGACCGAGCCCTAAAATTCCTGCCTTTGGCATACGTCTACCCCTTCCTACTGTTAAAAGACGTGTTTTTAAAATTAGTACCTGATCCTAATATTAGCAACCATTTTTGTTGCTGTCCAGAACGTTTTTGTTTAAATGAGGGCGAGAACGGGCGCATGCCGTCTCACGATTACGGCGAATGGCTATACACTAATATAAAACGAAAGGAACAGAAGGAGGCGTCACATATGCGCAACAGCGATCAAGACTTCTTCTCAACAATGATGTTTGGCCCAAGGCCGCCAAGACAAAGCGAACCAGTCAAACAAGAAACAGAAGCAGAACTAGCGCCAGAAGCGACCGATGAAGGAAACAATACAAGTGAAGTAGACAATACAAGCCAGCTCGTCCAAGTCATTGCCCTCATTCAGGCAATCTCCCCTATTATTGAACAAGTCAAACCTGTCATTGGCGCAGCCAAAGAACTTTGGCAAAGCAAAAAAGAAACGAAAGATGGCGACTAGCTCATGTCCTTTTCATCCATCAATGCTTAACCCATTGGTGGATCATTTCTTCCATCCTTTCGTTTTCCCGAATCGAGCCTTCTCTGTTTCATCGTCGGGGTGACAGCAAGGGCGCAGCCGTTATCTCATCCTGCTTTGAAGTTCGCTCTGTCGTGCTTGTACACAAACCTGTGCCGTATTTTGCGTTTACCGGTTATCCTTTATCATTCCTGCTCGTTTAACCCAAGTTCATACGCTTCGTTCATCACATGAAGCAACAATGCTAGCAGCGGCTGCAGTTCATCCATTGTTACTTCTATGCCTTTGCCTTCTAGCAATTTCCGCGCTTCAGGTACATGCTTCATGGCGATTTCCATGAACTTCAAATTTCTTTCGTGCTGTTCCATTGAAATAACCCCTTTTTATGTATTCTCTTTTAAGATAACTGAACGGTTGCTCGATGGCAAGGATAGACCGATTTGCTTTTCGAAGATGAAAGCAGGGCTGTTTCTTGTTATAATGGAAAAATCGATTTGGAAATGAGGTTGATTCATGAACCCAGCATTAAAAGAAGAAATTTTAGCAAGGCGCACCTTTGCGATTATCTCCCACCCCGATGCCGGAAAAACAACATTAACTGAAAAATTGCTTCTTTTTGGCGGTGCCATACGTGAAGCAGGGACAGTGAAAGGGCGCAAAAATAGCAAACATGCAATGAGTGATTGGATGGAAATTGAAAAGCAGCGTGGCATCTCGGTTACAAGCTCTGTGCTTGAATTCCAGTACAACGGCTTTCATGTCAATATTTTGGATACGCCTGGCCACGAAGATTTTTCGGAAGATACGTACCGCACATTGACCGCAGCTGATTCTGCCGCGATGTTAATTGACGCTGCCAAAGGAGTTGAAGCACAGACAAAAAAGCTTTTTAAAGTCTGCCGCCTCCGCAATATTCCGATTTTCACGTTCATTAACAAACTTGACCGTCAAGGGCGCGACCCATTTGAATTAATGGAAGAACTAGAAAATCTACTTGGCATTCGTTCATACCCAATGGGCTGGCCGATTGGCATGGGCCAATCTTTTAAAGCTGTCTATGACCGTCACCAGCAAAAACTAGAATTATACAACCCTGCCAATCCAAAGGAGATCGATACGATTCAACTAAGCGGGCCAGACGATCCGAAGCTTGATGAGGCAATCGGCGATGAACAACTGGTCCGGCAGTTCCGGGAAGAGCTAGAACTCCTTGACGTCGCTGGTGATGAATATGACAAAGAACGGATTGACAAAGGCGAACTGACACCGGTGTTTTTCGGTTCAGCGATTTCAAGTTTTGGCGTACAAACATTTCTTGACCATTTTTTAAAGCTTTCTCCAGCTCCGGCTTCGCGGGAGAGCTCCATCGGTACGATTGATCCCCTTTCACGGGAACCTTTTTCCGGTTTTATTTTTAAAGTGCAAGCCAATATGAATGCTAAACACCGGGACCGCGTCGCTTTTTTGCGGATCACTTCTGGTACATTTAAACGGGGAATGAACGTCAAGCACGTCCGGACCAACAAACCGCTCAAACTTTCACAGCCAACACAATTTTTAGCACAAAACCGCAGCATTGTTGACGAGGCGTATGCTGGCGACATTATCGGTTTATTTGACCCAGGCACATTTCGAATCGGCGATACGCTTGTCGTCGGCGAACCGTTCGAGTTTAATGAAATGCCTCATTTCTCACCAGAGCACTTCGCAAGCATTACGGTGAAAGAAGCATTAAAGCACAAATCATATGAAAAAGGCTTGCAACAATTAACGGAAGAGGGCGCGATCCAGTTATTTAAAACTTATAAAAAGTACGTTGAACAACAAATTGTCGGCGTGGTCGGCGTGCTCCAATTTGAAGTGCTTGAACACCGTCTCCACGCTGAATACAATGTCGATATCCAGATGGAACGGTTGCCGTTTTCCTTTGCCCGTTGGATTAGCGGCGGCGAAGAAGAGATGAAACGATTTAAAGAGAAACAGCGCAACCTCGTCACCGATAGAGAAGGACGGATTGTTGCTTTGTTTGAAAATGAATTCCAAATGAGGACTGCACAAGAAAAATATCCAGGCCTCCATTTTTACGAAAACTCCTTTTACCAAGACAGCATGACCGAGTAAAACACGAAGAAACGGCAGTTGTGAAAAATGCAACTGCCGTTTTTTTGGTCATCTTTGTTACTGATCGTTTGGATGCTTAACTGCCATGCTCTTTGTTTCCTCGTACATCGCAGCCAGTTTTTTTTGCCTTTGCCATTCTTCGTTGGCAAGTTGGTATTTTTTCATGCCCTCTGCTAAAGAAGTCCGTGGAAAAAAGCCTAATAGCTCATGAGCTTTTTGATAATCAAGCCCATTGCTATTCCCTGTCCGGTCGAACGGATTGGATGTGCCGCTCCCTAAATGAATGGTATGCTGCCCGCTGTCCATCGCCATCGCTGCAGCTAAAGCGCGTATCACATCGTCAATATAAAGAAGATCATGCATGGATTCCGTTTTGCCTGTTTCGTCCTCATAAGATACGAACTGTCTGCCTAGTTTTAAATGATAAGGCTGATGGAGCCCGTAAACAGTCGGTAAACGAATAATGACAGCGGCAACTCCCGTTTCTGCACAAGTCACGCGAATGTTCTCTTCTTGCGCCAACATCGCTTTCCCATAGTCACTCACAGGCTGTACCCGCCATTCACCGCTATTTTCGTAAACATCCGTCGTTGACAAAAACACAAATAAACAGTCAGGCTGGCACTGGCGCAAAACCGCTTCTAAAGCAGTCCAATTTTCATTATCGGCTGCATAAACCACCACATCTGCATCGGCAAAATCAGCCTGTTCAATCTTTGTTTGCAAAAAGGTAAAATGGGCATTGCGACCAAGCTCCATTTCTAAGGCAAGTTTTAACTCACTACGATTTTCTAATGAATCAACCGCCGTAACCAAACAGCCTTCATCAAGCAACTTCTGCGCCAAATGAAAGCCAATAAACCCAAGGCCTCCTGCAATTTTGACATGCTTCACCGTCCTTGTCTCCCCTTTCCTTATCGTTACTAATTTCGTTATCATCCTCGAACTTTCAATGGAAAGAAGCAAAAAAGGAAGCCATTTGCTTGCTTAATTCAGCTGGGTTTTGTAAAGAAGCTAAAAAGTAATAGTCTGCATATTGGGCGCTTGAAAGGTTGGTCGGTTGTGCTGTTGCTTCAGAAAATAATTGATAAATACGTGTTGCCGCAAGTGGGCGGTTGCGATCGATTAAACGCTGCTGCTGGTCAAGAGCCCGCAAATATGCGACATCGATTTGTCCATTTATCTCGTATGCTGCTTTGACTTCCTTTAAAAAACGTTTGCCAGCCAATTCGTCTTTATTGATTGCTTGAAGGGCCGCTTCTAATGACAACACTGGCTTGATTAAAGCAGCAGCCCTCACTTCAAGGGTTGCATCCGCTAGTAGTTGTTTGGCAATTAGGGCACTCGCCCCTTCAGCACAAATAAAAATCCGTTTATTCACCGTTTCTTGTTTTAGGAAAAGGGAAATAACCTGTCTGGCATGAGCAACCGCTTTTGGCGAACCCCAATGTGCTTTTAGGTGGAAGGCTGTTAATACCATGTAACCTTTTTCAATCAAGCTGTTTGCAAGCACACGTGCCTTTTCTTTATAAGGAGAGTCATCGTCCGCCATCACAAACACCGCATACCCATTTGGACGCTCTGGCAAGCTATAACTGTACGTATACCCACTAAGGTCAATATAGCGAACATAGACGGGCATTCTTTATCTCTCCTGCTTTTATTCGTCGTTATTCTATTCTATGTGCAAGATGGGAAAAAAGAGCAGGCTGAAAACAAGAAATTGCCTTTTCTTTGTAGGAGCTAAGCGGCAAAAGGACCAGTAATCATACTGGTCCTACAGACTGTAGACAAACGCTCGCATACTTCGTCGTTTGCCTCACTCATATGCTCATGAACCCCCGTTCTATTCGCATCTTCCCTCGGCTGCACTTCTCGTCTGACAAGCGTTTTCTATCAGTCTGAGGGCGGTTATCGACTTTGTCGACAACCTCAAGGACCAGTAATCATACTGGTCCTTGAAATATGTGCGATTAACGGATAAGGGCAGCCAAAATTGCTTTTTGTACATGAAGGCGGTTTTCTGCTTGGTCATAAATGGCTGAATGGGGGCCATCAATGACGTCTGCTGTTACTTCTTCGCCTCGGTGGGCAGGCAAGCAATGCAAGAACAGATAATCGTTTTTGGCTCCCTTTGCCAACTTATGATTGACTTGGTAAGGAGCTAGCGCCTCTGCTCTGCTCGTTTGCTCTTGCTCGTAGCCCATGCTTGCCCAAACGTCCGTATAAAGAACATCAGCGTCTGCCACAGCTGCTTCAGGGTCATTTGTGCTCACCAGCTTGGCACCTGTTTGCAAAGCGGCTTCTTGCGCTTTAGCAAAAATCGCTCGATCGACTTCATAACCTTCCGGACTTGCAACTGTGACATCCATACCCGTTTTGGCGCCTACAGCAAGAAGGGAATGAGCAACATTGTTGCCGTCGCCAATATAGACAAGTTTCTTTCCAGCCAATGTGCCTTTATGCTCAATGATGGTCAATGCGTCTGCCAGTGCCTGACAAGGATGAAAAGCATCTGTTAAGGCGTTAATAACCGGCACAGAAGAATGCTTTGCAAATTCGGCCACTTTCTTATGGGAATTCGTGCGGATCATAATTGCATCTACATAACGAGAAAGCACATTGGCCGTGTCTTTCACCGGTTCTCCTCTGCCGATTTGCAAATCTCGGCTGCTTAGAAAGAGGGCATGCCCGCCCAATTGCGTCATTCCAACTTCAAAGGAAACGCGTGTACGCGTTGAAGCATTTTCAAAAATCATCCCAAGCGACTTGCCGGCAAGAAGAGCGTGAGGCTCTCCTTTTTTCAAGGCTGCTTTTAACGCCTTAGCCTCTTCTAACAGCTGAGCTACTTCCGTTGGCGTAAAGTCAAGCAACGTGAGCAAGTGTTTCCCTGTCAACTTTGTTTTTACCGTCTCCATATTAATTCGTCTCCCCTGCCATTTCCGTTTTTCGCAAGCGATGCCATTCTTGGATTGGCTTGCAGCTTTTTTTCGATTGCTCAAAATAAGCAAGCATTGCTGTGGCCGTCTCTTTTGCTGAGATCACGGTCAATTGTTTGGCCAGTGCCGCCATTCGCATATTTGCTCCGTTACGCTTCCCAAGAGGCGGCACGCTGATTAACGCACACGCATGGGGGCTTTCTAGCCACTTGGCAAAATCGTCTTTTACTAACGTACACCCTACTTGTTCCAGTTTCTGCAAAATCTCAGAAAAATCGTGCTTATGCTCATCCGCAAGATCCACAAAAACCGATTTCTCTTCTCTTGGTTTATACAAAGAGATTGGTTCTTCAAAAGGAGCAAACACTTTGGCAAACGCTTCTTCTACACTTTCACCAATCATGAGCAGCTCTCCAGTCGACTTCATTTCCGCGCCAAGAAGTGGATCGAGCCCTGCTAGCTTGCTGTATGAAAATACCGGCGCTTTTACGGCAACAAAATCGCCTTGTTTTTTCGGTGGATCCAGCTCATTAATGGAACAGCCTAGCATAAGCTTCACTGCTTGTTCGACAAATGGCTCCCCGTAAATTTTGGCAAGCAGCGGTACTGTCCGTGATGCCCGAGGATTGACTTCAATCACATAATAGCGGTCGCCGGCAACAACAAATTGAATATTAAAGAGGCCACGAAAGTGAATGCCAGTCGCTATTTTTTTCGCCGCTTCTTCCAATTGGGCCAACATAGACGCCGATAAAGTATGGGGCGGTGTAACGGCTGTACTGTCGCCTGAATGGACACCCGCTTTTTCAACATGTTCAAACATGCCGGCTATTCGGATTGATTTGCCGTCGGTTAATACATCGACATCGACTTCAATCCCTTCAATAAAATGGTCAATCAATAATGGAAACAACCCGCTGTACTCATGGTTTTGTAAATAAGAAGTCAGTTCCGTTTCACTAGAAACAAGCGCCATCCCTTGCCCACCAATCACATAAGAAGGGCGAAGAAGTACTGGATAGTCCGTTGCCTTAGCACGGCAGCAGGCGTCTTCCAAATCATTGGCTGTTTCGCCAGGAATATGGGGGACGCCAATGTTGTTCATAAATGAATAAAAACGTTCTCTGTCTTCAAGCATGTCAATCGTATCAGCAGATACGCCAAGCACAGGGAGGCCAGCTTCCTCAAGCTCCTGCACTAATTTAATTCCTGTTTGCCCGCCTAATGTAACAATGACGCCTTCTGGCTGTTCCAACGCGCAAACGGCGTATACATCTTCAAAAGAGAGTGGCTCAAAGTATAGTCTATCTGCGGTGGCATAATCGGTGCTTACCGTTTCAGGATTGTTATTCATAATGATTGCTTCATAGCCTTGTTTGCGAACGGCTTTAGCGCCATGAACTGAACAATAATCAAACTCAATCCCTTGGCCGATCCGGATTGGTCCTGAGCCGATAATGAGCACCTTTTTTTGCGCACTCGGCATGGCTTCGTTTTCTCCGCAATAACTCGAATAAAAATAAGGAGTTGCCGCTTCAAATTCAGCAGCGCATGTGTCAACCATTTTATAAGCTGGCTTTATTCCCCAATCGATCCGTTTCGCTGTCACTTTTTCCTTTGGCGCCCCTAAGTAACGGGCGATCGCTTCATCCGAAAAACCTGCGATTTTTAACTGATGCAGCGCTTCTTTTGAAATGAATTCGAGCGATAGCTGCTTTGTTTCTTTTTCTAAGTGCACCAGCTTTTCAAACTTCTTCAAGAAAAACATATCTATGTTTGTTTTCTCATGGAGGTTGGCACACGTTTCACCACGGCGCAAGAGTTCAAATAGCGCAAATAACCTAGCGTCGTCCGCTTGGAGGACGTGCTGCCAAAGCTCCTTTTCCCCACTGCCGCTGAGCACCGGCATTTCCAAGCCGGCTACATCAATTTCCAAGGAGCGAATCGCTTTTTGGACAGCTGCTTCAAATGAACGTTCAATCGCCATCACTTCACCAGTTGCTTTCATTTGCGTACCAAGCTTGCGGTTAGCGGTAAAAAATTTATCAAATGGCCAGCGCGGGAATTTGACAATGCAGTAATCCAAGCTAGGTTCAAAACTGGCGTATGTATAGCCAGTCACCGGATTTTTCAATTCATGTAAATAGTAGCCAATTGACAGTTTTGCCGCCATCCGCGCGATCGGATAGCCAGTTGCTTTTGAAGCAAGTGCCGACGACCTGCTGACACGAGGGTTGACTTCGATTAAATAGTAACGGTCGCTGTTCGGGTCAAGGGCAAATTGAATATTGCAGCCGCCAATGATCCCTAAAGCGCGAATTATTTTTAAAGACGCGGCACGGAGCATTTGATAGTCTTTGTCGGTAAGAGTTTGCGATGGCGCTACGACAATGGAATCGCCGGTATGAATGCCGACAGGATCAATGTTCTCCATGTTACAAACCGTAATGCACGTGTCGTTTTCATCACGCATCACTTCATATTCAATTTCTTTAAAGCCAGCGATGCTTTTTTCAATCAAACATTGGCTAATCGGGCTTTGGGCAAGGCCATTTTCTACGATTGCTTTCAACTCTTTTTCACAATCGGCAATTCCGCCCCCTGCCCCACCAAGCGTATAAGCTGGACGGACAATGATCGGGTAGCCAGCTTGTTCAGCAAAGCGAAGCGCTTCAGACGCACTATGGACAATTTCACTATCAGGCACCGGCTCGTTTAATTGATGCATTAAAGCCCGAAATTGCTCACGGTCTTCCCCTTTTTGGATCGATTCAATTGGCGTGCCTAGCAGTTCGACGCCATAGGCAGCGAGCAAGCCTTGTTCATGAAGCTTCAAGGCGAGATTTAAACCTGTTTGCCCACCTAGCGTCGCCAACAGCCCGTCAGGTTTCTCCCTCTTGAAAATGTTGACAACCGTCTCCACCGACAACGGCTCAAAATACACCGTATCCGCACATGAATCATCGGTCATGACCGTTGCTGGGTTTGGGTTTAACAACACCACACGGATGCCTTCTTCTTTTAACGCTAAGCAACCTTGCGTGCCGGAATAATCAAATTCTGCTGCCTGGCCGATGACAATTGGCCCTGAACCAATGACAAGGACCGTCTTGATGTGTGGTTTACGCATATTGGTGATCTCTCCCTTTGCTTAAAAGCGGCGCCAAAAACGCATCAAAAATTTCAGTCGAATCGACTGGACCTGGGCTTGCTTCCGGATGAAACTGGATGCTCATTACTGGCCGTTTCGGATGAACGAGGCCTTCTATCGATCGATCATTAATGTTGTAAAAACGAGGCTCAAGGATCGATGAAGCAAGCGATTCTTCCGTCACTACATAACTATGGTTTTGCGACGTCATACACACACGCCCTGTGCAGCTGTCAAGCACCGGCTGGTTTGCGCCGCGATGGCCGAATCGGAGCTTTTGTGTATCCCCTCCATAGGCCAATGCAAGCAACTGGTGGCCTAAGCAGATTCCTAACGTCGGAAACGTTTCCGCTACCTTTTTAATGTCTGGCAACAATGCTTGCAGCTGCTTTGGATTTCCAGGTCCATTTGAGAGGAGGACACCGTCCGGTTTGAGTGCTTCGAGCACAGCAAAATCTGTGTTGTATGGCAGCTGCGTCACTTTCGCACCTTTTTTGACAAGTGAACGGATGATTGATTGTTTACAGCCATAGTCTAGTACGGCAATGTGGGTTGTGCCTGTGGCGTTGTAAACGACGGGTTCTGTGACGCTCACATCGGCAACAACAAACTTATCAGACAAAAGCCTCGTCTCCTGGACATTGGCATTTCGGGAATCAGTCGTTAATACTGCACGCATGTCTCCATGTTGGCGAATTCGTTTCACAATTGCCCGTGTATCTACCCCTGACATATAAGGAATGCGGTGTTCACTTAAATAGTCGACAACGCTTTTTTTCATTTTCCAATGTGATGGGTCACTGGCAGCTTCGCAAACAATGACGCCTTCGACTTGCGGCTTGCTGCTTTCAAAATCACTCTCATTAACGCCATAATTTCCGATTAACGGGTACGTAAACACGACGATTTGTCCTTTAAATGACGGATCGGTTATCACTTCTTGATAACCTGTCATGCCAGTAAAGAAGACAATTTCGCCTTCGACTTGCTTAGGTTCACCATGCCAGTTACCTACAAATGTTTCTCCCGTTTCCAATACGATCGAGCCTTTCATCCGCTCACCACCCCAAAATTCATATTTATTCTATATAAGTTATAAAAATTCATTCATATGCGCAGCAATCCCTCTTTTTTTAAGAGGAAAAGCTGTTCTCTCGTTCATAGATCGTTGCCGCTTGTTTGATGATCGCCACAGCTTGGCGCCATTCGCTTTCAGACACGGTAAGCGGCGGCAACAGCCGTGTCACATGACTGCCTGCAGGAAGCAGCAGCAAACCTTGTTGCTCACACGCTGCAATTAAATCCAGTGCCGGTATCGCTGTTTCAATGCCAATCAAAAAACCTTTGTGGCGTATGTCTTTAACGATTGCAATGCCACTTAGCTCCCCTTTTAAGTAAGCAACAAAACGCTCCGCCTTCTCTTCCACTTCTGGCAAGAAGCCGTCTGCGCTTAATTCGGCTAAGACCGCTATTGCCGTTGCAGCTGCTAAAGGGTTGCCGCCAAACGTAGAACCGTGGCTGCCTATGCCAAACGCTTCTTTTAAAGACGCCTTGCCAAGCATCGCTCCAATTGGAAAGCCGTTGCCTAGCCCTTTCGCAACAGTCACGATATCTGGCTCAAGGCCGTAATGTTCATAGGCAAACAGTTTGCCGGTACGTCCCATGCCCGTTTGAATCTCATCGACAATGAGCAGCAAATTCTGTTCCTTGCAAAGGGCCACCATCGCTTCGGCAAAAGACGCTGTCATGACATGGACGCCTCCCTCGCCTTGAACGATTTCTACCATAATCGCTGCTGTTTCATCGGTGACCGCTTCATGCAAGGAAGCCATATCGTTAAACTGAGCATACGAAAAGGACTGCAGCATTGGCCCGAAACCGCTTTTAATCCCGTCTTGCCCTGTTGCGGCCATGCTTCCAAGTGTCCGGCCATGGAAAGATTGTTTCATCGATACAATATGGTTTTTTCCAGTCGCTTTGCGGGCTAGCTTAATCGCCGCTTCATTCGCTTCTGTGCCGCTGTTCGTGAAAAACACATAATCACATGCACTTGCCTGTACCAATTGCCTTGCCGCCTCTTCCTGGACATCATAGTGAAAGAGGTTCGATGCGTGCCAAAGGCGGTCGACTTGCTGATGGAGCGCCGCTACGACTTTAGGGTGGCGGTGCCCCAAATTGCAAACGGCAATGCCGGCCATAAAATCAAGATAATCTTTTCCGTCTTCTGTTTGCAGCCATGCCCCTCGTCCTTCCTTAATACAGAGGCTTTTTTTAGAATAGGTTGGGAATAAATAGCTCACCATTGCTCTTCCTTTCTTTAAGCGCCCGATGTAAGGACGTTACTTGGTTTGACAATCGCCGTCCCTGCGGAAGGGTGATACGCCTTTTTGCCGCTGACAATCCGTGCTTTCGTCAATGCCCCGCTTAAACTGTCTAAACATGCGTTCACTTTTGGCACCATTCCTCCATAGATAACGCCCTCTTCTATATAGCGCTTGGCCAAAACCTCATCCATTTCCTCAATGACTTTCCCGTCTTTTTGGACACCGTCTACATCAGTGACGAATACGAGCTCCTCCGCTTTGCTCGCTTTAGCGACCGCAGCAGCCGCAGTATCTGCATTGATGTTGTACGATTGATAGTTTTCATCCATCCCAATCGGTGCAATAACCGGTATGTAGCCAGCTTTAGCAACATTGAAAAGCAAGTCAATGTTCACGGACTCGACCGCGCCGACAAACCCTAGTTTGTCGGCGTCAATTGGAGTTGTTTTCAATAAATGTCCGTCACTGCCGGATAAGCCAACGGCTTTCCCGCCTGCCCGATAAAGAGAGCGGACGAGCTGTTTGTTGATTTGCCCGGATAAGGCTGCTTCTGCGGCTGTTAATACTCCTGCCGTTGTTTTACGCAAGCCGTTCACAAACTGTGATTCTACCGCCATCGCTTGTAAGAGATTGTTAATCGCTGGCCCGCCCCCGTGAACAATCATGATCTTGTCGCCTAGGCTAGCCCGTTTAACAACTCCCTTATAAAATCCTTCCTCTAACGCTTCAAGGGTGCTTCCCCCTATTTTGATTACCACTGTTGCCATAAGGCGCCTCCTTATGTCCGGTATCCTGCATTGATGCGGACGTAATCGTATGTTAAGTCACAGCCCCATGCTTTGCCGACGCCTTGCCCTTGGTGGAGATCAGCCTTGATGACGATCGTTTCGGCTTCCATATACTTGCTAATAGCGGTATCGTCTACAACAACAGGTTCACTTTGCACAAGCGTTTCGTAAGGGCCAATCGCGATGTCGATCGTGTCCGGGTCAAGCGTGCAGCCGCTATAGCCAATAGCACAAATGATTCGGCCCCAGTTGCCGTCTTTGCCGTAAACAGCCGTTTTCACTAAGTCCGATCCAACAATCGCTTTAGCGACTTTGCCTGCTTCTTCATCACTAACAGCCCCAGTTACTTGAACTTCGATTAATTTCGTCGCTCCTTCTCCGTCTTTGGCAATTTTTTTTGCCAAACTTTCTGCGCATGCAGACAAAGCGCCATAAAAATTCGCCCATTCAGGGTGCGTTTCATCTAAAGGTTGATTATCGGCAAGACCAGAAGCGAGCACAAGAACCATGTCATTTGTTGACGTGTCCCCGTCTACAGTAATACGGTTGAACGTCTCATCCGTGGCCTTGGCTAGCGCCCGTTTTAATGCGGCAGGCTCGACATTCGCATCAGTTGTAATAAAACCAAGCATTGTCGCCATATTTGGATGAATCATGCCTGATCCTTTGGCAACACCGGCAATCCGTACTGTCTTTTGATCAATCACTACTTCCACACATACTTCTTTCGTTCCAGTATCCGTTGTCAAAATTGCTTCTGCAAACGGAGTCGACTCCTTGGACAGGACCAGGTCCTCAATTCCAGAGCGCACTTTTTCCATCGGCATTTTTTCCCCGATCACGCCTGTGGAAGTAACAGCAACCGCCTCTTCTGGAACCGCAAATTTTGCTGCTGCCAGTGCCCGCATTTCATAGGCATCCACGAGTCCTGACGCCCCTGTACATGCATTGGCATTTCCACTGTTAACAAGCACTGCTTGCAGTTTGCCGCTGCTATGAGCAAGGCTTTCCTTCGTTACTTTAAGCGGAGCTGCCTGAATTTGGTTTAGCGTAAATACACCAGCAGCATTGGCTGGCACGTCACAGAAAATCGCGCCAATGTCTAATCGTTTTCTTTTTAGCCCACAATGGGCGCCTGCTGTCGTGAACCCTTTTACATCGGTAATCGACCCTTTGATTTGCTTCCATGCTTGCCCTGTTGTCTGTTTGGTTAACATCTCGCCACTCCCCATTATGGATACATTGGCACGGCCTCAAGCCCTGCTGTTTCGTCAAATCCGTGCATTAGATTGAAATTTTGAACCGCCTGGCCAGCGGCTCCTTTCATAAGATTATCAATGACAGAAGCAACAATGACACGTCCCGTCCTCTCGTCATAACAAAAGCCAATATCGCAATAATTGCTGCCAAAGACATGTTTTGTCGCCGGAAACGTTCCATTTTCTTTTATTCGTACAAAAGGAGCATTATCATAAGCACTGTTATAGCAGTCGGTTAACCACTCATTGCTGAGGGGTTTTGCCGCCTTGGCGTAAATGGTCGCCATAATCCCCCTTACCATTGGGACGAGATGAGGTTGAAAAGACAGTGGTGGCTGCGCTCCCCATTTTGCCAATTGCTGCTCAATCTCTGGCGTATGTTTATGAGATGCAACTTGATAGATCTTAAAATTCTCATTTGTTTCACTAAAATGCGTCATCGAAGTAGGCGATTTGCCAGCTCCCGACGTCCCCGACTTTGCATCGATAACAATCGAATCACGCTCAATTGCACCAGCTTGAATAAGCGGTATGAGCGCTAAAAGCGCCGCCGTTGGAAAACAGCCAGGATTGGCAATCAATTTCGCAGTTTTAATGGTTGATTTGTTCCACTCGCTTAAACCGTAAATGGCCTGCTCTATAAGCCCCTCCTTTGCAGATGAGCGCTTATACCATTTCTCATAAACGCTCCGGTCGCTCAAACGCAAATCGCCACTTAAGTCAATCACAGACAGCCCGGCCTCAAGCAACGGACCACTCCACTCTGCGGACACACCTGGAGGAGTCGCTAAAAACATCACATCGATTTCAGCGGAAATCTTTTTTAAGTCGATTTCTTTTAACGGCTTCCATTCTTCGTTTTGTAAATGGGGATACAAACGGTTGATCGTTTCCCCACTTTGCGAAGATGAATACAGCATAATATTTGTTACATGAGGATGGTTTTTCAACAGACGAATCAATTCAAGACCGCTATAACCTGTCGCGCCTATAATGCCAACTTCCATTGTCCCACTCCCTTTAGCCGGTTCCGTTCTTTTTTATGGATGTGTTTAATTATATGATTGAATAAAAATAAATTCAACTGTATTTTTATTTTATTTTACTAAAAAGAAAAAACAGCTGTTAAGCTGTTTTATGAATGAGGCACATCGCTAATCGTCAGTTCGCCGTCTTGCAATTTTTCTTTTTTCAGCCACTGCTTAAATACATAGCCAATTGCGATTCCGTAAACGATCTCTTGGAAAATTTTCATTAACACACCAGCAAGCTGCTGATCAATTCGCGCTTCAAAAATAGAAAGGGACTCAGGGGTTCCAAATGCCGACAACATCAGTTCTGGCCCGGCCCCGCCAGGCAAACAATAAGCCATTACATTTGCCCACACAAGAGGGTCTGTGTATGTGGCATACATAGCGGATGGAGCAAAAATGATCAATGCACAAGCAGGAGTAATCAATAAGCCGTTTGCAAATATGTAAAAAATCCTCCGCAAATCGGGGAGCTTGTACGAGCTTGGCAACGGTGATAAGATAAACCACCACATCAGGGCCGCAGTGAAAAGCAATACCCATTCATACAAACTATGCAACACTGGCGACTGCATGAGCATATCAAACATTGCTGGAACGTGGTAAAATGAAAACAATCCATTAAACAAAAGCAGTGCACAAATTGGATTCCAAACCAGCCGAAGCGGCTTAAAAGCAAGTTTTGAGCGAACCGCCTCGTACCACGCTTGTGGAATGCCTAGCAACAAAAGCGGGACAGCGATAAAATAAGCAAATACCATTTGTAACATATGCAGTGTCATCATCACATGCCCCGTTACATAAAGAGGACTGCCCCACCCTAAGTAAAGCGCTGCCAATCCGAGGAAAAAGAAGAGTGGCTTTCGTTTTGGTCCAGCGTTTGTCCTCCTGAAAAACCAGCTATATATCAAAGCAACGCCGATGAGAGCAATAATCAATTCAGGTGTCCATAAAGCGCGGAATCCAAGTTCCGTCAACAGCATTTCCATACAAAGCTTTCTCCTTTCGCAATTGTTCGCTTCTATAACTATAGCATACGTTACGGGCTGCTGCACTGGGATGAGGATCGCTTTTTGTGACCATTTGTAGAAAGGACTTCAATATGGCTAAAAGACATTTAATCGCTCTTGATTTAGACGGCACATTGCTGCTTAAAAACCAAGAGATTTCGCCGCGGACAAAAACAGCGCTTATGAAAGCAAAAGAGCAGGGACATGTTATCGCGATTGCGACCGGCCGCCCTTACCGGGCAAGCAAACGTTATTATCAAGAACTACAGCTAACGACGCCGATCATCAATTTTAATGGCGCTTCGGTTCACCACCCCTTAGACGCTCATTATCCAAGGATACTAGAATCGATCCCACTTGCTTATAGCAAGGAGTTAATCAAACGATGTGAAACCATCGGCGTCTTTAATATGATGGTGGAAATCGGCGACACGTTTTATATGAAAAAACAAGCTGGCTTTTTTGCAGAGTTTCTAACCGACGGCATTGAACCTGCTGGGACAGGAGAACTACATGCACTCGTGAAAGAAGCACCAACTGCTATTCTTATTGAACCGAAGCCCGAAAAAGTCAATGTCCTTCACGACACCTTGCAAGAGACGGGAACGGAAACAACACTGCAACGCTGGTGGAAAGGCGAAACGCGTATTTTAGAAATCGCCCCACGCAATGTGACGAAAGCAACCGCTCTCGAAAGAATCGCCAACGATTACGGAATTGACCAAGGAAACGTCATTGCCTTTGGCGACGAAGAGAATGACTATGAAATGATTGAATATGCTGGTCACGGCGTCGCGATGGGCAATGCCATCGACGAAATTAAAGCGGTTGCTGACTACGTGACTGAGACAAATGAAAAGGACGGCATCGCCTGCTATTTGGAAAAGGTGCTCCATTTATAAACTTGTTGCCGGGAGGGGATGAGGCATGATTGAAATTTTGGAATTAACTTCAGACACGACTACAGAGACAACGAAGCGGGAGTTGACTAGCCTGTTTGAAAAACAGCTCCATGCGATTGCCGGTAAAAAAGCATTGTCACAAATTGAAAAAATTTTGGAGGAAGCGCTGCACCCTGATTCACACGTCTATTTTTTTATCGCAAGACTAGAAGGGAAAGCAGTGGCATTTGCCTTTTTTAACACGTTGACGAGCTTTCAAAAAGGCGGAAAGTACATTTGGTTGAATGAATTGTATGTAGAAGAAGCGTACCGGAACCAAGGTATTGCTAAAAAACTATTGTTGCGCATTATTTATTGGGCGGAGCAACACAAAATTAAAGGCATTGAATTAGAAACTGGCATGAATAATGAAGCGACGAAAGCATTATACAACTCTCTTGGCTTTTACGATGTTGTATCGAAGCGGTACAGCTTTCGCTTCTAAAGGGGAGCAAAACGCCTATTTTTTTCGAACCTGGGCGTTTTGCTTCTTTTTTTTCGCTTTTTTACATAGGATAAAGCAATCTCGAAAAGATGCCCTGAGGTCGAAAAAGGAGTGCTTGAATCATGCGTGATTCCTTTACGCCGATCGAATTTCAAGAACTTTCAATCAATCTGTCCAAAGCGGCCCTCCATCAATTTATTAAACGCATGATGGGCCAGCACTATGCACTTTTTTGGCGCTATGACGCCAAAACGATTTATTTGACAGTAGAGCTTGGGGAATTGACACACGAACTTCCCTTCATCCGCAATGACGAATTTTTAACAATGCAAGCAAAAGTGTTGTATGTGTATGATGATGTGCTTTCAGACGCTCTGGAAAACCTGTTGCAATCAGAAAAAGGAAATGGGATTGTCAAACGAACCAGCAAAGGACCACTCTATATTACGTCTTATAATGGCGGGGATGTTGAATCCATGATTGAAATTGACGGGAGTGAGAAAATCATGATGAATAAAAACGGTTCGATGGTTCAATACAAAGATGATGGCAAAGCGCTTGGCCCGCGTACGCTTTATAATATGCTAAACTTGGAAATCGACTATGTGTTAATGGAATTGTTTGAAGCAATAGAAGCTAAAGATGCCCCTCGTATTTCCACCCACAAACAGCGGTTAAAAAAACTTGTAAACCGCCGAACGCAAATTGAGCAGCTCTTAAACAAGTAGCCGCTTTTTGCAAGCACCAACCAACGTGCTTGCTTTTTTACGGGGGCGAAATTGAACGTGGACAAGCCTTTTTCGTGCCTCTTCCCCCCGCTCACTTGCAACACCACTTTTTTTTCTCCGCCAAAAGAAGTAAAATAAAGGGATACTGTTTTTGTGAATGAGGTGACAGCGTGAATCAACATCTTCAAGATTCACTTGCTATGCAACTTGGCCCTACGCTTTCAACGACATACCGGAAGCTTGTTTCTTCAAGGTATTTTTCACCTGCCCATATAGAAGTGCTTGCCCTTGAAGCAAAGCGAAGCGTCGAAGCCACTGTTGAACCCCATTGGCGCGGCTATATGTTGTTTATCAAGACGATCTATGCCGAGGCGCAAACAGAAGGGCGCTTGCAAGCGTGCGAACGGCGCATAGACCACTTTTTCGAATCCATTCATGGTTATTTGCTCGCCTACTTGAAACAACTTAGCGCCACCAAAGAAGAACGTCTATATGGGAAAGAGGTCGTCAAACAACTTAAAGCTAGCTTGAAAGACGGCCAGTCCCCATGGCCAAAACTGTTGCAAGCCAGCTTGCCTGTTTTTTCTGCTGCTTCCCTTGAAGCGATTGAGCAGTCCTTTGCCAAAACGCGTTTTGGCGATGCAGCAAAACAAGTTCGCTTAGCAGCCAGCTATTTTTATTTGTTTATTGGCAAGGAATTGCAAGCATTGCAGTTTTTAGTGGCGACAAACAACCTCGCTACTTACGATGTAGAGGACCACTTTATGCTTCTGGCCAAACGGGGGCGCCATCGGCAAATTCAGCATTGGCTAAGCCAGCTATTCCCGGATCAGAAAAGCCACCTTGGTTCGCTTCAGCGGTATGCGGATGAGTCTGAAACTGCCTTGCAGCCAGCCACTTCCGTTCATTACGGAACGTGGGACCGCTGGCTCCAGGCTCCGATGTTTACACGGTTTGAACAGCTTGTAGCAGCAATGGGACAAGAGCAAGTATCATCTGTGCTTGCGTACCTATTGCCTAAGCTGGAAGAACGCCTTTATAACGAGGCAACGCGAATCGTTTACGTACAGCTTTTAAACCGTTACCGCTATTTTGATCAAGCGCGTGATTATTTTTTGTTGTATGAAAAAAACCCACTGTCATTGCAACCGCCAAAAATCAAGCTCCTTGAGGCGCTTGCAACGAACCGTCCAGAACTGGCTCTTCCTGTTTATCACCAATTTATCGTCAGGCTGGTGGAAAAACGGTCTAGAAAACATTATGTGGCAGCAGCTGAATATGTCATTCGCTTAAAAGAATTGTACCAGGTGCTTGGCCAACATGTGCGTTATACGGAGTATATCGGGAAATTGAAAAAAGTGTACAAAACGTACAGGGCATTCATTGAGGAGTTGAATCATCTTGAAAAGCAGTAGCATTTGGATCCATGGAGGCTGGATTGACAGTCGTTTTTTTCTATGGGGCGAACAACCGCAAGGAAAAGGAACTGGACAAAATGGGTTTATGTATCCTTTTTTGGTTCCGCCATTTGAATTGAAACTGCTTCTTTTTCAAGAAGATCCTGATTCCTTTTACGGCACATTTATTGAGACAGATCGTGCTTTACTGGACGCCCCACTCCACAATCGCCTGTTTCAATCACCTGCGGGGGAGGCAACGATTTACCAAGCGAATGAAGGTTGGGACGCCTATCCATTTCCAGTCGAAGGAATCACGTTATCCATAAAACAATTTATCGCTTATTTCCCTGTTTTTCAGACATGGAAACAGAAAGAACCCCTTTGCCTAGGGGCGGACTTTTCAGCATGGCTTGCCATTGTAGAAAGCATTTATGGATTTATACGAGCAGGCCTTGTCGTGCCAGGACAAGACGGGTTATGGAAATTAACAATTAATGACGCTTGGTATAAAGACTGTTTTGCCAGTCTGCCTAAAGCAGCTCTTTCTTTGCGCTCAAGTCAAATGGCCGACAGCGATAGACAAACCGACGAACTCGAGCACCACACAACCACATTGCTGAAAACGCTCATTGATGAGGCCGTCCGTTCCCTCCTTTCTGCTGACAACGTCTCTGCTGCCTTTGCTGCTTGGAAACAAGCCGTTCCCCAGGAAATGGTGCCTTTTTTGCATTCATTGGAAACAGGCCGCTCGAAGACAGTTTCACCGCCAAGCACATTGTTTGCAGAACAGCTGGGCCTTAAAAGGGCGGAGCCGTTTCAAACAGCTCTTGTTTTACACGATCCACCATCCCCAAAGGAAAGCTGGTCTGTCTCTTTATCTGTAGCTGACCGCAACCGTCCAGAAACATTAGTAGGCATGGAACAGCTGATGGCTGGCAGTCATCCTTGGCGGACAAACCCTGTCTCACGGTTAAAAAGCGATGTTTTGCTAATATCGAAGCACATTCCGCTACTAGCAGGCCTGTCGCTGGGAGCTCCTACAAAGACGATGAGCGCTGAAGAAGCGTATCAGCTCTTTACCACTTACGACAGGCAACTTGCTGAAATGGGCATCCAATTGATCGTGCCAAAATGGCTTAAAGAGCGAAGTCCATTAAGCGTTCGCCTGATTGGCGATCACCAAAATGCACAAAACGGGGCAGACCCCGTTTTAAACTGGCAAGATTTAGCGAACTTCCAATACACAGTCTCCATTGGCGGGCAAGCCGTTACAGAGGAAACGTTTAACCAATATGTACAAGAAAACAAACCATTTCTTTATGTAAACGGCCAGTGGCTAGCTTGGGACCCAACGTTAGCAAAGCAACTTAAAGCCTATCTCGAAGATATCAATAGCCGTTTTACTTATTTGGATGCTTGGAAAATCACGAAAACACAAGATGTCCCCGAAGCCCTTGCCACTGTTCCATTTCAGCTAGAATGGACAGACGAGCTAGAAGAGAGGCTGACGGCGCTCTATAAGCAGCAGCCTGAACCGGTAACAATGCCTTCCGCCTTAAAAGGCGCGTTAAGGCCTTACCAAAAACAAGGGCTTGATTGGCTTTCCCATTTGCGCAAAGTTGGCTTTGGCGGCTGTTTAGCCGACGATATGGGCTTAGGCAAGTCGATTCAAACAATCGCCTATATGTTATATGTCCAAGAACAGCAAACGGAGCAACAAACAGCGCCATTCCTCCTCATCTGCCCAACTTCGTTGCTTTACAACTGGGCCGACGAATGTAAAAGATTTGCGCCGAGCTTAAAGGTGTTCATCCACCACGGCCAAGATCGCCTCGAAAAAGGAGACGCAAGGCTGGCCGAAGTAGATCTCGTTCTAACTTCATATGCTCTCGCGTTAAGGGATGCTCGCTTTTTCAAAAGTGTCCACTGGAATGGCCTGATTTTGGATGAAGCTCAACATATAAAAAACAAAAACACAAAACAGCGGCAAGCGATCCGCCAGCTGTCGGCTACACACCGCATTGCTTTAACAGGAACGCCGATTGAAAACCGGCTTCAAGAATTGTGGTCATTGATGGACTTGCTCAATCCATCGTTGCTCGGCTCATTTGCCGGCTTTCACAAAGCCTATATACGCCCGATTGAGCGAGACCATGATGAAACGAAACAACAAGCGTTACAAACGTTAATACGTCCGTTTTTGTTGCGCCGTACGAAAAACGACCCTGCTACTGGACTACAATTGCCAAACAAGCGGGAAACGACCGAGTCTGTCCCCCTTTCCCTGGAACAAGCTGCCCTTTACCAAGCAGTAGTGGAAGATGTGTCAGAACGCCTCGCCACAGTCGCTAATTTGGAACGGAAAGCAATGATCCTGCGCGCCATTACACGGATGAAACAAATTTGCAATCACCCCGCTCAATTTTATAAAGACGGGGATATAGCCGGGCATCAATCAGGGAAATGGGATGCTTTCCTCGACATTGTCGCCAGCATTTTCTCAAAAGGCGAGAGTGTCTTGATCTTTACGCAGTATAAAGAGATGGGCAAATTGATTAGCCAAGAATTGCAGGCACGTTACGGGATGTCTGTACCTTTTTTACACGGTGGCCTATCCCGTAGCCAACGGCGTATGGCCATTGACCAATTTCAACACGATCCACATGCGGCCGCATTTGTCTTGTCGTTGAAAGCAGGGGGCGTCGGCTTAAACTTAACAAAAGCAACAAACGTGATTCACTACGACCGGTGGTGGAACCCGGCTGTTGAAAACCAAGCAACAGACCGTGCTTACAGGATCGGTCAGACTAAGCCTGTCCAAGTATACAAACTGCTGACGGCTGGCACTGTCGAAGAACGAATTGATCAGCTTATCAATGGAAAAAAAGCGCTTGCTGAAGGGGTTCTGCAGACACCTGCGTTTTTAACAGAATTAAATGATGATGAATTGCTTTCCCTTATTCAACTCAGCCATACAGAAAGGAGCAGCGAATGAACCCACTGTTTGAGCATTTTTGGAACAGCGAAAAAGCACAAATTCTGAATGAAAACTACATCGATTTGCCGCCTGCTGAACAAGGGAGACCGGAATGGCAAACATTCATAGAAGCCTTGAAAGCAGAAAGTGAAAAACGCCTAAAGGGGTAGCTTTTGCTACCCCTTTAGGCGTCTAATGCGCTTATTCGATTTCCACTTCTACTGTTTGTACAAACGGATTATCGTCTCCTTGCGCTTCGATTGTTTCTTTGGATACAGCTAACTCTGCTGTTAATGTATAATGGCCAGCTGGTAAATCGCCAACTGGAATTCGTTCCTTTTGCAGCTCAATTTGTTCTCCTGGTTCAAATTGGCGCTCAACAATGACTTGGGCAAACATATGGTTTTCTGAATAACGGAAAACCTCTTCCCCTTCCTCATTCTTAAGCACAAGCTCGTATTCTTGGGACGATGGAAAGACAAGTGTTTGCTGCTCATCCGATTCGTTTTTTACATCCATTTCGACTTCCAACATCTCGCCTGATTGCTTTGCACGAACGTCAAACGTCCATTCAGTGCTCACTGAGGCATCTCCTCCTGCCGGAATATCCGGATTTTCTTCTTCTGGCTGTCCGCCGCATGCGCAGAGCACCAATATGAAAATAAGCGCTATAAGCACATTCCACTTTTTCATCAAAAATCCTCCCTAATCTTTGCGGAACAAGCCAAAGATACTGGCTGTCTCGACAATATTCGTAAAGGCTTCCGGATCGACTTCTTCGATGATGTTTTTTAAATCATACAATTCATAGCGAGTGATGACAATGACAAGCATTTCCTTTTCCTCAAACGTATATCCGCCTTTTGCTGGGATTCTGGTAATTCCCCTCGTCAGCCGTTCATGAATCGCCTTATTTAATAAATCAGGTTTTTTTGTGACAACCATGGCTGTCAGCTTCACGTAGCGTGTATGAATCGCATCAATAAAGCGAGAAGTGACGTATATGGATATTAATGTAAATAATGCTTTTTCAGGATCAAGCAGTAGTCCGGAAGCAACAACAATAATGGAATTGAGGAGGAAGAAAAAGCTGCCGACTGGTCGATCCGTATACCGGGCTAGCACAAGGGCAATGATGTCTAGCCCGCCAGATGAAGCGCCCCATTTAAGGAGCAGGCCTGCTCCTGTTGCGCCGATAACGCCCCCAAAGACAGCATTAAGCATAATATCCGACGATAAAGCATGGACAGGAATTAGCTCAAGAAAAAGCGTCGTCATGGCGACACTGGCAAAACTGTACACTGTAAAGCTTTTTCCCACTTTAAGCCAACCTAAAATGGCAACTGGTATGTTTAAAAGCAAAAGCAACGTTCCTGTTGATAAAGGAAGAATATAAGAAAGAAGCTGGGCTACGCCCGTAAAACCGCTGGCAAACACGTCAGCGGGAATTAGAAATAAGTTTAGCGAACAAGCAAGCAGAAATGAACCGGCAAGAACAATAAAAATTTTCCCGGCTTCTCTAAAAAGATTATGTTGTACGAGAAACATGAGAACTTCCCATTGCTTGCGGGAGAAACTCTGCCGCCGCAAGCATTGCCTTTCTAGAAATTTTATGGCCGGCGCCTTCCTCTGCGATAAACTGAAAGCGGTCTGTTTTGCCTTGATAAGCATCGAACAACCGATTGGCAAATTGTTCAGCATACATAAAAGGCACTGTGTCATCTTGCTTTCCATGCCAGATAAACAAAGGACGCCCATTTAATCGTTCGATGTCAGCCGTCAAGTCAAACGGGCTGATCTTTGCTAGCACGGCTTCTTTCTGCGCTTCTTTCACTTCCACTCCGTGTTGTTCGAGCTTTTCAAACATCGCTTTCGAAAATTCCATATATTGGGGCGCTCCCATAAAACAACAACCTGAACAAAGCCATGGATAAGCTGCCAATGCGCCATAAGCAGTAATCGCCCCCATGGACGTGCCGCCAATCGCTATCCGGTTCTCATCGATCAATCCTTCTTGCAAAAAAGGCTCGGCGATAGTAGGGACTTCGTGAATCGATTGCAAAACAATATCCCAAAAGGATAAATAGCGCTTCTCACCAACAATGCTTTTTTCCCGCTCACCATGGTGAAGGGCATCAGGCAAAAGAACGCGGAACCCTTTCTTTGCAAATGTATAGGCAATATGTAAGTTATGCTCTTTTGCACTTGTGATTCCATGATAGAAAAGAAGCACTGGCTTTTTCGCAGGGCCGTCATTGTCTGTAAGATGTAATAGCGGTACAGAGCCGATCTCCCGTTCTTCAATTAAAAACATTGGTTCCCTTCCTCCCTTGGTAAAAGAAGCTGCCCTTTTAGGCAGCTTCAGACTGTAAACAAATGCGTCGTCTAAGCAGGAAAACCACTGCTCATGAACACCCATTCTACTCGCATCTTCCTCGCCTGACAAGCGTTTTTTATCCGTCTAGAGGCGTGGGCAACAAACGCTTATCATTCTTTGTAGCTCAACGAATATGTTGTCGGCTAGGATAATGGTGTCATACTAAGTCGGTGCCGACGTGCACTTAAACGCCTTCTTGGTATTTTTCGTTGTAGCGCTTAATGCTATACAAGGAACCTTCATCGACCATTTTGCTGTCTGCTGACGATGGCTTAGGATTTCCGAGCTTAAACACATTTTCATTCGCCATCGTTTTTTGTCCCTTCCATTTGGCTAACATCGCTTGCAATTTGTTTTTCATTTGCTGCCTGCGGTTTTCGTCTTTTAAGCAAACAACAGCCATTCCAGCAGCGGCCGCGATTCCAAGCGCAAGTGTCGTTTGTTTGGCTTTCATCTCTTCCATCCCCTTTTATATAGAATGATCTTCTTACTCTTATGTCTTCCCTAAAAGAGGAGAGATAAACCTAAAAAAGGCCTCTTGTCGTGACGGGGAGGCCTTTTTCGTACCCTATTTGTAAAGTTCTTCTACGTCCTTTACGACCCATTCCTGGCCATATTCAAGCTCTCCATCCCAAGCTAACATTCCGCCTTCATAATTTCGGACGTTCGAAAATCCCTGTTCTTTTAAATACAAAGCGGTGTTTTGGCTTCTTCTGCCGCTACGGCACACCAATACATAACTTTTTGATTGGTCCATTCCAGCAACCATACTAGGAATTTCATTCATGGGAATAAGTGGTACACCTGGCAGATGGCCATTCTCGTATTCCTCTACTTCGCGGACGTCAATAATAATTGGCTCGTCCGCTTTATTGATCAAAAAGGACTTCATTTCTTCTGTTGACAATTGAACGATACCGTCTTCACTACGGGCCATATTGCGCCACCTCCTCTACTAGTTTACTGGCCAGTTTGCTTGCAACGCAAGCAGAACGCATTTATTGGAAATCAAATTGGAGATGAGGGAGACGTTCCCGCAACTGTGTTAACGTAATCTCCTCGTTGTCTAGCTTTTCAAGCTCAGGGACGGCGACTTGATCGATATAAGCCGCCACGTCAATTGACTGGTCATTTCGGACAACTTCTTCGTTTGCTTTGGCAAATCCGTAAATCGGCTCATATTCGTTAATCGAAATATGTACGGTCTTCCCCTGTGCTTCTCGGATTACTGCCCCTGTTTCAATTCCGTGGACTTTGTAAATCGTCGATAAACTCAAGTACCGAACTCCATTGTCTTCGACCGGTTTTGCCGTCTTTGGCCCGATGAGCACATCAGAAACATACGCACGGGGGAGGGCGAGCGACAATGCAAAATAAATTAACAGCACTGTGACAAATACTAAAAAAGCGCCTGCTTGTTCTTTCGCCTTTGTTATGCCTTTCTTTCGCTTCAACCAAGAAAAAATGGCCAACAAGCTAATAACGAGCAGCAGAACGCAACTGATAGCCAATAAAAACTGGACCCAGCCTTCAGAAAGGACAACCATTGGCAACGACTCGCTTTCATACAATAAATAACGCTTCTATCGTATCGTATCACATACTGAGCGAGTGAAAAAGCATCAATTATAACGGCATGTTGCCGTGCTTTTTCTGCCAATCAGCACGGTCATCTTTGCACGCTAAAATTGAAAATGACTCAATTAATCGCTGCCTCGTCTCGTCAGGCTCAATCACATCGTCAATCAGCGCTTCTTTTGCCGCCGAAAAGGGATCAGCGACCTTTTCCCTATAGTTTTCTTCAAATTGTAAAAGCGCTTTGGCAGGGTCATTGCTCGCCTGGATGTCTTTTTGATGAAGGACCGCCGCCGCCCCTGCTGGGCCCATTACTGCAATTTCAGCTCCAGGCCAGGCATAAACAAAATCGGCCCCTAAAGCTTTGCTATTTAAAGCCACATAGGCGCCACCATATGCTTTTCGCACAATCACAGTGATTTTTGGCACGGTTGCTTCGGCAAAGGCATAAATGATTTTAGCGCCATGGCGAATCAATCCGCGGCTCTCCTGCTCGACACCTGGAATAAAGCCACTGACATCTTCAAGAACGAGCAAAGGAATGTGGAAACAATCGCAAAACCGGACAAAACGGGCACACTTATCACTAGCGTCCATGTCAATGCAGCCCGCAAGATGCTTCGGATTATTGGCGACAACACCTACAGGCTGGCCATCTAGGCGAATAAAGGCGGTAATCAAGTTGCGGGCATACCGTTTCGACCATTCAAAAAAAGAATTTTCATCAGCAAGTCCGCAAATAATCGGCACCATATCATAGACGGTTTTACTATCGCGGGGCAAATGGGCGCTGACTTTCTCACTCACACGCTTATGGCATGCCTTTTTTGCCCCGTTATCAGGGAGATAACTTAAAAACTGGCGAACGAGCACGAATAACTCCGCTTCTGTTTTTGCACAAAAGTGGGCAACGCCACTTTTTTCAGAATGCATGCGGGCACCGCCTAAGTCTTCCATTTTCACTTCTGCCCCTGTCGCTGCTTTAAGCACCTTTGGGCCAGTAATCACCATTTGGCTCATTTGGTCGACCATAAAGATTGCATCAGTCAACGCCGGAGAGTAGACGGCCCCGCCTGCACATGGCCCTAGCATAACCGATAGCTGAGGGATGGCGCCTGAATAGCGAACATTGCGCTTAAAAATGTCTCCGTAACCAGCAAGCGCTTTTGCCCCTTCTTGGATTCTGGCCCCTCCTGAATCGATCAGGGCAATGATCGGTGCTTTCATGTCGTAGGCCAAGTCCATAATCGCACAGATTTTTTTGGCATGCATCGCTCCAAGTGACCCGCCGCTGACCGTGAAATCCTGTGCATAGACACATACAAGGCGACCGGAGATTGTCCCATAACCGACAATAACGCCATCGCCTGCCTCGCCCCCAGACCCGCTGGCAAAAGCAAGATGCTCAGTAAAGCTCTCGCGGTCTAGTAACATGCCAATCCGTTCTCTCGCAGTTTGTTTTCCAGCTTGTTTCTGAGCTTGCTGTTTTTTTGTCCCACCGCCAGACGCAAGCCTTGCTCGTTCAGCGGCTAACCGTTTGTTTCGCTCCATCTGCTAAAACGCGCCTCCTATCATTCTGTCGTAATATAACCAAGAAGCGCAGATTTATGCGTTAATTTGAGCGGACTAACGGCATTGTCACGCAGCGGAACGACCCGCCAGACTTAATAATTTCGGAAAAATCGACTTCAATAATCGTAAACCCACGTGCTTGCAACTGGGCATTGGTGTTCTCATTCATAGGCAGTGCAATCACCCGTTTGTTGCCAATCGAGAGGACATTCACACCTAAATGGAACTGTTCCTCTTTTGGCACGTCGATTAACGAAAAACGCTGTGCAAGCATGTCGACAGCTTTTTTAGAAAGGGCCTCACGGTAAATGAGCGCCTGCGTCTCAGAAACGGGCTGAAACACACAATCCAAATGCAAGTAGTCTGGATCAAGTGAAACCATTTCGATTCTTTTTTCAGGATGTAGACGGCGCAGCTCCTCGATGCCTTCTTTATTTGTGCGTCCGCTTGCCCCTATGTACACTTCATCATTGGCGAGGACCACGTCTCCGCCTTCCACTGTGCCTGCACTTGCTTTTGCAAACGGTTTGCCGATTTTGGTCAAGTACTCGCCAAGCACCATTTCCTCGCCTTTGCGAATCTCTCTGTCCAAATTGGCTACATACAAGGACGTTCCAATGACAAAACCACTGTCCCGCATAAACACTTGCTCCGGCAAATGGTCGTGTGCTGGCACGGAATAAACACGAATGCCTTCTTTCTCCATAGCTGCAACGAGCGCTTGATGTTGTTGGCTCGCAATGTCCCTATTAATGTTCTCATCCATGTATTTCCGTTGCGTTCTATTAATCGCCTCCTCAATTGCCATAAACGTCGGTTCGCAGACAACAACTTCCTTTAGGAGGCCATACTCGTTTTCACATTGAATCGGTTTTTTCGCCACTAAGCCTTACTCCCTTTCGTTTAATAACCTAGATATCTACAATTACACAGAAATACACAGAAAGCAAAGTTTTATATATAGATTGGGGAATTAGCGCCAGAAGGCCAATACGCCGTTTAGGCTTTTGTGACCGACAACTAGAATATGTCCAAAAAAGCTTTTTTTGATGCGAGCAACACAACAAGTTTGAATATTTTTCTGCAACACGCCCTGTATCGATAACGAAAAAGGCCATCAATATGACATGACAACGTAATATTGATTGGCCTTAGGACGAAACCAGCCCGCTATTGAATTGTTACTGGAACGTCAGATGGAGCCTGAAGCCATTTTCATGCAGTGTACGCCCGCCTTTATAGCGATCCCTGTGGTCGTTTAATGCTTCTGTTAGTGAATAAAATGCCTGTTCGTCACGTTGCTCCAACGCCTGATCGATTTGTTCTTTTAGATGTTGTTCTCTAAAGTGGTACAAGGAATGTTCCAACACCGCTTTCGCATAAAGGGATTGGACAGTTAAATCGGCCCGCAATTCCAAACGGTTAATAATGCTTAATTGCCTGTACACGTCGCCGTCTAACCTAAATGGCTTTTCCATAAGAATCCCCCTCCTGCTTCAAAATTGGGTTTATGTGTTTATACCCTAAACCATGAAAATGAAACATTGTCCTACGTTATTAGTGGACTGTTACCCTTTTAGCAAAAAATTGACTTTTATATTTAATTGGAGTAAGATTAGCTCACTAAAAAACTGGAGGAAACATTATGTGTGGTTTTGTCGGCGATCTGCTTATTCGAAATGGCAGCCATTTGCCTGATCAATTGTGGGTTCAAACGCTAGAAGCAATTCATCACCGTGGCCCTGACAGCACCGGTACTTATAAAGATGAAACAGTCCGTTTTGGATTTAAACGTTTAAGCATTATTGATTTAGAGCATGGCGACCAGCCCCTTGCATATAGCAAAGGGCGTTACCATATTGTTTTTAATGGCGAAATATATAATTACATCGAGCTGCGTTCTCAATTAATTCAACGCGGTTACACATTTCGAACCGATTCTGATACCGAAGTACTCCTCGCTCTTTATGCAGCAGATGGTAAAAATGCGGTTAAACAATTACGGGGAATGTATGCGTTTGCCATTTGGGACAAGCACAAAAAGGAATTGTTTTGTGCGCGTGACCGTTTTGGCATTAAGCCGTTTTACTATCTGAAAACAGACGAACGTTTTTTCTTTGCCTCTGAACAAAAATCAATCATGCCATTGTTTGAGCAAATCCCGATTGAGCAAGAAGCACTCCAACATTACGCCACCTTTCAGTTTGTTCCCGAACCTAACACGCTGACAAAAGGCATTCATAAGCTACTGCCTGGACATACATTAACGGTCAATGCAAACTTTCGTGTGCAAATTGAAGCATATGCTGAACGGACTTTTCAGCCTAGATCGGGGCCGACCGTCACAGAACTTGCCAATCAAACACGAAAATTGTTAACAGACTCTGTCGAAAAACATATGCGCTCTGATGTCCCAGTTGGGGCATTTTTATCGAGCGGCATTGATTCGACTTCGATTACCGCCTTAGCGCAACAAGTACACCCTAACCTATTAACTTTTACGGTTGGTTTCGAGACAGAGGGCTATAGCGAAATTGCCGTCGCAAAAGAAACAGCAAGAGCATTAGGCGTCAAAAATATCCATAAAGTCATTTCTGCTGAAGAATTTATTCAAGAACTGCCTAACATCGTTTGGCATATGGATGAGCCTGTTGCAGACCCGGCAGCAGTTCCCCTTTATTTCGTCGCCAAAGAAGCAAGCAAACATGTAAAGGTGGTCTTGTCAGGAGAAGGCGCTGACGAATTGTTCGGAGGGTACAACATTTACCGGGAACCTCTTGACCTTGCCTGGTTCAAAAAGTTGCCGCCTACGTTTCACGCTGGCTTAAAGCGGGTTGTTGCCCGTATGCCGTCTAAGCTGAAGGGACGAAACTACATTATCCGGGGGACGACTCCTCTCAACGAGCGATATATTGGCAATGCCTTTATTTTTTCTGAAGCAGAAAAAACACAGTTGTTCCGCGACTATGATCGAACCAAACCTTATACAAATGTAACAGCGCCACTATATGAACAGGCAAAAGGCATGGATGAATCGACGATTATGCAATTTGTCGATATGCATACGTGGCTTCCTGGCGACATCCTTGTGAAGGCTGATCGAATGACAATGGCCCATTCGATTGAATTAAGAGTCCCTTTTCTCGATAAAGATGTATTTGCATTTGCGAGAATGCTTGGCCAGGATATGAAACTTTCCCATAGGACGACTAAATATGTGCTCCGGCAAGCCATGAAGGACCTTATTCCGGCAAACATTGTGCCCCGTAAAAAATTGGGCTTCCCAGTGCCGATCCGCGTATGGCTCAAAAACGAACTGTACGATTGGGCCAAGCAGCTTATCGAGTCAAGCGATACAGCAGACGTGTTTCATAAGCCTTTTTTGCTGCAAATGCTGCAAGCACACCGCGACGGACACGGCGATTATAGCCGCCGGTTATGGACAGTCCTTACGTATATGATGTGGCATGACATGCATGTTGCCAAGCGACTGATCAGCACCCATCAACAGAAAGACGCCGAGCGCTGCAAAGCGCTGGCCCATTTTTAAACATAGCAAGGAGGGCAGTTAAACATCGGTTTAATTGCCCTCTTCGTATCTACATACGCCTAACTAGCAAATAGTTTATTGTTTCTGGACTTGATGTTCAATTTCCTTGGCCAACTGGGTCCCATCGAGAATGGTTACAAGCTTCCCCTCCACGTGGCTTATCCCCTTTTTATAAGGGGCATCAGACAGCTCTTCAATCGAAGCAAGATCGATTTCGCAAATGTCGCTCGCTTCACTCACAGCCAGGACAAATGACCCAAGTGTTTCCGCACACACAAGCAAGCGGCACGTTTCGGTCGCTTCGATTTTTTTCTGATACAGCAAATAACATAGATCAACTACCGGGAGCAGGGAGCCGCGAATATTAACGACGCCCATGATGGCAGGGTCAGCATTTGGGACAATACGAATGCCGTCAAGGAGCTCAATTGCGGAAAGGTGCAAAATATCAATTCCATACCATTCCTCACCTACGGCAAATACGGTAAATTGTTTCGTATGTTCCACGATCGTTTTCCCCCTTTCTGTAAAGCAAGGCTATTTTCATTCATGTTTGAAGCGATTAATTGTTGAAAAACAGCGCAATGTCGACAATCAATGCAATCGTGCCATCCCCAAGAATCGTTCCGCCTGAGATTCCTTTTGTCCCTTTCAACAATGAACCAAGTGGCTTTAGCACAACTTCTTGTTTGCCAATAAAGCGATCAACTTTTACAGCCATTAATGTTTGGTTGCGGTAAAGCAAAAGAACGGCAAGCTCTTGCTCGTCTTCCTTTTCTGGCAAGCCAAACTGCTCATTTAATGAGACAAGGGGAACAAGTTGCCCTCGCCATTCAAACAAGCTTTGCCCATCTGCTTGCTTCAACTCGCTTTTTTGCACATAGGCCGTTTCGGCAATATTGGCGATTGGAAAGGCATAAATGTCTGAGCCAAGTTCAACCATCATCGCATCGATAATGGAAACAGTTAATGGGAGCGAAATGGAAAAGCGCGTACCCTCTCCCTCTTTGGAAGAAACAGCGATTTCACCGCCAAGAGCAGAAAACGTGCTTTTGACAACGTCAAGGCCGACTCCACGCCCAGACAAATCCGTCACTTCATTGGCTGTGCTAAACCCAGGGGCAAACAGCAGTTGGTTGATTTCATCACTTGCCATTTTTTCCGCCTCTGCAGCCGTAATCAATTCATTTTCAATCGCTTTTTTCAAGACTTTTTCTTGTTTAATTCCTGCGCCATCATCCTCAATTTCAATGACAACGTGGCTGCCGCTATAAAAAGCGCGCAACACGATTAACCCCTCAGGATCCTTTCCGCTTTTTTGGCGCACTGCTGGCTCCTCAATGCCATGGTCAATCGAATTGCGCAGCAAATGGAGGAGCGGATCGCCGATTTCGTCAATAATCGCTCGGTCTAATTCGGTCGTTTCCCCTTCAATGACAAAACGGATTTGCTTGCCGATTTCTTTTGAGACTTTACGTACCATCCGTGGAAAACGGCTAAATACTGGCTCAAGTGGCATCAGCCGCACGGACAACATTACTTCCTGCAAGTGGCTCGTAATGCGGCTTACTTTTTCAAATACATTCGTCAGCTCATCTGTTTGCAATGAATTGGCAACTAGCTCTAGGCGGCCCTTTTCCACAACTAGCTCTTCAAACAAGTACATTAACGAATCCAGCTTTTCGACATTGACACGAATCGTTTTCTGCTGCGCTTGCTCCCCTTTTGCACCGGCCCCTTTTTCAGAAGCGGCTTTTGCCGTTTGCGGCTTGGCCTTGTCCGCCTTCTTCTCGGGCTTATAAGGGGTGACTGTTACTTGTTTCACTTCAGAAATGCCTTCTAGGCGTTTTTTAATGTCCGCATCTGGGAGCGTCGTAGCTGCCGTCAGCGTAAAGCCGCTGGCAAACCTCCCTTCCTCAAGCTCCTCTCTGCTCGGTTCCGTATGAATCAATTCGCCAAACTGTGCGGCTTCACTTGCAACCATAAAAGCGCGCACTCCTTTGAGCGCTGCATTGTCATCGATTTCGACATGGATCACTTGGACAGGGACACCGTCTTGTACAGCTTGATCCATAATCGCGTGTGTGTCTGTGTCGAGACTAGCGGCAACCTCATTGGCAGTCGTCCGTTCTTGGCCGAGAAGCTGGGCAAACGTATCCCGCAAGCCGTTAGCTTCTTCTAACTCTCCCCCGGTATTCCGTACGTGGCTGACGCTTGCTTCAAGGTATTCAACTGCATCAAACAGCAAATCAATTTCGCCTGCACCAGCTTCAATGTTTCCGTCCCTCATGGCATCAAGAAGATTTTCTAAAGAATGGGTCAACTCGGCCATGGCATTGAAGCCCATTGTCGCCGACATTCCTTTTAACGTATGGGCTGAACGAAAGATTTCAGCAATCGCGTCTTTATCAAAAGGATCCTGCTCAAGTTGAAGCAACTTTGCATTCATTGCTTGCAAATGCTCATCTGCCTCTTCTAAAAACATACCTATGTAATCGTATTGAGTCACCTTGCCCACCTCGATAAAAAAGAATACGAGGAGGGACTCTCCTCGTATTCTTTATCGGCTTTCCACCTTTAAATGTTGAGTACGTTTTCGCCACTCTTTACAGAATCAACCCAGTTGATC
The DNA here is from genome assembly GCF_002250115.1 of Shouchella clausii. Classification (GTDB taxonomy): domain Bacteria; phylum Bacillota; class Bacilli; order Bacillales; family Bacillaceae_D; genus Shouchella; species Shouchella clausii. The sequence continues at coordinate 3,081,599 of NZ_CP019985.1, read as the reverse complement.
GCAGACAATCGAGATTGCTCATTCGCTGCCCCAATCATTTCTGCCCATGACCGGCCTCCAGACAAGTCTGCAGCTGCTAACAAGCAATAGTCTTTGGCACGAGTAAGAGCGACATAAAATAAACGCTTTGACTCTTCGAGCGCTTGCTTGCCTCTTTTTTCTTGTGCCTGGAAAAAGGCAGGCGTGGCAATGGTTTCACCATCGTCTAATTTCAGTTGGAAAACAATGTCCCATTCTTGGTCAAAATAGACCGCATCCGTGTCCATCCGCCGTTTTTGGTCCATATACGGAAGGCAAACAACTGGAAACTCCAATCCTTTTGAGGCGTGAACAGTCATAATCGTTACAGCCTCTCCTTCCAACTGCTCCACTTCTGCTTCAGAGACATTCTTGCTTGCCGCTATATAGCGGTTCATTTGCAAACATAGCGTTTCTAGATTGGCTGTATTCAATTGTGCAAACAAATCAATGAGCTTTTCCACATTGCCGACACGCTGAATACCGTTCGTATCACTTAAAACAGCATAACGGAGGCCTGTTTGCTCAAACAGCTGAAGCAATCCTTCTTTTACACTTCCTGTAAAAGTAAACGGCAAGAACAAATCGATCCATTCGCCATACTGCTTTAGCGCTTGTTGCAGCCGTGGGTGGCTTGCAAATAAGGAAGGCGCTTCTTCCTTCGCTAAAAAAACAGCCAAGTTCTCATCTTCCTCTTTCCATTCGTTCACTGTCAGCAAATCACTTAGTGTCAGCCCAAAGAGGGGAGAACGAAGCAACGCCACCACATAAGCATCCTCGAATGGACGTCTGAGCCAATTAAGCACATTTAAAAAATCAATCACTTCTTGTTTTTCAAAAAAACCAACGCCACCGTGGATTCGATAAGGAATGCCCGCTTCAGCAAATGCCTCCTCAAGCTCTGGCAAATTTGTACGCGAAGGAAGTAGGACAGCGACATCATTCCATTTAGCTTGGCGAACCTTGCCTTCACCTTCCACTTCAATCATTCCATCGGCTATTGTTTGTTGCAGCAGCGATGCAAACGAGCGAGCTTCGTTGCTTTTTTCAAGTTGATGGAAAGAAGCAAGTGCTTGCTTGTTTGTATGAGGCCTCCTCCCTGCTTTTAGGGGCACATAACTGGTCGCATACGGAAGGGCGTCCTCCCCTCCTGGTGCCATCACATGGGCAAACAATTCATTAACGAGTTCAACAATTTGCGGAGCAGTTCTGTAATTTTCTTGCAGATGAATTAATTCTCCTTCATTTAGCTCAGCTGCCTTTTTGGCCATTTCATTCATAATAGCGACATCAGCTCCGCGAAAACGGTAAATCGATTGTTTTTCATCGCCGACAAAAAACAAATGGGCCGGATTGATCGCCTGAACAATTTGCAATTGGACTTGGTTTGTGTCTTGAAATTCATCGACCATAATATGTGTATAAGCAGACTGACAAGCTGCTGCTACTTTTGGTATTTGTAAAAGCGTATACGCTTTTTGTTGCAAGTCGCTAAAGTCAGCGACACGGCGTTGTGCTTTTAGATCGGCATAACGTTTGGCAAATGCTTGCAACAGTGTCACAAACGCTTCAAGCAAAGGCAGCCCTCGATCACTGGCGACTTGATTCCTTTCACTCCATTGCTTTTTAAATGGCTTCCAGTTGTGCTCATAAAAAACGTACAGAGACGGCAACGATTCTTGCCATGCTTTTTGGACTCTGCTTGGGAGCGCTTCGTTCATCATCGCAACCGCTTCCTCCTCGTTTCCAGCAAGCGGCAAGCTTTGTGCAAGCGTGGCCAGTGACTGTGCATGCTTTTGTTCGGTTTTCGATAACTGTTGCCAAGGAGGTAATTCTTTTGCAGCGCGTTTAACCGTCTTGACGATCATCGCAACTTGTTGCTGCTGTTCGCAAATGGCCCCATTGATTTGCTTGTCCCACATATAAAGCGGCGAAAAGTGGGAAATGGCATCATCCCCCGCTCGTTGCTCTCGAACCGCATCATGAACCGCCACCAATGAACGCTTCAATGTAAAAAGAGACAGCACCCGACGGAGTTGATTCAGTTCATTGGCAAATTGACGATCTTTGCACAACTGCTCAACAAGCTCTGCTTTTATCATCGCAGCTTCGGTTTCATCGAGAACCGCCAGTTCCCCGTTTTCTTCAACGTATCGGCTATAACGGCTGAGCAGTTGCCGGCAAAAACGATGAAACGTTGCAATCATTGCCGTCTCTACTTCTTCTTGCTGTGCAAGCCAAAAGCGTTTTTCTTCCCTATTTCCAGCCGCTTCCGCCTTTTCGCCCATCCGGCTTGCAAGGCGCTCTTTCATTTCTCTCGCAGCCTTTTCAGTAAAAGTGATGGCGGCAATTTCATTAATAGGAGCGCCATAGTTTGAGTCCTTGTCGTGAAAATGTTCGTCGATAATGGAGACGATCTTCTCCGTTAGCACCCGGGTTTTGCCAGAACCAGCTCCAGCAGCAACGACGACAAGGCGCTGTTTCGAATCAATTGCTTGCTTTTGTGCGCTGTTGAATTGCATGCTGAGCCTCCCTTTTTTGTTCTTCCGTCACTCGGCAAATCGCTTTATAAGGGCAGCTGGCCGCGCAATCAAGGGGGGCAACGGGCATGTTTGTCTGCATTCCTTCCCACAGTTCTTGAAGACGCTCATGGATGTCCCATTTTTCCATAAAAGCCTCTTCGCCTAAAGCGTCCTCTTTATTGCGGCATTGAGCACTGACGCCAAAGATCGATTGCTTGCCAACATGCTCTGGCTTCCAAACACCGTTCCCGGCCCGTTTGCCTGGATCAAGCAAAGAAATATATGTAGCCCCAGCTACTGACGATTGCTTACCAACGATATACGAATACATAGGAAGCTGGAGTTTTGTGCCGTGTGAGGCTTCCTCCAGTTTCAACGCCGCCTTCCCAGTCTTGTAATCATAGAGCACCTTTTCACCGTTTGCGACATCGACCCTGTCGATTTTTCCAGTCACTTTTAGCTTCGTTGTGCCCAATGGAAAGTCTTCAAGAACAATGGGTACTTCCAGCCCTTCAATGTAAGCATCCGCCAACTCCTTCCGATCCCAAAACCGCGCCCGCTCTGCTTCCCACCAAAGACGGAGCTTGTTGGCCCACCATGTTTCTTCTTGTTCAAGCTCGAAACGATTCATATAAGGGACAAATGGCACAATGTCCTCATTAAAGCGGCGGCGCCATTCTGATACAAGCCAATGAGGCACTTCGTCTTTTTCTGCTTCCGAAAGGGTGGAAAAAGGCTTGCCAATGACATTCAATTTATGGCGATACAATGTTTCAATGCATTGATGAATAAGGGTTCCAATCTTATTTGCCGGAAGCCCTTCGCTTTGACCTGCTGGCGGCTTGATCCCTAAAAGCCATTCCAGACCATAGCGGAATGGACAGCGCGCATAAGCTTCAAACGCAGTGACGGCCACAGCGGTTTTTGCTTTCTCTTTCGCCTGTTGGGCATCTGAAAGCCATTCTTGCCCTAATTGCAAATGTTGCAGCCTTTTTTGAAAGTGACCAAGTTCACCGCGGTAAGCAGTCCCATCTTTGCGTGAGTACGTGCCGATTCCGTTGTTCAACCTATTTTGGTAATTCCAGAAGCCAACTTGTTGAAAGTCGAGTAGAAATGGAGAAGGTAGCGCGGGACTGTCTCGGTCAAGACCGCACACATAGCTGGCATATACGTCCATGCCGCTGTTGATGAGCTGTTGGAATTGCAACGCTTGGACAGAACGTGTACGTGATTTCAATGGCACGCCCCATTTGTTAATCTCCGTTAAATCACTTTCTTGGAAATAACCTAGCAGTGAATAAGGATGTGGAAACGTACCTAAAGCAAGCCCAGCAACATATACGGCCGATCCTTGAAAGGCAGCGACATCCGCCCACGAGAGGACGGAAATTCCCTCTTTCGGTTTTGGCTCCTCGGCAATGACAAGTGTTTGCGCAAATGTCTGGAACCATTGGCGAAACCCATCTTCCGTTGTTTCCACTTTTGCATAGGAGACGCCATCCGAGGCCAAAAGCGCTTGTTTTACTGCGTGGGCATACGGGATATCCGTTCGCTCTCCCATTCTCGCTAACATATCGACAAGCAACGCAGCTTTTTCTGCTATCGTTTTCCCTTCAGCAAGGGGGCTTTTGCCGATTTTGTTCAGAAAAAAGTCAACCTCGCTGTCGCCAGTGCTATAACCAGCGTACAAAGCCTGCTTCGCTCTTAAGCAACGACGCCCAGTGATGCCAAGCACAGCAAAGAGGGAATCAACAGCACCTAGCCGCGCTTCTTTTGAAGGCAAAGGGGTGAGCAGCGCTTCTTTGACCCATAGATAGAAAGGGGTGTCCGCCAAATAACTACGGTTGCTAGCGGCAATAGGCAGCCCTTCCTGCTTCGCTTTTGCCATAAAAGCGGCACGCTCTTCCGCCTTCGTAAACAGCACAGCGATGTTGGAAAGCGGCGTATTGCTTGTGAAAATATGTTCAATCAAACCGATGTGCTCTTCTTCCTCGGTCACCGCTTTATACAGAGACAAACACCCTGTTTGACCATCCGTCACTGGCTGTCTGTCAACATCCACCGTAAAGCCAATCTTCACTAACTCCGATATGGCAGCTTTCGCCCTTCTATCAAGGTAGATAGTCAGCCTCACTCCCTCTTTGACCATTCGCTCTAGTGCCTCTAGCTGATTGACAGAAAAATCATGAAACCCTTCGACTACAATGTCATCATAAGGCAAAGCCGCCGGCTTTCGAGCAAAGGCGTTGTAGTCATCTTCAATCGTCTTCCAACGTCTCTTTTCTTCCAGAGCCTTGATCTTCGCAAATTCAGGTTTTAAAAAGCGTAAACTGTCAGGCAGTCGGCATTCGCCAAAACGCTTATATTGCAAATAACTATTTATGATTTGCTCGTTTTTTCTTCCAGTCGCATTCGCTTCGTTTGCCATCGCCCACTTCCATTCGTGGTGAACTAGCCTAATATCGTTTACTCGTTCCTGGCACTTGCGGATAAACGAGTCAAATGTTAAGCAGCGAAGTTCTGGCGCCGCCAACCGGATTTGCTCCACCCAATACGTCGTCGGCACAATACAACAACCGGTCTCTCGTTGTGTACGTGCCCATTCCCCGTAGCGCTTTGGCGAGAACGGTTGCCATCTACTGACCGCCCTAATATGCGCCTTCATCATTCATCCCCCTTTATTTCCAATAGACGCCCATCGCCCAAACGACGACTGCTGTTACGACAAGCAATACCCCATGAGGATATAGCTGCCTATATTGTTGTCGCTTTATCGCTAAACGTGTTTTTTCATAGAAATAGAGCATTAGAATCGCAATCGCGCCTTTGACTGCGTAAAAAGCAGCAAACTCGTACGCATACCACATTAAAAACCCAGACAACAGAAGGACCGCTTCCGTTGTTCGCACAAAGGAAGCACAAAGAAAACGGGCGTTCTGCCATCCTCGCCACGTGAACAGAAGCCAAACAGCAGCGCCAATAAAAAACAGCATCCAAACCCCACTATGAAAAGCAGCAATTACTCGGAAAGCTTGTGCGGAAATCATCGTTAACGCCTGCCTTTTCTCGTCTTAAACATTTGTCTATTATACCATACGATAACAGCGCACCGACGAAAAAAAGAGAGCTTGCCTATGGCAGCTCCCTTCAGACTGTAGACAAACTTTCTATCAGTCTGGCTAATCTTGTTAGTTTAAATCAACATATTGTCCGTTTGCTTCATAAAGGATCCATTCGGACAAGTTTGTTGCGTAATCCGCAATGCGCTCAATATAACGGGCAATAAAAGCCAACTGGGTAATCGCTTCTACGTCTTGATCTGTCGTCTCTTGCCTAAACAGCTTTTTAATAAGCTTACCAAAGCGTTCGTCGATTTCATCATCGGCTTTTGCTAATTGTTGAGCCGTAAGCACATTTTTTGTTGCATAAGCGTGCAGTGCTTTTTCGATCATCCCCTTCGCATCTAAAGCAAGCTCTATCAATTCTTGCTTCAACTCTTCGTTAGGGAAATCATCAATTCGTCTCGAAACTTTGGCGATGTCAACAGCAAAGTCCGCTACACGTTCAAGGTCGCCAGCCATTTTCATAACAACGATCAACCGTCGCAAATCAGTTGCAACTGGCTGCTGCCTAGCAATAATGTCAAACACCTTTTCGTTGATGTCAAGTTCACTCTTATTGATGTCGGCATCATTGTCAATAATTTGCTGGACGGCAGCACGGTTCTTTGTTGACAAACCATCAATAGCAGCATCCAGCTGTTTTAAAACGGCGGTTCCTAGCACTTGAATTCGTTCTGCTACTTCATCAAGCTGTTCTTGAAACATGCTTCTTAACATAGGATGACCTCCTGTTAGCCAAATTGGCCAGATACGTAGTCTTCTGTACGTTTATGCTCAGGGTTGGAAAAAATTCGCTGTGTCGGGCCAATTTCAACCAGTTCGCCCATGTAAAAGAATGCTGTCTCGTCTGAAATTCGCGCAGCCTGCTGCATGTTGTGTGTAACAATGACGATTGTATAAGAATCACGCAACGATGTAATCAGTTCTTCTACTTTCGTCGTGGAAATCGGGTCAAGGGCACTTGTCGGTTCATCCATTAGCAACACCTCAGGCTTTGTCGCTAGCGCCCGGGCAATGCAAAGCCGTTGCTGCTGACCGCCTGATAACGATAGTGCGTTTTTATTCAGTCTATCTTTGACTTCCTCCCATAAAAACGCGCCTTTCAAGCTTGATTCGACAATCTCATCAAGTTCTTTTTTCTTGCGAATTCCATGAATCCGTGGCCCATACGCCACATTTTCATAAATCGACTTTGGAAAGGGATTCGGCTTTTGGAAAACCATGCCGACCGCTTTTCGTAGCTCTGCCAAATCCATCGAAGTTGTCAACAAATTTTCGCCACGAAAATTCAACTCACCAGCCATGCGGATATCGGGATTTAAACGAGACATTAAGTTTAATGTTTTGATAAACGTTGATTTGCCGCAACCAGAAGGGCCGATGATCGCCGTCACATGCTTTTCCTTTAATTGCAGCGAAATGTTTTTTAGTGCCTGATTGTTGCCGTACCAAAGATTAAAATCAAGAACATCATACACGTTCTTTGTTTCCGTTTGTTCAGCTAACGCTTGCATATGCTTTCCTCCTTACCCAAATCGTCCTGAAATGTAATCTTCGGTCTGTTTCTTTTCAGGATTTCGAAACAGGACGTCTGTCTTATTGACTTCGATCAACTCACCGTTGTAGAAGAACGCAGTTCGGTCAGAAACCCGTGACGCTTGTTGCATATTGTGTGTAACAACAACAACGGTATAATTCTTTTTCAATTCAACCATGAGTTCTTCCACTTTAGCTGTTGCAATCGGGTCAAGGGCGGAAGCTGGTTCATCAAGAAGAATCACCTCTGGTTTTAAAGCAAGCGTGCGGGCGATGCAGAGTCGCTGCTGTTGGCCGCCGGATAGTGACAGCGCCGATTCATGGAGCCTGTCCTTGACCTCATCCCATAAAGCGGCACGCTTTAAAGAATCCTCCACAATGTCAGCCCACTCTTTTTTCTTGACGTTATGGAAGCGCAAACCGTGAACAAGATTCTCATAAATCGACTTAGGGAATGGGTTCGCCTTTTGGAAAACCATACCAATTTCTTTCCGCAAAGCAACTACATTTACATCATCACTGAGCAAATTAAGTCCTTCATAGGCAAGGGTGCCCGTAACCCGTGCGCTCGGGATTAAATCGTTCATGCGGTTAATGCTGCGCAAAAATGTTGATTTCCCACAACCAGACGGGCCGATTAACGCCAAAATTTCATTTTTGTTAATATCAAGCGACAACTGTTTTACTGCATGGTTTTCGCCATAGTAAATATTGATGTCCTTTGCCTGTAAAATCGCCTCAGCCTGTTTGGATTGCTGTTTAAGTGCAGTAGTATCTTTTTTTGGAACGGTCAGAGCAGTCATGTTGGCTTTCCCCCTTTTATTTCGATGCCGTCAGTTTCCGGTGCACGTAGCGCCCAAGCAAACGGGCCAACAAATTGAATAGCAACACAGCGAAAATCAGCACAAGCGCAGCCCCGTCTGCTACTTCCCGCGCGTCTGGAATCAAGCCTTGCGTATTGATTTTCCAAATGTGAACAGCGAGTGTTTCAGCAGGACGGAATACGTTTAATGGCGATGTTTCCGAGAAAGGATTCAAATTCATCCAGTCAAGCCGTGGCGTCGTGACGCCTGACGTAAACAACAACGCTGCTGCTTCGCCAAACACGCGCCCTGCCGACAAAATTACACCAGTCAAAATCCCAGGAAACGCCGCTGGCAAAATCACGGTCCGAATCGTATCCCACTGGGTAATGCCGAGGGCCAGGCTTGCTTCTTTTTGCTCTCTCGGCACGCTCGTAATCGCATCCTCGACCACACGGACCATTACTGGCAAGTTAAACACCGTCAGCGCAAGCGCACCGCCTAAAATCGAGTAACTCCAACCAGTTAGCTGTACAAATACGAGCAAACCAAACAAACCGACGACAATGGATGGCAAAGAAGCGAGTACTTCAATACAAGTACGAATAAAGTCAGTTACCCGTCCTGGCTTTGCATACTCGGCCATATAAATGCCTCCGCCAAGGCCAAGAGGTACGGTAAATAACATTGTTAAAAATAAGATGTAAAATGAATTAAATAATTGTGGCCCAATCCCGCCGCCAGCTCTGTAGGAGCTTGGTGGGTTTGTAAGAAAGGCCCAGTCAATTTGGGCAAGTCCCCTCACAAAAATATAGCCAATTAAGCCAGCTAAAACGGCAATAATGATTGCGGCAATGACTGTAAACATAGACGTTGCGCATTTATCCGCCCATTTTTTGTTCATGAAAATTTCCTCCTAGATGACAAGAACCGCACAAGAATAATAAACAGATAGGACATAACGAGCAAAATCAAGCCAAGTGACCAAAGGACATTGTTGTCAATGCTTCCTGGTACAGTATGTCCCATATTCAATGTAATGATGGTCGTCAACGTCGCTGTGGAATCAATTAACGACTCTGCAATTGTTCGCGAGTTGCCAATGACCATCTGTACGGCCAATGCTTCGCCAAATGCACGTGCCATTCCCAGGACAACTGCTGTAAGCAACATCGGTCCAGCAGCTGGAATGAGTACCCGGTAGATCGTTTGCCAGCGTGTGGCTCCAAGCGCCAATGACGATTCACGCAAACCGCCAGGAATCGAACGCAGTGCATCGGTTGATATACTTGTCACAGTTGGAAGAATCATGATCGATAATACAATCATTGCTGATAGGAGGCCAAACCCTTGGCCACCGACATGGTCGCGTATAAACGGAACAATGACGGATAAACCGATAAAACCATATACGACAGACGGGATGCCAACGAGCAATTCCACAGCAGGCTGCAAAATTTTTCTGCCCCAGCTAGGCGCAATTTCCGTCATGTAAATCGCTGCGCCAATTCCGAGAGGAGCAGCGATCAATGCAGATAAGATCGTTACAGCAAATGAACCAAAAATAAAGGGTAGCGCGCCATAAGACGGCCCACCGGCGTCCGCTCCCCTAGTCGGGTTCCAATCTAAGCTCGTCAAAAACTCGATTGGACTGACGCCATCGATTACAAATGCTTGCAGTCCACGAATAACAAGAAACAGCGTAATCGCAATGGTTGTGATAATGATTAGTGCAGCACAAGCGTAAACGATGATTTTTCCTTTGCGTTCAGCTTTTGCTGCTTGTTTATTGTTTGCTTTTAACAAACGGTCCGCTACCGATTGAGAAGACGGCATGACAGTTTCCCCCTCATGATTTGCCCTGTTTTTGCCCTACGTGAGAATGGCCTCTACCTTGCAGGCAGCGACCTTCTTCACTTTTCTTTATTATTTTGGTGTATCGTTTCCTTCAGCATCTCGCTCAACTTGCATGTCCGCTTCAGGAATGTAGCCCATTTCTGGAATCAACGTGCCTTGTACAAAATCACCTTGCAAATACTCAATGAACTGAGCCGTTAAGCCTTCAGGTTCGCCTTTTGTGTAAGAATGCATATACGCCCAAATTGGGTATTCGCCTGAAATGACATTTTCATCTGTTTGTTCAACGCCATCTACGGAAAGCGGCAAAACAGATCCTTGTTCGTCATAATAAGAGAAAGCGAGATAACCGATGGCCCCAGGTGTTTCACTAATGATTTGCATCACGGCATTGGAAGAGTCTTCCGTAATGTCTCCTGGAACAGGTTCGTTGCCTTCAAGGCCATATTTCACAAATGTATCCCTTGTCCCAGAAGAATCTGGACGGTTCACAATCACGATTTCTTGGTCAGCGCCACCAAGATCGCTCCAATTGGTTACTTCCCCTGTAAATACAGCAATTAAATCTTCAGTTGAAATATCTTCAACGCCTACTTCAGGATGTGCTGCCGGCCCCATGCCTACAACAGCAATACGGTGGTCGACAAGTTCTTCAGCGGGAATATCTTCTTTTTCTTCAGCAAACACATCGGAGTTTCCAATTTGGACTTGTCCGCTTGCAACAGATGACAACCCTTGGCCAGATCCACCTGCTTGCACTGAAATGCTTGCATCGATATTTTCATTCATAAACTCTTCACTTGCGGCTGCAATTAGTGGCTCCATTGCACTTGAGCCTGACACTAAGATGCTGCCTGACGCTTCATTTTCTTCAGTATTATTGCCTTCTGCCGAATCTGTCTCTGCTGGCTCATTTGTGTTTCCGCCTCCACAAGCGGTGGCAACAAACAAAAACGACGCAAATACTGCTCCTAATTGGACTTTTTTCATTAACGTTTCTCCCCCTATATAGGTTTACGTCTTACAAGGGTAAGTATAAGGATCGAGTATTAAGCTTATTTATGGCTAATGTTAAGGTTTTGTAAAGGGGAGATGACAGCCGGCTAACAGTTGCAGTATCTTGCCTTTAATGCCGTCCCCATGGAACGGTCAAACGCCGCTGTATTTTAATGGAGAGAAAAAAACATAATCAAAACCACCCGTGACAACGGGTGGTTTGTTCTACGGCTGAAAGCCTTTGTTACTGACCAAACCCTAAAGGGCTACTGAACGGTTCGCCAATTGTACTACTTTCACTGGCCAGACCTTAAAGGCCTCCTAGCGCATTCTTTTCTTTTTACGCTTTACCTCTTCACCTGTAAATGGATCTACATACTCCAACAAACTTAATTGTTCTGCGACTATATCATCTTGTATTTGGTTTTTTATATATTCTTCAATTACTTTCTTATTTCTTCCCACTGTATCTACATAAAAACCTGTGCACCAAAATTTTCGATTTCCGTATCGATATTTTAAATTTGCATGCCGATCGAATATCATCAAGCTACTTTTCCCTTTCAAATATCCCACAAATGAAGACACACTGATTTTCGGCGGAATACTCACCAGCATATGTATGTGATCTTTACAAGCAGTTGCTTCAATAATTTCGACACCTTTTCTTTCACTCAACGTTCTTAATATTTCTCCAATGTCTTTTTTAAGTTTCCCATAGATTACCTGCCTTCTGTACTTTGGGGCAAATACTATATGATACTTACAATTCCACTTTGTATGTGCTAAACTGTTAGTGTCTTTAGACATTTAAAACTCCTCCGTTTGCTTCATATATTGGTTGGCGAACCAAATATATTTTAGCACCGCGGTGGAGTTTTTTTAATACCTCGCTGGAAGCTTTTTGGAACCCCGGGCCGAGCCCGGGGTTTTCTTTTCACAACTAAAAAAAAGCAACGGACATGCCGTTGCTCCAGACTGTAGACAAACTTTGCGTACGTATATTTTTGCTGATCCATTCGCCTTGCAACGTCAGTCTACTGCCGTTATTTCTGTTACCCTAGTTGCTGTTCTTTCGTTGGGCCGTATACGCCAGGAACGGTCAAGCCCGCTTGGCGAAGCAAAACAGTCATTTGCCCGCGATGATGGATTTGATGGTTCACTAGTTTCCGTAAAATCACACCCCGCGCTACTTTAGCTCCAAGAAAGTCAACTTGCTGTTCTAACGCTTCGTCGCTTAGCGAGCTTGCTTGTTTTGCAAATTCAGCGGTGACTGCTTCATAGGTTTCCACTACTTCCTTAATCGATTGAGGCTCGTTTGCCAAATCAGCGCTTGTGTGGAGCTCCAAGCCAACACCTCCTCCAAAAAACGCTGGCGTTGTCGCCAAATGCCAACTAAGCCAAGAAAGTGTGTTGTGCCCTTCGGCAATTGCTTGGTTTTTCTTTTCATCGGTCACTGCGCCAATCACAGATTTCGTCAATTCTGCTTCTTCCTGCCACTCTTGCAAAAAATCTTTAACTGTACGATACATCAAATCACCCTTTCATCTAGCCTATAAGAGAAGTATACAACATTTCCACTTCCGTGCTAAAGCTTGTCCACTGTTTACCACACATTCGTTCTTAAAAGGCACCGTTCAGCTGTAAGCCTATTTACTGCGGCTGCGTTACTTGCCAAAGTTCACTTTGTTCAAACGCATAAGCAAGTTGGAGAAGCCGGTGTTCCTCTCCTTTTCTTGCCATTGCTTGCACGCCGATGGCAAGCCCTGTTTCATTTTTAAACAAAGGCATTGAAATCGCTGGTTGCCCCGTTAAATTGGCTAGTTGTGTAAAAGGCGTATACGTCAAGCTTGGCAAAAACATTTCATAGACTAGATCAAGCTGTTCCTTAGGCGGCAACTCCTGGACAAGCGCTTTTAAAGAACGCTCTTGTGCAGGCGCTGGTGTTAATTCACCAATCCTTGGCGCTACGCTCGCCGTGGCAGGCGTCAAATAGAGGTCGTATGTCTCATGGAACAAATGGGTGGCTGCAGCAGCATCGTCCCAAGCAGCAAGGCTCGCCGCATATTCTGCTGCACGGACGTTGTCTCCGTACTCCGCCAATACCCATGATTCCATTTCAAAGTCATCTTCATTTAAACAGCGGCCAAGGGCCTGTCCTAATTGTTGGCGTAAACGAGACATTTCTCCTGCATTCATCAGATAATAATGCCTCATTAGTTCGACGCCATCAATTGGCGGCGCTGCTTCCTCAACATGATGACCTGCCTTTTCTAGCCAATCCACTGCTTGTTGCAATGCTGTAATCGCCTCTTGTGAAACGGGAGTCCCAACAGGAGACTGGGCGGAAAAGGCTGTCCGCAAACGCGGCAATCGCTCCTGGAGTGTGTGTTCATAACGATTTGCAAACAATGGTGTTTGAAAAGCCGCTTCCCATTGGACTGTTTGCAGCACATCCAACGCTCGAGCGCTATCGCGGACAGAGCGGCTTAGCACAAAATCGATCGCCGCTCCTTGCCATTGTCTGCCGACACCTGGCCCAACTGGCGTACGGCCACGTGTCGGCTTTAAGCCTACAAGCCCGGTAAACGAAGCAGGGATGCGAATCGATCCTCCTCCGTCGCTCGCTCCCGCCAAAGGAACAATGCCGCTAGCGACAGCCGCTGCAGCCCCACCGCTAGACCCACCTGGCGAATAGTCTAGATCGAGTGGATTCCGTGCTGGGCCATGGAGTTTAGGTTCTGTAATGTTTTTCAAGCCAAACTCAGGGGCATTGGTATGGCCTGCCATAAGCAACCCCGCTTGCTGCAATGTCCTCGTATAGTGGCTTGTCACTTTAGCCCGCTCCTGTTTAAATAAAGCTGATCCAGACGTGAGCTGTGCACCTTTTAAGGCGTGGGAGCTATCTTTAAGCAAAAACGGCACGCCTGAAAACACACCGTTTTTGGCTGTTTCCTTCGCCTCTTGGTACACTTCCTTTTCCCGCTTTGAGACAATCGCGTTCAGCTTTTCCCATTCGTAGCTAACTTGAAAATGGGCATCGAGCACTTCTTCTGGTGAAACGTTTCCTGCTTGAATGAGCTCGGCCAACGCTACACCATCGAGACGTTTGTAATCAGATGAATCCATGCTTCTCCCCCCTTAACTGCCTCATTATACTTGACAATCACAAGCCACGCCAATCTTTGTCATTTGCAGGAGGCTATGAAAGCATGAAACAAACGGGTTGAAAATTCATCGTCTACTAACGTTTCTGGATGCCACTGGACGCCGACTTGAAAAGGATAGCTAGCGCTGTTTTCAATCGCCTCAATGACACCATCATTTGTCCAAGCCGAAGCTTTAAAACCAGCAGGGACTTGCCTCACCGCTTGGTGGTGGTAGCTGTTGACGTAAGCGGTATTTCCTTTTGCAAGCGTTTCCAATCGTGTGCCTTGCCCAATTGTAATCTGATGGCTTTTATACGAACGAGGCGCATGTTGGCGATGTTGAATGAGCGGTTTGGCAAATTGGCTCGGCAAATCTTGGTACATATCGCCGCCTCCAGCAATCGCCAATATTTGTACGCCCCGGCAAATGGCGAGAAGTGGCTTGTTTCGCGCCAGCAACGCTTTCGTTAACGCCACTTCAAACTGGTCCCGTTCCGGTGTAATTTCCCCAAGCAACGGATGAGGATCTTCTCCAAATAGCGCTGGGTCGATGTCCCCTCCACCTGTAAGCAGCGCGCCATCCACCATGTCTGCATAATACTCGGCTTTATCCGCGATGTTTGGAAGCACGACTGGAAGCACATCCGCATCATTGACAGACCAAATATTTGCAAGCGTCGTGCTGAGCAACGTTTCTTCAGCAATAGACGATGTAATGCCGATGATTACCTGTTTCACACCATTTCCTCCTGTCACAGATTGCTCCTTTAGTTTATGTATGGACGGCACAGTCTTGAACCTTTTGTTAAAAATCTACTAAAGATCTCCATTCAGTTGACACGGTTTGCCCCTTTCGTTACGCTCAAAAAGGACTACTGACGAACAGAAGGGATTCCTGTTTATGAAAAAGATTGTCGTAATTGGTGGAGGCATTTTAGGAAGCTCCACAGCCTACCATCTTGCTAAAAACGGTGCGTCTGTCACGCTTATAGACAACAACCATCATGGGAAGGCGACACAAGCAGCAGCAGGGATTGTTTGCCCCTGGCTTTCAAAACGCCGCAATCAAAAATGGTACCGCCTTGTTAAACAAGGCGCTGCTTATTACCCAGACTTGATCAAGCAGTTGGCAGCACTTGGCCAAAAACAAACAGGCTATAAGCAAACGGGCGCATTGTGGCTCCATCAAGATTCGCACGAACTTGCAGCGGCCTATGAGCGTGCCCGCCAAAAACAAGCAGCTGCCCCGGAAATGGGTGAACTAACGGTTCTGTCTCCTTCCGAAACGCAGAAGCTTTTTCCGCCACTAAGCAACGATTTTGGTGCCGTTCATGTGAGTGGCGCAGCGCGAGTCGACGGCTCTAACTTAAATAAGGCCCTGCAACAAGCTGCCCAAAATCTTGGCGCTACCCTTATTCCTGCAAAAGCAACGCTTGTTCGTGAATCGCCGCGTAAGCTCAGCGTTTATGCTGACGGAAAACAAGTACATGGGGATGAAATCGTCATTGCTTGCGGTGCTTGGGCAAAAGAATTGCTCGCCCCCGTCGGCATTGCTGTGGACGTGCGGGAACAAAAAGCACAAATCATCCATTTACATCTCGAAACAAACACAGATGAATGGCCAGTAGTCATGCCACCTGGAAATTCCTATTTGCTTGCTTTTGAGAACGGCCGTATCGTTGCAGGTACAACCCATGAGGATTATCCACGCTTTAATACAGCTGTCACTGCCGGGGGAGTGCACACGATACTGGCCAACGCTCTTAGTGTTGCCCCAGGGTTACAAAAAGCGGAATGGCTAGAAACGCGAGTCGGCTTCCGTCCTGTCGTCCCACATTTCCAACCGGTCTTCGGCTTGCTTCCTGGTGTAGAGGACGTGTGGTTTGCCAACGGTCTCGGCTCAAGTGGCTTAACGACTGGGCCTTATATCGGCATGCTTCTTGCACAGCAAATGCTTGGGAATAGGCTGCCCCTTGATCCCGAAGACTACAAAGTCGCTACCATCCTTCAAGACGATCGGTAAAGGCGTCGAATTCCATCTACCTAAGAGGATGGATTAGACGGGAAAACCCTCTTTCACCCTTGTTCATGTAACCAGTCGAGCACTGACCGCAATTGCCGCATATCGTTTGTAATCGCTGTTGCTAATGTTGGATTGTAAAAGACAGAAGCAGGATGGAATGTCGGAAAAACGTGTTGTTGCCGTTCTCCTCGTACTAGTTTGCTAGATTCAAGCGATGGCAATTGCAGCAAACGGGTGCAAAATGGTTTCCCGTGAACATCTTGAAGGTTGATGTTTGGGCCGACAAGGCGTTTAAGAGCAATCGCCCCTAGTGTTACAATGAGTTTTGGGTCCAGTTGGTTGATCATTTCATCGAGAAGGGGAGCGTGGGCGATGATTTCCTTTTGCGTCGGCGTTCGGTTTCCACGCTCCTCAATTGGCTTTTTGCTGCTTTTAACATCATGTTTATAAGGGCGGCTTCTCACAACGCTCGTAATATAAATGTCCTCACGATTCAAGCCCGCTTCTTTTAAAAAACCATTCAAATTCGCCCCTGCTCTGCCAGTAAAAGGCTTGTGCGTTTGTAATTCATCACGCCCTGGCGCTTCCCCGACAAACAAGACGTCAGCTTCCTCGTTTCCGCCGCCAAGGAGAAAGCCTTCACACGGATATGGAGCGATTCGCTTTTTCCCTAGTTCTTGTAACTGTTTGCTAATCATGGCTTTTCCCTCGCTCCTTTAACCGGGCTTGTTCAATCGCCAATGCCATTTCGGTCACGCAACGTTTTCGTTCCTCTTCCGTTTTAGCTTGCATAAACCGTTTATACAAGCCGTCCATATCCGCTTGTTCAAAATCAGTACTGGCACACACGACTTGTTCCTCCTTCTAACGAAGCAGCTTCTCTTTATCGCAGGCCAGCTTCTGCAGCACTCCCCATGTTGAGGAATGGAGACAACACAGACGCTCACCAAGCTATCTTCTTCCAGCTTCGCTTTGTTCCTTCTTAAGAAGCCACTAAATCGGTCTACTTAATTAGTATAGACTGATTCCCCATTTATAAACGTTTCTCTTACAACCGTACCCGCTTGCAATGGCGGACCGCTCCAAATAACAAGATCCGCATCTTTGCCTGCTTCAATCGTGCCAAGACGGTCGTCGATATCGAGATGTTCTGCCGCCCGTACAGTAATCGCTTCCAACATCCGTTGCTCGCTAATTCCGTATTTTAAAGCAAATGCGGCAGTCGTTAACAAATGTTCAATCGGAATAACGGGGTGGTCTGTCGTTATCGAAAAAGGCACATTTTTTTCGGCAAACACTTGAATCGTCTCCCAACTTTTGTTGGCAAGCTCTTGTTTCGAGCGAGAAGAGAACGTTGGACCAATGGTAAAGCGGACGCCACTGTTCGCTAGCTCTTCAGCAATAAGATGGCCCTCTGTCGCATGTTCAATTGTAAGCCGCAGCGAAAACTCATCGGCAATCCGTAAAACGGTCATCATGTCATCTGCACGATGGGCATGGACACGCATCGGCCGTTTCCCTTCGATAACAGGCACAAGCTGCTCCATTCCCAAATCCCGTTTTTCTAATTTTCCAGCACGCTTTCGTTCAGCATAGTCTTGGGCGTTCATTAACGCTTGCCTAAAAACGGCAGCCACTCCCATACGCGTTACTGGCGCTCGTCCTTTTCCCCCATGGACACGCTTTGGGTTTTCCCCGAGTGCGGCTTTCATTGCCGAAGGTGCTTTAACAGTCATATCAGCAACAGTACGGCCAGCCGTTTTTAAGATGCATGTTTCGCCACCAATCACATTGGCGCTTCCTGGTAAAATTTGTACAGTGGTAACCCCAGATTTGCGGGCGTCGTTAAAACCTGGGTCTAGCGGATTGATGCCATCGATCGCCCGGACTTCAGGGGTGCATGCAGCCGTTGTTTCATTAAAATCATGGCCATCATTGCCAAGCCCTTGTGTGTGGACGCCTAAGTGGGTATGTACGTCAATTAAGCCTGGAGTCACCCAGCCCCCTTTCGCGTCGATCTTTTCAACCCCCTCTGGCAATACAACATCGATCCCAACTTCTTTTATGCAGGCGCCTTCCACCAAAACCGTTCCGGGGACAGCTGGCTGATTCGCAATGCCTGTCCATACGAGCCCGTTTACAATCGCTTTCATTTGATCCCCTCTTCCTATACGAGTTCTTTTTAGTATACAATGTTTCGGCAATAGAAAAACACCGAAACCTTAGCGGCTTGCGGTGCTTTCAAGCTGTTGTTGCAGTTCTTTAATAATTTGCTCTGCTCCTTCTTTGCTTAAAACAATATTTCCGTTTGCAAGTGTCAAATTTTCATCAGAACTTTCGCCTGTAACCATACATGCTTTGTATGGCTGATATTTTTCTAAAACGATTTGGTCTCCATCAATTAGTATCGCAAGCGGAGTTTTAATTTCAATATTCAGCATGCTGCGAAGCTCTTTCGGGATTACAATTCGACCTAGTTGGTCCAGTTTGCGTACGATACCTGTTGATTTCATTCTTCACGTCTCCTTCTTAAGCAGTTCCTATTTCTTCCTTTTTATGCGCATAAATCTAGTTTACTTCATCTTTTTCGCTTTTAATAGTCTAATAGGAAAAATTAGTGTTAAGACGGAAATCTATTCCAAAAGCTGCTAAAAATAATAGTACTTTTTAATCATTTTTTCATATAGAACAAATTAAAAAAACAGCTCTTTATGAAAAGAACTGTTTTTTTATTAGCTTTACGCTGGGTATACACTTACTTTTTTGCGGTCACGTCCGACACGCTCATATTTCACAACGCCGTCAATTTTAGCGAACAATGTGTCGTCGCCACCTTTGCCGACATTCTCACCAGGATATACGCGTGTGCCGCGTTGGCGCACGAGGATAGAACCGCCCGTTACCGCTTGCCCGTCTGCACGTTTTGCACCAAGGCGTTTTGAGTGGGAGTCACGGCCGTTCTTTGTGCTACCTACCCCTTTTTTCGATGCGAAAAATTGAAGGTCCATTTTCAACATGGAAATCACCTCCTGTCTATTTCAACCGTAATAAACGTTTGATAAGCGTCAGCCATTGACAAAAATGACAATTCCATCCCTTTTAACAACAGCTGCACATCTTCATATGTCCGTACGTCAAGCCCTTCAGGAACAGCGCAGTCAAGATAGCCACCCTCTCCTTTTGAGCTAACAACAAGATCAACTCCACATAAGGACTGGACAGCATTGACCGTTCCGATGGAAACAGCGGATACGCCGGCACAGACGATGTCTTGGCCGTAAGGGCCAGCTTCTGCATGTCCGCTCATCGTAAAAGCGATGATATCGTCATGCTCATTATGTTGCATGCGAACATATATCATCGGGATTAACCGTTGATTTTTCCGATCACAACTTTTGTGTAAGGTTGACGATGGCCTTGCTTGCGACGATAGTTCTTTTTCGCTTTCATTTTATAGACGATGATTTTTTTGTTACGACCGTGTTTTTCAACCGTTCCCGTAACAGATGCACCTTCTACAAACGGAGCGCCGACTTTCGCCGATTCGCCTCCTACAAAAAGAACTTTGTCAAAGCTCACTTCTTCGCCAGCCTCTGCGTCTAATTTTTCAACGTAGATTTCTTGGCCTTCTTCTACTTTGATTTGCTTTCCGCCAGTCTCAATAATTGCGTACACTGTTTGCACCTCCTCATAACATCAGACTCGCCATCATAGGCAGGACATGCCATTTAAACGCCTACTCTGCGCGGTTGTAAGTTCATTGGGTGCTTCTCCAAATCACCAACAAGCCCCATCATAGCATAAATGACTTTCCTAGTCAATTGCTTGTGCCATGGTGGCAAAGCGTTTCTGTGCTTCTTCATAAGAACCTGCAAAATCGATCGAGTAAGGCTTGGCCTGTGGCAATGAGTTGTCTGTTACGAGAAGCAACGTTAAGCCGGCCAATGACTCAAGCCGCTCCTTATACAGGTCGCCAACCCCGACTAAAAGCGACCGCAGTTCAGCTGTTAAGGCGACAACGAGCGCTTCCGCTTGCTCTTCCAATATAAGTCTTTCAAGCATAAAAGCGTGGCCATGGCCTGCCAGCACAGCGCCTGTGCCCGCGCATGCCTTACACTCCACAGTTAAGGTTTTTGCCATCGATAGGCGTGTTTTCTTCCGTGTCATTTCAAGCAAGCCTAATTTTGTAAAACCACGGACACTTGTTTTGACCCTGTCTTTTTTTAGGGCCCGTTCCATTGTCTGCTGGACAGCCAAGCGGTCTGAGTCACTCTGCATGTCAATAAAATCGATCACAATGATGCCGCTGCAATTACGGAGGCGAATTTGTTTCGCTGCTTCTACCGCTGCCAGTTTATTGACAGCAAGGACAGTCTCGCTTTGTGCAAATTTGCCGGTAAACTTGCCTGTATTGACATCAATAACGGTCATCGCCTCCGTTTCGTCAATGACGAGAAAAGCACCGTTTTTTAGCCAAACACGACGCTTTTGCGCTTTGGCCAATTGGGCGCTAATTCGTGCTGACTGGAACGAAGAGCCTTTGTGCGCATACAGTTTAACTTTTTCTTTATCGCTTGTTTTAACCAGTTGCTTCATAAGACGGTAATCATCAATGTCATCGACGACCACTTCTGTGACATGCTCATTAAGATAGCCTAAAAGTAACGTTTCCACTAAAGTAGCTGCTTGATAAATGAGCGCTGGCGCCTGTTCTTGATGGCGGAGCGTTTTTTGCCACAGCGTCCGTAAAAACACCAAGTCACGTTCTACTTCTTCAATCGGGGCATCTGCTGCGGCAGTCCGGACAATCGCACCTTCATTGTGCTGAAGCTTATTTTCTAAAGCAGTGTGTAGGGAAGCTCGGATATGGTCTGATTCAATCCGCCGTGACACGGCGACATACGCGCCTTCTGGCATATAAACAACATATTTTCCCGGGATAGACACAACGCCTGACAAACGAGGCCCTTTCTCGTTCGTCCCTTCTTTTGTCACTTGCACGGCAATTGTATCGCCTGGCGATACAAACTGGGAAATGCTTTTTGTTTGCTTTTCCGTTAAGTCGCTCGGGTCCAGATGGAAAGCGAGAAGTTCATCACGGTGCAAAAACCCGTTCTTGCCTGTGCCAATATCAACAAAAGCAGCCTCCATGCCAGGAAGGACTCTTTCGACTTTACCTAAAAAGACGCTGCCAACCATTTGGGGGCGGTCATTGCTTTCAAAAAACCATTCAACCACCTCAGTGTTTTCCAAAAGGACGGCTTCGCGTTTATTGATCCCTTTCGTAATGACAATCGATTGCTCCATGTTTACGCTCCTTTTTGGCTTGTTTACTATTTTACGCGAAGCCAAAAGGAGATACAATTGTTACACGGCTGGAGGCACTAATGTCCTTACTGGTGCATGAAGTTTCGCTTCCGCAAAATAGGCTTGCAAAAGCTCTTTTTCTGCCACTGTGTACCGATTGCCGCCATCTTCTATTACAAACAACTGCACTTGGCCCCTCCGTAAAAGCGCCAGGGCATCACGAATGGGCAGCTGCCCAGAAACCCTGGCATGTATAGATTTCGTCGCACGATCTGTTTGTTTTGCCATTAAAAACCGCATAAATCGATAGTTCCGCTGCTTGAATTCCAATCCATTCGTCAGTGCCAAGAAAGAAAGAATCACGAACAAATTAAGGTGAAAGGGCAAAAACAGCATGATTGACAGCGCTACGGCCAAAAACCCAACCGAAATCCCAAGGCTAGCTGCCATCGCCCGCTTGTACGGCCAAACAGCTAAACAAGCAAGTTGTACCATCCTTCCGCCATCAAGTGGATAAATAGGCAACAAATTAAACAAGACAATCGCGGCGTTATGGGCCACAAACAGTTCATGGTCGCTCTCAGACCAAAAAGGCTGCCCCACCAAGGCAAAAGACAATGCCCATAACCATAAGTGCTGAAGCGGTCCTGCCAAGACAATGGCCATTTCCTCTTTAATTGGTTTCGTTCCGTTTTCTTCCACTTGCGCAGCACCGCCAAAAGGAAGAAGCTCGATTTTTTTAATATCCCATTTAAGCATATAGGCCGCTACTGAATGCCCCATTTCATGGACAAACACAATGACGAACACCATCAATACTTCCTTAAAATGACCGGTGATGATGCCAGCAGCAATGACGAGCCAAAATAGGGGATGTACGCGAACTTTTTTTATAAGTTCAATCAAAATTCATCACTTCGCTGGGATCAATATAGTCATCTCCTTGCCGAATAGCAAAGTAAAAGATGCCTGCCTGATTTTCATCAGATGATACGGTCCCCAGCACCGCTCCGCTTTCTAAAATATCATATGGATGGACAGAAACATCATCAAGCATACCGTATATCGAGGATGTGCCATCGGGATGTTGAAGTTCAATCAGATTGCCCAACTCAGATTCTTCGCTTGTCGTCACACGAATCACATGGCCTCCTTTAACTGCCTTTACTTCTTCGCCTAGTCCCGTTTCAAGCAAAATGCCTTTGCCGTCTTTATCAAAGCTTTCGCGAATAACACCTGATGCAGGATAAGCGTAATCGAGTGGTTCTTTTTCTTCTTCAGAGGCACGTTGCTCTGGAAGCAAATGAAGGGGCGACCCTAAATGCTTTTCAAAAAAAGCAGAAACAGCAGCAAATTGAAAATGCTGGTTAAATGTTTGTTCAACAAATGCTTGCACAGGCTGTACGCGCTCATTGCCTGATTGATAAATAATGCCGATCATAAAAAACAAGCATCCGGAGATGGCCAATTGCATAACAAAACGGC
The DNA here is from genome assembly GCF_002250115.1 of Shouchella clausii. GTDB lineage: Bacteria > Bacillota > Bacilli > Bacillales > Bacillaceae_D > Shouchella > Shouchella clausii. Next base: position 3,058,781 of record NZ_CP019985.1, on the reverse strand, counting down.
GTATTCCTGACTGGCGCTTTTGTGGCAGCAAATTAGCGCCTTTTTCAGGAGAAAGCGGCGCCTCATTTAAGGCAGTGTTTCGTTTTGGAGCAGCTTGCCTTCTAGCGGCGATCTTTTTTTGGATTTTTTTCCTTCTATCCATTTTACAGGCCCCTCTCATCGATTTGTACATCTTATGACTTGTCCCTAACTCGTATTCAGGTTAATAATAAAGAAAAGCGGGAATGACAAAAGTAGGGGTGATAACGATGAACAAACGGCGACTAGGAAAATCGGAGCTTTACGTAAGCGAACTCGGCCTTGGAGCAATGTCGCTAGGGACAGATACACGCCGTGCAACCGAAATAATTGCTGAGGCGGCAGACTTTGGAGTCAATTATATTGATACGGCCGACTTGTACGATTATGGGGAGAATGAAAAAATAATTGGCGCAGCATTAAAAGGAAAACGCTCCGACTTTATTATAGCCACAAAGGCTGGAAATCGTTTTGAGAAGGGGAAACAAGGCTGGGAGTGGGACCCTTCGAAACAATATATTAAAGAGGCAGCAAAAGCAAGCTTGCAACGCCTACAAACAGATTACATCGACTTGTACCAACTCCACGGCGGAACCATCGATGATCCAATCGATGAAACAATAGAAGCATTTGAGGAACTGAAACAGGAAGGGCTTATTCGCGAATACGGCATTTCCTCGATTCGCCCCAATGTGATCCGCACATATGTTGAACAGTCTTCCATTGTGTCGATTATGATGCAATACAGCATTTTAGACAGGCGTCCAGAAGAATGGTTTCCGTATTTAGAGGAAAATGGCATTAGCGTCGTTGCCCGTGGCCCAGTAGCGAAAGGGATTTTAAGCGAACGCCCCTTACATACGGTTGCTGCTGCTTCTGACGGTTACTTGGATTACTCAGTCAAAGAAATTGAACAATTGCGGGACGTCCTTATGCAAACTTACGGAAAAACATACTCTTTGACAAAAGTGGCTTTCGATTATTGTTTGGCCCATCCGCCAGTAGCAGCAGTTGTAGCTGGTGCCAGCTCGATAGAGCAGCTAAGACAAAATGCCCGCTCTTGCAAGGAAAAGCCACTGTTACAGACAGAAATTGACAACATCGAACGAATTACTAAACAAAGCCAATACACGCAACATCGTTCATGAAAAAAAGCTCACGCACCGTCTCTACGTGCGTGAGCTTTTTTTAGGCACTTCTTTTTTCTGCCATAACCTTTTCTACATTTCCTTCACCTAAGGCATGACGGACACGGACAGCAATGAAAGCAGCCAACACTGCTTTTGCCGTATCTCCTGGAATAAAAGCGACATTAAGCATGAGCGCTTCGCTAATAGATGTGGCTGTCACTTGCGACAAGTACAGCGCTCCGCATCCATAGAGAATAAACATTCCGACGATAATATTGACAGCCATTAGTTTCCAAACGTTTACGCGTTTAGCGTAAGTAACGTAACAGCCGACTAGAAACGCAACGAGTATCCAGCCAAATAAATAACCGCCTGTCGGGCCGAATAAATGACCGACACCCCCTCGTCCCCCTGACAAAAGCGGGACCGAGCAAGCGACAAGGAGAAGAAAAAGCATCATTGATGCTGCGCCCCGTTTAGCTCCCAAAATGCTGCCAGCAAGCATCGGTGCAATCGACTGGATCGTAATTGGTACTGGACCTATTGGGATAGAGGGAACCACTCCCATAACCCCTGTTAAAGCTGCCATCATGGCAATAGCCATTTGTTGTTTTAAGTTCATGCTTTCCGATTCCCTTTCGTTTTTCTTTTACTATAAGGAGATCGATGCTTTTTGTCAACCTATTTAACTAAATGGTTAACAAACAAGCAAACGGAAACTTGACTTTGTTAAAAGGCCTCGCTTATGATAAGGATAAATAAGGAACGGAGCGAAAAGAGGGTTGGTATGTGGCGTAAGCAGGAAGGGGCTCGAACGGGGCTAACAGAATTGCCAAAAACAAATGCAACATCACAGCAAGCGATTGCGAAGACAAGCGTGCAAATGAACCGCGACCTTTATGAAAGTTTGCAACGAGGCGCCTTGCACGAGGCTTCCGTGCTTGAAAACGCACGGGCGGCGGGCACGCTCGCGGCAAAAAAGACATCTTCTGTTTTGCCATATTGCCATTTTAAGCCGTTATCGGCGGTAGCCATTTCCTTTGATTGGAAAGTTGGATCAGGGGTTTGGGAGTTGCTGATTGAAGCGGAAGTAAAAGCGCGGCATGCTGCAACTGTCGATTCGGAAGCCCTCATGGCTGCCACGGTTACAGCGCTTGCGGTATTTGACTCTTGCAAATCCATTTCTCAAAGCATTGTTCTAGGTCCTTGTTACCTTTCAAGAAAACGTACATAAACAAAGCGAACCGTATATGGAAACGGTTCGCTTTTTTGGTAGCTTTAATCTGCCAACACGTTTAACGATTCACGGTTGAAAGCTGGCAAATCATCAGGCGTCCGACTTGTTACCAAATTATTGTTGCAGACAACGACTTCTTCATCTTTAAATATCGCACCGGCATTTTTTAGATCAGGTACAATCGGTTTGACCCCTGTCACAGTCCGTCCTTTCAAGACATCCGCATTGATTAAAAGTTGTGGGCCGTGGCAAATCGCCATAATTGGTTTGCCCGCCTGAGCGAATGCTTTCGTAAATTCGACAAAGCGGTCATCCGCCCGAAGTTGGTCTGGCGAGAAGCCTCCAGGAAGCAACAACGCGTCAAAGTCGTCCACATGAACATCGTCAATGCTTTTGTCAATTGTAACTTTTGCATTGCCTTGCTTACCTGTCACCGTTTTGCCTGCTTCTTTTTCAATTGTGACCAACTTATGGCCTGCTTCCGTTAACGATTCTTTCGGATCCGTGTATTCCACATCTTCAAAGAGATCCGTAATAAGTACAGCGACTTTCTTACCCATTTGTCCATTCATCCTTTCTCTAACAGTGTCTACTTGTGTCATACCCTGCCTGTTTTTCAATTAAACATGGCCGTACACATGAAAAAAAGAACCTGCACAAAGGCAGATTCTTTTAACGGACTCCAAACAGCCGTTTTATTTTTGAAAACATCGTATTGCTTTCCTCAATCGCCATTAATGGGACTGTTTCCCCCAAAATTCTTCTTCCAATGTTGCGGTAAGCAATTGACGCTTTACTCGATGTATGTAGGGCAATGGGCTCGCCTTTATTCGAATGTTTAATGACCTGGTCATCATCGACAACAATGCCAAGTAAATCAATAGCAAGAATAGAGGTAATTTCATCTACATCTAGCATTTCACCATTTTTTACCAAATGATTGCGAATACGGTTCACAATTAGCCGTGGGCGCTCAATATTTTCTTGTTCAAGCAACCCAATAATCCGATCAGCATCGCGGACAGCAGACACTTCCGGTGTCGTGACGACAATTGCTTTATCAGCACCGGCAACTGCATTGCGGAAACCATGCTCGATTCCCGCTGGACAATCGATAATAACATAATCATAGTCTTCTTTTAATTCGTTGACCAGGCTTTTTAACTGCTCCGGCAACACATCGGTTTTATCTTTCGTCTGTGCCGCAGGTAACAAGTACAAATGGTCGAACCGCTTGTCTTTGATAAGCGCCTGCTTTAATTTGCAGCGGCCCTCCACTACATCTACCAAGTCATAGATAATCCGATTTTCCAGTCCCATCACAACGTCAAGATTCCTCAGGCCAATGTCTGCGTCGATTAAGCATACCTTTTTGCCTGATAGCGCAAGCGCCGTTCCAATATTCGCTGAGGTTGTCGTTTTGCCGACTCCGCCCTTGCCGCTTGTTACAACGATCGCTTCACCCACGCTCTCATCCCCCTTTTTCTTTTGTCAATCTAGGAAACGGCTTCTTTGTTGATTTCCGCTGCCACATCCAAAAGCCGCTGCACTCGTTCAATGCGAATGCTGCCGTTCGCCTCATCTAGAAAAGCTGCTTTCATATGGTCCTCTACAGCCTCGTCTTTATCGACAAAATACAGCGATTCGTCTGCAATTTGTAACCCAGCAGGCGCCATCATTGCCGCACAAATACGGGCATCTCGTTTGCCTTCAAACCCGGCATGGGCACGCCCTTTTAAAGCGCCCATTACATAAATGCTCCCTGTAGCCGTCAGAAGCCCACCGGGATTAATGTCGCCGACAAGTAAGACATTTCCTTTGACATGGACGACTTGTCCAGAACGAATCATTCTCGTTAAAGTCGTTGTTTGCGCATGCTCCTTCATCAATTGTGCTTCTTCCCAAGAAATGACGCCAGAGTCATAATGCTCAATCCGCATATTACGGCCTTCTGTGACAACCGCTTCTAGCTGCGCTTTATCTTCTTCATTTAAATATCGGTTGCCCAAATCCATTTTAACGTAAACCGGCCGTTCTTCTTCGCCACTTTTGTAGTAATTGGCCGATAGTTTGTCTGTAAGCTCTTTTATTAATTCATCAAAAGAACAGCGGTCATCTAAAAGAAACGTCAGCCCATCCTTTGTGCCTTTGATGGTGACGAATGATTTTCCACGTGTCATCCATTATCACCTCGGTACCTATCTCTTTGTCGTTTCGTTTCTATCAAGACTAGTTCCACACGATCCGCCAAACTCCTGCTTTAGCGCTGGCGAATGCGCGCTTGCTCTAAGACATGGGCAGCGAGTTTACGCACAGGGAGAACAATGAGGATCGCAAAAGCGCTGTTTAACACAAGTGTTGGCAAAAGCCGGTCCATAAAAAAGGTGCTTCCTTGCATTTCTGTTACGCCCAAAACATAAAATAGGCCATATTGGTAGTATTCAAACGCAAAAACAGCAACAATAGCGAGCACGACAGCCCAAAGCGCCGATTCCTTTACAGCTTTTAAAGGAACCGCAAGCGCATAGCCGAGGCAAGCAAAGCCAAACGTATAGATGCCAAGATAGTTTGTATAAACGACATCAAAGATTAGCCCAAATGCAAGCCCGTACAACATCCCTACCTGCTTGCCAGAATAAAGGCCAATCAGCACAATAACGATAAGCGCGAAGCGAGGAACGACAATTTGGTCAGAGCCTGTATAATTGAGAAGCAAATTAGGCAACAAGGAGCCCTCTACAACGAGTAAAAAGAGAAGAACGAGCGAAAAGTACGTTCTGCTCATTCCGCCTCACCTTCTTCAAGCAGCTCTTCATCCATAGAAGGTAGATGACGCTGGACGATGAACACATAATCGAGTGCCGAAAAATCTGCTGTAGGACGAATGTATACATTTTGAGAAAGACCATATTCGTCTGCTTCCGTATGGTCGACTTCTCCTATTAACAAACCAGCAGGGTAGACATCGCCAAGGCCTGAAGTTGTTACGGTTTGTCCTTCTTCAATTTCGCTTTCCACGTCAACTTTGCGCATGATCAATAAATCATTTTCTTCATCATAACCTTCAATGAAGCCGACAGCCGTGTCATCCTCAAGCACTACTTGTGCCGACACCCGGTTTGTCGGATCATTGTCGCTGAGCAGTTGTACGTAGGATGTAAACTTGCTCGTCCGGCTTACTTTGCCGATTAATCCACCTCGGGAATCAACGACGGCCATGTCGGCAGTGACTTCGTCAGTTTGCCCGCGGTTTAAACCAACGTATTGTTCCCAAGCGTCTGGAGAACGGTTAATGACAACCGCAGAGATTTGATCATAATCGTTTAGCGTTTCGTCAATCCCCAGCATATCGACTAAACGGGCATTTTCTTCTTTTAGGAGGTCCCGTTCCACCGAGATTTGCGTATACTCTTCAAGCCGGGCCCGCAAAAGTTGGTTTTCGTTATAGACGTCAAAGATTTCTTGGATGTTTTCATAGATGCCGCCAACAAAATGGGCGGGCCGGGCAAAGACATTTTGCACCCACCCGATTGCATCGCGCATAATTTGTTCCGGCTCTGACAAATCCCGATCCCGATTCATCGAGAATCCAATTAACGCCACTAGAATGATAATGCTCACCAGTAAGACGATAAGCTTTTTATTGGAGAAAAAAGACCTCATCCCTTACACCCTTACTTCCAGTCCGATCTTGTTTGGCTACTTGACTTGCCCCGGAACAAATGAATGTTTTCCAACGCTTTTCCTGTGCCAATTGCCACGCAGTCAAGCGGTTCTTCAGCGACAATGACCGGCATATTCGTTTCCTCACTCAGGACTTTGTCCAAGTTGCGCAACAGCGCCCCTCCACCGGTTAAAACGATGCCACGGTCCATAATATCGGCTGCAAGTTCAGGTGGCGATTGCTCAAGCGTGCCTTTTACTCCGTCAATAATGGTTGCTACCGTATCCGCCAGTGCATTGGATATTTCTTCGGCCGTCACCGTAATGGTTTTCGGCAACCCAGTCAACAAATCACGGCCGCGTATGTCCATTTCGCCATTTTGCTCGTCGTCGGAACTGGCCGAACCAATTTCTAGCTTCAACGTTTCAGCAGTCCGCTCGCCAATCAATAAGTTGTATGTCTTTTTCACATATTGAATGATGGCATCGTCCATTTCATCGCCAGCGACACGAATTGATTGGCTCGTGACAATCCCTCCTAAAGAAATAATCGCGACTTCCGTCGTGCCACCGCCAATATCAACTACCATGCTTCCTGTTGGTTCCCAGACAGGAAGGTTGGCGCCAATCGCAGCCGCAAATGGCTCCTCTAGTGTATAAGCTTCTTTTGCCCCTGCTTGTTTTGTCGCATCTTCAACCGCCCGTTTTTCGACAGCAGTAATGCCTGAAGGCACACATACCATGACAGCCGGTTTTTTACTAAACATCGAACTGTTCTTCATCGCCTGTTGGATGAAGTATTTTAACATTGTCGCCGTCGTGTCAAAATCCGCAATGACGCCGTCTTTCATCGGACGGACGGCAACGATGTTGCCTGGCGTACGGCCAATCATGTTTTTGGCGTCATTTCCGACTGCTTGAATCGAATTTGTATCAGTTCTTAGCGCGACTACGGATGGCTCGCGTAACACAATCCCTTTTCCTTTTGTATAAACGAGTGTATTTGCTGTTCCTAAATCAATTCCAATATCTTTGCTACCAAACATTTTATATGTACTGTCCGACCAAAATACAGCCGCTGTTACGCTGGCTGCTACCCCTAATGATCAAACAGAAAGCCTCCCTTTATTACACGTAGGTTCGTGTCTTTTGTTTTTTGTATTCATAGTGTGAAACATCGCTTGTCATAATATGAAATCATACCCATTATTATATCGAATAACTGCAAAAAAAAATAGCCTTAAAGTTCCCCAGGCATAAAAATCTGTCCAAAGTCTGACACTCACGAAATTGTTGCTAAAAAACCACGTTCTTTTAGGCTAATAAAACAACCATCACCAACAATAATATGGTCGAGCAATTCAATTCCGAGAATGGCTCCAGCTTGACGCAAACGCTTGGTAACACTGATGTCTTCCGGGCTTGGACTTGGGTCTCCGCTAGGGTGATTATGGAGGCAAATGACAGAGGCAGAGGATGATTGAAGGGCTTCTTTAAATACCTCCCGCGGATGGACAATGCTGGCATTGAGGCTGCCAATAAAGAGTGTTTTTTGCTTTATCACATGATTTTTTGTATTTAAATACAATGCTACAAAGTGTTCTTGTTGTAGGCCGCGCATATCTTCTGAAACGAGCTCTGCCGCATCTTCAGGCGAGGAAATTACGGGCCTCACAAGCTTGGTTTCTCTCTGAATTCTCCTGCCTAGTTCAATCGCAGCAGACAATTCAATTGCTTTAGCCATGCCAATACCTGGCACTTTTTGAATTTCTTCTAACGGCGCTTCACTGAACATTGCCAACGTCGGAAACTGGCTCAATAACGTAGACGCTACATGTAGCGCCGAGCTTTGCTTCGTGCCTGTTCGAAGCAAAATCGCGACAATTTCTTGATTTGACAATGCTTTGGCCCCTTCACGGATAAACCGTTCCCGGGGGCGCTCTGTTTGTGGTACATCGCGTATAAGCAACGTCATCATCCAACCCCTTTTAACCGATATTCGGATAGATATGAAATTTTTCCAATGCTTTTGCTGTTTTTGAAAGAGGTAGCCCCGCTACTGTATAAAAATCCCCTTCTATTCGCGAGACAAAAATGGCGCCGAAGCTTTGAATTCCATATGCTCCAGCTTTATCAAGCGAATCACCTGATTGCAAATAGCGCTCTAACCACTCTGGTGTCATTTCATCGAACGTTACTTTGGCTGCGTCGGAAAAAACATGTTCTTTGTTTCCATGTAGGATGGCAACACCTGTATAAACGGTATGGGTGCTATTCGACAATGCCATGAGCATCGTTTTTGCTTCAGTCAAATTCGCCGGCTTGCCTAAATGCTTGCCATTATGGACAACAATTGTGTCAGCGCCAAGGACGACGGCATTCGGATGGTTAGCTGCGACTGAAGCCGCCTTTCGCCTCGCTAGCTCTTTTACAATGGTGTCATGATCCCATGATGGATCAAATGTTTCCTCTACATTGCTTGGTTGGGTAAAAAATTGATAGTGGCATTGCTTTAAAAACTCGCTGCGCCTCGGGGAACTTGAGGCTAATAGAAAGGTATTCATGAAGTCACCTCTACATCGTTTTTATCTAGTGTACAGGTTCTTCGTTAGTTTACCAAATCGTGTACTGGAAAGACAAGACTGTTTTTCACAGGATTTTTAGAGAGAATTTAGGCAGTGTATAAGAGTAACATGGCGTCCGCCTTAAGATGAGCAATTTTTCACCGTAGCTAAAAAGGCTCTACTTCAGTAAATCGAACCGCTCACAAACAAGGAAACATATTGGTGCGAGCGGCATCGATCACTGCTGATTTCAAATGTAAGCGCCTAGCATATGACGTGTCATAACCGCTTGGAAAACCAATCTGCTATCGCATTGAGACGTTCAATCCGCAAATTAGGTTTACCACTTCTTGACAGTTCATGATTGGCTTCTGGGAAACGGATAAATACAGTCTCTTTCCCATGCTTTTTCAACGCAATAAACAATTGCTCTGCTTGTTCAATCGGACAGCGATAATCTTTTTCACCGTGCAGAATAAGCAATGGCGTTTCCACGTTTTCAACGTATTTGAGTGGCGAATGGGCCCACAGTGTTTCGATATCATGCAAGTCTGCTTTTATTTGCCACTCTGAAAAATAGTAGCCAATATCGCTTACGCCATAAAAACTAATCCAATTGGATATCGAGCGTTGCGTAACGGCCGCTTTGAACCGATTCGTATGGCCAACAGCCCAATTCGTCATAAAGCCACCGTAACTTCCCCCAGTCAGACCGATGCGCTCCTGATCAATCCAGCTATGTTGTCCAATTGTAAAATCAAGGACATCCATTAAATCTTGGAAGTCCCCTCCGCCATAATCGCCACGGACTGCATCAGCAAACGCTTGCCCGTACCCAAGGCCACCACGGGGATTGGTAAACAACACGCCAAACCCTTTCGCGCATAATAGTTGAAATTCATGAAAATACGTACGAGCATACATCGCATGGGGACCGCCATGTACTTCTAAAACGAGCGGATACGTTTTTCCTTCTTCAAACCCAATCGGCTTCATTAGCCAACCTGCGACCAAACTGCCATCTTCCCGTTTATAACAAATTTCTTCTAGGCCGCTAAACTCATACGCACGCCGCGGTTGGTCATTGAATGACGTAAGTTCATGAAGCGTCCCAGTGGCAAGTTCAAGTCGGTAGGCCTCGCTAAGCTGTTTAACGTCGCTTATCGTTACAATTCCTTGGCCATTTTGAAAATCGAATCCATTTATGTGACGTTTTTCATGCGTGACCTGATTGACTGTGCCATCGAGGCTAAACGACCAAACATTCACATCGCCTTCTTTTGAAACAAGCGCATAAATGGACTGACCATCTTCTCCCCATTTCAACCCATTTGAACCAATATTCTGTAAAAAATCCCCAATTGCAACATCGCCAATTGACGCATCCACTTGGCCGGAAAGCAAACGGATTTCTTGTTTTTGGCAATCATAAACATACAGCTTCGTCAATGTCGCGTTTTTGTATTCTCTCTCATGGCCTAGGAGAGCGACATAAGAACCATCGGGTGATACAGATCCGCTTTGTACGACCATTGGTTCCTTTGTAATTTGCGTTTTTGCTCCCGTATCCAAGTCAATAAACCAAACATCAACTGCAAAAGTAAAATCATTGTTTTCCTTATGGCTGCCGGCTACAAGAACAGCACGTCCATTTGCTGAAAAGTCAATTACATTTACATCAGCAGGGCTATCTGTTACCCACTTCCACTTTTTTGTGGCAATGTCGACTACGCCAATTTGTTTCAAACTGCCATCAAACAAGCCTCTCTCGTCTGACTTATATTTCATTGCCTCTATTACTAATGGCTTTGGCCAATCACTGCTTGTCCCTGTTTTTTCAGGCTGTTTATAGGCAGCAAAAGCAATTTTGCTCCCATCAGGTGACCAAAAAAACGAGTTAACGCCATTTTCGAGATCTGTCAGCTGTTCAGCTTCCGCCATGCCTTGTTTAACATAGACTTGCATTTTTCCAGTCCGGTTTGAGAGATAGGCAAGCGCCCCAGTTGAGGACCATTTTGGTGAAATATGCTTATCGTTCCCAAATGTCCATTGAGAAACGTGACTACTTTTTTGTATATCCAATCCGTAAATATTGGCTATGTAGTCATTTTTTTGCTTGTCCATTTTTGTGACAACAATAGCAGCACTCTTGCCATCAGGCGCTACTGCTGGGCTTGTCACCGTTGTTAATTCATATAATGTCTCTGCAGATACGCAGCTTTTCATCAAAGCATCCCTCCTGTTTACTATTATAAACAGAAACTTCGAGTATAGAAAGAATAATAAGGAGTAGAACGTTTCCGTCTAAGTGAGGTAATCAACAACCTTAAAAAGAACGCTCAGAAGCGTTCTTCGCGTTCTTCTACTGTTTGATCGCAGCAATGGCATTTTCATAATCGCTTAATGCCTGCAAAAGTGCTTGCTGTGTTGCCCATAATAATGGTTCTTCCGCTTTTTCTTGGTACGATTCAAGATTGGCTGTCGCTTCAGAAAGGGCATCACTCATCGCTAATGCGAATGGTTTTGCTTCCTCGCCTAACTCAGAAAACGCCCCATCACGGTTGGAACGTAGCTCAGCAACCGCTGTATTTAACTGCTGAAGCTGTTCTTCGTTTAAAGGAGAGTTATCAGCCGCTAACAACTGGCTAGATGACAAATCTGCGAGAGCGCTGTACAGAGAGTAAGCGTCTGTGAACCAAGCAGCCGCTGCTTCTCCGCCGGCTTCAGGCACGCCCCCTTCGACTGTATATGTTTTCACATAGACTTCTTGACCTGCGTTTGACACAAGCGTGCCAAGCTCTTCGGCACGGGAACGGTCGCCGGCAACGCCAACAAACATAAACCATGGCTCCTCCTGGCCGATTAATGTCGCTGGCAGCCCTTTTGCTTTTGTTGACTGAATGACTTGCTCCGCTTGGCCTGGCTCGTCAAATGCTGCTCCTTGCACGACATCAACTTGCATTGTCGGAAAAGCAACCTGCCCACTGGCAGCAACCGAGACCGCTTGTGGAGCCTGATCTTGAGCAGGGCTAGCAATGACAAATTGGTAGAGGACAGCTCCTAATCCAACGCCGACGACAATCGCTGATACAACAGCAGCGACTATGTTCCATGGAAACGCTTTTGCCGTCCAGTTTGTAGGACGCTTCCGTTTTTTCGGAGGCAGCTTTGGCGACTTTGAACGGTTGCCATCATCCCAAAAACGTTCCTCTTGTCCACGCTCTTCCCGTTTTCTGTTTAAATCAATGACTTTGTCCGGCTTCGGCAAAAATTCATCCTCACTGCTGCTTTCTTTTATCGTTTCTTCCGGTTTTTGAAAAGGCGTCCCATCCCATGTCAATACTTCCAGTGGCGGGCTTTCTTCTTGTTCACTCGTTTTAGCGGGTGTCTTTTTGGGCGGCAGTGGTTCGTTGTGATCAAAGCGAAAAGACATCGTTTTTTTGTTGTTTTCCATTTTTTATACACCCCTCTCTGCTTTTATCTATATGAGGCTTGTCTATTTTTTAGAACGATCAAATCCCAGCCGCAAAATAAACAAGCAATGCTGCTGCACTGATAAATGGCGCAAAAGGGATTGCCGTGTTTGGTACAAATTTTCCTACTACCGTTTTCGTTCCTACAAATAATAAAGCCAAACAGGCAGAACAAGCGAGCATAGGCAAAAACAGCTTTGGCCCCAGCACAAAAGCAAGCACGACAAATAATTTCAAATCGCCACCGCCCATGCTTCCATTGAGGCACGCAGCTACGAGAATAAGAAGCATCATTGCTGTACTGATTGCACTAAGCAACGAAAACGGTACTGGGACGACACACACGCGCAAAAAAACAAGAGGAATGGCAAAAAACAACAACACCATATTCGGGACCATCATCCGGCTATAATCAGTCATTGACACTAAGAGAAGCATAGCGATGAGAAGGATGGAAACAATCAATTCAAGGCGAAGACCTATCAAAAGCCAGGCAAGCAAATACATACAAGCGCTGGCGATTTCGATAAGTGGATAGGAGATGGAAAGAGGCATTCGGCAATGTTTGCATTTTCCAGATTGGATGACATACGAAACAATTGGAATCAACTCAGACGGCCCTAATACACGGCGGCAGCCCTCACAGCGCGACCGTCCCCAAAAACTTAAGCGCAGTGGCACCCGTGTTGCCGCTACATGGAGGTAAGAACCAATTAGCCCTCCACAAATAGCAGCATAACAGGATATGACGAGAGACATCTTCACCTCTCCTTCCTTTTCGTCTTCGTTTTTCGACGAAAATAGCCTAATTCCTGCAAAAATGTTTCAATCTTCTAGTGAATATCGCCATTTTTTACTCGTGTTAGACGAGCCGCAAATGAAAGCCTGCTCCATTATAAGTACGTCACATGCCTTCTTTGTGAGAAGCCAACGATTGCCGTACGGCTGAAATAAAGTAAAGGGAGCCTGTCACAACAAGGACATCTTGCTCGCCAAGGTTTTCCATCATCGTTTTGAGCGCTTTTTGCCAATCAGCTGCTACTTGCTTTCGCTTGACAGGTGCTTGTTTGAATAGGTCTTCAGCATTGGCAGCACGGTGGAAATCAAAGTTTGTGAACGAAAATGTCATTTCAAGGCCGCTTGTTGTAAACGACTTTAGCAACACATTCATGTCTTTTTCTTTTGTCGATGCAAGCAATACATAGATGTTCTTGTCGCTAAAACGTTCTTGTAAAGCAGTTGTTAGGGCTAAAAAGCCTTCTTCATTATGAGCTCCGTCTAAGACGATTGGTGGATTAACTTGGATAATTTCAAACCTTCCTGGCCAACTCGTGTTGGCAATCCCGGTTTCCTTAGCTTCCTTCCCGACCTGCCGCTTCAGTGAATTGCTGAGCAACGAAACTGCTTTAAGAGCAAGCGCGGCATTTTTATGTTGGTGTGCCCCGTAGAGCCCGGCTTGATAACGAACGGCTTCCTCGCCCCTTTCCTCTTTGTATGTAAACGTTCGTCCTTGGAGGCTCTCGACAAAAAACGTTTCATTTAACTGGTGCAAGGGACTTCCTATTTGGCGAGCTGTCTCGGAAATAACTGTATACGCTTCTTCCCCTTCTACCCCTGAAATAACCGGAACGCCTGGCTTAATAATGCCCGCTTTTTCATAGGCAATTTCCGCAAGTGTATCGCCGAGAATGTGCATATGGTCGTGACCAATCATGGTGATAATCGATAAAACAGGCATCACCACATTGGTGGAATCGAGTCTGCCACCTAGGCCGACTTCAATTAAACAAATGTCCGGTTTAGCGACTTCGGCAAAGTGGTAAAACATCATCGCCGTTAGCACTTCAAACTCTGTTGGCGACCCGAGGTCAGACTGTGCCACTTCCTCGACAATCGGCTTTAGGCGCTTGGCAGCTTGAAGCAAGTCATGATCGGAAATGGGCACACCGTTTACCGAAATGCGCTCTGAAAACTGTTCAATGTAAGGCGATGTAAACGTGCCGACTGAAAAGCCGTCCGCTGTAAGGATGTGACGTAAAAAACTGACAGTCGAACCTTTTCCGTTGGTGCCAGCGACATGGACGGCCGTTAGCTTTTGTTCTGGGTGGCCTAATGCTTCAAGCATCCATTCCATCCGCTTTAATCCTGGCTTTATGCCAAACGGCAATAGCGAATGCACCCATTGTACTGCTTCCTCTGCTGTTTTCACTTCCATCCCCGCTTTCATAATCAGTCTGTTTGAAAAAAACCCAGCGAACGGCCGCTGGGCTAAAAAATGCGTTATGCCTTCAATTCAGCGATGCGCTCAATCACCGTTTGCCGCTTCGCTGCGTAATCTTGCTGTTTGGCTTTTTCCTCTTCTACGACATGGGACGGCGCTTTTGCAAGAAAGCCTTGGTTGTTTAACTTTTTCTCAATCCGTTCAACTTCCTTGTTTAACTTATCTAGTTCTTTTTCTAACCGCGCCACTTCTTTATCTAAGTCAAGCATGCCAGCCAACGGCAAGAATAGTTCCATTCCCGATAGTGCATGGGACATAGCCTTTTCTGGTGTAGCCAAATCGACCGCTATATCGAGTGAACTTGGGTTGGCAAACTTTTCAATATAAGCGACCCCTCTTTGGAGCCGTGCCGCCATTTGTTCGTCTTGCGGACGGATCTTTAGCTCAATTTGTTTGCTCATTGGCACATTTAGTTCCGAGCGTGTTGTCCGGATGGCGTGAATAAGCGATTTGAGTGCCTCCATGTCTTCTACAGCTTCCTCAAAAACAAGAGATTGATCATACACTGGCCAGTTGGCAACTGTAATCGATTCGCCCTCATGAGGAAGGTGCTGCCATATTTCTTCCGTAATAAACGGCATAAACGGATGGAGCATACGCATCGTGTGGTCAAGGGCATAGGCTAGCACAGAACGAGTTGCCTGTTTTGCTTGCTCATTTTCCCCATAAAGGGCGAGCTTAGCCATTTCAATGTACCAATCACATACATCGTCCCAAATGAAAGCATAGAGTACTCTTCCAGCTTCGCCGAATTCATAAGCATCGATTAATCGAGTAACCGATTCTACCGTTTCTTGCAAACGCGTTAAAATCCACTTGTCCGCAATTGACTTTTCTTGGTTCATATCGATGTCGCTATAAGAGAAACCGTCCATGTTCATTAAGGCAAACCGGGAAGCATTCCAAATTTTATTGCCAAAATTCCAAGTCGACTCGACTTTTTCCCAGTAAAAGCGCAAATCGTTTCCAGGTGTGCTCCCTGTTGCCAAGAAGAAACGCAAAGAATCGGCGCCATACTTGTCAATCACCTCTTGCGGATCGACACCATTGCCAAGAGATTTGCTCATCTTCCTTCCTTCAGCATCACGAATCAGACCGTGAATAAGCACGTCTTTAAATGGCCGTTGGCCAGTAAAGGCTTTGCCTTGGAAAATCATGCGCGATACCCAGAATGCAATAATGTCATAGCCTGTCACTAATACATTAGTCGGGTAGTAACGCTTATAGTCAGGCGCTTCCTCGTCAGGCCAGCCCATTGTTGAAAAAGGCCAGAGTGCAGAGCTAAACCAAGTATCAAGGACGTCTTCATCTTGACGCCAGTTTTCGCTGTCACGAGGAGGCTCTTTGCCAACATAAATTTCGTTTGTTTCGTTATGGTACCAGGCTGGAATTTGGTGACCCCACCATAGCTGTCTCGAAATACACCAATCACGGATGTTTTCCATCCAGCGTATATACGTCTGTTCAAACCGTTGCGGCACAAATGTCACTTTTGTGTCCGCTTGTTCTTGAAGCTTCAATGCCTCTTCTGCTAGCGGACGCATCTTCACAAACCACTGTGTTGATAAGTATGGCTCTACTACAGCGCCGCTACGTTCTGAATGGCCGACAGAATGGAGATGGTCTTCAATTTTGAAAAGAACTTGTTGTGCTTGCAAATCTTTGACAATCTGCTTCCGGCACTCAAAACGATCCATTCCTTCATACTTTCCTGCTTTTTCATTCATCGTGCCGTCTTCATTCATGACAAGGACACGAGGCAAGTTATGGCGGTTGCCAATTTCAAAATCATTAGGATCGTGGGCAGGCGTAATCTTGACAGCGCCAGATCCAAATTCACGATCTACATAATCATCGGCAATAATCGGAATCTCTCTTCCTACAATTGGCAATTTGACCATTTTTCCAATTAAATGCTGGTACCGTTCATCATCAGGATGCACAGCGACAGCTGTATCACCTAGCATTGTTTCTGGCCGTGTCGTAGCAATTTCGATTGAACCGCTTCCGTCGCTAATGGGATAGCTCATGTGGTAAAACGCCCCTTGGACATCCTTGTAAATGACTTCAATATCAGACAGAGCCGTTTTTGTTTGCGGATCCCAGTTAATGATATATTCGCCTCGATAAATAAGCCCTTTGTTATAAAGACTAACAAATACTTCTTTTACCGCATCGGACAGCCCTTGGTCAAGGGTAAACCGTTCGCGGCTATAGTCGACGGAAATGCCGACTTTTGCCCATTGCTCCCGTATAAACTTAGCGTATTCGTCTTTCCACTCCCATGATTTCTCTAAAAACGCCTCGCGGCCAAGGTCGTATTTAGAGATGCCTTGTTCCCTGAGTTTCCCCTCTACTTTTGCTTGCGTAGCAATGCCTGCATGGTCCATTCCAGGCAGCCACAGCGTGTCGTACCCTTGCATCCGTTTCGTCCGTGCCAAGATATCTTGAATGGTCGCATCCCAAGCATGCCCTAGATGAAGTTTGCCTGTTACATTTGGGGGCGGGATGACAATCGAGTAAGGTTGTTTGTCAGGATCACCTGTCGCCTCAAAAAATTTTCCTTTGAGCCAATACGCATACCATTTTTTTTCGGTTGCGCTTGGATCATACTTAGTTGGCATCGAGTGCTGTTCTTCCATTTTTTATCCTCCTTCACGTAAAAAAACCCCCGTTCATCTCAAAGGACGAAGGGAGTGTTCGCGGTGCCACCTTTGTTCACGGCATACTTGTGTCCGTGCAGCTCGACTTTTTTGTAACGGTCAAAAACCGATTCCGCTTACTAACTCGTTCAGCGGAACAGCTCACAGGCGACCTTCAAACGCTTGTAGCCTAGGAAACTTCCAGCCTTGGTTTCCCTCTCTTGAGGCACAGCCATTTTACTCTTCCTGCTCATCGCTTTTTTTAGGATATGTCCGTATTTTACCGTTTGCCAGTGCAATCGTCAATAACAGCTTTGCCGGATAATCGTTTTTTATACGAAGCCTTTCTTGGAGCACGCAAATAGGCAATGATTGCATAAACTATTGCAAACCATTCACAGGAGGTCATGAACATGGCTAAACGGTTTCGGGGCTTCCCACCTCCTTACCCGCCAAAAGGTCCGCCGAAAAAGGGGTGGGGATTTAAAAACATTTTGCTGCAAGTGCTGCCGCCTATTATTGTTTTCCAACTTCTGCGCACGCTCTTTTTTCCGACTACGTTTGATTTGATTGTGTTAACTGTTATTATTGTTTTGTTTTTCTGCCTCTTCCTGCGCATTTTTTAAAGTGGCTGTAGCGTGTGGTGGCGGTGGCAAGACTACCGGCATTTGCCGATCTTGCGTTTGTTCCTGTTGTTCCTCTAAAACGTGTTTAAGGCGCCTCGCGCCAAACCAGCCGACAACGGACAACACAAGGAACAACAGGCTACTCGGGAAGTCCAATGTCACTGTAAGAAGCCCATCCCAAAGCCTCATTGCTGTAAAAAACAGCAACACAGCGAGCAGCTGACTTGCGCCACCAGCTACTTTCCAAATGTTCGCTCGTTTTTTATGCTTTGTGCCATGCACCATATAGATGCCTGCAAGGCCAAAAACAGCCAGTAACACGAGGGGGAACAATGAAAATTTTGTCGCTTGCACAGTGGAATCAAAAAAACCAATAAATTGGACGATTGTCTGGACAGCAAAGGCAACCGCCAAAATGAGCATGCCTGTTGCAAGCGCTTGGGCTACTTTCAGTTTTGCGGGCTGTTTCGGTATACCTGAAAGCCGTTGTTGACAATAAGCAGCGACACTGTGTTTTTGTACATGAAGGGGGAGGCGGCGCTGTTCCAGCTCAAGCCATTCAGCAATGATTTCAGCGAGGACTTGATTCGCCTGCCGCGAAGAAATCGGCGCTGAATAGATATAATTTGATACTTCTTCAAAAAGAAGTTGGTTTTCTTCGCTTAGCTTCTCTGCTTTCGTTCTTATATCGTTTGCGCGCAACATGTTGCCCACAGCTCATTGACACCTGCCTTTGCTCCTCAACGTTGTATTTTATTTAGATCTAGACTCTTTCATTTAACAGGAGAGCGTATTGTTTTTCAAGACTTAACATTGCAGCAAAGCATTACCGTAAAAAAGGAATGCACACCCCTTGTCAGCCAGGATGCCAGAAATGAATCGCAACCTGTATTCCATGGAGCATGATTTTTGTTTATTTTCTTCTGTAGCAAAGAAAAAGCCTTCAGAGCGAAAACTGAAGGCTTATGCTTCCTTTTTTTCTTCGGCTGGAGCAAGTTTGGAAACAAAACGCTGAACTTTGCGCATGGCAATGATGCGCTTCTCAAGGCGCCGGACCTGTTCGAGTTCGTTTCCGCCATGCCTGTAATCGCCTATTGCGTAATAAATTGGATCTGGATACAGTAAGTACGCACAAAGAAGATGTTTTTCAGAATCAAGCAATGGCAAATGTTGCTCATAGCGGTGCAACCAACGGAACACTTCATCCTCTTCCCATAATGCGTAAGGAAAGCTGCGTCGGCAAAAGCTGGCCAAGTCCCGTGCTGGTGTGTCTAAACTAGCTTGTTCAAAGTTAAACAACAACAGTTCGTTTGTGTCCGTCGCCATTGCATGGTGACGAGAAAGCCTTCCATGGGTCAGCACGCTTCTATAGGAACGTTTTTCTAAAGTTGCTTCGTACCATTTTTCCAACTGGTTGCGCGCCCCTTCAGCAAGCTGCTCCAGCAAGCCGTAATGGGTTAAAAACGTTAACTCAAAGGGCGAGATATAACGATTCTGTTCAGCTTGATCAGCAAAACGGGACATTTCTAAAAAATGCCTGTCCCAACGAGCCAACAACCGTTCACACGATCCATCAAGTGACTCTTTTACAGCTGGCTGTGTCTTTACCGTTAAGCGGTGGATAACACCAAGATGATCTGCAATGGCTTCTTCAATCGAGACGCGGCTATGATAGTCAACCTCATTGACCCACGGCATTAAATAATAGCTTTTATCTCTAGCAAAAAGCGTATACTCGCCAAACTTCGTTGGCAGAACAGGGATAAATTGCCTGAAACGAAGCTTTGTCAACTTGCGGATTGCATGAACAAATTCATCCGCGCGCATTCGGTCAATATCCGTCTCCTTTAAAGCAAACATGCCTTGGTCTGTCTCTACACGGATTAACTTCTGGCCGACTTGCTCGATTGCTCTTGGCTGTAAATCATAGTAAAACAAAATCGCTTCATAGAGCGGATTCATACTTTCACCCTCTTTTCATCTAGCCAACTAGCAAATGCTGAGACAAACGTCCTTGTTTTGTCCCAATCGGAAACGGCACGTTTCACTAACTCTGCCAACTCTTTGTCGCGATTGCCTGATGCGTACGACAACAACGGGTCAAGCTCATGCACTTGCAGCCCTTCTGCCAACAGCGCCTTTTTTTCTGGCGTTGTCAGTGCTGCTTGTGCATCCAATGCATCGAGCAACGCACAAAACGATTCTTGTCCATGTTCAGTGTACCAGTTCTTTAAAAAGCGCATCATTGAACCGTACCCTACTTCAGGAGGCTTAGTCGTCCCTTTCACTACAAGGATATGAAAGAGGATTCCAGACTGTTCAGGCGCCTCAATCCGATCCATTAGCGGTTGCTTTTTCTGTTCCTTTGCTAGTTTTTCAGCTTTTGCCTGCCGCTTCTCAGCTTCGTTCCACAATCCTTTTACAACCTTTTGCTGTTCAGGTTCGAGGCTTGGCAGAAGGCACTCCAGTTCTTCCAAAGGTTTGGCCCTTTCTTCCCTGTCCTTGCTTTCCTTCCTCCCGTTCGCCACCATTGCTCCTAATAGCGTGCCCCATTGCTGCTCATAGCCTTTTTGCAAACAGCTAGGGGCGATGTGGTCATGAACCGTGATGTATCGGCCATCAACTTTTATAAAAGGCTTTCCGTCTTTTGTGCGAATCATGCGATCCATCAAGACGGTTGGCGTGACGCTGCAACTGTCACGCCAATTTGTATGCCAATCCAATAACGCTTTATCCTGCCAGTATTCAAGCCGTTTTGTCCCATGGTCTGTCAATAGCTGATCGTTTTCCAGAGTGGCATCTACAAACCCGTAGCGTGCTTTCAATTGCTCAATCATTGTCTGCCTACTTCGCTTTCACAGGTATATAGAGAATTTGCCCTTCCGATACCTGTTCATCAGCTAAATTGTTATAGCGTGTCAATTGGCTTGCAGACAGTTCATACCGCTCCGCAATCGTGTCAAGCGTTTCATTTTCTTGAATGATGCACATTTTCCACTTTGTAAATTGCTCAACTTCATTTCTGAGCATGCTCGTCAAATACGTCGCATTTTCTTCTCGCTCCCCTTTTTGATCTTGCTCTTCAAGTGCTACTTCTTCTAGTTCTTGGTCATCGCCTGCTAGCGCTTCTTCCTGCTGCTGAGATTCCTCATAACGAATCTCTTCTGCTCCGGCTTCTATCCCCTCATCTTCAGTCGTTTCCACTGACGCTTCTTTCTCTTGTTCAACGTCCCATTCATTTTCTGTTGACCTTGGCAACACCGGCTCAGAAGGCGGTGATGTTTCATGTTTATTTTCAAGTGCTGCTTCCAAAGCGGCAGAGATGTCCAACACTTGCTCTCTATCTTCTTGGGCATTTTCTGCGCCAGCTGGTGCTGTTTGTTGTTCCTCGGATTCAACTGTTGGTTTTTGCACAATCGGCTCTTCTCCGTCAGGATCCTTGTAAGCAGTGAAAGAAAAAGCCGTTTCTTCCGCTTCTTCCGCATCTTGTTCTTCCTGTTCGAGCTCACGGTCATCTGCATCAGCTTCCTGCTTTTCCGCTTTCATGCCGCTAATGCTCACGTCAGCCGTCAATTGAATACAGCCTTTCTCTGGCAGATCATAGTCAAAGCTGGCAATTTCCACAAAAATATCGTCAATATGTTGAATTCTAGCCATCGGGATTGTAATATCAATTGGAAACAAATGCTCAATCTCGCCAACTTCCCCTTCATGCTCAGTCAATTGGCCAGATTGGCGGAAATCGCTCAAGTCAGCAAATGATTCGCCATCATCAATGCGCTTTTCTTCTTCTACACCACGGTCAATTTTGTACTCACCGACAAAACGTAGTCCACCCTTAATCGTTACATGCTCGCCGTCTTGATCGACAAAGATCTCTGGCGTTAAGGTCATGCCAAGAATTTCGTCAATTTGTTGCCCTTGGTTCAGCCATACGGAATCTTCTATGGAAAAGGTTAACGTCGATGATTGCTCCTGCGCCACTCTAATTCCCCCTTCTCAAATGTCCTAAAAACGTTGTACACTATAACGTTTATGACACAGTTTCCGTGAATATGCGTGGCCTCGGTCTATTTAAATCGTTAATGGAGTCCAAGCTTGATGAAAAACAGGAGGTAAGAGGAGCTGCCTGTTTATAAGCAATGGTTGGCACCCATACAAAAAAACCAGTTGGCAACTATGCTCAACTGGTTTTTGCAAATGAATGCTTGTTTATTTCGCGGCGATTGCTTGAAAGACTCGCTCTGCTGCTGCAATGGTCGCCTCAATATCTTCGTTTGAGTGGGCCGTCGATAAAAACAACCCTTCAAACTGCGATGGGGCAAGAGATATGCCCTCTGCCAACATTCCGCGGAAATAGGCAGCAAACAAATCCAAGTCGGACGTCTGCGCTTTTTCAAAGTTATACACGCGCTCGTCTGTAAAGAATAAGCCAATCATCGAACCAGCACGGTTAATCGAATGGGGAATGCCATGCTTGTTCGCTGCGGCTGAAAGACCAGCTTCTAAACGCTCTGCTTTACGAGCAAACTCATTGTAATCTGCTTTTGTAAGCTGTGAAAGTGTGTAATAACCTGCCGTCATAGCAAGGGGATTTCCAGAAAGGGTTCCTGCTTGGTAAATCGGACCGCTTGGGGCGATTTGCTCCATAATTTCCCGTTTGCCGCCAAAGGCGCCGACAGGGAGACCACCGCCGATTACTTTCCCAAGGCATGTAAGGTCAGGCGTTACGCCAAATTCCCCTTGTGCACACGTATAACCAACACGGAAGCCAGTCATGACTTCATCAAAAATAAGGAGCGTACCGTTTTCTTCCGTCCATGTTCGCAATGTTTCTAAGAAGCCTGGTTCTGGAGGAACAACTCCCATATTCCCTGCGACTGGCTCGACAATGACGGCTGCCAAATCATCTCCAAACGTCTCAAATACATAGCGGACGCTCTCCAAATCATTGTAATGCACCGTCAATGTATTTTGGGCTACACTTTCTGGAACACCTGGACTATCAGGGAGGCCCAGTGTTGCCACACCAGAACCTGCTTTAATTAACAGTGAGTCGCCATGTCCATGGTAACAGCCGACAAATTTTAAAATTTTGTTACGCCCTGTATAGCCCCGTGCTAGACGCAATGCGCTCATTGTCGCCTCCGTCCCCGAATTGACCATCCGGACAACGTCAATTGAAGGAACACGCTCGATGACAAGTTTGGCAAGCCTCGTTTCATATTCATGGGGAGCACCAAAACTTGTCCCCAGTTCTGTTGCTTTTTTTAACTCTTCGACGACAACGTCATTGGCATGTCCTAAAATGAGCGGCCCCCAAGACAGGACATAATCAATGTATTCATTCCCGTCAATGTCTTTTATCTTTGCGCCTTTCCCCTCTTTCATGTAAACCGGGTTCATGCCTACTGATTTAAATGCCCGCACCGGGCTGTTCACTCCGCCTGGCATGAGCGGCTGTGCTTCTTTAAATGCTTCAATCGACTTTGTCCAATTTCCCATGCTTTCAGCTCCCTTTTAGCCAGTTGGCTACATCTTTGGCATGATAAGTCAAAATCAAGTCTGCTCCTGCCCGCTTCATGCTGATTAATGTTTCCATTACCATTGCTTTTTCATCGATCCAGCCATTTTGAGCGGCCGCTTTTACCATTGCATATTCGCCGCTCACGTTATAAGCGACAAGCGGCATGCCTGTTTCATTTTTGACTTCGCGGACAATATCCAGATAGGAGAGTGCAGGCTTGACAATTAAAAAGTCGGCTCCTTGCTCTACGTCTGAACGGGCTTCTCGCAAAGCTTCTTCACGGTTGGCAGCATCCATTTGGTACGTTTTGCGGTCGCCAAAAGCAGGAGCGCTATTAGCAGCATCACGGAACGGGCCATAAAACGCAGAAGCATATTTCACGGCATAAGACATAATTGGAATATCGGTAAAACCAGCCTCATCCAATCCGTTGCGGATCGCATAAACAAAGCCGTCCATCATGTTGGATGGGGCAATGATGTCAGCCCCTGCTTCTGCTTGGGAAACAGCCGTTTTCGTAAGCAACGCTAAACTTTCATCGTTTAGAACATCGCCTTCTTTCACCAGTCCGCAATGGCCGTGGTCCGTAAACTCGCATAAACAAGTATCAGCAATCACGACCATATTTGGAAACGTATGCTTTACTTGCCGAATCGCACGCTGGACGATGCCTTCTTCCGCATACGCTTGTGAACCACAAGCATCTTTTTCTGATGGGACACCAAATAGAATAATAACCGGGATCCCTAGCCTTTCCACTTCCCCCACTTCTTCATTTAGGCGATCAAGTGAAAACTGATAGACCCCTGGCATCGACGGCACTTCCGTCTTTTTGTTTTTCTCTTCTGTTACAAAAAGCGGATAAATCAAATCATCAGCTTGTAATGTCGTTTCCCGAACCATGCGGCGAATCGCGTCACTTTGGCGTAAACGGCGGTGGCGCATAAATGGTTGGTTCATCGTTTCATCCCCCCGATATCGTTTAAAATCGTATCAATTAGCCCTTTAACCGTATATTCGCTAGCAGTCACTAGAGGAGATAGTCCACATTGCTTTGCTGCTCGGGCTGTGACTGGGCCAATGCAGGCAATCGTTTCGGCGCGAATTCCAGCTGCAGGTGCGACATTGGCGTAATGCACGGCCGCTGAAGTGCTTGTCAGCGTAACGTAATCAAATGTCTTTTGTTCTAAACGTTTCGCCTGTTCCCCAGCACCGGCAGGGCATATTGTATCGTATACGATCATTTCTGTAACAATGACCTGTCTGTCTGATGATGAAAGGATGTCGTACACCGTTCTTTTAGCCAGTTGTCCCTTTACAACCAATACATCCGAACGTGGAGCAAGCAATGGAACCAACTCTTTTGCGAGCGCTTCACCTGTATATTCACTCGGAATAAAATCGCAGTGTAGCCCCTGGTCTTCAAGAAGTTGTGCTGTTTTTGGGCCAACCGCCGCTACTTTTGCCGTAAATGGCTGCCCTTTATACAGGTCAAAAAAAGCACGCACGCCATTTGCGCTCGTAAAGACAACCCAAGCAAACTGGTGTAAATGAGCAAATGTTTCACTAAGTGCCGGTGTCAAATTCCTTGTCACGCATTGAATGAGCGGCAAAGAATGAGGTATAGCGCCTAAAGCAGCTAGCTCGGCTGCCCACCTTTCGTTTTGCCGCTCATCTCTCGTAATGAGAATATGTTTCCCCTTTAGCGGTTTCATGACCCTTCCAATTCGCTCCTGACCTTTTCAAGAATGGCTCCAGCCCCTTGCGCAGTCAACAGGCTAGACACCTCTTTCCCTAGCTCCTCCGCAACCATTCCACTTTTTGCTTCTTTTAGTATCGTTTTGCCGTCAGGAGAACCGACAAGCCCTGTCAGGAATACTGCGCCATCCTCAAGCACCGTTGCATACCCGCCAATCGGCACTTGGCAACCGCCGTTCATTTCCTTTAAAAAGGCACGTTCAGCCAAAACGGCTTTTCCTGTTTCTTCATGGTGCAGCTTTGCTAACAGTTCCGTTGTTTCCACGTCGTCCACACGGCATTCAAGCCCTAGCGCCCCTTGGCCAATCGCAGGCAAGCATACGTCTTTGTCTAAGTATTCGGTAATGATGTCCTCGTCATAGCCAAGCCGCTTTAACCCAGCTGCAGCCAAGACGATCGCCGAAAAATCTTCCTCTTTTAATTTGCGCAAACGGGTCTCCACATTGCCCCGTATCCATTTTACTTGCACATCTGGGCGCCTATGTAAAATTTGCGCAGAACGCCGTAAGCTGCTTGTACCGACAATTGCACCAGCTGGAAGCTCGTCCAGTGTGTGGCCATCTTCGCTCACAAGCACATCCCGTGGATCTTCTCGCTCTGTAATCGCAGCAAGAGTGAATTCTTCCAACAGTTCGGACGGCACATCTTTCATTGAGTGGACGGCAACATCAATTTCCCCAGAGCGGAGCGCTGCTTCAATTTCTTTAACAAACAACCCTTTCCCGCCTACTTTTGATAACGTCACGTCGAGAATACGGTCGCCCTTCGTCACAATTTCTTTCACTTCAAACTCATAGGGAACGCCAAGCTGTTTAAGCTGCTCAATGACCCAATGTGTTTGCGTTAACGCCAATTTGCTTCGGCGTGTGCCAATCACAATCTTTCGCATGTGCTCCTCCTTTATAACCATGTGTGAAAATCTGTATAACGACCGCTAACAATATAGTTAACGAGCAAAACGGCGAAAGCGCCTATATTAAGCCAAATCGACCGATAGCCTTTTCCGACAATTGCAAGCCGCAAATAAAAATAAAGCCCGTAAGCGGCAAGAACGCACAATGACCAAATCGTTTTTGCATCCGTCCACCAAATATGGTCATATTGGCTAATTGACCAAACGACGCCCCAGATGACGCCGACTAAGTAAAACGGAAAACTGGCCACAGATGCGAAGTATGAAAACTTCTCCGTTTGTGGCAGCGAATCTAGGCGAATGAGCCGCTTTCCCCATAGCCGTCGCTTCAAAAGCTGGTGCGCAAGCAAATAGAGCACTGCAGCAGCGGCCGCAACAGTAAAACCTGTGTAGGAAAGCAAAATAAACACAACATGCATGACAAGCAGTTCCGAGGCAAGCAAATCCATCGTTGCTTGTGTCACGTCACCAGAAGGGACGAATAAGCTGCCTGACATAACGGCAAAACCAAGGACATTCAGGACGAACACTAAAAAGGCCATTTTCACTTTCCAATTAATGAAGAGCGAAACGGTCACAATCGACCATGCATAAAAAAACAGCCCTTCAAACGGAGTAATTAAAGGGAGTCGGTCCAATTCAAACATCCGCATAACGAAGTAGACAGTTTGTAAACCCCACACAAACAAAAGCAACCAAAAGGCAATTCGGTTGGCTTTTTGGTTGTTAGTCAAAAAGTCGATAAAATATCCAATTAAGCTCAAACTATAGAGCAAGACGGTGATTGGATAAACGAAATCCATTGGCACTCACCACGCCCTATGTCCGCAACGCCATGTCTTGATTTAAGGAAGGGCGCTGCCCTTCTTTCCAAGATTGTTCCGCATGATCAGCTTCTGCCTTTTCGGCAAGCTCTATTTGTGCTTCAAGGGCGAAAATCGTCTTAAACAACTCAAGGGAATGCTTGGCATCCGGCTCAGCTGCAAGCTCTTTCACTCTCGTCAACGGATCGCGGAGCAATTGATTGACAATGCTTTTCGTATGTTTGTTCAACACTTTTATGTCACGTTCTGATAAGTGAGGAAGCTTTCGCTCAATGCTTTCCATTGTATCGCCTTGGATTTGCAATGCTTTCTCACGCAAGGCTGTAATAAGAGGCACCACCCCTAGTGTGTTTAGCCATGCTTTAAAGTCATCGATCTCTGCCTCAATCATAACACCGATTTTTTCAGCCTCTTTTTTGCGCTCTTTTTTATTGGCTTCAACAATGTTCTGTAAGTCATCAATGTCGTATAAGTAAACGTCGCTAATTGTTGCAATTTCCGGGTCAATATCCCGTGGCACTGCGATATCAATCGCAAACAGCGGCCTGCCTTTCCGTTTTTTAAGGGCAGCTGCGGCATTTTCCTTTTTGACAACAAAGTCGCGGGCCCCCGTGGAGCTAATCACAACATCTGCTTCTTTTAAAGCATCATTCAATTCAGCAAAAGAGCGAGCCGTTCCAGAAAACTGGCTTGCCAGTTCCACCGCTTTTTCTTTTGTCCGGTTCATGACACTAATGGAAGCAGCCCCATTCGAATAAAGATGTTTGGCCGTCAGTTCGCTCATTTTTCCAGCGCCTAAAATAAGCACATGTTTTCCTGAAAACGTGCCGAAAATTTTCTTTCCCAGTTCTACGCCTGCATAGCTAACAGAAACGGCTTGTGAAGAAATTTCCGTTGACGAGTGCACACGTTTGCCGAGCGTAACCGCTTGTTTAAATAGCTGGTTAAACACAGTGCCTGTGACTTTCTCTTCTTGGGCAAGCAAAAATGCCTGCTTCACTTGTCCAAGAATTTGCGTTTCGCCGATCACCATAGAGTCTAAACCACAAGCAACGCGGAAAAGGTGTTCAATGGCATGGTCATTTTCACGGATAACCAAATACGGCGTTACGTCTTCCATATCGACAGAAAACCACTCTGCCAAAAATGCTTTTGCAAAATAGCGCCCAGTATGAAGCTGATCTGCGACTACATACAGTTCAGTCCGGTTGCAAGTAGAAAGGATAACGCATTCCATCATGCTTTTAGATGAGCGAAGCTTCTTGAGTGCATCTGGAAGCTCGTGTTCGCTAAATACTAGTTTTTCCCGTATTTCTACTGGGGCTGTTTTATAATTTAATCCTATTGCGATCGTATGCATGTCATAGCCCCCTAAAGGTCGATCCAATTCTAGTTTCTCTACTTTACTATGCCCAAAATTGATTATAACATGTCTTAATTATAACATGTCTAAATAAGGACTCAAAAACATTTTGTGAACAAACAAAGAAAACGCTCTTATTTTGAATGAATGTAATCTAGGCTTGATCACTTGCAAAAAAAGCAGTGGAAGTTTTACTCCACCGCTCATTCGGTTACTCTTAAATGATTCAAAATCGTTCGCCAAGCCTCGTCCTTGCCGAGTCCAGTTGCAGAAGAAAATAATAGCAACGGGTCACTTGCCTCTTTGTCCAACATTTTGGCAATGGCCGTTAACTGCTTCTGCCATTTTCCTTTTGGTATTTTATCAGCTTTTGTGGCGACCAAAATGACAGGAATGCCGTAATGCTTCATCCAATTGTACATAAGTTGGTCGTCTTCAGATGGGCGATGGCGAATATCAACGAGTTGCAGCACGGCTTTTAGCTCTTCTCGCTCAGACAAATACGTTTCAATCATTTTGCCCCAAGCAGCTCGTTCTGTTTTTGAGACTTTGGCATATCCATAGCCTGGAACATCGACAAAGTAAAGGCGTTCGTTAATTTCATAGAAATTGAGCGTTTGTGTTTTGCCTGGTTGGCCTGACGTACGGGCAAGCCCTTTCCGGTTTAGCATTTTGTTGATGAAAGAAGACTTGCCGACGTTAGAACGGCCGGCAAGGGCAAGTTCAGGAAGCTGGTTCTTTGGATATTGCTCTGCTTTTACAGCGACATGCGCTAGTTCTGCCTTTGTTACTTTCATTGGGTTTCCTCTTTCAATGCAACTTTCAATACTTCATCCAAATGGGAGACAGAAACAATGTTTAATTCCTTTCTGACACTTTCTGGAATATCATCGACATCCCGTTCATTGTCTTTCGGAATAATGATCGTCCTAATGCCAGCCCGATGAGCACTCATTGCTTTTTCTTTTAAGCCGCCAATCGGCAACACTCGGCCACGCAATGTAATCTCGCCAGTCATGCCGACTTCGCGGTCGACTTTTCTTCCAGTCAGTGCAGATATAAGTGCTGTCGCCATTGTAATCCCTGCTGAAGGGCCATCTTTCGGAGTCGCCCCTTCAGGTACGTGGATGTGTATGTCTGTCTTTTCATTAAACCCAGGATCAATCTCAAGCTCTTCAGACCGTGACCGGATATAGCTGAAGGCTGCTTGGGCCGATTCCTTCATGACATCACCAAGTTTGCCCGTTAGCGTCAGCTTGCCTTTTCCAGGAACTGCAGAAACCTCAATTGCCAGCGTTGTCCCGCCAGCAGATGTATAAGCAAGGCCAGTCGCCGCGCCAACTTGGTCTTCCACTTCCGCCATCCCATAGCGAAAACGCGGTTTGCCTAGCATCGTTTCCACCATTTTTTCCGTAAGGACGACACGCTTTCTTTCATTCATCACAATCATTTTCGCCGCTTTGCGGCATAGCGTTGCCAGCTGCCGTTCAAGACCGCGCACACCTGCTTCTCGAGTATAGTAGCGGATTACCTTTTTAATGGCTTCAGGTCTTGCTTGAAACGTACTCTTTTTCAACCCGTGCTCGCTCACTTGTTTCGGCAACAAGTAGCTTTGGGCAATCTCTAACTTTTCCAGCTCGGTATAGCCTGGGATTGAGATGATTTCCATTCGGTCAAGCAGAGGCCCAGGGATTGTGCCAATATTATTTGCCGTTGTCACAAACATCACCTTCGAAAGGTCATAAGCTTCTTCAAGGTAATGGTCGCTAAATGTACTGTTTTGTTCAGGGTCTAACACTTCAAGCAAAGCAGATGCTGGATCGCCCCTAAAATCTTGGGCCATCTTATCGATTTCATCGAGGAGAAATACTGGATTGATCGTCCCTGCTCGTTTC
Source organism: Shouchella clausii (assembly GCF_002250115.1). Lineage (GTDB taxonomy): Bacteria > Bacillota > Bacilli > Bacillales > Bacillaceae_D > Shouchella > Shouchella clausii. Next base: position 3,028,867 of record NZ_CP019985.1, on the reverse strand, counting down.
ATTCCTTGGATGAGACGGCCTGGCATCGCCCCGACGTATGTGCGGCGGTGGCCGCGAATTTCTGCTTCGTCACGTACGCCACCTAGTGACATACGTACAAACTCCCGGTTTAATGAGCGGGCAATGGAACGGGCCAGTGACGTTTTGCCGACTCCAGGTGGTCCGGCTAAGCACAGAATCGGACCTTTCATGCTTTTTGTCAGTTGGCGCACGGCCAAATACTCAAGAACGCGCTCTTTCACTTTATCAAGTCCGTAATGGTCTTCATTCAAAATCGCTTCGGCGCGACCGACGTCAAGCTCATCTTCTGTTTCGTTTTTCCATGGAAGTTGGATGAGCCAATCCAAATACGTTCTTAAAATCGAGCTTTCCCCCGCATTGGCTGGCATTTTTTCATATCGACCTAGTTCTTTGATCGCTTTTTCATACACATGTTCAGGCATGCCAGCTGCATCAATTTTTTCACGGAGCTCGGCAATCTCCCCCGTTCGCCCTTCACGGTCGCCTAATTCCTTCTGAATCGCCTTCATTTGCTCACGCAAGTAATATTCTTTTTGCGTTTTCTCCATAGCCTTTTTGACGCGCTGGCCAATTTTCCGTTCAAGACCAAGCACTTCTTGTTCATTGCCTAATCGTTCAATCAGTTTATGGAGCCTTTTGTTGACATCAATCAACTCAAGCAATTCTTGCTTTTGCGTTAGTTTCAACGTTAAGTTCGCAGCAACGATGTCCGAAAACAATTCAGGGTCTGTTGTTTCTCTAAGGGAATTAACCGTTTCTTGTGAAGCTCGTTTCGATTGTTTGGCAAATTGCTCATACATCGATAAAAGCGTGCGCATCAATGCTTCTGATTCAATATCGCCTTCCCGTTTTACTTCAAATAAGGACACATCGACAACTAAGACATCGCCATAATCTTTAAAAGAAGTGATTTCTCCTCGTTGGATCCCTTCCACTTGGATTCTGACAGTGCCGTTTGACAATTTTGACGCTTGGTTTATTTTCGCAAATGTTCCTATTTTATACAAATCCTCTTGTTGAGGGTCATCTAACGTCGTTTCTTTTTGGGTGGCCAAAAATAAGTGATGGCCATTGCTTTTCGCTTCCTCTAACGCTTTGACAGATTTTTCGCGTCCAACGTCTAAGTGCATGATCGTGCCTGGAAAAATAAGCACACCACGCAAAGGAAGGAGCGGAACACGTCGTTCCGAACGAATTTCACCCATCCGTCATACACCTCCGCACAGTCTTCTCTAGAAGCCTTAATCCTATTTGTTTTACCAGTGTATCCGAATGCAAGAAAAGATAATACTGTTTTCTTGCGTTCAAGCACACAACGCTTAGAGCGCCACTCAAATGATTGACGCTCTGTCATTTACATCATTCTACTCATTCAACTTATTTTAGCTTACTTACGCGCCCTTTGTCTAATACTTAGATTGGAGAAGGATCGTATCCCATTGCAGACGCTGGAATCGCCTCTGTTTCAATTTTTTCCTCTACGAGCGCAAGCTCAAGGACTTCATCAAACGTTTTCACGGGATGAATGGTAATGCCTTCTATTGTTTTCAAGAGCGCTTGTTCATTTTCTTTCGGAATAATAATCCGTTTGGCTCCAGCTTGCTTTGCCGCCTTCACTTTTGCAATTACGCCGCCAATCGGTCGAACTTTCCCATGAACACTTAATTCCCCTGTCATCGCAACTTCGTTTGAAACAGCCGTTTGTTTAATACCCGAATAAATGCCAGTGGCAATGGCAATCCCTGCAGACGGGCCATCAACAGGCGTACCCCCTGGGAAATTGACATGAATATCGTAGTCGCTAGTCGGCAGCCCTTTCCGCTTCAAAACCGTAATGACATTTTCAACGGACGACCGGGCCATGCTTTTTCGTTTAATTGAACGCATTTGCGAACCGGACTGTTCTTCTTCGGCAATTCCTGTGATCGTCAGCGTACCATTCCCTGCCCGCTCTTGTACAAGCACTTCAATTTCCAGAAGGGCGCCGCTATTTGGCCCTGTTACTGCCAAGCCATTGACGAGGCCAACAGCAGGCTGTTCGTGGATGCGCCGTTCTGGCCGTGGCGACATTTGGCTCGAATGGAGAACCCATTCAATATCGTGCTTTTCAATGGAAGTGCGTTTATCTGCTCGGGCGGCTCCTACCGCAATTTGGACGACATTGACCGTTTCCCGGCCATTGGTAGCATAGTCAGCAACCTTTTTGGCTGCATCGTCTGTTAACGCCATGCCCGCTTTATCAGCGGCTCTTTTCGCAATTTCCACAATTTCATCAGGATCAAGAGCCCGGAAAAACACTTCCAGACAGCGAGAACGAATGGCTGGAGGCATTTCTTCTGGCTGCCGCGTCGTCGCAGCGACTAGGCGAAAATCAGCAGGAAGCCCCCTTTTGAAAATATCGTGTATGTGAGAAGGGATTTGCTCGTTTTCCGAACTGTAATAAGCGCTCTCTAAAAACACTTTTCGATCCTCAAGCACCTTTAACAGCTTATTCTGCTGGATTGTATGAAGTTCGCCGATTTCATCGATAAACAAAATACCGCCGTGTGCTTTTGTAACAGCCCCTGGCTTTGGTTGAGGGATGCCAGCTTGTCCCATTGAGCCCGCCCCTTGGTATATCGGGTCGTGTACAGAACCAATAAGAGGATCAGCAATGCCTCGTTCATCAAAACGGGACGTCGCACCATCCAATTCAACAAAAGCAGCAGTTGAGCGAAACGGCGAGTCTGCTTGGCGTTTCGCCTCGTCAAGAACTAAGCGCGCTGCTGCTGTTTTCCCGACCCCTGGAGGACCATAAATGATTACATGCTGGGGGTTTGGCCCGCATAGCGCCATACGAAGCGTTTTTAACCCATCTTCCTGACCAACCACTTCCGACAAATGCTTAGGTCTCACTTTTTCAGCGAGGGGCTCTGTCAAGCGAATGTCACGAAGCCTCTTCATTTTCTCCAATTCCACTTTCGATTCTTTATCAAGATATGTTTTTTGGCTACGTTGGCTTTTTAACAAATTCCAAAAGTAAACACCAATGATGATTCCAAAAAACAGTTGTACAAACAAGGCAATGGTTGCAAAGCCCATAATTTCCTTCCTCCCTAATAGATGAATGATGCTGTTAGTATTTCCTAGAGCGTTTTCGTTAACCGAAAAACAACACGCTCATTTTTTCCAATTTCAATTGCATCTTTAGAGGAAGGAAGCGTAAAAACCCTCCGGCAAACTGCCGGAGGGGGGCTTGCTATGCGCTTTCTTTCGGTTTATCCAATGTTAGTTCAGTGCCGTCTGCTGATTTTAAAATCGGCGGTGCGTCATCCGTCACACATGCACCATGGATGATGCATTTGACTGCATCTTCTCGTGACGGCAAATCAAACATAACGTCGAGCATGATGCCTTCAATAATGGAGCGAAGCCCGCGAGCGCCTGTTTTACGTTCAATTGCTTTATTGGCAATTTCTCGCAACGCGTCTTCGGTAAATTCAAGCTCCACGTCATCAAGCTCTAGAAGTTTTTGATACTGCTTAACAAGCGCATTTTTTGGCTTTGTCAAAATTTCAACGAGCGCATCTGTGTCAAGCGGCGACAAGCTTGAAATGATTGGCAAACGACCAATAAACTCTGGGATTAAGCCAAAGCGCAGCAAATCTTCTGGAAGCACTTTTGATAAATATTCACCTGGCTTCAAATCATCTTGCTTGGCATCGTCGGTACCAAAACCAATTACTTTCTTTCCAAGGCGCCGTTTAATGATTTGTTCGATCCCATCAAACGCCCCTCCACAAATAAAGAGGACATTGGTTGTATCAATTTGAATAAATTCTTGGTGTGGATGCTTGCGGCCGCCTTGAGGAGGGACGCTTGCCGTTGTTCCCTCTAGAATTTTAAGCAATGCTTGTTGTACCCCTTCACCAGAGACATCCCGTGTAATCGATGGGTTTTCTGACTTGCGTGCAACTTTGTCAATTTCATCGATGTAAATAATGCCTTTTTCAGCCTTTTCCACATCATAATCGGCCGCTTGGATCAGCTTTAGCAAAATGTTTTCTACGTCTTCCCCGACATAACCGGCTTCGGTAAGCGAGGTGGCGTCCGCAATCGCGAACGGAACATTCAAAATCCGCGCTAGCGTTTGTGCGAGCAACGTTTTCCCGCTTCCTGTTGGCCCGATTAAGGTGATATTGCTTTTTGAAAGCTCTACATCTTCAGACCTAGACATGGAATTAATCCGTTTGTAATGGTTATAAACCGCTACAGAAAGGGATTTTTTTGCCTCTCTTTGTCCAATGACATAGTCATCCAAAATAGAGCAAATTTCATTAGGCTTTGGGATTTCTTCAATTTCTACTTCTTCATCTGTGCCTAATTCTTCTTCTACAATTTCTGTGCACAGTTCAATGCACTCATCACATATATACACACCAGGGCCAGCTACGAGCTTTCGAACTTGATCCTGAGTTTTTCCACAAAACGAACATTTTAATTGGCCTTTTTCTTCGTTAAATTTAAACATGCCCTCACCCCTTACAGGATATTGTTTTCTGTTGCTTGAGGAGCTCAAACAAAGAAAATCATTAACGTCAAATCATTGTAGCATATCCGCCGTTAACACTCTAGAAAAATGCTTTTTATGTACGTATTTTGCCATTTGACTTAATTGTGGACTTAAAAAGGAATTGATCACTCCCTTCGCCACATTATAATACTATTCAAGCAAACGATGCAAAAACCCTTTAAAATTTGCCTAGTTCCAGCATGTTCAATATCGGAACAGAACATACTAAAAATATGGAGAAAGGCATGGAACAATTCCATGCCAAGTTCACATACAAAGGCAGTATGAGGCTCGTGCCGCCCTTATGATTCTGTTGTTACTTCTTTGCTGTTATCGACAAGCACGTCAATCGCTTTGCGCAGTTTCAGATCGCCTTTTACATTGTCTGTGCCGCCTTGGGCAGCGAGCAATGCTTTGATTTCCTCCACTGAACGCTGGTACATATCAGCCATTTTTTGGAATTCTTCTTCAATCTCTTCTTCGCTTACTTCGACATTTTCCGCTTCTGCAATTGCTTCGAGTGTCAAGTTTACACGAACGCGCTTTTCAGCATCCTCTTTAAATTGATTGCGCATGTCTTCTTCCGTTTGCCCAGAGAACTGGAAGTACATATCCAAGTTCATTCCTTGCGCTTGTAGACGCTGACCAAATTCTTGCAACATACGGTCTGTTTCCGTTTCGATCATCGCTTCTGGCACATTGATGTCTGCTTGTTCAGCAGCTTTTTCAAGCAGTGAATCACGGACGGCATTTTCAGAAGCCGTTTTCTTTTGCTCTTCCAATGTAGAACGCAATTCGTTCTTTAGTTCGTCCAATGTTTCTACTTTCTCATTCACATCTTTTGCAAACTCATCATCAAGTTCAGGCAACTCTTTGCGCTTAATGTCATGCACTTTCACTTTGAATGTCGCAGGCTTTCCTGCAAGTTCTTCTGCGTGGTATTCTTCTGGGAATGTGACTTCGACATCTTTTTCTTCCCCTGCTTTCAAGCCGACAAGCTGTTCTTCAAATCCAGGGATAAAGGAATTTGAGCCGATTTCCAATGAATAATTCTCAGCCGTGCCGCCTTCAAATGCTTCTCCATCTACATAGCCAGCAAAATCAATGACAGCTGTATCGCCATTTGTGATTTCACCATCTTCAATAACAATGAGTTCTGCATGTTGTTCTTGTAGCTTTTTAAGCTCAGCTTCTACATCCTCATCGGTTACGTCTGTGCTCGGCACTTCCACTTCAAGGCCTTTGTAATCACCAAGCTTGACTTCAGGCTTTACTGTAACGGTAGCTTTAACGATAAGCGGTTCGTTTTTGCCAATGCTTTCTACATCGATTTCAGGCCGATCTACAGGATAGATGCCTGTTTCATCGACAGCGTTTGCGTAAGCTTCTGGCAACAGAATGTCAATCGCGTCTTGGTAAAGCGATTCAACGCCAAACTGTTTTTCAAATAGGCCACGAGGCACTTTTCCTTTACGAAAACCAGGGACATTCACTTTCTGTACCACTTTTTTAAACGCTTTATCTAAAGCATCATTGACTTTATCTGCTTCGACTTCAATTGTTAAGACGCCTGTGTTATCTTCTGTTTTTTCCCATTTTGCAGACATGTTCTTATTCCCTCCAGCACTAAAATAGCAAAATCATTTCTCACGTTTTTGACAACCATTCCATTATAACATAAAGGCGCCATCTTTCAATCAGTTGCTTACTAAAATCTTATGTATGGAACCATTGGTTTTGATCTTGCGACTCAAGGAGAATATCCTTTTCCAACGCTTCGATTTCATTTGAAGCACATAGCACATCAAACCGTTTGCAGCCATAACAATCAACCATGTCCTCTTCATCTGTTTCTAAGCCAAGCTGTTCAGCAGCAACTAAATGGAAAGCACATGCCCATGCTTTTGGATTCGGCGGATCTGGTAAGAAAGGATACGTGATCAATAAGTATGTATGGTGTAGCTGTCTTGCCATTTGCAAAAGCACCGGGTCTTCCTGTTCAAGTTGTTCTTCCAAAGCTTGACGAATCGCTTTGTCTATGTCCCGTTCTCCTGGTATCGACAATTCGGCTGGTTGCACTTCCATGCTCCGCTCTTCCTTCTTAATGACGATCGGCATCCGATCATTCCAATCATGCAAGAGTACAAGGGCATACGTGCGCATAAGTGCCTTGGCGTTTTCATCGGCTGCTAACTCGCGTACGTCTTTCAGTAACGCCTTCACATTGAGCTGCTTCACCGTTTGCAATGCTTTCCATTTTGCTGGCTCATTCGTTGCATGAAGGCCAGCACGCAACTCCAACTCTGTTTCTTTTTTATGTTCTTCATCTAAGAGAGAGGCGTCATATGCTTGTGAGCTCGACATTTGCCTACTGAAATGGAGAAGTTCATAAAAGGTTTCTGCATGTTCAGATGGCAGCCGGTTTTCGCTGAGAACTGTTTCCAACAAGTGGACGACTTCCTCATAACGCGACAGCTGTACAAGCAAAGACACATGGACTTGCAGCGTTTCGTAGTAATCGCCAATGCCTTCGTGTAATAGTGCTTTTGTTTTTTCTACCGCTTCCTCTTGACGATTTAACTCAATCAAACTTAGTACTACGCCAAAACGAGCTTGGGCGCTCGTCGGCTCATACGTTTCCGCTTGTGAAAAAAGCTGGAGCGCTTTTTGGCCATTTTTTCGTTTTAATTCATCCATGCCTTCCTCTACAAGCCGTTTCACAACTCCTGGAAAAAGGATGATGTTTTGTGGTTCGTGGTGATGTTCATTCGTCAATGCAATCGCCCGCTTTCTGCCCGATTCCTTTAATGTATCACGGCTCCTCTATCTTATACAAATCCCCATGTACTCCTATTCGCTATTCCTTCCCTATTCCCTTTTAAATCAAACTTAATCAAAGAAAGCCCCCAAAAGGGGACTTTCACAGACTCTAGACAAACACTACATAGGAGAAAGCCCTAGTGAATGGACTCTGTATGGAACAGAGCTCCGTCCCTCGCGCTTCTCTTGCTCCACGCCTCGTCTAGCACGCGTTTTGGTTGCTTTTATTTATTGACTGCTGACTGGCGGTGCTCGTATTTAGCAATTGCTTCTTCATATTGAAGGGTCAGGCTAATTTCATCCCAGCCGTTGTAGAGCATTTGCTTCCAATACGAGTCCATTTCAAACTTGGTTTCTAGCCCATTTTGCTTAATGAGCTGTTCACCTAAATCGACCGTAATCTCTTGTTGGCTTTCTTTCGCCCGTTCCATCCACAATTCAGTTTCTTCAGGCGAAAGGCGGATCGGCAACAAGCCGTTTTTTACGCAATTATTATAGAAGATATCGGCAAAACTTGGTGCTATAATGACGCGGAAACCGTAATCATACAAAGCCCACGGTGCATGTTCCCGGGAAGAGCCGCAGCCAAAATTATGGCCGGTAATTAAAATGCTTGCCCCTTTTGCTTCTGGCTGATTAAGCTCAAATGCTGGGTTATCTGCACCATCTGCTTGAAAACGCCAATCGTAAAACAAATATTGGCCGAAGCCCGTGCGCTCTACTCGCTTTAAAAATTGTTTCGGGATAATTTGGTCTGTATCAATATTGACGCGGTCTAAAACAACTGCTTTGCCTTTATGAACTTGAATCGGTTCCATTAACACTCACCTGCTTTTACCATTTTGCGGACGTCTACAAACCGACCAGCGATCGCTGCTGCTGCTGCCATTGCCGGGCTAACCAAATGGGTGCGCGCTCCCTTTCCTTGCCTGCCTTCAAAGTTTCGGTTGGAAGTCGAGGCACAACGTTCCCCTTCAGGAACAACGTCTGGGTTCATGCTCAAACACATGCTACAACCTGAATCACGCCATTCAAATCCCGCTTCTTTAAAGACTTGATCCAACCCTTCTTCCTCAGCACGCTTTTTGACACGCTGGGAGCCAGGGACAATAAGGGCACGGACTCCAGGCGCTACTTTCCGCCCGTTAATAACGGCTGCCGCTGCCCTTAAATCGCTCAAGCGCGAATTGGTACATGACCCAATAAACACATGTTGGATTTCAATCTCGCTCAAAGGCATGCCTGGTTTGATGTCCATGTAATCAAGCGCTTGGCTAATTGCGCGCCGTTCTACTTCCGATTTCGCATCCTCAAGCCGTGGTACAGCTTTTGAAATCCCTGCCCCTTGGCCAGGATTGGTTCCCCATGTCACCATCGGTTCAATTTCCGCTGCATCAATCGTCACTGAGCGATCATAGGTTGCTCCTGGATCGGTTGCCAATCGGGCCCATTTCTCGACAATCTCGTCGTACTCCTTGCCTTTCGGAACGTTTGCTCTGCCTTGCAAATAATCGAACGTTACTTGGTCAGGGGAAATCAAACCTGCTTTCGCACCTGCCTCAATCGACATATTGCAAATCGTCATCCGTTCTTCCATTGTCATACCGCGAATAGCTTCTCCAGTAAATTCAATGATGCTGCCTGTGCCAATATCGACGCCAAACTTTGCAATGATGGCCAAAATCACATCTTTGGCAGATATGCCTTCATTCAGACGCCCAGAAATATGGACCTCGAGCGTTTTCGGCTTTGATTGCCAAATTGTTTGTGTGGCCAACACATGCTCGACCTCGCTTGTGCCAATTCCAAACGCAATAGCGCCAAATGCGCCATGGGTCGATGTATGGCTGTCGCCACAGACGATCACATGCCCTGGCTGAGTCAAGCCCAGTTCTGGTCCAATAACATGGACAATTCCGTTTTCCGGGTGGTCTAAATCAACCATCTCAATTCCAAATTGCTTGCAGTTAGCAGCAAGTGTCTCCATTTGCGTGCGCGCGATTTGATCGCGAATGTCGTAACGATTCACCGTCGGGACATTATGGTCCATCGTAGCAAATGTTTTATCTGGCCGCCTCACTGTTCTTCCTGCAAGTCGCAACCCTTCAAATGCTTGTGGGGATGTGACTTCATGCACCATATGCAAATCAACATAAAGCAAATTAGGTTTACCTTCTTCTTCCACAACGGTATGTGATTCCCATATTTTTTCGATAATTGTTTTCGCCATAACGCTCCCTCTTTTTTTAGCAGCTTGAGGCACTTTTAAGAGCAAGCGCCTCAATAACCGCATTTGTTATTGCCGTTGTCGAAACAGCGTTTTCGCTTGCTTTTGCGATGTCCTTCGTCCGTACTCCTTGAGCGAGCACACGGTCGACTGCGACTTCGATTGCTTTTGCCTCGTCCGCTAACCCAAAACTATATTGCAGCATCATCGCTGCTGACAAAATCGTCGCTAGCGGATTGGCCGCCCCCGTCCCTGCTATGTCAGGAGCAGAACCGTGAACAGGTTCAAATAAGCCGACTTTTGACGTATTCATGCTCGCCGATGGCAATAAGCCCAAGGATCCAGTAATCATCGAAGCTTCATCACTCAAAATATCGCCAAACAAATTTTCCGTTACAATGACGTCAAACTGCCTTGGATCGCGAATAAGCTGCATCGCCGCATTATCGACAAGCATGTGCGAAAGCGTGACGTCTGGATACTCACGGGCTACTTCATCAGCAATTTCCCGCCATAACCTGCTCGACTCTAAGACATTCGCCTTGTCAACAGAGACGACACGTTTCTTGCGCGTTCTTGCAAATTGAAACGCTTGGTGCAAAATCCGCTCGATTTCACCCCTTGTATAAAGGAGCGTATCCACTGCTCCGTCTTCTCCATTGATTTGTCGCCGTTCACGTGGCTCGCCAAAATAAAGCCCGCCTGTTAACTCCCGTACAATCAACAAATCAACGTCGGCCAACACTTCCTCTTTTAAGGTGGATGCACCCATTAACGGTTCCAGTACACGGACAGGGCGAAGGTTGGCGTAAAGGCCCAGTGCTTTGCGTATTTGCAGCAGCCCTTTTTCTGGCCGTTTTTCAGGGGGATTGCCGTCCCACTTTGGTCCGCCGACTGCGCCAAGCAAAATTGCGTCGCTACCTTTGGCAAGACCCAGCGTCTCCTCAGGAAGGGGGCTGCCAGTTGCGTCAATAGCATCACCGCCAATTCGCCCTTCAATAAACCGAAATGTATGGCGATACATCCGTGCAATTTCTTCTAACACCCGTTTCGTTTCGGCAATAATTTCCGGACCAATGCCGTCACCAGGTAAAAGCAATATTTGTTTTTCCATTGTCTCCTCCTTAGCTTTCCACCTTCGCCATTTCCCGTTTTGCATAATGCTTCCGGGCTATCACGCGGTTAACAGCGTGCAAATACGCTTTTGCCGATGCCTCTAACACATCATGTGCCACGCCCCGTCCGCTTTGTTCAAAATCGTCTGCTTTGATGCGTACATGAACTTCCGCTAACGCATCTTCTCCGCCATTTACCGACTGGATTCGGTAATCAGCTAGGCTGTAATTGCCACCAGTCATTTTTGCCAATGTATTGTAGATTGCTTCGACGCTTCCAGAACCAGTCCCTGCTTCTTCAATTTCGCTGTCATCCTGTTTCTTAAGGCGAATCGTGGCCGTTGGTACGTGGTTCATTCCATACGTGACTTGCAGCGCCGTTAGTTCATAAGCTGTGCTATCTTGATCATCGGTTGCATCAGCAATCAATGCATACAAATCATCTTCGGTCACTTCTTTTTTCTTATCGCAAAGTTGTTTAAACGCGACGAAAATCGTTTGTAGCTTTTCGTCAGAGCCAGAAAAACCTAATTCATTCAACTTTGTTTTAAATGCATGACGGCCAGAATGTTTCCCTAAAGGCAATGAAGAAGTGGCGCCGACAAGTTCAGGCGTAATGATTTCATAGGTTTCTTTGTTTTTGAGCATTCCGTCTTGGTGGATGCCTGACTCATGAGCAAACGCGTTCGCTCCTACAACCGCTTTATTTCCAGGAACATTCATCGACGTTAGCCTGCTGACAAGGGCGCTTGTACGCTTTAGTTCTGATAGTTTTAGCCCTGTTTTCGCCTGGTAATAATCAGAACGAATTTGCAAAGCAACGGCGATTTCTTCTAGCGCCGCGTTTCCAGCACGTTCGCCAATGCCATTGATTGTACACTCTACTTGGCCCGCCCCCGCAGAAATAGCGGCAAGTGAATTGGCTACACCCATGCCAAGGTCGTCATGGTTATGAGTTGATAAAATGGCACGGTCGATGTTTTTGACATTTTCGGTTACAAATTCAAACAATTTCGATATTTCTTCTGGGGTTCTATACCCAACTGTATCAGGAAGATTAATGACAGAAGCGCCTGCATCAATCGCCGCTTCAATAATTCGTTTTAAGAACGGCCATTCTGAACGGTTTGCATCCTCTGCCGAAAACTGGACGTGGGGAAATTTTTTCGCTGCGTAACGAACGCTTTCTACCGCCCGCTCCACTACTTGATCTGGAGTCAGTTTAAGTTTATGCTCCATATGAATCGGCGATGTCGCCAGAAAGACGTGCACTCTTGGCTCAGCGCTTGATTTTAACGCCTCCCAAGCCGAGTCAATATCGCTTTTCTTGGCCCGAGCAAGACCGGTAATGGATGAACCTTTTACCGTTTCAGCAATTTCCTTGACTGCTTGAAAATCGCCAGGTGAGGAGGCTGGAAAACCAGCCTCAATAATGTCCACACCTAGACGTTCCAATTGCCGGGCAATTTCTAACTTCTCTTTCACAGTCAAAGCGATACCAGGCATTTGTTCTCCATCGCGCAGCGACGTATCAAACACGTTAATTTTTCGCATTCGCGACCACTCCCTTGGATTTGGATGCTTTCACAAATGGCATCATTTCCCGTAATTCGCGGCCAACTACTTCAAGAGGGTGATTTTTCTCCGCTTCGTTAATGGCGTTATACTCAGGACGGTTCAGTTTGTTTTCCAAAATCCAGCCTTTCGCAAACTTGCCTTTTTGGATGTCGCTTAAAATCTCTTTCATTGCTGCTTTTGTTTCGTCTGTCACGATGCGCGGTCCAGCTTGGAAATCGCCCCACTGCGCTGTATCAGAAATCGAATAACGCATGTACTCAAGGCCGCCTTCATACATAAGGTCAACGATCAGCTTTAATTCATGCAAACATTCAAAGTAAGCGATTTCCGGCTGATAACCTGCTTCAACAAGCGTCTCAAACCCTGCTTTGACCAATGCGGAAGTTCCGCCACATAGTACCGCTTGCTCCCCAAACAAGTCTGTTTCGGTTTCTTCTTTAAACGTTGTTTCAAGCACCCCTGCACGGGCAGCGCCAATTTGTTTTGCATAAGCAAGTGCAATGTCCTTCGCTTGCCCTGTCGCGTCTTGGTAGACAGCAATTAGTGCTGGAACGCCAGCGCCTTCTGTATACGTACGGCGGACAAGGTGGCCAGGCCCTTTTGGCGCCGCTAGAAAGACGTCAACATGTTCAGGCGGTACGATTTGGTTAAAGTGGATATTAAAGCCGTGTGCGAATACAAGCGCTTTGCCAGCCGTCAATTCTGGTTCAATCGATTCTTTGTAGATCGCCGGCTGATGTTCGTCTGGAGAAAGAATCATGATGATGTCTGCTTTTGCTGAAGCCTCGCGGACAGAGTAGACAGAAAACCCATCTTCCGTTGCTTTATCCCATGATTTTCCTGGACGCAATCCGATAATGACGTCCACTCCTGATTCGCGCAAATTTTGTGCGTGTGCATGGCCTTGGGAGCCATAACCAACGATGGCAACCGTTTTCCCTTCTAGTACTTGTTCATTTACATCTCCGTTATAATATACTTTTGCCATGATTCAATCTCCCCTTCAATTGTTTTTATATGGACTCGCTAATTAATCAGCGTTAGTCTTGATGTATCGGTGCTAATTTTAGAGCTGCGATTGACAGCTGTCACCCCAGTACGGGCCAGTTCTTGGATGCCATATGGTTTGACTAATTCAATAAAGGCTTCAATTTTTTCGTTATTCCCAGTAATTTGCAATGTCATCGACTCTTTGCCGATATCGACTGCTTGCGCCCGGAATGTTTCAGCAAGAGAGGCAATTTCGCCCCGTTGTTGGGGCGTGGCTCCTATGCGGACAAGGGCAAGTTCACGCTCGACAATCGCTTCATCGGTAATGTCTTTAATCTTTAACACGTCGACTTGTTTATGAAGTTGCTTTATCATTTGCTCGACGTTTTCCATTGAGTCGACAATAACCACAAATGTCATTCGCGAAATCGTTGGATTTTCTGTTACACCGACTGTGATGCTGTCAATGTTGTACTGCCTTCTTGCAAACAAGCCTGTCATGCGGTTTAGCACGCCTGATTTGTTGTTAACTAGAACGGTGATCGTCCGTTTCATGATGGCTCTACTCCTTCCATACAGTGGTGACCTGTGCCTGGGCAAACCATCGGGTAGACGTTTTCTTCTTTGGCGACACACACTTCCAACAATACCGGACCGGAATGGGCCAATGTTTCAGCGATCGCTTCGTCCAGCATTGACAGTTTGTCGACCTTTACCGCTTTAATGTTATAAGCTTCAGCGAGCTTAGCAAAGTTAGGCTGGATTGGGAAAAGCGAATGGGAATAGCGCTCGCCATGAAAACGTTGTTGCCATTGCCGTACCATTCCAAGGGAAGCATTGTTGACAATCACAATTTTGACTGGCAAATCTAGTTCTTGCAAAATCGACATTTCTTGAAGTGTCATCTGAAAGCCTGCGTCACCAGTAATCGCCAATACCGGCAATTCAGGTTCAGCAATTTGCGCCCCAATTGCCGCTGGAAACCCGAATCCCATTGTGCCAAGGCCACCTGATGTAATCCAGCGATTTGGTTTGTTAAACTTAAAATGTTGCGCCGTCCACATTTGATGCTGGCCGACGTCCGTCGTAACAATGGCTTCACCCTTTGTATGTTCATACAGTTTTTGGATCAGCTCCTGTGGCTTAATAACCTCCCCGTCGCGATGAAACCATAGTGGATAATCTCGTTTCCAGTCGCTAACTTGCTTGCGCCACTCGTCGTGCTCGGCGATAGCCCCGCTTCCTTTCAGTAACATCGCTAACGCTTCTTTTGCATCCCCTACTACCGGAATTTCGACATGAACATTTTTGCCAATTTCAGCTGGATCAATGTCGATATGGGCAATGCATGCCTCCGGAGCAAAATGTTCAAGGGCACCAGTTAATCTATCATCAAAACGAGAGCCAATGTTGATCAAAAAGTCTGATTTGTGGAGCGCCATGTTTGCAGCATATGTTCCATGCATGCCAGCCATCCCGAGATGCAATTCCTCTTCGCCAGGAAAAGCGCCTAGTCCAAGCAGTGTTTGGGCAACAGGAATTTGAAATTTACGGGCAAATGCGGTTAATTCCTCACTTGCTTGTGCGTGAAGGACACCGGCGCCGACAAGCAGTACTGGCCGCTTCGCTTCTTTAAACTTATCCAGAAGCTTGCGAATTTGCTGCTTATTCGGTTTAACGGTTGGTTGGTAGCCAGGCAAGTGGACAGGTTCCTCATAATCAAAGATTCCCAGTTTTTCCGAAATATCTTTCGGCAAATCAATCAACACTGGTCCCGGCCGCCCGCTAACAGCGATGTGAAACGCTTCTTTAACTGTTTGCGCCAGCTCATCAATGGAACGGATTTGAAAATTATGCTTCGTGATCGGCATTGTAATGCCAAGCATATCGGCTTCCTGAAAAGCATCGGTACCAATCACCTTTGTAGCCACTTGGCCGGTGATGACGACCATCGGCAGCGAATCCATCATCGCATCCGCAATGCCTGTAACGACATTTGTCGCTCCTGGCCCCGAAGTGACGATGCAGACACCTGGCTTTTGGGTAATGCGCGCATACCCTTCAGCTGCATGAATCGCGCCTTGCTCATGGCGAGCTAGAATATGGTTCATTCCTAATTTATAAATCTCATCGTATGTTGGTAAAATCGCTCCGCCTGGATAGCCAAAAATGACTTCGACTCCTTCGCTGGCAAGTGCTTTTAATAAAATCTCAGAACCTGTGCAAACAGCCTGTTTGTTTTCAGCGGCTTGTGGCGTTGCCGCTTCATTGGAATGGATCATGTCTCTCGCGCCTCCCTTAGTTTTGATTTTCTATTTATTGTTTTCCGCCAACAAAAAAGACTTTCTGCGCGCCCATGCTGAGATCCAGCAAGGGGCGAGAAAGTCTTCACGCGGTACCACCCTTTTTCGCTAACAATGGTTAGCCTCAAGCAAGCCGTAATCTAGCTCGCAGTTTTTATAACGAATGCCTTCACAGCATCCGGCGCTCTTACTACAATGTTCAGAGACGCACTCAGAGGTGAGTTTCATTTAAGCTTTAACACCGTTTTCCAGCAACCAACGGCTCTCTGTAGATAAAGCAAAAATTACTTTCCTCTTCATCGTGTTATCGTGATTAGATTTTCATAACGCCGCCTGTATTAGCTGAAGTAACAAGTTTTGAGTAACGAGCCAAATAGCCTTTTTTGACTTTTGGTTCCGGTTCTGTCCATCCTTCACGGCGTTTTGCTAACTCTTCATCGCTTATTTCCCATTCAATTGTGCGTTCGATTAAATCAATTTTGATGATGTCGCCATTTTCCACGAAGGCGATTGGCCCGCCTTCTGCTGCTTCCGGCGAAATATGCCCGATTGAAATTCCTCGTGAAGCGCCGGAAAAACGGCCGTCCGTAATGAGTGCGACTTTGGTGCCAAGCCCTCTGCCTTGAATGGCTGAAGTCGGTGCCAGCATTTCTGGCATTCCAGGACCGCCTTTAGGGCCTTCATAACGGATAACAACAACTTGCCCTTCTTTCACAACGCCGTTATTAATTTGCTCTTGCGCTTCTTCTTGGGAATTAAACACGATCGCTTCCCCAGTAAATGTTTTAATCGAAGGGTCCACTGCACCTACTTTAATGACAGCGCCGTCAGGGGCCAAATTTCCGTAAAGGATTGAAAGACCTCCGACTGGACTATACGCAGTCTCTTTCGTGCGAATCACATCGGTATTTGTTATTTGAGCATGGGCGACATTTTCATAGAGTGATTTTCCTGTAATGGTAATCCGGTCGCCTTTGACCGCTCCCATTTCAATCAGCTCTTTCATGATCGCCGCTACACCGCCCGCCTTATGGACGTCGTCCATCGAGTAATCAGAGGCAGGGCTAATTTTGCAAAGGTAAGGCACTCGCTCAGCCACTTCGTTGATACGTGTCAAATCATAGTCGATTTCGGCTTCATTGGCAATGGCCAATGTATGGAGCACTGTATTGGTAGATCCACCCATTGCCATATCAAGGGCAAAGGCATCGTCAATTGTTTCTTCGGTAACGATGTCGCGTGGGCGAATATCTTTTTCAATCAAATTAATTAAATGCTTCGCTGCATCTTTAATCAAGTTATGACGTTCCGTAGATGTAGCGACAAGCGTTCCGTTTCCTGGAAGAGCCAGACCAAGCATTTCCATAAGCGAATTCATTGAATTGGCTGTAAACATTCCAGAACAAGATCCGCAAGTTGGGCAAGCTAACTGTTCAATTTCAAGCAGCTCTTCCCTTGTCATTTTTCCTGACGAAAATGCGCCTACTCCTTCAAATACGGATACGAGTGAAAGGCTTTTTCCATCTTTAGTACGGCCTGCTTCCATCGGACCACCGGAGACAAAGACCGCAGGCACGTTTGTGCGTACAGCCGCCATCAGCATTCCTGGCGTAATTTTGTCGCAATTCGGTATATAGAAGACGCCGTCAAACCAGTGGGCATTGATGACCGTTTCGGCAGCGTCACATATAATTTCCCTGCTTGGCAGCGAATATCGCATGCCGATGTGACCCATCGCAATCCCGTCATCTACGCCGATTGTATTGAATTCAAACGGAATGCCTCCGGCTTCAATAATGGCTTCTTTCGCCACTTCTGCAAATTTATTTAAATGCATATGCCCTGGGATGATGTCAATATAGGAGTTGCAGACGCCGATAAACGGCTTATCCATATCCTCTTCTTTTACGCCGGCAGCCCGCAAAAGGCTTCGGTGAGGCGCTCGATCGATCCCTTTTTTAATCATGTTGCTTCTCATCGAATCGCTCCCCAGTTCACTCAGTCTCTCTACTCTTTAAATTCCCGTTTTCTCTTGCTTCCCAAAAGGGGTTCCTTTCGAGAAAGACATCTGTTTTTATTAAACTATTATTGCAATTTACTATACGCTTCTTCTGTTTTGCGGTCAACCGTTTTTTATCATAAAAAGATCGAAAATTTCGGTGAATGCGCTTCCAATGTGAACAGGACGCGTTTTTTGTTTTTTTATTTTTTTTGCTGAAAAAGGCTATAAAAATCGGAAAACCGGGGATAGTAAAAAAAGGGGGTGTTTACATGAATTTCTTTTATAAGCGCGTAAAGAAAACGCTTGTCAAACTGCCATTCCTGGCCAAAATTTTAACAGACCGGCACAGACCATCCCTTGTGCTTGTCACGAACCATTGGGAGCAATGTCCAAATGAGCCGGAACGCCAACTATGTAGAGCGTTGCAGCAGAGAGGATATTATGCTTCCCCAGAATACGCAATTGACCATCTGTCGATTGATGTTGCCCTCGTTCCTTACCGCGTAGCGCTGATGCGCAACACCACTCTCACACAAGAGCGGAAAATCGCTAGGTACCTTGAAAGAAAAGGCTGGACGCTCCTTTTTTATGATGATACCCAGGTTGATGGAAATTTCGATCGACTCTTATACCAAGTGGACACGCTTGTTCACCCGCCAAAAAACGCCTCACTTACATAAGGCGTTTTTTCGTTGCCATTTTCTGTTTAACCTTTCCCCTAAGCATAATGAATGCCTCTCCCCCCATCTATTCGACTAAAGAAATTCCATCTGTTTTCTGCCAAGAAATGAATTACCTTTTTAATAGAGCGAAAAGATCGCTTATTGCAGCAGTAGAACCAATCTATTTTTAAGTATAGTTATTTTTAACTACGTGTCGATCATAAACATCAAACAAGCATATACGGAAAACGGAGCAACGGGGGTATAGGATTGAAAACAGAACATTTACTTCCAGTTACAAAAAATGCGTTTATGAAACCGAGAATCGTTGCCTTCATTCCAGCACATAATGAAGAACAATCGATTCGCGATTGTTTAGAAGGGTTAGCAGACCAGCAATTGCCGACCGGAGTTGACCTTGATGTGATCGTCATTGCCGATAACTGCACAGATCGCACGGCAGAAGTTGCCTTACATTGCGGGCAAGAGCTCGATTTGCAAATGATCGTGCTAAAAACGAGAAACAACAAGAAGCGAAAAGTCGGAGCATTGAACACTGCTTGGAAAAGCTTGTATGGCGATTTATTAGACATTCACGCATCCAACTTAAGTCCGTACCAACAACTTTACAATAAATCGGTAAAGGCTATTTTAGGAATGGATGCAGATAGCAGAATGGCACCTGGAGCGCTTTTACACCTGTGGGAAGGCTTAATGAGTGCCCGAAATATTGGCGGGGTAATGGCCAAGTACACGATAAGAATGCCTAAAAAGCTAAAAGAACTTTCTTTGGACGATCCATACTATGAAGAAAAAATCGCTAGCGGCCAGTATGGGAACCCCTTTACTAGATGGTGGACGCACCAACAAAAACAAGATATGGCCAGTTGGCTTTTAACATTGCAATATAACGGGGGCAGCACTTACGTATTAGGCGGGCAAGCGACGCTCTTTCGGCCAGAGGCACTCCATGATATTGTGAACCGAAACAATCTAGACGGACCGTGGCAAGATGATAGTGACGTCGAAGATATGCTATTAACTTGGCAGCTGCAAAAAGCTAAATGGAAAACGCTGATTAGCCCAAGCGCTCGCTGTTTTGTTGACTCGATGAAAACGTACCACACATTCCGCCAGCAACGATACAAATGGGATTCTGGCACAATCGATTTGCTTACGAACAGCGAATTGGACATAAAAACAAAGCATCGATGGCGGATTTGGAGGGCGCAGTTTAGATCATTGCTCGATTTGACGATTCGGATCTTGTTGGTCGTTTTGCTTGCTACTTCCCTTATTACTGCTCAGTTCACCTGGAATTGGATTTGGGTCATCCCTATAGCAGTCGCCTCTCTCCTTAATTTGATTTTGGCAGTAAAAACGCCAATGAGAAGGCCAATCGATGTCATGCTTTCTGGAACGGTCATAAGTGCTGAAATTTATTTATGGGTGAAATTATCGATTTTTATTCATATTTGGCTAGACAAGCTTTCCAAAAACAAAAAAGACGGCTGGCATAATCAATACAACGCCGAGAAAGGCCAGACACGGAGCAAACTGTTCGAATGGTGGTTTATTCTTCTCATTTTATTTGCCTTAATCGTTTTTGCGGCGTTCTATTTCAGAGATTTTTTCACTAGCTCCAAAGTGGTTGCTTTGTCAGCACCTTACTTAAAAGTCGGCTGGACGATTTTGAGCTATTTAACTGGATGGGCTACATTGTTAATGCTTTATCAGTTGTGGACATTGCGCAGGAAATACAAGGCCTAATTGCCCGAATCCGTTCTTCGGATTTTGCGTTTTTAAGAAAAAACGCTTTTCCTATTTAGTGAAAGCGCCCAAGCAAAACAGTCAATTTGAACATTCCATATACCACTACCTACATGACAGGAGCGGATTTTTATGGAATTAGAAAAATTTGTCGACCCTATGCCTATTATGAAAACAGCAATCCCTAAAAAAACGAGCAAAGATGGAGATTATTACGAAATTGACATGAAGGAGTTTTCACAAAAACTGCATCGGGATTTAAACCCGACTCGCTTATGGGGGTATGATGGCCAATTCCCTGGCCCCACGATTGAAGTGATGCGGGGAAAACCAGCTCGGATCAAATGGATGAACAACCTCCCTGATACCCACTTCCTTCCGATTGACCGATCGATTCACCACGTTGCCCATGAACCAGAAGTCCGCACCGTCGTCCATTTGCATGGGAGCGAAACGACACCAGCAAGCGATGGCTACCCTGAAGCTTGGTTTACAAAGGATTTTGCAGAAGTGGGGTCTTTTTTTGAACAAGAAACTTATGAGTACCCAAACGACCAAAGGGCTGCCACCCTCTGGTACCATGACCATGCAATGGGAATTACACGCCTTAATGTATATGCAGGGTTGAGTGGTCTATACATTATTCGTGACCCACGAGAAGAACGGTTAAACTTGCCAAAGGGAGAATTTGACATTCCATTGCTGATTCAAGACCGATCTTTTAACGACGACGGCTCTCTCTTCTACCCAGCCCAGCCAGCCAATCCCGCGCCGAACTTACCGAATCCGTCGGTTTTGCCGTTTTTTGTCGGCAATACGATTTTAGTAAACGGAAAAGTTTGGCCTTACTTGCAAGTTGAACCACGCAAGTACCGATTTCGCATTTTAAATGGATCCAATTCACGTTCCTACCAGCTAGCCCTTGATTCAGAAGCACCCTTTTACCAAATCGCTTCAGACGGCGGTTTGTTAAGAAGGACTGTTTCTTTGCAGGCATTCGATATCCGTCCAGCCGAACGGATTGAAGTCATCATTGATTTTAGCAAATTCGAAGGTCAAACGATTACACTGAAAAACAATGCAAGCACTGACGCCACAGCGGATGTGATGCAGTTTCAGGTCGTTCTCCCCTTATCTGGAGAAGACACAAGCATCATTCCTAAAAACCTATCTTATATCCCGTCGCTCCAGCAAAACGAAGTCAAACGGATACGAAACTTAAAGCTTTCTGGGACGACGGACGAGTACGGCAGGCCTCTCCTTTTGCTCAATAATAAACTATGGAGTGACCCGGTTGAGGAAAAACCTTGTTTAGGAACGACGGAAATATGGTCATTCGTTAATGTCACCAACGTCCCCCATCCCATGCATATCCACTTAGTCCAATTTCAACTCTTGGACCATCGGGCGTTTAACGTTGAGCTGTACAATGAAAATGGCCAAATCGAATTGATTGGGCCGACCATTCCGCCTAAAATCAATGAGCGAGGCTGGAAAGACACAATCACTGCCCCTGCAGGTCAAATCACTCGCGTCATTGCCCGATTTGCGCCGTTTTCCGGGTACTTCGTGTGGCACTGCCACATTCTCGAGCATGAAGACTATGATATGATGCGCCCTTTCGTTGTGATTGACCCGAAAACGGAGAAGGAAGGGAGATGAGGGGTGGAAAGGATATAACCCCTGGCATATAGGATAGGTGCCAGGGGTTACGCTTGTTAAAACTTCCAGCCAGCGGCTTAGAACGCTGAGCTCTAGCCTGATTTAAGCCTTATTGTATCAGGTTATATTATTGTATGATAAATTGTCAATTCAAGTGCAACAGTTCATGGGTAAAAGCCTCGTGTGCTGTTCGCCATTGTAAACATTTTCTTGGTCGTTCATTGATAAGAGCTAAATTCCTAGCTAATTCAAATGGATCGATGCAAGCAAAATCCGTTCCCTTCGGGTAGAACTCTCGCAGGAGGCCATTCCCGTTCTCGTTACTGCCTCTTTGCCATGAAGAATAAGGATCGGCAAAATAAAAGGAAATCGCTCCTGATTTTTCGATCGGGCCATAACAGGCAAACTCTTTTCCACGGTCTACGGTGGCTGTTTGAAAGGCGTTTTTAGGCAAAGAGGTTTCTACCTTTCGGATGGCCGCTTCCATCGAGGCGGCCGTTCGGTCTGGCATGGGGATGGCACAATACCAACGGGTCTTTCGTTCAATGAAGGTCGCTAGGCAGCCTTTGCTTTTTCCACGACCCGATACGACCGTGTCTAGTTCCCAATGGCCAAATGTCTCTCGTTTTCGGATCTCTTTAGGCCTCTGCTTAATCGAAGTACCAACGGTGAAGCGCCCCCGGGTTTCATAGGGTTTTTGGCTTTTCCCTTTACGACGCAGCACAGACGCTGTCCGTTGTAAACGCCCTTGATAGACCCACCGATAAATCGTTTTAAAGGAAAGCGTCCGAGAAAAACACCGTCCGACAATCTGCTCAGGAGACCATGTACGATCGAGTTTGTTTGTGATGAACTCGGCAAGCTCAGGCGACCATTTCCCATGTGGTTTCGATTTCCTTCTTCTTTCTTGGGCCATCTCATGGGCGTTCTCCGATTGATAAGGCGTCTTCCCGTTCGCATTTCGGCGTCGTTCCCGAGAAATCGTGGACGGACTTCTCCCAAGGTTCTTAGCGATCTGACGAAGAGACATCCCAAGATGAGTCATCGTTTCAATACGGGCACGATCAAATGTGGTAAGATGATGGTAGCAGCTCATGTTGCCCTCCTTGATGGTTTGTGTAGGTACGAACATCTTACACGAGGGTTCCATGAGCTGTCTTTCTTTAGGTGTTGCACTTCATATTACAATTCGTCGTATGAAAAAGAAAAGATGAGAAACGTTTAGCTTCTCATCTTTCGAATAAATATAGTCTAGAGTTTTTCTTGGAGCACTTCTTTTAATAACTCGATTGCATTTTCCTCTGTTGGATCGTTTGTTCCTAGTTGGCCTTTGAAGGCTTTGGAGAGGATGGATTGTTTTATGCTATCCATAGTAATATTTAATTCAAGTAATTCATTTACCTTTATTTCTTTTTGCATTAATCCCTTAATTATATGTATCATTACCTTAATTTCAGCAAGCGGTGGAAGTGGTATAAACAGTTCTTTTACTCGAGATTTGTTGTAAGCCGGTTGGTTATTGCCAGCGCTATTCTGTCTATTTTTCGTATATTGAGATAGCAGCCAATAATATACATATTCACTATCTATTTCTGTTTCTGAAACCCAGATTGAAGCAGTATTTTGATTATGATAAGAGTCAATATCTAAGATAGCCACTTGCCCTCTTGTTTTACCTTCCCCAATCATTCCAAAAAGAATTGACCCTTTAGGGGCTAACTTTAATCTACATTCATTTATTGCTTTCTCAGTAACATATTCTCGTGAATCATTAATAATATTAAACTGAATCTCTCCTGAACTTAACCATGAAAATGCACCACCCCAATACTCATCGTTTTTCCGACTGGGTGTACTGCCTATCTGTACATGGAACAAATCACCTATCTTTTTCCAAATCCATCCTTGTGGTAACTTATATGGTCCATCTTGTTTTGATTCTACTTGTGGGAGTTCCCTTAATTCCCTCCACTCCCTCGTCAACTCTCCCCGAAACGCCTTGTCCAAAATCGCCGCCCTCCGTAGTTCAAACGATTCCTTCGCTTCTTCGATCAACCGCTTTGCTTCGTCAATTTTATTTAAAAGACGCTCAACCTTATCAGCAATTCGTTTTTGCTCGTTGAGGGGTGGGAGGGGGAGCGTATAATTCTCTATCTCTTTAGGTCTTGCTCTTGTTAATGAACCACCCACTCCAGTAACATTTGATGTTAACAGCTTTCTAAAGTATGGCGACTTGAAATACATTAATAAATAGTCCGAATGAACATTAGCATTTTTAATAACTATCCATTCAGTTGAAGCAATTTTCCTATATTGTTCTTCACCTGAATTCACCATCCAAACTCGGTTAATTCTTGGGTTAATCTTGCACAATAACACATCCCCATTGCTAACAATCTGTTTATTAGAGCCTATTTCTTCCCCTTTCACTAATTCTGGATTTCCTTGAGGGTAACTTGGAACACTATATAGTTCAAATACTTCATTATCAAACTCATTTGGTTTAATACTTCTTTTTTTGGTAGTATTTATGGTTTTGATATTCGTCCAAACCCAATTCCCTGGCACTTCATAAGGCTGCTCTTCCTCCGGCACCAATGCCTCTTCCAACAACTCTTCCATCGTCTTCTTTTTCTTTGCCATTAGTTTGTCACCTTGATTTTTTCTGTTTCGCGTAATTCTTCTACAACTTCGCCTAATAAATCCATCGCTTGTTGTAGTTTGGCAATCGCCTCTTCAGCGGATTCAATTGGGTCCGGTAAGTTGTCATAGGAGGATAATGATTCATCGGCAATGAGGCCGATGTCTAAGCTATCGTTCTTTTTGACGATATCTTCACGGCTGAATTTATTCCAGCGTTCGTCTATGATTTCTTCACGGTTTTCTGCTACATATGCTTTCATAAACTGTTCAAAATGAGCCATTGTTAGCTGGTTTCGTTTACCGAATGATGGCATATTCGTACGCATATCGTATACCCAGACGTCTTTTGTATTGCCTTTATCTGTCTTTCCTCGAGTGAAGAATAAGACATTTGTTTTTACACCTTGCGCATAAAAAATCCCTGTTGGCAAGCGTAGAATCGTGTGTAAGTTACACTTGTCCATTAAGTCCCGACGAATTTGGGCGCCTACACCACTTTCAAATAAGACGTTATCTGGTAGAACAACTGCTGCACGTGCTTGTCCATTATCTTTTAAGGCATTATAAATGAGCTGTAAAAAGTTCAATTGTTTATTCGATGTTTCAAATGTTAAATCATCACGTGATACACGTTCTCCGCCTTTTTTTGTTCCAAAAGGAGGGTTTGTTAAGATCACATCATAATTTTTCATCCATTTGCCGTTACTTGATAACGAGTCACCGTTTTCCATTCGCCCTTCAATATTGTGAAGCAATGCATTCATGAGCGCCAAACGATGGGTCCCTTTGACAAGTTCCATACCACTGAATGCTTCTTTCTTTTGAAATTCTGCTTTCTGTGGGTCAAGATCGAAATAATCATCGGTTTTGCTTTTTAAATATTGGTCAGCAGCTATCATAAAGCCAAATGTACCAGCCGCTGGGTCATTACAACGTTCACCAATTTTTGGGTCTACTAATTGTACCATCACATCAATTAAGACACGTGGTGTGAAGTATTGCCCTGCACCTGATTTCGTTTCACTCGCGTTTTTTTCAAGTAACCCTTCATATAAATTGCCAAGCCCTTCTTCTTTGGCACTATACCAATCAAGAGCATCAATGGACTTAATGATTTTCTCTAAGTTTTTTGGTTCTGTAATACTTGTGGAGGAATCACTATAGATTAAACGCAAGCGCGGGTGCTCATTGTTTCCTAGCTCTAATAATAGATGCTGATAGAAGTTCTTTAATTCCTTTCCTTCTTTTTCGACTAATTTATCCCATCGATATTCTTCTGGAATAACCGCTTCTGTATCTTCGCCTTTCTCTTTCATCATTTTCAAAAAGAGTAAATAGGTTAGCTCCGTTACGTATTGTTGATAGGTAATGCCATCGTCTCGTAAGACATTGCATAGATTCCATAGCTTCTGTACGATTTCTTGATTGTTCATAATGGCCTCCGAGAATTTTTTACCACTTACTAGTATAAACGAAAAAAACGGCCCCATAAAAGGGGCGATATATTGAAACTTCGTCTAGCTAATATAAAGGTTCTCATTAATGGTGTTGACAACAACATCGATATCGTCGCCAAATAATTTTTTCATTTGCTTATAGCCACCTTGGCTGGCAAACGGCTCTTCGGAAAAAGCATCCTGTGAAGTTGGCGCAAGCACTGGGAATTGAATGAGCTGCTTTTCGATACGCTCTAACCACTTTTTTTGTCTTGGCTTCCAGTCATGTAACGAGTACACTTTTTGCATCGCGTTTTTAATCCGTGTTTCTTGATCAACAAGTGCCTCGCCGAGGGCTGCTTGGCGGATAAAACTAATAATATCAGCGGCAATTTCTTCGTTTTTCGCTTGCTTCCAAGCAGATTGCAGATGCGATTGTTTAAAGTTTTTCGCTTCTAAAATGGCAATCAATTCACGTAAATCTTGTTTTGTTAAGTCCCGAGGCCTTGTCACGACAACTTGTAGGGCAGGGATTTCATTGATATGTTCTTGAATAAATTTTGTAAACCCATCCAAATAGTCTTCCGGTCTATTGTTTCCTTCTCCGTACCCTCGTTCGACTGAAATGACTTCATCTTCTCGATGAGAGATATAGCGCTTTTCGCCATTTGTCCGATATGATTCCATATACTCAAAAATAAATTGATGTTGCTTCACTTCAGTTGGTGTGTATTTTTTGACATTTTGCACCCATTCGTCCACTGATTGGCCACCTGTTAATTGCTCGAACTGTTGCTTTGCTTCATCATTTAAACGCTGCTTTTTGCGTTGCAATTTTGCTGTTAATTGCTCTCGGTAGTAGTTCGTCTCTTGTTCGGATTCAGCTTGGGCTAGTCCGTCAGCTAAATCGGCAATTGTCATCGTTTGTTTTTTCACTACAGGCTTCATATCGGTATAGTGTTGTAGCTTTTCATAAATGCCGACCGCATCATAAATATTAAAGTGGGTTTTCCCTATCTCTGGATGTAATCTCGTTGCTCTCCCTAACATTTGGTCATATAAAATTCTCGACTGAACACGACGCAAGAAAACCAAATTTGTAATTGCCGGTACATCAATCCCTGTCGTCAACAAGTCTACCGTTACAACAACATTAGGCAACCGTTCGTTTTTAAAACGTTTAATCGCGTTCAGCGGCTTATAAATGGAGCCGGTGATTTTCATAATCGCATCATCTTCAATTTCATCACCAAGCTCTTGATACGCCTCTTTTAATAAACGTACGATTAAATCGGCATGTTGATTTGTCGCTGCAAAAATGAGCGTCTTTTCCTTACTTGTTGGGTCAATATATTGAACAAGCTCATTTAAAATCGCACGGTTAAAAGATTCGGTTATTACACGACGATTAAATTGCTCAACTTCGAAATGAAGCGTGTCTTCCATTTTTTCTAAAATAATTTCACCTGCATCGACGTTATAAACTTCAACATCTTCGTCTTTCTCAAAGTGAATGCCCTCTTCGACAAGCTTCGTTTTAAACAAGTATGGCGGCTCATGGTCAACTAAAAAACCATCTAGCACCGCTTCACTATACGAGTATTTAAAAATTGGCATACCGAATATATCGGTTGTGTGCAATGCTGGCGTTGCTGTCAGCCCTAATACAGCGGCATCAAAATAGTCAATTACACGGCGATAATGACTAATGTATTCATCTTGGTCACGAAATTCTAATTCATCGTCACTCATTTCCTTATCGCTCGTATAGCCACGATGTGCCTCATCAACAATGATGAAATCATATTGGCCGACAGATGGTATATTTGTTGTATCCTTACTATAAAACAGACGGCGCACCATGCCTTGTACAGTGGCAATATGTACTTTCGTAGCTTCTTCTGGTGTCATATCGTCTAATGATTTCACATCATAAATATCAGCAAAAGACAGCTCTTCAAACTTCGTATCCTTTAAAGAATCCTCGGTTTGCTGCCCAAGCGAACTTCGGTCAACAAGAAATAAAATTCGCCTTGCCTTTCTGGACTTAATTAAGCGATACATTAAGGCAATCGCCGTTCTTGTTTTTCCCGTTCCTGTTGCCATAGCAACAAGCATTCTCCTCTGTCCTGCAATCAAGGCTTTTTCAACTGCTTTGACAGCTCGCTGCTGATAAAGCCTAAGTCCAAACTTTGTAATATCCTGCTCCTCTAATTTTTGATTCGCCAGTTGGTCATCTTGACTTAAAAGAAGCTTTAAATCAGCAGGTGAATGCCAGCCTTCTAATGGTCGAGCATGTATGGTTGGCTTTCTTGAATCCCAAAACCAAATCCCCGATTCCTCTTGAAGCTGCTTTAAATAACGTCGCCCATTTGTCGCATATAAAAATGGAACTTGGTAGTCACCTGTTGTAGGTGTGATGATTTCGTCAGCCACTTGCATGACTTGTTTAGCATACACTTTCGTCTGGCTTTCTAGAGCACTTGGAATCGTTTTCTTTTGTGCTTTTGCTTCAATAAAGCCGACTAACTGTAAGCCAATAAATAATGCGTAATCGACGCGCCCACCTTCCACCTTCCATTCAGCAATCGCCAATTTTTTATTTTTCTGTGGCAACGTACCATTTTTCTGGTAGTTCAAATTGGCCGTATCAGCTTCCCAACCAGCTTCTCGTAGTTTTTCGTCGATAATCGAGCGCGTTTCCGCTTCCGTTAAATGCTGACGCTTCATAAACTTCTTCGTTCTTTTTTTCCGTTCGGTTTTCGAATCGTTAGCCTCTGACGCCGCCTTTAAGCGAGCTAGTTCAAGCTGCTGCTCTAGCTTCTGAACTTCTTCATTATGCTCCTTTAGCATTTGTTCTAAGTCAAGTGCAGGCTCGTCTACTGGCTTTACAAATTCTGGCGCATCAAAGCTCCAATCATCACCATACACTTCCATAAACCATACAGCGAGTCTATACGCAATTTGTAATAGCGTTATTGCCTCATCTGTTTCACCATAGTGTCCATTGTGTGCAGCCTTATTGCCTTTAGTACGTAACGTATGAAACATATCGACAAGCTCAGGCTCGAGCAAGCCTTCTCGTTTTAACATATTAATTCTATCAACCTGATTTGTTCCTCTTACTTCTTTCATGTTTTCAGAAGCTAACAAAATTTGTGCTAATGTTTCAGCAAACAAACGTAACTTCAAAATCGTAGTATGAGGGTCTTGATAGACGTTCTTCTCAGCTGTTTCTCCTAAGTTCGCAAGCACCTTCCAATTCCCTCGCAAGAAAGAAAAATTGCTGCTCATCTTATCACCATTTTCTGAGTCGTTATAGAAATATTATACATGACCCCTACTCAAAATCACAGGACTTATATACTACACTAGACGAGCATAAAATTACAGGGGAGCGTTTTCTTAATTAAGAGAAAGCAAATTTCCATCGGAATTTTATCATACTTTTAAACACATAAAAAAGCCTCCTATCCAAAGAGTATTTGTTGTTTCATTTGCCGTATTCATAACGCAACCTTGCGTAGGTATGATTATCTACGTCCTAGAAGGACGCCTATTTAAATTGACATGTCATCTTTCAAAAACCCTATTTTATTCGTGATACAGGACTTGCATTTTATAATACATGTATTATAATGAAGTTAGTTCTTAGGAAAGGAGGATAAGGCTCTTGCTAGATCCACTGGAAAGGTTCATAGCCTTGATCGCCGTTTTAGCAGGCGTTTACGTTTCATCCGTTGATGCCACACTCAAAATTCTTGAGTATATGCATAAACGTAAAAAGGAACGCTCTGCACAGCGTTCCTCTGACGATGAAGCAAAAGGCTGACGGGAAAGGGCGTAGCCCTCTCCCACCTTTCCCCTTCTATTATATAGCATTAGCCAAAAAGTATGAAAAATAAACTTTTGCTGTCCGCGCTACTCTCGATGACCCTTCTTATCCTGTTGCTTATTGGCTATTTTATGGAGTTACGGACATTGTTTTGGGTAGTCGTGGCGATAATATTTATAAAGGGAATGAGTTCGTTAGCCAAAAGAAAGGAACACCATGACTAAATACAATCAAGCTGAATATAATGCCAGATGGATTGAAAAGAACAAAGAGCATAAAAAGTACCTGTCATACCGCTCCACCGCTCGCACATTTGTGCGAAAACATGCCACTGCTGAAGATATATATGAATTACGCAAGCTGCTCGACCAAAGGGAATTGGGATTAAAAAAGGATAAATAAAAAAGCGCTCCTGCACGAGCGCTTTTTGTTCTCAGGAAAGCTTGCTAGATCCAATTAAATGATACCATAACGTATTCAGGAAGTAAATGGGTTTGCCGTTTATCCGTTGATTATTGCTTAATTCATAAACACGCAATTCCTGCCCGAACGTCCTCCCGGGTATGATTGGGGAAACGCGCTATACAGGTTTATTATAAATCGACAACTAAATTCGCGTAGTTTAAATTTTTCCATAAATAACGAATTCATGAGAGTACACTGCCAGTTCATGGGCATTCTAGTTACGGATAAAAAAGCAACCGTTGAAACTTTTGAACAAATGGTCGGGTAAACCTGCGTGAGTAAGAAATGTGTAAAACAAAATCAATTTCTAACGTCTTCAATCGTCACCCTTCAAAAATAAAAAACTCGAAAACGTTGATACACAAGCGTTTACGAGACTTCACCAAGAGTATAGACTTTTCCTAAAAGATGTAATGGCGTCCCAGGAGAGATTCGAACTCCCGACCGACGGCTTAGAAGGCCGTTGCTCTATCCTACTGAGCTACTGGGACATGATTGGAGCGGGTGAAGGGAATCGAACCCTCATCATCAGCTTGGAAGGCTGAGGTTTTACCACTAAACTACACCCGCACATTTAAAATTAAGCTATTTTTTATTTCGAGCACCGCACTTCATGCCTCTTCCTCTGTTTGCTTACTCGATGATGCTTATGCGTCGAGGCAACTCGGAGTCTATTCACGGATGTGTCGCTCGTGGCTGAGGTTTTACCACTAAACTACACCCGCATTTTTAATATTACTTTCCTCATTTTTCGAGCACCGAACAACATGCCTCTTCCTCTACCTGCTTATTCGATGAGGATTATGCGTCGAGGCAACTCGATGGTTTTTCACGGATGTGTCGCTCGTGGCTGAGGTTTTAACACTACACTACACCCGCATAGCGATTCTATTTTCGATAGCCTATTATGTACATGCTAAGCGCCGCTTACAGCAGCGACGCTTATAACTATACAGGACATTAAAAAGATTGTCAACCATTATTTGCAAAAACGAGCCTTTTTAGAGCGTGAAGTGCTTGTCCAAGTCTGTTGCTTTTTTGCCAGCGGTTGTCCAATAGTTGATGTCGGCATGTTCGTTTCCGATTGTTAGGCAGCAATATGTGCCTTCAGGGTACTGTTTTGGTAGGCGAACACTCCCGGGATTAATGAGGATGACACCATCCTGCTCTTCGGCCCGGGCAATATGGCTATGGCCGTAGATGGCGATGCGTGCGCCTTTTTCTTTTGCACGGCCGATTAGTTTCGCAAGCGTCTGTTTAACGCCATGATGATGGCCGTGGGCGATATAAGCGGTTGTTCCTTCCCATTGGCATTCTAGCTCATTTGGAAAAGAAGAGAACACATCGCAATTGCCAGCAACCACGTTAACCCCAGCCAGTTCTGGCGCGTGTTCAGGAAGTTCTGAATCACCGACATGTATGACTTGGTCCACCTCATGTTCGTGGCGGCCTATAATCGTCTTTAACTGATCGGTCCAGCCATGGCTGTCGCTAATGATAAGAATATTCATTTCGGCCACGCTCCCTCGATTGTTTCTTTTAAGGCTGTGAGGGCCCGGGCGCGGTGGCTGAGCTGGTTTTTTGTTTCGGCTGATAGCTCTGCCATTGTTTGTCCGTGGCTAGGCACCAAAAAGATCGGATCGTAGCCAAAACCATTCGAACCCGTTGGTTTTTCGGTGATGCGGCCTTCGCAAGCTCCTTCGGCAAAAATTGTTTCTTTTCCTGGTTCGGCCAACGCAATGACACAAAAGAAACGGGCAGTACGCTTCTGTGTCGGGACACCGTCAAGCTCCGAAAGAACTTTGTCAATATTGGCTTGGTCGTTCTTCGGTTCACCAGCATAGCGAGCAGAGTATACTCCTGGCTTGCCGCCAAGGGCGTCGATCAGCAGCCCTGAATCATCGGCAATGACCGGTTTTTGTAAATGGGCAGCCAGCGTTTCTGCTTTTTTGACGGCATTCTCATGGAATGTGTCGCCGTCTTCAATAATCTCAGGGACTTCAGGGTAATCGTAAAGTGATTTGACTATGTAACGATCAGTAAACAATGTTTGAAAGTCGTTAAGTTTGCCTTTGTTTTTTGTGGCTACAACCAATTCGTTCAATGTTCATGTCCCCTTTTTTTCTTCAATCCAACTAGCTGCCTCGCCAAGAAACGGGCGTTGGATGTGAATCAATTGGCCAATGCCCTCTGCAGCGAGGTCAAGGAGCGCATTCAATTCACTGCGTGTATAAACAGCTTCTTCTCCACTGCCTTGCACTTCAACAAAATCGCCTGAACCTGTTTGGACGATATTCATATCGACCTTTGCCTGTGAATCCTCGCTGTAACACAGATCACACACGGCCCCTTCTTCAGGCAAAATGCCGACAGATATAGCTGCTAAAAAATCAGTAATCGGCCAAGCGCTAATTGTTTTTTCAGCAAACGCTTTTTGAACCGCGAGCACAAGCGCCACATATGCACCTGTAATCGATGCGGTCCGAGTACCGCCATCTGCTTGGATAACGTCGCAGTCGATCCAGATCGTCTTTTCACCGAGCTTTTCTAAATCGACAACTGCCCGGAGTGCCCGGCCGATCAGGCGTTGGATTTCCATTGTTCGCCCGCTCAATTTGCCTTTTGCGGCTTCGCGAATCGTTCGCTGGCCTGTCGCTCGTGGCAGCATCGAATATTCCGCCGCTAGCCACCCTTTATTTTGCCCACGTAAAAACGGGGGGACGCGGTTTTCAATGCTTGCTGTGCATATCACTTTTGTATCGCCAACAGAAATCAGTACAGACCCTTCGGCATGCTTTGTAAAATGAGGAATGATCTCAACCTCTCTTAGTTGATTTTGTTTTCGGCCGTCTTGGCGCATTTGTTTTCCTCCTTAGCAATGGAAAGCCCTCCAAATTGTATCGGGTCTAGTATAACATACCTAAACAGGCGCCTGCATATGCAAGCGCCTTGTCTGCTTCCCTATAGCGGCTTAGCATTCACGAGCTCAGGGCGAGTGACTTCTTCCACTTCAATGCCCGCCTCATTTACGCCTGCCTCTCCGTTCACTTGGATTGACACTTTTTCGATGCCGCCTTGCTCTGTTAATGTGAGCGCTAAGCTTTCCAATACACTGGTCGGAATGGCGCTGCCTTCGTTGGCTGATTGAATGGCTTCGTTAAAGTCTAAGACGACTTCGCCATTTTGCAGTTTAGGTTCATTAAGGAGTTCCACATCGCCTGACATTTCTGTTAGCAAATTTGTCATGAGCGATGGCCCTTCAATCAATTCATTGATTGCCGCCTCTAGCTCATTGTCGACATTTTCAACCCTTTTTGTTACCGGTACGTAGTACGTTTCCTCGTCATTTGCCCCAAGGAAATATAGGGTAATGTCCGTGCTATTGGTAAAGTCGACGACTTCGCTTGTGTCGACATTTATGCCATCTGCGCGACTAAGGTTTCCGACAAGCGGTTTCTCGCTTTGTGGCATTTTATCGAGCTCATAACCGTTTACTTCGACTTTCACTTCTTCAACGTCAGGAAATTGCGTCAATGTCCAGGTAACAGCTTCAAAAATCCGCTTTTCATCTGCGAGGTTGTAGTCATTAAACTCACTTGAAAAATTAACAATTGCCAACTTTTCTTCTTTTAAGTGGTCGATATCGACTTCTGTTCCTGCTGGCAAGACAGCCCGGAAGCCGTTAGGAAGAATATCGTTGATTGGTCCCCCTTCTACTAAATACTCAAGTGCCTGCTTCATCACACTGTCTGTTTTTGGAAGCGTCAACGTTTGCGGGACGACTAGGCCATTGCTGTCAATTAAATAGAGCTCTCGCTGATTTAATGATTCAGCAGCTTCATCTGGAGTTGTTTCATCTGTTGGTCCTGTTTCCTCCCCTGTTTCTTCCCCTGCTTCGCTTTCATCTGCTTGTTCTTCCGTTACATCCTCTTCAGGTTCATTTTCTTCGTTTTCCAATTCCTCTTCCGCATCCGTGTATGTGACTGGCGGTTCATCGAGTGTGTCCACAGCATCATTGGCTCCAAGTGAACAGCCCGTAGTAAGTGCAAGTACAACAACAAAAGGCGCGCTAACTCCAGCTAATTTACGCATACGTTTCCCTCCCCAGAATGGTTGTACTTCCATATATACGAGCTTTCTCTCAGATTAGACCAGCTTGTTTATACCTTGAATAAAAAAACGCCTCCCAAAGAAAGGAGGCGTCAGACTGTAGACAAACGCTCACATACTTCGTCGTTTGCCTCGGTCATATGCTCATGAACCCACGTTCTATTCGCATCTTCCCTCGGCTGCACTCCTCGTCTGACAAGCGTTTTCTATCAGTCTGATTGTTTGTGGACTTTGCCGACAACCTCACACCTCCCAGAAAGGAGGCGTGTAAATGATTTATAATCTAGCAGGTAGCCTCTCTCCAAGAACGTCAAGTCGCGCTTGGTGTTCTTCAGGAGATAGCTGATGCTCTTTTACATAGAGATTGCGAGGGTGGACGCGGCATTCAGGTGTACAGCCGCGCAAATATTTATGCTCATTTTCCTCTGAACATAAAATTTGCTTGTTGCACTCTGGATTGGCGCAATTGACATACCGCTCACACGGTTTTCCGTCAAAGTAATCTTTTCCGACTACAGTTGGCGCTACGTGGTTAATCGGCACCGTTAGCCGCTCATCGAATACATAGCATTTGCCATCCCACAATTCCCCTTTTACTTCTGGGTCTTTTCCGTAAGTGACAATGCCGCCATCCAGTTGAGCTACATCTTCAAACCCTTCCTTTTTCAGCCAGCCTGAAAATTTTTCGCAGCGGATTCCCCCTGTGCAGTAAGTAAGAATTCGCTTATTTTCAAATTGCTCTTTGTTTTGTCGAATCCAATCAGGCAGCTCCCTAAAAGCTTTAATGTCTGGGCGAATGGCCCCACGAAAATGGCCAACATCATACTCATAATCATTGCGGGCGTCAATGACAACCGTGTCCTCTTCTAGCATTGCTTCACGCCATTCTTTTGGCGATAAATGCTTGCCTGTCAATTCGTTTGGATTGACATCGTCTTCGTTCAAGCGAAGCGTTACTAGTTCTGGGCGAGGGCGTACATGCATCTTTTTAAATACGTGCTGCTCTTCTTCGTCCACTTTAAATATAATGCCATCAAACAACGGATTGGCTTTCATCGCCTCCATATAGGCATCGGTATGTTCCTTTAGTCCTGATACGGTTCCATTAATGCCTTCTTTTGCTACAAGCACTCGGCCTTTTAACTGCAAGCTTTTGCAAAAAGCGAGATGCTCTTTAGCAAATCCTTCTGGATCTTCAATCGTAGTGTAATAATAATACAATAGTACACGGTAATCTTTAGACATATACTCTTCCACCTATCTCCTTATATTTGCAAGATACAATGTGTAGGTGTCTTACCTAGTCAGCCACATCTGTGTCTCATGTTTTGCCAACCTATATTATACAAAAATTCGCCTTTTTGTCCAGTTCCTTGCTGTTTTAACAAAAGCAAGCGAAAATGACCAAAACAAAAGCTCCCTCCAATATCAAGGAGATGAGCTTTCTATCGTAGGCTACTTTGATAAATGTTGTTAGCGCCTTTCCAACTGTTACTCAATCCCAAAAAATTCTTCCGCTTTTTTCAAGAACTTTTGGTCTTCAGGAGCCATCTCATATTCTTCCACAATTGCATCCACTGGGCATACGCCTTGGCAAGCGCCACAATCAATGCAAATATCCGGATTAATGAAGTATTGGTCTTCTCCTTCTTCAATGCAGTCGACTGGGCATACATCGACACATTCCCCAGCTTTCTCCCCAATGCAAGGGCTCAAAATGACAAATGCCATGTTTTACACTCCTTTAAAAGTCTCCTCTTTTAAGAGAACAGCAAAATAGCCGCTCTCTTCTTCTCAATCATTCTACTGCCTGTCTCTAGCATACACCTCTGCCTTAGAAACATAAAGGGGTTTGCCTGAATTTCACTTACTTTTCATCGTTGCTTGAATGGGCAATGGCCCATCAAGATGAATGGACGCGACAGAGCCCGTGTGAATGTTTAGCCAACTCGCCGCTAATTGCTTAAATTGATTCGCATCTCCAGTCGTATAGAAACGATGTGTCGCCTTTGCCTGATGTTGTTCATTCATTGAATGGTAAAACAGCAAACTGCTTACTTCCCTTGCTGTCTCCTCGCCTGATGAAATCACAGTAACGCCAGGCAAACACACTTCAATGACAGGCTTTAACAATGGGTAATGGGTACAGCCTAAAATGAGCGTATCGAAGCCGGCGCCTTGAAGGGGAGCGAGCGATTCGCGTACCACCGCCTCGGCTTCAGGTCCTTTAATCGTCCCCTGTTCAACAAGGGGCACAAATAACGGACATGCCAAGCTTTCAACCGTTACGTTTTCATCAATCGAATGGAGTGCCATTGTGTAGGCGTTGCTCGCAATTGTGCCTATTGTGCCAATGACGGCAACATGGCGATTTTCGCTCACTTGTATCGCGCTGATCGCCCCTGGACGGATCACGCCGACAACTGGAATGTCTAACTGGGCTCTTGCTTCTTCCAGCACAACAGCAGTTGCTGTATTGCAAGCAATCACAATCATTTTCACATCTTCATTTAAGAGACGCCCGATCATTTGCCACGTAAATGCCCGTACTTCTTCAACAGGGCGGGGGCCATATGGGCAACGGGCAGAGTCCCCTATATATACAATCGGTTCTTTTGGCAATTGACGCATAATTTCCGAGGCGACAGTCAATCCCCCTATGCCAGAATCAATAATGCCAATCGGTCTGTTCACGCGTCTTTTCTCTCCCTTTATGAACGCACTTCACGCTTTTCCTTCATTGTTTTCAAAAGGAAATTTAAATTTTCTTCTAGATCGTTCACTTGTTCACTTGTAAAATGCTCAAGCATTTCCGCTAAATAATGTTGCCGCTTAGCGATCACTTCGCGTATGATCGTTTGACCTCTATCCAACAAATGAATTCGTACGACGCGCCGGTCTTGTTTGTCTTTAACCCGCATCACCAATCCATTTTTCTCCATTCGATCTACTAAGTCCGTCGTTGTGCTGCATGCCAGGTGCATATGATTAGAAAGTTCCCCTATGGTCATATCACCATATTCATTTAACCACTGCAGTGCAACAAATTGCGGCGTCGTTATCGGGAAATGCGCTAAAATCTCTCTGCCCTTTTGTTTCACTAAGTCAGCAATTTTACGGAGAGAGCGCTCAATCTCCTCGAATTGGTGACGATTTTTGTCATAAGGTTTTTCCAATCGTTGCACCTCCATCCAATCCTATCGTTTTTTATTCTAAGACTATTGTACTAACGTCAACGCCTCTTATCAACTAGATTTCTTAGATTGTCGACTAAACACATGGGAATAAGGACAAACGATTTCCGCTTGCCCTTATTTCCTTATGATTGGCTGTATTTGCTGCGAACTAGTTGTTCGACTCCATCCGCCGTATCTTTTGTCAATGCTTCTTGGGCAAAAGATTCCAGTTCAGCTTTAGACAACTTGCTAATCTGGCTTCTAGCAGGAAGAATCGACGTGGCACTCATGCTGAACTCGTCTAAGCCAAGGCCGAGCAAAAGGGGAATCGCAATTTCATCACCGGCCATTTCGCCGCACATGCCGACCCATTTTCCTTCTGCGTGAGCAGCTTGAATGACCATGTCAATTAGACGAAGAACTGCTGGATGGTACGGCTGGTATAAATAAGAAACTCGCTCATTCATACGGTCAGCAGCCATTGTGTATTGAATCAAGTCGTTCGTACCAATACTGAAGAAGTCAACTTCTTTGGCAAACTGTGGAGCCGCCACCGCAGTCGATGGAATTTCCACCATAATGCCGACTTCCATTTCATCACTGACATCAACATTGCTCGCTTGAAGCTTATCTTTTTCTTCGTGTAAGATTTGTTTAGCTTGACGCAATTCTTCCAACGTCGCAATCATCGGAAACATAATCTTCAAATTGCCATGTGCACTTGCGCGAAGCAAAGCGCGGAGCTGAGCCCGGAACATGTCCTGCTTTTCAAGGCAAAGGCGAATGGCTCGATGCCCTAAAAATGGGTTTAATTCGTGTGGCAAGTCCAAATAAGGAAGCTCTTTGTCGCCGCCAATGTCGAGCGTACGGATGACGACTGGCTTTCCATCCATCCGTTCCACTACTTCTTTGTAAGCTTCGTATTGTTCTTCCTCACTTGGAAGCTCTGTCCGCCCCATATAAAGGAACTCTGTCCGATATAAGCCGATTCCTTCAGCGCCATTGTTAATTACGCCGTCTAAATCTTTAGGCGTTCCGATATTAGCTGCTAGCTCAACGTGGTGCGTGTCTTGCGTTGTCGTCTTTTTGTTGACAAGTTTTGCCCACTCTGCTTTTTGTGCTTCATAGTCAGCTTGCTTTTGTTCGTAAGCAGCTAACTCTTCTTCGGTAGGGTTGACAATGACGTGGCCATCAATGCCGTCAACAATCACAAGTGCACCGTTTTCAATTTTGGCAGTGGCTTCTTTCGTCCCAACCACAGCAGGAATTTCCAAAGATCTAGACATGATCGCAGAGTGAGACGTACGACCGCCAATGTTTGTCGCAAAACCTTTGATAACGTCAGGATTTAATTGTGCTGTATCAGATGGTGTCAAATCATGGGCAATGATAATGGTGTCTTCTTCTATAGCGGCAAGGGAAACGATTTCGATTCCCATAAGGTGACCTAATACACGGCGAGAGACATCACGTATATCCGCGGCTCGCTCTTTCATATATTCATTGTCCATGTTTTCAAACATAGTAATGAACATATTGGCGACTTCGTTCAATGCATACTCCGCTGTTACTGAGTCTTCATTTACTTTTGTTTTAACAGCGTCGATCAACTCAGGATCGCTTAACACAAGCAAATGGGCTGAAAAAATTTCAGCCTTGTCCTCGCCTAATTCATTAAGCGCCTTTTCCTTAATAGCCGTCAATTCTTCACGGGAAATAGCCAGTGCTTCGTCCAGACGCTTGATCTCATCACTGGGGTTTTTAGCCTCTTTTTGTTTGATTGTAAAATCAGGCTCTTCATGCACAAAGGCTTTGGCAATTGCTACACCCGCAGATGCAGCAATGCCCTTAAGAGAATGAAGCATTATTCGCCAAGTCCCTCTTTAATCACTTCTTCAATAGCTGAAAGCGCTTCATCTGCGTCTGAACCTTCTGCTTTGATTGTTACTTCCGCGCCTTGTCCCACACCAAGAGACATGACACCCATGATCGATTTAAGATTGACTGATTTCCCTTTGTATTCCAAAGTGATATCAGACGAGAATTGGCCAGCTTTATTAACAAGCTGCGTAGCTGGACGCGCGTGAATGCCCGTTTCTGCAGTAATTTTAAATGTTTTTTCAGCCATAGTAATTCCTCTTTTCTATTAGTATTTACTCATTGGTAAAGCCCTTGTACAGCGGGTCGCCTTTGCACAAATCACGACTGATTCTTACTAAGTATAGTACCCTGCAATGAGCTGCTCTAGCCAATTTATTTTTCTTTTTTGCTAAGCAATGCACTTTATTAAGCTGCAAAACCCTCTTATAAAAGAGCTTTATAAACATCGTCATTATAGCATGGGGGGTAATCCCTTTCAACAAAAAAACAATGCCCCTACCAAAAAAACGACTAAATTCGACAATAATGAAAACGTCCTATTCGTAAATGAACGCTCACACCTTTTTCGTAAACAACATATACTGTCTTGACTAAAGCCTTTCAGGTCAGCGTTGACCTGCTCTTAGCCCGGCATGAAGGAGTGAACATATTGAAGGGAGCAGACTTCGGACCAAAACCTTTGCTTACGAAAAGGGAACGCGAAGTATTCGAACTACTCGTCCAAGACCAAACAACAAAAGAAATTGCTAATCACCTTTTTATTAGTGAAAAGACCGTACGCAACCATATTTCGAACACAATGCAGAAGCTGGGAGTAAAGGGGCGCTCTCAAGCCGTTATCGAACTAATACGTCTAGGTGAATTGACCATTTGAAAAAAGCCTGCTAAGCAGGCTTTTTGCTATGTAGTTTTTTTGTATGCTAGTTTAGCAAGCATCTTCTCAGAGAAAGGGAGTGCTTTGCCTGTCTGTTTGTCAACTTGCACCACTGTGCCTCTCCCTGTTAAACAAATATCGGTGTTTCTTTTTGCTACATAATGAATGTCCAATGAAGAACGCCCGATTTTATCCACTTTTACCCCTACATGTAACGTATCCCCGTATTGAATTTGGGCAACATAGTTACATTGCAAATCAGCAGTAACGACAATGGTATCACTGCTAATTGCGGCCCAATCTTCCATTAAGCCGCAAGACTCAAAAAATTCAAGCCTTGCGTGTTCAAAATAAATAAACGCAGACGTATTATTCACATGGCCAAATGCATCTGTTTCCGAAAAGCGGACTTTGATGGGAACAAAAAATGTAAATGAGTCTTCCCATGCGCTTATTTCATTGATATAAGCAGGCACTTTCATCATTCATCGCTCCTTTTTAGACAATTCTCAGCTTAATAAAAATTGCTTAGTAGACGGGAATAATGGAGAGGAAAATGGAAATAGAAATGGGATTGACGTAAGCGGCGTTTGTCTATAGTTGAACGAGGCTGCTTCGCAGCCTCGTTGTATGATCATATGCTTCCAAAGAAGTTTTTAAAGGACTGCAATGCCGTCGCGCGGTTTAATGCAGCAATGGATGTTGTAAGCGGAATGCCTTTCGGGCAAGCTTGCACGCAGTTTTGTGAGTTTCCACAATTGGCAAGACCGCCGTCTGTCATAATAGTAGCCAACCGTTCTTCTTTATTCATTTCGCCAGTTGGGTGGGCATTAAAGAGGCGAACTTGAGAAAGTGCCGCCGGGCCAATAAATTCAGATTTTGAATTGACGTTCGGGCAAGATTCTAAGCAGACGCCGCAAGTCATACATTTAGACAGCTCATAAGCCCATTGGCGTCTTTTTTCTGGCATGCGCGGTCCAGGACCTAAATCATACGTGCCGTCAATTGGAATCCAGGCTTTTACTTTTTTCAGAGAATCAAACATTCTGCTGCGGTCGACGACAAGATCACGAACAACTGGAAATGTCCTCATTGGCTCAAGGCGAATGGGCTGTTCCAACTTATCAACGAGCGCGGTGCACGACTGTTGTGGTTTGCCATTAATAACCATTGAACAAGCGCCACATACTTCTTCTAGACAGTTCATATCCCAAGTGACAGGCGTTGTCTTCTCACCTTTGGCATTGACGGGGTTGCGGCGAATTTCCATTAAGCAAGAAATAACATTCAAGTTTTGCCGGTAAGGAATAGCAAACTCTTCTTCATAGGAGCCGCTGTCTGGTCCATCTTGCCTTGTCACGATAAGGCGAATTGTTTTTTCACTCATTTGCTTCCAGCTCCTTGCTTTTTCTGTGAGTAGTCGCGTTTCCGTGGTTTAATCAACGATGTATCGACTTCCTCATATTCAAAGTCCGGCGCGCCGGTGCTCGGATTGTACCAAGCTTTTGTTGTTTTCAAGAACTCTTCGTCGTTTCGTTCTGGAAACTCCGGCTTGTAATGGGCGCCACGGCTTTCATTGCGGTGATAAGCGCCAAGCGTGATCACACGGGCTAAATTGAGCATTCCCCCAAGCTGGCGCGTAAATGCAGCTCCTTGGTTCGACCATTTAGCCGTATCTTGGATGTTAATGTTTTGGTAACGCTCCATTAATTCTTGGATCTTTTCATCTGTTTTTAACAGCTTGTCATTGTAACGCACAACCGTGACGTTGTCCGTCATCCATTCGCCAAGCTCTTTATGAAGGACATACGCGTTTTCCGTACCATCCATGCGCAAAATCGCGTCGAATTGGTCTTGCTCTTTTTTCACTTGCGCCTCAAATAGCGAAGACGACAAATCTTCTGTAGCTGTATTCAATCCTTCGATGTACTCCACTGCCTTCGGCCCAGCAACCATGCCGCCATAAATCGCCGATAACAGCGAGTTTGCGCCTAAACGGTTTGCACCATGCTGAGAATAATCGCATTCGCCGGCAGCAAATAAACCAGGAATGTTCGTCATTTGATCATAGTCTACCCACATGCCGCCCATTGAGTAATGAACAGCAGGGAAGATTTTCATCGGCACTTTCCGCGGGTCATCGCCTGTGAACTTTTCATAGATTTCAATAATGCCGCCAAGCTTAATATCTAGTTCTTTCGGATCCTTATGGGATAAATCCAAATAGACCATGTTTTCGCCATTAATACCAAGCTTTTCGTCTACACACACATGGAAAATTTCCCTTGTAGCAATGTCACGCGGGACAAGGTTTCCATATGCCGGGTATTTCTCTTCAAGAAAATACCATGGTTTTCCGTCTTTGTATGTCCATACGCGCCCGCCTTCTCCACGGGCAGACTCGCTCATAAGGCGAAGCTTGTCGTCGCCTGGAATCGCAGTCGGGTGGATTTGGATAAACTCGCCGTTCGCATAGGCAACGCCTTGTTCGTACAATTTTGCAGCGGCGAAGCCGGTATTGATCATTGAGTTCGTCGATTTGCCGAAAATGATTCCTGGTCCACCAGTTGCCATAATGACGGCGTCAGCTGAGAAACTGCGTATTTCTGCTGAATTCAGCTCTTGCGCTGTAATGCCACGGCATGCGCCCTCATCGTCGATCACAGCAGATAAAAACTCCCAGCCTTCGTATTTTGTTACAA
Organism: Shouchella clausii; assembly: GCF_002250115.1. Classification (GTDB taxonomy): domain Bacteria; phylum Bacillota; class Bacilli; order Bacillales; family Bacillaceae_D; genus Shouchella; species Shouchella clausii. The sequence goes on along the minus strand of NZ_CP019985.1, from coordinate 2,986,043 downwards.
GCCCTTGCACTTCGTAACGGCGTACTTGTTCGTCCAGTGCATACAAAAGCTGCTGTCCAGTCGTTGCCCCAGCAAAAGCGGTGCGATGGTGTTGTGTACCGCCAAAACGACGGAAATCGAGGAGCCCTTCAGGGGTACGGTTAAACATAACGCCCATGCGATCCATTAAATGAATAATCGCCGGAGCTGCTTCGGTCATTGCTTTAACAGGTGGCTGGTTTGCCAAAAAGTCGCCACCGTACACAGTATCATCAAAATGTTCGTAAGGGGAATCCCCTTCTCCTTTTGTGTTGACAGCGCCGTTTATGCCGCCTTGCGCGCATACGGAGTGGGAACGTTTCACCGGTACAATCGAAAACAAATCGACCGGTACCCCTTTTTCTGCCGCTTTAATCGTTGCCATTAGCCCGGCTAACCCGCCGCCTACTACAACAATTTTCCCTTTACTCATAAAGTCCACTCCCTAAAAAGTTCGCTAGTTGCTGATTTTTATACGAAAGCAAATGCAGCGGAAACGCCTACATAGGTAAGTGCTGCAAAAACGATAATTGATACATATGTCATAATTTGTTGTGAACGAGGTGTTACGGTGATGCCCCATGATACAGCAAATGACCATAGTCCATTGGCAAAGTGGAACGTCGCAGACACAATGCCGACTATGTAAAATGCCATCATCCAAGGGTTTTGCAAAATATTTGCCATCATATCGTAGTTGACTTCATGACCAAACAGCGCTTGGATCCGCGTGTCCCAAACATGCCAAGAAATGAAGATTAAGAGAAAAACCCCTGTCCATCGTTGGATGCGGAACATCCAATTTCGGAATGTGCCAAAGCGGCTTGTATTGTTTTTTGCTTGCATTGCAATGTAAATGCCATAAATAGCGTGATAAAGAATCGGAATAAAAATGATGAGCAGTTCTAACGCATAACGAAAGGGCAGACTCTCCATAAAATGGGCTGCCTGGTTAAATGCTTCCGGTCCTCTTGTTGCAAAGTGGTTGACTATTAAATGCTGAATTAGAAAAATTCCAATTGGTATAACTCCTAGCAATGAATGAAGCCTACGATTAAAGTACTCTCGATTCTCAGCCATACACGTTCCCTCCACGATATTTTTCCTCATCAAGACCCCTTATACAAATTCGTGCGTTTTTCTCTCTCTTATAAACGTACCCCCTGATATGGATTATGAATGACTTTCATTGAAAACCTGAAACTGTGAAATCTATTTGACAGTTTCATTTTACTCCTAGGGAAAATCCGAGTCAAGAAAACGGATTCAATTCATCTTGATTTTAAAGGGTTTTGAATGTTCTTTCTACATAAACCGACAGAAATCGGCTGCTTGGCGCTAGCCGATAATGACTGGTTCTGTCGGATAATGGTAATGGCTTTTCGTATGTTTCTTTTTAAATGAGAACAGCATAGCGACAATCCCTACTCTGCCAATAAACATTAAGCACATTAAAATGATTTGGCTTGGATAGGAAAGGGAGCCAGTCTCCCCCATTGTTAGGCCACAAGTCCCAAAGGCAGAGGCGACTTCCACAATTAAAGCAAGTAAACGTATGCCGCTGTCACGTTCAAAAAAAGCGATGCTAATTAAGGAAACGGCAATGAGCAATGCTGCAACAGACAAAACGATAAACGCCTTTTCTTGGTCATCTTTATGGATTTGCCGCCCAAATGCATTTACGCGGTTGCGCCCTAAAGCGTAGCCCCTGATCGTCAAAACCATTACAGCAAGCGTAGTCGTCCGTATCCCGCCGCCAACGCTTGAAGGGCTCGCTCCGATGATCATTAGTCCCGACATAAATAATAGCGTCGACTGCTCAAATTGACTAATATCTATCGTTGATAACCCTGCACTTCTTGTTGTTGCCGATTGGAACAAGGAATGGCCAAACTGTTCAAACCATGGCAAGCCAGCAAAAGCTCCAAACGAATCGAACAGCCAAATGCCAAGTGTACCGACGGCGAAAACGAGAAAATAAGTGGAAACGGTCAATTTTGTAAACAAGCTAAAACGGAATCCCGATTTCCGCTTTAATAAAAACTCCCTGCACTCTACAAGAACAGGAAAACCAATCGAGCCGGCTATGATCAACAAGATCATCACAAGCTGGACAACTGCGTCGCCGGCAAACGGTTGGAGTGACTGCCCGGTTAAATCAAAGCCAGCGTTAGTGAATGCACTCAACGCAGCAAAAAATCCTTGAACATAAGCCTCAGTCCATGTGTCAAAGTAGCGCAAATAATAAGTACCGAGTACAAGCCCTCCAACACACTCGATCGCAAGAGCAAGTAGCAAAAGCTGCCTCATAAGCAAAACAAGGCCACTCATATGGTTTTGGACGCGATTTTGGTCGGCGATGATAAGCATGCGTTGGGCGAGGTTTATTCGCTTTCCTAATACAATCCAAGTGAATGTCCCCAGTGTCATGATGCCAATGCCGCCTAACTGAATCGCAAGCGAAAGCACAATAATGCCCGTGCCATTAAACGTGTCGGCGACAGATATGGTCGTTAGCCCCGTTACACTAACAGCGCTAACCGCTGTAAACAAAGAATCGCGATACGCAAGCGTTATGCCGTCTTGATGAAACCAGGGAATCATTAAAAGCAGACTAAACAAAAAAATCGTCAGCAAATAGGCAGTAATAATAATTTGAAATGAATTGCTTAACCGTGCATGCTTATTGTCCATGGTACACCTCTCATTTATCACCAGTTAGTATATCACTGTCTGGGCTCCTTTACTATATCGCATAAGTTGGTCCATTTGCCGTGAAAAAATTAGACAGAAGAACTACTGACAAAATCGTTAATCACAGGTAGTATAGGAACATGGAAAGCTATCGAAAGGTTGAGGTGTGACAATGAGCGGGGAAGACAACAAGGAGCAAACAGCAGGGCAATATGGCTATGATTTAATCCGTAATGATATCCTGCGCACGATTCTCGGAGACGAGCACGACAGATTGCTTTATTGGGTAGGCAAAAAAGTCGCGCGCGACAACCCACTTGAATCCGTCGAAGAATTAATTTCGTTTTTTCAACGGGCGGAATGGGGGCAACTCCAGCGTCTAAAAGAAAAACGGAGCGAATACATTTTTGAACTGACAGGGGATTGGATGGGACGAAAAGATAGGCGCTGTTACCAGCTTGAGGCTGGCTTTTTAGCGGAAACATTTGAAGTGTGGCATGAGGTAACAACTGCCGTTACATATACGCAAAAACGAAACAGCACGATTTTTACGGTGCATTTTGACAGAAATGATACTGTCAATGTAGGCGACTAACAGAAGGGCAATAAAAAACAAGCCGTTAAGCATTCGGCTTGTTTTTGTTTAATGTGTGATGAATGGTTTCTGCCAGTTTGGCTGGCACGTGTTTGCTCAAGTCCTCCACGGAAGCTTCCTTGATTTTTTTTACTGAACCGAACGCTTTAAGAAGCGCTTTTCTCCGCTTCTCCCCTACACCAGGAATGTCGTCAAGTGCTGATTGCAAAAACGATTTCGCCCGTGTTTGGCGATGGAATGTGATCGCAAAACGGTGTACTTCATCTTGGATGCGTTGCAACAAATAAAATTCATGGCTGTCACGCTGTAAAGGCACGGCCACAGGAGGAGACCCCATTAATAATTGCGACGTCCGGTGTTTATCATCTTTAGCCAAGCCGCAGACAGGGATATCTTGTCCAAGCTCGTCTTCAATCACTTCTTTAGCCGCAGCAATTTGCCCGGCTCCCCCATCAATGACAATCAAATCAGGCAACGGCCGTTTTTCCTTTAAAAGGCGGACGTAGCGGCGACGCACGACTTCACGCATCGATCCATAATCATCAGGGCCTTCTACCGTTTTGATTTTATATTTACGGTACTCTTTTCGCTGCGGCACGCCGTTTACAAAAACAACCATAGCAGACACTGGGTCAACACCTTGAATGTTCGAATTGTCAAATGCCTCGATCCGGTAAGGCGCATTGATTCCGATTGCCTCCCCGAGACGTTCAACTGCTTTCACCGTTCTCTGTTCATCACGTTCAATGAGCGAAAATTTCTCTTTTAAAGCGAGAGCAGCGTTTTCTTCAGCTAAATCAAGCAACGCTTTTTTTTGGCCTCGCTTTGGCTGTGTAACGCGCGTCTCAAGCAACTCTTCCAGCAATTGTTTATCGACGCTTTCAGCAACAAAAATTTCTTTTGGCTTAATATGGTTTTTTTCTAAATAAAACCGGGCAATAAATGTTAGCAGCTCTTCGCTTGCCTCCTGGTAAAAGGGGAAAATGGACACGTCTCGTTCAATGAGGCGGCCTTGGCGAATAAAGAATACTTGGACGCACATCCATCCTTTATCGTATGAAAAGCCAAATACGTCCCTGTCCGTTTTGTCAGCAAACGCCATTTTTTGCTTTTCCATTACTTTTTCCATTTGTGCAATCGTATCCCTTAATTCTTTAGCCCGTTCAAAGTCTAGGTCTTCGGCCGCTTTTTCCATTCGTTCGCGCAGTTGCTCTTTTATGTCGCTATGACCATTTTTCAAAAACTTTGTGATCTCATTCACCATAGTTTCGTTGGTTTCTTCACTCACTTCATATACGCAAGGAGCAAGACATTGGCCGATGTGGTAATACAAACAAACGGAGTCCGGCATTTTCCGGCATTTACGCAATGGATACAGGCGGTCTAACAGTTTTTTCGTCTCCGTAGCCGCGCCTGCATTCGGATAAGGGCCAAAGTACTTTGCCCCGTCTTTTTTCACTTTCCGCGTAATTAATAAACGAGGGTGACGCTCATTCGTGATTTTAATATACGGATACGTTTTGTCATCTTTTAACAACACATTGTATTTGGGGTCATGCTTTTTAATCAGTGTAAGCTCTAAAATCAATGCTTCGATGTTACTGGAGGTGACGATGTATTCAAAATCGCAAATTTCTCCAACAAGGCGTTGTGTTTTGCTATCGTGGCTCCCCGTAAAGTAGGAGCGCACTCTGTTTTTTAACACTTTTGCCTTACCAACATAAATAATCGTCCCTTGGCGGTCTTTCATCAAATAGCAACCAGGCTTGTCAGGCAAGAGAGCCAACTTATTGGTAATGGTTTCGTTCAATCGTTCCTCCTCCTGTAAAAAGTCCGCCTTTTTTAAGAAAGGCGGACTGCTAGGATTACATTTGTTTATTCAACAGCTCTTCCAATGCTTCTTTCGGTTGGAAGCCGACCGCTTTGTCAACCACTTCGCCGTCTTTTAAGACAAGCAGCGTTGGAATGCTCATAACTCCAAATTTCCCTGCCGTTTCTTGGTTTTCGTCGACATCCACTTTCACGATTTTCGCCTTATCGCCAAGATCGCCGTCAAGCTCTTCTAATACTGGAGCGATCATTTTGCATGGTCCACACCAAGGAGCCCAAAAATCTACAAGAACGAGGCCTTCCTTTGTTTCCTCCGTGAAGTTTTGGTCAGTCGCATTGACAATTGCCATTTGCCAAATCCCCTTTCATTGATAACATATTTACAGTATACCATTCCGTAAGCATGTAGAAAAATATGCTGCTTCTCTGGAATAGATTACCCACTGTCGACTAATCATAAACGATTTTTTCCAAAATAGAAAGCCACTTGCTCAAGCAAGCAGCATAAGGCGAAAGACTGGCTTTCTAGTCGGCTTTTTGCCAGCCATTGTTGCTACCCGCTTGCGCAAGTAGCTGTTGTTATTTAGAGACAAGCACGGCTTTTAATTCTTCTGTAAGGAGTGGCACAATTTCAAACAAATCACCGACAATACCGTAATCAGCAACTTCAAAAATAGGGGCTTCTGGGTCTTTGTTAATGGCCACAATCACTTTCGAGTTGGACATCCCTGCTAAATGCTGGATCGCCCCTGATAGGCCGACGGCAATGTATAAGTCTGGTGTGACGACTTTGCCTGTCTGGCCAATTTGTAATGAGTAATCACAATATTCGGCGTCACATGCCCCACGGGAAGCACCGACTGCCCCGCCAAGAAGGTCCGCAAGCTCTTGCAGTGGCTTAAAGCCATCCGCGCTTTTTACACCCCTGCCGCCGGCTACAATAATATTGGCCTCAGACAAATCGACGCCGCCAGTCGCTTTTTTGACTACATCTTTAACGATTGTACGCAAATCGTGGATGTCAACAGATAGTGTTTCAACTTCACCAGAAGCGCTTTCTTCTTTAGCTAAAGCAGCGATGTTGTTCGGCCGGATTGTGACGATATAAGGCCCTTCGTCAATAGCTTTGCGCTTTTCAAATGCCTTCCCTGAGTAAATCGGCCGTGTAAACACAGGCGTGTCGCCTGCCTCGATTGCAACCACATCAGAAAAGAGCGCTCCATCCAGTTTAACAGCCAAACGCGGCGAAAGGTCTTTGCCAACTGAAGTGTGGCCAAGAACGACAATGTCTGGATTTTCTTTGTCAAACACTTGCAAATACGCTTGTTTATATGCGTCTGTTGTGTAATTCGCTAGCTCAGGATGTTCCACGACAATAACCCGGTCTGCTCCGTATTGAAATAACTGTTCGCCAAGACTTGCGATCGCTTCCCCAGCAAGAACGGCTGTCACTTCGCCGCCGTCAGCAAGCTCCTTTGCAGCAGCAATCGCTTCAAATGACACATTCCGTAGCTCATTGTTTTTCGCTTCTGCCAAGACGATTGTTTTTTTCGCCATATTCCTCTCCCCCTTAAAGCACTTTTGCTTCTGTTTTTAACAACGAGACGAGCTCTTTCACTTGCTGAGATGGCTCTCCTTCTAGCTTTTTGCCTGCTTGCTTTTCAGGCGGCAAATAGACATCGACTACCGTTGTTTTTGCCGCTACGTCTTCTTCCTCTACATCTAAATCGTCTATATCAAGCACCTCAAGTGGCTTTTTCTTCGCTTTCATAATTCCTGGAAGCGACGGATACCGCGGGTCGTTCAAGCCTTGTTGGGCGGTGACTAGGAGCGGCAGCTTTACTTCAAGCTTTTCTTCGTCTCCTTCGACATCGCGAACAATATGAGCGGTTTGCCCTTTAATAGAAAGCCCGGTAATCGTCGTCACTTGGGCGATGCCAAGCAATTCGGCAAGCCGTGGCCCGACCTGGCCTGAACCGCCGTCAACCGCTACATTGCCGGCCAAAATAATGTCGACTTCTTTGTCCTTAAAGTAGGCATACAATAGCGCTGCTGTTGTTGCGGGATCGCTCTCTTCAAGCTCTTCTCTATCAATCAAAACAGCTTTGTCTGCTCCCATTGCCAATGCTGTACGAAGTTGCTTTTCTGCTTCCTCTTCTCCAACTGTGACGACTGTAACTTCTCCGCCATGTGCTTCTTTAAGCACAAGTGCTTCTTCGACAGCATACTCATCATACGGGTTAATAATAAATTCGGCGCCCTCTTCTTGGACTTTGCCGTTTTGAATGGTAATGGCTTCCTCTGTATCAAATGTTCTTTTTAACACAACGAAAATATTCATGGGAATTCCTCCTATAAACTCGTAGTGACTATTTGCCGCGAAAAAAAGGCTTGCGCTTTTCGATAAAAGCATTGACGCCTTCTATGCGATCCTCTTTCTGATAGACTTCAGAAAAATAAGCGATCTCCTTATCTAAGCCTTCATCCAGAGCGCCATCGCTCATTTTCGTAAGCTCCAATACGCGCTTGACCGTTAACGGGCTCTTCGAAGCAATCGTCCTTGCCATCGCCCTTGCTTCCTCCAGCAGATGATCTTCATCGCACACTTTATTCACAAGTCCAACGTTAAGCGCCTCGTCGGCCGTAATAGGAGCGCTTGTCAGCATCATTTCCAACGCTTTCGGCTGGCCAACAAGCCGCGGCAATCTTTGCGTCCCGCCAAAGCCTGGGATCAAACCGAGGTTAAGTTCTGGCAGGCCGAGTTTTGTCCCTGTTGCAGCCAGACGAATATGGCAAGCCATTGCTAGTTCAAGGCCGCCGCCGAGCGCGGCGCCATGGATAGCAGCAATAACAGGCTTCGGAGCCGATTCAATTTTGTTGAACGTATCTTGCCCTTTTTTGCCAAGTTGGGCAAACTCTTTGCTGTCGCTTACTTCTGTAAATTCCTTAATATCTGCCCCTGCCGCAAAAAAACGGCCTTCTCCGTAAATGATTGCCACTTTAATTGCATCATCTTTGTATACGTTTTCAAAAACATCGCTCAGCTCTTCAATCACAGACCGTGCAAGCGCATTGGCAGGGGGCCGCTTTAGCGCGATCTCTGCGATGCCGTCTGTGACTTTCCATGTTATGTTTTCCACTAGTAGTCCTCCTTTACTATAAACCTATGAAAAGAGCAATTGCCCTTTTTTTAAGCAAGTCAATCCGTACTCGTTAGCGACGATGCAGTCACCTTGCGACCAAACGTTACTTCCCTCGCAACCCATGGAGGAGCAAGTGATGGACGTTTTCAGCTTGTTTCTTCAACGGAAACTTGCCTTCTGCCATGACCCAATTGGAGACAACTTCATCCATAACACCAAATACCATTTGTCTTGCTAAAAGCGGGTCCAGTTCAGGATGAAAGCAACCTTCTGCTTTTCCTTCTGCTATTAATTCATCTAAAAGTGTCAAATATCCTTTTAAAACTTGATTGATTCGTTGGCGTAACTCCGATTTTGATTGGCGCAATTCAAGCTGTGTCACCACTGCAAGATCGTAATTGTCTTCTAGCTGCGAGAAATGAGATTCAACTAAAAGGCGGAATTTCGCTTCTATTGAGTGTTCCTTGGCCAATCTTCTCCTGCTTCTTTCGACAAAAGCGCCTAGCTTCTTGTCAAATAGCGATACGAGCAAGTCTTCCTTGTTTTTAAAATACAAATAAATCGTCCCATCAGCAACGCCTGCTTCTTTTGCTATTTTTGATACTTGTGCTTGATGGAAACCGTGCTTGGCGATCACTTTGACCGCTGCATCAATGATTTGGTCATACTTTTGACCTCTCTTTTTACTCAAAAACCATCTCTCCTTAACTCCATAACATGAATGAATGTTCATTCATGTTATTTAGTATAGTACGGGAAAGGGCGATTGTCAAATGATAACGGCGTTTAAAAAGGTTTCTCTACATGGGAGCATGTAAAGAAACCTTCCCTTTATGCTTCCTGCTGCGCTTGTTCTTCCTTGCGTGCTTGTTCTTCACTAATGAGCACCCGTTTTAAAATTTTCCCTGTCAGCGTTGTTGGCAGCTCATCCCTAAATTCATACAGTCGTGGAATTTTATAAGCGGCCAATTTTTGGCGACAGTACGCCTCCATCTCTTTTTCAGAGATCGTTTCGCCTGCTTTCAACACAATAAACGCTTTCACCGTTTCGCCCCGATACTCGTCAGGAACACCAATTACGGCTGCTTGGACAACCGCTTCATGTTCAAACAACACTTCTTCTACTTCACGGGGATAAATGTTAAATCCACCTGCAATAATGATTTCTTTCTTCCGATCAACGATATACACATAACCCTCTTCATCCATTCGAGCCATATCCCCTGTTTTTAGCCACTCGCCATGAAACGTTTGCGCCGTTTCTTCAGGCCGCATCCAGTATCCTTTCATCACTTGCGGGCCGCGGACAAACAGTTCGCCAACCTCGCCGATTTCTGCTTCCCCGTCTTTTTCAAGTGAATACACCATTACATCTGTGTCTGGCCAAGGAATACCGACACTGCCTGTTTTCCGCTTTTCCCAGATCGGATTGGCGCAGACAACTGGCGACGTCTCAGTTAACCCATATCCTTCTACGATTCTGCCCTTCGTTTGTGCTTCGAACTTTTGCTGTACTTCAAGGGGTAATGCGGACGCACCGCTAATGCACGCTTTTATCGAAGTCAAATCGTATTGATGAATATGTTCATTGTTTACGAGGGCTACATACATCGTCGGCGCTCCAGGGAAAAGTGTAATTCTTTGCTTTTCAATCGTTCTTAAAACTTCTTCTGGCTTGAATTTCGGCAATAGCACCATTGTTGCTGCCGTTTTAACGGCGAAATTCATCACTGTCGTCATCCCGTACACATGGAAAAACGGCATGACGCCAAGCACCCGTTCACTTCCCTCTTCTGTTTTGTAAAGCCAAGCATCACATTGCACTGCATTGACAACCAAATTCCGATGTGTGAGCATCACGCCTTTGGCAAGCCCTGTTGTCCCTCCAGTATATTGGAGCAACGCCAAGTCGTCTGCGTTCATTTCAACTTCAGGCTCCAACGCTTCTCCCTCTTTTACAAGCCGAGCAAACGGCAATACCCGCTCCGAATACGTCACTTTCACTTTTGGAATGCCTTGCTTTTTTTGCACAAGGGGAAAGAGTATATTTTTTGGAAAAGGAAGGTATTCGGCGATGCTCGTCACAATCACCAATTCAAGTGACGTACGCGCCATCACCTTTTCGACTTTAGGCAAGACCGAATCAAGGCACAAAATGACTTTTGCCCTAGCGTCAGCGAGCTGGTGCTCCAGTTCCCTTTCGACATAGAGTGGGTTCGTTTGAACGACGACGCCCCCCACCATGAGCACCCCATAGTAACCAATCACCGATTGGGGGCTATTGGCGAGCATGATCGCCACACGGTCGCCTTTTTTCACGCCCAGTTTTTGCAGTCGATTCGCAAACCGGAGCGTTTGGTCATACAATTCCTCGTAGCTTAATGTTTTTCCTAAGAAGTGGATTGCCTCGTGTTGCGGAAACCTGTTAGCTGATTGCTTGAAAAAATGCTGCAACGGCACATCCTCGTAGTCCAAAAAGGGGCGGACTTGCTTCGGATAATGCTGAAACCACCTTTTTTCATCGCTCGCCATGGTTCTCCTCCTTATGAAGGCCCCTTTCGCAAGAAATTCTCCTCTCTTCCATTGTATTGTAATCGCTTACATTATTTCAAATGTTTTTTTCTTTTTTTGTACATTTATTACAGGTCATCATTTGTTGCAAATGGCAAAAGCGCCTCCCCCAGCGAGAGGGAAACGCTTCTTCTTGCTATGCGTATAAAATTAAGAACACGATTCCAGCAATGGCAAATAACCCACAACTAATGTATAAAATTCGTATCAACCGTTCCATGCACTCACAACCTATTCTCTAAGCGGTTATACTTGCACTAATGACAAACGAAAGGCCGACAGACAGCAGCAGTGACAGCAAGCCAACTGCGCGGTTGTCGTTTTTGATTTCCTCGTCGACTTTAAAACCTGGTGTTAGAAATTCAAAAATAAAGTAGCTAAATAACAATAACGCAAACCCAAAAATTCCCCACATCAGCATGACTAGTAAACCATCCGAATGCTGAATCGTCGCAGCAAAAATGTTCGCTGTCCCGACAATTTTCCCGCCTGTAGCCATCGCAACGGCAACGTTGCCTCTCTTGATCTCTTCCCAGTTATTATAGCGCGTCACTGTTTCAAAAACGGCAAGAAAGACGACTAGCATTAAGATCGTTACACTGTAGTTTGCTACGGTTTGAACCCATTCGTTTTGAAGGAGAACGTCCATGTTTAGCTCCTTTCTATTTAAGCTCGATTACTGTATTGCCAAGTCCGCCTTCATTCATGCCGCCGTCACGAGCAGATTTAACACGTGGATGGTTGGCAACGAACTGTTTCACGCCTTTGCGCAATGCGCCTGTCCCTTTTCCATGAATAATCGAGACTTGATGGTATCCAGCAAGCAACGCATCGTCAATGTATTTTTCGACCCGGCGCATCGCGTCTTCATACCGTTCCCCACGAAGGTCGAGCTCCGCTTTGACGTGTGCATCATTTCCACGAATCGTCGTAATCGCTTTTTCTGGCTGGCGTCGCTCCTGCTCAAGCAATTGGATATCATCAACAGGGACGGCCATTTTCATAATGCCAAGCTGTACTTGGTACTCATTATCGCCTATTTTTTTCACGACTGTGCCTTTTTGGTTAAAGCTTAACACTTTGACTTCGTCGCCTGGCTCTGGAAGACGTTTCGCCTTTTCAGCCTGCTTTTTTACTTGCTTGCGCTTTTTAGAGACAAGTTTTGGCGCCGCTTCCTCCAGTTGTTTCCGCGCTTCAATCAGTTGGTGCTCTTTGACAGCTACCCCTTGCTTTTGCAAATCGCGCAGCTCGGAAATGATCAATTCTGCTTTTTCTTGTGCGGCAGCAACTAGTTTTTCCGCCTTTTGTTCGGCTTTTTGCAAAGCCGCTTCTTTCATTTCTTCAAAAGAAGCCATCCGTTTTTCCAAGTCTCGTTTTAATGCTTCCGCTTCACGGCGGACAGCCTCCGCTCGGCTCCATTCGCTTTGTGCTGACTTTTGACTATCTTCCAGGGAGGCGATCATTTTTTCTACTTGGGACGAATCGCTGTCAATTTGCAGTTTGGCCTGATCGATAATACGTTCGTCTAGCCCGAGGCGCCTTGAAATCGCAAACGCATTGCTGCGCCCAGGAACACCGACAAGCAAGCGATACGTTGGCCGCAGCGTCTCGACATCAAATTCAACACTCGCATTTAACGCGCCTTCGCGGTTGTAGGCATAGCCTTTCAACTCGCTATAGTGGGTAGTTGCCACAGCAAGCGCTCCCCGTTTATAGACATGGTCTAATATAGAAATCGCTAATGCTGCCCCTTCAGTTGGATCTGTGCCTGCTCCTAGCTCGTCAAACAAAATGAGGCTATTTTCATTCATTTCATTTAAAATCGAGACAATGTTTTTCATATGGGACGAAAATGTGCTCAAGCTCTGTTCTATGGACTGCTCGTCGCCAATGTCTGCAAAAATATGTTCAAAAACGGCAAGCTCCGTTTCTTCAGCAGCAGGAACAAACAGACCAGACTGGGCCATTAACGTCAGCAATCCAATCGTTTTCAGCGTGACCGTCTTGCCGCCTGTATTTGGTCCAGTAATGACTAGTGAACGGACCTGGTCGCCGATCGCCATATCACTCGGTACGACTTCGTTTGGAGGCAAAAGCGGGTGACGGGCTTGCCGCAAATCCAAATACCCACGGTCATTTAATGTTGGCTTCACTGCCTTAACGGCTTTGGCATAATAGGCTTTCGCACATATGAAATCAAGTTGCGCCAGCTTATCGACATTAAGGAGCAGCTGCTCGCTTTCCTCTGCCACTTTTGCCGACAGTTCTCTTAAAATCCGTTCAATTTCCCGTTTTTCTTTTGCCTTTGCTTCTGTTAATTGGTTGTTTAACGTCACAATCGCTGCCGGTTCGATAAACAGCGTCGCCCCAGAGGATGATTGGTCATGGACGATGCCGCCAAATGTCCCCCTGTATTCTTGTTTAACAGGGAGCACATAACGGTCACTACGGATGGTCACAATTGCATCAGACAACATTTTACGTGTATTGGACGAACGCGTTAATTGATCAAGCTTGGACTTGATCCCTGATTCATAGCTGCGGATTTGATGCCGCACTGTCCGTAAACTCGTGCTGGCTGAGTCAAGGACGTAGCCGTTATCATCGATGCATTGTTTAATGGCTTTTTCAATTGGTGAAAGGGGCTCAATTTGCTCCACATGCCCTGCTAAAATCGGCACTTCGATATGACCGTCGTCAATGATCGTTTCGATAAACTGCTTCACCCTTTTTCCACCATATAATGTCGAAGCAATTTCAATCAATTCTGTTGCCGACAACACCCCGCCAATCGCTGCTCGCTTAATATGGGGGCGGACATCTGAAATGCCTCCGAGCGGGACATGTCCCTTTAACCGCAAAACATTTGCTGCTTCAGCTGTTTCATCTTGGAGATGGCGGACTTCTTCTAAAGACGTAGAAGGTACAAGCTCGTTGACTTTCTGCCTGCCAAGGGAAGAAGCAACATGTTCAAGCAGTTGCTGTTTCATTTTGTTGTATTCTAAAACGCGCTGCACACGTTCCATTGTGCAACCTCCTTTATTCAAAGCTAATGCTTGCGTTTAAGCCAATGTTGCAATTTTTCCAATGGCCAAGTATTCAACACTTGGTCAGGCAACAACATCGCTTTTCTTGCATGGGCATAGCCATATTCAACATTTGCAAGCGTACCGATTCGATGTGCGTCTGAATTAATAGCAATCGGCACACCTGTTTCTGCTGCTAACTTTAACCATGTAACTTCTAAATCCAGACGCCTCGGACTTGCATTCAATTCGAGTGCGCAACCAGCTTCACTCGCCCATTGAATAAGTGTGGGTACATCAACAGCATAGCCTTTGCGCTTGCCAATAAGGCGACCTGTTGGATGAGCAACGAGGTCCACATGGGGGTTGAAAATCGCTGCTTGCAATCGTTCCATCAGTTTCTCCTCACTTTGCGAAAAAGCAGAATGGATCGAGGCGATTACAAAATCGATTTCACTTAACAGCTCGTCTGGATAATCCAGCTCCCCACTAGGGAGAATGTCCATCTCAATTCCTGTTAATATCGTGATTCCGTTATTTTGTTGATTGTACTCCCTGATGTATTCATGTTGTTGTTTTAAGCGTTCAATCGATAAGCCGTTGGCTACTTTTAGGTAGCGGGAATGGTCAGTAATGGCAATATGGGTATAACCACGCTTCTTTGCTGCTTCCGCCATTTCTTCAAGCGAATGGGCGCCATCGCTCCACGTCGTATGCATATGCAAATCCGCTTTCGCATCGATGAAAGAAACCTCTTCTGCCGTCTCGCGATAGCGCTCTAGTTCGCTGCCATCTTCTCTTGCCTCCGGTGAAATATAAGGCAAACCAAAATGGGCAAAGAAAGCTCGCTCATCGGGGAATGTTTTGATTGCACCTGTCTCCACCGTTTCAATTCCATATTCATTAATTTTTTCGCCGCGTTTCTTGGCGAGTTGCCGCATACGGACATTGTGGTCTTTGGAGCCAGTAAAATGGTGCAGCGCTGTTGCAAATGCTTCATTAGGGACAAGGCGAAAATCAACAGAAATCGTATGTTCTTCAAGGTCAAGTTCAACAGATACTTTGCCATTTCCTTTTGCAATAATGTTGGCAATCCCTTCAAGCTGCAAAATTTGGTCCTTAACCGAAGATGGGTTGTCAGTCGCAATGATATAGTCTAAGTCTTTGACCGTTTCCCGCATTCTTCGTAAACTGCCTGCTCGAGAAAAGCGTATTACATCGTGAAAGTCGGCAATCTGTTGTTCAAGTTGCTCGGAAAACGGCAGCACGTCGGCAACAGGAAGGCGTTCTGGCCGCACATTCCAAACGGCAAGCGCTTCAATCATGTTGTCTTCTGATTTTTTGCCAAATCCTGCAAGCGCGCGAATTTGCCCGGCTTTGGCTGCCTGAAGCAAGCTTTCTGCGTCAGTAATGCCAAGTTCTCGGTAAAGCTTGCCAACCTTTTTGCCACCAAGTCCAGGAATCGTTAGAAGCGGCAATAATCCTGCCGGCAATTGTTGTGCCAATTCATTTAGCAACGATGACGCTCCTGTTTCCTTCAGCTCCTGGATGACATCGGCCGTTGCTTGGCCGATTCCAGGAATCGCTTTTGGGTCATCCATTTCCGCTAACGTGCGGCCGTCTTGTTCCAATGCCTGGGCTGCTCTCCGGTAAGCAGCTATTTTAAAAGGGTTTTCCCCTTTTATTTCCATGTAAGTCGCGATAGTTTCTAACACTTGGATCGCTTGTTTTTTGTCCATTAGCGTCCTCTCCTTCTTACTCCTTCCCTATCATACCGACTTTTGCTCTTCAAACGCAAACAGCAACCACAAAAATCGAGTGGTTCCAGCGGAAAACGCCACCTAAACTAGGTGGAGCCAAAAAACAGCCCGCCGTAGCGAGCTGCCAATTAAAACGTTGGCCTTACCCATAAGTCATTTAACCAATCAGACAGATAAGGTGTATGGTTAATCATAAATTCTGCGACAACAGACGATTGCAACGCCGATTGCACTTCGTTTATTGGCAATGCTGTTGCTACAAAAAGCAATACAAACAGCAGCAAGTAAAACTCAACGAAGCCGAGCATGCCGCCAAGCAAGCGGTTGAGTGTATGCAATATCGGCAAATGGGAAACAAAATCAAGCATTGATCCAATAATGTGAAGCAAGATTTTTGTCCCAAAAAATAAAATCGCAAACGCAATCGCCGAATAATAGACGCTTTCTGCATCAAAGGCTTGGATAATCATGCCGAATGCCCCATCAGACGAAAATTCCGGATATGGAATATAGAGGCGGATCGTACGGGCAAGAGGCTCATAGTAATTCCAAGCGACAAATATCGCTACAAAAAAGCTAACCAGATGGATAAACTGTAAAATAAAACCTCTACGCCGGCCAATTAAAAAGCCAACTAGAAGCAACAGCATAATAACTGCACTAACCATGTTATTCTCCTTCGTATTGGCGTTTCAATTTTAAGTATTCATCAGCAATGTTTAAGGCAGTGAGAACAGCTAGTTTTGCTGAATCCAAATAAGGATTACGCTTCTTTAGCTCCTCCATTTTTTCATTCATGTAGGAGGCTACTTCTTTTACATGAGCTGGTTCCTCACTGCTCACCACTTTGTAAGTTTGTCCTTGTATACGGACAGTTGTCCTTTTTTTATTATTGTTCTTCTCCACGAAAGAACCTCCTAGCGCACATTGATTGTGCCCTACCCTAAAACTAATGTTCATCATACCATGCGAGAGCAAAATTGGAAACTGCTAAAAAGCGATTGCTAAATGCAATCGCTCCAGACTGTAGACAAACGCTCGCATACTTCGTCGTTTGCCTCACTCATATGCTCATGAACCCCCGTTCTATTCGCATCTTCCCTCGGCTGCACTCCTCGTCTGACAAGCGTTTTCTATCAGTCTGAGGGCGGTTATCGACTTTGTCGACAACCTCAAGCGATTGCTAAATGCAATCGCTCCATTGTTCTATTTCTTTCCATTTTACACTATGCCCGCAACACGGCACCCGTTTGCTTTTGCACTTCTGCTACTATCCTTTCATGAGCCAAAGATGCTTCTTCGTCGGTTAATGTCCGTTCAGCATGGCGGTAAGTGAGAGAAAAGGCGATTGATTTCTTTCCGCTTTCCATATGCTCGCCTTCGTACACATCGAAAATGGTAACTGTTTCTACTAATTCGCCGCCAGTTTCACGGATAATTGCCATCAATTCAGCTGCCGTCGTTTCTTTTGAAACAACTAGAGCCATATCGCGGGTAATCGCTGGATAGCGTGGAATCCCTTTGTATATAAGCGCCTCCGTCTCAGCGGCAAAGAGCGCATCTACATTTAGTTCCAACACGTATGTCTCATTTAAATCAAGTGTTTTTTGCGTACTCGGATGGACTTGGGCTAGAAAACCAATTGACTCGCCTTTGAGCAACACATTGGCAGTACGACCTGGATGGAAACCTGGGCGCACATCCGGCTTGTATTCAATTTGTTCACTGAGGCCAAGCGATTCCATTAAGCCTTCGGCAATCCCTTTTAGCACATAAAAGTCGACTGCTTTTTTCTCGCCTTGCCACGGATGACTCATATACGTCCCACTTAACAGGACAGCAAGACGTTCCTGTTCTTTAGGTAGTTCCGTCAACGTTTCTTGCTCGCTCAAAAACACTGAGCCACGTTCATACAGGAGGACGTCATTGTTTTTCCGATTCAAATTGTACGCGCAAATATCGTATAAATGAGGAAGCAAACTTGTACGCATTGTGCTCCGTTCTTCGCTCATTGGCATGGCTACTTGGATCGGCTTAATCGTTTCCTCAGCAAACAACGCTGCTTTCTCTGAACTGGTTAACGCATACGAAATCGCTTCAGAAAGGCCCGCACTTCTTAAATAGGCCTCCATTTTCCGACGTTTTGCCTGTTCAGCGGTCCGCTTCCCTTGTGTAGTGTTGCCAACAGGTAATGTCGAAGGAAGCTGGTCATATCCGTACAGACGTGCCACTTCTTCATACAAATCCTCTGGAATCGTAATATCGCCGCGGCGATGTGGAACGGTTACATGTAGGTCGGAGCCGACTTTTTCACACGGAAACTGGAGACGTCTCATTAATGCCGCAACTTCCATGATGGACAAATCTGTCCCAATGCGCTCATTCATTTTGTCCAAATCAAGGGCAATCACTTTCTCCGAGCGAACACGCGCATCCGCAATGGCAGCTCCGCTTAACACGATCCCTCCAGCTATTTCTTGGATTAAGTAAGCAGCTCGGCGTGCTGCCTCTGACACCCGTTCCTGGTTAATGCCTTTTTCAAATCGAGCGCTAGAATCACTGCGTAAACCGGCAAGACGAGCCGAGCGTCTAACCACTGTCGGATGGAAGGCCGCAGCCTCTAATACGATCGTCGTTGTTGCCGCTGTCACCTCTGAATGAAGGCCGCCCATTACACCGGCAAGCGCGACTGGTTCGCGCCCATTTGTGACTACTAACTGTTCAGGCGATAGTGTCCGCTTCTCCCCATCTAGTGTAGTAAACGCCTCTTCTGCATTTGCACGACGCACATGGATTGATTTCGAGCCAAGGGCATGGTAGTCAAACGCATGCAATGGTTGCCCATATTCGAGAAGCACGTAGTTGGTGACATCAACAACGTTGCTGATAGGACGGATACCTGCTGCCATTAGCCGGTTTTGCAGCCATGAAGGCGATGGTCCGATTTTAACATCTTTTATTACAAGGGCTTGATAAAACGGTGTGTCTTCGCCATTTTCAACGCTGACATCGATATAACCGTCAGCAGATTCAATGACTTCCTTCACTTTAGTTTTCGGCATTTTTATTGGCCGATCATAAAGGGCAGCCAACTCATAAGCAACGCCAAGCATATGCATGCAATCAGAACGATTCGGTGTTAAATCAAGTTCCAGCACACTATCGTTTAACTCGAAAAGTGCTAACGCATCTTGTCCAGGTTCAACGCTTTGTGTTTCCGGGAATACATAAATCCCGTCAACATAGCCCTTAGGCACTAGTTTGTTGTCAACGCCGAGCTCTTGCAAAGAGCAAATCATCCCTTCGGAGTGCTGTCCACGCAATTTCGCTTTTTTAATTTTAATGCCACCAGGCAAGCGCGCCCCTACTTTGGCAACGGCGACATACTGGCCAGAGCTAACATTTGGCGCTCCGCAAACAATTTGGACACGCTCTTCCTCGCTAATATCAACTTGACATACATTTAGCTTGTCCGCATCAGGATGAGGTGCTACTTCAGCCACATAACCGACAACCACATTGGTTGCCCCTTTGTTCCGTTCATGAATAAAGTCAATTTCTATACCGCTCCGCGTCATTTTCTCGGCAATCTCTTGCGGGCTAATATCACCAATCTCTATATATTCTTGTAGCCATTTATATGAAACGAGCAATGTGTCGCCCTCCTTAAACGTCTTTAAATTGCATTAAAAACCGAAGATCATTTGCATAAAATTGGCGGATGTCGTCTATATCATATTTCAACATAGCCAAACGCTCTACGCCCATACCGAAGGCAAATCCGCTATACTCATTGGCATCAAAGCCGCTCATCTCAAGGACACGGGGGTGGACCATTCCTGCCCCAAGCACTTCAATCCAACCAGATTGTTTGCATACTCGGCAACCTTTTCCGCTACATATTCCACAAGATACATCGACTTCGACTGATGGTTCCGTAAATGGAAAGAAACTTGGGCGCAGGCGAATGGAACGGTCTTGACCAAAAAATTGTTTCGCGAACGTTTCAAGTACCCCTTTCAAGTCGCTCATACGCACTTTTTTATCAACATATAGCCCTTCCACTTGCATGAATTGATGCGAGTGGGTTGCATCGTCATCGTCGCGGCGAAACACTTTCCCAGGGACAACAACTTTAACTGGGCCTTTTCCTGCAAATTTTTCCATTGTCCGCGCCTGGACTGGCGACGTTTGCGTCCGCAACAGCAAGTCCTCTGTCACATAAAACGAATCCTGCATATCTCTTGCTGGGTGGTCTTTTGGCAAATTCATTGCTTCAAAGTTGTAATAATCGGTTTCGATTTCTGGCCCTTCCCCAATCGAAAAACCAAGCCCTAAAAAGATTTCTTCGATTTCCGTGATAACCGCAGTCAACGGATGAATTGCACCTTGAAGCGCCGGGCGACCTGGCAATGTCACGTCGATTGATTCTTGTTCGAGCTGCTGTTTAATCGCAGCTTCTTGAAGTTTTTTACTTTTTTCATCCAATTTGTTCTTAATTTCATCACGCACTTCATTGGCGAGGGCACCAATAATTGGGCGTTCTTCCGCTGACAATTTCCCCATGCCGCGAAGGACTTCGGTAATCGGCCCCTTTTTCCCTAAATAGGCAACGCGAATCGCTTGAATATCTTGCTCTGATTTCGCTTCCTCGGCTTTGTCCAACGCCTCATGCTTTAATGCCGTTAGCTGTTCTTGCATGGCAATGCCTCCTTGTATCCTTTCTTTCCTTTTAAACAATAAAAAAAGCCTTCTACTCCCTAAAAAGGGACGAAAGCTCCGTGGTACCACCCTTCGTTTACACTTGCTAAAAAAGTGCAACTTCATTGTCCATAACGGCTCTAAACCGGGAACATCCTTTAGAGATGCCAGCTCAAGAGTGAATTCGGCCCATCCTACCATAGAAACGCTTCCAGTCTTTGGCATTTCCTCCCTGAAAGGCGGTTTTAAGCTTACTACTCTCTATCAACGCTTTTTATCCTATACAATTACAATTGCTTTTTATTATAATCAATTGCCACACAAGCTGCAAGCTTAACTTTTCAAGGCAAATAACAAAATCCCAGCAGCTACAGAAACGTTTAATGATTCTGCTTTCTTGTTTTGGCGGATATATAGGTTTTCCGTAGCAGCATCCAACAAATGGCTTTGTACGCCTTCCCCTTCATTTCCAAGCAAAAGCGCAAACTGTTCTTGTGGCTGGAACTGTTCATATGGCGTGGCATCATGTAAAGATGTCCCGTAAACCGGAATGTCGCTTTCTTTGAGCATCTTTATCCAGGTAGCCAAATCGCCCATATAAACAGGTAAATGAAACAATGCCCCTTGTGTTGCTCGGATCACTTTTGCATTGAATAAATCAGCACAACCACTGCCTAAAACAACTCCTGCTGCATCAGCAGCCAATGCCGTGCGGATAATCGTGCCGACATTGCCTGGGTCTTGAACCCGGTCAAGAAGAACAAAACGCCCTTTCAACTGTTCAGGGGTATGCCACTGTTTTTTTTGGCATACAGCTACAATGCCTTGAGGGCTTTTTGTTTCCGATAACTCCTTCATGACGGCTTCAGAAACGCCTATGCATTCCCCGGGAAATAAGTTTTCATCGTCTGCAGTCGTTAGTACCGTTTCCACTTTCCAATCTGATTTCCACGCTTCTTCAATTAAATGTTCCCCTTCTATTAAAAACCGTCCTGTCTGGTCACGTCCTTTTTTGCTATGTAATTTTTTCCATGCTTTAACACGTTCATTTTTGACTGATTCTATCCGTTTCATGACCAATGGCCCCTTTTTATGCTGTTGTCGACATTTACTAACAGAATAGCTTGTTTTCCATTTATAATCCACCTTGGTTCGGGAATACTACTAGTCGATTCACCATTTTAAAGGGGGTTATTTCAATGAGCTTTAATTTGCGCAACGCGATTATGGCGAATATACAAGGCAGTTCCCAACAAGAAGTGGAAGCAACCATCGTCGATGCCATGGAAAGTGGCGAAGAAAAAATGTTGCCGGGACTCGGCGTGCTGTTTGAAGTCTACTGGAAACATGCAGATGAATCCCAAAAAGACGAGCTTTGTGCTGAGATTAGCAAAGGGCTTAATGAATAAGCGAGCAGGATTTTCCTGTTCGCTTTTTTCATAATCGCTTTAGCCGAGGACAGCAGCTTGTATAATAAACGGACGTGCTGTCCCATACACTAGACTATTACAGTGGAAGGAGTGGCCAATGGCAATGATTTTACGTTGGGGATTTTCTCTTATCGCACTCTGCTTAATCGTCTATGGACTCTTCTTTATGTTCGCTCACCCGGTTGACCAATTTGGGTTGAGAGGATTTCGCCACTTTTTGTTTTTACTCCATGTTAGCATTTTCTTATATGGAGTAGATATCGTCCGCAATGAGCTCACAAGATGATTTGTTTGAATATTCTACATTCAACCACTCATCCACACTACATTAAGCAAGATAACGAGCACGAGCACACTTGCGCCAATTAAGAGCCACGGTGCGAGCTTCCACTTGCCAGTTTCCCCTTTTGCAAGAGACACCAAACTAACAATCACGCTTGCCACTAGAACAACAACGGCAATGGTGCCGACCGCGCTCGTTGTGCTTGGCGAAAGTTGCAACGCATAGCCTGTAATTAGCAAGAGCGCAAAGGCAATAAACAACACAAGTGAAATCATGGCGAGAAAGAATGACCATTTCCCGAACTTATTCATTCTGTTCCTCCGTTTTTAAGCAAATGTGATGTTTTTAACCGTTTCCCCATCCAGCCGTTTAATCAACTCAACGAGCAGTTTGACTGTGTTGTTGTAATCATCTCGATGAAGTAAACCTGCGTGGGTATGGATGTAGCGGGTTGCAATCGTAATCGACAAAGCCGGAACGCCATTGGCAGTTAAATGGATGGCGCCTGCATCTGTCCCTCCTCCTGGAATAGTATCATATTGGAAAGGAATGTTGTTGTCCTCTGCTGTTTTGACGACAAAATCTCTGAGGTTTTTATGGCCAATCATCGAACCGTCGTATAAAATAATTTGCGGGCCAGCTCCAAGCGTGCCTTCGCCCTTCGTGTTCGGCGTGTCTGCACCAATGCCAACATCAATTGCGAAGCCGATGTCTGGCTGTATTGCATGTGCACTCGTTTTTGCCCCGCGCAAACCGACTTCCTCTTGTATCGTTCCAACTCCGTAGACAACATTGGGGTGTTCGACCTCGTGTAATGATTTGAGTACGTCAATGGCGATGGCGCAGCCGATACGATTATCCCATGCTTTTGCCATCAACAATTTCTCATTTTTCATCACTGTAAATTCGCACACAGGCGCAATTGGGTTTCCAGGCTTGATGCCAAACTCTTGTGCTTCCTCTTTTGATGTGGCGCCGATGTCAATAAACATGTCGTCAATCTCGACTGGTTTTTTCCGTGCTTCTGGCGACAGCACATGGGGCGGTTTAGAACCGATAACGCCAGGAATCGGCCCGTTGTCTGTGATGACTGTTACACGGCTTGCTAGCAAAACTTGGCCCCACCAGCCGCCGATGGTTTGGAAACGCAAAAATCCTTTTTCATCAATGCTTTTCACCATAAACCCAATTTCATCTAAGTGGCCAGCGACCATAATTTTCGGACCATCTGCATTGCCCGTTTTTTTTGCAATCAAACTGCCCAAATGGTCCGTTTCCACAGAATCGGCAAAAGGAGCAATATATGACTTCATGACGTCCCGTGCTTCTTTTTCAAAACCGGAAACCCCGTTTGCATCAGTTAGCGCTTTTAGCATTTGCAATTGTTGATCCAAATTGTTCCACTCCTTTTATGAATTCCTTCCTAGTATAGCGAAAACAACAGCAGCCAACAAATGTTTAAAAGCCAAATAGAAACTCAGACTGTAGACAAACGCTCGCATACTTCGTCGTTTGCCTCACTCATATGCTCATGAACCCCCGTTCTATTCGCATCTTCCCTCGGCTGCACTCCTCGTCTGGCAAGCGTTTTCTATCACTCTGAAACTTTTATTAATAAAAGTGAAACCTTTTTTGTTGCAGTGCCGTATATATTGAAAACAATTATGCAAAAAAAGGGGGTTTAGCCCGTGCTCGTCCTAATCTTTCGGCTACTGATAGTAGCTACCATTGTTGTCATTTCCTATAGTTTAATAAAATATACATTGCAGCCTGAACGAAAGCTAAAAAAAGCCCAGAACGCGCATCAGTTTTATTTTTTGGACGATAGCACGAATGTGCGCAAAAATTTCCAACTAACGTTTAAAGGAATTATGTTTGAAGGAGAAAAGTATTTAGAAGCGACAAAGGAATCATTTGAAGTCATTCGCGTTTATATAAAAGCAGATACAGATAGACTCCGCGGCTTAACTTTTTCTGACTTCCATTTTATTGAAGAAGAAGTCCTCTTACGTTATCCAGAGGCGACAATTGAATGGGCATCGCCGATTAAAGAATTTATGAAACAAGCCAAACAACCTGAGGAGCGCTAATCTTAGCGCTCCTCATACACTGTCGACACATGCTTACATACGTTGTGTTTGCGCAATCTTTGTTCCGATACAAGCGTCCATGAGCAAGAAAATCACTCTTGGAACAGCCTTTCTATTCACCACTTTCTTTTCCTCTTTTAGCAAGTGTGATTGATGTTGTCGGCTACATCAATTTCTCCATTTATTCCGCTTTTCGGTAGCCAATGTTTGCCCGCACTTTCACTTCTGCGTATTTGGCATCGTCCCGTTCTTTAGACAACAACGTCCCTACTACGCCGCCGATAAAGCCAATCGGAACAGAAATAATGGCCGGATTCGTTAATGAAATTAGCGGTTCTGCTGTAATAAATGCATCACCTGTCGGCGATAGGACATTCGGACTGATTGCAACGAGTATCAAAGCAGAGAACAAGCCTGACAACATCGCTGATACTGCACCAGCCGTATTGAACCTTTTCCAATAAATAGTGTAAACAATGACAGGCAAGTTGGCGCTTGCCGCCACACAGAAAGCAAGGGCAACGAGAAAGGCGACATTCATATTTTGCGCAAACAGCGCCAGCACAATCGATAGACCCGCTACTGTAACCGAGGCAATTCGGGCTGCTACAACTTGTTGCTTCTCCGTAATTTTCCCTTTTTTTATGATTTGCCCATAAACATCATGGGCAAACGCCGAAGCGCCTGAAAGCACGAGCCCTGCTACAACCGCTAGAATCGTGGCAAAAGCGACAGCAGCGACAAATGACATAAACAAATCGCCGCCAAGGCGTTCTGCTAATAATGGAGCCGCCATATTTCCAGCTGGATTGGCAGCAATAATATCGGCGGAACCGACAAATGCAGCTGCACCGAATCCAAGGAAAATCGTTAGAATATAAAAGATTCCGACAATCCAAGTTGCAGTAACAACGGAACTGCGCGCTGTCTTCGCATCCTTTACGGTAAAAAAGCGCATCAAAATATGTGGCAAGCCTGCCGTTCCTAATACGAGAGCGAGCATGAGCGAAATGGAGTCAAGTGGAGCTCTCCCTTGCATTCCAGGATGCAAAAACCCTTCTTCTTGGGAAGCGCCAACAGAGGCAAACATGTCCAAAATGTTAAAGTTAAACCGGACCAACACCATGATCGAAATCGCTGCAGTCGCGACCATTAGCAGTGTAGCCTTGACAATTTGCACCCAACTTGTCGCTGTCATTCCGCCAAACAACACATAAATGGTCATCATAACGCCTACTAACAGCACAGCGTATGTATATGGAATTTGAAACAACAATTGAATGAGCGCTCCAGCTCCAACCAATTGGGCGATCATGTAGAAGATCACGATTGTAATCGTGCTCCCTGCAGCAACACCGCGGACTTTCCTCGCATCAAAACGAGAATGGATCATGTCGGCAAGCGTATATTTCCCTAAGTTTCGGAGTGGTTCTGCAACAACAAACATTACGACCAAGTAGGCAACTAAATAGCCAATGCTGTAAAAGAACCCGTCAAAGCCAAACAAAGCAATGGCACCTGCTATCCCTAAAAACGAGGCTGCAGACAAGTAATCGCCTGCAATCGCAAGCCCGTTTTGCCAGCCAGTCAAACCGCCTCCAGCTGTATAAAATTCACTTGCTGTCTTTGTCCGTTTCGCCGCATAGTAAGTGATGACAAGCGTCAATATAACGATCGCTAGAAATAGAGAAATGACAGTAATGTTCATAAACCCGCCCCTTCTTTCCTGTCAGTGTCTTGCTCGCTTACTACCTTTTCAGCTAGCTTATCAAACCGCGCTGATTTTTTTACATACAAAATGCAAAACGTCCATGTCATAATAAATTGCGCAATTGCAAGCACCCATGCCCATGTGATTTCGCCAATAACCGGCGTTTCCAAAACAGTGGTATAAACGGCGAGTACTGGCAAGGAAAAGTAAAAGACCATAAAAAATAGAATACTAGGCACTAAAAACGCTTTTTTCTTTTTCATCAGCTCCGCAAAGGATGCGCTTTTCGTTATGCGCTCATACTCCGTTTCGCCTTTTTTTCGTGGCATACTGCTTCCCCTCCTACGTTTATCAGTATGTCATTATCATATGAAAACGCTACCATATTGTCAATTACAAACTTTCTGCAAATAGACTTTACTCATAAAACAACGTTGTTTTCAGTCGTATTCTTAAAATCGTGACGAACACACAAAAAAGCAGCCAATGTAATCGTTGGCTGCGTGTGTTTTTAGCTATTTAAGCTTTCTTTTGCTTTATCAGCAAGTTGAGCAAATGCTTTTTCATCGTTAACTGCTAGATCAGCAAGCATTTTGCGGTTAACGTTAATTTCAGCTAGCTTTAGGCCATGCATTAAACGGCTATAAGACAGGCCATTTAAGCGTGCAGCTGCATTGATACGCGTGATCCAAAGTTTGCGGAAATCACGTTTCTTCTGACGGCGATCACGGTATGCATATTGCAAAGATTTCATGACCTGGCCTTGTGCTGATTTAAAAAGCGTATGCTTCGAACCGTAGTAACCTTTTGCTAATTTTAATACTTTTTTACGACGACGACGAGCGACATAACCGCCTTTTACTCTTGGCATCGCAAATCCCTCCTTAATCTATCCGAACAGTTATTTTTTCTTGTAAGTGAGCATTTGATGAATGCGTTTAAAATCTCCAGAATGCACAATTGCTGCTTTGCGGAGTTTGCGTTTTTGTTTCTGTGATTTATTGCGGAACATATGGCTTGTGTAAGCATGCGAGCGCTTAAGCTTGCCAGTTCCTGTTTTCTTAAAACGCTTAGCAGCGCCGCGGTGTGTTTTCATTTTAGGCATAACAACGTCCTCCTTTAACTAATTCCTGCCCTTATTTCTCGGTTTTAGGTGCCATAACGAGAAACATGCTGCGGCCTTCCATTTTTGGGCGGGCCTCAATCGTTGCGATGTCCTCGCATTCTTTCGCGAGACGTTCAAGTACGTCACGCCCGATTTGTGAGTGCGTAATTGCACGACCACGGAAACGAATGGATGCTTTCACCTTATCGCCTTTTTCTAGGAATTTACGGGCATTGCGAAGCTTTGTATTAAAGTCATTGTCTTCAATCGTCGGGCTTAAACGCACTTCTTTGATTGTAATAACTTTTTGATTTTTGCGCGCTTCTTTTTCTTTCTTTTGCTGTTCATAGCGGTATTTCCCGTAATCCATAATCCGGCAAACAGGCGGTTTTGCATTTGGCGCCACACAGACAAGGTCAAGATTTACTCTTTGTGCCATTTCCAGTGCTTCATGCTTTGACTTGACGCCAATTTGGTCGCCGTTAGCGCCAACCAGACGTACTTCACGAGCCCGAATCCCTTCATTGACCAACATGTCCTTGCTAATAATGAGCCACCTCCAGTGGATTTTGTGATGCAGCTAAAGCAATTTACGCGTCTAAACGTGAAAAAAGTGTGGACGCACGGCACCCACACTTAATCAGCATTTTAACAAACTGACGGTTTCTAACCTGGCAACTAATGTCGTACAGGTGAGAAGCGGGCGCTTCTTCTTGCTTTATTAACTAACACAAGACGTATCTTACCATGGTGAATGGTCCCTGTCAATGCACGTTGCTGATTTTCGCCTGCATTTATTCATACCGCAGTGATTCAACTGGGTCTAACTTCGCCGCTTTATTGGCTGGCAATATGCCAAACAGGATGCCAACCCCAAGGGAGAAAGCAGTCGCAATTAAGACAACCATTCCAGACAAAACGACCTCCATATCAAATGCGTTGCCGATTAGCTGTACGAGCAGCGCCCCAAGCAAAATGCCTGCTGCCCCACCAAGCACGGTCAACACAATTGATTCAATTAAAAATTGGAACAGGATTTGTCCTCTAGTGGCCCCCATTGACTTGCGGATGCCAATTTCTCTCGTTCGTTCTGTTACTGAAACAAGCATAATATTCATGACGCCAATTCCGCCAACAAGAAGCGAAATGCCAGCGATGCCACCAATAATGACGGTCATGACACGGGTAATCGTTGAGTCTGTTTCCAAAAATTCGCTCATATCATAGCTTTTATAGGCATCAAATGTGCTGTGGTTTTCATTTAAAATTGCAGCTGCATCCGCTACAGCCAATTCAACGTCTTCGACTGTTTCCGCCTTAATATGGATGGAGTCAAATCCATCACGGAAGAAAATTTGTTTCCACGTTTCATAGGGAAGCAACAATTGTTCCCTTTCAAAATTAATAATGCTGTCAGACGGCGCTAATACGCCGACAATTTCGATCGGATAAGCGCCAACTTTTACCGTTTGCCCGACAGCTGACTCGTAAGGAAACAGTTGTTCAGCCAGCACGGATGTAATGACGGCTTTCCTCGTCCCCGTTAAATAGTCAACTGGATGAAGCAAATTCCCTTCTAAAGCTTCATAATCGTAAAGATCCATATAGTGCATGTTGATTCCGTTAACTTCCGTTTCAACCTGTTCATCGCCCGCCAAAATCGTCGTGTGTTCGGCACTAGAAGCGACGACCGATTGAACGGAAGGCAACGCTTGAATGTCTGTTACGTCTTGTTCCGAGTACTGCCAGAAGGCGTAAATGTTCGGATTTTCCTGTTCATCGAATTCCGATGGTTCGAAATAAATCTCCCGAATGTTCTCTACGCCTACGATTTGTGCTTTTAACTTTTGTTCAGCACCTTGCCCAATTGCCACTACCATGATGACGGCAGCAACACCAATAATAATGCCAAGCGTTGTTAATAGCGCCCGCAATTTTTGCGCAGCAATCGAATGAAACGCCATTTTGATGTTTTCAATGATGTTCACAGGCCTCGTTCCTTTCCGGAAAACAAGCAGCTTATCAGGATGCTGTTGCCTCCTGGATTTTGCCATCCTTTACAAAAACAGTCCGGTCTGTTTTTTCCGCAATTTCCGTTTCGTGCGTAATAATCGAAATGGTTACCCCTTCTTCATTTAATCCACGGAGCAATTCCATAATCGATTCGCTCGTTTTCGAATCGAGAGCGCCAGTCGGCTCGTCCGCCAAAATAATCGACGGATTGTTAACTAGCGCCCGGGCGATGGCAACTCGTTGTTTCTGACCGCCTGAAAGGGAAGCAGGCTTGTATGTAGCACGGTCGCCAAGGCCCACTTTTTTCAATGCCTCATATGCCCGCTCTTTTCGCTCGCTTTTTTTGATGCCGGCATACACCATCGGCAGTTCAACGTTTTTCCATGCCGAAAGCCGCGGCAATAGGTGAAATTGCTGGAATACAAACCCGATTTTTTCGTTGCGGATCTTGGCAAGTTCTTTTTCGCTTAGTGTGCCGATCATCTGGCCATCAAGTAAATATTCGCCTGTTGTCGGCTTGTCAAGACAGCCAATGATATTCATTAGCGTCGATTTCCCAGAACCAGACGGGCCCATAATTGACATAAAGCTTTCTTGTTCAATCGTTAAATCGATGGGAGCTAACACTTGTGACCAAGCTTGGCCCACGCGGAACGATTTAGTCACCTGTTTGAGCACAATCATACATCATCGTCCTCTTCAATAATCTCGACGCCTTCAATCACTTCGCCTTCTTCCCCGTCAATTGGCGCTTCTAACGGTTCTTCCCCTTCTTCAAACTGTTCATCGACCCCGTCAAGCCCTTCTTCAAAGTCGCCATCTTCGTAAACGGCAGGCGTAACAGTCATGCCATCATGCACTTCTCCCATGTAATCGAGAATGACCTCATCAGCTTCTGTCACGCCCTCTAAAATCTCGATCGAATATTCAGTTGCAATCCCAATTTCCACGTCCCTACGTACAGCGATACCGTCTTCATAAACGTAAACAAATGAGGAAAACTCATCATATTGGATCGCTTCCATAGGCAAAGCGAGTCCTTCATGTTCCATCGTTATAATTTCAGCATAAACTTGGTAACCTGGCCGGAGCTTGTCCGTATCGCCTTCGGTCATTTTAATCGTAACGGGGTATTGAGAGCTCGACGAATCTCCGTACCATTCATCGCTTTCAGTCGGGAAATAAGAGACATCGACTACTTCCCCTTCCCAAAAACCATCTTCCACTGTATCAGATGTAATCATAACAGGATGGCCAGGCTCGACTTCAAGGGATTGCTGCTCAGAAATGTTGCCTGTAATCGTAAATTGGCTCGTGTCGGCCACTTCAAGCAACGTGTTTGTCGCACTTTCACCGAGGCCTTCATTGCTGTCCTCTGCCGTATCGTTTCTCTTAATGACCGTTCCTGCAATTTTGCTTTTCACGGTCAATTGTGCTTTTTGCTCTTTAATGCTTTCTAATTGGTTTTTTAGCCGCGTCAATTCAAACGCTTCTTCTTTTTTCTGTGCGGCAAGCTCGGCCAATTCAGCGTCAAGCTCAGCAACGGTCACGACCGGTTCAATTTCTGTTTTTTCACCTGTCTCCTCGTCCGTCTCGTAGGTCGGTTTGACATCAGGCCCATTTTTACGCTTCTTCACATCCTCTTCTTGCTTCGAAAGTTCCGCAATTACCCCATTGGCTTTTTCAATTTGCAGTTCAACGTCCTGTTGCTCAAAATCAAGCTCAGATGTGTCATATTGGACGAGCGGCGTCCCTTCTTCGACTTCATCGCCGACATCGACTAATATTTCGAACCCGCTATGCTCAGCCAGTTCTGTCACTAACTGGCGATCCACTAACTCTAACTTCCCTGGAACCATTACGGTGGAGTCCATTACTTCATTCATCGGTGTAACCAAATCGACCGTGTATCCTGCCACTCCGCCACCTGTCTCTCGGGCTTTAGATAGTCCAAAATAAGTAAATGTGGCAATAGATACAACAACCACTCCACCAATGATTGCTTTTTTCATACTCAACGCAAAAGCCCCCCTAGTAAATTGACAATTAACACCAATGCAAATATGCCCGCCCCAATCGCAATTGCTGGGAATTTTTTAAAGTTGGCTGTCTTAATGAGCCCCAGCGAAATAAAAGCAACAAACGCAAGCGTAGAGATTTCCAAGCTTTGTAACAGAGAATAGAATGGGTGTGTTTCATTGACAAACACAGATGGCGCCGTATAAATATAGCCGTACGTTCCGTTTGCCGCATTGACAATCATCAAATACAGAAAGCCAATGGCGCTTGCGAGTGTGGCAAAAACAGTCATTGAATAAATTGCCTTATAGGGCGTCTGGTTGTTTTGCATTTTCGAAATCGCAAACAAGATAAGCGCAAGCAGAGGCGGTCCGGCCGCATATGCAACCAGCATAATCATTCCAATTATAATCCCTGAAACGAGGCCATCTATGTTAAAGCTAGCAAACAGCGGCGCCTCTTCTTCATACATAGCATCCTCCATGTAGATTCCTTCTTCCATCATCATCCCATCCATGTCGCCGTCATAGGCAACCGCATCTAAGTCGATTAGCCCTCCTTGTCCAGTAAAAACGGGAAAAAGCAGGCCAAGTAAGACGAGGCAGAGGATGATAAACATCGGAAAGCCGACGGACGGTTCCACTTTCATGCGCACAAACTGTTTACTTGGGTTAAAAAGAAAGGCGAAAATATTGGGCTTTTTTGAAAAAGCGAACTCTTCAGGCTGGTGTGCCTCCTTGAATTGTTCCATCTCTCGTTCTCCTTCGATAACTAGAAATTCGGTACATATCTATTTTTCTATTATACTGCTAAATACTAGAAAAACCAGGTACTTTATAAAAACTTTAGAATTTTTTGTTGGATAATCTCGTCGTTCTCAAGAACACGTTAGTCGAACGCAGTTGTTTGAAAACAAACCGCACGGTTAGAAGGCGCGCGGCTTTCTTTAGCCGCGCGCCCCTCGTATTCATTAGGATGATTCGCCAAGAATCGCCAACACGATCTCATCTTCAATATGTCGAATCGTTTGGCTTTCGCCAATGAAATTATTTACCATAATCGTAAACAAATAGCTATCGCCGTCATTTGTCCTTGCATAGCCAGTTAAGCTTGAAACCCCTGTAAGGGAGCCTGTTTTCGCTCTCACTTCACCTTCTATCCCGCCTAAACGATTCCGCATCGTTCCGCCAATAAGCCGCTCTTTTTCTCCAGCAACTGGTAGCCCATTGTAAAAATCAGCAAACCAATGCTGCTGCTGAGCGTGATAGAGCACGCTCGTTAAATCATTTGCCGCAACGAGCGTCTTATGGGACATGCCTGAGCCATCACGCAGTAAAAAAGGACCGCTTGCCCCAAGCTGCTCGGTGCTTTCTGCGACAAGAGGCAACCCCGCATCCCAGC
This sequence comes from Shouchella clausii, assembly GCF_002250115.1. Classification (GTDB taxonomy): domain Bacteria; phylum Bacillota; class Bacilli; order Bacillales; family Bacillaceae_D; genus Shouchella; species Shouchella clausii. Next base: position 2,953,653 of record NZ_CP019985.1, on the reverse strand, counting down.
TCCCTTCTCCTTCTTTTACATAACCAATTTCTTTTACAAGCACTTCTCCATGGCCATTATTGCTAAGCTTTAAAAATGGCACAAGCAGTTCACGCAAAGGCATCGACTCTCGTTCAGCTTGTTTTACTGCTTGTTTAGGCACGTACCCTATTGTCTCCTCCGCCTTTTTTATGTCGATCCCCGCATTGTTAAGAGCCTGCTTAAATACAGCAGTTGTATATTGAGCCGGCTCCCATACAGCTACCCAACTTCTTGTTGCGCTTGCACCAATAGGCATATTGCCGGTGATGCGGATGTCCGCTTTGCCGTGTTCTCTTTCTATTTTTAACGATTTCTGTTCTCCAGCTGCTACTGTCAACGCCTCATTCATAATAGGCACTGCTTTAGTGTCAGGCTGCGTCGTGACAATTGGTTTTTGGCCTGCTTTTTTTGCCGCTGTCACTTCAACCAAGATGGTTCCTGCATCATAGTCGTCTGTCGGAGAAAGAGTTAATGCTGATACTTGCGCCCCTGTATAAAACGATTCATCCGACCAATTTAAATCTTGGGATAGCCGTACGTCATCATAACGTGATTCATCGGCGATTATATCGCCATTTATTTTTTTGATGCCTTTGTTGCGCAGCTCCTGTGCAAGCTCATTTAATTCTGCTTCCATGAGCGTAGGGTCGCCACCCCCTTTTATGTATACATTTCCATGGAGAGTGCGTTTGCTTATTTTGCCGTCTGTAAACACGGTCGTTTTGAACGTATGGTCAGTGCCTAGTTCCGTTAAAGCAGCAACAGCAGTTAACACTTTCATCGAAGAGGCTGGATGGAGCAACATGTTCCCATTGTGTTCAAACAACAGTTCATTCGTAGCACCGTCCCGGACACTCACGGCAACAGATGCGCCAGCCAAACGTTCATGTTCCAATATCGCAGCGATTTCTTCTCCAAAATGCGGCGTTTTTTCTTTTGCCTGGAATGAGGTTGTTAGAGGAAATACAAGCAAAACCACAACAATTGCCAACAATGCTAAACGCCAATTCTTTTTCACTGGTTTCCCCTCCTTTAGAGATGCTACGTTCAGTTTATTCCACTCTCTTCAAAATAAACCTAAAAAAGAAGCTGCCCTCTATAAAAGGAACAACTTCTACATGCCAATCATTATTTTTGTAAATCGAGCCAAGCAACTTCGTCAGCAGTTAATGTCAATGCTGCCCCTTTTGCGCAAGACTGCATTTCTTGTTGATTTTGCGGTCCAATGATCGCAGCGGTAGGGAAAGGTTGGTTTAAGACATAGGCTAAAGCGACCTCAATCGTCGTTGCCCCTTTTTGTTTTCCTAACGCTTCTGCCCGGTCATAGCGCTGCCAATTGTCGTCATTGTAAAACACACGAACCAAATCTTCATTGCTCCGGTCATCTCGAGAAAAGCGGCCTGTAAAAAATCCACGTGCTTGGGAGGACCACGAGAACACAGGCAGCTTCGTTTCCCCGTGCCATTCCATCGCTGTTTGGTCAAGGCTAATGCAGCCAGGCCAGTAAGGCTGTTGGGCTTTGGCAAGACTTAAATTGGGGCTGGAAAAAGAAAAACCAACAAGCCCATGTTTTTCAGCATATTCGTTTGCTTCGGCCAGCCTTGCTAACGACCAATTTGAACCACCAAACGCGCCTATCCGCCCTGCTTCTTTATGTTCATTAAGCCATTCTAAAATGGCGCCAACTGGCACTGTTGGATCATCTCGGTGAAGGGCATACAACTCAACTGCATCTGTTTGCAAACGGTCTAAACTAATTTTTAATTGTTCGTCAATGTCGTGTTTATTAATCGTATGTCCCTTCTCATTCGGGTGGCCCCCTTTTGTTAAAACATTCATTCGCGACCGGTTGCCTGCGTCAAGCCAGTTCCCAATAGCGGCCTCACTTTTGCCGCCATTGTAAATAAATGCTGTATCAATTGTATTGCCACCGATCGAAACATACTGCTCAAGAATGTTGTTTACAGACTCCTGATGATCTGGAGAAAAATAGTCACTGCCCATTATGAGGGCGGATACAGGCTTCGTTATGCCTTCGAAAGGGATTGCTTTCATTGTCACCGCTCCACTTCTATTCGTTTTCGTTCAAGTTGTGACTTCAAGCATGCGTCTAGCACTTTCATGTTTAACACAGCATCTTCTGCTGAAAAAGGCAACGGCTTTTCGTTGCGGACTGTTGCCGCAAACGCATCTGCCTGCAAAGCATAGTGATCCACTGGATTGCCACTGAAATGAGTGTGGCCATCGTTCGTATACAAATCATATCCATTCGCTTCATTTGTAAAAGCAGTTGGGATGGTGATCCGACCTTCTGTACCAATAATTTCGGCTTCATCACGAAATGCGGCCCACATTCCACAATCAAATGTCAGGTAGCGGCCATTCGAAAATTCGACTAATCCTGCTGCTACCATATCGACTTGGTCATGGGAATCAGGCATAAAGCTATGCACCGTCACTGCTTCGGGTTCCTCGCCAAAGACCAACCGCGCTAATGAGAGTGGATAGACGCCGACGTCATAAAGGCCGCCGCCACCATATGCTCGTTTCATACGGAAATTATCGAAAGCGCTTGCATTATTGAACGTAAATACTGCACGAATGCCGCGAATTTCGCCAATGTCGCCATTATCGATATGGGCTAATATGTCTTTGTACCGTGTTTGGTAACGGTACATAAAAGCTTCAGCGAGGACTACGCGATGCTGCTCGCATGCCTCTTTCATTTCCTGGGCTTCCTCTGCATGTAAAGCAATCGGCTTTTCGCACAGGACATGCTTTCCGGCTTCGGCAGCTTTTATGACCCACTCCTTATGCAAGTGATTCGGCAACGGAATGTAAACGGCTTCAATTTCCTCATCTGCCAATAACTCCTCATAAGAACCGTACGCTGTTTTAATGTCATGCTCAGCCGCAAATGCCTGCGCTTTTCCAAGTGAACGGCTCGCGATTGCTACCACTTCGCCGCTTTCGGATGCAGCGATTCCAGGGATAATTGCTCGTTTTGCAATTGAAGCTGTCCCTAAAATGCCCCATTTCAAAGCTTCTGTATGCAAACTGCCATTCCTCCATTTCATACAAATCTAAAAATTCTCCACTAGCTTAGCATAAATTCATAGGCATGTGCGCCTTTCAAAGCAATGTAACCAAATTGAAATAAACGTTCCAGCCACGGTTTGACGTAGCTGGAACGTTGATGTAGCCTTTATTTTCTCGCTTCTTTGGCAATCTCGTCGACAAAGGCAGAGAGCGGTTGTGAAGAAGAAGCTTGCTCTCCGTATTTACGGACATTGACTGCTTCAGCAGCCACTTCCTTGTCGCCAAGAACGAGCATATAAGGGATCTTTTGGATTTGCGCTTCACGAATTTTATAGCCAAGTTTTTCGTCACGGTCGTCGATCTCGACACGGACACCTGCCTGCTGCAATTGCTCAATGACACGTTTAGCGTAATCCAAGTGGACTTCATTAGAAACAGGAATCACTTGCACTTGGACAGGCGCAAGCCAAGTTGGCAGCGCGCCTTTGTATTCTTCTAACAAGAAAGCAACGAATCGTTCCATCGTTGAGACAACGCCACGGTGAACGACAACGGGGCGGTGCAGCTTTCCGTCTTCGCCGACATAGGTTAAATCAAAGCGCTCAGGAAGGAGAAAATCAAGCTGCACAGTCGAGAGCGTCTCTTCTTTGCCAAGGGCCGTTTTCACTTGCACATCCAATTTTGGCCCGTAAAAAGCAGCTTCACCAATTGCCTCATAGTATGGCGACCCTAACGTATCCATTGCTTCTTTGAGCATCGCTTGCGCTTTGTTCCACATGTCATCATCATCGAAATATTTTTCCTTGTCTTCTGGATCACGGTACGACAGCCGAAATTTATAGTCGTTTAAGCCAAAATCATTGTACACTTCTTGGATAAGACGTACGACGCGAACGAATTCATCTTTAATTTGGTCAGGGCGGCAGAAAATGTGGGCATCGTTTAACGTCATTCCCCGAACACGCTGGAGTCCTGATACGGCGCCTGACATTTCGTAACGGTGCATCATGCCAAGTTCGGCAATTCTTAGCGGCAATTGCCGGTAACTGCGCATGTCTTGCTTATATACCATCATATGATGAGGGCAGTTCATCGGCCGTAACACAAGCGTTTCATTATCCATTTCCATCGGCGGGAACATATCGTCTTGATAATGGTCCCAGTGCCCAGATGTTTTGTAGAGCTCAGAGGAAGCAAGGATCGGCGTATAAACATGCTGATAACCAAGGCGCTCCTCTTTATCGACAATGTAGCGCTCGATGATACGGCGGATTGTTGCTCCTTTTGGCAGCCATAAAGGCAAGCCTTGTCCTACTTTAGGTGAAAGCGCAAAAATGCCGAGTTCCTTGCCAAGTTTGCGGTGATCCCGTTCTTTTGCTTCTTCGAGCAAACGCAAATGTTCGTTTAGTTCATCTTTGTTAAAAAATGCCGTTCCGTAAATACGCTGCAACATTTTGTTTTTTGCGTCGCCGCGCCAGTAAGCTCCTGCGGTGGACAGTAACTTAAACTCCTTGATTTTATTCGTCGATGGCACATGGACGCCACGACACAGATCAAAAAATTCGCCTTGTTTGTAAATCGTGACCGTTTCTCCAGCTGGAATCGCTTCAATCAACTCTAGTTTATAAGGATCATTGATTTCTTTAAAACGGGCAATCGCTTCGTCACGGCTCACTTCTTCGCGTATGATCTCTAAATTTTCGCCAATGATTTTTTTCATTTCCTTTTCGATCCGTGGCAAGTCTTCTGCCGTAATCGATTCGTCGGCATCGATGTCATAGTAAAAGCCGTCCTCAATGACGGGTCCGACACCTAACTTAACACCTGGAAACAATCGCTTGACTGCTTGGGCAAGCACATGGGCTGTACTGTGCCTCATGATGTCTAATCCTTCGTCTGATCCCGCGGTGACAATTTCAATATTTCCATCTTCAGGGAGTGGCGTTTTCAAATCATACAGTGTCCCGTTTAGTTTTCCAGCCAATGCTTTTTTCTTTAATCCTGGGCTAATAGAAGCAGCAATCGCTTCAGTGTTCGTTTCAATTGGAAATGATTTTACTGTTCCATCAGGAAACGTAAACATCCGTTTGTCCGTCATAGTTGATCTTCCTTTCGCATTAAAATAAAAAACACTCGTCCCTTAGTCGAAGGGACGAGTGTGGTTTCGTGGTTCCACCCTACTTACATGCTCTACATACAGATAACGGCTGCGGGCCGGCACTGGATACTGTGATTCCCCAGGGCAGTTCAAAGGTGGTCACAATCGAGTCGCGTTTAGGGGTCCCAGCCAATGCCCCATTCTCTAAAAAACGCCTTACTTGAATGCGGTGTCCTTCTCATCACTTTTCATACAGCCATTATACAAAAAACAAAGCCAAAAATGCAAGCTTGTTCGTTGTAATCGTTTAATGGCGTTCTTGCAAAGGGAAAATCGTCAGCCGTTCTTGAAAGATCGCTTGAATCGTTAAAATGACGCCATGGTCTGGTTCGTCAGTAAATACATGGACATGTCCTGGCGCCATGCTAACGAGCGGGCTAATGACCATTTCAGAAAAATCAAGACCTGTTTCAAATACAAGCTCTTGCTTTAAATAATAAGCCATTTCTTCAGCAGTCAACTCCCGGAAATGTTCATCATAAAACGTAAACATGTCCTTGTGAACGAGGTAGATCATTGGCAACCGTGCAGGTGTGATACGGATATAATGGCGCAAATTTTCAACCATTGCCTGGTAATCTTGTTCCATTAAATATTCGTCAATGGCAAGCTCGATACAATCAATTAACATTTCTCCATATTCTTTTAGCCGGAATGTCAGAAATGGTTCGTAATAAAATGTCGTATCCGGGTTGAGGTGTGAGGCGAAGGCGTCATATAGAAATGCACGTCTATCAAAATGCGGCTTAACAGATGGGATATCATTCCGATCCCCTTGAAGAATGGCTTGGGCAATGGCGACAATTTGCTGCTTTTCCTCTTCGTCGGTAAAATAAAAAAGGTTCTCAGCAATGTCCATTAACCATTCATCTTCCTTTGTTTCTATGACATATTCTGCAAAGATCGAGGCCAAAAAAGGATGGAACGACTCATAAAAATCGACGTCTTTGTTTTCATAACGGACGGTGATCGTCGCTTCACTGTTTTTTTCCACTGCCCCGCCAAAACCATATGGCTCATAGGTTGCCATATAGCCCCTCAATTCATCAAACAGGCGCGAGCAGTTGCCGCGCTCTTCAAAATGAATGGCAATCACGCATGACTCCCCCTAACATATCAAAACCTTACCTAAAGCTCACTAGAAGCCAGACAGGCTTATTATCAATTTATGTTGGTGGCACAAAAACATGCTAGTTGCATGCAAAAAAGCTCCGGAGTGGCTCCGGAGCAAACAGGTCAATTTTGCATGATAAAGTCTTTCTCAACGTTTTCGTTTTCTGAAAACGTCCTTAATATCTCATATTTTGTGTTACGTTGGGCTGGTATTTTTCCAGCTTCACGAATCAATTTAAGCGTCAAGTTTGAATTGACTTTGTGTGTCGTATTTGCAGCAGATACAACATTTTCTTCCATCATTGTGCTACCAAAATCGTTACAGCCAAAATGAAGCGATTTTTTGCCGACCTCAGGCCCCATAGTCACCCAGGAAGATTGGAAATTGGCGATATTATCGAGGAAAATCCTTGAAATCGCTACGTTTTTCAAATAATCTTCTGGCGTCAATTTTTTCAGCCTTCTCAACCCTGTATTTTCCGGTTGTAGCAGCCAAGAAATGAAAGCCGTGAAACATTCTGTTTCGTCTTGGGCATCACGAACGCGCTGCAAATGCAAGGCCCGTTCTTCAAACGATTCACCAAAGCCAATGACCATTGTTGCCGTTCCAAACATGCCGACTTTTTTCGCTGTCTTCATCGCATCAAGCCACTGATCGGCCGTCACTTTTAAACGGCTGACACGCATCCGTGTCTCTTCAGTCAAAATTTCAGCGCCTCCGCCTGGCATACTGTCAAGCCCCGCTTTGTGGAGTTCCCGAAGCACGTCTTCAATCGACATGTCCATCACTTCAGCGATTTTCCAGATTTCCGCAGGGGAAAAGGAATGCATCCAAATATCTGGAAAACGTTCTTTAATGCCTTTTAGCAAGTTTGTATAGTAATCAAGCTTTAAGTTAGGGTTGGTTCCGCCCTGCATTAATATTTCTGTCCCGCCAACGTCTTGTGTTTCCTTGATTTTTTGAAAAATGACTTCATCATCAAGAACGTAGCCATCTTTATGGTTAGGCGGTCGGTAAAAGGCGCAAAACGAACAATATGTATCGCAAAAGTTCGTGTAGTTCACATTGCGACCGATCACAAATGTCGTTATTGGCTCAGGGTGCCATTTTTTCATAATCGTATCAGCTGCTTTGCCAAGTTTATCGAGATCGTCGCTCTCGTAAAGCTTAACGGCATCGGCCATCGAAATGCGCTCGCCGTTTACTGCCCGTTCTAATATGGCATCTATGCTCATTGTTGTACCCCCAAGCACAAGTAATCTAGTATTCTCTATACATCGTACCATAGTTATCCTTAAACATCCAATGAGCAAGCATTGCTCTAAAACCTTACATACGTCGCTCGTGAACCCCTATACTTTCCGTAATTCCACTCGCTTGCCAAGCAGCATCTCCCCGCCTGAGACGATGTTGTCGAAAAATCGACAATATAAAAATCGGCGCTACATACTGCGCCGATTTTGTCCGCCCACTTCTACGAATGTGGTAAAATGTTTGATCCTTTCCATAATCCGTTTTGCTTTTAGCCGTTCGATCCCGCCTTTTTCCGAATAGGCAAGCTGCTCTTCTAACTCATCGTAATCGTAATTTGAAGTAAACAACGTTGGCAGTTTCTCAGCCATTCTGTACTGAAGAATTGGGCCTAAAACTTCGTCACGGGTCCAAGCAGTTGTTGTTTCCGCTCCAATGTCATCTAGCATCAGAACAGGGGCTTTTCGGACAGCTTCCAGCTTTTCTTGAAAGGACCCATCGCCAATGGCTTGCTTCATTTCCCTAAAGAAGTCAGGTGTATAAATCAAATAGGATTGGATGTTTTTTGTTTTTAATTCATTTGCGATAGCCCCTAATAAATAGGTCTTTCCTACGCCAAATTTCCCGTATAAGTATAGGCCCTTGCCCTTTTCTCCTGGATTGGCAGATAAAGCAAATTCAAGCCCTTCACTTAGCGCCTCTGCCCGTTCCTCATTTTGTTCCATATCGTCAAACGTTGCTTTAAGGATATCTTTAGGAATATAAAGCGACTGGATTAGCTGTAGTTTGGCTTGCTCCGCCTCTCGCTCCCGTTTTAGTTGGCAGCGGCTATAAGAAATCTCAATGCTGCCTCTTTCTGTATAAAGCACCGGTTGAAACCCTTTAATCATATTCGGACAATGGTCTAATCCAGGGCAAGTTTGGCAGTTCCCTCGTTCCTTTTTAAACTCGTATAGTTTGCTAAGGGCACGGTCGATCATCGAGCGGGTTACATCAGGATGCTCTTGCAAAAAGGCTTGTACAATCGCGCTATCTAGCAGCTCCTGCCTTTGGCGCTCAATCCGTTTTTGCAGGCGCCCATCCTGGTCAAAAGCTTTCAGCGCCTGTTCTATTGGTTCCATTCGCCCTCATCCTTTTTTTCCCTTAGTCGTTTTCGTTCCTCCATTAATGCAGCAATCCGTTTTTTTGACTCTGTTTGACTTGCGCTTGTTTTTGATTCAGTCGCTTCATCCACACCGCCAGCTTGTTTGCCTTCTTGACTATTTCCCTTTTCTTGCTCAGCCATTAGCCACTTTGGTAGTTTGTCTTGGCGCGCATTTCGCTTATATGTTTGCCGCGGCGATGCATTGGCCTGTTTTTGTTTGTCTTCCTTCACAAGCCCCATAGCGCCTGGCACCGTTTTTACTTTTTTTCGCTTCCAATGGCCAGCAATTTTTAACATAAAGCCGCGGGAAAGCTTCATATCATGTTGGAATAGGACATAATCAATCAGCACGTTCGCCACACCTGGATGCAATTTATAGTCAACGATGAGTTCTTCAATCAAGCGGGCGTCAGCTGGAGAAACCGCTGCCCCTTCTTGGCGCATTTCCAAGAGTGTGATCGGCGGTGTTTGCTCGTAAAACTGGATCGACCGTTCTTCTTCTGTTTCCGGCTCTTTCGTCATCGTTCGCGCCGACTGTGGCTGTGTTTTTAAACCAAGCGCAGGCGGTTTTGTGCCATTTTCAAGGCGGTACCACTCTTTGATCGTTTTACGTAAGTCGTCTTCATCCAACATGTCGCCTCGAGAAGCTTGCTCAACTAAATTCGCCATTGTTAACGGCTCAACTTGGTAAACAAAGGCTAGTTTTTTGATCAAGTCGATCAATCGATCAGTCAACACTTCTGGCGGAACAATAAAGCTAGACAACGCTTGTTTCATTAATTCAACGTCAAAATCATCAAAGCGAAGGCCATCGCTGTCCTTGCCAATTAGCGCCTCTCCATTTGCTCCTTTCAATGCACCGTCTTGTTCGTTCATTAACGCTGGCTGCATTTCTGAATGAGTTAAAGAGGTAAATACACTAGAAAAGGATTCAGTCACTTCTTCAAACTCGCTACTGTCCAACTCGGGCAGAGCAAAGCGTTCCCTTACTGCTCGGTATCCTTGTTTGCCTAGCCTGTTATACAAAAAAACGCTAAGAACATCATCTCGGAAAAAACGGTGCGGTTTCATTGGCGGCTGTAATTCATACATAAAAAAGCGGACGTCGTCTGTTTTTTTTCGGTATGTCCTGAGCAAATCAATCGCTTCTAACTTTTTCCGCGCTTCGAGCAGCTTAGGCAAACCCAAGTCAAGGAGGACGCTAAGTTGATGGTGAGTATGGATATCGCCTTGGTACTTCCCTGAAGGAAGCTGCGATCTCAAACTATTGTACAGGCCAACTGCTTCAGCGCCAATCAAAGGCTGATACAAAAGGGTAAGTACATGGCTATCCATGTCTGTGATAAAACCGGCCAGCCGCACTGTGAACTGGTCTACAGGAAGAACTTCTTTCCAATGCCAAGGCATGGCCCTTATCCCCTTTCGCTAAAAAAGAGCTTAAAACGCTCCATGCGTTTATAGCTCCTTTTAATTTTTATTCATTAACTCAGTCAATTCTTTTATAAATACATTGATGTCTTTAAACTGTCTGTAAACAGAAGCAAAACGAACGTAAGCCACATCGTCAATTTTCGCTAGCCGTTCCATGACGAGTTCGCCCACATCCTGGCTTCGCACTTCTTGTTTCCCTTCATTGCGAAGCGTGCGCTCTACGTCCAATACCATTTCTTCAAGCGTTTCAAGGGGAACGGGACGTTTCTCACAGGCACGCACAAGACCGCGCAGCATTTTATCGCTGCTAAATTCCTCACGCATACCGTCTTTTTTAATGATGAGAAGAGGCCGTTCTTCCACTGTCTCATAGGTGGTAAAACGTTGCAAACATTTTTCGCACTCCCGCCTCCGTTTGATTGAGCGGCTTTCATCACTTGGCCTGGAATCGAGCACTCTTGTTCCGTTATGCTGACATTTGGGACAGCGCATTGCAATCATCTCCATCTGTGCCCAAAGGACGTGAATACCAAAACGAGATTGGTTTCTTCTATCATATAAAAAAAGGGCGCCTGTGGCAAGCCTCTTACAGCAGCTCGTGGCCTAGCGCTGAACCGACATACGTTAATTCCTGGTCAAGTTTTTGGTAAAGAGCTAAAATAAATTTCCGGCTGTAGCCAAAATCGCTTGGAAGCACGGTTTCCGTTGCACAAGAAAAATCGACCGCGGTCCGGTACGGTTTTACAGTAATAATCGATGCAACTAACAGTAGTTTTTTCCCTGATTTCGTTTGTGCCACAATTTCCCCTCTGTCATCTTCGCTCCGCTTTATCGTCAATCCTTGTTGTGTAAGCACTTGTTCAATTGTGCGCATAGCCTTGTCTTTCGTTGTTTTATAATAGCGTGTTTGCAACTCTTTCACTGGGTGCTCTTCCCCGGTTTCAGTACGTGTGCTGAAAATTCGGCTCATTGTTTCACGAAAACCCATCCTGCTCTCTCCCCCTGTGTAAACGTTGCCTTTATCATACCATAAATGACGAAAGCGCATCCATTTATAGCAAAAAGAAACCGCCAAGCAGTATGCTCGGCGGTTTCTCCAATTTATTTAACAGCACTGTGGCTTAATCGTTTTTCAGGCTTAATCGGTCCCATTCCTCGTGGCAATTCAAGCACTTCGCTTGTTGTTGCATCCAATTCTCTTGCAATAAACTCAGCTGCAACGTTTGGGTCTATAACTGGACCACATGTATAAACGTCTATGCTCGCATAGCCATGTTCCGGGAAACTGTGAATCGTTAAATGCGACTCAGAAATGATCACAACTCCGCTCACCCCTTGTGGGGCAAACTTATGAAACGCTACTTCCCTCACTTCTGCTCCGGCTCTTAAAGCTGCATTTACAAATACTTGTTCAATAAATTCCATGTTGTTTAACTTGTTTGTGTCACAACCCCAAAGCTCAGAAATGACATGACGTCCCATTGTATCCATATGAACTTCCCCCTTTTCGGTAATTCGCCATGCAGCAAAAGCATGCATGTAGGATCGTCTTCGTACAGGGGGGAAAGTTAGTCCAAAGAGGTCCTAACCCATGCTGCAAGAAAAACGAATCCCGTTTTTAAACGAACTCACGGGATTCAGTATACTTGGTTTACACCACGATTGCAACTGGATTTCTAAACAATTTTACAGCGTGCTTACGACGCAGAATGGATTTCTTCTTTTGCCGACATCTGGGCTGCGACATGATTCATTAAATCCACTACTCTGCATGAATAGCCCCATTCATTATCATACCAAGCAAGGACTTTTGCCTGGCGATTGTTTAAAACTGCCGTTGATTGACCGTCTACAACCGCCGATTGTTCCTCGCCATTAAAGTCGATTGAAACGAGGGGTTCATCTGTAATTCCTAAGATGCCTTTAAGCGTCCCTTGTGAAGCTTCCCAAAAGGCATTGTTAATGGCTTCTGCAGTAGTTTCTGTTTTTAAATTCACAACTAAATCAACTAACGAAACATTTGGCGTTGGCACACGGAGCGCCATTCCTGTTAGTTTGCCGTCCAAATTCGGCAACACTTTCGATATGGCCTTAGCTGCTCCAGTCGATGTCGGGATGATGGACTGTCCACATGCACGGGCTCGACGCAAATCTTTATGAGGGTTGTCAATGTTTTTCTGGTCATTCGTATACGAATGCACCGTTGTCATCATCCCTGATTCAATCCCAAATTTTTCGTCGAGGACTTTCGCAACTGGGGCTAGGCAATTGGTTGTACATGAGGCATTCGAGAGAATGTGGTCTTCCTGTGGGTTGTAGTCGCTTTCATTTACACCGACGACAATCGTTGCATCTTCGCCCGTTGCCGGAGCTGTAATAATTACCTTTTTCGCTCCTGCTTGCAAATGAGCGCCAGCCGCTTCTTTTGTTTTAAATTTTCCGGTTGCTTCAATGACAATATCAATCCCTAACTCTTCCCAAGGCAAACGCCGCGGATCCCGTTCAGCGAGCAATTCAATCTTCTTTCCATTTACGAATAACTGCCCATCTTTCGCAAAAACGTCGGCCATGAATGGCCCATGAATGGAATCGTATTTGATTAAATGAGCCAATGTGTCTGCAGGGTAAGAAGCATTAATCGCAGTAATGTCCACTTTCCCTTCTAGAAAAGCTTTTCGAAACACCATTCGACCAATTCGCCCAAACCCGTTGATTGCCATTTTCACATTCATAAAGTCCAGCCCCTTCAGGTTATTATGTTATCCTTTTTATCAATATTATACGAAATAGTATAACATAAATAAACCAAAAACGTGAACCAATTTCAATTTAGGCACAAAAAAGACCGCCTATTCAATGGCGGTCTTAAGTTGTCGACAGAGTCGACAACTGTCCAGACTGAAAGAAAGCGTTTGTCAGACGAGGTGAGCAACGACGTATGCGAGCGCTTGTCTTCAGTCTGTGACCGCCTATTCGTGGGCGGTCTTAGCCAACGCATTGTCTACTTGTCGATAGGTGTTTTCCTTCGTTCCATTATTGTCTATGAGCACGTCGGCCTGTGCTTTTTTGGCGGTTAATGGCATTTGCGCAGCAATTCGTTGATTTGCCTCTGTTTCAGTTAAGCCATCTCGCTCAATCAAACGCCGAAGCTGAGTTGCTTCGTCTACATAAACGAGCCAAACTTGGTTGACCATATGAAACAAGTTGCTTTCGTATAACAAGGGAATGTCGAGAACAACTCGAGTGTAGCCCCTTTGTTCGTATAGTTCGGCCTGTTTTTTCATCAATTGCCGTACAGCTGGATGAACGATTTGATTCAACTGCTTCCTTTTTTGTTCATCACCAAAAATGATCGCCCCTAACTGTTTCCGGTCTAACGTGCCGTCAGTCTGGAGAACGTTTTGGCCAAATGTCGCGACGATTTGGGCAAGCGCCGGCTCGCCAGGCTCTACAACCTGACGTGCAAGTTTATCTGCATCAACAACCGGAATGCCCTGTTTCTCCAAATAGGTTGCCACAAGCGATTTCCCGCTGGCAATCCCGCCAGTTAAGCCAATTCTCATAAGTACATGCTCCTCCTACAATTTCATCACGCCGATAATGAGCAGCAAGCAACCTGGAATGAAGGCCATTTTCTGCACCCACTTCAACCGTGCTGTCCGGTAGCCGAACGTCATTCCTAGTGTGACAAACAAGGCGCTTAAAATAGCCGTACATGTAGCAAGGCCAAGAGGGGAAAGGCCCATTAACGCAGCGCCAATCCCAGCGCCAAAGGCATCAAGTGATAGGGCGAGGCCAAGTAAAAGGGCTTCTTTTCCAGTCACTGTGCCGGAACGGTCGATGTCGGCGCTTTCCGGTTCCCGTAAAATATGGATAACAAACCCGAATAAGCGAATCGTAAAATCCATTTTCGTCTGTTTAACACTCGGCCTTCGCTCTTTTTTCGGCCGGTATGCTGCATAAACAGCCCAACAGCCAAGGCCTATTAAAATGATCGCCCCGAGCAATTCGGCCACATCAGGCGACAACCACATCGAAAAGGCTGAACCAACTGACATAGCGATTAAAATAGAGACACCTGAACAAGCTGCAATAAATAAAAGCGATATAAGTGGTATTTTGATACGACGAGTGCCATAGGCAAACCCGACGCCAAAACTATCAAGGCTAACTGCTGCGGCCAGCATAACCAATGTTGCCAATAGAAGCCCCTCCCGTCTAATGTTCGTTGCCATTAGTATATGGAAAGGACTTTGTCATTGTTCACCACCGTGGTTGGCAATTAGGGCAATAGTGGGTTCCGCGCCCGCCAACGACTATCTTTTCAATCACTGTGTCGCAATGATGGCACGGTTGTTGTTTACGGCCATAAACATGGAGCTGTTGTTGGAACATGCCTATTTCCCCTTGGCCATTTACATACGATTTTATCGAGCTGCCCCCTGCCTCAATCGCTTCTTTAAGCGTTCTTTTAATTTCCTTATGAAGGTTCTGATACTCTTCCTTCGACAGTGACGAGGCCGTCCGCTCAGGATGGATCCCTGAACGAAAGAGCGCTTCATCGACATAAATATTGCCGAGCCCGACGACTGTTTTCTGGTCAAGCAATGCTGTTTTAATCGCTCTTGTGGTTTTTGCATACGCTTGTTCCAGCAATTCGACCGTAAACTGTTCGGAAAAAGGTTCAACGCCTAGCTGGGCAAGGGGCATGGCAACGTGTTCGGCCCCTTTAGCAAACAAATGCATCGTACCGAATTTGCGCACATCCGCATAACGTAATTCAGACCCATCTGTAAATGAAAACACGACATGCGTATGCTTCGTTTTTTCGTCAGTTGGTTGATACAAACCATAGCGTCCTTCCATCCGCAAATGGGAGACAAGTACATAGTCGTTCAGCACAAACAGCAAAAATTTGCCTCTGCGCCCAATGTCTTCGATTGTTTGCCCCTTTAATAGCTGTACAAAACGTTCTACATCATCTGGTTCCTTAATCATTTTCGGCCAGCCGACGTCGACGTCCGCAATGGTCTTGTTCTTAACCAACTGCAAAAGTGTTCGGCGTACCGTTTCTACTTCCGGTAATTCTGGCATTTCTCTTCTCCTTATTTCGCGTCAAACCATGAATTTCCGCTAGAGACATCCACTTGTAAAGGCACATCAAGCTCAAGCGCCTGTTCCATTACTTCTGTGACAAGCTCTTTTAACGGTTCCACATCGTCAGGCGCCACTTCAAAAATGAGTTCGTCATGGACTTGGAGCAACATGTTTGCTTTAAGTCCTGTTTCCTCTAACGCTTCACTCATTTGCACCATCGCCCGTTTAATAATGTCAGCTGCGGTCCCTTGGATTGGTGTGTTCATCGCTGTCCGTTCTGCAAAACTGCGCTGGTTGAAATTGCGGCTTTTCAGTTCAGGCAAATAACGCCTTCTCGCAAGCAGTGTTTGGACATACCCCTTTTCCTTTGCTTCTTTCACCACATTTTCCATATAAGCTTTTACTTGTGGATAACTTGCTAAATAGCGGTCAATAAAGTCTTTCGCTTCTTTTCTCGTAATGCCTAGGCTTTGTGAGAGCCCATAATCGCTTATGCCGTAGACAATCCCAAAATTGACGGCCTTCGCGCTCCTTCTCATCAAATCTGTTACTTCTTCGCGTTCTACATGGAAAACATCCATTGCCGTTTTTGTATGGATGTCCATCCCAGTTAAAAACGCCTCCTTCATTCGTTCATCGCCAGAAATATGGGCGAGGACACGCAGCTCAATTTGCGAGTAATCAGCCGCAACCATTTTCCAGCCTTCCTTTGAGGCAACGAATGCTTTGCGGATTTTTCTTCCTTCCTCTAGACGGATAGGAATGTTTTGCAAATTCGGGTCTGTCGAAGAAAGGCGTCCCGTTTGCGTTAAAGCTTGATTAAAGCGGGTATGGACTTTGCCTGTTTCCTTATCGATCACTTTAAGCAACCCTTCGATGTATGTTGAATAGAGTTTGCCAAGTTGCCGGTAAAGGAGAAGATGTTCAATAATTGGGTGTGTGCCTGCAAGTTTTTCCAATACATCAGCACTAGTGGAATAACCCGTTTTTGTTTTTTTCACAGGCGGCAATCCTAATTTTTCAAACAGGATAACGCCAAGCTGTTTCGGTGAATTAATATTAAATGGTTCTCCAGCTTCTTTATGGATCGCCCCTTCTAGAGTGTTCAGACGGTCCGATAAATCTTTGCCCATTTCCTCAAGTTGTTCTCGGTCGACACAGACACCTTCTTTTTCCATACGGCCAAGCACAACAGACAAAGGCATTTCTAACTTCTTGAGCAATTCAAGCTGCTCATTTTGCGCTAGTTCATCTTCTAATGTGCTTTTTAACGTAAACATGGCATTGGCTTTACGGCAAAGATGTTCGGCAAGGGCGGTCTCTTCTGGAAGAGAGCGCTTGGCTCCTTTGCCGTATACAGTTTCATCTTCAGCCACGCCACCTGTCCCTTTACGGGTAGCAATATCGCTAATTTCATGGGATGACAGCGATGGATCGAGCAAATAGGAAGCCATTTGCAAGTCAAAATCAACGCCGTTTAAGTCAACCCCATGCCAGGCTAAAGCGACGACAGCACGCTTTGCGTCAAACAGCCATTTCTTTTTTTCTTGCGAACGGGCAAATGCCCTAAACGCGTCTGACTTCACTGCTTTCTCAGTCGGGAAATAAAAGCAGCCTTTCTCGTTCGCCACCGCTATACCGGCAATTTCGGCTTGATGGTAGTTTTCCGCTAACACTTCGACGACTAAAGCTGATGGGCTGGAAAAATGTTCAGGCAACGGTTCTTCAACGATGTCAAAATCCAGTTCCGTCAATTGCTGCGGCGCACTTTCTTCATCGCCGTTAGCGTCAATGCGGCTAAGCAACGAATGAAAAGACAGCTCTTTAAACGCTTCTTTAACTTGTTTATACTCATATCCGCCATACTCGAACGAGTCAAGCGTTTCGGCAAGTGGCACGTCAAGGGCAATTGTGGCGAGTTTTTTGCTAAGGAGGGCTTGGTCTTTATTCTCTTGGAGACGTTCTTTCAGCTTTTTCCCAGAGATCGCATCAATCGAATCAAGCACCGTTTCTACGTCGTGGAATTCAGCAAGCAATTTTAGCGCTGTTTTCTCACCTACACCGGGAACACCTGGAATGTTATCAGACGAATCGCCCATTAACCCTTTTAAATCAATAATTTGTTTCGGTTCAAGCCCGTAGCGTTCAGCCACTTTCTCGCGATTATAGCGATCGACTTCAGAAATGCCTTTTTTCGTCAGCACGACTTCAACACGGTCATCAACCAATTGAAGCAAATCTTTATCACCTGTAATGACGACAACGTCAAAACCTTCTTTTGCTGCATTCGTTGCCGCCGTGCCGATAATGTCGTCTGCTTCGTATTCGTCTACTTCATAACGCTTAATCGAAAACGCATCTAGCACTTGGTGAATCATTGGAATTTGCCCAGATAGCTCTGATGGCGTTTTCTGCCTCGTGCCTTTATAAGCTGCATACGTCTGATGGCGAAACGTCGATTTTCCTGCATCAAAGGCGACGAGCATATGGGTCGGTTTTTCGTCTTCGAGAACTTTCAGCAACATGGTCGTAAAGCCGTAGACGGCATTTGTATATTCGCCTTTTTCATTATTTAAAAGCGGCAACGCAAAAAATGCACGGTAAGCAATGCTGTTGCCGTCAATAAGCACTAATTTTTTCAAGCAGGAGAGCCCCTTTCTCGATCTATACATGTATTCATATTGTACCATAGTCACTGGAAAAGAAAAAAGCATATGCGAACGAACGTACGCAGGGAGACAGAAAGAATTGCTGATGATTCGAGGCTAGTTGCTATATGAGAACGCAGGATACGTGTTTAGCCAACCAAAAAGAAGGCAAGAGTGAAACTCTTGCCTTTTAAAAAGGGCTGATCGGAAGAGGGATACCGATCTCATTACTGACCGTTCTCCCTTAGTGTAAGCGCGCCCCATTAAGCCTTGATGAACATTGTGTAAAGATTTTGTTAAAGTGTTCTTGGCTGTTTTTTTGGGAACGTCAAGGAAAACTCGGTTCCTTTGCCCTCTTCGCTCTGCACTTCTATTTTTGCATGGTGCGCTTCGGCCAAATGCTTAACGATTGCAAGGCCCAAACCCGTCCCTCCCGAATTGCGGCTTCTCGCCCGGTCAACTCGGTAAAAACGTTCAAAAATCCGCAATGTTTCTTTTGGGTCGATGCCAATTCCTGTATCTTGCACTTTTAGAACAACAGCGTCCCTTTGTTCTTTGAGTGTGACCGTTACATGGCCGCCTGATGGCGTATAGGCGATCGCATTGGAAACTAGGTTCAAAACGACTTGCTTCAGCCGTTGCCAATCCCCTTCAATCACGGAGCTGCCTTGTTCTTGTATATGCAAGTGCATGTCTTTTTCTTCAGCTTTGCCCCGCACTAGTTCAAACACATCTTCCGTAATGTCTTTCAGTGACATGTCTTCCAAATCAAGCTTAAACTGGGCATTCTCAATTTTCGACAGCTCCAACAAATCGACGATCAGCATTTGCAGCCTGTCGCTTTCTTTCCATATGATTTCCGTAAACTGTTTCGAAAGCACAGGATCGTCTATAGCCCCGTCAAGGAGCGTTTCTGCAAAACCTTTAATCGATGTAACGGGCGTTTTTAACTCATGGGAAACGTTGGCAACAAAGTCTTTGCGAACTTGCTCTAGCTTTTTCTGTTCAGTAATGTCATGCATGACAAGCGTTACACCTCTGAGCCTACCTGAATCTGCCATCACCGGTGCGCCGTATACATCATAGACGCGAGTTGAAAAATGCTTCGTCCATTCGATTAGACTTCGCTGTTTCTTCTCTGTCATATAAACCAATTGCACAAACTGGATAAGGGGTTGGCTCGGAAATACATGGTAGTATGGTTTTGAAAGCCAATCACTGCTATCGACTTCAAAAACTTGCTCCGTCGTTTGGTTCAGCAGCACCACATCGCCACGAACATTCATAAACAAGAGCGCACTTCCCATATGGTCAATGAGCGCAGCCATTCGGTCTTGCTGTGCCTGGTGGCGTCTTGATAATTGCTCCAAGTTATACGCAAGCGCATTAATAGAACGGCCTAACAGCCCAAGTTCTTTATGGTGATCTTCATACGTCCTAGTCTGATAATCACCCTCAGCTAGGCGAATAGCCGCTTTGGTCGCTTGGTCAATTGGATGGATAATTTGTTTGGTAATGCGTGTAATTAAAAACAAAATAAAAATGAATGCTCCTAAAAAGCTGACGCCAATAACCGTCCATACCGTCCGATTCATTTGGTTCAATGGCTCTACAGACACACCGACACGGACATAGCCGAACATTTCCCTGCCTTCTTCTAAAGGAAGTGCGTAATAAAGCAATTCTTCACCAATCGTTTCACTAAAGCGCAACTCCAATTCATCATCGAGGCGAGCTCGCTGGATTTCTGGACGATCGAGATGGTTTTCCATTTTTTTCGGATCAGCCCATGAATCGCCAATGACGTTCCCTTCAGCATCAATGATCGTTAGCCGTGCTTCAATTTCAGCACCAATTTCTTCTGCAATTTGCTGGGCTTGCGCGCCACTTGGATAGCCCTCGCGCATAACTGCCCAAACGGCCAGTGCGGCTTCATTTTTAACACGCTCTGAAACAAAGTCAACATAGCGCTCGTTTGACCAGGAACCAAGCGTTAATCCTAATACTAGGAGAACAAGCGTGATAACGAGCATAATGCTGAAAATAAAACGGTTGCGGAGTTTATTCATTCTTTGCCGGTTCCTCTAGCTTATAGCCAAGGCCGCGAATCGTTTTAATATAGACTGGTTTTTTAGAATTAGGCTCAATCTTGTCGCGGAGGTGGCTAATATGCACATCCACAATTCGCGTATCGCCAACAAATTCATAGTTCCATACAGCGTTCAGAAGCTGATCTCGTGTAAGCACCCGCCCTTTATGGTCTGCCAAATAAACAAGCAGTTCAAATTCTTTTGGCGTTAATGTGAGCAGTTCTTTTTTAACATAAACTTCGTAGTTTTGCGGGTAAATCGTCAAATCGGCAATTTGAATGCTTTTGCCTTTTCCTTGCTCATTCTTCGCTACGGCTCCGCCTGTTTGTTCAATTCGACGAAGGATTGCCCGCACCCGCGCGGTCACTTCCCGTGGCGAGAACGGCTTTGTCATATAATCGTCAGCCCCAAGTTCTAAGCCAAGAACTTTATCAAACTCATCATCTTTGGCGGTAAGCATGAGAATCGGCACAAAAATTTGTTCTTGTCTTAGCTGCCGACATACATCCATGCCATCCATTCCAGGGAGCATGAGGTCCAGGATAATGAGGTCAAAATCTGCTTCTTTTGCTCGGTCAAAACCTGCTTGGCCATCCAATTTGGTTTCGACTTCAAAGCCCGCTTGCTCTAAATTGTATTGCAAGAGCGTCGAGATGGACGGTTCGTCATCAACTACGAGTATCCGCTTTGCCATAGGTGCTTCCTACACTCCTAACTTTTTGATTTGAACGGTCTCTCTCTTTATAATGCTAGTATAGCAAACTTTTTACTCATATCCCTCTTCATCAGGCAAAATAATCCGATAAGGCACCGGGGAATTTAATACAGTAGACGTATTGATCGTTCCATACGGAATAAGGCGGTCAATTAATTTTCTCATGCTGCCTACATCTGATACAGCCGCTTTAATAAAGTAGCTCACTTCCCCTGTTACCCGGTGGCATTCAATAATGTCATGCTCCTGTCGCACCATTTCTTCAAATTCCGCAACAGGCACTTTTAAACCACTGACTTGGATCAGCAATAGTATATCTTTGCCAATTTTTTTCAGTGAGACGCGTGTCGTGAAATTTTCAATAATGCCTTTCTCTTGAAGCCGCAGCAGCCTTTCCGACATGCTAGGGCGGCTTAGCGACAATTCTTTTGATAATTCACTGATTGTCATTCGCGCATTCTCCTGCAACAGCTTCAGAATATCGCGATCCATTTTATCCATTTCAGTCACCTTTTTCAAATTGAATCAAAATGAATAGTAAACACTTCATTCATTAAACCATAAATCACAACATCCTTCTAGTTGGTAAGCAAAACTCTTTAAATGTCTTATTCAATAATAGCCCGATCGAAGGTGATAGGATGACAACAATGCATGACGTGAAAAAGAGCAGCCCACATTTATAAGCATGCTCGAAAACCACTTTTATTAATGTTGGCTAACCATTGCGTGGCTATAGTCTATAGCCGACGTACAGATCGACACGGATTAGCTGATTTATGAATCGGAATGGTCCGTGCAAAGCAGGCTGTACGGGAAATGCAAAACCATTGCCAAATAATCAAACCCACACGGGTATGCCAAGCAAAACAACATCGCTAGAAAAACAATCGCTCAAGAAAATGGGAGTAGAGCTTATGTCAAATCTCTACTCCCATTGTTCATTTTTTAGGCTTTTGGGATAGCCTCTGCTTTCCTATTACTCCGCTGGCAATGCCGCCATTACATTGCGAACGGATTGCACCGATTTGTCTAGTTGTGCCTTTTCTTCCTCTGTCAAGTCGAGCTCTATGACTTTCTCAATGCCGTCACCGCCAAGAATGGTCGGTACGCCCAAGTACAGGTCATGTTGGCCATATTCGCCTTCGAGGTAGGCAATTGTTGGGATAATGCGTTTTTTGTCTTTTAAGATCGCTTCCACCATTTGTGTAAGCGAAGCAGCTGGCGCGTAGTAGGCGCTGCCATTTCCTAACAAGCTGACGATTTCGCCGCCACCTTTGCGGGTGCGTTCAACAATTTCTTCAATCCGTTCTGGAGCGATCAGTTTTGTTAACGGCACACCGCCCGCTGCTGAATAGCGGATAAGCGGCACCATATCATCTCCATGGCCGCCTAAAACAAAACCAGTGACGTCCTCTACGGAGACATTTAGTTCTTGGGCCACAAACGTGCGGAAACGTGCTGTGTCAAGAACGCCAGACTGGCCGATGACACGGTTTTTCGGAAAGCCAGATTCTTTATAAACCGTATAAGTCATCGCGTCAGCCGGGTTGGTCAAAACGATAATATAGCTGTTAGGCGAATACTTAACAACTTCTTGTGTAACAGACTTCATGATTTTTGCATTTGTGGCTACAAGATCATCACGGCTCATTCCTGGTTTGCGCGCAATGCCAGCCGTAATGACAACGACATCCGAATCTTTCGTATCTTCGTAGCTAGAGGTACCCGTGATCGTTGAATCGACGCCTTGGACAGGTGTCGATTCAAGCATATCAAGGGCCTTTCCTTTCGTAGGACCTTCCATGTTTGGAATATCCAATAAAACAACATCCCCTAGCTCTTTTTGGGCGACCATAAGCGCAGTGGTAGCCCCTGTAAAGCCACCGCCGATTACAGAAATTTTTCTTCGTTTAATTGCCATGCCAAACACTCCTCAACGTGTGTAGTCCATCTGCTTATCACGAAATAGATTTATAGATTTTTGATCAATTCGTCTGCAAATCCTGAGCAAGACACTTCTGTTGCGCCATCCATCAAGCGGGCAAAATCATAGGTAACAACTTTGCTGGCAATCGTTTTGTCCATTGATGCCATAATCAAGTCTGCTGCTTCTGTCCAGCCAAGGTGACGCAAAAGCAGTTCTCCTGACAACAAGACTGAGGAAGGGTTAACTTTGTCGAGTCCTGCATATTTTGGCGCTGTGCCATGTGTCGCTTCAAAAATGGCATGACCTGTATCATAGTTGATGTTTGCTCCTGGAGCAATGCCGATTCCGCCTACTTGGGCAGCAAGAGCATCGGAAATGTAATCGCCGTTTAAGTTCATCGTCGCAACGACATCAAACTCTTTCGGGCGAGTCAAAATTTGCTGCAAGAAAATGTCGGCAATTGCATCTTTCACGATGATTTTGCCAGCAGCTTCTGCTTCGCTTTGCGCTTTATCGGCAGCTTCGCGGCCACTTTCTTCCACAATTTTATCGTATTCAGCCCATGTAAATACTTTATCGCCGAACTCACGCTCAGCCAGTTCGTAACCCCAGTTTTTAAACGCGCCTTCCGTAAATTTCATGATGTTGCCTTTATGGACAAGCGTAACGCTCTTGCGGCCTTCATCAAGCGCATATTGGATGGCAGAACGGACGAGGCGCTCTGTGCCTTCCTTCGATACAGGCTTTACGCCAATGCCGGAAGTT
Source organism: Shouchella clausii (assembly GCF_002250115.1). Lineage (GTDB taxonomy): Bacteria > Bacillota > Bacilli > Bacillales > Bacillaceae_D > Shouchella > Shouchella clausii. Next base: position 2,930,250 of record NZ_CP019985.1, on the reverse strand, counting down.
TCAGGGAAACGGATATTGGTTGCACCAAGCTCATCTTGCAAAAAGGCAATAAGCTTTTTCACTTCGTCAGAGCCTTCTTTAAATTCAATCCCTGCATAAATGTCTTCTGTATTTTCCCGGAAGATGACCATATCCGTATCTTCAGGACGTTTCACTGGAGATGGCACTCCTGTAAAATAACGGACTGGACGGAGACACGTGAACAAATCAAGCTCTTGGCGGAGTGCTACGTTTAATGAGCGAATGCCGCCGCCAATTGGCGTAGTTAAAGGTCCTTTAATCGCAATTAAATACTCGCGGACAGCGTCAAGCGTTTCTGCTGGAAGCCATTCTCCTGTTTGGTTGTACGCCTTTTCTCCGGCAAGAATTTCTTTCCAGTGGATTTTGCGCTCGCCGTTGTATGCTTTCTCAACTGCAGCATCAAGAACACGAGAGGCTGCTGCCCAAATGTCTGGGCCTGTACCGTCGCCTTCAATGAATGGAACGATTGGCTCGTTTGGAACGTTTAAAACACCGTTTTGAGTTTGGATTTTTTCTGCTGCCATGATAAAACCTCCTAAAGATGTTTATGTAGAACGGAGTTTCCTCCGCCTAGGACTATCGTGATTCTACTGGTTTGTAGCTGCGTTTGTTCGGGCCAACATACTCAGCACGCGGACGAATCAGGCGGTTGTTTGCATACTGTTCGAGGATATGGGCAATCCAGCCAGACGTGCGGCTGATCGCAAAAATCGGCGTGAACAAATCATGTTTAATCCCAAGACTATGGTATACAGTCGCTGAATAAAAATCAACGTTTGGCAGCAAGCCTTTTTGATCGGTGACCAATTCTTCAATCCGCAAAGACATGTCGTACCATTTTGATTCTTTAATAACGTCTGTTAGTTGTTTTGACATTTCCCGCAAATGCTTGGCCCGTGGATCGCCATTTTTATATACACGATGGCCAAAGCCCATGATTTTCTCTTTATTATCAAGCGCTTTCTGGATATACGGTTCCACTCGGTCAAATTCTTCGATTTCAAGGAGCATTTTCATGACGCCTTCATTTGCACCGCCATGTAGTGGTCCTTTCAATGCCCCGATCGCCGCTGTAATGCCTGAATAAATATCAGACAGCGTAGCCACACAAACACGCGCCGTAAACGTTGAGGCGTTCAGTTCATGATCCGCATGGAGCACAAGCGCTTTATTAAAAGCTTCTACTGAAATCGCATCTGGATTTTCGCCCGTTAACATGTATAGGAAATTCGCTGCAAACGATAACTCCTTGTTTGGAGCAATCGGTTCTTTGCCAGAACGGATCCGCTCAAAGCCGGCGACAATTGTAGGAATTTTTGCTTGAAGTTTAATCGCTTTGCGGTAATTCTTTTCTTCCTCGACTGATTCTGCTTCGTCATCAAACAAACCTAGCATCGAAACAGATGTACGCAGGGCAGCCATTGGATGGACGCTATCAATTGGATAGGCTTTCATTTGTGCGAAAATTTCATCGGGTACGCCCGCTTGTTCAGCAAGCTCTTTTGAAAACGATTCCAATTCTTCTTTCGTAGGTAATTCACCATTCCACAGCAAATAAACGACCTCTTCAAAACTGGCATTTTCGGCCAGGTCGTCAATGCCATAACCATGGTACGTTAATTCATCATCAATAATAGAGCTGACGCTCGATTGTGTTGCCACAATACCTTCTAAACCGCGAGTTGTAGTCACCTTTATCTCTCCTTTTCTCTAAATATGATCCCTTCGCGCACAACGCCTGGTAAAGCGGTTACGAAAAACGTCGTAAAGGATGATACGGCCGTGACACTTATCCCCATAGTTGGGCGATGTATTGGATAGCGCGCATCGTCAAATAAGCAATGCCTGCACCAATTAAAGGGCCGACCGCAACGCCGTTTAAAAAAGAAACAGCGACGATGGTGCCAAGTACGAGGGCAGCTGTAATATGCGGATCGTTTTTCAGCAAGTCAATCCCACTTGCAGCTACGAGCGCAACAGCGATGCCGCTGCCAAGCGCAACCCATGCATACAATGATTTTGTTGCTTCTCCCAGCTGTTTGAACCCAATATCCCCTGTAGCAATCGGCACAAGGACAGCTATGGTAATAATGGTGACGCCAAGGTTGATTCCTTTTGCCTGCATGAGAGGAAACACTTTATCTCCAAGCCCTGTCCATTTTATAAGTAACAAAACGGAAATAGCGATGATTAAAGATTGGTTCTTTGCAATAAGGGCTATAGCCATTAATAGCAGCAAAAACAAGGTACTCTGAGATAACAATGGTTTCTCCTCCAGCTTAAACTAGGCAATTCATATCATAACACAGTTTTGCAAATTCGGCTATATCCCACAGATTCAGACAAACTTAGCGCCGTTTGATCACGGTCCAGTTCCCTTTTGTCATGCTGCTATGAACGATTTTCAGCAAAAGTGCTTTTACAATCGCGCGCGTCCATGGAATAAGGCAAAATAAACCAATGACGTCGGTTAAAAAACCTGGCATGACAAGTAAAATGCCACCAAACAAAATGCACAAACCATCGAGCAAAGCATGGCTTGGGATTTGGCTGTTTTGCATTTGCAGACGAGCAAGACGGTACACTTGCATCCCTTGCTTTCTGGCAAAAACAAAGCCTAGTATGGACGTGGCAAACATAAGAAGCAGCGTTTGCCATATGCCTAGCCAATTGACAAAGGCCGTAATGATAAATAGTTCCAATACAGGAATCGCGATCGCAACGACGACAATCGATTTCTTCATTGTTCGTACCACCTTTGCCGACTGTAAAAAAGGAGAGGCTCACCTCTCCTTTTCAGACTGTAGACAAACGCTCGCATACATCATTGTTTGCCAAGCATTTTCTATCAGTCAGTTTGATTCTTCCATTATAATACACGGGCTTGGCCGCTGTAAATGTTTCCGCTAATGCAATCCACAGTCACTTCATCGCCGTCTTGGAAACGTTCAAGAGCGTTGGCTACTCCAACGATAACAGGCGTGCTCAAGTTTAAACCAACAACGGCTGCATGGGATGTAAGACCGCCTTCTACAGTCACGACAGCAGCAGCTTTTTCGAACGCTTCGATCATGTCTTTATCGGTTGATTTCGTTACAAGCACAGAGCCTTCCGTTACTTTTGCAATCGCTTCTTTTGCGTCACGGGCAACAACGACTTTTCCTGAGGCAGAGCGTCGTCCGATGCCTTGTCCTTTTGCTGCAACTTCCCCAAGCATATGGACTTTCATTAAATTCGTTGTGCCTGACTCCCCAACAGGAACACCAGCCGTAATGATAACAAGGTCACCTTGTTTCACTACTCCTGTAGCGACAGCCGCTTCAACCGTACGATCTAACATTTCGTCAGTTGTGTTTGCTTGTTTTCCAAGTATTGGCGTAACGCCCCACACAAGCGCCATTCTCCGGTAGGCGCGCTCATTGCTCGTTACAGCCAAGATCGGCGATTTCGGCCGGAAACGCGATGTCATCCGTGCTGTATAGCCGCTTTCTGTCGCTGTTAAGATCGCAGCAGCATTCAAGTTTGAGGCTGTGTAAGCAACGGATTGGCCAATTGCACTTGTAATCGATGTTTTCACTTCTTTGCTTTTCCGACGCAGCATGTTTTCATAATTGAGGGCTTGTTCTGTTCGTTCGGCAATATTGTGCATCGTTTGCACCGATTCTACAGGGTAATCACCAGCAGCGGTTTCCCCAGAAAGCATAATGGCGTCTGTCCCGTCAAAAATAGCGTTGGCAACGTCGCTTGCTTCAGCTCGGGTAGGACGCGGGTTGCGTTGCATGGAATCAAGCATTTGCGTCGCCGTGATGACCGGCTTAGCCAACTCATTGCATTTTTTAATGAGCTGCTTTTGCACAAGCGGTACTTCTTCTGCTGGAATTTCTACGCCTAAGTCTCCCCGTGCGACCATAAGGCCGTCCGATACTTCAAGAATTTCGTCGATGTTGTCAACGCCTTCTTGGTTTTCGATTTTCGGAATAATCGCTGTATCCGCAGCGCCATGTTTTTCAAGGAGCTCGCGGATTTCTAGAACATCAGAAGCGCGGCGCACAAAGGAGGCGGCTATAAAGTCGACTTTTTGCTCAATCCCAAATACAATGTCGGCTGCATCTTTTTCAGTCATCCCCGGTAGGTTGACGCTGACATTTGGGACGTTGACGCCTTTCTTGTTTTTCAGCACGCCACTGTTGCGAACAATCGTAACCAGCTCAGTGTCGCGGATTTCCTTTACCTCAAGCCCAATTAAGCCATCATCGAGCAAAATCGTACTTCCGACTTCTACATCCTCGCAAAGCCCTGGATACGTAATGGAGATCTTTTCTTTCGTACCTTGGACTTCATTCATTGACACAATGAGCTCTTGCCCTTTCTCAAGTTCAACTGCTCCGCCTTCTACTGTTTGTGTGCGGATTTCTGGCCCTTTCGTATCAAGTAAAATAGCAACCGTTTTTCCAGTCCTTTTTGCTGCTTCGCGAATGTTTTTAATCCGGGCACCGTGCTCTTCAAAATCCCCGTGTGAAAAATTCAAACGGGCTACATTCATCCCTGCTTCAATGAGTGCTGTTAGTTTTTCAAGCGACTCACTTGCTGGTCCAATCGTACAAACAATTTTTGTTTTACGCATACGTTCCTCCTTATAGGTGTGCTGCTGTTAAATGGATAATTCCTGAGATAGCTTGTACATTTCTTGATCAATCGTGTGAGGGCGGTCTAAAATTTCATCAATTGGGTGATAGACAAGTTCATTTTTTTGAATGCCAACTGTCATGCCAGCCTTGCCTTCTAACAACAAATCGACTGCCTTTGCACCAAGTCTGCTCGCCAAAACACGGTCTGCCCCTGTTGGCGATCCTCCGCGCTGAATGTGGCCGAGCACTGTTACTCTCGTTTCCATATTCATTTCTTTGCTGATCCGGTCGCCAAACTCCATGCCTGAACCGACACCTTCAGCGACGACAATAATGCTGTGCTTTTTGCCACGTTCTTGGCCACGTTTAATCGTTGCTAATATCTGCTCCATGTTATGCTCAGCCTCAGGAATAACAATGGTCTCTGCACCATCGGCAAGGCCTGCCCACAAAGCCAAATCCCCAGCATGGCGGCCCATTACTTCAATCACGTATGTACGATCATGAGAAGTGGCCGTGTCACGAATTTTGTCAATCGCGTCAATGACTGTATTTAATGCTGTATCAAAACCAATTGTAAAATCAGTGCCTGGAATATCGTTGTCAATCGTCCCTGGAACGCCGATTGTTGGAAAGCCATGTTTCGTCAACTGTTGAGCGCCACGGTAAGAACCATCTCCCCCAATAACGACTAGCCCTTCAATTCCAAATTTCTTCAGCTGTTCAATGCCTTTTTGTTGGCCTTCTAACGTTTTAAATTCTTCACAGCGAGCTGTGTAAAGCATTGTTCCGCCACGGTGAATGATATCACCGACAGAACCAAGCTCCATTTTTTTTATGTCGCCATTAATTAAGCCTTGGTACCCGTAGGAAATGCCGTACACTTCCAAACCATGAAAAATGGCTTTCCGGACAACCGCACGAATGGCCGCGTTCATACCGGGAGAATCCCCGCCACTTGTTAATACACCTATCCGTTTCAATGCAAATCCTCCTAACACACTCATATCAAAGCAAAGCAGCTGTGTTTCTCTGCAGTCTCTGCAAGTAAAGATACCACTTTGATTTGTCGAAAACAAGTATCGTCCCACAATAAAAAGTGCTTTCAAACAATGAAAGCACTTCCATCTTCCTATTGTCCTGTAGTTGCCGCTTCCTCGGGGATATGACCGATTTTCATAAACTTTTCATAACGTTCATCGAGAAGGACGTCTACAGGCTTCTCAGCAAGCCTTGTTAATGCTTTTTCTAAAAGGCGGTCGATTTCTTCTGCTTGTTGATGCAAATTACGCTGGGCACCGCCTCGAGGTTCAGGAATAATTGAATCAATAATGCCTAGTTCATATAAGTCAGGGGCGGTGATCCGCATCGACTCCGCTGCCTTTTTAGCCTTTCCTGCATCTTTCCAAAGAATCGCAGCTGCCCCTTCAGGAGAAATGACTGAGTATGTCGCATTTTCCAGCATGTGAATTTCATCAGCTACACCGAGGGCAAGAGCGCCACCACTGCCGCCTTCGCCAATGACAATGCTAATTGTCGGCACTTTCAATCCGGCCATTTCCAATAAATTGCGGGCAATTGCTTCACTTTGGCCGCGCTCTTCTGCTGCTTTTCCAGGATAGGCACCTTTCGTATCGATGAAGCAAATAATCGGGCGCTTGAATTTTTCTGCTTGTTTCATTAAGCGCAGCGCTTTGCGGTACCCTTCTGGGTGTGGAGAGCCAAAATAGCGGACAATGTTTTCTTTTGTATCTTTTCCGCGTTGGTGGCCAATGACGGTTACCGGCTTGCCTTTATAAGTGGCAATGCCGCCAACAATTGCTTTATCGTCGCCAAACAGCCGATCGCCGTGCATTTCCAAAAAGTCCTCAAATAAAACGTCCACATAATCGAGTGTTGTTGGGCGCTCATGGTCACGGGCGATTTGCACGCGCTCCCACGGCTGCAAATTGGCGTACACTTCTTCTTCCAACTCGCTTAAGCGGGCTTCCATTTTTTTTATTTCTGTACTGAGGTCCAAATCCCTCTCCATTGCAAATGCACGGAGGTCGGCAATTTTTTGCCTAAGCTCAATGACCGGTTTTTCAAATTCTTGTTCCGAAGACAATGGTTATATCCTCCCTTTGTTACTGATGCATCGCCAACAGCTTAGTCAGCGTTTCTTTCATTTCTAGCCTTGGAATGACACGATCAAGCTGGCCATGCTCCAAGAGAAATTCTGCTGTCTGAAAGTCTTCAGGAAGTTCCTGACGAATGGTCTGTTCAATAATGCGCCTCCCAGCGAAGCCAATCAGTGCTTTTGGCTCGGCAAAATTGTAATCGCCAAGAGACGCGAAACTAGCGGACACGCCGCCCGTCGTCGGGTTGGTCATAACCGAAATGTAAAGCCCTCCTGCTCGGTTCAGACGCTCAAGGGCGGCGCTCGTTTTCGCCATTTGCATAAGGCTGAGCATGCCTTCTTGCATGCGCGCTCCCCCTGAGGCAGCAAAAATAAGCAACGGAACGCTCGTCTCAGTGGCCAATTCAATTGCCCTCGTTAGCTTTTCGCCAACCGCCGAGCCCATGCTCGCCATCCGAAAATTGGGGTCCATAACTGCAATGACAACGGGATATCCATTTATCTTTCCTTCACCAGTGACCACCGCTTCATTCAAACCGGTTTTTTTACGGTCGCTCTCAAGCTTTTCCTCATAACTTGGAAACTGGAGTGGATTGCCTCCTTTGACAGAGGCGAATGCTTCTTTAAATGTGCCATCGTCAATGATGGAGTCAATTCGCTCTCTCGCACTCATGCGGTGGTGATGCCCGCAAGTCCGGCAAACACTCAAGTTCTTTTTTAAGTCTTTTGTATACATAATCGTGCGGCACGAAGGGCATTTGGTCATAATGCCTTCTGGCACTTCCTGCTTAGCCCGTTCAGAGGGAATCGTCGCGTACCTTTTTTTCTTTGAGAACATATCTTTTAACATGATATTCGCTCCTAACTTGATGCTAAAGCCGGCACCTTGCTTAAAATCGGCTATTTTGCAAATGAAGACGCATCGCTTTTAGCGCCTGCTCACTATCACGCTTCTTTAACGCCTCCACAATTTGCTCGTGTTCTTTTATCGATATAGGAGGACGGCCGCTCCGTTCAAGGGATTCCTTGATCGCTTCTTTATTAAAAGCAACGAGTGATTTCCAAATGTGGAACAGCAGGACGTTTTGGCATGATTTTACAATCGTTTTATGAAAACGATAGTCTTCTTCTACAGGAAAGTCTCCTTGGTTCCACTCTTTTTTGGAACGTAAAATCAATGTGTCGAGCTTCCTAATTTGTTCGTCTGTTATTCGCTCACATGCGAGTTTTAATGCTTCCAACTCTATAATTCGCCTTGTCTCAGTCAAATCCTTCCTCGCCTGCTCGTCTTTTAGGACAAAAGACAGCAAGAGGTCGACCAATTTATAGCTTGACGTCGCCTTCATAAACGTGCCTTCGCCTCTTCTTGTTTCTATAAGGTCGAGGAGCTCAAGGCCGCGTAAGGCTTCGCGAATAGAGGAGCGACCGACATCAAGCCGGTCGCTGAGTTCTCGTTCAGAAGGAAGCTTATCGCCACTTTTTAAGCCATCGTTTTGAATCATTTCACTTACGGCCCGAATGATTTCTATATACCTTTTTGGCTGGTCAGCTGCCATTTTTCACGCGCCCAATCAATCAATAATCGCTAATTTCCGTGTTTTTTCAGCTACTTCTTCCGGGTCTACTTTTACGCGGGCAACTCCTGTTTCCATCGCTTTTTTAGCTACTGCCGCCGCTACTGCTGGGGCAACGCGAGAGTCAAATGGCGCCGGGATCACATAATCAACAGACAATTCTTCTTCAGAAACTAAATTGGCAATTGCATAAACAGCCGCCACTTTCATCTCTTCGTTAATATGGGTAGCACGGGCATCTAGCGCTCCGCGGAAAATTCCTGGAAAAGCCAAAACATTATTCACTTGGTTCGGGAAGTCAGAACGACCTGTACCAATAACCGAAGCACCTGCTGCTTTCGCATCTTCTGGCATAATTTCTGGAACAGGGTTGGCCATGGCAAAAATAATCGGGTTGTCATTCATGCTTTCAACCATTTCTTTTGTGACTGCCCCTTCAACGGATACACCGATAAACACGTCGGCCCCTTTAATGACATCTTCAAGCTTGCCTTCTTCTTTATTCATGTTTGTCCGTTTTGCAACCGTTTCTTTGACTGCATTCATCCCGTATGGGCGTCCTTCATAGATAGCGCCTTTCGTATCGCACATAATAATGTTGCGCACACCCATGCGGAGCATCAATTTAATGATGGCGATCCCAGCAGCTCCTGCGCCATTAGCGACGACTTTGATTTCTGACAGTTTTTTGCCGCTGATTTTAAGAGCGTTGATTAAGCCTGCAAGGGTAACAATCGCTGTCCCATGCTGGTCATCGTGGAAAATTGGAATATTTGTCTCCTTTTTTAGCCGCTCTTCAATTACAAAGCAGTCTGGCGCCGCAATATCTTCTAAGTTGACACCGCCGAACGTCGGCTCAAGCAACTTCACCGTATTGACAATTTCATCGACATCATTCGAACGGAGGCAAATTGGAAAAGCATCTACTCCGGCAAACGACTTAAATAAAACCGCTTTTCCTTCCATAACAGGGAGGGAAGCTTCAGGGCCAATGTTGCCGAGGCCAAGTACGGCTGTGCCATTGCTGACGACAGCAACCATATTCCCTTTCATCGTGTACTCATACACCGTTTCAACATCTTCAAAAATTTCTTTGCACGGTTCGGCTACACCTGGGGAATAGGCTAAGCTTAAGTCTCTGGCATCCTTTACTGGGACTTTCGCTTTTGATTCTAGTTTTCCTTGGTTTATCCGGTGCATGTGAAGCGCTTCTTCTCTCGTCGTTGGCACGTATCTCTCTCCTTTTCGTTTTGCTCACTGGTCAGACCACTCAATTCTACGCTCCCTATTATAAACAACTCCTGTCCAAACGCCAATAGGTAGCGAAAGGTTTCCCGTAAAAATCTTGATTTGGGTGGGCTCTCTTTACTCTTCGTCGCTTTTTAGCACAATATTCTCTTCGCCAAACATTTGTTTTAATAACTGAAGCGTCTTCCTTGTTGGGGCGACGCTGTATTCATCTGCAAGGCGGGTTCGCGCCTGTTCTTTTTCTCTGTAAAGAATCACTTGTGTCGAACCGACATCTTGGCTTAGCACATATTTTAAGTCGCTCAGGCGTGTCGGCTGATCTTTGTCTGCCGTTAGACGAATATAGAGCGTTTGTTTTTTCTTGTTCTTGTTTAGTTGCAAAACATCAGCTGCTTTATGGATAATAAACTGCGTTTTTCCTTGCCGTTCTTCTAATACGCCTTCTAAAAACACTAAGGCGTGGGGGACGAACAGCCCTTCGTATACTTTCCACGCTTGGGGGAAGGCTACGCAACTACACTCGCCCGATTCGTCGCTCAGTGTCAAAAAGGCCATCGCTTCGCCTTTTTTCGTTACTATTTTTTTTACATCGATGACCATTCCGGCGATTCGAACAGCTTTTCTTGAAGGGATACATTCAGCTAAAGGGATACGACCGAATGGTTCTAGCCGCTCTAGTTCATTTTCAATTGGGTGGCCAGATAAATAAAAGCCAAGCACTTCACGCTCCCCTTCTAAATCTTCCATTTTCGTAGACGGCGTCACATCCAAGTAAGCTGGAACGGCAGGCTTGATTGTAAACAGCCCCCCTGAAGATGCTTTAAACGAACGGACTTGCTCAGCAAAAGCTTCTGCTTTATCCAAATTGCCGAGCAGCGTCGCTCGCGATTGGCCAAACTCGTCCAATGCCCCAGCTTTAATCAGAGCTTCCATTACCCGACGGTTGACAGCTGTTGAGGCAACACGAGCGTAAAACATAAACAAGTTGCTGTCGCTGTTTTTTCCCCGCTTGCTTATGATTTCATTGACCGCTTGGACGTTAACTCCAGCGATTGGCAAAAGCCCAAAGCGAATTTGACCATTTTCAAGTTCAAATAGCAGACCGCTTTTGCAAACAGACGGAGGCAGCACATGAATGCCTTCTTTTTTCGCCTCGTTTATATACGAATACAATTTTTCGTGATTTTGCCAAACAGAGGAAAAGAGCGCAGCAAAAAAGGCAGCTGGAAAATGGACACGCAAATAAGCAAGCCAATAGCTAATAAAACTGTAAGCTGTCGCATGGCTTTTAGGAAAGCCATAATTGGCAAACCGCTCAATTAATGAAAAAATAGACTCTGCCTCTTCGGGCAAAAATCCGTTTTCGACTGCCCGGTGAATAAATTGGCGTTTTTCTTGAATGATGACATCATGTTGCTTTTTGCTAATGGCCCTCCGGAACAAATCGGCTTCAGCTAAACTATAATTGGCCGTCGCCTGCACCACTTGCATAATTTGCTCTTGGTAAACGAGCACGCCAAATGTCGGCTCGACAATTGGCCGCAGCGATTCATGGGGGATAATCGCTTGCGTGTGCCCATGTTTGCCACGGATGTATTCTGGAATAAACGCCATTGGCCCTGGCCGATAAAGAGCACTTGTAGCAACAATGTCTTCAAACTGGCTTGGCTGCAACTGTTTCAGCACTTGCCTCATGCCTGCCGACTCAAGTTGGAAAATCCCCGTTGATTTCCCTTGTTGAAGCAACTGGAAAGTGGCTTTGTCATTGAGTGGGATGTGCTGCAAGTTTAGCGCGACACCCTCTTCTTGTTCAATCACTTTGAGCATCCGTTCAAGCAACGTCAAATTGCGCAGCCCAAGAAAGTCAAATTTCACAAGTCCTAGACGCTCCAAACTATCCATGTCCGCTTGCGTCACTGCATGACCGTCGATCCCTAACTGCAACGCTGTTTTATCGTTGAGTGGCTTGTCGCTAATAATCACCCCTGCAGCATGGGTCGATGCGTGCCTCGGCAACCCTTCAATTTGCTTAGCGAAAAAAAGCAACTCGTCCAATTCAGGCGATTCAAGGCCTTGAAAGACGCCTTTTTTCTGTGCTTCGCTAAGGCTGAGAGAAGCAGGGGTTAACGACTTCGCAACGCGATCCACAAAAGTATGGCGGATCGACAGCGCCTTTCCAACGTCGCGAATCGCAGCGCGTGCTGCAAACGTGCCAAACGTTAACACTTGGGCAACTCGATCATGGCCAAACCGCTCTCTAACATAAGCAATCACTTCATCACGACGATAGTCTGGAAAATCGACATCGATATCAGGCAAACTTGCACGCTCAGGGTTTAAAAAGCGTTCGAATAAAAGATCATGGGCTAGTGGGTCAACGTCGGTAATGGACAACGTATAAGCGACGATGGAACTAGCCGACGAGCCCCTGCCTGGGCCTGTTAAAATGCCTGATTTTTTGGCATAGCCGACAAAGTCAGCGACAATTAAAAAATACGAGGAATACCCCCGTTCTGCAATAATGGCTAACTCATGTTCCAACCGTCTTTCAGCCTCTATTGACACTGCCTTGTATCGTGCTTTCAAACCTTGCCGACATAACGTTTCTAAGCGTTTGTCTGCTTGTTCGACCGTAAGCCCATCGTAAGCAGGTATCCGCGGCTTTTCTTCGGGCAAATACGGTGCGACTTTTTCAGCAAGCGCCCTTGCCTGGAGAAGCGCTTTTTCGGGAAAACGTTCTTTCAGCGAGTTTGCGGTCGGCAGATACAAGCGTTGCCAGCCCTCTTCTAATTCAAGATGAGTCGTCGTCGTCCCTGCCCCTATCGCCCGCACAAGTTGGTAAACAGGTGCATCCTCTTTGCGCAAAAACCGGATCGGCGGAGCAGCCACACACGGGATCTGGTGGGCGTTCGCAAACTGTGCGAACTCGTGGTCGCTTTCGCCGCCTGCAAGCTCAATAAACGCCTCAAGCCCGCCAGCTAGGTGCTCCCAAAAGCGCAGCCAATTGCCTTTTGCCGCAATAAAGGCTTCTTTCGGGATAAAAATAAAACAAGCGGTGCTGTTTGCTTTCCATGTTTCTAGCTCAATCGCCGCCTGTTTTGTTTGAAAGCCAAGCGATGTACTATTTGCAACAAGTTGGCGATAGCCTTCTTCATTTTTAGCGACCATCCGTACCGGTATTGTCTTTTCCTCGAGTCGGACAGTCACTTCGAGGCCAAGCAGCGGCTTGATTCCTGCTTTCTTACAGCTTTGAAAAAAAGGCACAGCCCCATATAATACATGTCTATCTGTAAGGGAAAGCGCTGTGTAGCCAGCTTCCTTAGCAGCTTGTACAAGCTCATCCACCCGGTTTGTTGACTGGAGTAAGCTGTATTCGCTGTAAACATTCGTAATCAGGGCATCCACGAAACCACTTCCTCTTATTTTTCGCTACAATCCTTAATAAAAATGACTTTAATGGAAAAGGGCGCCCTATGCAACTTTCCAGACTTGTCCACAATTGACCTGCATAATTCCCCGCCCTCGGCCTTATATATGAAAGTAAAGCTTTATTGGACGAGGTGAGCAACCTATGCTTTTGACAAAGGAAATGCTAGCGCATTTAGTCATGAACTTTTTTATTGCGTTCGGCGTGATGATCGGCGGAGCGCTAATTGGCGGCATTGGCGCTTTTTTAATCGGCAAACCGGTGTTAATTGAAATTTACAGCCTTTCCAACAGTTTAAAAATATGGGCAATTGTCGCAGCGATTGGCGGCTCTTTTGAAGCGATCACGAAAATTGAAACGGGCTTGTTCAGCGGCGTCCATGAAGACATTTACCGAACGCTAGCGATGCTGCTTGTTGCTTTTTGCGGCGCCCAATCAGGAACGATTTTACTTCGGTGGATTGTTGGAGACCCCGTCTAATGTATATACCAAACTACAGAAAACACCGAGGCTGGCTTCGCTTTTTTTCAGGTATCCTTATTGGCACATTGATTGGTTGGGGCTTTTTTCTGGCTGAGTACGGCGAACGGTATGATCACTTGTATAATGAGATGGGCAAACAGAGCATTATTATCAATGAATTACGAGCAAAGAATGACCAGCTCATTAACGACATCACGTTGCATAACGAGGAAAACTTAAAGAACCTAATTGTCCAAAGCGTGACTGTCAACTTGACGAATAGCGACAAGTACCACCTTAGCCAATTGAATGTGTATGAATTAAAACAGCAAATTTTAAAGGAACTGCGCCATTTGCAAGGAACCAACATCGAAACAATCGCAAGCATAAAAGAAGTGATCTTAAGCGCAGTCGAAAATAAAACATACACGCTCAACAACAACGAATACCGAGTCAAAACGATTAGCTTCTTTGCTATGACGGAAATGGAGCTTAATGTTGAAATTATTGAAGAAAAAAGCATTCGCTAACCGCTTATATAGCAAAAAACAGGCACGTGCCTGTTTTTTGCTACTTGCCTCTCTCACGTGCAAGCTTCAACAAGTTCAGTCGTAATTTCCTCTGTTTCTTCCCACGAGTAGGCTGTCGCCCCTGCTGCAACTGGATGGCCACCACCAGCATGCCGTTTAGCGATTTCATTTATCACTACTGATTTTGACCGTAAGCGGCAGCGGATTTTCGTCTCTGATTCTTCGACAAAGAAAGCCCAAGCTTCCAACCCTTCCACATCAGCAAAGCAATTGACAAGCAATGAAGACTCATTGGCTGTAACGCCAAACCCGTGTAATTGTTCTGCCGTCAGCTTGATCACGCCCACCTTTCCTTGGATCACTTCAAAGTTTTGCAGTACGTATCCTTCAAGGCGAACCATGTTCAATGAACGTTTGTACAAGTTCCGATAAAATTCATTGCTGTCAAATCCCGTTTCAAGTAGCGTTGCTGTTCTCCTGAGCGTGTCGGCGGTCGTGTTGCGAAAGCGGAAACGGCCTGTATCGCCGACAATGCCGCCATAGAGCAAGAAAGCAGCCTCTTCTGTCAGCTTGAATACACGTGCTACTTCTATAAAGGCAATGACCAACTCGCTTGTGGAACTAACGGTCGTGTCAACATAAACGAGATCGCCATATGGCTCTTCATTTGGGTGATGGTCAAACTTGATAACGACTTCCCCTAATTTATAGCGTTGGTCGCTAATGCGCTCTGTATTGGCGGTATCACAAACAATGACAAGCGCCCCTTGGTATACATCATCTTCAATCGTATCCATTTTCCCGAAAAAAGCCAGCGATGGTTCCTCTTCACCGACAGCATAGACCTTTTTCTCAGGAAACGCCTGTTTTATCAAAGCTTTAAGCCCGAGCTGTGAGCCGAGGGCGTCAGGATCGGGCCGCACATGACGGTGTATAATAATCGTCTCATATTTTTGAATGTGTTCACTGATGATCGAAAACATGGTTCCTCCTTATTTGTGCGGCTGGTCAAACCTTCCCATTCGCGATACAATAAAAGAAATCGCTTTATTTAGTCATGCAAGTCGTAACAGGAGGTTTATATGGGCCGTATTTTGATCATTATTGCGATTGCCGCATTTATGTTTTATGTAATTACCCGTGTCCGTGCCTTCCGTTTGCAAGATTCCCTTGAAAAACGGATTCTCGAATCACGGGCCCGCTTGGCTCTAGGCGCCACGATGACTGCCCTTGGCGTTAACTTAGCCTTTTTTTCTTTTTACACCGCCATCCAACTCATTGTCGGAGCCGTCTTTCTCATCTTCGGCCTCGCTAACGCTATTTACGGGTTTCGCGCTCATAAACACTATGCAGCACAACTGGATTAGGCAACATCACTCAGACTGATCGCAACGCTTGTCAGTCGGGTGAGACACGAAGAAATGCGAGCGTTTGTCTACAGCCTGGAGCTTGCCATACTGGCAAGCTTCACTATTCAATCAACTGGGCAGTAAGCATTGCTTTTCCGACAAGTTCGCCTTCGTGGTAAAGGGCGACATCAAACTTGCCATGTTTTCGGCCAATTTCCAATATAGATGGCATGATGGAAATATGGCTATCAATTTGTACAGGCTTCAAAAAATACAACGTGACATTTTCTAGCACCAAATCCCCGCGTTTGTGCTTCCGCATCGTTCGCCTTGCCGCTTCAACCATCAACGTCATGACCACACCGTAAGAAACGGTTCCAACATGGTCAGTCATTTGCGGGGTAATGTCACAAGTGAAAAGCAGCTCATTTCCACTTCGTTTTTCTTCCATCCGGCTTGTCACAATCTCTTCGATCGTCTCTCCGACATGTGGTTGCCTTTGCGTTGTTTGCAAGGCCTTCAATACATCTTGGCGGCTAACGACGCCAATCAATTTTCGCTGTTGGTCGACAACAGGGAGCAACTCAATCCCTTGCCAAACCATCAAATGGGCAACGGCGGCTATAGAAGTACGCTCATTGACCGTTATCGGGTCGCCAGTCATCACTTTTTCAATCAGCCAATGCTTAGGCTTGTCAAATACATCCTTTGCTGTAATCATTCCTTGTACCCTCATTGCCTCATCGACAACTGGGTAACGGCTATGCCCTGTCCGCTCGTTGAACTCTTGCCATTTGCCAATCGTATTCGTCACTGTCAAATAGTACGTATCCTGCAATGGGATTAAAATGTCATCTACTAAGACGATTTCTTTTTTTATCAATTGGTCGTAGATGGCACGGTTGATCATCGCTGCAACTGTAAAGGTGTCATAGGATGTAGAAATGATAGGGAGGTTAAGTTCATCAGCGAGACGGACTGCATCGGCGCTCGTGCTAAATCCGCCAGTTATAAGGACAGCTGCCCCTGTTTCTAAAGCAATCTTATGCACTTGGTAGCGGTTGCCGACAATGAGCAAGTTCCCCGCTGTCACATAGCGCATCATCGCCTCCGTTTTCATTGCGCCAATCACAAAACGGTTTAGTGTTTTATGAAGGCCTGTCCGACCACCCAGTACTTGTCCATCAACGATATTAACGACCTCTGCGAAAGTGAGCTTCTCAATATTTTCTTTTTTCTTTTTTTCGATCCGGATTGTGCCAACCCGTTCAATCGTCGAAACAAGCCCTTGCGTTTCCGCTTCCTTAATGGCGCGATACGCAGTTCCTTCACTAACACTTAAAGCTTTAGCAATGGACCGAACCGAAATTTTTTCTCCTATTTGCAATTGTGTTATGTATTCAAGTATTTGTTCATGCTTTGTCGTCACCTTGGCACCACGCTTTCACCGTATCACTCTCTTATCTAGTATACGACTTGACGCAGCGCCATAGCAACTTCTTAACCAAATTCTCGCCGCATTTCCGGTTCGGCGTTTTCCTGTTGCCTGTCTTTCTGCGCTTTTTGCCGGTATCCGCCTAACACAGCGACCCCATTTCCAGCAATGACAAGCGCAGCGAACGCAAGCCAAGAATAGGCAAACATTTGCCCGATTCCTTTTTCATGTATGGGCAAGTAATCAAATGCATAAACGACTAAAACCATGGCTGCAAGCAAACAAATGATCGAACGCTGCTTCATAGGCTCCCCCCTTGTCCCTATGCCTATGCATGTTCGCTCTTAAAAAGAACAAACGCCCACATCGGCGATGTGAACGTCAGATTGTCGATGATGATGGAGCGTGTTTTTACAATACTATCGTTTCGCCAACTTCCAAGACACGTCCTTTGCCGCTTTGAAGGCTATTAACAAAAGCATGAGGATCCTGTTTAATCGGCGGAAAAGTGTTGTAATGGATTGGAACAGTTAAGCTGGCGTCAATCCATTCCGTTGCTGTTTTTGCATCTTCTGGCCCCATTGTAAAGTTGTCGCCAATTGGAATAAAGGCCAAGTCGATAGGATGGCGCTCGCCAATGAGCTTCATGTCGCTGAACAAAGCTGTGTCGCCTGCATGGTAGATGGTCTTTCCTTCAGCAGTGAAGAGAATGCCGCCTGGCATGCCTGTATAGACAATTTTTTGGCTGTCTTCCTCTGTGAATGAAGAGCCGTGGAAGGCTTGTGTAAACTTGACACGGCCAAAGTCAAACTGGTACGCTCCGCCAATCGACATCGGATGAATGTTTTCAACTCCCTGAAAGCCCATGTATGTTGCTAATTCTGCTACAGCGACAACCAATGCCCCTGTACGCTTGGCAATTGCCACTGTATCGCCGACATGGTCATTATGGCCATGTGTTAACAAAATGACATCGGCTTTCACGTGGTCTGCGTTTAAATCAGTCAATTCATTTCCCGTAATAAATGGATCAATTAAAATCGTTTTCCCGCCTGTTTCAATCTGGACAACAGAATGGCCATGGTAACTTACTTTCACTCGCAAGCGCTCCTTTCGAATGTTTGTCTCTTTTTGATTTATAGCCGAATTTCTTTCGACTAAAACTATTTTACCGTATACTTGAAGAAAGGAGGAGATTCATTTGAAATTGGAACGGCTGCAAACATTGCAAAAGCAAATGGGAGAAAAGCAAGCTTGGTTTGCGTTTATAACAAGCAAAGAAAATGTCTTTTATTTAACTGGTTACCGTACGGACCCCCATGAACGCCTCATTGCCTTTTTTGTTTTTAAAGATAGCCATTTTCTTGTTGTTCCTAAAATGGAAGAAAGCATGGTCAGAAAAGCTGGCTACGATGGCGACATTCTTTCATACAGTGATAATGAAAATGTTTGGGAGAACATTTATGCCCGCATTCCCAAGCACGAACACCGTAACTTGCCACTTATATGTGTAGAAGAACGGCTTGTTTCTTTTGAACGGATTCGCGCTTTACAAGCCCTTGATAAACAGGTTTTGTTTACTGACTGTGAAGGACTTTTAATGGAGCAGCGCCTACAGAAAACAAATGAAGAACTGCAAACATTGCGTGCTGCCGCTGCTTTTGCTGATAGAGGGGTAGAGCTAGGCGTAGCCGCGTTAAAAACTGGCGTAACCGAAATGGAAGTCGTCGCGGCGATTGAATATGGCTTGAAACAACAAGGCATCCGGGAAATGTCATTCCAGACAACCGTCCTCTTTGGTGACCATGCGAGCGCACCACATGGAAAGCCTGGCAACCGCCAATTGCAAGAAGGCGAATTTGTCCTTTTTGACCTTGGCGTCGTTGTAGATGGCTACTGTTCTGACATTACTAGGACCGTTGCCTACGGAAACGTTTCCGAACAGGAGGCCGCTATTTACCGTACAGTCCTTAAAGCGCAAGAAGCCGCGCTCGCTGCTGCGAAGCCATGTGCGGTGATTGGCGCTGTTGACCAAGCTGCACGCCATGTGATCACAGAAGCTGGCTATGGCGCGTTTTTCCCACACCGCCTTGGGCATGGGTTAGGCATTGATGTACATGAGTCTCCCTCCATGCACCAAGACAACCATGACCGTTTAAAAGAACGGATGACCTTTACAGTGGAACCTGGCATCTACATACCAGATCGTTGCGGTGTACGAATTGAAGACGATGTTGTCATTACAGCCGCTGGGTGCGAGGCAATGACAAGCTACCCGAAAACGCTGGACCCTGTGCCTGTTCGCTTGTAACTGTTCTGTCCAGCCCGAAAGAACGCAAAGTGGCCTTCTCTTCGCTAGGCCACTTTGCTTTACCATTTTTTATTCGCTTACTTTGTCCATAACCATGTAAAACGTTCGCTGTCCCTATTCATCCAACGAATTTCTAAGCGTTCCATCGTGGGGAATTTAGCAGAAAGCCGATCAGCGTATTCCGCTTCCGTCGTTTCCTCATTGATTTGGAGCAAATCGACAATTTCTTCTACATGGGTCTGGGCTTCCTCCCCTTTTATGACGTAATTGCCTTTTTCATACTCATAATGGTTGGGGTTATCGTATTCCCATTGATGTTCGACTCCCTCTGCAATGACCGTCACCCGTAATGAAAAAGATTCCATAAGCTCCGTCCCCGATACGGCAGACACAGGCAATGGGCAAATCGCCGCCAAAAATAGAGCAAACAGCGTTGTATACATAAGTGTGTGTTTCATTTGGACGAGCCCACCTTTTTATTACTAAGGTAGGCAAAAACATGTGTGATTATGCATTTACCGGTAACGGTGAATGACGTCTACTCCACCAGTTACTTCAACCACCGTTCCTGTTACCATATCAGCATCATCTTCACATAAAAACAATACCGTTCTGGCAATATCTTCCCCTGTCCCAGAGCGTCCAATCGGCGTATCACTGTCGTTTCGCTCTCGTGCCTCTTGAATCGTCGATTCTTTCATTTCACCCATAATATTGCCAGGGCACACCATATTGGCAGTAATGCCATGCCCTGCCTCTTCGATGGAAATCGTTTTCATAAGCGAAACAAGTCCGACTTTCGCGGCCGCATAAGCGGATCGGTAAATCCATCCAGGCGCACTATTGGCGCCTTGAAAACCGTAAAAAACAATGCGTCCAAATGATTGTTTCCGCATAACGGGGATGACTTGCTGGAGCAAGTAAAACGCTGAATTCAAGTTGCCATCGATCATATATGCCCATTCGGCTTCGCTATAATCCATAAGCTTCTTTTTTTCAAACACGTAAGGACCGGCATTATGGATACACAAATCGATTCTGCCAGCGAAGGAAAGGGCTTGTGCTGCCGCCATTTGCAAGTCCTCTTTCTTCGTTACATCCGCTTGGACAAGCTGCAATTTTTTATGGGCCCACTTTTGTTGGAGTGTTTCAGCCTTTTCCTTGTCACTGAAATAAGTAACCGTTACACTGTACCCCGCTTCCAGCAATCCTTCCACCACTTGTAAGCCCAGCCCTTTCGTCCCGGCCGTAATCAATGCATGCCTCATTGCTGTTCACCTCTTGACTAGACGCTTTTATTCCAAAGATACATGAGTCCCATTGGAAACGCAAAACAAAACCCAGCCTGATTATTTAGCGCTGGGTTTTGTTTTGCGTTTGTGTCATCCTACCGAGATAAGGACGTCATTTGCTGCGACGCTTTTCATCCTCTGCTGTCCCTTGGTAATAGGAATCCATAATTTGTTCATTGACAATCTGCTCGCCAGACTCAATGTGTTCGCCATTGGTTTCTTGCTTTTTTTCCATTGTCCCACTCCTCCTTTTTCATTGCTCCTTAGTTTGCCTCTTGTATTTATTTTCTAACCCCTTTTTGCGAAATAAATGAAAAAGAGGAAGCACCAATGCTCCCTCTTACATTTTTACCCGGCTTCGGATCTTACTTAGCTGACTTTAGCCTGAAAATACTATCCTTTTATAGACTGAGACAATAGATCGTTTGCTTTTCCAAGGGCGTGCTTGACTTGTTCGAAGCCAGTGCCCCCTGCGCTATTCCGCCGGCCAACAACCGTTTTGGGCTGAAGAACTTCATAGATGTCATCGGCAAACAGGCTGCTCGCCTCTTTGTAAACCTCGATAGGTAAATCGAGCAAATACACACCCTTTTCAATTGCTGTGAGCACAAGTTTGCCTACTACTTCATGGGCTTCTCTAAAAGGCATTCCTTTTGTGGCCAAATAGTCAGCCAACTCAGTCGCATTCGAAAAGTCACTTGTGACGGCTTTTGTCATCGCATCCGTGTTTACAGTCATTGTTTCAATCATTCCTGCGAAAATCCGCAAGCTCCCTTTGACTGTTTTTACAGCGTCAAACATGCCTTCTTTGTCCTCTTGCATATCTTTGTTGTAAGCTAGCGGCAAACCTTTCAACGTTGTCAGCAAGCTGAACAGGCTGCCATACACGCGTCCGGTTTTGCCACGGATCAATTCAGCCATATCCGGGTTTTTCTTTTGTGGCATAATGCTTGATCCAGTCGCAAAGGCGTCGTCAATTTCAATAAATTGAAATTCCTGTGCAGACCATAGGATCAATTCTTCACATAACCGTGACAAATGCATCATTAGCATCGCCGAAGCAGCAAGAAATTCAACAATAAAATCGCGGTCGCTGACGGCATCAAGGCTATTTTCGTAAATGCCGTCAAAATGAAGGAGTTCCGCAGTGTAAGCACGGTCGATCGGAAATGTCGTCCCCGCCAAAGCGCCAGCCCCTAATGGAGAAATGTTCACCCGTTTTAAACTGTCTTGCAATCTGCCGTAATCACGTTCCAGCATCCAAAAGTAGGCAAGCAAGTGGTGTGCAAACGAAACCGGCTGTGCCCGCTGTAAATGGGTATAGCCAGGAATCAGCGTTTCGACATGCCCTTCCGCCTGCTTGACCAATGCTGCCTGCAATGTGCGGATTGCTTCCATGATTTCTTCGGTTTGCGTCCGCAAATAGAGATGCATATCAGTCGCAACCTGGTCGTTCCGGCTTCTTCCTGTATGAAGTTTACCGCCAACAGGGCCGATTTCATCAATGAGCAGCTTTTCTAAGTTTAAATGAATATCCTCTTGAGCAGCAGAAAAGACAAGCTCCCCTGCTGCTGCTCTTTTTTGCAGTGTCTTTAGCCCATTTTTGATCTGGGCCGCTTCTTCCTCAGAAAGAATATGCTGTTTGGCTAGCATAGTGACATGGGCAATGCTCCCTGTAATGTCTTCGTCAACAAGCTGTTGGTCAAAACCGATCGATGCGCCAAATTCATCGACCCATTGTTCTGCTGTTTTTGTAAACCTTCCTCCCCACAGCTTGCTCACAGCGTGACCTCCTTTTTCTCCTTTGTCACCATGCTGTGTACTTTTGTAGGCAAGCCCCATAGGGAAATAAATCCAACTGCTGCTGAATGATCAAATTCATCATCTGGCGTGTACGTAGCTAGTTTTTCATTGTACAAAGAGTAAGCAGATTTGCGCCCTTCGATGATCGCATGGCCTTTAAAGAGTTTGACACGGACAACACCGGTTACATGCGTTTGAGATTCTTTTAAGAAAGCAAGAAGTGCTGGTTGCAAGCTTGAAAACCAAAGCCCCTCATAAATGAGTTCAGTCAGTTTCTTTTCGATAACCGGTTTAAAATGGGCCAATTCTTTCGGTAGCGTCAAATCTTCCAACTCTTTGTGTGCTTTGATTAGCGTCATCGCTCCTGGGCATTCATAGACCTCGCGAGATTTGATGCCAACTAGACGGTTTTCAACATGGTCAATCCGGCCCACGCCATGTTTGCCAGCGATCTCATTTAACGTCAAAATCAGCTGATCAAGAGGGTATGCCTTCCCGTCAATCGCAACGGGTACCCCTTGTTCAAAAGACAGTTCAATAATGTCTGGTGTATCAGGCGTTTTCTCAAGCGGCGCTGTCAGCGCATATGCCCCTTCCGGCGGAGTCGCCCAAGGATCTTCAAGAATGCCACACTCATTGCTTCGTCCCCACAAGTTTTGATCAACCGAATACGGGTTGTCGAGATCAATCGGAATCGGAATATTGTGCGCTTTTGCATACTCGATTTCTTCGTCACGTGACCATGCCCATTCCCTTACAGGGGCTAATACTTTTAAGTTCGGGTTTAACGCTTGAATGGAAACTTCAAAGCGCACTTGATCGTTGCCCTTTCCTGTGCAACCATGAGCTACCGCTGTTGCTCCCGTCTGTTCGGCAATCTCTACAAGCTTTTTGGAAATGAGCGGGCGTGATAACGCCGAAACAAGAGGATACTTTTGCTCATAAAGGGCATGTGCTTGCAACGCGGGCAAGACAAATGATTCAGCATACTCTTTTTTCGCGTCAATTGTATAAGATTGAATGGCGCCAACTTGAAGGGCTTTTTGTTTAACAAACTCTAAATCTTTCCCTTCGCCAACATCGAGGCCGACAGCAATGACATCATACCCTTTGTCGGTTAGCCATTTGACGGCAACAGACGTATCCAATCCCCCAGAATAAGCTAAAACTACTTTTTCTTTCGCCATGTGAATCCCTCCGCTATGAATAATCATTCTCTTTTTGTTATTTTTATACATAAATGTTCAAAAAACAGTCGGGAACCTCTTCCCGATTTGCAAGAAAATCAGCCTCTATTAATGAATATACATAACTTTAACAGGCTTCCTCTCTTTTGACAAGGGGTTTCGCCAAATAATCTATATTAATAACTAGGCCTGATTGAGTCATTGCCTGGTTTTTGTATAGTATATGCGCTCCCTTGAATTTAGCCACCGTTTTTGGTAAAAAGCACGTGCAGCAGCGAGGGCTGCCTGTGTTTGCTTATAAAAACTGTAAGCGCCGACCGCAGATGTCGCCAAGCTTTTGCCAGCAACCTGCTTATTACTTACTGAATGAAAAAGCCCCCATTTCATCGATTGCAAAGCCAAAGACACAAGTAATTCATCACTGAATAAATTTTCCCTTGATTGGTAAAAAGGTTGACCTTTTTCATGCTCAGCAAGCTCCTTTTGCAGGAGTTCCCATTCAGCGAGGCGCGCATAGCGCGGCAAAAAGGATAGGTGGAGTAGGCGAATCGCATACAGTGATTCAAGCGCGGTGTCTCCTTTATACCCATAAGCATGCCCGAGCAGAGCAATCGCCCGTCCACATGTGTACAGTTGCGCTGGCAAAGTCAATCCCATTCTTTTGCCTTTCGCTAAATAGGCTCCTTTGCCTGCAGACAGAAGCCGTATTTTGGCTTCCTCGCGATCTAGCTTTTGTTCATGGATGATGATCTGTTGTTCACTTGCGTCAACAGGAAGTCGCGTAAACGTTTCCTTTGCACGCTGTTTAAACCAGTCATCTTTTGTGATAAAGTTATGCAATTGGAGAACAAACGGTTCTAACTGAGCTAATGTCTGCATCGCTGCCTTTTGCAAAGGGACAGGCGTTGTGATAGGGCTTTGCGCTTGTTCGTATAACTGTTTTTCATACTTGCGTACGCGATCGTGCATCAAGGCAATCTCCGTCTTCACTCAGCTTCCTCCTCTTGATTAAAAGCCTTTCCGACAGCCATCTTTCGCTTAAACAAATCGAGATAGACAAAGTCTTGTTCTCCGCCTTCAGCTTGCTGCAATGCCCGTAATTCTGTATTCATCCGCTTGATATAGTAATAAAAAAGCGCCTCTTTCGTTTTTGCTTGGACGGTGCTTGACAACCCTGACTCCGTTTCGCCATATTGAGCCAATATCCCGTGTTTAACTGCCAGTAATTTTTGGTCGTTTACGTCCAACCCCTGTTCATTAGCCGCTTGGCTGATCATTTCTGAACTTAATGCCAAATGGCCGATTAACTCACCTGTGGAGGTGTATTCAGGGGCAAACGGATCTTCCAATGCTTTTACTTTGCCAATGTCGCCGAGCAAACAAGTGGCAAGGGCTACGTCTTTGTCCAAGTCAGGGTACAAAGGAAGAAGTTGCAAACAAGCAGCGGCCAACTCCACCGTCTGCTCAAGCAAGCCTGCATAATAAGCATGATGCAATTTTTTAGCAGCAGGGATGGTTGTAAAGCGTTCACGGATGGATCGATCGCCATAAAGCTTTTTTATGACAAGTTGAAGAACTGGTGATTGGATTTCTTCCATGATCATCCGCAGCTCATGCCACAAATCCTCTCTGGAAACCCCTTTTTTCGATACCAATTCGGTACGGTTGATCCCGTCTTCTTCAGTAGCTAAGCGAATCTTTTGGATCGTCACTTGTTGTTTAGAGCGAAAGGTTTCTAGTTTCCCTTCAATTTTTACAATTGCTTTTGGCACAAATTTATCTTGTTGGTCGTCTGTTATATCCCAAAGCCTCGCAGACAGAATCGTATGTTGTTTTAGCAGTGTAAAATTGGCGTAGAGCGAGCCGTTAGCTGCCTGTTTAATTTCACGGTCACGAATCAAATAAAAGCCGTTGACTGTCATTGCCAGACACCTCCGCTTCTATCTTATCTACTTCTCTTCAGAAAGGCAAAACTTCTCTTACGGAAAGCACTAGATAAAAAAACAGCCTTGCCCCTTCGGTTTTAACCGTAGGGGCAAGGCGAGCTGTATCTATGATGTTAACCGAACCGTGTCACGAGCAATCATGACTTCTTCGTTGGTTGGGATGACAATGATTTTAACTGGAGCGCCCGCTTTTTCAATAAACGCTTCTTTGCCGCGGACATTATTTTTTTCCAAATCAACATCAACACCCATAAAGCTGAGCCCTTTTAGAACCCTTTCCCGGATGGTGACGCTGTTTTCGCCAATGCCAGCAGTAAAGACAATCGCATCGAGTCCGCCCATACGTGCCGCATATGAACCAACATACTTATGAATCCGAGACGCAAACACATCAAGAGCCACCTGTGCTCGTTCGTCTCCTTCTTTCGCAGCCGCTTCAATATCACGCAAATCACTTGAAAAGCCCGTTATACCTAACAAGCCGCTTTTTTTATTAAGCGTAGCCACGACTTCTTCTACAGATTGGCCGGTTTTTTCCATAATGTAAGGAATGAGAGCAGGGTCAATGTTTCCTGAACGAGTTCCCATTGTCACACCTGCCAGTGGCGTGAAGCCCATTGATGTATCAATCGACTTGCCGCCTTTAACCGCAGCAATACTTGCACCGTTGCCTAAATGACAGGAAAGAATACGCAATTCTTCAATTGGCGTCTCCATTAATTCGGCTGCACGATGTGTGACATATTTATGGGAAGTGCCGTGGAATCCATATTTACGAATGCCATATTTCTCATAGTATTCATAGGGCAAACTATATAAAAATGCGCTCTCTGGCATCGTTTGGTGGAAAGCCGTATCGAACACTGCTACAGCAGGTACATTTGGAAGGACTTCTTTAAAGGCTTTAATACCTGTAATGTTGGCAGGGTTATGGAGGGGAGCCAATTCTGATACTTCCTCAATGCCTTGAAGGACTTTATCTGTAATTACAACGGAATCATTGAATTTCTCGCCGCCATGAACAACACGGTGGCCGATGCCTTCAATTTCTTCTAAGGATGCAATGATGCCGCGGCCAGTTAAGTCCTTAAGCAAAAGCTTTACCGCTGCAGCATGGTCAGGAATATCTTCAGTCAATTCATGCTGTTGGCCGTTTGCTTCGATTGTAAAAATACTGTTTTTTAAGCCAATCCGCTCAACCAGCCCTTTCGCAATGACTGTCTCTTCTGGCATTGCCAACAGTTGAAATTTGAGAGATGAACTTCCTGCATTAATTGCAATAATTTTAGCCATGGTTCTTTCGACTCCTTTTTTCTGTCTAACACGCATCGTTCCTATACCATTTAAGCATTCACCAGCCTTGATTTCAAGCACGGTTCGACAAAAAAGCGCATACATTTGAATTAATTAAAAAGCGCGTCAATTCCAACAAAAAAAGAGCGCTGCTCATTTAGCGCCCTAACTGTTCTGAAAACCATTTATTGATTTGCCTCATCATATCGTGCATCGCTTCAGCGTTTGAAAAAGACGGCAGCTCCGCAAGCAATGCTTGTTGAGGCGTTTTGACATTGTCTGCCTTTTTTTGCAACAATAATATACTTTTGCCATGTTGACTGTTGGAAAACAGCGAACTTGGAAGCTGGAGAAGCCCTAACACAATTGCTTCTTTTTTCAAGTAAACATTCAATGCTTCTGCTTGATCGCTTGAGAATAAAAAATTTGGGACGAGCAAGACTGCATACCCGCCAGGATGAAGGGAGCGAATTGCTTGTTCGATCATTAAATGATGGATATAGCTATACCCTTCTCCTGCTTTTAACTCAAACCCTTTTGCGACATCATCTTTTGGATAATAGCCAACAGGCAAGTCGCTCGCCACGATGTCTGCGTGGGGCAATGTAACTTGGACGCTGTCTTGGTGGTATAAAGCGACTTCACGTTGCTGCAAATTGGCACTTGCGAACGCGACTTTCAGCAATGTTTCATCCGCTTCAAATCCAATTGCCTCTGGCTCATTGTTTACATGGTTGCAAATCGAAAACAACAAATTCCCTGAACCAACAGCCATATCAAGCAGTTTAAAGCGCTCTTTTTTAGGGTCTATTAGTTTTTGAACCAGATAACCGATAAACAAACTTACCGCGTCAGGGGTCAACATATGGTTTGCTTGTACGGTCCCTTTCATCCCTTTTATGATGGCAAGCTGAAATGCTTTGCGCATATCTTCCCGTTCCCATTTTTCGTCTTTCACTTTGTTTAGCTTTTTTTCGAGCATTGCCTCGGTTTCGCCACTAACTTCCTGCAAAATCTGTTGTTCAAATAAATTGTCGCCTGCTGCAGCCAAAGCGTCTAAATACGTTCCCTCGATCTGGTTAAGTAAAATGTCAGCGCTTTGATCCAAATAATCAAACAGACGTACTACTTGAGTCGATTCCATTTTTACACCTTCTTTTTTCCGTCCATCATGTCTGTCCTGTATTGTACAAAAGCACAAAGAAAAAGTCCACTGTCACAGCAGTGGACATAGACTGATTGTTTCGTTTGGCCCATCAGGCCTTTTTAGCTGCTTCCAACGCAGCCTCATAATTTGGGTGCTCCGTCACTTCGTTCACGTACTCCACATAAACAATTTCGTCATCCGCATTAACGACAAAGACAGAACGGGCCAATAAGCGCAATTCTTTAATCACTACACCGTATGCTTCGCCAAATGACAAGTCGCGGTGGTCGGAAAGCGTTTGGACATTATCAATGCCAGCGGAAGCGCACCAACGTTTTTGGGCAAATGGCAAATCGACGCTGACCGTAAGAACCGCCGTATTATCCAATTTTGCTGCCTCTTCATTAAAACGCCTCGTCTGCTGGTCGCATACACCTGTGTCCAAGGATGGCACAACACTGATCAAGCGAACTTTTCCTTTTGAATCTGCGAGTGTCACTTCAGATAAATCGTTGGCCAGCACCGTAAAATCCGGCGCTTTTTCCCCTACTTGGACTTGTGTTCCAGCTAATGTGACTGGTTTTTGCTTAAATGTAATTTGCATGCTTTCCTTCCCCCCATCGTATTGGTTCTTTATAAATTGTACAGGCTAAGCCTCCGTTAGGCAACTGCGACGTTTAATCGTGACATCAATTGGAACAAAAAGGGATGCCTTTCCCATTGACTGTCTCTGCCATTCGCTCTACACTATAAACGTATATAATTATTTCGTGTGTCAAACAATTAAAGGATGTGACTCCATGGCTAAGCAGCGGCTTTGGTCGCCTACGTTTTTGTATTTATGCTTTAGCGCATTTACTTTATTTTCGATTTTTAACTTATTTATTCCTACATTGCCGTTATTTGCGATGGATGTGCTTCACGCGTCAGAACAACAAGTCGGCATTATCGTCGGAGTGTTCATCGCCGCCTCGGTCATTGCCCGCCTTTTCGCAGGGCTGTTGCTTGATCGTTTCGGAGAGAAGAACATGCTGCTCGTTTCCTTTCTCGTCGTAGTGATCACCGCCATTTTGCACATTTGGTCATTTTCATTCGGATGGCTTCTTTTTTTGCGTTTTTTACAAGGTTTGGGCTTTGGAGTAGCGACAACAGCAGCAGGTGCGCTAGCGATCATGATTGCTCCTAAAACGCGGCAAGGAGAAGCGGTGGGGTACTACAGCATGTTTATGAGCCTGGCTATGGTCATCGGCCCTGTTGTTGGATTGCAAGTCGTCCAACACATTTCCTACACAGCGCTTTTTCTAACGACTGTATTTTTATCTGTTACGGGGCTATTGCTTGCAATGTTCATCGTGTATAAACCCGTAAAAAAAGCGGCTGAACCCCTTTCTGTAGATCGGTTTATTGCCCTTAAAGCGGTGCCTGTCAGCTTTTGCTCATCCCTTGCCTCCTTTGCTTACGGCGGTATATTAAGTTTTATTACGTTGTACGCTGTCAGCCTCGGCATGGACTCCGCGGCAAGTGCTTTTTTTCTAGTGTATGCCCTTGTCCTCCTAGGTTCCCGTATGATTACGGGCAGGATTTTTGACCGCTTTGGTGAAAATGTCGTTGTCTATCCAACACTTGTTTTATTTGCAATCGGCCTTTTTACCCTTGCGCAAGCAGGCAGCTTATCGATTTTTCTAATCGCCGCTGTCTTAATGGGCGCCGGCTTCGGCTCTGTGCTGCCAAGCTTCCAAACGCTTGCCGTTCAATCTGTTCCCCCAAAACAAGCGGTGCAAGCGACAAGCACTTTTTATATTTTTTATGACCTTGGCATCGGCCTCGGTTCTTACGTGCTTGGCCTCATTGTCGCAGGCTCTACCTATTCGTTTATGTACATTATCTCAGCCTCAATCGTCATGCTGGCCATCGTAGCCTATCGTGTCTTGCATCATCGCAAATTAAACAACTTAGGTTTAAAATGCATGGCCGATGCCGACTTGGAAGCATCATAAAATCTGCACATCGCCGAAAAGCCAGTTGAGAAGATCTCAACTGGCTTAGAGCTGGTTGAACCAATTATGCAAGGGGATCGTCATAATGATAGCTAGTTTTGTCACCATGCTCGTTTTGCTTTAACATGTGTTGAACTTTTTCAAAAGCTTGCGGCGCTAAATCGAGCAATCGTTCATAAAGGTGAGTCGAACTATCTAAATGGACCATGTTGACACCTTTGCTATTCACGACTAAAAAAGCAATTGGCGTAATCGACACACCGCCGCCGCTTCCACCGCCAAACGGATGGCCAATTTCATCGTGAGCTTGCTCGATGTGGAATTCACTTCCCCCTGCAGCAAACCCGAAGCCTACCTTTGAAATCGGCATAATGACACTGCCATCAGGTGTTTCGACAGGGTCACCGACAATGGTATTGACGTCAGCCATGGCCTTGATGTTTTCCATCGCTGTCTTCATCAAGCCTTGAATTGGATGTTCTGACATGACTTTACTCCTTTCACTCAATCACCTGCTACAGCACCTTGTGCAGGCGCCTGTACCCTTTGTGAAGAGTTCTTCTTATAATTGAAAACAAGCGCAAGACCTGTACGTATAGCGTGTCCCATGCGAAAGGAGACTATGCATGAAAACGAAAGGGCGAACGTTTCCGACTGGAAATGGGGAATGACGTCTAATTGTTGGGCGGCACGCCATTTCACTTTATGGGAAGCCCATCCGCAAAAAAACGACTTTAGCCCCCATACGACCCCCGCCACTTTGGCAGCGCTGGCGGCTTCTCCTGTGCCAATTTCGGTGGACCATTTGAACTCTTCAACAGTCAAGCCTTTAAAAAAACGAGCGGCGATCCGCTTATAGCTGGGAAAGTGTGCAATCCACTCTTTGCTTTTCTTAATAAAGCGCTTGATCGTTTCACTCGACCATTTCTTTTTTTGTTTGTTTTCTTTTACAGGGCTTTTATTTTTTTCCCTGATCGACACCGTGCCTTCTTTTTCGTTCCATTCAATTAAAGGCGCTTCCAATTTATAAAGAGTAAAGCCTAACATGCGGACATCCAGTTGCAGCAAATCTTCCTTTTGCCGATGTTTGTAAGTACACCTGATGCGGATTGTTGCCATCAAAAGGCATATGCCTAGTAGCAGCAAACCAGCTGTGGACGCTATTAACCACCATACCCAGCTTTGCACACCGTTGCCCTCCTTTCTCTTTACTATACGCAATTGCCGAAAAAATAAACAAACTATCGTTATCTAATGAAAAAAGCCTGTCGTCTAAATCTGACGACAGGCTCAGTTTTCACCATTGTTCTTGCTAATCACAATGGATGACATATGTCTCGGCAAACAAATCATGGATGCCTTGTTTTTTAGGCGTGCATGCAACAACAATATAAGCAAGCAGCGGGAAACGAAGTGGTAAAGGCGCTTGCTGGATAAAGCGGCCGACGCCTTCTCGAAAGAACAATGTTCGCCATGTGAGCGGCGACCCGTCTGCAGCAACCACTTTTAAGCCAAACACCATTTTTCCAAGCGTTTGCGAAAAAGCTTTCGTCATTCCTGCAAAATAAGCGAAAAACAACAGTGCGTAAAGAATAGCTGGGGCAATAACTGTTGTAACCGCAAACCCAAAGAAATGGTCGTTTGTTTGTAAAAACGGCAGCCACGATTGAATTAGCGCAGCATTTATAGCTGAAACGATCAATAAATCAAATAAAAACGCCCATAATCGCATCCAAAACCCAGCATAACGAATCGCGCTTGCCCCTTTTTCTTGGGCCGCCTCCCTTGTTGCAGGAACCATCACCGGCGGCTGTTTTCGTAAATAGCGCTTGAATCCGGCAGCGGGTAATCGCCTTTCCATTTGTTCAGCCCCCTTATTCATAATCATACAAATACATGGCTCTAGGTTGGTTGTACTCGGTCAGTTCCATGAGTCCTTGTTTTTGTTCAGCTTTGCCAAATATTTTTTCAGCAGCAAGGCCAAACATACTCGTTAGTCCTTGTTTCGGCTCAATCGTAATGACTTGGTAATTACTGCCCAAATCGCGCTGCATGGCGGCAATGACATCATTGATCGTTCCAAGTTCATCAATCAAGCCTGCTTCGAGCGCTTGCCTGCCTGTATAAATTCTGCCATCCCCTAATTCACGAACACGCTCTTCATCCATTCCCCTGCCATTGGCAATGACTTCGACAAATTCATCGTAGTATTCATCGACAATTGATTGCAAAATCTCATCTTCTTCTTCAGTAGGCGGACGAGTACCGCTCATCATGTCTTTGTATGGGCCGCTTTTGTAAACCGTTTCCTCGACACCGATTTTATCAAGCAATTCGGTGATGTTTAACGAACTCATAATCACGCCAATTGACCCCGTTAACGTTTGCGGATAAGCAAAAATTTGCTCAGCGGGAGCGGCCAAGTAATACCCGCCGGAAGCAGCCATCGAACCCATTGAAATGTAAACGGGCTTCCCGTAATTTTCTTGTGCTTCGATGACCGCATCATGAATTTCCGCACTTTCCAATACGCCGCCACCAGGAGAATCAACCGCAATAATAATCCCTTCCACATCTGGGGAACTCATCGTTTGGTAAAATAAATCCATAAAGTTTGAGTGATTGTACCCTTCAGCAGAAAACAGAGAATCGCCTGTTGTATTAATGATCGCCCCGTTTACTTCTAAAAGGGCAATTGAACCAGAAGGATCTCCTTCCTGAATCACTACGCTTTCGTCATAAGCTCCTGCTAGCCAATTGGCTTGGGAATATGTATTCATCGCTAGCGATAGCGATGTAATGACTGAAAACAACAAAATAAAAGCCCCAACTCCTAATGCAATCCACCTTCTCGCTTTCATCCTCTCGCTCCTTTGTAATTTTGTCTTTATCAGCCATCTGCTGATCGTAAAATCAAATGCTCTAGGACATGCCGCTATCTCCTACAAATGTTCGTAGCTCACCCATTGCCCATTATCATCTTTATGTATCGTTGTTTCTCCGTCCGCCAAGCAGCCTAGAGTCCTTTCTTGCTTCCGTTTCAATCGTATACAACATGCGATTGCCACAAAAGCCCCTTTCTGCCTCTTTCTAGTATATCATCTTCCCATATCGTTGAGAAACACAGAAACGGAGCAGGGATGTCCCTGCTCCTAGCCATTTTGTATGAACTTATCTTTGAAATCCGCCTAATTGTTGTTCAGCTTGAGCAACCAAACGTTTCGTGATTTCGCCACCTACAGAACCGTTCGCACGAGAAGTCGTGTCAGCTCCAAGGTTTACGCCAAATTCAGAAGCGATTTCGTTTTTCATTTGATCAAGTGCTTGTTGTACGCCAGGTACTACCAAGTTATTTGAGTTTGAGTTAGCCATATGTCTCACCTCCTCCGGTACTTCTAGATTGCTCGAAAGAGGAAAGAACATACATGCTTGATAACTGGTAAATATATGAACTTCCCCTACTTACATTTCGCAAGAAGTAGGGGTTTACATGTCCTTTACCTTAAAATAACTGGTCCAATGTTGGCGATGATTGCGCGCCTGTTACTTCAAGGGATTCAATTCCTGCAATCGCTTCTCTGCATTTTTCCTCCACTTGCACGTATTGTTCAAACTGGGCAGAACGATCCCGTTTTGGCTTCGTTTTAGAATCTGTCGGCAAAAAGATCGTACAGCAGTCTTCGTAAGGGAGAATCGATGTTTCATATGTGCCAATCCGTTTTGCATAAGCGATTGTCGTCTCTTTATCCATTGCTAAAAGCGGACGCAATACAGGTAAATTGGTCATCTCATTAATCGTATTCATGCTGGCAAGTGTTTGCGAGGCGACTTGGCCTAAACTTTCACCATTTGAAATCGCTAAGATGCCTCGTTCCCTGGCGATCCGATCGGCAATCCGCAACATCATCCGTCTCATAATTGTCATCTCATAGCTTGACGGCACTTCTTTGTGGATATGCGTTTGAATATCAGTGAAAGGGACAAAATGAATCGTGATCGTACGACCAAATTTTGTCAACTCTCTTGTCAAATCAATCACTTTTTGTTTGGCCCGTTCATTTGTATAGGGAGGACTGTGGAAATGAAGCATTTCTACTTCTGCTCCTCTGCCCATTAGCATATGGGCGGCAACAGGAGAATCGATTCCGCCTGACAGCAAATGAAGAACTTTTCCACTGCTTCCTACCGGCAACCCTTTTGCTCCTGCATACACACCAGCCGTTATATACGTTCCTGACTCACGCACGTCGACTACAACGTTGACATCGGGATGATGGACATCAACGGCTAACTCGCCAGTGAATGCCTTTAGCACGTATGAGCCTATTTTGTGGTTAAGGGACTGGGAATCGATCGGAAAAAGCTTGTATGCCCGCCTAGCAGAGACTTTAAACGTTTTAGCATCTGGATGCTCGGTAAGCATAAAGAGTGCCCCTTTTTGCATGGCTTCTAACTCATTCTCCACTCTTAAGGCAAGGCTGTATGATTGAATGCCAAATACATTGGCTAGTGCTGCAGCAACTGGCTCATGGTCGGTGCCGTTTAGTTCGACGACAATCCGCCCAAACGTCCGCTTCGCTTGTACCTTTGGAAAAGGTTTTAATACATGGCGAATATTGGCGAGCAGCAGTTTTTCAAAATGGCCTCTGTTTTTTCCTTTTAAGGCCAACTCGCCATAACGAACAAGAATATGGTCCATTTTCATTTTCCTACAACCTCCTGAAGCTCTGGAATGATCTGTTTTAAGGCTTCGCCACACGCTTCCACTTCTTCGGATGTCGTCGCAAACGAGAAGCTAATGCGAATGGCGCTCTCAGCCACTGTTCTCGGCTTCATTGCCCCTAAAAGGACACGGCTCGGCTTGCCCGTTTTCGTCGAGCAGGCGGACTGTGTCGAAACGTAAATTTGGCGTTGACCGAGCGCCTGCACAAGCACTTCGGCTTTAATGCCTGGAATCGATACATTCAATATATGAGGTGCATAGCCTGATGTAGGCGTGTTAACGATTAACCCCTCTATTGGTTCCAGCTTGGCGCGCAACATGTCATTTAATGCAAGCAGCCGTTGTTGCTGTTTTTGTTCCTGGCTTTCCATTAACCCGAGCGCCTTGGCAAATGCAGCGATACCTGCTGTATTTTCTGTGCCAGGACGCAATCGTTGTTCTTGTCCGCCTCCGTAGAGAAGGCTTTCCAGAGTAGCAGGATTGTTGACAAATAATAGCCCTGTCCCTTTCAAGCCGTGGATTTTATGTGCAGACAAAGACAGCATATCAATGTTTGCTTCTTTTAGTGAAAACGGCACTTTTGCCAAACTTTGCACGGCATCGACATGAAATTTGATTTGTGGGTAGCGTTGAAGCAAAGCGCCTATTTCAGCGATTGGTTGTACAGTCCCTAGTTCGCCTTGGACATGCCCAAGCGTAACCAAAACGGTATTTGGACGAATGGCAGATTCAATCGCTTTGCTAGTAACACGTCCATCCTCATCCGCTTGCACATATGTTACTTCAAACCCTTGCGCTTCGAGAGCGCGAGCATTCTCATAAATAGATGCGTGTTCGACAGTGGTTGTAATTAGGTGGCCGTTCGCATGCTTTTTCGCTGTTCCTTGAATGGCCACCGCATTTGCTTCTGTCCCCCCTGAGGTAAAAATAAGCTGATTCGGCATGCAGTTAAGATAAGCGGCAAAACGTTTACGGGCATGATCAAGTACTTGCTCCGCTTCCATGCCAAGTGTATGCAGCGACGAAGCATTGCCAAAATAATCTGCAGCCATCTTCGTATATAAAGCAAGCACGTCGGGATGGGGCCGAGTGGTTGCGCTATTGTCCAAATAAATCATCAAGTGTAACTCCTTTCCTCTCTTCCAGGCTTTTAACTTAGCAAGCCTCGTTCGCTATTGCAAGCATATCTTTCAACAATCTGCAGCGCAAACTCAAAAACGCAGTTTCACAATTGAAACTGCGTTCGCATACGGCGTCGGTTGTCGTGGTCATCGTCATAATTATGCGTCCCGAAACGATGCTCTTGA
Source organism: Shouchella clausii (assembly GCF_002250115.1). Classification (GTDB taxonomy): domain Bacteria; phylum Bacillota; class Bacilli; order Bacillales; family Bacillaceae_D; genus Shouchella; species Shouchella clausii. Next base: position 2,894,451 of record NZ_CP019985.1, on the reverse strand, counting down.
ATCGACGTTCTCCATCTCTTTTCCGGTAACATCTGGATAAATGGTTCATATTGGGCGTTCGCCTTGCAAGAAAAGGGCGCTATGTACTTATATGCCTTTCGACTTTTTCCAACAAGTTTGGTTCGTATGGCTCAACAGCATGTTGGACGCGCTCAAGTGCTTCCTCATAATGAAAACTGCGAAACGCATCTTCTGCTTGGTCAAGTGCTTGGCGCACTTCTTCGCCACGGTTACGATATCGGTTGCTAAACTGGATAGCCAGTTCGGCAAGCCTAGCTTTTTCAACCATTTCTTCTATTGCGTCTGAACCTTTTTCAACTTGCTCAATCGCCTCGTGCACCAATTGCTCGACTCGTTCCATTTCAAGGGGGATTTCATTTAGCGCATCGGAAGCTTGCTTTACTTTCGTTTCGGCAAAGTCCAATGCTTCCAGCTGCTTTACTGGCACCCCTGGCAAGTTGCTTTTTTTCAACGTCCGTTTCGTTTCGTACATGACACTACGAAGCCGTGAGACGGTTTCTTGTGCTTTTAACTCGTCTTTTCGGAGGCGACGGAGCCGTTCTATGCTGTTATCAATATTGGCTTTGAATGTGTCCATCTCATTTGACCACTTCTCAGCCATTTCGTAAATGGAAGAGTACGTTTGTTTTTGGTTTTCGGTTACATCGACAATGACATGCAATTGGTTCCGCAAGTTGGCGAGGTCTTTTTGCAAAGCATTTTGCAAATGGGTTTCTTCTTCAGCAATTAAATAGCTTTTTTGTACATGAGTCGTTTCACGCAGTAACGTTTGCAATTGTTCTGTTGCTGCCTGCACTTGTTCCTTTAGTGTTGGAATTTTCTCCATTAGCTTATTTTTAATTGCCACTTCTGCTTCAAGCGTTTCGTACATTTGCTCCTTCTCGTCGTTGATCGTTTGCAACAATTCGCTTGCTTCTTTGACGTGAAGGCTGAGAAGCTGTTCGTACGCCTTTTCAATGTCTTTTTTAAATTGTGTGAGGCGCCCGTCAAAGGCGAATGTTTTTAAATGGAAGCCGCTTTCCTCCATTTGGGCGATGCCCATCTCCAAGTTGCGTACATCAGCTGGAACGGTTGATTTAACTTGGATGAGCAACTGCGGGAGCTCATCCATTTTTGCCCTTAAGTCATGCAAACGATCCTTCATCATTAAAAGCTGTTTTCGCGCCTGTAGATAGCTGCCATTTTCAGTCGCTTCATCATAAGATGCAAGCGTCTGTTTTATATCGGCCATTGCTTCATCAAGGGCTCTAACGGCCTCGCCAAAGGATCCCCGTTTTGTTAACAGCTCATTTGACAGCTCTTGATATTTGCCACGGACTTCGCTAATTTCTTGGCGGTTTTTCGCTTCAGCGGAAACCAAGTGATCGATTTCTTCCACCATCGTATCCAACTGCTGTTCGACCGTCGTAATTCGATTGCCTACCCAGCCAATCGCATCTTTTGCTTTTTTAAATCGGTATTTTGCGGCCCATTCTTCGATTTCAATTAATTGGTTCTCAATGCTAGGTAAAATCGATTCGACAATCTCATCCCAGTCTTTGCGCCACATTTCAAATTTCTGTTCCGTTTCACCTGACATGCGGAGCTTTTTTACTTTGGCAATTTCATCTGGAATGTCACGATTCAATAAGTTGATTTTCCTGGCATCGAGCTCGTCCACTGCTTTATGTATATGCCGTCTGAGAAAAATCCCAGCTGCCGTCCCTGCCGTAAAAAGGACGAGCAATATGATGATGACTGTTACAAAAATATCCACATGGAACTCCCCTCTACTGCGCTTTTCTTTTACCTGTTTTTAATCGGTTTATCCAAGCTAATCGTAAATGTTGCCGTTTAGTTATAAAAACATTGCTTTATCCCTATTCTGATACGTAATATAATACCATGAATGCGACAATTTGTGTGCAGATTCCCGACACTGCCGTTCGACAAATATCTTCAAACACAATCTTATTTATAAAGGAGCTGTTTCCATGATTATCCGCGACGGGCATATCCACACACCCTTTTGTCCCCATGGTTCAGCGGATACGCTGGCATCTTATTGTGAACAAGCGATTTCAATTGGACTAAAGACGATTACATTTGCAGAACACGCCCCTCTTCCCGCCGGTTTTAGCGACCCTACCCCGAACCAAGACAGCGCCATGGCAGCTTCAGACCTAAATGCCTATTTGCAGGCAACGCGTGCAATAAAAAAAGAGTACGCCCACGCACTGGACGTCCTCATTGGTTTAGAGGTTGATTATATATCCGGCTACGAAGAAGAAACAAAAGCGCTGTTAAACGAGGTTGGCCCTTTCCTTGATGACAGCATTCTATCTGTCCACTTTTTGAAAGTAGGCGGCCATTACCGCTGCATCGATTACAGCCCAGAAGAATTTGCGGCAATCGCAGCGGATCTTGGCAGCACGAATGCCTTGTATGCCCTTTATTACGACACGGTTTTAGCTTCTATTTGTGCCGATCTAGGCTACTATAAACCAAAGCGGATCGGCCATATAACGCTATGCAAAAAATTTCAAAAGCTCTATCACGCTGAGCAATCGTTTGAACAAGAAATTGACGCCATCCTTGCCGCGATCCATGAAAATGGGCTTCAGCTTGATTATAACTATGCGGGTCTAACCAAGCGTTATTGCGGCGAGTCCTATCCACCAAAAGAAATTGCACTGCAAGCAAAAACGATGGGCATCCCCCTTGTTTATGGTTCAGACGCCCATTCTGCCGCAGGTCTCCGCATGTTTTAAGCCTTTACGATGTCAAGCGGACTACCATTGTCTTCCTCTGCTCCAATGAGCTAAGCAAAGAGCGAATCCACTCATCGGCATGCCGTCCATACCGCTCGATAAACTGCTCATCTGCCGGAGTAAGCAAAAACAGTTCCCGCAAGTATTGTGGTGAAGAAAAAGGCAATGTCATCATATTGCGGAGTTGGACAACGATTAAATCGGCAGCTAATGGCTCCCCTTGCCTGCGTAAGCACCGGGCGACTGCTTGTTCGAGCAAATGTTGCTCTTTCCGCAAATACGTGCTCATCACTTCCCGTACAAGGGTCGAGTCTAGCGTCATTTCTCGGTGTGCCATGCGCGCTAGCCAATGACACGATTGCTGGTAAAGCAGCACTTTTTTAAACAGCTCTACTAAAGAACCGATGGGATCGCCGTTTGGTTCCCGTGCGGCTGTTTCCATCGTTTTTACATACCCTTCAAAAAAATCGATTAATAACGATTCAAACAAAGCCTGCTTTCCGCCAAAATAATACGAAATCAGCGCGGGATTCACACCAGCTTTTCTGGCAATGTCGCGAACGGATGTACCGTGGAAGCCTTTTGCGTAGAACAAGGAAATAGCCGCATCTTTAATCGTCGTTTTCGTCTGTTCGCTCATTCGTATCCCTCCAAGTTGGTTGTGAAATACCCACCACTTATCACCCTTGCAGGTCGCTTGAAGTGGGGGCTTCTTGGGTAATCGCCCCTTTTGGTAGCTGACAAAATGGACCAAGCTAACCCTCTTGTTCCAAGAGTTTATCGATTCATTAGGCAGTGGCTATTAAACGAATTCCTTCTTTTTTGATATTGATTGCTGAATTGTAATCTCGATCAAGGCTTCGTCCACAAACACATTGATACGTACGTGCGGATAATGCCATTTCTTGTATGGAACCACATTGCGAACACGTCTTGGTGGATGGAAACCATTTATCGATTTTGATCAGTCGTTTCCCTTGTTCGTTTAGTTTGTACTGTAAGAAAGAAGTGAACATTCCCCACTCGTTATCAGCGACACTTTTACCAAACTTCAATGCTTGTGACATCCCTTTCATATCTAAATCTTCAATCACAATCGCATCATAGTTAGCTGCTAATTCCTTTGATTGATGGTAAAGAAAGTTCTTTCGTTGATTAACGACTTTTTCATGAATGTTGGCTACTCGAATCCGTTGTTTGTGCCAATTAGAAGAACCTTTTTTCTTACGGGATAGTTTGGTTGTTCTTTTGCTAATCGATCCAGCATTTGACGATAAAAACGTGGGTAATTGGCTTTCTTCCCTTCGCTATCAACAAACAGCCCCTCCATCGCAAAGTCTAATCCTACAACGTTTTGAATTTCTCTGTCTTTAATTTCTTTTCCGTAACGCATACATCTCTTTTCGTTCCGCTATACCATATGACAAGCTTTTCGGCTATCGCTCGACCGAGAGTCATCCCCCTTACTGCCCAGCTACGCCCTTCACACGCTTGAAGGGGAGACTTCTTTCTGAAATATGTTAAAGCAAGCCGCTGCAAATCGTGTTATCTTATATACAGTATTCGTTTTTTTATTACCCGCTTCCTGTCTGATTAAGCGGCTTTTACGCAAAAACTTTTTGACAAATCCCGCATGCTTTTGTTGAATCGCTGCGGTTTTTGACAAATGGAAGGAGCATGACTCGATGTTTAGCAAACTTGATTATCCTACTGACCAAGAAGCAGCCTATCGCCTTTTGGAACAGCAAGCCGTTGCCTTACTTGAAGATGAGCCGGATGCGCTAGCAAATTACGCCAATTTATGTGCATTGTTGGGCCAGTTTTTAGATGACATTAACTGGGTCGGCTTTTATTTTCTTAAAGAAAACGAACTTGTGCTCGGCCCATTCCAAGGACTGCCTGCCTGTACACGGATTGCGATTGGCAAAGGTGTCTGCGGAACCGCTGTGGCCGAAAACAAAACGATGCGCATTGATGATGTTCATGCATTCCCTGGGCATATCGCCTGCGACGCCGCTTCAAACGCCGAACTCGTTATTCCGATCCGCCACGAACATAACGTGATAGCAGTCCTTGATATCGACAGCCCGAGCAAAGGCCGTTTCCACGAAAAAGAAGCGGAGGCGCTCGAACGCTTACTGAAGCGAGTGGAACCTTTTTTATTAAACATTGACAAGTAGGCGCTTTTCCGCTATGATAGATCGGTGTGAGTGACAGCCAAGACAAACGAACTTTTGACCAATCCATTCCTCAAGCGGCTGCAATGATTGAGGTGCATCGCGTAACTTCTAGCTGTCGAAGCGAAGGTGCATGAAAATGGACTGGCTGGAGTTTAGAGATTGTCATTTAGGTTGTTATTTTGCAACACCAAAATAACAAGGAGGAGACACAATGTCTCGTTATACAGGTCCATCTTGGAAACTATCCCGCCGCCTTGGCGTTTCTCTAAGCGGAACAGGGAAAGAGCTTGCGAAGCGTCCTTACGCTCCAGGCCAACACGGTCCAAACCAACGTAAAAAGCTTTCAGAATACGCACTTCAACTTCATGAAAAGCAAAAACTTCGCCATATGTATGGCGTAAACGAGCGCCAATTCTTGCGCACGTTCAACGATGCTGGCAAAATGAGCGGCATCCACGGCGAAAACTTCATGATTTTGCTTGAGTCACGCCTTGACAACCTTGTCTACCGTATGGGTCTTGCCCGTACACGCCGTGCTGCGCGCCAACTAGTAAACCATGGCCACGTGCTTGTTGACGGTTCTCGCGTTGACATCCCATCTTATCGCGTAAAGCCAGGGCAAACAATTGGCCTTCGTGAGCGTTCACGGAATTTGACTGTTGTTAAAGAAGCACTTGACGTAAATGATTTCACGCCAGGATACGTATCATTTGACGAAGAAAAGCTTGAAGGTACGTACACACGTTACCCAGAGCGTTCTGAGCTTCCAGCAGAAATTACTGAAGCGCTTATCGTTGAGTGGTATTCTCGTTAAGAGTAAAAAAACCAGCCTGAAATGGCTGGTTTTTTTTATTCCTTATTTTAAGCTTAGCTTGGCAAACTTGCGCTTTCCGACTTGAACGATCATGTCGTCTTCAACTGATACGACCGTATGAATATCGGTGATTTTCTGTTCGTTAATTTTTACGCCGCCACCTTGAATCATCCGGCGTGCTTCACCTTTTGAAGACTGCATGTTCAACGTAACAAGCAAATCAATTAACGGCACTTCTTTGTCGCCTTCCCAGGAAAAGACCGGAATGTCTTCTGGCACCGCCCTTTTTTGGAAAACCGTTTTAAAATATTGCTCTGCCTCATCAGCCGCTTCCTTGCCGTGGTACATTTCTACAAATTTATGCCCAAGTCGCATTTTTGCATCGCGAGGGTGGACACTGCCGTCTGACAGCCCTTTTTCTAAAGCTTCTACTTCATCCATCGGGACATCAGTCGCCAATTTGTAGTATTTTACCATCAATTCATCAGGTATCGACATCGCCTTTCCGAAAATCTCATTTGGTGCTTCGTCAATGCCAATGTAGTTATTAAGCGACTTTGACATTTTGCGAACGCCATCGAGCCCTTCAATTAACGGCAGCGTCAGCATCACTTGCTTTTCTTTTCCGTACGCTTCTTGGAGTTGGCGTCCCATTAACAAATTAAACGTTTGGTCCGTCCCCCCTACTTCGATGTCGGTTTCCATTGCGACAGAATCGTAACCTTGCATAAGCGGGTAAAAGAATTCATGTACCGAAATCGGTTGCCCGGTTTTATAGCGTTTGCTAAAGTCTTCCCGTTCGAGCATACGGGCCACTGTCATCTGACCAGCAAGCTTTAAAACATCATCAAACTTCAGCTCGCTTAGCCATTGAGAATTGTAAAGAATTTCTGTTTTTTCAATGTCCAAAATTTTTCCGTATTGTTCTACGTATGTTTGTGCGTTCTGCTTGACTTGTTCATCAGTCAACACTTTCCTTGTCTCGGACTTTCCAGTCGGATCGCCGATTTTTCCAGTAAAGTCACCGATCAGCAGTTGAATATGGTGGCCATACTCTTGAAATTGGCGCAGTTTTTGTAGTACAACTGTATGGCCGATATGGACATCAGGTGCTGACGGGTCCATGCCAAGCTTAATGTTTAACGGCTTTCCTGTTCGAACGCTTTTCTCAATTTTTTCCCGAAATGCCTCTTTCGGGACGACTTCTACAACGCCACGCATGAGCGCTTCCACTTGCTCATCAACGAGCTTTTGTTGCTCAGGGGTTAACGGTTGTTTTTCATCCATCTATGGTTCCTCCTTCAATTCAACGCAAAAAAAGCCCCTCCCTATAAGGGACGAACTTGTCGCGGTACCACCCTTGTTGAAGGCATGCATGCCTCCCACTCATTCGATAACGGCTTTTCCGTTCTTTGCCGAAACAAAGAATAGCTCCAGGCTGTAATTCTGGCTAACGTACGTGTACCGGTTCGCACCAACCACCGGCTCTCTTCGATCAGCGCACGCCCATACTTCGGCCTTTCTTCGCTTTTTTTACGTTTTCAATTCACTTTCTAGTTTTACCATACGGTGTGTACACTGTCAACATAGCGAACACACGTATGCGCATCACGCAATTTATGATATACTAAGACGACTAAGGGGGGAGTCGATGAAGCACTTTCTTTCGAAGTGGAAGAACAACTGGAATGCTTTTATTGCAAAGCTAGATGACATTCAGTTCTTCCGGAAAGTCGGCATTACATACCAAGTATTATGGAATTTATTCCTTATCGTACTCATTATAGGCTTTTTAGGGTTTATGTTTGCTGGCGGAACGGCCGCTGGTTACTTTGCTTCCCTCGTAGCCGATGAAAAAACGTATTCCGAAGAAGATATGCGCACATTCGTAGGCTCGCTTTCAAAAACAAGCGACATTTACCTTGCTGGTGGTGTCTACTTAGGAAAAATCCGCAGTGAAGTGGACCGCGAAATTGTCTCCCTTGATGACGTGGCCGATGAAGTAAAATGGGCGATCATTGCTACAGAAGACGAACATTTTTACGAGCATAATGGCATCGTCCCAAAAGCGTTGCTGCGGGCAACGATGCAAGAGCTGACAAGTTCGTCTGTGCAAACGGGTGGCAGCACATTGACACAACAACTAATAAAGCAACAAATTTTATCCGATGAAGTATCGTTCGACCGCAAAGCGACGGAAATTATGCTCGCGCTTAGGCTCGAACAGTTTATGACAAAAGAGGAAATATTGGAAGCCTACTTAAACGTCGTTCCGTTTGGCCGGAATGCCTCAGGCCGAAATGTTGCTGGCATTGAAGCGGCAGCACAAGGGGTTTTTGGTGTTTCAGCAAGCGATTTAAACTTGCCGCAAGCAGCTTACTTAGCTGGCTTGCCACAAAGCCCGTATGGCTACACGCCTTTTACAAACGACCAACAGCTTAAAGATAAAGACGGTTTGCAGCCTGGGTTTAACCGTTACCAAACAGTTTTAAACCGCATGTACGAAAAAGAGTACATCACAAAAGAGCAATACGAGGATGCATTAGACTACGACCTTACTGCTGATTTTACAACAAGCGCGCCTGACCCAATGGAAGAACGGCCGCGGCTTACTGAAGAAATTATGAACCGGGCAACGGCAGTGCTCGTACAACAAAAAATCGATAACCGCGATGGTTGGGAGAAATTAAGCGACGCTGCTAAACAAGTCGAACGCAATCAGTTTAAAGCTGAAGTCGAAAACGCGATTATTAATGGTGGTTACAACATTATTACGACCATTGATAAAGATTTGTATGATGCAATGAACGAGGCAGCTCAACAATCTGGCGCTTATTTTGGTGCCGACAAACAAGGGCAACGGGAAGAAGTCGGCTCTGTTTTAATCGAAAATAAAACTGGAAAGATCCTTAGCTTTGTCGGTGGTCGTGAAGAAAACTTAGATCATTTGTATAACCACGCTACACGTGCTTATCGCCAAGCAGGCTCGACGAGCAAACCTGTTCTTGCTTATGCAGGCGCGATTGAAGCAGGGGTAACCCAACCAGGGCTTGTCATTCCTGATGAACAAGCGTTTTACAAAGCTGGTGGGAGGGAAATTAGAAACTTTGACCACGCTCACAAAGGCAATCTCACTGTGCGTGAATCATTGAAACAATCACGCAACGTGCCCGCTGTGGAGGCGTGGTGGCATGTCCCTGATGACTTAAAAGTAAAACTCCGCGACGCAGCCGGCTTTAACCCAGACATGCATGGCGTGAATGAAGCAGTCGCTATCGGCGGCGGCAATGTTACCGTTGAACAAAATGTCAGCGCCTTTAGTGCTTTCGGCAACAATGGCGTCCGTATGGAGCCTTACATGATCGAACGGATTGAAACGGATTCTGGCGAAGTCATTTATGAGCACCCTGCTAGTAAGCATACAATGTTTAGCCCACAAACAAACTATTTGGTCGCCGATATGATGCGTGATGTTATGTACAGCGCAAATGGCACCGGCCGCACGGCAGCCAACAAGTTGCAGTTTCAAGCTGACTGGGCTGGAAAAACAGGCACGACCAACAGAGACTATGATTCATGGTTTATTGCCGTCAACCCTGAGGTGACATTAGGCGTATGGAATGGTTATAGCGGTGACAAAACGATTAGTTTACGCAAACGCGTCGGCGGGCTCGGTACAGGGGGGCGGACACAGTCCATTTGGGCGAACCTTGCCAACGCTGCTTATGGCGTTGACCCCGAGCTGATGACAGCAGGAGGCAAACGCTTTGAGCAGCCTGACGGCATTGTCGAAAAACGAGTCTGTGGCTTAACAGGCGGCCCACCAACAAAAGCATGCGAAGAACAAGGCTTAGTCACTACCGATCTATACAGAAGCGATATGGTCGATCATATCGAGGGGCTAGCCCCGTTTCAAGCGAGCTTTAAACCAAATACTCAACCATCGAATGAAAAAGATGATGATGACGATTAAAGAAGCGTGCCTTTAAAAGGCACGCTTCTTTTATTGGCGTTAATCTTCCATTGTCGATAAGTCGCCTGTCGGCAAATCCAATTCCCAGGCTTTTAATACGCGGCGCATAATTTTTCCGCTGCGCGTTTTTGGCAATGACTTGCGGAATTCCATTTCCCGCGGTGCTGCATGGGCTGCAAGTCCTGTCTTTACAAATTGGCGAATCTCTTCTTTTAATTCGTCAGTAACTTCATAGCCTTGGCGCAGTGCAATAAATGCTTTAATAATCTCCCCACGGACAGGGTCAGGTTTGCCAATGACACCTGCTTCGGCAACAGCTGGGTGTTCAACCAGTTTGCTTTCCACCTCAAATGGACCAACGCGCTCACCTGCGGTCATAATGACATCATCAATGCGACCTTGGAACCAAAAGTAGCCATCGTCATCCATATAAGCAGAATCGCCAGACACATACCAACCGTCAAGCTCAAAATAGCTTTGGTATTTGGCTTCATTGTTCCAAATCGCACGCATCATCGCTGGCCAGCCTTTTTTAATGGCAAGATTGCCCATTCGGTTCGGTGGCAGTTCATTGCCTCTATCATCAATAATGGCGGCCTCGACGCCTGGAATTGGTTTGCCCATTGATCCTGGGCGGATTTCCATTGCCGGGTAATTACAGATCATTTGCGCTCCTGTTTCCGTCATCCACCACGTGTCATGAATGCGTTTGTCAAAGACTTTCACTCCCCACCGCACCACTTCAGGGTTGAGTGGTTCGCCAACGCTTAAGACATGACGCAGTGACGAAAGGTCATACTGTTTAACGAGTTCGTCGCCTGCGCTCATCAACATCCGAAATGCGGTTGGCGCGCTGTACCAAACCGTTACTTTGTAGCGCTGAATCGTCTCATACCAATCAGTCGGCGAGAAGCGGCCGCCGCGCACCACATTGGTTACGCCAGCAAGCCAAGGCGCAAAAATGCCGTAAGACGTTCCCGTTACCCAGCCAGGGTCGGCCGTGCACCAGTAAATGTCATCTTGCTGCAAGTCAAGGACGACTTTGGCTGTGTGATAATGTTGGACCATTGCCTCGTGAACATGAAGAACACCTTTTGGCTTGCCCGTTGAGCCAGACGTATAATGAAGAATGAGCCCGTCTTCCCGATCAACCCATTCAATTGCAAAATCACTTGGTGCTGCTTGAAGCCGCTTGTTTAACTGTAAAAAAGAGCCATTGTCTTCATACGTTTCATCAGCGACTAGCACCGTTTCCAAATCGGGCAAATCGTCAAATGGCACCCGTTCAAGCAATGTCGGTGTTGTGACAAGCACTTTTGCGCCACTGTCTTCAAGGCGGTCACGCACAGCCCCTTCCATAAAAGCTTCAAACAACGGGCCAACAATTGCCCCTATTTTTATGGCGCCAAGAAGCGTAAAATACAGCTCAGGTGTGCGTGGCATAAAGATAAAGACACGGTCCCCTTTTTGGACGTTGGCTTCTTTTAGCACATTCGCTGCTTTGTTCGAGAACGTCTTCATTTCCGCAAATGTGTAGGATTCATCACGGCGCGCATCGCTATAATAAAGAGCTACCTGTTCGCCTTTGCCGTTCTCGGCATGATAATCGATCGCTTCATAGGCAAGGTTGACTTTGCCTGTTTTATGCCAAGAAAACGTTTTTCTGACATCCTCCCAGTCAAAGTTTTGTACGGCTTCTTCATAATTTTTCAGGTTATGGTTTCCTTCAATAGCAGGAAGCGCTTTCATAACAGGTTCACACCTCTCACTCTCAAATTAAGTTCATTATAGTATAAACAAGGTAACGTTTTCAAACAAAATTCACTCTTTGTTCCATTTATTTTCATTAATTCGTCGATTTTTGTTCGCAACCTTCTTGTTTTTGTTTCTACAATGTATAATGAAAGCATAGATTGTCTAACCGAGGTGAAGCAATGGAGCATCCAAAAACACTGATCCGCGAACCGTATTCGATTGCAGGCAAGGAATTGGTTTTAGAGGGCCCTCTACCAGCTAACGAACTTGCCGACTATGATTTTCATGAAGGCTTAACTTCCTTCCGGCCAGCGACTGAACAAAAAAAAGCGCTTTTAGAAATTGCCGAATTGCCAGAAGGGCGTATTAACATTGTCCGCGATGGCTCAATGATCGTTGGCTATGTGACATTTGTTTATCCTGACCCTCTCGAACGATGGTCAGAAGGCAATATGGAAAATTTGCTCGAACTCGGTGCGATTGAAATTGCGCCTCCATACCGGGCGCTTGGTATCGGCAAACAGCTGTTGCGTTTGTCAATGAAAGATGAAGCAATGGAAAACTATATTATTATTACAACGGAGTATTACTGGCATTGGGATTTGAAAGGCAGTGGGCTCGACGTCTGGGAATACCGAAAAGTGATGGAAAAAATGATGAATGCCGGTGGGCTCATTTGGTATGCAACCGACGATCCAGAAATTAGTTCCCATCCAGCAAACTGCTTAATGGCGCGGATTGGAAAGAATGTTGACCAGAACTCGATTGAAAAATTCGACCAGCTCCGCTTTGTAAACCGCTTTATGTACTAGAAAGGAGGTTTGCCAATGAAAATCAAAACGATTATGCGCACGAATGTGCCAACACTAACAAACACTCACACAATTGAAGATGCGATTGCTCTTATGGAAAGCGCTTCCATACGTCATATTCCTATTACGAACGGTGATACAGCTGTCATTGGCATTGTGTCTGACCGGGATATTCGTGATATACGCCCTTCTACCCTTTCCGTAACCAAAGAAGCAACTGATTTTTTGCAACCGGTTACGAAAATAATGAGTACTCCTGTATTAACCGCTCATCCTGATGATGACGTCCAGGAAGTTGCACGCCTGTTTTTCCAGCATCGCGTCGGCTGTCTCCCCGTCGTGGACAATGATCGATTGGCAGGACTGATCACAGAGTCTGATATGCTTTATAGTTTAACAAAACTCCTAGGCGCCGATCAGCCAAGCTCCATTATTGAAGTGTGTGTACACAACCGGCCTGGGCAGTTAGCAGATGTCGCCACTGTTTTTAAAAAAGAGCGTATCAATATTGTTAGCGCTGTCGCTTACCCTAGCAAAAAAGCAGATAAATATATGCTTTCATTTCGTGTCCAAACGATTGATCCACGGCGCATTATTGCTGCGCTGCAATTGGCAGGATACGAAGTCTACAATCCGCCGTTTCCCGTATTGGGAGGTTCCAATGAATAACAAAGAGGCTGTACTTGTATATGGACCAAGCCAATATCCGTATAAATTTAACGAAACACACCCGTTTCATCCCCTTCGTCTCGAATTGACGTACTCTCTCTTGGAAGAGTTGGGGGCGGTGCAAAACCAGCCACTCATTCAACCTAGCGCAGCTACAAAGGCGGAATTAGAGCTGATTCATGATTCTCGTTTTATTGAAGCGGTCATTGCAGGCGGCGAGGGACGGTTGCCAGATAGCGCTGCAGAAGCATACGGGCTCAAAACGGAAGACACGCCCCTTTTTCCCCATATGCACGAAGCAGCTGCCCATTTAGTTGGCGGAACACTCCGGGCTTGTGACGCGGTCTTAGCCGATGGCTACTTGCATGCCTTCCACTTAGGCGGTGGCCTTCACCATGGCTTTCGCGGACGGGCGTCGGGCTTTTGCATTTACAATGATTCTTCGATTGCGATTGAGTATATGCGGCGCAAATACGGTGTGCGGATCCTTTATGTCGATACGGATGCTCACCACGGTGACGGCGTCCAGTGGGCTTTCTACGACGACCCAGATGTATGCACGCTAAGCTTGCATGAAACGGGGCGCTATTTGTTCCCTGGAACTGGCCATGTAACCGAAAAAGGAACAGGCAAAGGCTACGGCTTTTCCATCAATGTCCCACTTGACGCGTTTACAGAAGACGACTCTTTTTTAGACGTTTATCGGGCCGCTTTTACGGAAGTCGCCGACTTTTTTAAGCCAGATATTATCGTCACACAAAACGGGGCCGACGCCCATTACCTCGATCCTTTATCGCATTTGCATGTATCGATGAATGTGTATCGTGAAATACCGCGGCTCGCCCACCAGCTAGCTCATGCTTATTGCGGCGGCAAATGGGTTGCTGTCGGCGGAGGCGGCTATGACAAATGGCGGGTTGTCCCAAGGGCATGGGCATTACTTTGGTTGGAAATGAGCGGGCAAACCGTATTCGCAAACGACCATGTACCCCAAGCTTGGATAAACAAGTGGAAGGACAAGGCAGAAGAAACTCTGCCGACGACATGGACAGACGCTGCTATCCCAGAAATACCGCGAAGAAAAGAAGTTACCGCCAAAAACAACTTGACGTTGGAAAAAGCATTGTACCATATTCGTACAGAGAAACAAGCAACACGGAAACAAGTGGATAAACATGAATAAAGCCGGATCTGTTTATGATCCGGCTTCAGCCTGTAAACAAACGCTCACGACATCGTCGGCCGACAAGCGTTTTCTACCAGTCTCGCAATGTTATTTCGTTGAGCCACGGCTTTCAATGCGATGTGGCAATGTTACTGTGTAGTTGTCTACTTCTTCTTTATTCATTAGTTTGGTCAGCAAACGCATGGAGACAGCGCCAATGTCATAAAGAGGCTGGACAACGGTCGTCAAGGTTGGGCGTACCATTGTAGCCAAACGTGTATTGTCAAAACCGATTACTTCAATATCACCAGGCACATCATACCCACGATCTTGGACGCCATGGATGACGCCTAGAGCCATTTCATCATTTGAAGCGAATAGCGCTGTCGGTTTTTCGTCAAGGGCAAGAAATGCATCCATTGCTTCCATTCCTGAATCATACGTGTAATCGCCAATGACAATCAGGTTTTCATCAAATTCAATATTGTTTTTCTGAAGTGCTTGGCGATAACCAGCAAACTTTTGGTAGCCATTGATTGGGTCTTCCAGCGAACCGCTCAACATGCCGATTCGTTTATGGCCTTTTTCAATTAAAAACTGGATCGCGTCTTCAGCCGCTTGTGTGTAATCAATATTGACTGACGGAAATGATTTTTCATCATCTAATGTGGCAGCAAGGACAATTGGTACAGGTGCGCGCTTAAATTGCTCTGCATGCTCCTCTGTAATTTCGCCGCCCATAAACACAATACCGTCCACTTGCTTTTCCAATAGCGTATTAATCAAGTGGATTTCTTTGTCTTTGTTTTGGTCAGAGTTACAAAGAATGATATTGTACTTATACATAGTGGCAATGTCTTCGATTCCCCGCGCCAGCTCAGAGAAGAAAATGCTTGAAATATCAGGGATAATGACGCCGACTGTTGTGGTACGTTTGCTGGCTAGCCCCCTGGCTACTGCATTTGGACGGTAGTTTAAGCGTTCAATTGCTTCCAGAACTTTTTTCCGCGTTGTCGGTTTTACATTTGGATTTCCGTTGACTACTCGGGAAACAGTAGCCATTGAGACGCCAGCTTCTCTAGCTACATCATAAATGGTCGTATTCATCTTATTTTGCTGCCCGCGCAGCTTATACGCAGCAGCTTCCTCCTCACTATGACGATATTCATGATTGTGTATCATATAAGATAGCAATAACTGTTTTTCATTCGAATGTTTCTTCTATCATACGATACACTAAGATTTCCTGCAATGATTAAAGACTATCTTTCATACTTTTTCACCATTTGAAAAACAGTTTTCTTTTTTCATTATAACAGTATTACTAAATTGCCCTTTTTTAAATGCTTTTAAACACAAAAGCAGCTCAAAATTTCTTTGAGCTGCTTTTTGTTACGCTTGTTTAACTGGAGCTTTGTAAAGCCCTGACTCAATTAAGCCATCTAAAAATTGATTGAATTGGTCAAAATTCATTTGCTGAGCTGAATCAGACAAAGCGACAGCAGGGTCCGGATGGACTTCAGCCATCACCGCATCCGCCCCAATTGCCAGAGCTGCTTTTGCTGCTGGTAGAAGCAAATCACGGCGTCCAGTAGAGTGTGTGACATCAACCATTACTGGCAAGTGTGTTTCTTGTTTTAAAATCGGCACAGCGGAAATATCGAGCGTATTGCGTGTTGCTTTCTCGTAAGTGCGAATACCGCGTTCGCAAAGCATCAACTGGCTGTTCCCTTTTGAGACGATGTATTCAGCAGCGTGGATAAATTCTTCAATCGTTGCGGATAAGCCACGCTTTAACAATACAGGCGTTTTAACAGAACCGGCAGCTTTCAGCAGCTCGAAGTTTTGCATGTTACGAGCGCCAATTTGGATGACATCGACATATTCTGTTGCCACTTCAACGTCAGCTGGGGTGACAATTTCACTAATAACCGCCATATCAAGCTCGTCAGCGACACGTTTTAATATTTTTAGCCCTTCTAAACCTAGGCCTTGGAAATCATAAGGAGATGTACGTGGCTTAAAAGCGCCGCCTCGGAGAAGGCGCTGCCCCCTCTTTTTCATTTCTTTCGCAACAGCCAGCACTTGTTCATAACTTTCAACAGCACATGGGCCAAAAACAAAACGTTGCTGGCCATCGCCGATTTTTTCCCCTTTGACATCAACAGTCGTGTTTTCAGGTTGTTTTTTTCGGGATACTAGCAGCGCTTTGCTGTTGTCCTCTTCTTGCAACTCCAAGCTCGCTTTAAAAATTTGTTTAAATAAATGCTGAAGTGTCGCTGTTTCAAATGGCCCTTCATTGTGTTTGGCAATATGGTCTAGCATGCTCCGTTCTCGGACCGGATCAAAGCGGTTAATGCCTTGCTCTCTTTTAATATCGCCAATTTCCTTTACAAGCCTCGCACGCTCATTAATCTTTTCAAGGATGGCAAGGTTGACTTTGTCTAACTCATCTCTAAGGGAATCCAATTGTTCATTGCTCATATCGTCTCTCCGCACCTTTCTCTCTGTCAGAAATTTAACTTTTGTCTATTATAGCTGACTGGCGTTAAAAAGTCACGGATTTTTTCTTTATTACTTAGACGCTTTTACGTAATAAAGTAAAACTGAGAGGAAAAGCGCGATGAAAACTCGGTTTCATCGCGCTTTTTGTTAACTTTCTGTATTCGCATTGGCGCGAACTTCTTTTTCTGCTTCTTCAATTTCATTTTTGACCGTTTCTGAAATGGTTTCCGAAGCTTCTTTCGCATCTTGTTTTAAATCTTCAGCAAGGCTCGCAGCTTCATTTACTTGGTCTTCTGCTTCTTTTTTGACAGAAGCGCTCAAATCTTTTACTTTTTCAACCACTTGCATAGACTGATCTGTTACACTTTTGGCGATATTGTTCGACTTTTCTCTAGCTATGTCCACCCACTCGTTACCCTTTTCATAAGCGGCGCTTGCTTGTTCGCTTATGTCGCTGCGTAATTCTTTTCCTGATTTAGGTGCGAGAAACAATGCTGTTGTCGCGCCAACAATTCCACCGATTAACGTCCCAATTAAAAAATCTTTTGTATTCATATCACCCATTCTAACTCCTCCTTGTTTGTCAACGATCAAGCTGTTGCTTTCGTTGTTTAAATTTTGTATAGAAATCCAAAACAGCCTGTCCCCATTGCACTGCTTGGGAGACTGTTTCAGCATTCCGACTTGTTTGGTCACTTATTTTAGTAGAAACTTGGTGAACAGACTGGTTGAGCGTTTTCATCGATTCACCCAACTCTTTAGCGGCGCCAAACACAGTATTGAGCGACTCGGATTTCTGTTGTAAGTCGTCTGCTAAAACATTGGTTTTTTTCAAAAGCAATTCAGATTCTGTCGTAATCCCTCGCAGTTGTTTTTCCAGCGCTTCCACCGTTGCCGATGTGTTTTCGAGCGTTTTGGTAGCTGATTTTAGTGTTTTGATTAAATAAATAACCAGTATCGCAAAAGCCAGGGCAACAATCAAGGCGCTTATGTATAAGATGGCTTCCACTCATCATCCCCTCCTTCCTACATACTTTACCCAAGTTTAATAAGATCAAACCTAAATTGCAATGTGCTAAAGATACATTTTCGACAAATACCTGCGTTTTTCCTGCAAAATAAAAAAAGCAGCTGAAAAACAGCTGCCTAAAATGTAACCAAACGTTCAAATCTGCTGGCTTTTCAATTCGTCTGAATTGCCAATTACGGACTTGATTCGACCAATGCTTCATAGGCTTTTTGGTATTTCTGGATGTCCCCTGCGCCCATAAACAACAGAACAGACTCCCCATGGCCTTTAAGCGTTTCAATTTCTGCTTCCGTCAACAGTTTTGCGCCATCCACTAGCGCTTGTAGTTGTTCGATCGAAAGAGAACCTTTTTCTTCCCTCGCCGAGCCAAAAATATCGCATAAATAAACGTGATCGGCTTGGCTGAGCGCTTCCGCGAATTCATTTAAAAACGTTTTTGTCCGCGTAAATGTATGAGGCTGGAATATCGCTGTCACTTCTCGGTCATGGTATTTCTTTTTCGTCGCCTCAATCGTTGCTGCAATTTCAGTTGGATGGTGAGCATAGTCATCAATTAATATTTGCTTGCCTGAACGCTTTTCACTAAAACGCCGTTTGACGCCAGCAAATGTTTTTAAGTGTTCAACAATGTCTTCATAGCCAATGCCTTCATAGTGGCATAAGGCAATGACAGACAAAGCGTTTTTGACATTGTGGTCGCCAAAGCCAGGGATTACAAACGACCCAAACAGATCGCCTCTAACCCAAGCATCAAAAGCCGTCCCTTCTGGCGTGTTTTTAATCGATTTCGCTTGAAAATCATTGTGGTCGCCAAGGCCGTAATAAACAATTGGCACATTCGCCTGCAATGTTTGCAAATGTTCATCGTCGCCGCAAGCAATAATCGCTTTATTGACTTGCTTCGCCATCGTTTGGAAAGCAGAAACGACATCTTCTACGCTCTTGAAATAATCGGGATGGTCAAAATCAATATTGGTCATTACGCAATAATCAGGCGAGTAATTTAAGAAATGGCGGCGGTACTCACACGCTTCAAATACGAAATACGTTGAATTGGCCGCACCTTTCCCTGTCCCATCGCCAATCAAATAAGAGGTTGGCTCAACAGACCCTAACACATGAGCGAGCAACCCTGTTGTCGACGTTTTTCCATGTGAGCCTGAAACAGCAATGCTTGTAAACTGTTTAATAAAGGAGCCTAGAAATTCTGGATAGACATCCACTTGCAAACCGAGCTCACGCGCCCGTTTAATTTCCTCGTGTGTTTCGCCATAAGCAGCTGATACAATAACATGTTGCCCGTTTTTAATATTGTCTCGGGAAAAAGGCAATAACGTAATGCCCTTTTGTTCTAACGGCTTCTGGGTAAAAATCGTTTCTTCAATGTCCGATCCTTGTACATTCTCATTTAAATCATGCAGGATTTGCGCCAATGCGCTCATGCCTGAACCTTTGATTCCGGTAAAGTGATAGTTTGTCAATCGTGAAGCCTCCAATCAAAAAAAGCAAATCGTATTTGACGCCTTGCGAACATGGCCCTCGTTCCATTAATTATATAGTAGTATATGTCATTTTTAAGAAAAGGTCCTGCAATTTGCATACGCCTTCCTGTAGCACGATTTGTTCCTTCCATATCATATAGAAATTTTCTTTATTTCTCAAGTTCTTGCTGTTTCCGTCGTCGTACCAAACAGTTCTCTCACGTCTTCTTCACTTGCCAACACATGGCGCGGTTTGCTTCCCATAGCACCTGATACAATCTTTCTAGCTTCCATCATTTCCATTAAACGGGCAGCCCGGTTATAACCTACCCGAAAGCGTCGCTGTATGCTAGAAGCGGAAACGGTACCTTGTTCGACTGCATAAAAACATGCCTCTTCAAGTAGCTCATCCTCTTCTTCTTCCTGTAAAAGCGTCCGCTCAATTGTCTCCGTATCAAATAAGTATTCAGGCTTGCCGTATTGTTTTGCATAAGCGACAACATCCTCAATTTCCTCATCTGATACAAAAGTCCCTTGGACACGTATCGGCTTCGGTGATCCATTTTCATGGAATAGCATATCGCCTTTTCCAAGCAACCGCTCCGCGCCGCCCATATCAAGAATCGTGCGTGAGTCCGTTTGTGAAGCGACAGCAAAGGCAATCCGCGTCGGTATATTTGCTTTAATCAATCCTGTAATGACATCAACAGAAGGGCGCTGCGTTGCAAGGAGCAAATGAATCCCGCAAGCCCGTGCTTTTTGAGCAATCCGACAAATCGCATCTTCAACATCTTGTGGTGACACCATCATTAAGTCGGCGAGTTCGTCAATAACGACTAAAAGATATGGCAATGCCGGCTTGCCATTTTCAGAGAACCGCTGATTGTATTTACTAATATCGCGAACGCCACGCTGGCTAAACAATTCGTAGCGCCGTTCCATTTCCTGGACAACCCATTTTAAAGCGGCTGTCGCTTGCTTTGGATCAGTAATAACAGGAGCAACCAAATGAGGTACTTCTTGATAGGTAGCAAGCTCGACCATTTTTGGATCGACGAGCAACAGCTTTACTTCATCTGGGGATGCTTTATAGAGCAGACTAACTAAAATAGAGTTGATGCACACACTTTTTCCTGAACCTGTGGCGCCAGCAACGAGGCCATGGGGCATTTTCTTTAAATCAGTAACGATCGGTTGTCCAGAAATATCAAGCCCTAAGCCAACAGTTAAAGGCGAATCTGGCTGCCTAAATACATCACGACGCAAAATTTCCCTGAGCATCACCGGGGCTGACGTTCGATTCGGCACTTCAATGCCGATTGCGTTTTTACCAGGAATCGGCGCTTCCATACGGATGTCTTTAGCAGCTAGCGCCAGCTTAATATCATCGGTTAGATTTGTTACCTTATTCACTTTTACGCCGCGGGCAGGCTGAACTTCAAAACGCGTTACTGCCGGCCCTTTTGTCCGGTTGACGACTTTTGCATCAACATGGAAACTTGATAACGTTTCTTCAAGCAATTGCGCTTGCTCGTCAAGCCAAAGAGAATCATCTTGATCGATTTTTTCCGGAACCTTTAGCAAATGAAGCGGTGGCGCTTCGTAGCCATTTTTTGTGTGCTGCCCTTTTTTAATAGGCGCTTTTTTACGGTCCTTTGGCAACATCAGCACATTATAAGGAATGCCAGGCTGCGTATTGTCATTGCTCGTTCGGTTACTTAGCCTATCTTGCTTTTTCGTTTCACTGCTAAGGGAAACTGTTTTTTCACTAGGCTTGGCTTGTGCTTCTTCGTTCTCTCTAGTTGATATTGTCGGATCATCACTTATGGCCTGAATCGGCTTTGTCTCTTGTCTTTCATTCTCCGCGGCACCACGGTTAATAGGAGCCGAAATTTCAGCAGTTGGGTCGATTTCCGTTCTATTATACGGTTCGTTCGCTTCTTCTTGGTCCATTTCGCCCGGCAACGCGTCGGTTTCAGCGATTACCTCTGCATCATTAAGCTCCTGTTCTTCGTACCCATGCCGTTCGTTCGCTTCTTCTTGGTCCATTTCGCCCGGCAACAAGTCGGTTTCACCCATTACCTCTGCATCATTAAGCTCCTGTTCCTCGTACCTATGCCGTTCGTTTGCTTCTTCTTGGTCTGTTTCACTCGGCAACGCGTCGGTTTCCACCATTATCTCTGCATCATCAATCTCCGCTTCCTCGTACCCATGCCGATCGTTTGCTTCCACTTGGCTTGTTTCGCCCGGCATAGCTTCGGTCTCAACGATTGCTTCTCCATCATCCATATCTGCTTTCTCGTGTTCATATGTACGCTCTTTTTCGTCACCACTTGCCTCTTCTTGGGAACGAATTTCCTTGCTTTGTTGTTGCTGTGCTTGATCGTCGGCAAGTGGCAGCGACTGTAGGGCATGTTCACGCAGCCGCTTCAACACGTCTTCTTCAAGGGAGCGCGATTCTTTGCGCAAAAAAGCAGGCTTGCTATCAATTTGCGGAGACCTAGGCCGGTGTAACAGGCGCTCTGCATATTCAGCTTGCTTATCCTTCGTAGAAAAAATAAGCCAGTCGTAATCGCTGTTTTCATGTGTTTTTTCCGGTTTCTGAATGCCGTGGACAGGAGAAGGGATTTCTGTCGACTTAAATGTCCCTTGAAACAGCTCTTTGCCGGCGGCAGATTTTTTCTTTTGTACCACTTTTGGCAGCTCGTCCCGCTTCTCTTCTTGCCTTTCCTTTTTTCGAGAAGGCGGTTCTGTCGCTGCAACACGCCCTGCTTTCTTCTTGGAAATTGGCCATTCCCCATTTGAATTGGCGTAGCGGTAAGTCATGCGTGCTTCTTCTAACTCAGAAGGCTCGTTGTTCTCACGTTCCGGTCTCTGTATTGACTTCTGTATAGTTTCCATATTTCGCCTATAATCGTTGTTTTCCTCATCATCCTCGTCTTCGCTCAATCCTTTAACCCAGTCAAGCCATTTTTTCCATATGTTCATTCTTTCACCACCTTATATCGCGATTATTCCTTTAGCCTCATTCTACATAAAAAGCTGGCCTCATTCAGCCAGCCATTTCGTTTTTAGGCTACCGCAAAAAGGGTGTGCCGACCACTTCATCGTCACTCAAAACAAGAATGCCTTTTTCTGCCGGGGCATTTTCGAGCCCTAATTCTTTTGCTGAGCAAATCATACCGGAAGACGCGACACCACGCAGCGTTGCTTCCTTAATGACAAGCCCGCTTGGCATAACGGCACCAACGAGCGCGACAACTACTTTCTGGCCTTGGGCCACATTCGGGGCACCGCAAACAATTTGCAATGTTTCAGTGCCGATGTTTACACGGCATACAGAAAGCTTGTCTGCATTAGGGTGCTTCTCTTTTTCTTCTACATAACCGACAACAAAAGCAGGTTTCTGCTCCCATTCCATTTCAAGAGCGACACCATTTTTGTCGCACGCTTCTTTTAGGAGCGCTTTTATGCCTTCATCGAGCTCTATCGCACCAACTCCGCTAATGGCTCCATAAGAAGAGGCGTGGAATACGTTTATGCCAGCAATTTCTTGATTGCTTTTATTCAAAATAACGACGACATCGCCGTTTTTCTCAACGACTTGTGCATCGCGTCTTATATCTTGAACAGTAACCATTAGGACATCGCCAATGCCTTTTTCATTATAAAATACGTTCATGTTTTATTCTCCTTACTCGTTTTCAGCGTGTATAAGCGAACGCCTAGACCAACCTAGTATAGCATAGGTTCTCGTTTCGCCCCATCAGCCTTTAGGCTTTTTTTGCGCCATTATAAAGACCGGTTCAAGTTCCCCATTTTCAACAATAAAAGGCAACGCAGTCACAGGAATACGCCCCCCGCCAAAGAATTGCAATGCCATTTGGCCTAGTACATCGTACCCAGTGTCGTTTTGAATATCAGCAAAAATGAGCGCATCTTGATGGGGAATTGCGACTACAAGCTGCCCAACTGCCTTTTGTTCCATGCGCTGCACAAGCGACTGGTCCAAAATCCGACTTGCGTCATACCCATCATTGGCCGAAAGAAAATAAAAACGGTTCCCTGCAACTTCATCCTCTTTAAACGGCTGTGGCAAGGAACGGACATTGAATGTGGCCATTTCTGCTAATGCCTTTAACTCCCAGCCGCTCTCATTGAGAAGGTCATCTGTAATAAGCGTATATGTCTCTCCTAAATCAACGGCATAATAAATTCTCGTTTCTGCTGTATGTTTTTGGTAAACAAGCGTTTTTCCGTCCTTTGTTTTGTCTGGGAATGAAGCCGCGCGAATCACTGGAAAAATGTTTTTTTCGTTTCCATTAAGGTGAACGGCTTTCGCCATTGATTCAAGGCCAACCGCGACAGTGCGAAGCGCCTCGTCGACAGCCGCATATTCCTCTCGCTCCCATTTGGCAAGCAAAGGCTTTAAAGCAAGTGTTGCCCCTTTTTTAGTCGCCTTGTCTTCGATACGCAATGTTGATTCTTTATGGTCATAGCGGATTGTCCAACCGTCCCGCTGCAACTTTTTCTCAATTTGTTTCCGGAAAGTTTGCAAGTCCACGCTTCTTCCTCCTTTTTTCCACCTCTAGTTTAACATGTTTGGCGATAAACGGAAAAGCGAATAAACAAAAGCTGAAGGATGCCCTCCAGCTTGTTATCAATCAATCGCTGCTTCAGCTTTTGTTAAGAAAGCGACGATTTCTTCTTCAGTTTTGCGGTCTTTGGAAACGAAACGATCGACTTCTTTGCCGTTTGCATATACTAAAAAGCTTGGAATGCCAAAAATGTCGTGTGCTGCACAAACATCAATAAATTTATCGCGGTCAATATAATAAAATGTAAACGTTGGAAAATCGACCTCGATTCGCGGCAGAATCGGCTCAATAACCCGGCAATCAGGGCACCAGTCTGCAGAAAATAGAAAAACAGCTGTTTCGTTCGCTTTTATTTCGTCAAATTGCTGTTCAGATTGAATGTGTTCCATCGCTATACGCTCCTTTAATTGAAAGAGATGTGCATATCATTCCATTTAATCCAGCCCTTGCGGCGCATCCATTCTGACACGATGAAAGCGCAAACCGCTGGAATAATAACATAGCACAGAATGACTTGAATGAAAAGCGATCCAGAATAGCCCATCTCCGTAAACGTCATGAGCGGCCCGACAAGGCCGCTAGTCCCCATGCCAGAACCGGCAGCATTGTTAAGAAGCCCAAACCAAATCGTACCGATTGGGGCGCTTACGGCTCCTGCAATGGTTGGTGGAATAAGAATAAGAGGGTTTTTTAAAATATTTGGCATTTGCAACATCGATGTACCGATGCCAAGAGCAAGCAACCCGCCAAAACGGTTTTCACGGAAGCTGGCCACCGCAAAACCGACCATTTGCCCTGCGCAGCCAATAGCAGCTGCACAAGCAACCACCCCTTCTAACCCAAGCATGAGACCAATCGCAGCGCTTGAGATCGGCGCAGTCAATGCCCACCCCATCAGGATCGCCACCACTATGCTCATCATCAAGGGCTGTTGGTCTGTCGCCCAGGCAATCGCCCCGCTAATCGATTCCATCACAAATGAAATAGCAGGCCCTAAAAGCCAGGCGACGACAAAGCCGCTCACGATCGTTACAATTGGCGTAACGAGAATATCTACTTTAGTCGAACCAAACACAAGCTTGCCTGTTTCGGCAGCAACAACGGCGGCTAAAAAACTACCCGCAGGCCCGCCGTACACCGCCCCGGCTGTACCGCAAACAATGGTCGCCAAAACGACAAACGAAGGAGCTCCTAGGGCAAGTGCGACTGCCGCTCCTATCGCTGCCCCGTATAAATCCATGGCTAGTTCGCCAATTTCCAAAAAAGCGGCTATGCCAAACTGTTCGCCTGCCGTTTTGATAATAAGCCCAATAATAAGAGTCGCAAACAACCCAAATGTCATTTGCCCCATTGCTTTAATGAAATATAAATGCCAAGAAGGGTTGACTCCCTTTTTACGTAAAAATTCCAGCAAGATGCCCTCTCCTTTTATAATGACTGTCCGCTCTTTAGCATATCCTATGACTATTCATGTGACAAGACACTTTTTTTAAAATTCGAGAGAGACGGAAACGAAATCAACCATTATGTTGCTCTCTTTGCTTCTTCTTATGTTATACTAGCTAAAGAAAACATACGTTCTAACTTCTGTTGGAACTGGATATGTACCAACAGACTGATCGAAAACGCTTGTCAGCCGAGGCACGTAACTAGCGCAAATATGTAAATAGAACGCTGTTCAGAGGCAGCCGTTTTCGCGCACATGGAACGCTCGTTTTAAAGGATATAAACAAGACGAAACGAAGGCTGCGAGGTTTTGTCTACAGTCTGGGAAAATAAGGAGGCATTTTTGTATGGAACTTGTTGTTTATTTGGCTGGGGAAATCCACTCTGACTGGCGCGAAGAGATAAAGCGCTTGGCAAGTGAAAAACAATTGCCTATTTTTTTTAAAGGCCCGATGGAAAATCACAGCAAAAGCGATGCGATCGGCGAAGACATTCTTGGCAAACAGCCAAACGCTGTATTACGCGACGAAGCTGCCTCAAGCATTAATAATTTTCGTACGCGGATCTGGCTTCAGCGCGCAGACGCGGTCATTGCTCTTTTCGGCGAGGATTACAGGCAATGGAATACAGCCATGGATGCCGCAACTGCTATTGAAGCCGGAAAACCGTTAATTTTGATTCGCCCAGAAAAGCTTCACCACGCTTTAAAAGAGCTGTCTAACAAAGCACAAGTGGTTGTCGAAACGCCGGCGCAAGCGATTGCCGCCCTATCTTATGTATTTGAAGAGGACTAAAATTGCCATGCTAAAAAGAAAACGCTTCTCAGACGAGAAGTGCAGGCGTGGGAAGATGCGGATAGAACGTGGGTTTATGAGTATATGCCGAGCAAACGACGACGTACGCGAGCATTTGTCTACAGTCTGACATTGCCAGCCCCCTCAATCCACGGGGGCTGGTTCTTTAATGAAGTTTGTCAGTTGCGAGCATATACTGTCCATAACAAGCACGAACCACTTCAGAAAACATCGTTTTTCGGGTAAGCAGACCGTTTGTTAAATAGCCGACGGCGCCTTGGCTAACATCAACATCAGGGACGGCTTGTTTTAGCGCCTCGCTTAGTTCAAGCCCATTGTAAAGAAGGGCGGCTATGTCATTCGGCAAAGGCAAGCGCAAGCCCGCTGCCGTATATAATTGTCCAGAACGGGTGGCAAGGGCGCCCCAGTTGCACAAGTAAAGCGTCCCTTGCCATTCCGAGACACCCCCTTCCAAACCAAAACCAAAGTCAGCATCTGTAGCGTCTAGCGCTCCACGGGCGCGGTTTACAGCGCCCTCTTTCGTCTCATCATCCGAAAATGGCTGTGCCGCAACTTGCGACAAGGCAGCAACAGAGACGACTTCAATGAATTCCTGGATCAAAACGTCTTGGACGGCATGGACTTTGGCGCGGTTTTTCGAGCCGACTGCTGCTTTTTTGTTCCTCATTGCGCTATTCAAACGCAATCAAACTTTCATAAGTCGTTTTGTCTGTAGCAAGGACAAGCTTCGTCAACAATTCTTTTGCAGCGGCATAATCGTCAACATGTAGAATCGATCCCGATGTGTGGATATAGCGTGCACACACGCCAATAACCGCTGTAGGCACACCGTTGCCAGAAGTGTGAATCCGGCCTCCATCCGTTCCCCCTGCCGCGACAAAGTACTGATAAGGAATATTATGGCTTTCTGCTGTATCAAGAACAAAATCACGCATACCTTTATGTGTAATCATCGTCCTATCAAAGATGCGAAGCAATGCGCCTTTGCCAAGATGGCCAAAAGCGTCCTTCCCTCCAGTAGCGTCATTTGCAGGGCTGGCATCAAGGACATAGCTGACATCAGGCTGAATCATATTGCTTGCCGTTTGCGCTCCCCGGGTGCCGACTTCCTCTTGCACAGTTGCGCCTGAATAAACAGTGTTCGGCAAAGCTTTCCCTTTTATAGCTTCAAGCAATTCGATCGACAAGCCGACTCCGTAACGGTTATCCCATGCTTTCGCCAAAATTTTCTTTTCGTTCGCCATTGGTGTAAACGGGCATTCTGGCACAATCGGCTGACCAGGCTTTACACCTAACGCAAAGCAATCTTCTTTATCGTCAGCGCCGACATCGATATACATTTCCGTGATCGGCATTGGCTTCGTGCGTTGTGAGTCCTTCAACAAATGTGGCGGTGTAGAGCCGACTACTCCGATAATCGGACCTTGATCTGTTACAATTTTTACGCGTTGCGCTAGCAGGACTTGCGACCACCAGCCGCCAAGTGTTTGGAATTTGATTAAGCCATTGTCGGTAATCGATGTCACCATAAAGCCGACTTCGTCCATATGTCCACACACCATCACCTTAGGCCCTGACGCATCACCTCGCAACACGCCAAAAACACTGCCTAGTTTGTCTTGGACAATTTCATCTGTATGTTTTTGCAATTCGCTTTTTAGAAAGCGGCGTACTTCATGTTCAAACCCAGACGGCCCCGGAAGCTCCGTCAATGTTTGAAAAAGCGCTTTTGTTTTCTCGTTCATAAAAACCTCCTCCATCTGCTAAAAAAGGCATAAAATACAAGACCCCGGTAGCGGGATCTCTTATGTACTGCTGCGTTTAACGGTTATGGGTAGCAACAAAAACAGCACATTCATTGTAGCTGATTTTGGTGGGTTGTGCCAGTTTCCGCCATTCCCGATAGTCAATTTCACGCTCGTTCGTTATACTGGGTATAAAAGGTCTTGTACAACGAAAGGGTGTTAAGGATGAAACGATTGTCACTAGGCTTAGGAGTCGGCGTATTAATTGGTGTATTGGCAAGCAAAGCATGGAAACAAGAACAGCTTACTCCTGAAGCCGTGCTGAAACGTGTAAAAACGACTGTCCAGCAAGAATATATGATTAGCGGTTCTTGGATCCATATGCAGCCTGAGTCGATTACTCGCTTTGGCCTGCCATATGAAGCATACCGTGGGGGCATAACCAGTTCAACAACAGACGGGCCTGTCCAGTACGAATTTTTGGCTGACGTCAAAACAGGTGTTTTGCTTGATTTACAAGAGATTTAAAAAGAAGCCCAAAAACCTAATTGGGCTTCTTTTTTTACGGTCGGAATGTTGCTTCAAGCCGGTAAATCGGCATGCCTTTTGCCGAAAACTTCTCTTCGTATTCCGTCATCACATTCTCTTCCATCCCACTTTGATGGAGGTTTAAACTAACATTTTTAAAAGCCATCCCAAAAGTCGACATACTGTGCAAAGAGTATTCAAACAACCCTTGGTTATCCGTTTTAAAGTGGATTTCTCCGTCTTGTTTTAGCAACTGCTTATAAATTGTTAAAAACCTTTCATTCGTAAGGCGCCGTTTGGCATGCTTCTTTTTAGGCCATGGATCGGTAAAATTAATGAAAAAGCGATCCACTTCGTTTTCAGCAAAAACTTCCAGCAACTCAGCAACGTCTTTATGAAGCAACTTGACGTTCGGCAATTTTTCCGCTTCCACCCGTTCCATAGCTGTCAGCAAGACGCTCTCATAGCGTTCGACGCCAATGAAATTGATGGACGGAAACTGTTTCGCCATGCCCGTCAAAAACTTTCCTTTCCCTGTTCCGACTTCCACATATAATGGTTGGGCTGTACGAAAGCAGTTGTTCCAATTTCCTTTGTGCTGCTCCGGCTGTTGAATGACCAAATTCGGCCGCTTTGCCAATTCTTCACTAGCCCATGGTTTATGACGTAAACGCAAACTTCATCCCTCTTTCTCTCTTTCATCACTGCAATTGGCTGTTAAATGGTATAAAAACCGCTATTGGGCAAAAACTAAGGGCAGGAGGTGCCCTCATGCCAATTTCCATTCAACATAAATTAGGTTTGTTGCAAGACTTGCTGCAAAACCA
The DNA here is from genome assembly GCF_002250115.1 of Shouchella clausii. Taxonomy (GTDB): domain Bacteria; phylum Bacillota; class Bacilli; order Bacillales; family Bacillaceae_D; genus Shouchella; species Shouchella clausii. The sequence continues at coordinate 2,865,337 of NZ_CP019985.1, read as the reverse complement.
TGTCAGCGAAAAGTTCCTGACGACAAATGAATCTGAACAGTTGAAACAAATTCTGACGGCGCTTGCCCAAGATCCTGCTCTCGATCCAGCTCTGGCAAGCACCATTGACGAAATTTCAAGCGCTTCCCATACAGAGACAATGGATAGTGAAGCCGTCCAGCAATGGCTTAACACAATGTCATCCCTTACATAATGAGGGATGGCAAACAAATAGATAGCTCATCTATGAAGATGAGCTATCAGACTTTCGATCAGTCTGAGTGATCATTTTTGGAAGCGACATACATCAGCGCTTTTTTGAGTTCCTCGACTTGGCTGAATTGGCCCCTGCTATGGTTCCATAAAATTTCTGAGATCGTATGAGCGACCACATACCAATGCATTCTCATTTTAAGGGAATGATCCAATTCAACACCATAATGAGCCAGCCAAGTAGCCCAATGCTCCTCCGGAATGTACGTGTACAGCATCAAGCCGAGATCAAGCGCGGGATCAGCGACGGATGCACCGTCCCAATCAATTAGATAAAGGTTGTCCTGTTCGTCTCGCATCCAATTGTTATGATTAATGTCGCCATGGCAAACAGCATACTCCGCATCGCCAAGTTGATCTTTTGTTCGCTCTAAGTAGTCCATACAAGCAAGGACGAGCTCGTCCTCAATTCTGTAAAGTTGGATTTGGACATACATGTTTTCAACCATATGCCGTGGATCTAACGGCTCATTGCCCATCCGCTTAAACAAATCAAGCAATTCATTCGAACGATGAATATTCGAAAGCATGGCTGCGGTACTGGCATTCATCATTTCCTTTGCCTTCAGTTCCCGCCCTTGAATCCACCGCTGTGCAGTAATCACGTCGCCGCTTTCCAACCTTTTGGTCCAGAGGAGTTTTGGCACAATCCCCTCGGCAGAAAGAACCGCAAGAAAAGGTGATGAATTTCGTTTTATGAATAATTGGTAGTCACCGTGTTTGGCTACATAGGCTTCGCCTGTTGCGCCACCAGCGGGCATGACATCCCATCCTTCTCCTAAAAACAATTCCACCCGGTTCACCCTCAATTTCCTTTTCTTTTCTTCCGCTTCCTTGCTGCATACTCGTTTTTTAGTATAACGCATGTTGTGCTGGGAAAGCATTCATTAAAAGAAGCAGAGCGCAATGGACAGGCTCTGCCGTTACAATTTTGACAAATTCACTCGTTGACAGCGGCTGGCTTAATAGACACGTTGACCAATAGATGAATCAATGGTACCAAAGATGGAGATAAATCGTCAATGACATTCTTTTAAGCAGTAAAACCAGGCCAGTTCCTTGGAAACTACGTTTTCAAGCAAATGACATGCCCCTTCTTCATCCAGCAAATGATGCAAGCGCTCCTTGAAGCGATTGACAAATTCTTTGCGATTCTGATTCAATAAATAAGTCAGCCCTTCCTTCTACTTTGCGCTTTTAAAAAAACAAAGTAGACATGAAGGGATGTGTAAGCTCAAAAATGGAGGAACAACAAAATGGCTATTGAACAACAACGAGCGCGTTTGCTCGTTTCCTGCCAAGACCGTCCAGGCGTGGTCGCTAACATATCGTCTTTTCTATACAACCATGAGGCGAATATTGTCCAATCTGACCAATATTCGACTGACCCTGAGGGCGGCATGTTTTTCATGAGAATTGAATTTGCATGGCAGGAAGAAAAAACAGCGTTTTCCGAAATCAAACAAGCTTTTTCTGATCTTGCAGATGCCGAACATTACCAATGGCGGATGGAGCAAGCATCGCGAAAAAAGCGGATGGCGATTTTCGTCTCAAAAGAAAATCATTGCTTGTCAGAGCTGTTATGGAAGTGGCGAGCTGGCGAACTTTATGCTGAAATCCCACTTGTCATTAGCAATCACCCTGACAATAAAGAAGAAGTGGAAGCTTACGGCATTCCCTTTTTCCACATACCGTCTACAAAGGCTAATCGCCGTGAAGCAGAAGACAAAGCGATTGAACTTCTCCATGAACACAATATTGAACTTATCGTTCTTGCCCGTTACATGCAAATTTTATCGCCAACATTTGTCAGCACGTTCCCTCAACAAATCATTAACATCCATCATTCGTTTTTGCCTGCTTTTATCGGCGCCAACCCTTATGCTAAAGCATTTGAACGAGGCGTAAAACTGATTGGCGCTACCGCCCATTACGTTACAGATGATTTGGATGAGGGCCCGATTATTGAACAAGATGTGTTGCGAGTGAACCACCGCCATACAACAGCTGACTTACGAATCGCCGGCCGTCAAATCGAGCGGATTGCATTGGCCCGAGCTGTAAACTGGCATTTAAATGACCAATTGATTGTTTATAACAACAAAACGATTGTCTTTTAGCGTTTATAAAAGCAGAGCGGCCATGAAGCCAGCTCTGCTTTTACTGCTCATACATCATTTTTCTCGTCATACCACCGTCGATAACAAGCGTTTCGCCATTTATAAACCGATTGCGCTCATCCGCTAAAAATAGGCATGCGTTCGCAATGTCTTCAGGCATTCCCACTCTTTTTGAAGGGTGCTGCTCATGGTCGATCTCCCTTAAGGCGTCATTCGTTGTGTGAATCCATCCAGGAGCGATGGCATTAACGACTATGTTTTTTTCAGCAAGAGATAATGCCATTGCATGGGTCAACGCCTCGACCCCTCCTTTAGAAGCTGCATAAGCTTCAGAATTCGGCTCTGACATGCGAGCACGTGTGGAGGAAATATTAATAATGTTAGCAGGCTTCCCTGTAGGTTGCATATGTAAAGCTGCTTCTTTTGAGGCAAGAAAAACGCTGCGCAAGTTCGTATTCAAGACATTGTCCCATTCTTCCACGCTCAATTCTAATAATGGCGTAAATGACGAAATTCCTGCGTTGTTGATTAATATGTCCACAGGTCCAGACTGGGAGGCAATGGTGGCAAAAGCAGCCTTTATATCGCGCTCTTCTTTGACATCCGTTAGAATGAACACAATGTTGTCCGCTTTTTCACTCCATTTTTGAAAAAGCGCCTCTTCCTTATCAAGGATAAAAACGAGCGCCCCTTTTTGTGCAAATGCGAGAGCAATCGCTTTCCCTATTCCGGTAGCTCCACCAGTAACGACAACTCGCTTTTTTTCCATTCACCTACCTCCTTTCAACTTTGACAAAAAGCACGTACATTTTTTGTACATGCCTGTTAGGATTGGTCTAATATAATCAACTCGTGGTTAATGGTCGCGAATTCTTCCTCAGACATCGGCGCTTCTAATACAATGATTTGCGCACCTTGAATCGGCTCTGGCAGCGAATCCACTCCGTGCTGGCGCACGCATAGCTTTATGCTTTCGTTTAAATTCTGTTTTGCTTCGGCAATCGTATCGCCAAAGCCAATGCACTCTTCGCGGTTTAACAATTCAATCATAAACTCATGCCCACCAAGCCAATTGAATACTTTACGGACTCTTAAATGGAATTGGCTTATATCCGGCGTTTGAAAGCTGTCCTGAACCATCCAATACCTCCTTCATTTTTGAACAGCTCTAGGCAAAAGAAAGCAACCTTTTCAGTTAACTGGAAAGATTGCCCAAACGTTCTAAAAAACAACGGCTTTTTCATTATAACGGGTTCATCATCGAACTTCAATGTCTATATTGAGCCTGTCATCATTGACGCTGTGAGAGTGCAATGCTTAATGGGTCGTGATAATTGGCGCTTAATAGGCCACCTACACGGATGAGGGGTATTTCCAAGCATGGACATTGCTCATTATGAAGCAATAAAAAAGCATCTCTATTGTCAGTTGTATAGCGAACAATAGAGATGCTGTGTGACAGCAGGTTGTTTTTTTGTCGACTTTAACAGGAGCATAGGGCGTTTTCTACCCTAGCTCCTTTTACTCATTCTTAAAGGATAAGCAAATGTGGGTTTTCGACATATTTAACAATAGCATCTAAAAATTGTGCCGCTAACACACCGTCAACAATTTGATGATCAAACGTCAAGCTGAATGGTATTTTTTGAACAGGCTCCACTTGCCCGTCTTCTGAAAGAGCGAGTTCCTGTTGCAAGGAGCCAACGCCTAAAATGCCCGTTTCTGCTGGATTTAAAATCGGCGTAAAGTATTCTATGCCGCTCGCGCCTAAATTCGTGATCGTAAAAGTCGAGCCAGACAACTCATCTGGATTGCTTTGGCCGCTTCTAGCATTTGCGGCGATTTCCTCAATCTTCGTGGCGAGTTGGCCGATCGATAAATGGTGGGCATCGCGGATGACAGGGACGACAAGTCCATCGTCCAGTGACGTTGCAATTCCTAAATGGACATTTTCAAATTCTTTAAGCTGTCCATTCTCATAGCGGCTGTTCATGGCACCAACTTGCTGGAGAGCTAGTATGGTCGCCCGGGCAATAAGAACCGTGACGCTCAATTTCAACTGTAACTGGTGAGACTCTGATTCTGTCTTCAATAAACGACGAAAGGCAAGCAGTGCATTTGCATTGGCCTTACGATGCAATGTGAGCTGGGCAGTATTGTGCAAGCTGGCGCGCATATTACGGGCTATCGTTTTGCGGATCGGAGACAGGCCTGCCCCTATGTCGTCTAAGTGCGCCATTTGCGCGTTTCCATTTGCTGCTTGTTTGACTGCTTGGGTTGGTACTTGGTTCGATGCTTCTCGCAATATATCACGCTTTGTAATGCGCCCGTTGCCACCTGTACCTTCAACTTCTTCGATGTTTACGTTATGTTCTTTTGCAAGCTTCCGTGCCAATGGCGTAATAAAAATACGTTCTTCGCCTTTCTTTTGCCCTTGTTTGGCAGGCGTTTTGCTTGCCGTGTCTGTTTCTGATGAGGATGATTGTGGCGCAGTGGAAGGAGTTGCAGCCGTTTCTGGTACTTCTTCTCCTTCTTGGCCAATATGCGCCAACACTTCACCGACTTTCATGACGGCATCTACTTCACCGTATTTAGCTAATAATATACCGTCTTCTTGTGCTTCTAGCTCTTGTGTTAATTTTTCAGAGCTAATTTCCACAATGGCCTCGCCTTTTGTAACTAGATCACCAACCTCTTTACACCAATTGACAATCGTCCCTTCTGACATGGTCATCCCTAACTTCGGCATTACGATTGTACCCATCCGTCATTCACCTCCTCCAAATTCCCTGTTTATTGTTTTAAATCGGCAATAATTTCATCTGCCACGCGTAATACTTTAGCAGCATCAGGAATATACGCCTGCTCCAAATTTGTCGCAAATGGAACAGGTGTATTCGGTGCACAGACCGTTTTAATCGGTCCATCTAAGTAATCAAATGCTTTATCTGCAACGACTGAGGCGATGTCTGTCGCCGTGTTGTTATGAGGATTGGATTCATCTATCACAATTAAACGCCCGGTCTTCTTGACCGAATCCATGACCGTCTCCTCATCCCAAGGCGCGACAGTCCGTAAGTCAATCACTTCTACGGAAATGTCGTCTTTTGCAAGGATTTGAGCCGTTTCTTCTGCTACTTGCACCATTTTCCCAATCGCTACGATCGTCATGTCCTTTCCTTCGCGAATGACGTTGGCCTTGCCTATTTCAACCGTATAGTAATCCTCTGGTACATGGCCCTTCATCCCATAAAGCAACTTATCCTCAGAAAACACAACGAGATTGTCTTCTTCAACCGCAGCTAACATTAGGCCTTTGGCATCATAAGGATTGGAAGGCACGACAACTTTTACGCCAGGTATTGCTCCAAACATACCGTATAACGTTTGCGAATGCTGGGCAGCTGCGCCTGCACCTGCACCGTGAACGGTTCGGACAGTAAGCGGCATTTTCGCTTTTCCGCCAAACATATAACGCATTTTCGCTCCTTGGTTTAAAATCGGATCTAACGCAAAGCCAATAAAATCATTGAACATAAGCTCCGCAATCGGACGAAGACCTGTCGCGGCTGCTCCTACCGCTGCACCAAAATAACCGTGTTCTGCAATCGGTGTATCAATAACCCGTTCCCTACCAAACTCTGTAACAAGGCCTTTTGATAATCCGAAAACCCCTCCAAATGCGTCATCATACCGGCCATCATCTTGTACTAAATGATCGACTTCCGCTCCGCCAGCAACGTCTGTACCAATTAATATGACGTTGTCGTCTTTCCGCATTGCTTGCGCCATCGCCTCATTAATGGCTGTCATAAATGTAACGATCCGTTCTGTCATTTTTGTTCCTCCCCTTCTTAAGCAAAAATATCTGTATATAACGACTCCACATCAGGAAGTGGACTATTTTGAGCAAATTCGCTCGCTTTTTTAATCGTTTCCGCTGCTTCTTTTTCAATCTCATCCGCTTGTTTGCTCGTCATCCAGCCTTTCTCGACAGCAACCTTTCGGAATTCAGGAATCGGATCACGATCACGGTTTTGATCCGCTTCAGATTTATATTTTTGCTCGTCTCCTTCAAAATGCCCGTAATGCCGATAGGTGTCACACTCAATTAACGTTGGGCCTTCACCTGCTTTCGCTCTCCGAATCGCCTCTTTTGTCGCGCTATAAACATCCACTACTTTCATGCCATCTACCCGGACTCCAGGCATATTGTAAGCGGCTGCCCGCTCTGCGACCGTTTCAGAAGCACTGGCATAACGGAAAGGCGTTCCCTCGCCAAATTGATTGTTCTCACAAACAAAGATGACCGGCAATTTCAAAATCGACGCTAAGTTAAGTCCTTCGTGGAATAAACCTTCGTTAGATGCTCCATCTCCAAAAAAACAAACAGCAACATGATCCTGCCGAAGTGTTTTAATCGTTAGGGCTGCACCCGCTGCAAGTCCAAAACCGCCGCCAACAATGCCATTGGCGCCAAGCATTCCTTTTTCAATATCCGCAACGTGCATAGAACCGCCCTTGCCGCCGCCAAGTCCATCTTTTTTGCCCATAATCTCAGCCATCATTCGGTTAATATCACAGCCTTTCGCAATTGCATGGCCGTGGCCGCGGTGCGTACTTGTGATATAATCCTCTTCATCCAATAGGACCGAAACACCTGTCGCCACCGCTTCTTCACCGGCGTATAAATGAACAAAGCCTGGAATGATTCCTTCCCCAAACGTCCGGTGTACTTCTTCCTCAAACAAACGGATTTCATTCATTTTCTGGTAAATCCATAGGGCTTCTTTTTTCTTCATTTTTGCTCCTCCTTCAATGAAGTTTCTTACTGGTGAATGGCTCGTTTACTAAACGCCAGTGCACTTTCGCCAATACCTTCAGCAATGGTTGGGTGTGCATGAATCAATGTTTGTAATTCTGAAATGGTCCCTTCTGATACTCGGACGGCCAGCAATTCTCCTATTAGCTCAGTTGCATGTTTCCCAACAATCACTGCACCGAGCAGTTCACCGTATTTTTTCTCCGTAATCAGCTTTACAAAGCCAGATGTGTCCCCTTCTGCGAGCGCTTTCCCATTCGCGGCATTTGCTGAAAATGTGACTTTGACGTCGTAACCTCGTTCTTTCGCTTCTTTTTCACTCAAACCAAAGGAAGCGATTTCAGGATTTGTATAAACACAGCGAGGGATGCCAAGTTCGTCAATTGGCTGTTGCTTGATCCCTGCCATATGTTCGACAGCCGCAATGCCTTCCGCACTCGCTGCATGAGCCAATTCATATTTGCCAATCACATCACCAATCGCGTAAATGCCCTTTTTACTCGTTTCATAATATTGATTTACTTCGATGAAACGATCGTTTGCGTCTTTTTGTAAATGCAGCGCATCCGCTAATTCCGTATTAGGACGCCTTCCAGCCGCCACTAACAACCGTTCAAATGGGAAAGCTGCATTTGCCGTTCGGACAAGTCCTTGTTCCACATTTTCAATGACGACATTTGTCTCGATTTCCACACCTCGCTGCTGCAACTGCTCTTTTACAATCGCCCGTGCCTCTTCATCTTCTGTTTGCAAAATATCCGGTGCCACTTCTAAAATCGCCACTTTTGTGCCGAACGGAGAGACTGCGAATGCGAGTTCAACTGCAATCACACCCCCTCCAATGATGACAAGCGATTTTGGCAGCGATGTTTGTTGAAAAAACGTATCCGTCGTCATATAATCAATCGTTTCTAGATCGGCAATCGGTGGAATAAACGGTTTTCCCCCTGTAGCCAGTAACATATTTTTACTTTGAATGTTGTGACCATCACAAACGAGCCGTTGCGATCCGTCGATCGTTGCCTCCCCTTGGAAAAACGTAATGCGATTTTTCTTTAGCAGATGGGCAATGCCTGTCGATAATGATTGAATAATGGTGTTTTGCCGCCGAAACAGTTTACGATCATCTACTTGGACAACAGATGTTTCAATTCCCCATTCTTGTGCTTGTCGAATTTCCTCAAGGCGCCCCCCATGCTGCAGCATAATCTTAGAAGGAATACATCCGCTATGCAAACAAGTTCCTCCAGGTTTGCCCCGGTCAATAAGCGCTACGGTCATGCCTAGCTGAGCGGCTCGAATGGCAGCTACATAACCTCCAGGACCAGCGCCGACAACGGTTAAATCAAATGATTTCAATCCCTTCTCCCTCCTCTTAGTTGATATTCAATTGATTGACAAGCCACACTCCTTTCCGCCCTAAAAGCAAGCGCTTACTTTTTCGTAAATCAATCATGCAATTTCCATGCCAACTATTTGGTTTATGTACAGCCTTTGTTTACGCGTCTTCGCGGTTGCTGTCGAATGTTGATATGTATCATCTGAAACAGTTTGTGTATCCATTGTCTCAGGAAACAAAAACAGCGTAGACAAAGTGTTTAGCTGTCACTTTGTCTACGCTTATATTTAATGGCGTTCAAGGCGATATTTTTTTAGTTTCCTGTAGATGGTAGCGCGAGACATATTCAAAGAAGCTGCTGCCTTTGTTACATTGCCTTCCTGCTGTTCAAGCGCACGCAACAGCTTTTGTTTCTCATGTTCATCACCTTGTGTTTGTGAATAGATGCTGTCCGGTAAATGATGGGGATGGATGACATCGCTGTCCATCATAAACATCGCTTGCTGTAGGACATTTTTCAATTCTCTTATGTTTCCCGGCCAATGATAATTTTCGAGGATGCTTAACGTTTCCCTAGTTAAGCTAATCGACTGTTTTCCAAATTCCTGGCAAAGAACAGGCAAGAAAGATTGAATTAACACAGGTATGTCTTCAATCCGCTCCCTTAATGGCGGAAGCTCCATTTGCAGGACACATAAACGATAATATAAATCTTCACGAAATGTACCTTTTTGCACCGCTTCCTTTAAATCTTTATTTGTAGCAGATATGACTCGTACATCAACAGGTATCGGCACGCTGCCACCAATCCGCGTCACGACCCGTTCCTCTAAAATACGCAGCAAATGGACTTGTAAATCTAATGGCATATCGCCAATTTCATCTAAAAAGATGGTGCCGCCATTTGCTTGTTCAAACTTTCCTGCACTTCCCTTTGCTTTACTGCCAGTAAAAGCACCTGCTTCATAGCCAGAAAGCTCACTTTCAAGCAAGCTCGGTGGAACCGCCCCACAATTAATCGCAACAAATGGTTTGCCGCCACGATCACTCGCTTGGTGGATCGCTTGCGCCAACACTTCCTTCCCTGTCCCCGTTTCGCCCGATATAAATATAGTAGCTCGCAAGCACGCCGCTTTTTCCGCTTGCTTTAATAGCGCCTGAAAGGTTGGGGACACGCCGACCATATTGGAAAAACGGTAACGCGTTGGCGCTTTTATAGGAGACGGCTTCTTTTTGTTGACCACTCTATGATCTTGCTGAAGAAAAATAACAACTCCATAAAGATGGTCTTGAAAACGAACTGGGTAAATGGAAACTTGATAGCGTTTATTTGTTGATCCGTCTTGAATTTGTTCATTTACGATTTGCTGGCCATTTGTCCGAACGTTATCCACTAATGCTTTTAATTCAGGAAAGCTGGCTATGGACGTCTCGTTTTGAAACCGTTCACTTCGATTCGCTATCTCATTTCGGGTAAGAATTTGATCGCTTAAATCTACAGACAACACGATGTGATCCATCTTTTCCAGTGCTGTGTGTAAAAATAGCTGATGCTGTAAAGCATATTCGAAAAAATGGCGCTCGAGCGATAGAGCCATATTTTTCGCTTCAGCCAGTGCATAACCAATTGAATGGCGATGAACATCACTTGCATTGCCTGCGAGATTCACAATGCCTAGTAATTCTTTCGTAAAAGGAGTTAAGATAGGAAAAGCAACACAGTACCAATCGTGTACATTTTCACAAAAATGCTCAGAAAACAAGACTTGAGACGATTGCTTCGTTCTCAGAACCATCCCCACTGCATTTGTGCCTGCAGACTTCTCGGTCCAAGTGCCCCCTGCAAAAATATAGCGCTTCTCTGCTCTTTTTAAAACGTTTTTTTCCCCTACAGATTTCAGAATCGTTCCATCTTTATCAGCAATAGATAGGACCGTCTTCGAATCATCAAATAAATCAAGGAGCTGCTGAATGCGCGGGGATGCGTAAGACAACAACTGCTTATTATGTTTCAATCGGATGGCAAGCGTCTGATCGTTTATGACTTCGTTTATTCGGCTTTGAAACGGATTAACCCCTAAATCTTTAGATGTTTCCCATGAATGAGCAATCTCACTTCTCAAATCAGTTTGCAAGATCTCCTCATTCCTTAAATAGCGACTCCAAGCAGTTTTAACAGAACCGTTGTACCATTCGGAATTCAAAATTGCTCTGCTCATTTGTTGATTCACTGTTGTAGCCTCCTTTAATGGAAAAAATCATTTCCAGAACGTCAACTGGAGATACGATTATCTAAAACGATCATACTAAATGATCATACAAAGAAGGAAGCGTTTTCTTCGATTTTCATCTATTTATCATCATTCGATCGTTATGGTTATTTTTACTATCATCCCCTATAAATACAAGAGAATCAAAAAACAAATGTCTACTTGTAAACAAAGGCCGGTTACCACCCCATCGTCAATAAAATCGTCTCCCCAACCGGCACCGCAATCGAAACGATAATCGCACAAACGATCATTGCAATGGAAGAAATGGCCCCTTCTGCTTCAGAATGCTCAAGCGCTTTTGCGGTTCCTATTGCATGGGCACTAGCGCCAAAAGCTACGCCTCTGCCAATAAAGTGTGAAATATGAGTCCATTTAAATAAAGTTCCTGACACAATCGCGCCTGTCAGCCCGGCGATTGTCACTAAAATCGCTGCTAGTGTTGTATTTCCATTTAAAAGCGCCATTATATCCATCGCCACTGGGGCAGTGACGGACTTCGTCAACAAAGGCTGAAGAAACGCCATTTTTAATCCAACTAGTGCGCCAAGCATAAAGCCACTCACGACGCCAAACAGCGCCCCAGTTGTAATGCTAATGATAAGAGGGCGAAAATATTTCTTTATTAGCGGTAACTGCCTGTACAAAGGAATGGCTAATGCAACTACAGCCGGTCCAAGGAAAGACGATATCCAGCTCACCGCCTCCTGATAATGTTGATACGTAATGCCGCTAAGCAATAAAAATAAAACGGATATAGCTGTCGTCACAAGCAAAGGCAAAAACAACAGCGTTTTTTTTCGTTTATAGAGGGCAACTGCCGCCAAAAAGACGATAAGCGTAGCTCCGCTAGCGGCCAAGGTGGTGGTCAGATTGTTCAGCATGGGCCGATCCCCCCTTCTCCTCTTTCGTTGCTAATAATTGTCCAACATAACCCGTTACAACCATGACTGCACAAGTACTTACGATTGTCACACCGACCAACAACAAGCCTTGCGTTGAAAACAAAGCAGGCTCAGCGATAATCCCCACTGTTGTCGGCACAAAAAAAAGCAGTAAAAATGCAAGCAAAGCCAACGCACCGTCTTCTAGCCACTTGCTTTTCACCACGCCAGTGACAAGGAGCACGAACAAGAGCATCATGCCAACTAGGCTTCCTGATAGTGGTAGATGAAGAGCAGCGGCAAGCCACCCGCCAATGCGATCAAAGATGAATAGCCCAATAATTTGCAAAACAAAACGCAGCCACTTCACTGCTCTTCCCTACCTAAAAACGGAAACGAACAGACTTCTTCATATTTCGGAGTTTGTCCAGTAACGGTTTTATACAAACACAAGCGCCCCACTTTTTCTGAGTAACGAAAACGAGATGGCGGCTGTACGTAGGGCTTTATATCAACCCATTTGCGGGCGATCGTGACATGTGGAGAAAACGGACGGCTGTCGACTGGATAACCAAGTTGCGCCAATAACGCCACAACTTGGGCGTGTTGTTCCATTAGCGTATCTTCTATTGGGTTAGGCTTCATGTAAAAAATTCTCGGACTGTTTTCCTTGCCGAATGTTCCGTATTCGCCAAACTGCAACACAAACGGCGTGAACGTTGCAGTTAATCGGGCAAGCTCTTTTTCCGTTTCTGCCCACTTTTTTGCTTGTAAGGAACCAAAAAAATGATAGGTTAAATGATAATCAGCCGGATGGACCCACTTTTTAAATCGCTCTTCTTGGACAAAGCGGCGAGTATGTGAACAAATGGCCGATTGAATATCGGCAGAAAGGGGCAAAGCTAAAAAATAGTGTAGTTCGTTCATGTTGTCCTCCTAAGCGTTCAATAAGCTGGCTTGCCTTATTTATGTTAAACTAAATAAATGGAACTTTAAAGAGGTGATTACTGATGCGAGTAGTAGACAATATCGCTGACTTAATTGGACAGACGCCCATGGTCCGTTTAAACAAACTGGCTGATGGTAAAGGCGCATCTGTCTATTTAAAATTAGAAATGAATAACCCGAGCGGCAGCGTGAAAGACCGTGCTGCCTTTTCCATGATTATTCAAGCAGAAAAGGATGGCCATTTGCAACCTGGTTCCACCATTATTGAGCCAACGAGTGGAAATACTGGGATTGGCTTGGCTATGAACGCTGCGGCTCGCGGCTATCGCGCTATTCTCGTCATGCCTGACACAATGAGCCAAGAACGGATCAATTTACTAAAGGCATATGGTGCTGAAGTCGTGCTAACGGAAGGCGATAAAAAAATGCCTGGAGCAATCGAAAAAGCCAAGGAGCTTGCCGATAGCATTCCTGGGTCTTTCATGCCAATGCAATTTGAAAATGAAGCAAACCCTGATGCCCACCGCCATACCACTGCGTTAGAAATTAAACAAGACTTAGATGCAATTGGCGCCAAACTTTCAGGGTTTGTCGCAGCCTCTGGTACGGGCGGTACAATTACCGGCACAGGAGAGGTGCTTAAATCCTATTACCCTGATGCCCTTATTCATGTTGTGGAGCCGGCTGGATCACCTGTATTGTCTGGTGGCAAGCCTGGCCCACATAAGCTTGTCGGTACGAGCCCTGGATTTGTCCCGCCCATCCTAAATACAGCTATTTATGATCAAATTAGGCGGATCGTAGATGAAGATGCTTACAAGACAGCAAAAGACTTGGCACGGCTTGAAGGCATTCTTGTCGGCCCTTCTTCTGGAGCTGCTTGCTTTGCGGCACTGGAAATGGCCAAGACGCTTGACAAAGACGATCATGTCGTTGCTATCGCATGTGATACAGGCGAGCGCTATTTATCGACCGACCTGTACCAATCCGAATAGAGGATCATTATCACCTAAAGTGTTCACCAATTTCTTGAGTTTAATTAGTAGATACAGCTGACTTTCGGTACACTTCACTCATGTTGTTGCGCCTGCTTAGGATAACCAAAAAGACTGCCCATAAGGTTATGTAACGGACCTTATGGACAGCCCCTCTTCCTGAATCGCGTTTTTTCACAGAATAGGTCAGACTTGTTTTTTAATGACAGGTATCCAAATTTCACTTCGAAACGTTGGCGAGGTTAATTCTTTGCTTTCATTCCATAGCATCTCTGGCCCTCTTGCCAACTCGTAGCTGGCAGAGGGAAACCATTCCGAATAAATACGCCCCCAGACGTTCTGCAACGTATCTGGAAAAGGGCCGACCGCTTCGAATACAGCCCAAGTCCTTTTGGAAACCTCCAACTTCGTCAAGTGTTCAGGACACTCCTTGCTGGTTGCCACGCCGATATAGTGATCAAGCAATCCCTTTTCCTCCATCCGCTCCTCCGAAAAATTCACCGAGGCTTGAACCAGTCCATGCGGTTCCAGATTCGAAAGGGCTTTGAGCTGCGCGATATCTTCTGATGTTAAACGACTCCACATCGACTCGATTTCCGAATTGACGCCGTGAAATTGGATAGGTACCCTTTTCGTAATACCGACGATTCGGAATGCTTCCTTCTCTACGATACGATAATGCATGACGCTTCCTCCCTGAACGGTTAATTGGAAAGTCATACGTGGATAAGCTTTTAATGAATGACCATTGGATTTTGCCAGTGACGGCGTCATCCCATGCAATGCTTGAAAGGCTCTGGAAAAGGCGTCCGCTGAGCTGTAGCCATACTTGATCGCCACATCCATCACTCTTGAATCGCTAGTCTGAAGCTCGAATGCAGCTAGTGTTAGACGTCTACGGCGAATGTATTCAGATAACGGAATCCCAGCAAGAAATGAAAACATTCTCGAAAAATGGTAGTCTGAACAACAAGCTTGCCTAGCGGCCTCCTTCAAGTCAAGATCGTCAGCAAGATGATCTTCAATGTATTGCATAGCCCTGTTCAAATTCGCTAGCCAATCCACATGAACAACCTCCCTTCAGGTGTAGAATAGCAAGTTTCTAAAGCAAACTCCCGACTTCGATTGCACCGTTTTGTAGGGTTGTCCGAAAAACTTGCTGTTTATTTATAATCGCCAATAGCTCCGTTAACGAACATACAAAACTTATACCACATATATATCTTTCATAGTAACTCTAACAAAAAGTACGTAGGGCCATTAAACTATCTCAAGACATTCCTTGCCCTAAGCCTATTCATCCTATGCCTAAAGGTCAGGGCTTTGTTTTCTCGGCTTAGAAATGTAAAATGGGTAACGTAGTTTAAAAACGACTCTTTTGTTATCAAATAAATAGCTCAATTCCATACCAAACATTCAGGAGGTGATCGACTATGACTGTTATGAACCACAAAGCAAAAGCGATGGGTTTGTTTCTCAAATCACGCAGAGAACGACTTTCCCCTGAAGGGGCGGGCCTAAAGTACGCAAGCGGGCAACGGAAAACGCCTGGACTACGGCGAGAGGAAGTATCCGTACTAGCAGGCGTAAGCGTCACCTACTATACGTGGCTGGAACAAGGACGGGATTTGAACCCTTCCAGAGAGGTGATCAACAGCATCGCTCAAGCTCTTCAATTATCTCCAGCTGAGAAGAGTCATTTATTCCAGCTCTGGAACACTCATGCATCTGAGACGCTTCTAGCGGCCCCGGCTCTCGTGGATCCCCAAATTCAGAAGATTATCGATCAACTGGCGTACCCTTCTCATATCACCAATGAGAGAACCGAGGTGCTTGCTTGGAACAAGGCAGCTCAGGAAATGTTTTTCGACTTCACCTCCATTCCTGTGCAAGAACGTTATTTCATTCGTTTGTTATTCGAAGATACGGAAATGCGACGTCGTATTGTAAATATAGAAGAATTCTCGAATTACTCGGTAGGTGTGTTCCGAACGTATTACGATAAACACCGAGGTGACCCTTGGTTTGAGACGACAGTAGAACATCTACTTCAGAACTACGCCGAATTCGAACGAATCTGGAAACAGTACGATGTTCAACTCAAAAAAGTAAAACGAGTATTTTTACAGCCCCCCGGTGCCCATCAACCTGTTTCTTATGATATTCAATCATTGGTCAATTTAGCAGATAACCCGGATGTCCACATTTGCATTTACACGCCAGTTACAGCTGATCCAACTTCAGACTATTAGTATTTTTACTAGTAAAAGCGTTGTGTGGTTGCCTTGGGTAGGATCGATTAGAATAGGCTCATGTTCGAATCTAATCCGAAATGAGGGAGCCCTATGCTACAACAAAGAAAACGGGGAAATGAAGGACTTGAAGTGTCGGCCATCGGCCTGGGAACGATGATGATGCCTGACAACAATGAATCGGTGCGAACGATTCAGGGAGCACTCGATATCGGCGTGACGATGTTTGATACGGCTGACCTATATGGGACGGAATTCCTGCTTGGACGGTTCGGTGAAAACGAGAAGCTTGTCGGCCGTGCCCTTAAAGGTCGGCGCGATCAGGCCGTTATTGCAACCAAGTTCGGAATTACACACGGGCAAGGACCAAAAGGAGATCCTGCTTACATTAAGAAATCCGTTGATGCCAGCCTCTACAGCCTGGGGCTAGATTACATTGATCTCTATTACCAGCATCGACCCGACCCCCATATTCCCATCGAAGAAACGATCGGGACGATGGCTGACCTCATAAAGCAAGGGAAAATCAGGTTTATTGGATTGTCGGAGGCACCAGCTGATCTGATTAGACGGGCTCATGCGGTGCATCCCATTTCCGCCGTCGAAACCGAATATTCCCTATGGAGCAGGGAAGTGGAAGATGAGGTTCTCCCGGTCCTTAAGGAGCTGGGCATCGGTCTAGTCCCTTACAGCCCCCTTGGCCGCGGCTTCCTAACCGGCCAGATCAAGAAATTCGAAGATTTGCCGGAAGACGACTATCGTCGCATTTTCCGCGGTTTCAGGGCGAGAACTTCACCAAGAACGTTGAGGTCGTCTCGCTCATTGAGAGCATGGCCTCCCAAAAAGGCTGTACCCCTGCCCAATTGAGTTTAGCCTGGCTCCTAGCACGGGGCGAGCAAATCGTACCGATACCGGGAACAAAACGATTGGAGCGTGTGCAAGAGAACTTTGGCGCGCTGCAAGTAAAGCTGACAATCGACGATCTGGTAGAGATTGAACGCATATCTCCTAAGGGTGTGGCCGCAGGCAGCCGCTTCGGCGCCTTCTGATAAACCTCTCTTAATCGTAGATAGCGCCTTTAGCCGTACGAGTGATCCTCTGTACGGCTTAACTATGCAAAGAAGCACTCATTTGCTGCTATTGATGCGCCCTTGCCGTTCTTCCCGCAAAATAGAGTAGACGGCAATATCGATGAAGCGCCTTTCTCGAATTCATACTGCCGAAGCTTGCCTTCGTACTGGATTATAAAAGGGAGAGCTCCCTACTTCTTATTTTGATTGTCTTTGTTTACGAGCATGTCAGGCGCAGTTTTTGCGTAGTGTGCCAACCGTTCGGCAAGTGTGCCAGTATGGACTTCCAACAAATGGCCATCAGGGTCACGGAAATAAATGGATTTTCCCTCAGTCTCCACTTGCCGTTTCCTTCCAGGGAGAATATCGGCTCCGGCTTCCAGTAAACGAGTATAAAAAGCGTCTAGCTGCGACTCCTCAATCGAGAAAGCAATATGAGTATACGACTGCCTGATTTCATTTCTATCAATGTCTGGTTGCAAATTAAGCGCAAGCCAAATGCCGCCAATGGTAAAATAGGCTGTTTTTTCTCCTAAGACAAGAGGTGCTTCCATAAAGACATGTTTATAAAAAGAAACCGCTTTATCCATATTGCTTACTGAAAACGTCATGTGGTTAATTCCGTTTACCATAAAATTTCCCCTTTTCACTTTGTAAACGTTCGGGTTTTACACTTTTTTCATTGTCTTTACAGTGTAAATGTCCAAGAATTTACATGATTTCTTCTTTGCGCTTTTGCTTGTTTTCGTGTACACTAGAAGTATCCCAAATTGCACCTACATTTGCAAACGGGAAGATGCACGAAAACATAGGACCATCGCCTCACCTGACGCCCCTATGCGACGAATCTCGGTTCTGCCAGATGCGCTCATGCATAGGATAGCTATAAGGTATAGGAGACGAAGACGAAGAAGGAGTGGTTTTTTGCAAACTTCAACTGATCGTATGCTGACTCGAATTAAGTCCATCTACTTGTACATCAAACAGAAGGGAACTGTCACGACGAATGAATTAGTTGAAGAGTTCGGCATCACACAGCGCACTGTGCAGCGAGATTTAAATGTATTGGAGTACAATAATTTAGTCACAAGTTCTGCCAGGGGTAAATGGAAAGCAACTAGTAAAAAAACAAAAGTGTCATAATATGAGGGAAAAAGCCTTTGAAACCATGGTTTCAAAGGCTTTTCTTTTTAATATACGGGGTTTTCGCCAGCTGTATTTCTGCTGGCGTTAGCTCACGATAACCGCCTTTTGGCAAGCTTGAGTCAAGCATCAAACTGCCAATCCGTACTCGTTCCAGTTTGATGACTTTTTTGCCAACTGCTGCAAACATGCGTTTCACTTGGTGGAATTTTCCTTCTGTCAGTTCTAGCGATATCGCAGACAAAGGACCAGATTCTTCAATTTCTAGTTGCGCTGGCTTTGTACAGTAGCCGTCATCAAGAACAACACCGTTTTTGAATGCTTCAACGTCGGCTTGTGTCACTTTTCCTTCAACTAGAGCGCGGTACTCTTTAGCAACATGTTTTTTCGGCGCCATCAGCTCATGGGAAAAGCCCCCGTCTGTCGTTAACAACAACAATCCGGTTGTGTCTTTATCTAACCTTCCGACTGGAAAAGGCTTCATATGTCCCCATTCATTTTTCACTAATTCAAGAACCGTTTTCTGCCTCGCGTCTTCTGTCGCCGTCACAACGCCCGCTGGTTTGTTGAGCATTAAATAAAGTTCGGCTTTGTAACGGACAGGGGTGCCGGCATAGCAAACAGATTGTCGCTCTGGTTGCACGTGGAGCTTCCCGTCTTTCACAACGGCACCGTCGACTTCGACCACTCCTTGTTTGAGTGCTTTTTTCACTTCGTTCCTCGTGCCATATCCGGCATTGGCTAGCATTTTATCAAGCCTCATCGAAAAAGCCCCCTCACTTTAAGAAAAGCTGAAACAACGTGGTTTCAGCTAAATGTGTCTTCACTTGTAAACATGTAATTTTTCGTACGATAATGGACATTTAGAACGATACCAACCGCCATCATATTCGTTAGCAATGCGCTTCCGCCATAGCTAATGAATGGCAAAGCAAGTCCCGTAATTGGCATAAGGCCAATCGTCATGGCAATGTTTTGAAACACTTGAAAAACGAGCAAGCCAACAACGCCCGCTACTAAGTAAGAACCATAGAGGTTGTTGCACGTCAACGAAATCATAATCATGCGGTAAAACAACAAAAAGTAAATAACGAGCAAAACCATTGCCCCTAAAAAGCCGAATTCCTCGCCGATTACCGTAAACACAAAGTCCGTATGAATCTCAGGGATCACATCGCTTTGCGTCTGCATGCCTTCCATAAAACCAGCGCCAAACAATTGGCCTGAACCAATCCCTAAAATCGCCTGGTTTAATTGATAGCCAATCCCACTCGTGTCGCTGTCTGGATCAAGCCAGCCATAAATCCGGTCAAGCTGGTGAGGCTCAATCAAATATTCGCTAAAAAACTCAAAATGAGCTTCGTGCATGTACACGAGAAAGGCAACACCTACAATCGCCATCCCAACAAGTGACAGCAAAATCCGCCAACGTATGCCTGACATCAACAACATCGTCGCAATTACGGACCCAATTACGAGCGCTGTTCCGAGGTCAGGTTGCTTTAGAATAAGAAAAAACGGCGGTAGGCTGACGAGCAATATTTTTCCAAGCACGACCATGTCTTCTTTGAAAGTCCGCTTTTGCTTATCCTTTGTCAGCTTGTATAATAAATGGGCAAGTGCCAATATAAGGAAAATCTTCATAAACTCGGATGGCTGAATACCAAAAATCCAGCGTTGGGCGCCGTTCCGTTCGACTCCAAAAAACTCGACGGCCAAAAGCAAAACCATCCCTATTGCATAAACAGGAATGGAGAAGTTTCGAAACAAGTCAAAGTCAACCAACATTACGGCGACAATAACGACCGCACCAATACCGTACCATATTAATTGTCTAACGACGAAATAAGTGGGGTCATCGGAAAAATACTGCCCCGCTCCGCTGTAAATTGCTACTAAGCTGACGCACATAAGCAAAAACAGCAGAAACAACAGCGTATAATCAATCCCCGTATGTTTTCGTTCCATTGATAGCCTCCATCTATGCTGATAGCGATTCGCCTGAAGCTTGTTTGCGTGCTTGTCTCATGTTGGTTTGATGAATGTTCGCCAAAATCGCGATTGCCACAAGAGTAATGAGCAGCGATGTCCCCCCATATGATACAAGAGGCAATGTAATGCCTGTAATCGGAAGCATGCCGGAAACAGCTCCGACATTAAAAATGATTTGAATCGCAAGCTGAAACACAATCCCAAAGGCGAGCAAACTGCCAAACGGATTTTTGCATTTGGCGCCAATCGATATCCCACGAAACAAGATGATCGCATAGCAACCAAATATAAACACAAGGCCAAGAAGCCCCAACTCTTCAGAAATGACCGCTAAAATAAAATCGGTATGTCCTTCAGGAAGCATCCGCATCTTTTGTAGGCTTTGCCCTAGGCCAAGGCCTGTAACGCCTCCATTTGAAATAGCCAAATAGCCGTTAATAAGCTGAAAACCGCTATCGTCCGGGCTTGCAAACGGATTGACAAATGACGTAAGGCGCTCAAGCCGATACGGTTCAAAAACCGCAAGTGCAGCAAATACCGTAGCGCCCACTAACCCAAGGCCTATTAAATGCTTCCACCTTGCCCCTGATACGAACACCATAAGAATAGCTGTCATCAATATTGACGTGCCTGTCCCAAGGTCAGGTTGGCGCATAATGAGGGCAAACGCAACGCCGACAATAATAAGCGGCGGCAAAATGCCTCTGACAAAGTCATTGATATAGGCTTGTTTTTGCGAATACACTTGGGCAAGATAAATCGCCATTCCGATTTTCACAAACTCCGAAGGCTGCAAATTCATCGGTCCGATACGAATCCACCGTGTCGCACCGACTTCGCTGCCTCCGCCGATTACTAATACAAGCACAAGCAAACAGAGCGCTATGACCACAATGGCAGGCGTTAATTTTTTATAATGTCGGTATTGAAAATGCATCACAACCAAAAACACTGCAATGGCAAGGACAAGCCAAACCGCTTGCCTCGTTACATAGTAATATGGATTCGGCGTTTCCAAAAAATAACCTTCCACATAACTAGCGCTGTATACCATTAATAAGCCAAACAATGTCAGTGCAACCGTTGCTCCAATCAATACCCAATCATTGTCTTTGCGAAAGGAATAGTTCACTTTAGTCCTCCTATGGGCCTTTTAAACGTGGCAGCGGCCCGCGCAAAAGCTTACGCTGAAGGCAAGAGTCAAACCGCCCATTAAATCGGAATAAACTTGCTTCATTATATCAAAGCTTGTCCCCATGAAAAAGAGGGTTTTCTTATAAACAAATGTCGAAAATCATCTAGTTTATGGGAAAGTTGCGGAACAAGTCATGCTCCTTGCCGATAAACAAGCTTTGCCGCCGCTTTGGTCTGCCAAGACTAAATTGAAACAAGTCCATTCAATCTGTTTTATGTGTGCACAAATGAGCTACGTTACAATTTAAACCGCTCTCCAAGCACTTTTCCAGCCAAATGGGAACGGATGGCCAAATAGAAGTAAACAATTAAACCAACGCCGATGCTAACAAGTAAGACGATAAACGTTGTCACACGGGACAACTCTGGAAATAAAGCTGCAAGCCCATTGTCAAATACCCATACCGCAGCTCCCATAATAGCGGCAAATATAAAGATCAGCACCGTTCTTCGATAAATAAACGTATAGTCAAATTTAGCAAATCGGCCGATGAAATAAACATTTAAGGCAATGCCTACCCCGAAACCAATATAAGTTGTCCAAATCGCGCCATATGGCCCGAACCATTTTAAAAATACATAAGTAAGCCCTAGCTTTAAAACGAGCCCGACGACAAGGGACAAAACAGCGTTCCTTTGCCGATCCATTCCTTGCAAAATCGAACCAGTTACGGCATATATAGAAAAAAACAATGTTGCCGGCGCGTAAAAACCTAGCGTTTTCGCTCCTAGCTCCAAGTTCGCACTGCCGAATAGCGCAAAATAAATTGGCTCTGCTAGAACAGACATACCAATCGCCGCTGGGATGCCAATAAATAAAATCACTTGGTACGTTTGCGTAATATAGCTTTGTAAAAGCTTATTGTCTTGATTAACGTATGCTTTTGTAATCGTCGGCACTAACGTAATTGATAATGCCGTTGCTAGCGCCATTGGGATAAGGACAATTTTATGGGCCACTCCTGTTAAAGCGCCGACAAACGCTTTCGCTTCGCTGGCATACTCTGTCCCAGAAAGCGCCCCCTCAATCGAATACAAGTCGACAGCCTGGAAAAAAGGAATCGCCAAGCCGACAAAAGAAAGAGGCAATGCATAAGAAATCAGTTCCTTATACATGCTCGGAAGCGTTTGTCTTTCTTTGGCAGGGTGGCTTTGTACACGTGCCAAAATCGTAGGACGCTGTTTGAAATAAAAATAAAGCAACGTAGCCATTCCGCCAATTCCGCCGACAAAAGCGCCAAACGTCGCAAAACCGACGGCACGTGGCAAATCGCCGCTGCCGATAGACATGACAGCAAACGAAGCCGCTAAAATAAAGACAACCCGGACAAGCTGCTCAACGACTTGCGAAACGGATGTCGGCACCATTTGTTGAAACCCTTGCAAATAGCCGCGGACAATCGCCATTATTGGAATAATAAGCAGCGCAAAACTAACCATGCGGATCACATAGACAACGTTGTCAAACGTATACTGATCTGTTTCACTAGGTTGATAACTAAGCGACGCAAGGGCAGGAGCGCCTAAAAACATGACTAAAAATGCAAGAAGGCCTGTAACGGCCATAAACCAAATCCCCGACTTGAACAAGCGGTGCGCTGTTTCATAATCGCCTAGAGCGTGGTATTTTGAAACATACTTAGACATGGCAACAGGCACGCCAAGCGTCGATAATGTAAGTAAAATCGAATACGGTGTATAGCCATTTTGATAGAGGGCATTCCCTTGTAAACCAACAAGTGCCGTAAAAGGAATGACATAAACAAAACCAATCAATTTTGACGTTAGCGTCGCCACGGTCAATACTTTCGTTCCTTGCATGAGCTTTGAAGCAGCCATGACTTCCCCCGTTTCTACATCGTTCACATTTCATTCATTCGTACGTTATTTCGACACGCCTCAAGACGAGGCGACCTCTTTCGCATTTTAGCATAGATTAACAAGAATTGCTTCTCTTTATAAAAACGATCGAAAAAGTTCATACCATGTGCACACGAAAACCAGCCACCCCAAGGGCAGCTGGTTTCTATTACGCTATTTCCGTGAGAGGTAGGCGTGTGCCGGCAAGCCTGCGCTTTCTACTCTGGCGGCAAATAGGCTGCCTCCTTCAGGCTCTCCGTGCTTGTCGGCTGTCGTCACATACAACGTCCTGTAGTCTTCCCCGCCAAATGCACAAGAAGTTACATTCGTTGCTGGCACAACGACTTCCTCAAGTACATTCCCGTTATCGGGGTCTACGCAAATCACTTTACCAGCTCCATACAAAGCAATCCACAAATGGCCGTTTTCATCAATTGCCATGCCGTCTGGACTGCCGTTATAAGATTGATAAGGAATGTCAATTATACGTGGTTCCGACATTTCCCCTGTCTGTTCATCGAAACGGTAAGCTGTCGTGGACGCACTCGCAGTTTCATTATGGTAGAGCAGCCCTTTCTCTTCGTCCCACGCAAGCCCGTTTGAAATGGCAAGTCCGGAAAGCGCTTTGCTTATCTGGCCGTTATGGTCAAGGCAATAAAGAGCGCCAATCGGCGAATGACAGTCAAACGCCATCGTTCCTGCCCATAACCTTCCAGCAGGATCGCATTTTGCATCATTAAAACGGAGCTGCTTTCCCCCTTGCGGCAAGAGGAAATAAGGCGTCAGCCGTTCTTCCTCATATAAGTATAGGCCATCCCCCATCGCAAGGACAAAACCGCCACCAGCCTTTTTGACAATTGCTGACACATGTTGGGCAAACGAAAGCTGTTGATCGTCATTTGTTTTAGGGTGAAAGCGATGGAGCTTATAACCATCAATATCTACCCAGTAGAGAACTTGCTCTCCTTCATCCCATAAAGGGCCTTCTCCAAGAGCCGCCTTGCCGTTCCATACGGCTTCTGCCTGAATCATAATCTGCCCTCTATGACTTGGACAACAAACGACCGGTTTGCACGGGGGCCATCAAATTCACAAAAATAAATGCCTTGCCATGTGCCAAGCACAAGCCGGCCACCGTCAATTAAAACCGTTTGTGACGACCCTACAGTCGATGTTTTCAAATGAGCCGCCGTATTTCCTTCCATGTGGCGGTCCTGTGGGTGTTCCCATGGGAAAACTTCATCAAGGCGGCGCAAAAAATCAATGACAACATCTGGATCAGCATTTTCATTGACGGTAATGCCAGCCGTTGTATGCAACGACTGGACAATGGCTATACCTGAATGGACACCACTTGCTTTGACAGCCGCTTCAACTTGGGCGGTAATGTCAATCATGTCACTATGTTTGCTTGTATCAATTGTATAACGCTTCATTTTACCCACCTCTCCTTTTCTCAGCTCATTCCCTTCTAGTTTGCTACTTAATCAGGAGAACTTCGATTGAAACAGAATCTTATACGACTGCTTACACTTTAGCGAGCAGCCACTCAGCGGTTTGCAAACCATTTCCCAAAGGAGCACTAAAGCAAGCGAACCATAACGGTTACGTTTGCTTAGACTGTAGCCAACAGGCTCATTCCCCTTCTTTCCTAAGCTGACAATTGTTTTCTAGTCTGAGTGATCTGCTTTAGTGGCTACGCAAATACTGATTCGCAATGGCCAAAAACATTTCGCCAATATGGAAAAGTGCCCGTTCATCAAAATCAAAACGAGGGTGGTGATGAGGAAATTGCGTCCGTTCTTCTTCCGTCCGGCCGCCAACGTGGAAAAAGCACCCAGGCTTTTCTTCTAAGTAATAGGCAAAATCCTCGCCCCCAAGTGCAGCTGGCAACATTAATACATTACCTTCCCCAAAAACCCCTTTTGCCAAGTCGCGAATGAATTCTGTTTCTTTTTCGGCATTTACAAGCGGCGGATAGCCATTTAAATAATCAATCGTGCAAGTGACATGGCCGCCATGCTCCTTCCCAGAAACAATCGCCCGAATTTCTTCTTCTATGAAAGCGCGCGTTTCTTCTTGAAAGGTGCGCACTGTTCCTTCAATTCGCGCCGTATCTGCAATTACGTTGAACGCTGTGCCTGCTTGGAAGACGCCAACTGTGACAACGGCCGTATCCATAGGATTGATGCGGCGGCTAACAATGGTTTGCAAATCATTGACAAGCTGGCTGCCAATCACAATCGAATCAATCGTCGAATGAGGATGGGCGCCGTGCCCGCCTTTTCCTTGTATATTCACAGTAAACGCATCAACTGCTGCCATAACTGCTCCAGGGCTTGCATTTATTTGCCCAAGTGGAATTTGCGAGGATACGTGGGCGCCAAATACGGCATCAACCCCTTCTAAACATCCGTCAGCAATCATTTCACGGGCGCCGCCAGGAGGTTTTTCCTCAGCGTGCTGGAACAAAAACACGATTGTCCCACGAAGCTCATCTACTTGGTCAAACAACGTTGCCGCAACACCTAACAAAGCAGCTGTGTGGCCATCATGCCCACAAGCGTGCATAACGCCTGGCTTCGTCGATGCATAAGAAACATCATTTTCTTCATGAATCGGCAATGCGTCAAAATCAGCACGAAAAGCGATTGTCGGTCCTGGCTTTTTGCCGTGGAGCTTTGCTACCACACCGCGACCGCCTACATGTTCGCGTATATCTGTAAATCCAATTTCCTTTAATTTCTGTACGATAAAAGCAGGCGTTTCTACTTCCTCAAACGACAACTCTGGGTTTGCATGAAGATACCTGCGCCATTCGATGACTTGTGTTTGTAACGTTTCTAATTTCTTCGTTGCGATTCCTTCCATTGCTTCCACTCCAATCTCCAAATCGGTCCATCTTTTATTTCGCTTTAAAAACCGTTACCTCCTGCTTGTTTTGCCCTTTTGTTTTCTATTTTTTTGTGTACAATGGTAAGAGTGAAAAAAGTGAGGATGAAATGAATGGACAACTACGATGTAATTATAGTCGGCGGCGGACCCTCTGGCCTGATGGCTTCTGTCGCCGCTGCGCAACAAGGGGCACACGTCCTCTTGCTCGATAAAGGCAACAAACTCGGTCGCAAACTTGCGATTTCAGGCGGGGGACGCTGCAATGTCACCAACAGGATGGAAAGGAAACAGTTGATTGAAAACATTCCAGGGAATGGCCGCTTTATGCATAGCCCATTCGCTGTATTTGACAATGAATCGATTATTGCTTTTTTTGAAGGCTTAGGAATTCGCTTAAAAGAAGAAGACAGAGGACGGATGTTTCCTGTTAACGATAAAGCACAAACTGTGGTCGACACACTGCTTGCACAAATCCGTAAACTTGATGTCACCATCCGTACGAATGCCCGAGTCGCCGACATTATCGTAGAAGACGGCCAGGCAGTTGGAGTGGCACTCGAAGACGGGCAACACATTGGCACAAAAGCGCTGATTATCGCTACTGGCGGCAAATCAGTGCCCCACACAGGATCTACTGGCGACGGATACCCGTGGGCCAAAAAAGCAGGCCACACAATTACTGAGCTTTATCCGACGGAAGTGCCCATTACACTCGCCGATTCCTTTATCAGCGATCAGTCTCTTCAAGGCCTGTCTTTACGCGGAATTGAACTAGCGGTACTGAGGCCAAACGGCAAAAAAATCATTTCCCATGAAGGCGACATGATTTTTACCCATTTCGGCATATCCGGTCCCGCGGCATTACGCTGTAGCCAGTTTGTTGTCAAGGCGCTGAAAAAGTTCAAAACGCCTACGATCCCAATGACGATTAAGTTGTTCCCCGAACAATCGGCAGAGAGCCTTTTCCAAGCGCTCGTCAAACGGGCAAAGGCAGAGCCTAAAAAAACGTTAAAAACAGCATTAAAAGGGGTGGCCCCTGAGCGATTGCTTTTGTACTTATATGGGTCATTAGAGATCGATTCCAGTGAAATGTGCGCCAATACCCCACACGATGCCTTTCGAAAATTAGCATCAGCATTAGACGCGTTTCCATTACATGCCGATGGGACATTGTCGATTGAAAAAGCATTTGTCACAGGTGGCGGCGTATCAATTAAAGAAATTGAGCCAAAAACGATGCACTCCAAAAAAACAACAGGCTTGTATTTTTGTGGGGAAGTGCTCGACATCCATGGCTATACAGGCGGTTTTAACATTACATGCGCTTTCTCGACTGGCTATACAGCCGGGCAGTCAGCAGCCCTTTTTGCAAACAAATAACTCAGCTGTAAGCCGTAGCTAACTAATAGTCAAACCACTTATTTATCGTAAAAATAGAATTAGGAAATCTATTGTTTAACAATCGGACGAATGAACCACCCCTACTCTTTAAAGCTTCAAAACATAACTACACTATACTAAAAAAGAAAAGGTGAGAGCTTTATTCCTCTCCTTTTTCCTCTTCTTTGAACAAAGTTGCCGGTGAGTACGGGGCATTCGGATCATTTTGTGTATTTATAAAATGGAAATGTTGATTATCATCGCCGAATTGCTCTGTATACGGCATTTCAAGAGACAAAAAGCTGTCCTCATTATCCACTAACGAAACATATAATGGATACCCCTCCTCATCTGATGGGAAAAAAACGCCTTTGGCTTCCCCTTCTTTAAGGGCTTGATCGATTAAATTCCTTAATTCTAGTAGCGCTTCTTTATTGCCTACAATGAATGACTCTTGATGATGGGTATGCTGAGCATATATATGCAGGTATTTGTGATAATCCCAAGACATTAAAAAATTTCCCCTTTCGTATGAAACTTGTTTTACTAAAGGTTACTATTTGCTCTCCTTTCTTACCTTATATCATTGTTAAACGAACGTGACAAGAAACCTTTCCACTTCATTCTAGCTTTTCCATTCCGTTCTACCTAGATATTGTTACAACAACGAGTACTTCTATCGACAACAATGTTATAAGCTTCTTGGGAACAATGATGACTTTTTAAGCTGCGTGTAAAATAGAGCCCATTATTCAATATGACTAGAAAAGAAAACATCCATAAGGAATGTCTATTGCTTCCCTATGGATGTTTTTTATTGAGATTGTTTTCATTTATGATGCGATACGCAAACCGACCTCGGCTAGCACGGCACTTGCCAAATATGTGCCTGTAAAGACAAAAATCGCCACAATCGCAATTTTCCAAGACAGCTTCCGCAACTCGACTAAGCGGTCAGCAACAGAAATGCCCGCATATGTTAAAATCGGCGTCGTTATTGACAAAAAATCAACCGCTTGGATCGCTTGGACAAATCCATCAAACAACAAACATAGGGTCAGGGACGTGATGCTAACCCAGCCAAGAACAGGAAAATTTGCAACAAAGCCGATCGGAAGTTTTTTGGCTAAATCGCCAATAAACAAACCAATCAATGAAAACAGCCACAGCGAGCCAAGGCCTGCTACCGTCATCAGCGAAATGCTCCCTACCGAGCCAGGATGAAACAGAAGCTTCATGCTATGGGTAAAAAGAATCAACATGATGCTGAGCAAAAGAATGAGGCTCATCTTCATATATTTATTTTTTATAATTAATTCCATCATTTAGCCTCCTTCCGTGTCAGCGTGCGATACATGAACCGTTGCAAAGGAGCCGCCAAAAACACCATCGTAAACGTGCCAATAAAGCTTGTGAGTAGTTGGCTTGCCGAAGCATAAGCAAGAATGATGCTCTCTTTGTCTGGATGGCTTGCTACGAGTGATGAAGAGGCGGCTGTCATCATACTGCCTGAACCAACGCCCGCAGAAATGGCCAGCGACTCAACGCTAAATCCGAAATGCAACAAAACTGGCGGCAAAATGCTGAAAAAGATCGCACCAAATAGCGTACCGATAATGTACAGCGACAAGACCCCTCTCCCTTCATCAGAGTTTAACGTATATTTTTCAGAAATATAGGCGAGCTCGCCTTCGCGACCAATTCCAAGCGTGGCGCCAATCGCCTCACGCCGCAAACCTAGCAATAGTGCAGCAGGCAAGCCTAATAAAACTGTGCCTAAATTGCCAAATTCTTGAACAATGAAAATCCATCCAATACTGAGAATTTCCCGGATTTGCGGGGCTACATCTGCCCCGTAGCGGGCCATAAGTGGCAGCATAATGATAATTAAATACGTGCCTGAAAAGGAAACATTGCTTTTACTGTAGACTTTTTTAAGAATTCCTTTACGAAAAATCGAAAACGCAAACACCATTGTAATTAAAATCGCAAATAATAGCGGTAACAGATTGATCGATAGGGGACCAATCGCGATGCTTTGAAAGCCAATCATTTCAGAGACGGCGATCACAATTAGAGAAAACAAAAGCAAGTAAATAAATGTGCCTTTCATAGTGCACCCCTGTTCGTTTATAAATTGGTGTTGCTCGTCATCACTGTTTCAATTACAGCTAAATAGTCGTCATAACTCCGTTTATACAGACGGCTCCAGTCTACTCCATTTAACTCAGCAAATACTTGAGTGAGAAACCGCGGGAACACTGCAAACAGAAAATGTGGATCAACATCGATAAAATCGTCGCCGTGGATGGTGCCTGCAAAACCGCTGTGGCCAATTTGAATACATGGCATCATGTACGACAAATCGCCAATATCACCTGCTGCGCTAATCGCGTTGTTTTCGAGCAACTCTTCTACTTCCTCCGTTTTTGCAAACGCCTGTTTTACAAAGGTGGACAAGTAACGGTCTTGTACAAAGGGGAGGTAACCCATTTGCGTATGAATGGCGACTTCGCCTTGAAGAGCGTGGGCGCTTCCACGTGCAGCAGCGTCCATTTTTTTAGCGACTTCTCCCATATAGGCTAACGTCTTTGTGCGCAAATCGGAGCCGATACGAATCGCGTTGGGAATCACATTTGTGGACATATCGCTAGCTGAGACAATCGGGTTCATCCGTACATTTTCACTGTCTTTTAGCTGCTGGCGTACAAGTCCTAAAGCAACATTAAACAACGTTGACATGCTGTAAGCATTTTTGGCAGCAAACGGATCGAAGCCTGCATGTGCTGCTTCGCCAATAAAGTCATAATATTTATACAAAAAACCTGCTAAATCACAATTGATTTCAACAGTCCGTTTTTCAAATGCTCCACCGATGGCATGAATGCAAATACTCGCATCGATGTTGTCAAACATTCCGAGTCTCATCGCTTCTGGTTTGCCGCCATAGTGGCCAATCGTGCCATTATTAAGCAACTCTTCACGGTAAGCAAGATCAAGATATTCCTCTGCCGGAACAAATATAAAAGCTACATTAAAATCAAACTGAATGTGGTCGCCAGTTTGTACGAAATAATTGTACAACGCAAGGGCAATGGCTACTTGTGTATAATGGCCACAGTTATGGGCTGCGCCAGTCTTTTTGTCAGCCATATGGTGGCTAGGCGCATAAACCGCATCCAATTCGGCAATGAACGCGATTGTCTTATGCTTGTCCGTCGTTAATTCCGTTTTTAGCCCTGTTGTGCTAAAAGGTTCAATGATAGCTGCGGGGTTTTTCTGTTCAATAAATGTACGGACTAATTCACTAGTGCGCGTTTCTTTATAGCCAAGTTCAGGATGGGCAAAAATGTCACGAGCGATGGCAAGAATTTCTTTGTATTGCTGTTCAAAGATCACAGATTGTCATCCTCCCTTGTTTTACACTCGTCATCTTACACCTTTCGACAATATTCGTCAACACGAATTCTTTACATTTATCTATTCATACGCTCTAACGTTCGGATTTCGCCTATTTTCCCGCAATCAAAACCACCCGTGACAACGGGTGGTTTGTTCTACGGCTGAAAGCCTTTGTTACTGACCAAACCCTAAAGGGCTACTGAACGGTTCGCCAATTGTACTACTTTCACTGGCCAGACCTTAAAGGCCTCCTAGCGCATTCTTTTCTTTTTACGCTTTACCTCTTCACCTGTAAATGGATCTACATACTCCAACAAACTTAATTGTTCTGCGACTATATCATCTTGTATTTGGTTTTTTATATATTCTTCAATTACTTTCTTATTTCTTCCCACTGTATCTACATAAAAACCTGTGCACCAAAATTTTCGATTTCCGTATCGATATTTTAAATTTGCATGCCGATCGAATATCATCAAGCTACTTTTCCCTTTCAAATATCCCACAAATGAAGACACACTGATTTTCGGCGGAATACTCACCAGCATATGTATGTGATCTTTACAAGCAGTTGCTTCAATAATTTCGACACCTTTTCTTTCACTCAACGTTCTTAATATTTCTCCAATGTCTTTTTTAAGTTTCCCATAGATTACCTGCCTTCTGTACTTTGGGGCAAATACTATATGATACTTACAATTCCACTTTGTATGTGCTAAACTGTTAGTGTCTTTAGACATTTAAAACTCCTCCGTTTGCTTCATATATTGGTTGGCGAACCAAATATATTTTAGCACCGCGGTGGAGTTTTTTTAATACCTCGCTGGAAGCTTTTTGGAACCCCGGGCCGAGCCCGGGGTTTTCTTTTCACAAAAAAACCTATCCTCTTCTCGCCAAAGAGGATAGGGGACGAATTACATTAATCTGGGTTTAATGGTTAACCGACAACAATGTTGACAAGCTTTCCAGGAACAGCGATGACTTTGCGAATCGTTTTCTCGCCGATAGCTGCTTGCACTTTTTCATCAGCGAGTGCTGCTGCTTCCATTTCTTCTTTTGAGGCTCCTTTGTTAACAACGAGCTTCGTTTTAACTTTGCCATTCATTTGCACGACGACCTCAACTTCGTTTTCAACGAGCAACGACTCATCATATGTCGGCCACGCTTCATACGTAATCGTATCTGTATGACCAAGCTTCTCCCAAAGCTCTTCGGCAATATGAGGAGCAACTGGCGACAAAAGCTTGACAAAGCCCTCTATTAGCGCTTTTGGCAATACCTCTTGCTTATTTCCCTCGTTTACAAACACCATTAATTGGGAAATCCCTGTATTAAAACGCAGCTCGGCAAAGTCTTCGGTTACTTTTTTCACCGTTTGGTGGTAAGTGCGCACAAACACTTCATTGCCTTCTACATCTTTGACATTGCTGTTCAGCTTGCCTGTTTCTTCGTTAACAATCAGGCGCCAAACCCGTTCAAGAAAACGGCGTGATCCATCAAGGCCGTTTGTTGACCAAGCTACAGATGCATCTAGAGGGCCCATAAACATTTCATACAGGCGGAGCGTGTCAGCCCCATGGCTGGCAATAATCTCGTCAGGGTTCACAACATTGCCTTTTGACTTGCTCATCTTTTCGTTATTTTCGCCAAGGATCATGCCTTGGTTAAACACTTTTTGGAATGGTTCTTTTGTTGGCACAACGCCAATATCATACAAAAACTTATGCCAAAAACGAGCATATAGCAAATGCAAGACTGCATGCTCCGCACCGCCAATATACGTATCGACAGGCAGCCAATTTTTTAGTTTTTCAGGATCGGCCAACGCTTCGTCGTTCGTCGGATCAATATAGCGCAAATAATACCAGCAGCTACCTGCCCATTGGGGCATCGTGTTCGTTTCACGGCGACCACGCATGCCTGTTTTAGGATCAACCACTTCCAGCCAATCTTTCGCATTGGCAAGCGGCGATTCGCCTGTACCTGAAGGTTTGATTTCATCTAAATCAGGCAACATCAGCGGCAATTCGCTCTCATCCAAAGCTGTCATAGAGCCATCTTCCCAGTGGATGATTGGAATCGGTTCGCCCCAATAACGCTGGCGGCTAAAGAGCCAATCACGCAAACGGTATGTGACCTTTCTTTGCCCAGCGCCATTTTCCTCTAGCCATACAATCATTTTCTCAACCGCTTCTTGCTTGTTCAACCCATTGAGAAAATCAGAATTGACATGTTCTCCGTCGCCTGTGTAAGCAGCTTTTGAGACGTCTCCTCCTGCGACTACTTCTTTTATTGGCAAGCCAAATGCATGAGCAAATTCGAAATCACGCTCATCATGGGCAGGAACAGCCATGACAGCTCCAGTACCATAACTGATTAGTACATAATCAGCTATCCAAACTGGAATCTTTTCGCCATTTACAGGATTGATGGCATAAGCGCCAGTAAACGCGCCTGTTTTTTCTTTTGCCAAATCTGTCCGTTCAATGTCACTTTTGAGCGAAACTTGCTTTTGGTAAGCTTCTACCGCTTCCCGCTGATCATCGGTAGTGATCTCGGACACGAGCTTATGCTCAGGGGCAAGAACCATATAAGTAGCGCCAAACAATGTGTCTGGCCGCGTCGTAAACACGTTAACGGAGTGTTCATTGATCTTAAATGTCACTTCAGCGCCTTCCGATTTGCCGATCCAGTTGCGCTGCATATCTTTTAGGCTTTCCGGCCATTCAAGCTCTTCAAGGTCTTCGAGCAAGCGCTCAGCATATGCCGTAATGCGCAACACCCATTGTTTCATTGGGCGCCTTTCAACTGGATGGCCTCCTCGTTCGCTGACACCGTCGACAATTTCCTCATTGGCTAGCACAGTCCCAAGTGCAGGGCACCAGTTCACGGCTACTTCGTCAATATAAGCAAGCCCTTTTTCATATAATTTCAGAAAAATCCATTGTGTCCATTTGTAATATTGAGGGTCAGTCGTGCTAATTTCACGGTCCCAATCGTAAGAAAAACCAAGTTCTTTAATTTGCCGTTTAAAGGTGTCAATGTTTTGTTTAGTAAACGTAGCCGGATGTTTGCCTGTATCTATAGCGTACTGCTCAGCTGGCAAGCCAAAAGCATCCCAACCCATAGGATGAAGAACGTTATAGCCTTGCATCCGCTTCATCCGCGCTAAAATATCAGTTGCCGTGTATCCCTCTGGATGGCCGACATGAAGACCAGCCCCCGATGGGTAAGGGAACATATCTAATGCATAAAAATGCGGCCCATCTGCTTGTTCGTCTGTTTTAAACGTTTTGTTTTCTTCCCAAAATGCTTGCCATTTTTTTTCAATCTCCTGATGTGAAAACGACATTCCTTTTCCTCCTTCTGCTGCTTCCAACAAAAAAACTCTCTCCCAAAAGGGACGAGAGTTTGCATACATTCCCGCGGTGCCACCCACATTAACAGGCATCGCCTGTTCACTTACACATAACGGTGTGTCCCGTTAAGAGCTACTGGCAATGCGGTTCGCTCTTACAACTAAAAGGCGAGTTCACATCTCTTCTCAGGCTGGCTTGCACCGTCCGCCAGCTCTCTTGCTTTCCGAAGTGACGCTACTACTCCTTTATCCTTGTATTTCCCTAGTTTACGATATGCTCATTGTATGAAAAGTCTTTTCCAAAGTCAAGCAAACATATACCTATTTTAGCTATTCGATTCCACAAGAACAGTTTGTTTCTAAAAAAGAGTGCTAGTTTGCATGATAGTCTTAATAAGTTCCTTTTAGCATCTGGACGCTCTCAGTGAACTGTTGCCGCTCAAGGTCGTTCAACTTCAGTTCAAGCACTTCACGGACACCATTACGGTTTACAATTGCAGGTACAGCTATGCATACTTCTTTCGCTCCGAACTCGCCATTAAGAAATGTGCTGACGGTCATGACTGCATTTTCATTTTTTAACAGTGCTTTTGTGATGCGGACTAAACTCATGGCAATCCCATAATAAGTGGCGCCTTTTTTATGAATTATTTCATAGGCGGCGTCGCGGACGTTGGTAAAAATGTCATCTAAATCAGCTTTTTTATACGCTTTGTTCCGGAGCAAATACTGGGAAATTGGGACATTTCCAATTGTTGCTGTGCTCCATAAAGGCAGGGCGCTATCGCCATGTTCGCCTACCACATAAGCGTGGACGTGTTTAGCGGAAATTTGGAAGTACTCGCCTAGCATAAACCGTAGCCTTGCTGTATCTAACGTTGTTCCGCTGCCAATGACTCGTTTTTTAGGCAGGCCGCTAAAAGCTTGCGTCGCTTGCGTTAATAGATCAACAGGGTTTGTGGCGACCAGGAAAATACCGTTAAATCCACTTGCCATGACGGCATCCACTACTTCCTTAAAAATAATCACATTTTTTTCAAGCAGATCTAAACGTGTCTCCCCTGGCTTCTGATTTGCCCCAGCACTAATACAAACGACATCGGCCTCTTTACAATCTTCGTAATTGCCGTGCCATGTCGATGTGACGGAAGGAGCGAAAGCCTGCCCATGGTTTAAATCCATCACATCGCCACTTGCTTTTTCTTGATCTATATCAATAATGACAAGCTCCTTTGCCACCCCTTGGTTCATCAGTGCGAAGGCATAACTGCTGCCTACATGCCCCGTTCCAATGACAACAACGCGATCCCTTTTCGCTTTACTCGGCGTTCTGACCATAATCGTCCACATCCTTTTTGAGGATTTTGTGAAATTATTCACATGTATATTGTGCATTATTTCACAAATGTTTTCAAGTACACAACTTTGCCTATGTTTTTTTCGGTTAAAACGCGTGCTTTTTTCTAAAACAATACCGGCACTTAAAAAATGCTTATCTATCGTCTGAACAACGCTCTATTGAACGTTGTTCAGGTTATCATTCTGATGCTCTTTTAATAGCGGGCGGTCATAAATACGGGCTAGAGGAATCGCCAGTAGCAGTAAAATACTAATGAGGACAAACAGCACTTGGATTGAAAATCCATCTACCACTATGCCGCCGAGTAACGGACCAATCATGCGGCCGCCAGTGGCTACGCTATTGACAATGCCTTGATATGCACCTTCCCGTCCAGATGGAGCAAGGGCGTTGGCGATTGTTGGCACTGCAGGCCAGACAAACATTTCGCCGATTGTCAAAATGAGCATGGCGACAAAAAAGCCACTGAACACTTGGGCTTGTGTCAATACAAGATAGGACAAAGCAAAAATGAACAACCCAAGCCCCATTTGCCCTTTAAGCGTTAGTTTCCCCTTTTGGATCACCCAATGGATCAGGGGCTGTGCAAAGACAATTAACAATCCGTTCATCGTCCATAATATACTGTAAGCGTGCAATGGAATGCCGAGTGACTGAATGTAGACGGAAACATTGGCCTGCCACTGCGTATAGCCAAGCCAAGAAATGAAGAAAGCTACTGAAACAATCCATAGCGCTTGCAAACGGTATTTAGACGCTTTGTTGGCATGTTGAATTCCTGCTCCCGCGGTTCTTCCCTTGCTTCCTGACCAATGGCGAAAAAACACAGCAATGTAGACAAGTAGCAGCACATGCATGGCTGCATTGGCGACAAAAACGTCTGTCAAACGCACGAGCGTAACAACGCCAATTAATGCCGTTCCTAGCGATACACCCACATTTTGCGCTACATAAATCGCATTTGCTGACTTTCTCCCACCTTCTGGCCACAAACTTCCAGCAAGTGCATACATGGAAGGGGCCATCATTCCAGAACCAAACCCCATCCCCGCTAGAAAAACAGCGTACCATCCATATTCTCCATAATAGAAAGCGAGTAAAACAGCAGAGGCCGCAGATAGAACACAACCAAGCAAAATGGTAGGGTAGGCGCCAATTCGATCATACAATCTGCCACCAATCAAGCTGCCAAGTACGCCTGCCCCTGCATTTAGCATAAGCACAGCCCCCGAAGCTGTTAAACTTTGCCCAAGCAGTTGCGTCATAATGATTGCATTGAGTGGCCATAAAAACGAAGCGCCGGTAATGTTAATGGCTGTTGCCACCATTAAAATCCAAATTGATTTCGGCAAAACACGCGCCTCCTCTTTTTTCCTTTCTCACATTGTGCCTATGATAGTGTAGGAGAAATTCAGCAAATAAGCAACAAGCATATTCGCTGCAATTATGGTAAACTAAGAAAAAAATTCGCCAAAAGACAAGAGAAACACATGGCCTCTGTCTTGTAAAACGGCGATAGCTACTAGATGAAAAGGGAGTCGTCTAAATGATGAATAACCACCTCGGCACCGAAATCGCTCATCATCCCGTTGCCGTGTTCCCGTCCCCTGCAGCTCCCCTGACTGATCGAATCAGCTGCTTTTGGTATTTGCTTGACGTGTTTGCGTTGATCAAACAGTCTCGAATATGCCCCGCGCTTTGGGGGGAGGGGCCGTGAACCTTCTTGGCGTCCTGCCATTTGCCCATTCGTTGCTTACCAGCGCTGTACAGCCAGGGGATACCGTCGTTGATGCGACAATTGGAAATGGACACGATACATTGGTTTTGGCTAAACTTGTCGGTGAAACAGGAGTTGTGATCGGCTGCGACATCCAAGCATCCGCGCTAACCTCTACAAAGGCACGCCTTCAAAAAGCAGGTTTGGACAAGCAAGTCTCCCTATTCCAAATCGGCCATGAAAAGTTGGCGACTTTGCCGTTGTTTGTCAACTCAACCATCGCCGCTGCCATTTTTAATTTAGGCTATTTGCCTGGCGGAGACAAAGGCGTTACAACAACAGGGAAAACGACAATTGCAGCGATTGAGCAACTATTTAACCGTTTAAAACAAGGTGGCCTGATTGTTCTCGTCGTCTACCATGGACACCCACAAGGCAAAAAGGAAAAAAACGAACTAATGGCTTATGTCGAATCGCTTCCTCAAGAAATGGCCCATGTAGCGACGTACCAATTCATTAACCAAAAAAATGATCCTCCTTTTGTGGTAGCGATTGAAAAACGAGCGGATTCCCATCTTTAAGCGTCCGAGCGAGAGCAAACACTGGATTTTCTAAATAAAAGATAGAAGGAGAAGTGATCGAAATGAGCAAACTTGAATCGATTCTAGCTTTTAATGAAGCATTTGTAGCCAATAAAGAATATGAGCGCTTTAAAGCAGACAAATTTCCGCAAAAGAAAATCGTTATTTTAACATGCATGGATACGCGGCTCGTTGAATTGCTCCATAATGCGATGAATTTAAAAAATGGCGATGCTAAAATTATCCGCAATGCTGGCGCTGTCATCTCTCATCCATTTGGCAGCATCATGCGCAGCATTCTAGTTGCCATTTATGAATTAGGGGCCGAAGAAGTGTTTGTTATTGGTCACTACGGCTGTGGAATGACAGGCCTTTCTGCAAATTCCGTTCTCCAAAAGGCTGAAGAACGGGGCATTGATATGGATGAAATTAATGCGCTCCAATACGCTGGTGTAGATGTGAACAAGTTTTTAACTGGTTTTGAAAATGTAACGGAAAGCGTCAACCACAGTGTTGATATGGTTGTTAACCACCCGCTCTTGCCAAAGGATGTGCGGGTTCACGGCCTAGTCATCAATCCTGAAACAGGAAAGCTTGATTTGCTACAACGTGATTTGCAAAAAGGGGCAAACGCCAAGGAGCCACAAGACGCATAACAAAATGAAAGATGAAAGTAGATAGCAAAAAGATGGCCTCGGGCAGCACCCAAGGCCATCTTTTTTATCGATGATTGCCTGTTACGGAAACAGCATATTCACAAAGCCAATCGTAAAACGAAACACTTCTTCTTTTTCAGGTTCGTTAAAGAGCTCATGATAAAGGCCGTCCCATTCTTTGTACATTTTATGGTTGATCTGCAAATCATTAAACCAAGCAATGCCTGCTTGTTTATCAATCACATAGTCTTCTCCTGCAGCAAGCAATAATACGGGGATATTCGGCATTTTCTCCGGGTAACGCCTCGTAAGGCGCATGGCTTTTTCCAATTCATGGTACCAACGGGCAGAAACTTTCGTTACTCGCAACGGGTCCCGTGCATATTCTTCACGGACTTGCTCGCTCCTCGTCGTTTGTTCAGGAGACAAACCAGCGTTCATGCTAAACGCAGGCGCTACATGATTAAGCATTTTTGCTGCCGCCTTTTTCGGCGCAGGAATATCCATAGCGAGTTGCAAACAAGGCGAAGAAAGCACGAGCGCTTCCACAAACGAATGGTCTTTTTCCATTAATGTACGAATGGAAATGAGGCCGCCCATGCTGTGCCCAACAAGCACAATCGGCAATTGCTTTGTCCTTGCATGCTTAAGCCAGACATCCACTGTTTTTATGTATTTCTGAAATGAGTCGATATGCCCGCGCTTTCCCCGCGACTCCCCTTGCCCGGGCAAATCCCCTAGCAGGCAATCAAACCCATGTTGATTCCATTTTTCAACAAGCCAACGGTACCGACCGCTATGCTCCCCGGCTCCATGAACAATAACAGCAACGCCTCTGGCATCTGGAACGTCAAAATAGCGCACAGCCACTCCTCCTTATACAAGCTGTTGCTTCGCTACATTATGCGTTACACTTAGTATAGCTGTTTTTTTATTAAACGAAAAGGATGTGACAACATGATCCTTCCATACAAAGGTGTTGTTCCAACTATTGACCCGTCTGTATACTTAGCCGAGGGAGCGATCGTCACAGGCGATGTTACAATTGGTGCTCAATCAAGCGTATGGTTCCATACAGTTATTCGCGGTGATGTCGCCCCGACAATCATTGGAAAACGTGTCAATATTCAAGATCAATCAATGCTCCACCAAAGCCCCCATTCGCCACTAATTATTGAAGATGATGTCACAATAGGTCATCAAGCAATGCTCCATAGCGCGATCATCCGTAAACAAGCACTGATTGGCATGGGCTCCACGATTCTAGACGGCGCCGAAATTGGCGAGGGCGCATTTATTGGCGCCGGCAGCCTTGTCCCTCCTGGTAAGTCGATTCCGCCTGGAACACTTGCTTTTGGACGGCCTGCAAAAGTCGTCCGTCCTTTAAATGAAACAGACAAAAAAGAAATGGCACGGATTCGCCAGGAATACGTAGAAAAAGGCCAATACTACAAATCGTTGCAGCAACAGACAGCGACAAAAAGCAGCGATCAATAGTTGCTATGCTCGTGAAGGCACAAAGCAATCGCAATCACACACCAATGTTAAAAAGCCTGCCGGCAAAACGAGCCGGCAGGCTTTCATACTGTTTTTCTTAGTTTGCTTCTAATTTTAAAACATCTTCTTTTAAAGCGGCTGCCTTGTCTGTCGCTTCCCATGGAAGTGGGACATCGGTGCGACCGAAATGGCCGTAAGCAGCAGTTTGCTTATAAATCGGGCGGCGCAAATCGAGCATGCGAATAATGCCAGCTGGACGGAGATCAAAATGCTTGCGAACCAACTCGACGAGGACATCTTCCGCTGCTTTGCCAGTCCCAAATGTATTAACAGCGATTGAAACAGGCTGGGCAACGCCAATTGCATAAGCGAGCTGTACTTCGCATTTATCAGCAAGGCCTGCTGCGACAATATTTTTGGCTACATAACGTGCGGCATAAGCGCCAGAACGGTCTACTTTCGTTGCATCCTTGCCAGAAAAAGCGCCACCGCCATGTCGAGCATACCCGCCATACGTATCAACAATGATTTTGCGCCCTGTTAAGCCGGCATCTCCCTGAGGTCCGCCAATGACAAAACGGCCAGTCGGATTAATAAAGTATTTTGTTTCTTCATCGATTAACACGCTTGGCACGACAGCTTCAATCACATGCTTTTTTAAGTCTGCTTGAATTTGCTCGAGCGTCACTTCAGGAGCATGCTGTGTTGAAAGAACAATCGTATCGACGCGAATCGGCGTATCGTTTTCATCGTATTCAATCGTCACTTGCGTTTTCCCATCAGGACGCAAATATCCAAGCGTCCCATTTTTGCGGACTTCCGTTAGGCGACGGGAAAGTTTATGGCTAAGCGAGATAGGAAGAGGCATCAGTTCTTCGGTTTCATTGGTTGCAAATCCAAACATCAACCCTTGGTCACCAGCGCCAATTGCTTCTATTTCCGCATCGGTCATTTGTCCTTCACGAGCTTCTAGAGCTTTGTCCACCCCTTGTGCAATATCCGCAGATTGTTCATCAATTGATGTCAATACGGCGCATGTTTCTGCATCAAAACCATACTTGGCCCGTGTGTAGCCAATTCCCTTAATCGTTTGACGAACGACACTCGGTATGTCCACATACGTATTTGTCGTAATCTCGCCTGCTACGAGTACCAACCCAGTAGTGACAGACGTTTCGCAAGCGACTCGTGCATTCGGGTCTTTCTTTAAGATTTCATCTAATATAGCGTCGGAAATTTGATCACAAATTTTATCAGGATGCCCTTCCGTAACAGATTCAGATGTAAATAAATGTCTACCTCTTTTTACAGACATTGTGCAGCTCCTCCTTTTAATACGGCCTGTTGCTTAGCCCAAATAGAACGAACAATACAGAGGGTTATCCGCCTCGTTTGTTTTTGTCTTGCAAAGGCGTGTAGTCGGCGCAAAAGCCTTGGGCACAACAAAAGCCCTTTTCCATGAGGAAAAGGGCTGTCCATTTACCTTTCGCCTCTTATCTTCCAGAACGCCGAGCATTCTGCAGGTTAGCACCTTTACACGTTATCGTGTTGGTTGCTGGGCTTCTTCGGGCCTGTCCCTCCGCCATCTCTGGATAAAAGCGTTATGTTAACTGCATCTCGATAACACCCAGCGTTCCCTTTGTTAGAGGATGCTGGCGCTTCGTTCGTTTCGCGACTAAGTTTAACATATTCCACCATAGAAGAAAAGGCATTTCTAAAAGCTTTTTACCAGCCTACTTGCTTTACCGCCTAATCTAAAAAAGAATGACATATTTATTCACTTTAGTATGGACTATTAAATAAAATGTGTTATACTAAAGCCACTTAAAATTGCAAAAAGGAGCTATTAAAACATGAAAATGCTTCACCGTTCAGCTTTACTAGAACAATTGCTTTCAAGTCCTAAAACGTTGCGCCAATTGCCTGCCCCGACACTCGTCGAGCATGCGCTCCAACGGAACGAAGGCATATTGACCGATTCTGGCGCACTTGCTGTCAAAACAGGCCTTTACACTGGCCGCTCGCCTCAAGACAAGTTTATTGTCGATGAACCAACGTCTAGAGATTCCATTCATTGGGGCACAACGAATAAGCCCATTTCATCGGAAGTGTTCACCCGGTTAAAAGACAAAGTGTTACATTATTTGCAACAAAAAGAGGTCCGTTACGCATCCGTTGGCTTCGCTGGCGCTGATCCTTCTTTCCAACTGCCAATTACGTATTTAAATGAGTTTGCTTGGCATCACTTGTTTGCTAGACAGCTATTTATTCGTGAGCAAGCTCCTTCAAACAATGGCTTGGAACCATTTACGATCATTAGCGCACCGACGTTTAAAGCCGATCCATCTGTCGACGGCACTCGCTCAGAAGCGTTTGTCATCATCTCATTTGAGCAACGCATTATTTTAATTGGCGGTACTGAATATGCCGGTGAAATGAAAAAAGCGATCTTTTCCGTGATGAATTACTTGCTCCCTGAAGCAGGCGTGCTGCCAATGCACTGCTCAGCCAACACAAACGATGAAGGAGAAACGGCACTCTTTTTTGGCCTCTCAGGTACCGGCAAAACGACACTGTCAGCTTCTGAACATAGGCGCCTAATCGGCGATGACGAGCACGGCTGGTCAGAAAAAGGCATCTTTAACATTGAAGGAGGCTGCTACGCCAAATGCATTGGCCTTTCAAAAGAAAGCGAACCGCAAATTTGGAACGCCATTGCTTTCGGGGCAGTCCTTGAAAATGTTGTCGTCGATCCACACACGGGCAAACCTGACTTTAAATGCGGCGAGCTGACGGAAAATACGCGGGCTGCATACCCGCTTGAAGCGATCCCAAATGCTTTGCTGCCTAGTGTTGCCGGGCCTCCAAAAGCGATTATATTCTTGACTGCTGATGCATTTGGCGTATTGCCGCCAATCAGCAAGTTGACAAAAGAACAAGCGATGTACCATTTCCTATCTGGCTACACGAGCAAACTAGCAGGAACTGAACGAGGCATTACCCAACCTGAAGCGACATTTTCTACTTGCTTTGGCGCTCCGTTCTTGCCACGCAAACCAGAAGAGTACGCCACTATGCTAGGGGACAAATTGGAAAATGACGACGTCCAAGTGTTTCTTGTAAACACAGGCTGGACAGGGGGTAGCTATGGAACTGGCACACGCATGAAGCTTGCTTATACACGTGCCATGGTAGAAGCGGCTTTACAAGGAAAATTGGATGAGATTGAAACAGTGTGCGATCCCATTTTTGGCCTTTATGTCCCAACACACTGCCCTGGAGTCCCTGATGAGCTGTTAACCCCTCGCCGCGTGTGGAAGGACGAAGCAGCTTATAAAACAACCGCCTTACAGCTTGCTAAGCAGTTCCACGAAAATTTTTCTGCCTTTCCGGCAGCAAAAGACAGCGTCCGCCTTGCTGGACCACGCCTTTCATAACCTTTAATAAGCAGGCAGCTTTTTAGCTGCCTGCTTGAGGTTGTCGACAAAGTCGATACCGCACTCATACTGATAGAAAATGTTTGTCAGACGCGGAGTGCGGCCGATAGAAGATGCGAAAGAACAGGGGTTCATGAGCATCTGTTTTCTTGCGGATAAAACGACAGTTTTAAAGCATATGACCGAGACAAACGCTCCCATTGTCGTCGTTTCCTTGTTCGTACCGGCTAACACGTTTGCCTCAGCCTGAGTGATGTTTTGCCTTCATCCATGACGCTGCCTTTCTCAATACTTTTTCTTGCTCTTCGGCTGGGAAGTGATGGGAAAAATCAGCGAAAAACCATGATTCGGCATTCTGGCTACCCTTGGCTGCGCGCAGCCCTTTTTGAGCGTGTACAATCGATACATGCTCATCTTTTTCGCCATGTATGAAAAGAAGCGGGGGACGAAAATCGCTTAAATGGCGAAGTGGTGTTCGTTTTTCATATAGTTCTGGTCGTTTCCACGGCGTTCCACCAATCACGCGTTTCATCATTCTCCGCAAGTCAACGCGCTCCTTATAGGTTAATACCATATCGGTTACGCCACTCCAACAGACAATGCTAGTCGCTTCTGGCCGCATAAGCCCTGTCCAAAGCGCCATGATGCCCCCTCTTGAAAACCCCACTACATGGACGCCCGCCTCTTTTTCAACAAGAGGATGGCTGCTTAGCAGATCAAAACCGCTGTATGCGTCAACACGATCATCTCCACAAAAGTCCTCTCTGCCTTCGCCACCGCGATTACCCCGGTAATAAGGAGCAAACACTACAAATCCCTCGTGAGCCCACTGGATGACACGCTGTGTTCTGACCATGCCCACTGATTTAATGCCTCCGCGCAAATACAACAACCCTGGTTGTTTGTTTCGAGACTTCGGTTCTGCTAATAAACCGTACACCGTTAACGCGCCACTTTTGTAAGATGTCTCGTATAAATGAATATTCGGATGGGGCGACGGAACACGTTCTTTTGTGATGATCATAAAAAAACCCCTTTTATTAAAATGGGCAAACACCCTTTTTTTTGTGCGTGCATAGTGTAAGCAAAGGCAAAGGCAATTAAAAGGAGTGAAAGACTCGTGAAAAAACGAAATATTGCTATTGGCACAGCGATTGCCTGCCTTCTTTTGGCGGCATGTGGCCAAAATACGGACAAAGAAACGGTGCGTGTTGCCGAAGTGACTCGGTCTGTCTTCTACGCCCCTTTTTATCTCGCAATCGCCGAAGGCTATTTTGCCGATAACGGGATTGACATCGAACTGACTACGACTTGGGGAGGCGATAAAACGATGACTTCCCTTTTATCTGACGGGGCGGAAATCGCTCTAGTGGGGTCAGAAACATCCATTTATGTCGCTTCCCAGGAAGCTGCTGATCCGGCGATTAACTTTGCAGCATTGACGCAAACAGATGGAACCTTTCTCGTTGCCAGA
Source organism: Shouchella clausii (assembly GCF_002250115.1). GTDB lineage: Bacteria > Bacillota > Bacilli > Bacillales > Bacillaceae_D > Shouchella > Shouchella clausii. The sequence goes on along the minus strand of NZ_CP019985.1, from coordinate 2,820,439 downwards.
GAAGATACAGGCGATTTTCAGTGGGAAGATTTGAAGGGAAGTACGTTTTTAGGCCAACGCAAAGGCGGCATGCCGCAAATGGTTGGCGAATATGTGCTTAAACAGCATAACATCGACCCTCACGCAGACTTAGAGCTTTTGCAGAATATCGAGTTCGCCAACATCTCCAGTTCTTTCGCTTCTGGCACAGGCGATTATGTCCAATTGTTTGAGCCACAAGCATCGCTTTTTGAAGAAGAAGGAATCGGTACAGTTGTTGCCTCTTTCGGCACTGAAGCTAAGCAAGTCCCCTACACTTCTTTTATGGCCAAACAGAGTGTCCTGGACCAAAATGCCGACTTGTTCGTCCGCTTTAGCGCAGCCCTTTATGAAGGACAAAAACAAATCCAATCACAGTCTCCTGAAGAAACGGCTAAAGCGATTGAGCCCTTTTTTGAAGACACCCCTATTGCCATTTTAGCAAGTTCAGTCGAACGCTATAAAGAGCAAGGCTCTTATGCAGAAGATCCTGTTTTAACAGAAGAAGCGTGGGCACAGTTGCTTGAAATCATGGAAGAAGCAGGAGAGCTACCGGAACCGATTCCCTTTAGTGAACTTGTCAATGATGAAATTAGCAAACAAGGAATGGAATAAGGAGGCACGATCATGGCATCCTTACGCATTGACCGACTTTCTTTCACTTACGTCAACGAATCAGGTGCTTTTCAAGCATTAAAAGATGTTTCCCTTGAAGTAAAAGAAGGGGAATTTGTCTCATTCATTGGCCCCAGTGGTTGCGGCAAAACAACGATCCTTTCGATCATTGCAGGATTGCTGGAACAGACCGAAGGATCGCTGTCTCTTGATACCGCCAATAATGGCCAAATTGGCTATATGCTGCAACACGATTATCTGTTTCCTTGGCTAACGATTGAAGACAACATTACCATTGGCCAACGGATTCGCGGCAGCTATACAGAGTTGTCAGCAAAAAAAGCGCTGCGATGGCTAAACCGCTTTGGCCTTAGCGATAAACGGCATGAGCGTCCACAAGCGCTTTCAGGAGGAATGCGCCAACGTGTCGCCCTTGTCCGCATGTTAGCTACTGACCCATCGCTGCTATTGCTTGATGAACCTTTTTCCGCATTGGACCAACAAACAAAACTCAAGCTGGAGGAGCTCGTTTTTAACACGTTGAAGTCGGAACAGAAAACAGCCATTCTTGTAACGCATGATATTGGCGAAGCGATTGCAATGAGCGACCGGATCGTTTTGTTCACCCAAAAGCCCGGCCGTGTCGCACAAATTTTTTCTGTTCCACAAGCATTAAGACAACTTTCTCCTTTTGAGGCCCGAAACCATCCAGAATTCAACAATCAATTTCAGCTCATTTGGAAGGAGTTGGAACGACTTGACACCACATGATTTGCACCAACGCTACATGACTACCCGTCAAAAGGAAAAACGGTTCATTCGCCTCACACAGCTAGCGATTGTATTTGCTCTTGTAATTGGTTGGGAAACAGCCTCACGTTTAGCATTAATCGACCCGCTGCTATTTAGCATGCCCTCACGAATCGTCAGTTTGCTTTATGAGCATATCGTCGCCGGAACGCTATGGCTCCATACCGGGGTGACGATGTTTGAAACGGTTCTTGGCTTTCTCCTAGGCACCGTTGCTGGGACGTTATTGGCAGCTTTGCTTTGGTGGTCGAAAAAGTTGGCTGAAATCCTTGACCCATTTTTAGTCATATTAAATTCAATGCCAAAAGTAGCGATTGGCCCGATTTTGATTGTTGGGCTTGGGCCAAACATGACTTCTGTCATTGCTATGGGCATGCTCGTTTCCGTCATCATTACAACAATGGTTGTTTACACAGCATTTAAAGAAGTAGATGACAACTATTTGAAAGTACTGCAAACATTTTCTGCATCCAAATGGCAACAATTCCGCCACGTCGTGTATCCAGCAACGATACCGGTAATTGTTTCAACGCTAAAAATGAATGTAGGGTTATCGTGGGTCGGCGTCATTGTCGGTGAATTCCTCGTTAGCAAGCAAGGGTTAGGCTACTTAATCATCTATGGATTCCAAGTATTTAACTTTAACTTAGTGTTCATGAGCTTGCTCGTCATCGCGCTTTTGGCCACGCTTATGTACATTGCAGTCGAGCGCTTAGAAAAACGGATAACTGAGCATCACCGTTAAGCATGCCCTTGTACTCTTTCTCATGCTACGAAACAATCCCTTGTGCGATTGCATAGGCAGTCGCTTTGGGAACAACTTCGTCTTTCATAATAAAGCTAAAACGAGGGTCCTCTTTCAAGGCAGCTGGAAGCTCCTTTAGCAAAAGAGGCCCCTTTGTTTCCATATAGCAATCTTTTTCTTCCATTTCAGTGACAATGCCTGCAAAAATATCTTTGCAAAAAGACGTTCCCGACCGCCCCTCTACTTGATATTGGCCAATATAAACGATGGTGCCAATATGTGCACCTGTCTCTTCCCAAACTTCACGCACCGCCGCATCTTTTGTCGTCTCGCCATTTTCTACTTTTCCGCCTGGGAATTCATAGCCACGCTCTCGGTGTTCAGTGAGCACCCACTGCTGGTGAAAACGGGGAAGTACAAGCACGTGCCCCGCCGCCTCTGTAAATCGCTCTTCCTTCCCGAGAACGAGTTTCACCTTTTGCCCTTGGGGATCAATAAATTGTTCCATACACAACCGCCTTTTTCGATTTCCTCTTTTGTTAAAAGTATAGCCAATTGCGGTTAATGCGTCTATTATTGCCAAGTCTGCGACACTTTTTTATGTGGCCGTACACCCCAAAATACAAGCAAAACCGACAAAACGACAAGAAGGGCATTCCCTGTAAATGTCCAGAAATGGTTCCCTTTCATAAAAAGAGCAAACAATGGCGGCCCAATCGCTACACCTACAAAGCGCATGCTGTTATAAAACGATGTCACCGACCCTCGCTGTTCCATGGGAATCCCTTCTGTCACAAATGCATCCAGGCTCGGTAGCGCCGCGCCAATGCCTACCCCTGCTGCAAAAAGTGCTGTCAGCATTACATACAATTCCTTATTAAACGAAACGACAAACGTCGAAACAGCAAGAAGGCACAATCCTGCTACTGTCATCCATTTCATTTTGATTTGGTCTTGGCCAATGATTCGCCCTGTCCCATACGACGTCAAGCACAATGCCATTAACGGAAACGCTAAAATAACGCCTTTCCTAATTCCATCAATATGGTGCGTCTCTTCTAAAAACGATGACAAATAAAAAAGGACGCCGAATAAAATGTACATGCACATCCCACCAACAAAAAATACTACATAAAGCCAGCGCCCTTCCCGTTTAAAGATCTTTTTCATCGACTTTAAAAAACGCGCTAAGTTTGTCGGCTTTTTCGCTAAAGGCGGGCTTTCTACTAAAAATAAGACAAGAAAAATGGAGACAAAACAAAAAATAGGAAATGAAAAAAACGGCAAGTACCAAATAATAGAAGCAAGTACGGCCCCAAAAATCGGGCTTAGCACTTTGCCAAATGTATTAGCAGTCTCAATTATGCCTAACCCTTCACTGACATCTTGGTTGTTTTTAAATAAATCACCGACAAATGGCATCACAATCGGCGATGCCCCAGCTGCCCCAATTCCTTGCAACAGCCGGCCAATTAAAATGACCCAATAAGCATTGTCCATTTTCCATGCGGCTAACCCGGCCATTAGCCCGCCAATCCCGGCAATAATTAAACTTGGGATAATGACCGGCTTTCGCCCTACATGGTCAGAAATATAGCCCGCAATAGGAATAAACACGATTGCAACCACAGAATAAACAGTAATAAGAAGACTAACCATAAAAGAACTTATTTGCAATTGTTTTCCAATAGTCGGCAGCACTGGAATCAACATCGAGTTTCCAAGCGTCATGACTAGCGGCACGGAGGCAAGGGATAGCAACCCCCATGTTTTCTTTGTTTTTCCCACAATCACGGCGCTCCTTTTTCCACTCATTTTCCTGTTATTATGGAGCAAAAACGATAAAGCTATACAACACGCCCGCCCACGAAAAAAGCAACGGAAGAACGCGCCTCCCGTTGCTTTTGCTTTTGTCAAAGCAAATGGTAATTTTTATCTTTTTTCAAGTCTTGGTACACTTCTTGAATGGTTTTATCCGAATATGCCTCTAACTTCTCGACTCGTCGTTTAAATTCATCCACCACGTCAGCCCGTTCGATTCCTTCAGCAAGAATGTCTTCAAACACATCCTCCAGCACGTCATCCCGGCCTGAAACAATTTTCCCTTTTAATACGACACTTTTTCCTTGATCCAATTCTGTAATCGCTTCAATGGAAGTAATCATGACCGCGGGGTGGTTGTTTTTGCTCGTAATGACGACACTAACGAGTATATGGCGCTCTGCTTCCTGTTCTCTTTCAAAAAAATGGGCATCCTCATTGGAGACAACTGCGTCAAGAAACCATGTCTTGTCTTCGTTTTCCATATTGATAATGAGGCCGTCTTTAAAAGGAATGGGGTGTTGTTCCATTTTCCCCCCTTGCCCGTCAATCACTTGCAATGCATACAGTTTAAATGTCTTCAATTACCTTCCTCCCCACGTCTTGCCTAGCCCTAGTGTCAGTTAAGATGTCTTCATTTGCCCGTAAGCGAGATACATCTGCCGCTGTTCAATCCATTCCAACAGTTCTTTTTCCGGTTTGGTTAATTCGCGGTTCAATGAGCGTGTAAATTCCTGCTCCAAGGTTTCCGACAATGATTTTAAAGGCCTGCTCATATAGGCAACGACTCCTTTAATCGGACGTATTAGGATGACAAGACACCTATATATTCTATTCGCCTTCAAAATACGACTTTCCTGCATCAAAAACCTCTATTTTCATAAGCGCGGCGGATGCGCTCCAACCCTTCCGTAAGCGTTTTTCGAGAAGTTGCCAAATTCAAACGCTCGAAATCGCGGCCCTCTTCCCCGAAAATTGCACCATGGTTAAGGGCAACTTTCGCTTCTTGCAGCAACCATTTTTTCCGTTCATCAGGGTGAAGGCCGAGCTCTTGGCAATTTAGCCATAATAAGTATGTTCCTTGTGGTTGGATCGGCTTGATTTTTGGCATATAAGTTGCCAAATAGTCCGCAGCAAACTGATAATTTGCTTGGATGTATGCCATTAATTCCTTTAGCCAAGGCTTTCCGTGCTCGTATGCAGCTTTGGTAGCAATGTCAGAGAACATATTGCTTCCATTCATAAATGTCGCTGCCAGCTCTCTACGGAATTCCAGCCGAAGCTTCGGATCTTCAATAATCACGTAGGCTCCTTGAACGCCGGCGAGATTAAATGTTTTCGTTGGCGCTAGCGCTGTAAACGTACGGTTTGCAATTGTTTTTGTAACAGTTGCAAACGGTGTGTGTGTATACCCCTCAAATAGCAAGTCGGCATGGATTTCATCAGAAATCACATAAAGGTTGTGGCGCTCACATATTTCGGCCAGCGCTTGCAACTCTTCTTTGCTCCACACGCGCCCGCCTGGATTATGTGGGTGGCACAACAGAAGCATTTTTGTTTTGTCTGTGATCACCTGCTCCAGCCCAGCTAAATCCATTTTATAGTGGTTTCCATCAAATAGAAGCGGATTTTTCACAAGTTGCCGTTTGTTTTTTTCGATTACATCATAAAACGGGTAATATACAGGTGGTTGAATAATGATTTCGTCGCCTTCATTTGTAAAGGTTTTAATTAAATTGCTTAATGCCGGCACAACGCCTGTTACATGGACGATGGAGTCGGCTTCTATTTTCCAACCATACTGGGAGTCTACCCAGTTTACAATCGCTTCGTCTGCCTCAATGGAAGGGGCGGCATAGCCATAAACGCCATGTTCGACTTTAGCCTTTAAAGCATCAATAACAGCGGTCGGCGCTTTAAAATCCATATCTGCTACCCACATTGGCAACAAATCATCTTCGCCAAACCGTGCTTTTGTTCCATCCCATTTCATCGAATTGGTTCCTCTACGTTCGATTACTTTATCAAATTCATTCATCGCATACTGCTTAACAGCAGTCTCCCTCCTCTGCTCATTTCACCTCATTTACTCCATTAAGTGTACCACATTTTTTGACGTTCGACTTTCACACTGCTTGACCACAAAACGTGGTACACTAGCACATGTAAACATGCAAAACGAGGAGGAAACGGATTGACGACCCCATTTATATGTGTAGAAGGAGTGATTGGCGTCGGAAAGACAACGTTGGCCAAAGCGATTGCTACCCACTATGGGCGAGAATGCTTGCTTGAAATCGTTGAAGAAAACCCTTTTCTTGAAAAATTTTATGGCAATATGGAGGAATGGAGTTTTCAAACGGAAATGTTTTTTCTGTGCAACCGCGTCAAACAACTAGAAGATATCGACCCTGTTCTTAACCACAAACCAGTCGTGTCGGACTACCATATATGCAAAAACTTAATTTTTGCCCGACAAACGCTGTCTGCTTTCAAATGGAGCCAATACCAACGTATTTTTCAAATTTTAAATGAGCCATTGCCAAAGCCAACAGTCGTCATTTACTTAAAAGCAGGCTTGTCCACACTGACCAACCGTATTACCAAAAGGGGGCGTCCTTTTGAAAAAGAGATGGATCCCGATTATTTGCGCAAGCTCTCAGACGATTATGAGGCGACAATGGCAGAACTCGCTAAAGAGGAAAACACAACGGTTTTAACGATTGACACGGACGACCTTGACTTTGTCGCCAATACGAGTGATTTGGACTTTGTATTTGCCAAAATTGATGCATGCTTGACATCTGTTAACCATTAAGGAGCTTACCAATGTTACATATTCCTAATAATGCGATCATTACTGTAGCCGGCACAGTCGGAGTTGGAAAAACGACTTTGACGCACGCACTTGCCGACGAGCTAAATTTTAAAACATCCTTTGAAAAAGTAGACAACAACCCATACTTAGACAAATTTTATCGCGATTTCGAACGGTGGAGTTTCCACTTGCAAATTTACTTTTTAGCCGAGCGCTTTAAAGAACAGAAGCGAATGGTAGAAGAAGGTGGTGGCTATATTCAAGACCGTTCGATCTATGAAGACACAGGCATATTCGCGAAAATGCACGCCGATAAAGGCACGATGACACAAACCGATTACCAAACCTATACAAGCTTATTTGAAGCAATGGTGATGACGCCTTACTTTCCACGCCCAGATGTATTAATCTACTTGCATGGCGATTTTGACTCGATTTTAGACCGTATTCAAGCACGAGGGCGCGAAATGGAAAAACAAACGCCCCTTTCTTATTGGGAAGAAATGTACAACCGTTATGAAACTTGGATTTCTTCCTTTTCCGCCTGTCCGGTTTTACGCCTTGATATTCGCGAATACGATTTACTTGCTGACCAATCATGCATTAAACGAATTGTTCATGAGCTAAGCACTTATTTTTAATAAAAAAACAGCGAAGCTGCCTTCGCTGTTTTTTTGTTATTTGTAAAAATAATCGCCGGCTGAAACGCGCTTTCGGCTCTGTTCGACTTCGATTAAAGCTGGCTTTCCCTTGACAGGTTCAGGCAATTGCGGCGTTTTTACCACCCAACTTGCTTCTTCAAGCTTGCCTTTACGTAGCAAACTAGCCAGTTCTTCGAGGTCTTCACGTAGTAAGAAATGGGTATTTGTCGCTGCGGCCAGCCTCCAGCATGCTTCTGTCACTTTTTCGGCAGACGTGATGACCAATGACTTGTCAGCGTTATAAAAAACTTGCGCTCCATACACTTCTTGCACACAGGCTAAGCCAAGGTTGGCGCTATACCGTTTCGCTTGTATGACCCACTTATGCCCTTCTTCATCGACAACGACTAAATCAGCACCAAAGTCGCGCGCTTTCGCTGTTTGGTACGTTTCATAGCCAAGCGCTGCAAACACGACTGCCAGATAATCTTCAAACTCGCCGCCTTCCATGCGGTCAATATCTTTTATCGTGATTTTGCTTACGTCTGTGCGCTTCTTTCTTCTAAGAGCGATACGGAGCGCCCAAACAGCAGCCAACAATACTGCTAAGGCGAGCAACCATAAGGGGAATGAAGTACTTTCCACATCAACCGTTCCTTTTAAAAAGCAAATTAGATTCCTACTATTATAAGTTCCTGAAACGCTAGAAAGCTTTAGTATACCATAGGGCATCCAATCAAAAAAACTTGGTTCCATCACTAGAACCAAGTTTCTGAGTAAGGTTATCGACTTTGTTTCGATCCCTTAAAAAGGGTTGTGCCTATTCTGTCTCAAACATGCTGTCAATTTCATCAACGATCAGCTTAACTGATTCAAGGCCGCTGCCACTTAAGTACCAAACTTCGCCGTCTAATACATAAATGTCATCGTTTTGTGCTGCTTTGGTTCGGGCGACAAGCTCGTTGTCAATGACTTGTGTTGCTGTGGCTTCGTTGCCAATAGAAGCGCCTCGGTCAATCATAAATATATAATCAGGGTCTACATCGGCAATGTATTCAAACGAAACCGTTTCCCCATGGTTTTCAGCTTCAATGTCATCTGCTGTTTTAATGCCTAGGACATCATGGATAATGCCAAAACGTGAACCTGCGCCGAATGCGCTCGCAGACCCTTCATCAGCAGACAAAATCAAGGCATTTTTATCTGTGTTGTCGGCCCGCTCTTTGACGTTGTCGATCGTTTCATGGATGCCTGCAAGCTGCTCTTCTACTTCGTCTTGCGCTTCAAAAATATCGCCCAGCGTCCGCATATTGGTTTCAAACGATTCCATAAAGTTTTCGTTGTCAACGGCCATATAAACCGTTGGCGCAATTTCACTTAATTCTTCATAATTCTCAGACGCACGGCCAGAAATGAAAATGACGTCTGGCTCCATGCTGTGAATCAACTCGAAGTTTGGTTCAAACAACGAACCGACATCCTCATAGTCGTCGCTTTCAAACTCAGACAAGTAGTCAGGGATGTTGTTCGCTTTTGGGATTCCAGATACTTCTCCGCCTAGCGCACGAATCGAATCGGTAATGCCATGGTCAAACGAAACGACCACTTCTGGGTTAACCGGTACTTTGACAACCTCGCCGTTCATTGATTCCACTTCGATCGTTTCTTCAGTCGCTTCTGTGCTCGTTCCTTCGCCAGCACTTGTTTGCTCATTTTCATCTGAACTTGTACCGCAAGCGGCTAAACTTACTGTTGCAAAAGCTGTTAATGCCCACATAAATGGTTTTTTCATGTCTAATTGCCTCCTCTATTCTCTCTCTATAGGCCCCCTAATGCGATCGTCAGTATTTCTCTATATTGAAGATTTTGCTTTTTCACCTCCATTTCAAAATGAACGACATCCACTATTTAGTTAAAATAGACGCAAATGCGGTTGCAATTCACTTCTTCAACTGCGATTTCCATGTCATACACATTGCGGAGTGTGTCTGAGTTGATCATTTCATGGCAGCGACCTTCTTCAACAATCGCTCCATCTTTCATCGCCACAATGTAGTCGGAGTAACAAGAGGCAAAATTAATGTCATGGACGACAATCATAATCGTTTTGCCTAGCTCATCAACAAGACGGCGCAACGTTTTCATGATCGAGACAGAGTGCTTCATATCCAAATTGTTTAACGGTTCATCTAAAATGATATAATCGGTATTTTGGGCAAGCACCATCGCAATATAAGCACGTTGCCGCTGCCCGCCGCTCAACTGGTCTAAGTATTTGTCTTGAATGTCGCGAAGCGCCATATAATCGATCGCCTCTTCGACATAAGTCCAATCCTTTTTCGTTAGCCGGTTTTGTGAATACGGAAAGCGGCCAAAGCTGACAAGTTCGCGAATGGTCAAACGGATGTTGATGTTGTTTGCCTGTTTTAAAATCGACACTTTCTTTGCCAGTTCCTTGCTGTGATACGATTCAAGCGGACGTCCTTCAATCAAAATAGTGCCTTCATCTTTTTTCGACAAGCGGCTGATCATCGAGATCAACGTACTTTTTCCGGCACCATTGGGGCCAATAAACGATGTAATTGTTCCTTTTCTGACGTTGACCGAGACGTCGTTGACGACTCTTTTTCCGTCGTATTGTTTGCTGACATTTGACACTTCTATGCCTACAGGCTGTGTATCAAGCTTTTGCAACGGGATGGCATTTCGGTCAATTAATGCGGTGGTCATGTCGATTTCGTCCCCCTTAAGAGCAAGTAAATGAAGTAAATTCCGCCAACAAAGTTAATGATAACGCTCAGCGGAGCCGAGTAAGTGAACACGCGCTCGACGAGCAACGTCCCGCCAACCAAGGCAATGCTTGAAACTAGAACTGATGTAATCGCTAAATGGGTGTGCTTATAGGTTGGCATAAGCTCTCTTGCAACGTTCGCGACAAGTAGGCCTAAAAACAACACCGGGCCGACAAGAGCTGTTGAAACAGAAACAAGCAAAGCAATGACAACTAAAAACTTTCTAATCGCCTTATCGTAAGGAACGCCTAAGTTAATCGCCTGATCGCGTCCAAGGGAAATGGCATCCAAATATCTCAAATACGGCCAAATGTAAAGAACAGTTGCTGCTAGAATCACGATAGAAAGCCAAAGCAAATCAACATTGATGTTGCTAAAACTAGCAAACATCCGATTCTGGATCGTCAAAAATTCATTTGGATCAATCATGACTTGCAGAAACGTCGATAGGCTTGAAAACAATGTGCCAAATACAATGCCGACAAGCAGCAAAAAGTATAGATTTTGCCCTTCTTTTTTGAACATCAAGGCATATAACAAGACAGCGAACAACACCATAAAGACAATGGATAGACCAAAGTTCACATATTTGTTTATCGCGACAAGACCGATCGTCCCAAACAAAAAAACAAGCAACGTTTGAATAAGCATGTATAAAGAATCAAGGCCAATAATGCTTGGCGTCAGGATTCGGTTGTTTGTGATTGTTTGAAAAAACAAGGTAGAGCTAGCAATTGCCCCGCCGACAATGATAATCGCCACAACGCTTCTTCCTCGTCTTGGCAACGCATAGTCCCACGCTCCAGGAGCGATGTCAATAAACAAAAAAGTACCAATCAATGCTGCTAACAAAGCGCCGAGTAATAAATAGATCCATTTAGGCTGCATGAGATCGTCTCCTTAAGAGCAAGTACAAAAAGATCGCGCTCCCGACAACCCCAACGACCAGTCCAATCGGAATTTCATATGGATAAATGAGAACACGCCCTAAAATATCACAAGCGAGCAAGAAAATGGCGCCTAATAGCGCTGTATGAGGCAAACTGTTTTTTAAGTTGTCCCCTCTTATAATCGAAACGATGTTTGGAATGACTAGCCCTAAAAAAGGAATCGAACCAATTGTGACGACAATCGTAGCCGTGATCATCGCGACAATGAAAAGGCCGATATTCATAATTTGGTTATAATTTAAGCCCAAGTTTGTCGAAAAATCCTTCCCCATTCCTGCCACCGTAAAGCGATTTGCGAATAAAAAGGCAATGACAACAAGGGGAATGCCTATGTATAAAATTTCATAGCGCCCTTTAAGAACGAGTGAAAAGCTCCCTTGCATCCAAGAAGACAAGCTTTGCACTAAATCATATCGGTAAGCTAGAAAAGTGGTGATTGAGTTGACCACACTACCTAACATAAGCCCGACAAGCGGGACAAACACAACGTTTTTAAAGCGGATGCGCTCCAGTATTTTCATAAAAAGAAACGTTCCAAACAACGCAAAAAGAAAGGCAATAAACATCCTTTGCAGCGTGCTTGCTTGTGTAAAGACAACCACGGCGACAAGAATGCCAAGCCGAGCCCAATCCATAGTTCCAGCTGTTGTCGGCGAAACAAATTTGTTTTGTGTAAGCTGCTGCATAATTAAACCGCAAACGCTTAAACTAACACCGACAATCAACACACTTAATAGACGAGGGATACGGCTAATGACGAGTGTTTGCACGTCTTCATCGTCTAGACGAAACAAATCAAGTGGCGATATATCCTGTACGCCAATAAATAAAGATGCAAACGATAAAATCAAAAGCAAAGGGAGTAAATATCTTATTTTCATAATGTTAACATGAATAAAACATGCTGCTTGCCTCCTTTGCTCTACAGCTAATGATACTCATTATCAATTACGTATTCATCTTATCATTTTTACAAAAAATTTCAAGGCTAAATGAGAAAGAATCTCGCTCTCAATTAAAAATTGTCCTTTTATCCGTTCGATTTTCTTGGTTGGAATAGCCAAAACAAGAAAAACACAAGGCTGCCACTTAGGAGATATCCGCCAATGACATCACTCAAATAATGAACACCCAGATATAGTCTAGAAAATCCCATAATGAGTATCATGAGGCTTGCAAATACAACAAACGCTACACGGTGACTTTGTTTGTTCACGCGCTTCCAAATCAGAAAGGTAAGCACCGTGTAAAACGACATCGCTCCCATTGAATGGCCGCTTGGAAAGCTGTACGAGGACAATTCAACTAGCATATACTGTGCTGGCCGTTCTCGTTCTACCCATTCTTTTACGAACAGATTAACAAGACCTGTCGCTGCCATCGTAACAGCAGTAAATGCTAATTCTTTGTGCGAGGCACGGGCAACAAGCAAAATGATAAGCACCGCTACTGTCAAAACGAAAACCGTTTTGGTCGCCCCTAAAAAGGCAAAGCCATGCATGAGAGCCGTAATCGGTTCAGCACGAATCGACTCAGCCCATGTTAACGCCAGCTGGTCGACTTTCTCTAAAAAAACCGTGTTTAAACTAAAAGCTACGACTAAAAAACAGGCTATGCAAACGATGCTAATCACAAGCGAATTTGTATTCATTTTCATTTCAAGCACCACCATTTAACATGAAATATACCGACAATGTTTACTGCTTTTTAACGTTCCCATTTTTTTATTAGAAAAACGCCAATAAGAGGCAAATGCCTTCTCATTCGCGAGCGTTTTCCTTTTCTGAATGACAAAATCTATGATACACTCACTTCACATATAATTCCCACTTGACTCATATGATTATACAGAATACTATAAAGGGCGTTGTATATTTTAACCAAAGGAGTTTGAGCATATGGACTTGTTCTTAACTTTATTAATTATTGCGATTGTCCTCGCTGTAGCCGGACTGTTGCTTTACATGCAAAAAAAGCACGTATCTTTCTCGATCCGCGTCTTGTTGGCTTTAGGCGCTGGCGTTGTATACGGCCTTTTGCTGCAATTTTTCTTCGCCCCTGATTCATCTGTCATTCAACAATCAATGGATTGGGTCAATATTTTAGGGACCGGTTATGTCCGCTTTTTGCAAATGATTGTCATGCCGTTAATTTTCATTTCGATTCTATCTGCGTTTACACGTATGACGTTAACAAAGAATCTAGGGAAAATTAGCGCCTTGATTCTCGGCACATTAATTGCTACGACAGCAATTGCCGCTGCTATTGGGATCACTGCTTCATCCGTCTTTCAACTTGAAGCGATTGACATTACTGCAGGCGAAGCAGAACTTAGCCGCGGCGATGCCCTTGAAGAAAGTTACGCTGGCATGGAAGCAGCGACATTGCCGCAGCAAATTGTCGAGCTAATCCCTGCTAATCCATTTCTTGACCTAACTGGCGAACGCCCCACTTCAGCAATTGGTGTTGTGATTTTTGCTGCCTTTCTCGGCGTTGCCTATTTAGGTGTACGCCGCAAACAGCCGGAAGCAGCCGACACGTTTAAAAGCATTGTCGATGCCCTTTACGCGATCATTATGCGCGTCGTTACATTAATTTTACGGTTGACTCCTTATGGCGTTTTGGCGATTATGACAAGAACAGTTGCAACAAGTGACCTACAGGCGATTTCCACACTTGGGACGTTTGTGCTTGCTTCTTATGTGGCACTGATTGTCATGTTTGTTATTCATTTGATCATTCTAGCTGCGACTGGCCTAAGCCCGATTACGTATGTGAAAAAGGCATTTCCGGTGCTCGCTTTTGCGTTCACGTCACGCACGAGTGCAGGGGCATTGCCAATGAATATCCAAACACAGAAGAAATTAGGCGTTCCAGACGGCATTGCCAATTTTGCAGGTTCATTTGGCTTATCAATCGGCCAAAATGGATGTGCCGGGATTTATCCAGCCATGCTTGCCGTTATGATTGCGCCAACGGTAGGCCAAAATCCCCTTGAACCAACGTTTATTTTGTTGTTAATTGTGGTCATAGCCATTAGTTCGTTTGGCGTAGCAGGCGTCGGCGGCGGGGCAACTTTTGCTGCCATTCTCGTCTTGTCCGCACTTGATTTTCCAATTGCCCTTGCCGGCCTTCTTATTTCGATTGAACCACTAATTGACATGGGCCGTACTGCTTTGAACGTTTCAGGCAGCATGGTGTCCGGCATCTTTACTTCGAAAGTGACAGGCAACCTTAACAAAGAAGTATTCTCAGATCCGAACGAACAACTTGGTACGCAAGACATGCAAGGTTAACCTCACTCAGACTGATAGAAAACGCTTGTCAGACGGGGAGTGCAGCTGAGAGAAGATGCGAATAGAACAGGGGTTCATAAGCATATGAGTGAGGCAAACGACGAAGTATGCGAGCATTTGCCTACAGTTGAAGCGCGGCAATCTAATCAGTTGCCGCGCTTTTCATATCCCTATTGACCAAAAAACGGAAGAAGCCAGTGGCTTGCATATACACAAATAATGCCAAAAATGATGGCCCAAAGGACAACACCGATAAGCGTCCACAAAATCGCGTAACTGCGTGAAACGCCAAGTGCAACGGCGGTTACGGCGCCAATATGGCTACTTAGCAAAATCGGTGCAAGAATCCCTACGCCTGGCATCCCATACTTTTCTAAAAATTGCTTTGTCTTCTCCTGCTGTTTGCTTGACTGTCGCCCGCTTTTCTGGCTGTTCTGTCTTTTCAGTGTCCAATTGCGAATTTTTTCGCTAAGCAACACAAGAAGCACTACTCCGATGCTATTGCCAAGAATCGATACCAATACGGTCAGCACAGGGGGTTGATTCACGAAAAGAATACCGACCGGTACAGCAAGCGTATACTCGATGAAGGGAATCATGCTCGCCACAAATAGTAAGCTGAGCCATAGACTATCCGCTTCCATATTAACTCCCCTTTCCCTCTTAAAATCAATGCAATCTTTAGCTGTTTTCGTTATACTTTAACCATCCTACAGAAGGGAGCAAAAAACGATGACCTACGCCGCCTTTTCTTTTGCTCGTATGGCCAATGAACAGATCATCCAGACCATTCCTGCAGAAAAACACGACATCATTCCCGCCGGTTTTAAAAACTCTGTCCATTGGAATTACGGACACCTCTTGGTCATCGCAGACCATGTTCTTGGTCATGCGCCAACTTTTGAAAAAACAATTCCAAAAGGGTATTACCACCCTTTCGCCAAAGGATCGAGCCCTTTGCAATGGACCGACAAAGTTCCTTCTATTGAAACGCTTCAAGAAGCAGCAGCTAAACAAAAACAAGCAGCCGAGAAGCTAGTCGAAGAATCGGGCGGAGCCGATAAAGCGGTGCCGTTTACTTTGCACGGCCATTCGTTCCAAACAGTAGATGAACTTTTTAGTTTCGTCGCCTTTCATGAGGGCATGCATTACCGCACACTCCTCCATTACAGCAACGTATTCTCAAACTAAAACAAAGCATGCCGTGGCATGCTTTGTTTTAAAAACGGATGATCCCGTACCCCATCAGCACAATGACAACAAGTACCACAAGGACAGCAAACAGCATGCCTAGGCTGTTTTCATTCCGTTTCGCCTTCCCAAGGGCTGCTTCCATAAAACCGATAAGCAATACGGCGAGGAGTCCTTTGATAAAGAAAAAATAAGCAAATTGGTAGGCAATAAGCATGCTTGCGCCCGTTACGAGCATAATCACAAAGAATAGCCGGGCAATCATATGTATAATCGTACCAGCCTTGCTTTTACCTCCACGGAAGAGAAAATAAGCAACTAAAAACAATATCGCTAGAATTGCCCATGAACCTTCGTGGGAAGCTTGAAAAATGGAAAAGTTCTCTTGAATAAATCCGCCAGAATTCATTGAATATCCTCCTTTACGATTGTCTTTCCATTCCAGTATAGCGTGTCTGTTTTTCAAACGCTAACCATACACGATCACGGCTTATAAGTTGCCAACTTATCGCTATCGCGCTTGAGTTTTACATAACGGACGAGCATGGCTACCCGCCAAGGCAACAGCATTCCATAGGCAAGCAAAAAGAACATGCCTGACAGTTCCTCGGGATTTAACTCCTGCCCCATGACAATTCGAAACGCCACTCTTAACACAAGCAAGCCGATTAAAAGATAAGCAAACGCTTTCGAACGTTTTAAATAAATAGCGCCATCCCGCACTTCAAATTTCGATGTCCAAATGAGGACGATTGAAAAAAGTGCACCGACAATAAGCGCTTCGCCAACATGGAACGCTGAAGGTCTAGTTGGCTCGTATAAAAACATCAAGAAGCCAGTTGACATCGCTAGCGGCGGCACCATAATCCGCTTCGCCGACGTAGGGCGTTTCGATGCTTTCATGCGGATCACGAGCGCTGCGCTCCCCATAGCAACTGCCATGAGCGTTGGAACAGCAATTAGCAGCCAATTGTTCTCCATTGAAACATCCCCTTTCTAACCAAAAGCTAAACCCTAAAAAAATGGCGCCTTGCCTAGGCAAGACACCACTTTGTTAAAACAAGGGAGAAAGCAGTGAAAAACCGATGATCACCGTAAAAAGAATCGTAAGATAGTTAAGTGAAAAAACAAACATAAGGGTCGCCCATTTTTTAGGCTCCATTCGTTTATAGCCAGCTATGCTCAACGTCAGCCAAATCAATGACAACACAAGCGCTACACTGGTGATGAACCAACTTAACGAAACAAAGAAAAAGCTGGATGCAGCTAGCACAAACAAATAGACATTCGTTTGGATAAACGTCCGCTTGAACCCTTTGACAACCGGCAACATCGGCACTTTAGCCGCTTTGTATTCGTCATAGCGGCGAATGGCGATCGCATAAAAATGGGGCATTTGCCAAAGGACCATAACGACAAACAAACCAATAATCGCTGGGTGAACCAAGTCTCCAGAAATCGCGGCCCAGCCGATAAGCGGTGGGACTGCGCCGCCAACACTGCCAATTTCGGTATTATAAATCGTACGCCGTTTCGACCACATTGTGTAAGGCACAACATATAAAAAGAGGCCGAGAAAACCAAACAATGCTGCGCGGGGCGAAGCGACTCCGAGAAGCAACAACCCAAGCAATGATAAAGATATGCCAAGCACTAACGCATTGGCAGGCTGCATCCTGCCTGTTACCGTCGGCCGGTTTTTCGTCCGGTCCATAATGGCGTCAATGTCGCGGTCGTAAATGTTGTTAAAGGCACCTGCTGCCCCAATGACAAAGGCTGAGCCAAAAATAGCAAAAAGAATTTCTGGAAGCTTTTCGCCAATCGGAATGCCTGTAACGTAAAGAGCAAGGCTCAATCCCGCCGCCATCGCAAGCAGATTGGATTTAATGATCCCTGTTTTTAATGTTTCTGAGAGGACTTGCGAAAAAGCTTGTTTAGGCGTAGCAAGAGAGGCATTGTGTATGCTCTTATCTATTTTTTCCGTTCTCATAAACCCCCTCTTCCTCCTGTCTCATTAAACTGTGTAATATAACCACTATTATTCCTATTGTATTATTTTAGCATAGACAGCTTATTGCGCAGCTACTTAAACAAACTGTCGAAGTCCTGTCAAGAAGTTGTGACCAATTTCCGAAAAAACGCTACAGCCTGTCCAGTTTCCGCACACACATTTTTTATTATACGCTTTTTCCGGGCCAATGGAAAGTATGAAATCGCTTACCCCTGATTTAAAGGAGGATTCACCGAATCGACCGACAAACGCTTCAAGTCTCTTGGCGAAGATGATACTATAGTAATGTTGAACATACTATGTAAAAGGAGTTTTATCAGATGCCTAAAACACTTATTTTTGGCCACAAAAATCCTGACACGGATACAATTTGCTCAGCTATCGCTTACGCCGACTTAAAAGGACAGCTCGGTGTGGAAACAGAAGCTGTACGACTAGGAGAACCGAATGGAGAGACATTGTATGCACTTGAAGCATTCGGCGTAAACACGCCACGCTTAATCGAAAAAGCGGCAGGCGAAACAGATCGAGTCATTCTAGTTGATCACAATGAACGCCAACAAAGCGTCAGTGACATTGACGACGTCCAAGTTTTAGAAGTGATCGACCATCACCGCATTGCTAACTTTGAAACAGCTGACCCTGTTTATTATCGGGCCGAACCTGTCGGCTGCACGGCGACGATTATTAAAAAGCTCTACAAAGAACACGGCCTTGACATTCCTAAACCAATTGCAGGCTTGATGCTATCTGCGATTATCTCTGATTCCCTTTTGTTCAAGTCGCCAACATGCACAGAAGAGGACAAGCAAGCAGCAAAAGAATTAGCGGAAATTGCTGGCGTTAATGCCGAAGAATACGGATTAAACATGCTTAAAGCAGGCGCTGACATTTCTGATAAAACGGCTGATGAGCTGTTGACAATGGATGCAAAAGCATTTGCAATGGGCGCTGCCACAGTTGAAATTGCCCAAGTGAATACCGTTGATACAAAGGACGTGCTCGCTCGCCAAAGCGAACTTGAAAAAGTGATTACGGCCAAAATCAATGACAATGGGCTTGACTTATTCGTCTTTATTATTACAGACATCCTTGAAAATGATTCAGTCGCCCTCGTTCTCGGCGACAAAACCGCTGCATTTGAACAAGCCTTCCAGACAACGTTGACAAACCATACAGCTGTTCTTAAAGGCGTTGTTTCCCGGAAAAAACAAGTCGTCCCACCGCTCACAGAAGCAATCGCGAACGTGAACTAAACATGATGCAAAACAAGCCAGTTGACATGTTCTCAACTGGCTTGTTTCTCTTTACTTTTCAGGGTGAGAATGTAACAATCTCCACTGCAAGGCGCCACTAATAAAAGGAGGATGGCTTTTACGATGTTCGACCGCCCCAGTAAACAGCAAATGAATGAAGACAACGAGATCACCATACATGTCAAACGAATTTACGAAACGCCCTCTCCTGAAGACGGCGTGCGAATTCTTGTCGACCGGCTCTGGCCTCGTCGCGTATCAAAAGAGCGCGCTGCCATAGATGAATGGATGAAAGAGATCGCCCCAAGTCCAAAATTGCGTATATGGTTCGGCCACCGACCGGAGCGATTCGCAACATTTGCCGAAAAATACGCGGTAGAATTGGCGCAGGACCCCATTCGCTACGAACGGGCGGTTCGAATATGCGAACTGGCACTTCAGAAACACGTCACTCTTGTATACGCCGCAAAAGATCCCGTCCATAACCATGCGAATGTTCTGCGGGATTGGCTTGTTAATAACTTTATTGAGGCCTGAGAGCAAAAACAGCGTGCCCACCCATTGCCGAGCCGCCGTTTCCCTGTGTCCTTTGTAAAATAGTAAAACGCACATGCTCCTTTTCAGAGCATGTGCGTCCTAATGTACTAATGGAGCCTAGGGGGCTCGAACCCCTGACCTCAACGCTGCCAGCGTTGCGCTCTCCCAGCTGAGCTAAGGCCCCACACGGTTATGTATGTCCAATAACGTTACTGCAATAATATAACATAGCTCACCGCTGTTTGCAATACAAAAATAACAAAAAATCGCAGCCTTGCGCTTAAAATGGTTCAGTCTTAAACATTATCAAGTAGGCAAAAACAAACCAATAAGAAACCAGACAAACCCGCCGAGTAAACCGACGACTGCAGATTGGATGGCGGCTTCCATTGTGATTCGTTTCGCCTTTACAAAATCGAGTATTAGCCAACCGCAAAAAATAGCTAAAGCAATGATGAGCGCTTCACCCATTTTCACTCCCCCTCCCGCTATTACTTTAGCAACTTTTCCCCCATGTCGCAATGATGATCAAGCAAGCGTTTGCTCAAGCTCTGCTACTAAGTTTTCCGCTAACGAGCGGTACTTGTCGGAGACTTCCCCGTCCTTGTCAACAGGCGCTTGAAACTGGTTTACAAGCCCCTCGGCCACCGCCGGTACAACGCCGCTTAACGAATCTTCATCGTTGTCTTGTTGATAAACATGGTTTAGCAAGTACAACGTTCCAACTTGGATGACAGCGTCTTTTGAGCCTAGCTCCCCTTCCACTGCTTGAACGGGAATACGCAAAAACGTATATCCATTGTCCAACGAGATTTTGTAATCGTAATAGCCATGGTCGTAGTCCCAGTTGCCACCAAGTGTGTAGCCTAATGATTCCAATACGCTTTGCAATTCTTTTGCTTTATATTGTTTGCCTTCAATTGTTGATTCAAGTGCGATCAAACCAATCGCTCCCTTCGTTTTTCCATCGCCATTAGTGTGGGAAAGGAGCCTCGAACTTATACACCGTCAACACACAAAAAACAACGCAGCCCAATGGACTGCGTTGGCCAGTTTGCACAATGTTTAGTTGTCCGTTAAGCGACTTTCAAGTTTGTTTTTCTCTTCCTCGAAGCCTGGCTTTCCGAGCAAAGCAAACATGTTTTTCTTATAGGCTTCAACGCCTGGTTGGTCAAATGGATTCACGCCTAGCAAATAACCGCTCATAGCAACTGCTTTTTCGAAAAAGTAAACGAGATAACCAAATGAGTATTCATCCAACTTTGGAATGGAAACGACTAGGTTTGGCACATTCCCGTCAGTATGAGCAAGCATTGTCCCTTTAAACGCTTGTTTATTGACAAAATCCATTGTTTTTCCCGCTAAATAGTTTAACCCATCCAGATCGCTTTCTGCTTCTTCAATCGTAATATGTTTGTCGACCGCTTCGACATGAAGTACCGTTTCAAACAAATCACGGCGTCCATCTTGTACATATTGGCCCATTGAATGAAGATCGGTTGAAAAGTCGACTGATGCTGGGTAAATCCCTTTTTGGTCTTTCCCTTCGCTTTCGCCAAATAATTGTTTCCACCATTCAGACACATAATGGAGGTGCGGTTCATAGTTCACCAACAATTCAATTGTTTTGCCTTTATTGTAAAGGATGTTGCGAATAGCTGCATATTGATAAGCTGCATTTTCGCTTAATTCACCTGTTGAAAAAGCTTCCCTTGCATCAGCCGCTCCCTTCATCATGTCTTCAATCGCTAAGCCGCTTACAGCGATTGGCAAGAGGCCTACAGCTGTCAATACAGAAAAGCGACCGCCAACATCGTCTGGAATCACGAAAGATTCGTATCCCTCTTCGTTCGCCAATGTTTTCAGAGCTCCACGCTCTTTGTCAGTTGTTGCGTAAATGCGTTTGCGCGCCTCTTCCTTTCCGTATTTCTTTTCAAGGTAGTCGCGGAACACACGGAAAGCAATCGCCGGCTCGGTTGTCGTTCCTGATTTAGAGATCACATTGACCGATACATCCTTGCCATCAAGAAGATCAAGCACATCGCTCAAATACGTTGAGCTAATGTTCTGGCCGACAAAAATGACTTGCGGTGCGTTGCGCTTTTCTTTCGGCAGTTGGTTAAAAAAAGAATGGTTCAACGCTTCAATCGCAGCGCGTGCTCCTAAGTACGAACCACCGATGCCGACAACGAGCAGCACATCGGAGTCATGACGAATTTTTTCTGCCGCTTTTTGAATGCGGGCAAATTCTTCTTTATCGTAATCGACAGGCAAGTCGATCCATCCTAAAAAGTCATTTCCTTGGCCTGTCTTTTCATGAAGCGCTTTATGTGCAGCGCGGACTGCCTCTCCCATATAGTCAACTTCATGCTCTCCGAAAAAGGAAAGAGCTTTGCTGTAGTCAAATTGAATATGTGCCATAAAAAATAGCCTCCCTTAAGTTCGGTACCTTTTAAATGTACCGAACGGAGGCTAAAAACACAAGTCAATTGCGGTCAAAAACCGAGCTTTTCAGCTGTTTGTCACGTTCATGGCGCTCAATTGCAAGCTCAATTAACGTTGTAATCAAGTCTTGATAAGACACGCCGCTCGCTTCCCATAATTTCGGGTACATGCTGATTTTCGTAAAGCCAGGCAATGTATTCACTTCATTAATGATCACTTCGCCTGTTTCAGTCAGAAACACATCAACACGAGCCAAGCCTTCACAATTCAATGTTTTGTAAGCTTGAATGGCAATGTCTTGGATACGGCGATTGACGTCTTCCGGCAAATCTGCAGGGATCGCCAATTTGGCGCCGTCTTCATCAATATACTTCGCATCATACGAATAAAACCCATCTTGTGGCAAAATTTCCCCGCAAGTGCTTGCTTTCGGGTAGTCATTGCCGAGAACGGCACATTCAATTTCGCGCCCTTTAATGGCTGCTTCGACAAGCACTTTATGGTCATACGAGAATGCTTCCTCAATAGCAGCCGTAAATTCCGCTTCAGTTGTTGCTTTGTTGACACCGACAGAAGAACCTTGGTTGGCAGGCTTTATAAATAGAGGCAGCCCTAATTGATCAGCAATGCTCTCAAAATCAATCGTTTTCTTAGCAGCACGGGTAAATGTCATCCCACTTGCAACGTGGAGGCCAGCCCCTTGAAGCAGCCGCTTCGCAATGTCTTTATCCATGCTCACTGCCGAGCCAAGCACATTTGACCCGACAAACGGCAAATTGGCAAGACGAAACATCCCTTGCAGCGATCCATCTTCTCCAAGTGTGCCATGTACAATTGGAAACACGACATCTAGCTGGTCTAGAACCGACTGGTTTGCCGTGCCCACCAGTTGCCTGTCTTCCTTCCCAGGAATAAGGGCTACGCCTTGATTCGATTTATTTAGTTCAATTAAAGCTGGATTATCTGCGTTAAGTAAAAAATTAGACGCTTCATTTATATGCCATTGGCCTTTTTTGTCAATGCCAATCAATGTCACGTCAAAACGATCTTTATCAATCGCCTCAACAATATTTTTTGCTGATTGAAGTGAAACTTCATGCTCAGCAGATTTCCCTCCAAAAATAATGCCTACTCGTTTCTTGGCCACTTTTTTCACTCTCCTTCCCGTACATTATACACGGAAAAAGCTTGGTGAAGAATGAAAAAATATGGCCTCCGCCTTAAAGTGCCGCCTTTAAAATTTCAAGCGTTTGAGGCTTTCCGAGTTTATGGTAATTGCCATAAATCCCGTTCTCACAAGCAATGTCGGCAATTTGCTCGAGTTTGCTTTCATCAATGCCGTAATCAGCCAAACGGCTCGGCGCTCCCAATTGTTTCCAAAAAGCAGCTAACTTGTCAATCCCCTCAAGAGCGACATCCTGTTTGTCTTTGCCCGTTGGATCAACGCCAAACACGTTTATAGCGAGCATCGCACTTCGTTCTGGATTGACATCAATGCTGTGGCGGAGCCAATGAGGAAATAAAATCGCAAGCCCGCCAGCGTGTGGAATATCAAAAACAGCGGAAACTGCGTGTTCAAGGTTATGTGTGCCCCAATCGCCTCGCGCGCCCATTTGCGTTATTCCATTTAAAGCCATTGTTCCGCTATATAGAATCGTTTCCCGCAAATCAACATTTTCGAGATCATCTAGCAACGGCGGGGCTGCTTCGATGACTGTATGCAAAATTGATTCGCAAATCCGGTCTTGCAACGGCGTATTCTCCGCCGGGTGGAAATAGGCTTCAAGAACATGGCTCATCATGTCGACAATGCCATAAACGGTTTGGTCTTTTGGAACCGAAAGCGTATTAATTGGGTCGAGAATGGAAAAGTTAGGAAAGCTAAAAATGCTGCCCCAGCCCATTTTTTGATGGGTTTCCCAATTGGTAATCACAGAACCAGAATTCATCTCGGATCCAGTTGCTGCAAGCGTCAAAATCGTGCCAAACGGCAATGCGTCCATAGGCGTTTCTTTTTTAGTAATAATATCCCAAATGTCGCCATCATGGCGGGCACCTACCGCAATGGCTTTTGTCGCATCAATCACACTGCCGCCGCCAACTGCTAAAATAAAGCCAATTTGCTTCTCTTTGCACAAATCAATTCCTTTTTGCACAGTTGTCAGCCGTGGGTTTGGCTCTACTCCTGCCAATTCGGTGACCGTGCATCCGGCTAGTTCTAATTGTTTCGTGACTTTTTCATACAAGCCGTTCTTTTTGATGCTCCCGCCTCCGTAAACAAGCAAGACATTGCGATCATAGACAACAAGCTCTTCTGCCAAATGTTCGGTTTTTCCTTGGCCAAAAATTAATTTGGTCGGATTGTAAAAAGTAAAAGCATCCATTTGCTTATTTCCTCCTTTGCTTAAAAAGCACCCTTTTTTATCCTAACTTTTCTTGTACGCCGTTGCAAAACAACTGCTTATCTGCAACAAACCGATTATTGCCAACTAGCGGTGCGTATATTCTGGAAGGCTATTCCACACCATAAAGGTAGCCACATCACAGATGTGTGCACAGAACGGGAGGTGAAAAAGATGAGCGGTATTCAAAGAACTGCGCTGGTCCTTGCGATTATCGGCGCGATCAACTGGGGTCTAATCGGTTTTTTCCGTTTTGACCTTGTCGCTTTTATCTTTAACGGCCAGGCATCGATTATTTCCCGCCTCATTTACGCTCTTATCGGTTTATCCGGATTGTATGCTATTTCAATCTTAATGAAGCCGAAAGAAGAACTTGGGCGTGACCACGAAGTTGAGCCACAACGATAAGAAAAAAAAAGCAGCTAGACCGTCTAGCTGCTTTTACCTTATTATTTTTTCGCGCGCTTGTTCAAATCAGCTTGAATTTCATTGGACTGTTTTAACCACTCTTTAAGCTTGTCTTCAAGGGTATTGAAGCCCTGTTGTTTTTGTTGAGCGCCTTGAGGTTTCCCTTTGCCGGCACGTGGTTTCCCTTGCGGGCGAGCAGGCGCTTCTTGGGTCGCGCGGATTGACAAAGAAATCTTTCCAGACTCCTCGTCTACAGACATAATTTTTACTTTTACCTCATCTCCTACTGCCAATACATCGGCGATGTCTTTTACATAACCGTGCGCTACTTCAGAAATGTGTACAAGCCCTTGTTTTTTTTCGTCAATTGCGACAAAAGCTCCGAACGGCTTTATACCGGTAACTTTCCCTTCAACGATGCTGCCTTCCTCATAATTCGCCATAAATCACAACTCCTAAACATGTTTTAACCTTTTGATTTTACCACAGGACCTTCCTTTTAGTAAAGGAAGATTGAACTTTTCCTTCTAATCGGTTAAAACCAAGCGTCCCCGTACAAGGGCAGCCGCTTTTATGTTGATGCCGAGTTGCTTTTCGTACTTTTCTTTTTTATAGTGTTCTCGCTGTTCAAAAAGTGTAACGACTTTACCGCTGCGCTGCATTCTTCCTGTACGGCCTGCACGATGCAAATAACTGTCTGGATCGGACGGCGCTTCTAACTGAATAATATGCGTCACCCCTTCAAGGTCGAGGCCTCGTGCAGCGACATCCGTCGCCACCAAAATATGGGCTTCGTTTTCAGAAAACGAAGCAATCGCTTTTTCCCGCTCTTGTTTTCCGCTTTCAGAAGAGAGTGCCACCGCCTCCACTTTGCGGAAGCGCAGTTTTTCCACCGTCTCATTTAACTTTTGCAAATGGTTGACAAATACAATCCCTTTTTCAATATTCTCGGCAGCAATCAGTTTTCTCGTTACATCAACGCGATTCCTTGCTTCTACCCATAAGCATAAGTGCTCGACACTGGCAGGAACAAGGGAACCTTTCGCTTCAATTCGTTTAATCGCTGGCGCGAATAGCGCTAATTTTTCTTCGAGCTTGTCTGGGACTGTCGCCGATACAAACAAATATTGGGCATCTCGGCCAATACGTTTTCCCAGTTCTTCCATTTCAGCCCACTGCTCATCTTCTACAAACCGGTCTACTTCATCAATCACACATGTGTGGACCATTGCCAATTTGATTTTTTTCAAGCGAACCAGTTCAAGCAGCCGCCCAGGCGTCCCTACTACTATATGGGGCTTGCCTTTTTTTAATTTCTCTATTTGCCGTTTTATATTGGCGCCCCCTATGAACGGCATGCTTGTAATCGTTGTATGTTCCGTTGTTTCTTTTAAAACTTGTACAATTTGCATCGCCAACTCTTGAGACGGAGCTACAATCACTGCTTGTGTCGCTTGCTTGGAAACATCGATTTTAGCAAGCAGTGGTATGAGATAAGCAAGTGTTTTCCCCGTCCCCGTTTGAGAACGAGCCACTATATTCCCACCAGCCAAAGCTGCCGGAATAACCGCAGCTTGAATGGCGGTTGGCTCTTTTATCCCTTTGGCAAGCAAATTGGCGCCAATAGCATCAGGCCAATTTGCCGATTGAAAATGATTAATCATTGGTTGCTCCTTTACATAGGCGATCAGGCCACACAGTCTCATTCGCTGAATGTGGCTCGATCCAAGTCTAACTTTGTCCTAACAAATCTGTTCTACACGTTTCAAAGTAGCTGCTTTTTCGTCCGTCATATTGCCGAGTTCATTTAAAAATGTTTGCTGGAAAGAGCCGATTCCTTCGTTCTTGGTTTGCTCATATGCTTGTTGTGCGCAAACACCGTAAAAGGCAAGTGCTTCAGCGGCAGCGTCGACAAGACTATTAGGCTGAACAGCAGCATAAGCCGCAATCACACCTCCGAGTAAACAGCCTGTACCAACGACTTTCGTGAGCCACTCGTGACCATTTGAAACAGCTACTAGTTGTTCGCCATTTGAAACAGCGTCAACCTCTCCTGTTACAACGACAACGGTCCGAAGCGCTTTAGCGGCCTGCAAGCATAGCTCTTTCACATCAGCATTAATCTTGCCATCAACACCTTTAACCGTACCTGCCTGTCCAAGGAGGGCAGCAATTTCCCCAGCATTTCCGCGAACGACGGCAACATCGACTTCGTTTAAAATCCGCTTTGATATTTCGTTGCGAAATGGCGTAGCCCCTACTCCAACAGGGTCAAAAATGACAGGTTTGCCTGCTCTGTTTGCCGCTTTTCCCGCTAAAACCATCGAGTCGACCCCTTCGTTGGAGGGTGTGCCTATATTAAGCAGGAGCGCATCTGCCACAGAGGCCATGTCTTCCGTTTCTGCAGCGGAAAAGGCCATTACTGGCGAAGCGCCAATAGCAAGCAAGCCATTGGCAGTAAAATTCATCACCACATCGTTTGTCATACAGTGGATTAACGGGTTGTTTTGCCTTACCAGTTCCAATTTGTTCCCTCCAAACATACATAGCAAGCATAGCCTTATTTTGCAAAGCAACGCTAAATCTATGCGATCCTTTCGGTTTATTCAAGTGTTTCGCTCTGTTTATTAGCGCAATTCGAGCCTTCTTAAAAAGCGTCCAATCCGCTCAAGCGCTTCTTCTAAGTGGGTTAGCGAAGTTGCATAAGAGCAACGAATATGCCCTTCTCCGCCCTCACCAAACACAGAACCTGGCACAACAGCGACACGTTCTTCCTTTAATAAGGCTTCCGCAAATTCTTCTGACGTAAACCCTGTATGGGCAATCGATGGAAATGCATAAAGGGCGCCGTCTGGATGATGGCACGGCAAACCAATTTCTTTCGCTGTTTTCACAAAGAAGTTGCGTCTTTGTTGATAAGACAGCTTCATCCGTTCTACATCATCCATTCCGTGTTGCAACGCTTCAAGCGCTCCGTATTGGGCCATTGTTGGCGCACACATAAGGCTGTATTGGTGGATTTTCAACATCGCTCCTAAGAGATCAGGAGGGGCTAGGGCAAAACCGACGCGCCAGCCTGTCATCGCAAATGCTTTGGAAAACCCATTAATGACAATTGTTTGCTCTTTCATGCCAGGAAGGGTCGCAAAGCAAACATGCTCTTTGTCGTAGGCTAGTTCGGCATAAATTTCGTCAGAAAAAACAAACAGGTTGTGCTTGCGGACGATGGCGGCAATGTCCTCTAAACACTTTTTGCTAATCGAGGATCCGGTTGGGTTATTTGGGTAACAAATCATGATTGCTTTTGTTTTATCGGTAACAGCTGCTTCAATATCAGCAGGCCGCACTTCAAAATTTGTTTCAGCCGATGTCCCAACCGGCACAGGAACGCCACCTGCCATTGTGACAAGGGGCGCATAAGAAACAAAAGTCGGCTCAACGATAATCACTTCGTCTCCTTCATTTAAAATCGCCCGCATGCCAAGGTCAATCGCTTCGCTAGCTCCTACTGTGACCAAAATTTCTGTATCAGGATTGTATGAAACGGCAAATCTTGTTTCCATGTAATGCGAAATCGCCTCGCGCAACTCAATTAAACCGGCATTCGCTGAATATGCCGTATATCCTCGCTCAAGAGAGAAAATGCTTTCTTCTCTAATATTCCATGGTGTCACAAAATCTGGTTCACCGACACCTAATGAAATCACATTCTCCATTTGCGAAGCTAAATCGAAAAAGCGGCGGATGCCTGAAGGCTTGATTTCTGAAACACGGTCTGATAAGCGGGAATAGGAAGTCATCGCTACTTTCTCCATTATGGGCTCACCACGATTCGTTTATCAGACTCTGGCTCTTTAAAAATCACGCCATCATGTTTATATGTTTTTAATTGAAAATGGGTCGTCGTTGATAAGACGGAATCAATCGTCGATAGACGTTCTGACACAAAACGGGCTGTTTCTTGCATCGTTTTGCCTTCGATCACGACAGACAAGTCGTATGCGCCAGACATTAAATACAGTGCTTTCACTTCGGGAAAACGGTAAATTCGTTCGGCAACTTCATCAAAACCAACGCCTCTTTTTGGAGCGACTTTCACATCAATTGTCGCTGTAACCGTTTCTTTGGCAGGCAATTTCGTCCAGTCAACGACTGCCGAATAGCTGAGGATGACATTTTTATCTTCTAGCTCTTTTACATATTGATCGACTTCTTCGCTTGTCAAATCAACCATTTTTGCAATTTTGCTTGATTCCAGACGTCCATTCGCTTCAATAATCTGTAAAATTTCATAAGCTTTTTGGTCTAACATGGACGCTCTCCCCCCATCGTTTGTTCTTTCTTGCAGCATTTTTGTATTCCTAATGATACCACACAAGCAGCTAAATTGGTCTAGTAAGTATCCGCCGGTAGAACTGGCGGTTTTAATTTCGCCCTATAAGGGCACTTTACCAACGAAGTCCCTAAAGGGACCTCTGAAGGGACCGCCAACCGTTTCCTACTTTACTTATCTTTAAATGGGTCGACGTACTCCCTCTTTGTCATTTGATCGCGCAATCGATCCTCCGCTTCTTGTTCGCGGATGTATTTTTCAATTGTTTTTTGATTTAGTCCTACTGTACTCACGTAATAGCCTTTTGCCCAAAACGTGCGATTTCCATGGTTGTATTTTAAGTTTGCGTGACGATCATGGATCATCAACGAACTTTTCCCTTTCAAATACCCCATGAAATACGATACCGACATTTTTGGCGGAATTTTCACCAGCATGTGTATGTGATCAATCATCGCATGGGCTTCGATAATTTCTACATCTTTCATTTCACATAACCTTCTCAAAATAGCTCCAATATCTTTTCGCAGCTTCCCATAGACAATCTTTCGTCTATACTTAGGGATAAACACGATATGATACTTACAATTCCATCTTGTGTGTGATAAACTGTTGTCACTCATGGGTGAGATCTCCTTTCGTTGATAGAAGTTGGTTTGGCGGCCAAGTTCTATTATAACGATTGGAGATTTTTTTCATCACTAGACCTCTCTAGAAGTTTCGTATTCACACGTGCAGAGCACGTGGTTTCAAACCCATATTAATGAAAAATGAAGGAAAAACGCCCGCCTTCCTTGTATCTATAGAAAAAAGCCGCACATCGAGATGCAGCTTTTTCTCATTTAAAATACTTGCTTTAACGAATGTTTGTCTTCAGACAGCCATTTGCGCATGACTTCTTTCGTACCTTCCAAATCATGCAATGCCGCTTGCCCGCACTCTTTTTCTGTTGCCGCAGGAACGGTTTCAATCGACAGCGAATACGTCATTGTCTTTTCAAGCACATCGATGATTTCTTCGACAGACGGGGTGCCGCTCATAATTAAGTAATAGCCTGTTTGGCAACCCATTGGGGAAATATCGATGACATCGAAATGGTCATATTCCTCTGAAAAGCGACGAATGTTAATAGCAAGCAAATGTTCTAACGTATGAATCACGCCAGGTTTTAGCGCTTCTTTATTAGGCTGGCAAAACCGAATGTCAAACTTGTTCACTTCGCCGTCACTGCCAATCTTGTGTTTCCCACAATGGCGGACATACGGGGCCTTTACAATCGTATGGTCAAGTTCAAAACTTTCTACTGAAGGCATCGTATCCACTCCTTTTGCATTTCCTTTTAGTATATAGGATAATGAGTCGTCCTGTCGAAGTGTTTGTTTATGATATTAGAAGATCGGGTATAAATGAATGGGTTGTTTCATGTCTGGAGGGAGAATATGGACTTGCGTTTTGCTCGTTTGTTTACAAAGAATTTGATTGCCCAATTAAAAAGCGACCCTATTCCTGACTTAGCGGCTACGCTTGCTTTTTATTTTATTTTATCGATTTTTCCACTGATGATTTTTGTGCTCGCCGGCGTATCCTTTTTCGAAATTAACAATGACGAAGTGCAAAACTTAATTAATGCCTATTTTCCTGGTGAAATTGGCGACACGTTCAGCCGAATTGTCTTAAATACGATTGGCGAACCACAAGCGGGCTTGCTGTCAATTGGGATCTTAGGCACGCTCTGGTCCGCTTCAAACGGCATTAATGCTTTTATTCGTTCAGTGAACCGTGCTTACAATATTGAAGAGACGAGGCATTTTTTAAAGCTCCGCAGCATTGCAATTGGATTGACAGTTGGTATGGTGTTGCTTATTATCATCACACTCGCGCTTCCCGTATTTGGAAATCAAATTTTAAACCTTCTGGAAGCGATTTTGCTCCTTCCGACCGAGATTGTTGCTGTGCTCAATAATTTCCGTTGGATTGCGGCATTTGCGATCATGATTGTCGCTCTCATGGCGTTATACTGGATTGCGCCTAACACAAAGCAACGCTTTCGCGATGGGCTAACAGGAGCTATTTTCGCCACAATCGGCTGGCAGTTAATCTCTTTTTTCTTTTCCCTATATGTCAGCAATTACGCCAATTACGAAAGCACATACGGCCCACTGGCAGGCGTCATCATTCTCATGTTTTGGTTTTTCCTAACTGGGATTATCCTCATTGTCGGCGCGGAAATAAACGCGACATTGCACCATTTGCGAAAAAAAAGCGCTTAAAACGTATAGAAACTCATTATGTGGGTATGATGGTAGCAGAACTTACCAATTAGTCATTTGAGGAGTGGTATGATGAATAAAACAGAATTGATTAATGCCCTTGCTGAACGCACCCAGCTTTCAAAAAAAGATGCATCAGCTGCCGTTAACAGCATGTTTGATTTAATTTCAGAGTCACTTGGCAAAGGTGAAAGTGTCCAGCTAATTGGCTTCGGCAACTTTGAAGTCCGCGAGCGGGCAGCAAGAAAAGGCCGCAATCCACAAACAGGCGAAGAAATTGATATTGCTGCTACAAAAACGCCTGCATTTAAAGCAGGCAAGCAATTAAAAGACGCTGTAAAATAACAGAACGCAAGCGCTCCCTGCGAACGCTTGCGTTTTTTCGTTCCGACTCTTTCCTATAAGATCATTGCTGCAATCCAACCGAATATAAACAACGGAACGGTAAAGTGGAGAAAAGTCGGGACACATGTATCCCAAATATGGTTGTGTTGGCCATCGGCATTCAAGCCTGCCGTAGGGCCAAGCGTTGAATCAGATGCAGGAGCGCCTGCATCGCCAATGGCCCCTGCTGAACCAATGAGCGAAATAATCGCCATTGTCGATAAGCCTAGCTCCATGCCAAGGGGCACAAATAAAACGGCAATGATCGGGATGGTCGAAAACGATGAGCCAATGCCTAAAGTAATAACTAGCCCAACAGCAAGCATCGCCACTACCGCAATCGCTTTATTGCCTCCAAGGGCAGCGACGACGTCGGCCACAAGTGTTTCTACGTGCCCCGTTTCCCTAATTACATCAGCAAAACCGGCAGCGGCCAGCATAACAAAGCCGATAAAAGCCATCATTTTCATACCATCGGTAATCATGTCGTCGGCAATTCGAAATTGCACGGCTCTCGTAGCTAACAATACGAAAATGCCAGACAACGCAGCCGGTACCATCGAGTCGCTATATGCCCATTGCACAGCAACTGTAACGACAACTGCCGCTCCAGCGGCAGTCAGTGTCCACTTTGTAAAGGGTTGCTGGTCTTGGGCGTGCTCATACCCAGCAAGTGGTTCGTTATGATACGCTCTGTTTTTGCGATAACTTACAAATACGGCAAGCACTAAGCCAAGTACAGAACTTGCTGTCGGCAGAAACATCGCTTTAGGGATCATCGCCATATCAATTACAAGCCCGCTTTGCGCCATATTGTCGGCAATGATCCGATGAAAAAGTTGGCCGAACCCATAAGGGAGAAGCATATACGGAGCAGTGAGGCCAAAAGTAAGAATACAAGCAATTAAACGTCTGTCTACTTGCAGCTGATTTAAGATGGTCAAAATCGGCGGAATTAAAATCGGAATAAAAGCAATGTGGATCGGTATAAGATTTTGTGACATGCACGCAACAACGGTCAACATTAAAAAAAGCAACATTTTTGTCAACGTCTGCTGCTTGCTCTCTCCTTTTCGTTCCATCCACTGCTGGAGTTTGCTAATCAAAAAGTCTGGTAATCCTGTTTTAGCTAATGCAATAGCAAATCCACCCAACAGAGCGTAGCTAAAAGCAATTTCTGCATTGCCTCCTAATCCAGCCGTAAAAACTTGGATAGTTGTGTTAAAACTTAGCCCGCCAACAAGCCCGCCGACAATAGCCGAAATCGCTAAAGCCAACACGACATGCACGCGTAGCAAACTCAAAAGCAGCATTAAGCCAACCGCGACGACAACAGCATTCATACATACCAATTCCTTTATCTTATTAAATCATTAAACAACGAAAACATTTACTACGTTACCACGGCTGTTTTTTTCTGTCAACCATTGCTCTGTAAAATGAAAACGCCTCCCATTGATCAGCACACATATGAATAGGCAAAATAAAAAACGCTAAAGGGATAACCTTTAGCGCTTCATTAAAAAGCAATAATTTTTGTAAACGATAATGATTTGTTGCGGCGCCCTTTTAATTGGTAAGAAATAGTGTCGCCTGCTTGAACAGACAATTTTACTGGTTCTGTAAAGGATGCATCATTTGTAGCAAAAAGCGTATGGGTGCCTGCTGGAACTTCAATCGTCATTTTTTGTTTTCGTTTTAATGCACCGACAAAATGGTCGTTAAGAAAAACACGGCATTTTCGCCCCATGGTGCCAAGTTCTCGCGTACGCTTTATTTCGACATAGGCCGTTTCAATCATTTTGTTCTCCTTCCTCGTCCAGAAACAATCTGCTCACACGAATCCTTACTCCGTATTATAATCCTATTTCGCCATGCGTACAAGAACAAAAAATGGGAAACGAAAGTAAGTTATGCTTCGCTTAACGACTCCACATAATGGGCTAACGTCCGCGCCATCACCCCTGTGGCTCCTGCCGGACCAATGTTGGTTGCTTTGTTTAAATAACCCGTTCCGGCTATGTCGAGATGGACCCACGGCGTTTTTTCAGCAAAGGCACCGATGAACAACCCAGCTGTTATGCTTGCGCCTGGGCGCCCAGGTGAATTGTTTAAGTCGGCGATATCGCTCGATTCTAACAGCTTCTTATACCCTTTTCCACTTGGAAACTGCCAAATTGGCTCTCCCGCTTTGTCGCCCGCTGCTTTCACTGCCTCCATGAGAGCATCGTCGTTAGCGACTGCCCCAGTCATTTCGTGGCCTAAAGCCACCACACAAGCGCCTGTTAACGTCGCTACATCGATCAGCCGTTTGGCGCCAAGCTGTTTGGCATACGTAATCCCATCTGCTAAAACCAAACGCCCTTCGGCGTCTGCATTGCGCATTTCAATTGTTTTGCCGCTTAGTGAACAGATGACATCGCCAGGCTTCATTGCGGAGCCATTTATTAAATTTTCACTTGATGGAATGACGGCCAAAACATTGACTTTCGGTTTCATTTCACCAATAATGGCCATTGCCCCAAGCACTGCTGCCGCTCCGCCCATATCGTTTTTCATTTCATGCATGCTGGCAGGTGGTTTTAACGAATAGCCGCCAGAATCAAACGTAATCCCTTTTCCGACAAGCCCTGTTACATCGTCGCTTTCAGGGTTGCCATCGTATCGGATAATGATCATTTTCGGCGGTTGATCGCTTCCATTAGCGACAGCTAATAGCGCCCCCATTCCAAAGCGTTCCATATCCTCTCGCTCAAGGACATTGAACGCGAAGCCGTATTTTTTAGCAAGCGTCTCTGATTCATTGGCCAAGTCGCTTGGCGTCAAGAGGTTGCCTGGCAAGTTGACGAGCTTACGCGCCAAATTTGTCCCCTTTCCATATGTATATCCTCGATCAGCGTAAAAGGTGAGCCCTTCTCTGTTGCTATAAAGCGTCACTTTTGCAAGTGTTCTAATTGGTTCATTGCTCTTTTCTTTATACGTCTGTTTATCGTAGCTGCCAAGAGCAAGGCCTTCCCCAATCCCAAAGGCAGCATCTTCCGGCGAAACAACCTCTGTCACAAAACTATCCAGCAACACGCCTGCTGTTTCCACACGTTCTTTTTTTAGTTGCTTTCCTACATGGCCGAGACATTCCCGCAACTCGTCTGTCCCGAATGCATCCTCTTCCCCTAAGTAGACCGCATAAATACGTTTAGCTCCAATCAAACCAAGTGTAGGAATGGTAAGAATACCACCACTTTTCTTTGGGAATACGGTTTGCTTCTTTAACTCTCCTAGTTGTCCTGCCAATGCCTCGTCTAACGACTTCATTATACCGCTAAAAGGCTTTTTTTTCCATATGCCGACAACGAGCACTTCTTCCGATGAAGCCGTTGTCCATTGATCTGTTAGATAAAACATGCAATTCCCTCCTCACTGTCAGTATACCATAGCGGCTAAAATCCCTTACAAAAAATCAATATCCCGTCAAGGAAATCGCCATGAACGTATGTTATACTATACGAATTAAAGAGGCTTATTAGCGAAAGGAAGAGAACATGGAAATTTTGGATAATTTCCCGCTTTGGGCGGCATTTACGGCAATTATTATTGCGCAAGCGATTAAGATTCCACTCGCCTTCTTTGCTACAAAAAAACTTGATTTTTCATTGTTCACAAGCACAGGTGGAATGCCTAGCTCTCATTCAGCAGCTGTTACCGCCTTGTCTACTGCCGTAGCGATTGAGCATGGGTTGGACTCTTCCCTTTTTGCCGTATCTGCTGTCCTCGGCATTATTGTCATGTTTGATGCTACAGGCGTTAGGCGCCACGCAGGCTACCATGCCACTGTGTTAAACCAGCTCGTGCAAGATTTCAACAAGCTTGTTGAAGAAATTAAAACGTGGCCTAAGAAAGAAAACGAACAAAAACTAAAGGAGTTACTTGGCCATCAGCCAATTGAAGTATTTTTCGGCGCGTTGCTGGGAATTATCCTGGCGTTGCTATTGCATGCATGGTTCATAGGTTAAATGCAAACGGACAGGCTGTTAAAAAGCCTGTCCGCGCCATTATGTGCGACTACGAAACACATGTATAGACGCATCGCTATTTAAATCATCAAGCTCTTTTTGCGTCAATTCGCCGCTTCCTTTTTTAATCATGTACACGTCAAGCTCTTGTTTCCCCCACTCGTTATAGACATCCGCAACGGTAGGATAATATAAATCGATGTGTTTCCCCTTTATAGCCGATCCTGTATCTGCCACTACTCCATACCCGTAACCTGGTACAAATAAAATAGAGCCAATCGGAAACACAGCAGGATCTGCAGCAATGGTTGAATACGTATTGCGCTCCACCGGCAATCCAGAATAAGTAATGCCATAAGCAGGATCGCCAGGCGTTTTCCCCGTTGACTCGACTCCTGCCGTATAGCCCGTGGCAGTTACTCTTGTCCGTTCATAAAGACTGGTATCCAATTCCGCTTCCACCATTTTGTAAACGGGCACCGTTACGCCTGGAATCGTCTTTGCTTGGACCGCAGTGCGCTTTTCGACACTCGGTAGAGAATGAAAATGGAAGACAGTTAAATTCGTAAAGACATGAACAGTTGTGAGCAGCGCAGCCATAAACAAAACGACCATTACCGCGCGAAACATCCATTTTCTTAAGTGGGTTGATTTAAGCATTCGTCACACTCCTCTTTTTACAGCATTGCCAGCAAAAGAGAGAATATGCACAAAAAAACAGGCTAAAATCACGCCTGTTTGCTTAAAACATTTGATAGCCCGCTTTGCGGAGCAGTTTCATAATAATCCCTGAGGCAACGGCACCTAAAAAGCCGCTTGCTAAAATAATCAAGTCTGCTAGATGAAGGGACACGACTTTTTCAAACAAAGCCGGAAATGCTTGTCCTGGAGCAGCGATATATTGGCGATAAGGCTCTTCATTAACAATCAGCAACACCACAATCGGATAAAGAAACGCCATAATCCATGTTAACCGCAGCACCATATTAAGCAAAAAGCCGATACCCGCAAACAAAACAAAAAATAGCAAAATCGATACGATCAGTTGCAGTATATGGATTTCATTCATGTAAGCGCCCTCCTACAAAACTTAGTGTACTAAAAAAGCTTGCTGTTGTCGACAAAGTCGAAACGATTGAAAGCATGTCAGATGAGCCGCTGCAAACGATTATACGGCGTACAGCTGTGAACACTATATCAAGTCGGCTTCAGTCTGAGCTTCTGAACATAGAAAAGGGACGAATTTTGGCTAAGCAAAATTCGTCCCGCTTCGCTTATTAAAAAGGAAATTTGCCTTTTTTCAACGTTAGGAGTGGGCCGCCAAGAATAAAGAGTGCCCGGTTATCAATCATTTTTTTCATAAAGTTTGCTGTGCCGCCGTAAATTTTGCGGGAGCCAACAACGCCAATTGCTTGCTTTCCGCCAAGAGAAGCGACAGTCCCTTTATTGTCAAACTTGAAGGTTTCAAGGTTCGTGCTCCCCTTGTTCAAGGCAATTAAGTTATTCGCGCACGTTTTCGCCATTTGCATCGCGATTTGCGCAGTCGGCGGATATGGCCTGTTTATTTCTTCATTGATAATGAGAGCACAGTCACCAATAATGAAGACATCATCATGGCCTGGAGCACGCAAGTCAGGGTTGACTTTGACACGGCCGCGCATTGCTTCAAATCCTGATTTTTCAATAACAGGGTTTCCGCGCACACCAGTTGCCCAAATAACCGTTTCCGCTTTAATTTCTTCACCTTCGCCAACAATGACACCAGAAGCAGTGACTTCTTTAATCGGTGTGTTGATTTTAAACTCAACGCCGCGGCTTTCTAACAAGTTCATAGCGTATTCGACTAGCTCTGGATCGAAGCCAGGCAACGCAGTTGGCGCTGCTTCAACGACAAACAACCTTACTTTTTCACGAGGCACATCATAGGTTTTGCAAAGCTCTGGTATACGCTCTGAAAGTTCACCAATAAACTCGATTCCTGTAAATCCTGCACCTGCAACCACAAATGTGAGCAATCCTTCATGCTTGTCCTCTACATTGTTATAGTTGGCAAATTGGGCATCAATATGATCTTTGACTTGGCGCGCTCCGTTAAGCGTCCATTTTGTGAAGGCATGCTCGTGTACGCCAGGAATGCCAAACGTCTCAGCCGTTGCTCCTAGCGCTAGCACTAAGTAGTCATATTCAAGCTCGCCCTCTTTTAACATGACTTTCTTTTCGTCTGTTTTTACTTCCAACACTTCATCTTGTACAAAATTGACACGACTTGTGTTTAAAACGTCGGCGATCTTGACCCGTGTCCGGTCAGGCTCAAGCGTTCCCGCAGCCGGTTCATGGAGCCAAGTTGTTTGGTAGTGGTAATCATGTTTGTTTACAAGGGTAATGGATGCATCATTTGGCCCTAACTTCTTTGACAGCGTAACCGCTGTATTCATGCCGCCATATCCTGCCCCAGCGATTACAATTCTTGCCTTGTTCACTCTCATCACTTCCGCTTTCGTTAAATATTTTTGTGTTTGTGATTCATTTCACTTTCTCTTTCAGAGAAACCCCATTTTCAATAATTCGCCACAATCTCTAACACTTTAATCATATTCGTTTTTTGTTCAAATTTCAACTCCCCTATAAAAAAAAGTAGCCGCTATTTCTGTCCCTTTTCTTTCATGCTTTCTTTCACTGAAAAAACGGATAGGGAGCAAGGCAAAACAGACCTGTCCTTTGTATTTGCCTGAAAGTGCATGTATAATGAGAAAGGATTTCATTTTCACTTGGGGGTGGAGGTTTTGCAAGAACAGAAAGACATGTTTGATCTAACCATTATCGGCGGCGGTCCTGCTGGATTATTCGCTGCCTTTTATGCAGGAATGCGCAAAATGAAAGTAAAAGTGATCGAAAGCATGCCTCAACTTGGCGGACAGCTTTCGGCCCTTTATCCTGATAAATACATTTACGATGTTGCTGGATTTCCAAAAGTAAAAGCGCAGGACTTGGTTGACCAACTGACTGCCCAAGCGCAACAGTTTCAGCCAGAAATTGTTTTAGAAGAAGCGGTGCAAACGCTTGAAAAGCAAGAAGATGAAACGTTTGTGTTGACCACTGATGCCAATATCCATTATACAAAAGCGGTATTGATTACGGCCGGAGCTGGCGCATTCGCCCCGCGTAAGCTCCAAGTCGAAAAAGCCGACTTCTACGAAGACAAAAACATCCATTATTTTATTCGCGACTTAAGTGCTTTTACAGGCAAACGTGTTGTCGTTATCGGCGGCGGCGATTCAGCTGTTGACTGGGCGCTCATGCTTGAGCCAATTGCCAAAGAAGTCACGCTCGTCCATCGCCGTGACGCCTTCCGTGCCCACGAGCACAGCGTCGATTTGCTTAAAAAATCGTCTGTACGAATTTTGACGCCCTACGAAACGGCAGAGCTTCATGGCGACGAAAACGGCGTAACTGCGGTAACATTTTCAGAAGTCAAAGGGGATCAGACAGAAACGATTGCTGTTGATGACGTGATCGTAAACTTTGGCTTCGTGTCCACGCTAGGCCCTATCAAAGAGTGGGGGCTTGAAATCCGCAAAAATGCGATTCCAGTAAACACCAAAATGGAGACAAACATTCCTGGCGTTTATGCCGCTGGCGATGTCAGCACGTATGACGGCAAAATCAAATTGATTGCCACCGGTTTTGGCGAAGCACCTACCGCTGTCAACAACGCGAAAGTATACATTGACCCGACGGCTCGCGCATTCCCTGGACATTCAACAAGCCTGTTTTAAAACATACAAGAAGCCAGTTTCGGCGAAAACGCCTAGCTGGCTTCTTTTCATTTTATCGTTCCCTGCTATGTCTTTGCCAAATTAATCTACTCTTTAGCAACGATTTCAACAAGCGGGTGATCTTTTTCTAATTTAGAAATTTCACAGAACGCGTCCACATACCCTTTTTCATCGACAAGAGCTCGCAGCTGCTCGCTTTCTGGGTCCCCTTCCGCATAAAAGTGAAGGGCATCGAAAATCGTTTCTGCCAAAGACTCAGGATGAAGCCCTTTTTCGGCTAAATACTTCGCAGGTTTAACGAGTCGATCTGCTGGTCCAAGCTTACGGATAGGGCCGCGGCCAACTCGTTCAACCAAGTCTTCAAGATGAGGATTTTGAAAACGGAGAAGAATTTTGTCGATATAATCTTCATGGGCTTCGGCATCAAACTGGTATTCCTCTACAAGCATCGCTTTCGTCTCATTAAGAGCACCGCGGACACGGTGTTTAATATAATCATCAGCCAAAGCCTCTTTAATCGTTTTCTTTCCTTTACGATAGCCGACATAAGCGGCAACCGCGTGCCCAGTGTTGACTGTGAATAACTTGCGCTCAATGTATGGAGCTAGGTCATCAACAAGCACTGCTTTGCCAAGCTGAACAGCATCTCCTTTCAGAGCAGGCTTTTCGACGACCCACTCAAAAAAAGGTTCTACTGTGACATGAAGGATATCATCTGATTGGACATTTGGCACAATCCGATCGACGGCAGCGTCGGCAAAGCCAGCATCCTCCAACAATGCTGTCGTTTCTTCTTCAGAAAGATGGGACAAAACGTCTTTTTTCAATTGAGAAGTCGCCCGGATTGCATTTTCACAGGCAATAATGTTAACTGGCTTACCTGCAGTCCGTTGTTTTAACCCTTGTGCGATCGTCTTAGCAATATAAGGCAAAACAGTCGGCCCT
The DNA here is from genome assembly GCF_002250115.1 of Shouchella clausii. Lineage (GTDB taxonomy): Bacteria > Bacillota > Bacilli > Bacillales > Bacillaceae_D > Shouchella > Shouchella clausii. Next base: position 2,779,965 of record NZ_CP019985.1, on the reverse strand, counting down.
ACTGCGGTTGTAACGATATCCGCTTCTGCAATTGCGTCAATCGCTTCCTTTTCATTTGTTTTGCTGTTAATTCCGCGCACATTTGTAACCGTCTCTGTCTCTTTTCTATCGCCCGCAATCGTTACTTCGTACTCATTCCGCTCGTTCAGGGCGTCAATGATTTTCTCATTTACATCAACAAACGTTACTTCATAACCTGCATCGACCAATAACGCGCCAATAAAACCACGGCCAATATTGCCTGCGCCAAAATGAACAGCCTTCATCATTCCGTTACTCCTGAAAAAAAGTCAAGTACATCGTCAGCTGTTTTCACTTGGAGAAGCGCTCTGACATTGTCCTCTTCCGAGCACGCGATCGCTATTTTGGAGAGTATCTCCAAATGCTCATCTCCTTTGCCAGCAATGCCGATGACAAGCTGCACAGGGTTGCCATTCCAGTCAATTTCTTGATCAAGCAATAAAATCGATAAGCCAGACTGTGTAACATCCTCACGGGCATCCTCTGTCCCATGAGGAATGGCAAGCAAATTCCCCATATAAGTAGACGTCAATTCTTCACGGGCAAACATTTTGTCAATGTACTGTTCATTCACATAGCCTTGGTCAGCCAGCACTTGCCCGGCAAGTTTGATCGCTTCTTCTTTCGAGGCCACACTCGCGCCAATTTTAATGTTCTCTGCTTTTAAAATGCTCATGATTGGTCCACTCCTTCATTTATATACGATATCATAAACTCGCGGCACTTTTGTTCAAGAAACTGTGTAATTTCATGCTCTCTCCCTTGATAGAAAAGTGCCGTTTCGTCATCTGAGCCAATCAGCAAAATGCTAACAAAACTCATAAACGCAAGCTCCTGTTCTGCTAAAGGTTCAGGAGCAAGCATGAGAATCGCTCGTTTAATGCTTTCATTGCCATCAGCCATTGAAGCAACTTGCGCTTCTGTTTTTAGATCTAAGAAGACAAACACTGGCCGCCTTATTTCGTTTAAACGAGTATGGAACAAGGCCAACCCTGTACCAGGAATGCCAATCCCACCTAGCCGTTCTCTTGCAAGCAGCGCCTCATACACTTGTTTTGCCTCGGATAACGCCCCTTGTTCCTCAAGAATTTCACAACAAGTACGAATCCCTGCAAGAAGTTCATCCACAGCAACAAGACGAACGGACTGTAAAAAAGAGTCGATAAAGGATGCCATCCGTTTAATGTCTGCAAATGAGCGCTTTTCTTCCACGTTTGTGCGGATAGGCGGCGCCGCCGTGATCGTTTGCTCATTTAAAAGCTCATCGATATTTGCTTTAATTAAACTTGCTTCGTCAGCAGTTAACATCGGGCTGACACGGAGCGCTTGCCTGTTATTCGTCTCCACCTTGACGGTTGAAATGAACAAATCAAAGCTGGCAGGGTCATATTTGTCCAAATCAAACAAAGAAGCGTTTGTAATAGAGGAAATTTCGGGAAATTCTTGTCTAATACGGCTCGCCAACATTTTGGCCGAACCAATTCCGCTTGAGCATACAACCAACGCCGATAAAGACACGGATCGTTTGCGCCGCTCAAGGGCAGCGCCGAAATGAAGCGTTAAAAAACCAATTTCTTCTTCAGGCAGCTTAAGGGGTGCAAACGCCTCACTTGCTTGTTTAGCTGTTACGGCAAACAGAGCAGCATAATCGGCCTTGACTTTTTCAAGCAGCGGATTATGGATCTTCATTCCTTGCCTCACCCGGTAGAGAGCAGGTTTAAGATGAGCGAGCAACCCTTGGAATAAGGACGGTTCGGCTAAAGAGACAGATAAATCTTGTTCCATTCCGGCAATAAACTGCTTTAATCTGCCTGCCAATTCTGCATTGGACTGCTCAAACGGCTCTCCTTGTATATGCCCAATCCGCGCCCCACGCAAATGCATGACTAAATAGCCAATCTCTGCTTCCGGAATCGTTATTTGGAACGTTTGCGCAAGCGCTTCGGCTAACTCCTGTGCAACCGGAAGGCTATCTTCCTGATGCAATGCTTCAAGCTGGCCCGCGTCCATTCTAATTTGTTCGCCTTGCTTAATTCGTTCAATCGCTAAAGTGGCATGGACGACAAGAGCAATGAATGATTGGTCAGCCATGTCATCAAAATGCTTTTCTTTCACACGTTGTATCGTCGACTGGACAAGGCGGATTGTTTCTAAGTCAACAAAATGCAAAAGACGGCTAGCGACTTCATTTTGCATTTGGCCTGAATAGACGGCTTCATAAAACGCTTCCTCCGTGAGGTTTTCCGATAAAATGGCCGACATCGCTTGGCGAATATTCGTTTCCGTGCCTTTTACAGCAATGCCGTAGCCCCGTTTACGGATCAATTTAATGCCAAACTGTTCCAGCCATTCGGCCGCCTTTGTCAAGTCACTGCCTACAGTGGCAGGCGTGACGTTCAACTCTTTAGCAAGCGCGAACAGCTTAACTGGTTCATTGGCATCTAGAAGCAGGGCCAATAGTAACCCTACACGTTCATCGCTCGTGAAGTCACCGACATTGATCGTTTGTAGCTTCTCCTTTAACGCTAGCTTATACGTAGACGCCCCTTCTAATACAAGAAAATGGCCTCTGTGTAATGAGAGCTGATGATTCGCGGCCACTTTCGCTAAACTTGGCAAGTCTCGTTGTATCGTGCGTACACTAACAGAGGCCACATCAGCTAGCTCTTGCAATGTCAATCCTTGCTCGTTAGCAAGCAAAGCCTGAAGCAAGACGCGCTCTCTTGCCGTCATATGCACACTCATCCCCCCTTCCCTATTAAATAAATAGACAACATCCCCTAAAGGGGATGTTGAGGTTATCGACAAAGTCGATAAAATCACTCAGACTGATAGAAAACGCTTGTCAGACGAGGAGTGCAGGCGAAGGAAGATGTGAATAGAACAGTCGTTCATGAACATATGACTGAGGCAAACGACGAAGTATGCGAGCGTTTGCCTACAGTCTGATCATCCCCTTATAGGGGATGTCGCTTTATTTTAGACGCTCCACAAGCTCGTCATAGCGGGGACTGCTTAAGAAGTTCTCCACGGATAGATGTTCAGCATCAGGCTGTTTTTGTTTCGCTCGTTCTGTCAAGTCTTTATGGGTGATGACAAGATCCGCGTCTGCTGGAATGTTGCTAACGGCTGTATTCGATACATGGATACCCGTAATGCCCGCTTTTTTAAACTTGTCTTTTAAAAGTGAAGCGCCCATTGCGCTAGAACCCATACCTGCATCGCAAGCAAACACAATTTTTTCAATTGGCTTGTCTGTAGGCTGTTGTTCCTCTTGTGCGTGTGCTTCTTGCAGCTTCTCAATGATTTCTTGGTAGCGAGGGCTGTTCATAAAGTTGTCAACCGATACATGGAGCGCATTCGGTTGTTTTTGTTTGGCCCGCTCCGTTAAATCTTTGTGTGTAATGATCAGGTCTGCGCTATCCGGTATGTTGCTGATGGCTGTATTGGCCACCGAGATGCCTTCAAGCCCTGCTTTTTTAACGCGGTCTTTCATAATCGAAGCGCCCATCGCACTTGATCCCATTCCTGCGTCACAAGCAAAAATAATCGATGACACCTTTCCATAGTCGACCTCAGCTGTCTTTTTCGGCTCAGCCGCAGCGGTCGTTTTCCCCTTCATTTCTTTGATTTTCCCTTGTGCTTCCTCTAAATTCTCTTCCTCGCCTTTGCGGTCAAACTTGAGGATCATGGATGCGACAACAAACGAAATCGCCGTTGCGACAAGAACGCTTAAAATGACGCCCACATAACTATCCGACGCTGTAAGCAATAAAATCGAAATAATGCTTCCAGGAGACGGAACGCTCACCAATCCAGCATTAAACAGCGACAAAGTGAAAATACCGCCTGCTCCGCCAAGAATAGCTGCTACGATCAACAATGGCTTCATCAGCACGTACGGGAAGTAAATTTCGTGGATGCCGCCAAAGAAATGGATAATTCCTGCTCCATAAGAGGAGGCACGTGACGCACCTTTCCCAAAAATCATATAAGCAAGAAGAATACCCATCCCTGGGCCAGGGTTAGCTTCAAGCAAGTAAAGGATCGACTTGCCGTACTCAGCGACTTGCCCGGCAGCAATTGGGCCGATGACGCCGTGGTTAATTGCATTATTTAAAAACAAAATTTTAGCTGGTTCGATAAAAATCGAAACGAGCGGCAAGACGCCCCAGCTAATCATAGCGTCAACGCCTGTTTCTAATATTTGTGTAAAGGCAGCGACCAGCGGCCCGATCGCTAAAGAGCCAAATAAAGCTAAAGCGGCACCAAGAATCCCGGCAGAAAAGTTATTGACAAGCATTTCAAAACCTTGCTTGATTTTCCCTTCCATTACTTGGTCAAACTTTTTAATGACATATCCACCAAGAGGCCCCATAATCATTGCCCCGATAAACATTGGCATATCCGCTGCAACGATGACACCCATCGCTGCGGTGGCGCCAACAACACCGCCCCTAAAATCATGGACAAGACGTCCGCCGGCAAAAGCGATTAACAGCGGCAACAAATAGGTGATCATCGGGCTAACAAAACTTTCGAACAACTCAATGCCAGACGGCACGGCAATTGCTGTAAGCAAGCCCCATGCGATAAAAGCGCCGATATTTGGCATGATCATGCTGCTTAAATTGCTGCCAAATTTTTGTACTCGAGAACGGATGCTCCCTTTTTCAGCCATTCTATTTCCTCCTTTAGAATGATAATCATAAAAATGGATGAGTGCTATCTCTCGAGCTTCATCTTAATCGCCTTTAGCATCTCCTTCAATAAAAGAAAAATGCAATTTCGTCGTTTTTGTCGCGACAAGATTATATTTGTTGGACTTATTTATAATGGAAGAAACAAGTTTCTTGATTGTTCGTCCGTTTATCTCCATACTAACAAAGGACGTATACTTTCAGGAGGAATGATAGATGAAAAAGCAACTGTTTCCTTACATTGGGCTTGCTGCTGCTGCCTTGCTTAGCGCTTGCCAAGGAGGAGAGCCGGCTGAAGAAAACGCGAGCGACGAGAACCAAGCATGGGATGCAATCGAAGAAAAGGGAACGATCGTCGTTGCCACTGCAGGGACTTTATTCCCGACGTCCTACCATGATGACGATAATGAACTGACAGGGTTTGAAGTCGAACTTGTTAAAAAAGTAGCTGATCTCCTCGGTGTCGATGTGACATTTGAAGAAATAGGCGTCGAAACGATGACACAAGCGCTAAACAGCGGACGGGTGCACCTTGCTGCCAACAGTTTAGCCATTACCGAGGAACGGCAAAAGAACTTTGACTTCTCGTTGCCATATAAGTTTTCTTACGGAAGTGCGATTGTACGTGCCGATGATTTATCTGGCATTGAAACATTAGAAGACCTAGATGGCAAAATTGCCCTAGGAGCGCCAACAACGACGTATATGCAAAAAGCGGAATCGTATGGTGCAGAGCCTTTGTTCTTTGACAATGTCACCAATGACGTTTACTTACGTGCAGTTGAAACAGGGCAAGGGGATGTGATTTTAAATGATTTTTACTTGCAGTCTATTACAGTTGAGGCGATGCCAGACATAGACGTCGTTGTCCACCCAACGCTCTTTTACGACCCGAGTGAACAAGCATTTATGATGGCAAAAGGGGAGACCCGTCTGAAAGAGGCAGTCGACGAAGCGCTTGAACAGCTCCTTGCTGATGGCACTGCCAGTGAGTTGTCCAAACAGTTTTTTAACGGCCAGGATGTCACAACATTGCCTGATGATATTGAATTTCAATAGGATGTTGGCAGATGCGTTCATTTGATCTAAACCTTGCCATTGAATCCTTTCCGTTTATTTTAAAAGGCTTGCAATATACGCTTTTTGTGGCTGTAATTAGCATGGCCATTGCACTCGTGTTCGGGTTTATACTAGCGCTTGGACGTATGTCAAAACAAGCATATGTTCGCATACCGTGTATGCTGTTTATTTCTTTCAACCGTGGTGTGCCGATTTTGCTCTTATTGTTTTTACTATATGCCGCTTTGCCGGAATTTGGGTTTCAGCTAAGCGCAGTAGCTGCAGCTATTGTAGGCTTCAGCCTGAATACGTCGGCGTACGTCGCTGAAGTGAACCGCTCCGCCTTGGCTGCCGTTGACCGTGGACAACATGAAGCAGCCGCTTCCCTAGGGTTGTCAAAAGCAAAAGCCATGCAGCATATTATTTTGCCACAGGCGGTCCGTATTGCATTGCCGCCGCTTAGCAATATTTTTTTAAGCCTGGTTAAAATGACGTCAATCGCGTCCACGATTGCTTTACCTGAGCTCATGTACCAAGCTCGGATCGTCGGCGGCAGGGAATTTAATTATTTTACCGTTCTAGTCGTTGCTGCCTTGATTTATTGGGGTATTTGTTCACTGTTGTCTCTGTTGCAACGCTACTTAGAAAAACGGTTTAATCGTTATATTGAAACTTAAAAAGCGGGCGGCAGAGAGATTCTGCCGCCCGTTTAGACTGTACATATCGTTCTATTCAATCTTCCCAAACGTTTTTCAGTTTAAAGGAAGCCCCAGACAAACGCTCGTCTTTGCTGACAACGTTTTTTTAACAATCTTCCGGCGTTCCTGCATTGGCAGCTGTACGGAAAGATGCGCCGCAGCCGCAGTTGGCAATCGCATTTGGATTATCGAGTGTAAAGCCGCCGCCCATCATGTTTTGTTTATAGTCGATCACCAATCCTTTTACGATTGGCTCGCTTTCTTTGTCGATCAAGACGTCGATGCCATTTACATGGATTTTCGTATCTTCTTCGTCTTGCTCATTGTCGAAACCCATTGCGTAGGAAAGGCCCGAACAGCCGCCCCCTTTTACGCCAATCCGAAGCATGAGGGACGCATCGCCTTCCTCTTTTTTCATTGCTTCGATTTGGCTTGCAGCCGAATCCGTAAGAGTAATCATTCCACATGCCTCCCTTCTTTATTCTTACAGTATAGAGGGTTTTGTAAGAAGACTCAAGTTTTCGGAAACGAACGCTTCGATTCCATTTCTAACAAGTAATTATGAATTAAGTCAATTTCTTTGCTATATGTTAACACAATAGGATGTGACATGCCGTACTGCTTTGCTGCGATGAGCATTTTAGCCCTTAGGCTCTCTAGCCTTTCTAGACAAGCCTCATATGTTAAACGCAATACGACCACCCCACTATTATCACTATTCACCTTTTTGCATATTGCCTACATTTTACAGATTATCCCCTTGCCACGCAACGATAATCTTCCATTTGTTATTAGTTTGTAATGTTTTCTTTTGCGCTGGAGTTTGGTTCACGCTCCTTTCATTCTAAAAATGGTAGTAGTATAATAGGTTCGTACGGATTTGAAGGGAACACGATGTGAATGTGAATTGTTCCAAAAGGAGGAAATGAAGATGAGTGTACTACTTGCAGACACGAAGCTTCAAGAAGTGAAAGAGAAAGTGTTGCATGGCGAGCGCCTTTCGATAGAAGATGGCCTTGTTTTATATGAAACGCCTGATTTGCTCGGAGTTGCACAATTGGCTAATATCGTCAACGAGCGAAAAAACGGGCAAAACGTTTATTTCATCGAGAACCTTTATATCAACCCAACGAATGTGTGTGAAGCCAACTGCGGATTTTGCGGCTTTAAGCGCAAACCAGGCGAAGAAGGCGCTTATACAATGGATGAAGAAGCGCTATTAAAATATGTAGAAGATCGTTGGAACGACAACATCCGCGAATTTCATATCGTTGGCGGTCACAACAATGAAGTCGGTTTTGAGTATTATGTGAATACCGTAAAAACGTTGAAAAAGCACTACCCGCAAGTGACGATTAAAGCGTATACAGGGGCAGAGATTGAATTTTTCTCACGCCTTGCTGGCATTTCTATGAAAGAAGTAATCCAAACGCTCATGGATGCGGGGCTGGCCACTTTAACTGGAGGCGGTGCAGAAATTTTGACCGAGCGCTATCGTGCTATTATGAGCCCGGATAAAGCATCAACAGACCAATGGCTCGAAGCACACGAAACCGCTCACAACCTTGGCTTGCGCACTCATTCAACGATGCTTTACGGCTCAGTTGAAACGAAAGAAGAGCGCTTGATTCATATGCAACGCGTCCGCGACTTGCAAGACCGTACAAATGGTTTTATGGTTTTCATCCCTCTAGCGATGCAGCCGCGCAATGTAAAGGCAGGCTTAAACCGCCGTACGTCTGCATACGATGATATGCGTACGATTGCGGTCAGCCGCCTTATGCTCGACAATTTCCAGCATATAAAAGCGTACTGGATTAACATTGGCGTTCAATTGACGCAAATGGCGTTGACTTTTGGCTCCAGCGACATCCATGGCACATTAATAGAAGAACGGATTTCCCATTCTGTTGGCGCATTAACGTCTGCAGGCATCACGAGAAAAGAACTGATTCATATGATCAAAACAGCTGGCAAAACACCAATTGAACGCGACACTTTCTACAATGAAATAAAACGCTATTAACAGATTAAAAGCCTGTCCGCAAACGTGCGGAACAGGCTTTTTAAAGCATCCGTTAAAGAAAGACATTCCCTGTGCAAATATACTCTGCTGGCCCACGCATGAGCACATCGCCATTCTCTTGCCATACAATTGTCAGATCGCCGCCAAGCAAGTGGACCGTTACCGGTACCCCCTGTTTCGCATACCCATTTAACACACTGGCGACGACTGCAGCGCACGCCCCTGTGCCGCACGCTTGCGTAATGCCTGAACCTCGTTCCCATACACGAAAATGAAGTTCTGTTTCACTGACTACTTCTACCCACTCGGCGTTAACCCAATCTGGGAATGCAGAATGTTTTTCGATCACAGGGCCAAGCGACTCAACAGGCGCTTTTTCGATTTGCTCTACAAACATGACTGCATGAGGATTTCCCATCGAAACAGCCGTCACTTGAACTGTTTCGCCATTTGCCTCTAGCTTTTCGCCGACAACAGGCTTATCCCCTTCGCCGATCATTGGAATGGCCTGCCTTGTTAAACGCGGCTGTCCCATATTGATGGCGACTGCTCCAACACGCCCTTCCTCGTCTACCTCCACAGTAGCAAAAACAGGCCCGCCCAGCGTCTCAATCGAAAAGGCCTTTTCGTGAACCAACCCATGTTCGTAGCTATATTTGGCGACGCAACGCAACCCATTCCCGCAATTTTTCGCTTCCGATCCATCATTATTAAAAATACGCATTTTTATCGCACATGAAGTGGAAGGGCCAATCAATATCATCCCATCACTGCCAATCCCTCGGTTCGGATCAGCTAGCCAAACTGCTGTTTCAGCTAAGCGCTCTTCGGGTAAATGTTCCTTAAATAGATTGATGTAAATATAGCTGTTGCCGAGGCCGTGCATCTTTGTGAACTCCATTTTCTTCCTCACTTTCTTAACGGTTCGTCTGCCCAAAAATAATCGTCATCCGCTTCAACAATGGTCATCACTTTATGGCAACAAGGCATGACAAGGCGAACTTTAAATGACTCTTTTGCCTGTGCGACATCCTTTTCTTTCAGGGGAGTCAGCACGTGTTCCGTTTGGCAATAAGGGCATGTTTCAATATAAAAGTCTTTGCCTTGCTGCTCATAAGGCCATGTATGGCTAAATGGTAAAAAGGCCATTTTATCGCTCCTTTATCATCGAAAGGAGCTGCAACAAAGTAGGTGCAGCTTCCTTATCTAGCAGCACTTAAAACATAGGATTTTCTTCTAAATATTTATAAATATTGGAAACCAACTCTTCTGGGGTATCTCCAGCTATATACTCGCCGTTAACGAGAGCGAAATGGTCGAGCGCACATGTGCCGCAATGGTTGAGGCAACCGTATTCAATAATATCCAAATTCGGGTCTTTTTCTAGCTCTTCCATCGCATCATGTGATCCGCTTGCCAAGTTGCTCAAACAAAATTCGATAATCGGTCTCATGTGCGTCACCTCAACCGTTATGCTACTCTGTCTGTCCACTAAAGTCAATCATCCCTTTTTAAGACCCCCAGAACAGTGAAGCACTCATTCATTTTGTAACAAAACGTTCAAAAACGGTTGTCGGATCTCTCATCAATCGGTATAATCAAAACTGACCGAGGTCACTTTTTTCATATCCTTACAAATTGGGGGTGAACCCGCCACTGTTATTGGTGGACCATTATGGCCGTCCTCCAGAAAAAGAAAAAGACCCGTTTGGCCATTTTAAATGCGGCCGTGGCCCTTTTTCATCAAAAAGGGTTTCACTCTACAACGGTACAAGAAATTACCAATCATGCCCGTGTAGCAAAGGGGACATTTTTTAACCATTTCCCTACAAAAGAATCGATTTTGCATGCGCTTGCAGAAGAGCGGCTGCTCTTGTTGGCAAACAGCCAATCGATCGGCGCAGGCAGCCAGCCACTGCTGGCAAATATTCGGGCAAGCCTGCTTTACTTATTGGAAGACTACGATATTCACCCTACATTAACGGTGCTAATTTGGAAACATGCTGCCGAGCACGAAGATAGCCTGCTCACCCATTGGAAGCAGCTGCTAGAAGAAACAAAAGAAGAGTGGGTTGCTGGCGCCATCGACTACAGCTTACTCGCCCACATTATTAACAGCCATGTTGCTTATGGGTTGCATGCATTTCGCCATGAACCGACTTGCATCGGTCTTGTTGAAAAAATAATGACTCTTGTAGAGACAAGTTTTGGCACCATTTCAAAAAGAAGGAGACCTTTTTCCATGAAGAAACTCGTCGTATTAGGAGCAGGATATGGAGGTATGCGCTTGTTACAGCGTTTGTTGCCAAACGATTTGCCAAAGGACTGGGAAATCATCCTTGTCGATCAGCTCCCTTACCATTGTTTAAAAACAGAATACTATGCCCTAGCCGCCGGAACAGCATCGGACCACCATTTGCGTGTCTCTTTTCCCGAAGATGAGCGCTTGCGCATCAAATACGCAACCGTTACGGCCATCCATTTGCACGATTCAACCATTGATCTTGACAATGGCGAGTCGATTCCGTTTGACAAACTCGTTATCGGCCTCGGTTGCACAGACAATTACCACGGCGTGCCTGGAGCTGACCAGTATACGTATAGCATTCAAACGATGGGCGCCACAAGAAGAACTTATGAAGCGCTCAACAACGTTCGCCCTGAAGGGGTCGTCTCCATTGTTGGCGGTGGTTTAAGCGGTGTTGAGCTTGCTAGTGAACTGCGGGAAAGCCGGCCCGATTTAACGATTCGCCTATTTGACCGCGGCGATTACATTTTGTCAATGTTTCCGAAAAAATTAAGCACGTATGTACAAAACTGGTTTGTCGAACACGGAGTCGATGTCAGCAATAATTCCAACATTACAAAAGTCGAGCCTGGCGCGATTTACAACCATGACGAGCGCATCGAAACAGATGCAGTTATTTGGACGGCTGGCGTTCAGCCTGTTGATGTTGTCCGTGCCCTTGATGTGGAAAAAGACCGTTCTGGCCGGATTGTGTTGACTCCCCAACACTTTATACCAGATCATCCTGATGTTTTTGTTGTCGGCGACTGTGCAAGCCTGCCTCATGCTCCAAGCGCCCAGCTTGCCGAATCACAAGCAGAGCAAATTGTAACGATTTTAAAGCATCAATGGAAATGCGAGGAATTGCCTGAGACGTTACCGCGCATTAAATTAAAAGGTGTGCTCGGTTCACTCGGCAAAAAACACGGCTTTGGCATGATGGGTGAAAGACCCCTTACCGGCAGAGTGCCGCGGATTTTAAAAAGCGGCGTGCTGTGGATGTATAAATACCATTCTGGTTGATGTTTTTTAGGCACACTGTTTAACTAACAACAGTGTGCTTATTTTTAATACTAGGCGAGAAGCGCTTCCACTTTTTCAGCAATCATTTTTAAATTCGGGTTGCCTTCTGCAACTACTTCGCCATTTAAAACAACGAGCGGATAAAAATACTCTTCGTTTAAAATCGCCGCAGCTAAGCGCTGTTTTTCGTCCGATGATTGCGGTTCGTCAATGTCGACATAATGAAACGCAAGCGGCGCCTGCGGGAACTTCCGTATTAGCGCTGCTTCGAGCCATTCCTTTGTATCTAATGCACTAGGCAAATGAACGCAAGAAGCACATTTTTGTTTAGCACCATAAATCGTAAACATGATTGATTTAGCCATTTGTTCTCCCCCATTCTTTCTTTACAGCTTACATGAGCATCGGCAAATCTGGCAACGCCTGTATGATAAAAATCGAGAAAGATGGTAGCAATGCATGGATTTTTTTTAACGCGCCTATTATAATGGAGAATAAGCAGAAAGGAGTGGTTCGAATGGAAACAAGCACTGAGTTGATGGAGCAAGTCCAAGAAGTACTTGACAAGCTTCGTCCGTTTTTGCTTCGTGACGGCGGCGACGTTGAGCTGATTGACGTAGAAGATGGCGTCGTAAAAGTTCGCCTTCTAGGTGCATGCGGTTCATGCCCAAGTTCAACGATTACGTTGAAAGCTGGAATTGAACGTGCTCTTCTTGAAGAAGTACCAGGCATTACGGAGATTGAACAAGTTTTTTAATAGCTAAAAATCAACAGCAGCATCGTTTCCATGCTGCTGTTTTGCACACAAAAGCCGACCTCTTGGGTCGGCTTCTTTTACGTGTCCATATCGTTTGTCTAGCGCTCCTGTTAGCCAGAAGTAAAAAACTATGCTTGTGCAATCGACACGGCTGATCCTTGAACAGCTGGGCGCATGACTTCTGCACTGCAAGTAGGAAATTGCTTATGAAGGCGGCTTGCAAACCCCTCGCCTTTCCCTTCTTTTACTAAACAAAGAATAATAGGCCCTGCACCGCTAAGCGCTGCTCCGTATGCGTCCTCATCTGCCTGGGCATAAGCGCAAACGTCTGGCAAGTGAGGAATCAACTGCTGACGGTAAGGCTGGTGGAAGCGGTCTGCTAACATCATTTTACCTACAAGTTCCCAATCTTGCTTGACAAGGGCCGCTGCTAATACATTGGCGACTGAACTTGCCTGAACAGCTTCCTTGTACGTTAGCATATCCGGCAAAACTGAACGCGCTTTTTTCGTAGCCAATGTCTTCGGAGGAATGAGAGCAACAAGGTCGATGTTTGGCGCTTCAATATGCAGGATCTCCGTCGATTCTTCGCTGTGTGTGCCAATTACTAAGCCTCCATAAATCGAAGCAGCAACATTATCTGGATGGCCTTCCCACAAGGAAGCTAGACGAGCCTTTTCAGCTTTTGAAACGAATTGGTCACAAACAGACGCAGCCAATTCAATGCCAGCAACGATCGCTGCAGCACTGCTGCCGAATCCTTTTGAAAGAGGGATGTCGTTCTTCATGACAACTCGACACGGGGGCAAAACCTTGCCCCATTGTTTGCTCGCAAACGCAGCGGCTTTTGTCACTAAATTATCGGTACCTATATTCTCCAGGCCAGGGGAAGAACAAATAAACGACCACTTGCTTGCTTGTTCAACTTCCAAGTGCAAATAACGGTTTAAAGCAAGGCCAATGGAATCAAATCCGGGCCCTAAATTGGCTGTGCTGGCGGGAACAGTAATCGAAAAAGCCATTACTTTACCGCCGGCTTTGTGGCCATTAAATAATCGGCCAACGCTGTTTTTGAATCTTCAACCGTCGTTGTTTGCACATTGGAAAGATCTATAGCCGTTGTCGGGTCTTTTAAGCCATTGCCAGTCAGAACGGCAACGATTTTGGAGCCTTTTGCCACTTTGCCTGCTTGAATATGTTTTTTTAAGCCTGCCAACGATGCACATGAACCTGGTTCAGCAAATATGCCTTCTTTTTTTGCGATTTCCCGGTACGCATCAACAATTTCTTCGTCCGTCACCAAGTCGATTTCGCCTTTTGACTCGTTCGCAGCTTGTACAGCCAATTTCCAACTCGCAGGATTGCCGATGCGGATAGCAGTGGCAATCGTCTCTGGATGCTCAATAACATGTTGCTTCACAATCGCTGCCGCCCCTTCCGCTTCAAATCCATGCATACGCGGCCGGCCCGTTTGGTGCAACTCATCGTATTCTTTAAAGCCCATCCAATAAGCAGAGATGTTTCCGGCATTTCCGACAGGGATAGCCAATACATCTGGAGCAGCCCCGAGCGCATCACAAATTTCAAAGGCTGCTGTCTTTTGGCCGTGGAGCCTATATGGATTGACAGAGTTCACAAGGGCAATTGGCTCCGTTTCGCATAATTCTCTTACGAGTGCAAGAGCACGGTCAAAGTTCCCTTCAATTTCAATGATTTCAGCTCCGTACATCGCCGCCTGGGCTACTTTGCCAAGTGCCGTTTTGCCTTTTGGAATGACGACAATTGAACGAAGCCCCGCTCGTGCTCCGTAGGCGGAAGCTGCTGCGGACGTATTGCCTGTTGAGGCGCAAATAAGCGCCTGCGCCCCTTCTTCTTTCGCTTTTGCGACAGCAACAACCATTCCTCGGTCTTTAAACGAGCCAGTCGGGTTTGCGCCTTCATACTTCACATAAAGCTCTACGCCCCACTCCTCTGATAAATGCTCGAGTTTAATTAAAGGCGTATTGCCTTCGCCAAGCGTCAATGCCGGCGTGTTTTCCGTAATCGGCAAATACGAGCCGTATTCTTTTAAAAGTCCTGCCCAAGCAGCCATTATCCTTTTCCTCCCTCAACTCGGTACGAGCTTGCTATCGTTTTAACCACATCTAGCTGCTCAAGCTCTTCCATTAATTCCTTATATACAGCACGATTGGTCACATGGGTAATGATGACAATTTCCGCCATTTGTTCCTCTTCCAGTGGAAGTTGCAAGAGCTTTTCAAAGCTGACGTCGTATCTAGCAAATAACGACGTAATGCTTGAAAACGTGCCTGTTCGGTCTTCTACATGCAGGCGAATAAAAAACTGTGATTGCTTTTCCTGCTCTTCTTTAAACACCGCTTCGTATAATGGCTTCATGGCCGCATAGCCATTTACACGATGGCGCATATTTTTCATGACCGAAACGAGGTCGCTTACGACTGCGGTTGCAGTCGGCAACGAGCCAGCCCCAGGCCCGTAAAACATCGTTTCACCAACGGCTTCCCCGTGGACAAAGACAGCATTGTATTCATTTTGCACGCTAGCTAGTGGATGGTCAGATGGCAAAAGTGTTGGTTCAACACATACTTCCAACCGCCCCTCATCTCTTTTCGCAACGCCGATCAATTTCATAGTAAGCCCGAGTTGCTCGCAAAAATGCAAATCTTTGCCCGATACATTGGTGATCCCTTTCACGGCGACATCACTAAGCTGGACAGGCGCTGAAAAGCCGAGCGTCGCTAAAATCGCCATTTTTCTAGCAGCATCCAGCCCTTCTACGTCAGCAGTTGGATCTGCTTCAGCAAACCCCAGCTCTTGCGCTTCCTTGAGTACGTCTTCATAAGAGCGGTTTTCCTGGCTCATCTTCGTTAAAATATAGTTGGTCGTGCCATTGACAATTCCCATCATTTTTGTAATCCGGTCAGCCGACAATCCTTCGGTGATCGTCCGCAAAATCGGAATGCCTCCAGCCACGCTCGCTTCATAATAGACGTCCACCCCTTGCTCAGCCGCAAGCGCGAGCAGCGAAGCACCCCATTCAGCCATGAGGTCTTTATTGGCCGTAACAATATGCTTTTTCTGGCGAATTGCTTTTTCAAGCAGTTGCTTCGTCTCGCTTACTCCGCCCATGACTTCAATGACAACATCCAAATCCGGGTCGTCAAGAATGTCCTCTGGGTTTGTTGTCAATTCGACACCGTTTACTTCAGACCCTCGCACTTTATCTATTTGTTTGACGAGTGCTTTTTTTATCGCGACTGGCCTTCCGGCTTGGTGCGCCAATTCATTTTGATGCCGTTCCACAATCGACACTACGCCAGTGCCAACCGTTCCTAAGCCTAAAAGGCCAACTTGAATCGCTCTCTCCCCCACACTAACACTCCCCACTGTACTTATATAAAATACATGTGTTTTCTTATAATGGACATTATAAAAGGAATTGCCTGCGAATTCAAGCATTACTTTAGGCAACGCTCTATAAAGTCTGGCCTTTTAACCAATCAAGCAACGGCATTTGCGGGTAACGGCTTAGTTTTGCCTCATCTGCCAATTCACCGAGAAAATCAGCATTGCTTGTTTCCCGATCAAGCAACTGTTGGAATTGCTTTCCATACTCACGTTGTTCATGGGGAAGCTGTGCTTGGTAATAGTTTTCAATCACTTCAAAATAATGCAGTGGGAAAATCAAACGCGCATACATCATTTGCCACGTATAGGGAGTAAGCACTTGCCACTCTTCATACCCCCCACAAAATGAAGCGATTCGCTCCCAGTTCTGCCTAGATTCCTCCAGTGGACGGTTCTCGCGGATCCACTCTGCTAAATCTCGTGCTGGGTGGTCATATAAAAAGGCAGTAGGCGGTTTGACAATGTGGCCCCGTTCAGACATATAAAGCCAACTCGTCTCTCCAAAACGACGATGGCAAATCGTCGGTTCGTCATGCAGCTCCTTTTTAACATCTAATTGAGTATCAACAGCAAATTGAATCGCATTTTCCGTCATTCCCATAAAATAAGGGTATGTGCAGAGAAATGCTTCATCGGTTGTCGTCTGAGGTCCTTGATTAACGATCACTTGGTACCAATCTTCAAGCTGCTCCAATCTTGTCGCCCATAGCTCTTGCCATGGTGTAAAACTAGCCTTTTTCCAATGTTGACGCCCTTGTTGACCACGCTTATGCCATGTATAAAGCTGCTCCCCTAAATCCCAATCCGATTGAATCCGGACGCCGCGAAATTCATTGAATGCGGGGACTTTAAACACGTATGACTCAACGCCATCAATTAAGGCGGAAGACTGGTTGACGCGACTTGGTACAAGTTCCAGGACAGACTCATCGCCTGCTTGGCGCATAAAGTCGCAAAACGCCATCATCTCCACTTCCTCGGCCATGCATTCATCCTTTGGCAAAATGATATAGGCTTGGTTATTTGCTCTGAAACCTTCATACGGCCCAACAGTAAAACGCTCGTCACAGTAAAGCTTATACTGGTCATACAAATTCCGTTCCAGCAATGTAGTTCCCTCCTTGCTCCAATCCCTTTAGTCTATGAGCCCATCGCATAAAATGTGTGCTTGCACGTAGACTATAAAAAGAAGGTTAAGGGAGGAACATAATGGGAAAAGACGCGGTGGCAGAAAAGGCAAAAGAATGGTTGCAAGATCGCGGAGTCAGTTTGCATGACATCGCCGTTCTCGTGTACTTTCTGCAAGAAAAATACCATCCTGGCTTATCACTAGCGCTATGCTTAGAAAATGTTGAACGTGTTCTTTCCAAACGGGAAGTCCAAAATGCAGTGTTAACGGGGATTCAACTAGATTTGCTAACTGAAAAGAAATGCTTAGAATCGCCTTTGCAAGAAATTTTAGCACGGGATGAAGGGCTTTATGGCGTAGATGAAATTATTGCATTGTCAATCGTCAACGTCTACGGCTCCATCGGGCTCACAAATTATGGTTATATTGATAAACAAAAGCCAGGGATATTAAAGAAACTAAACGATAAATCGACAGGCGCTTGCCATACATTTCTCGATGATATTGTCGGCGCGATTGCTGCCGCCGCCTCGAGCAGGCTCGCCCACAGAAAAGCGAATACAGAATAAGCCAGCCACAATGATCGTGGCTGGCTTAGCTGAGAGGCAATTACCGTAAAACAAACGAAACACACAGCACCACTTACAATAACAATGAGATCAGCAAAGCTCCCTTTACATTGGCCAATCTGCTAAAGAAGGGATGCTATATGTCGGTTGAATTTTATACGCAGATAAATCGGTTGTGATCCCCGTTTGTACATGGATCGTGTCAATGCCAGCATGAATACCAGCGAGCAAGTCTGTATCATAATTGTCGCCGACAAAAACAGTGTGACGCGGGTCAAGCTTTAACTGTTTGATGGCAGCTTCAACAATCGCAGCTCCTGGCTTGCCAATGACAATCGGTTCTGTTTTTGTTGCGTACGCCACCGCTGCTACAAGGGCGCCGTTTCCGACAACAAGCCCTGACTCGGTTGTAATCATCGCATCTGGATTTGTCGCAATCAAGTCCGCTCCATTTGCCACAAAGCGGGCTGCCTTGCTCAGTTTTTCATGGGTAATCGCCCGATCTAGCCCAATGACAACAGCATCAGGCTTGTCTTCTGTCTGCGCAAATGCTGCCAATGCTTCAAACAGCCCTTCTTCGCCAATAATATAAAGCGCGGAATGGGGCATTTTTGCTTGTAAATAAGAGGCTGTCGCTACGCTAGAAGTCATAATTTGCCAAGGCTCGGCTGAGATGCCCATTCCATTTAATCGTTTGGCAACTTGTTTGGGGCTTCTCGTTGAATTGTTCGTAACAAAGCCATAAGGAATATGGCATTTGGCTAATTGATTGATAAAATTGACTGCGTCTACGATTGGCTCACTGCCATGATACACAGTCCCATCTAAATCAAATAAGTAACTTTTATAGGCTTTCATTATCCACCTCTATGCATCAACGATTGTCTTTATCTGGAAGAAATGCGGTAATGACGCCAAGTTCATTTTTTAAATATTGGCGGACAGCAGGCGGGAAAGCCTCCAAACTTGGTTGGCTTTCCTGGAGCCAGCTCCGTACGTCGTTCGCCTTAAGGCTTGCATATTGATAGACAAGCGCTTTACGGCGGCGAATCAACTGTTTTAATCCTGCTGCCGTTTCGTCTATAATGACTTTTTCATCAAGCAAGATGTCGATAATATCTTCGTACCCCCCTGGATCACGCATAATAAAGGCGTCAATCATCTGGTTGCCGACGTCAATAACTGCTTCAATCAGCACAGAGGCGGTTCGTTCTAATGCGAGGCGGTCCTTATCACTCGTACCAAACGCCTCTTCCTTCATCATTTTTAATAAATGTTCCATATAATCAAGCGTTTGTTCGATCCGCTGCCTGTCAACAAAATACATGGATACCTACTCCTTTTCCCAGCTATTGTTTGCCACTTTTCGGGCAGACTAAGCATGGAGGTGAATCAGTTGGCAAAAAGGAAAGCCCGACAAGCGTATGACGAATTCACGAATGTCGAAGCAATGCACCTTTATATTATTCCGGAAGAATTGCCTGAAGGGCCTTACGGGGCACCAGTCGGAAAAGAAGAACCGGTCGTGAATAAAACAACCGAATGGAAAGAAGGCCAGCGCACTTATAGTGCTTTTAATTATGTAAACAAAGACCTTCATGCAGGCTTACCCCGGAAGTATCCAAATCACCATCCACCACACGACAAATAAAACGGAGCTGCGCTCCGTTTTTTACATAGCTTGTTTCCTTACTTTTCGCAAGACAAAATAAGCGCAACCAAAATTGCAGTATTCGTAAAGATAGTCGGGTAACGTGCTAATTTTTTTATCGAATGTTGATTTTTTGTTTTTGTCATCAAAAAAGCCGCGCAACCGCAGTTGGTTGTAGCCCCAATCGCCGACGATGTAATCATATTTGTTCAGTACATCGCTGTACCGCGCTTTGAATGCCTCCTCATTCCAACCATTGCGCTCGTTTTCGAGGACTTCATATTCAATGCCTGAAATCGTCACCATCGTACGCACCTCAAATCGGATTGGTCTGCTGTTATTTTACCATAGGAACAAAAGACATGCTTGTCTTTAGCCATATTTTGTTACAGTTAGCTTTTCTTAAAAGTGCGCATGCTATGAATGAAAGGAGCTGGTTCTTATGAAGAATCACTTTGTGCCTGCTGTGGCAAGCCTCCTATTGCTGTGCGCTTGCACAGGCAACAATGCTGGTCTCGATGATAATGGACAACGCATGCAAACATTGGACAATGATACACTTATGGCGGAAACAGGCAGAGATTTTGGTTATGGGTTTTCCCGCTATACCGAAAACGAAGTAGGACGGGCAAACCACACCGTTGGCGCCTTAACAGTTGATAGAGGGATGCTTGCCGATGTGGTCACCCGGTTAGTGCTTAGCCTCGAGCAAATTGAAGAAGCCGCAACGCTTGTCACTGACAAATATGCGCTCGTTGTGTATGAAGATCGAGCACAGCAAATGACAGAAGAGGAAGTAGCCGAACAAGTTAAACGGGCGGCATCGGCTTCACTGCCGCGCTTTTATGAGGTATACGTGGCAAACGACCGTACTCGCATAAGAGATATTGAGCGTTTTGCTTCACTGCCGTCTGGCAATGGCTATCAACATCTTTTGCAAGATACAATCGAAACATTTAAACAATACCCACAGGGCAATCAGTAAAGAACGATTATGCGTCTTGCATAATCGTTCCACACTGTAGCCAAACGCTCGCATCTTTCATTGCTCGTCTTGGCTATTAAGTGTTTATACGCGCTGTTGCTCCCCTTGTGCTTTTCTTGCTTCCATGTTGACTTGCGCTTGGTTCACTTGTTCGTCTGCATGGTATGACGAACGGACAAGCGGTCCTGCTTCACAATGGCTAAAGCCTTTTTGCATAGCGATTTCCTTTAACTCGGCAAATTCGTCTGGATGGTAATACTTAATCACTTTTAAATGTTTCTTTGTTGGTTGTAAATATTGGCCAATCGTCAAAATGTCAACATTATTAGCCCGCAAATCATCCATTGTTTCCAAAATTTCTTCCTTCGTTTCCCCTAGGCCTACCATTAGGCTCGATTTAGTCGGAATATCAGGATGCATTTCTTTTGCTCTCCGCAAAAACTCGAGTGTACGGTCATATTTTGCTCTCGCTCTGACTTTTGGTGTTAGCCTTCTTACGGTTTCAATATTGTGATTCATTATATTCGGGCGCGCATCCATTAATGTTTGCAAGCTTGATTCATTGCCAAGCATGTCAGAAGGCAAAACTTCAATCGTGCAAAACGGGTTTTTCCGGCGTACTGCCCGTACCGTTTCGGCAAACACTGCGGCGCCGCCGTCTTTTAAATCGTCACGGGCAACGGCAGTAATGACGACGTGTTTTAACCCCATTGTCTCCACCGATTCTGCCACGCGCTCTGGCTCTTGCAAATCAAGTTCCGTCGGCAACCCTGTCTTGACTGCACAAAAACGACAACCTCGTGTACAAATATCGCCAAGGATCATAAAAGTGGCCGTTTTTCGAACCGCCCAACATTCATGGATGTTCGGGCAGCGTGCTTCTTCACATACAGTATGTAGTTTTTTCTCGCGCATCATTTTTTTCAAGCCTGTATAAGACTCGTTCGTATTCAGCTTGATTTTTAGCCAGTCAGGTTTGCGCACATGTTGCTCTTTTTCATCTTTTTCTGGCATTGTCACTCCCACCCTTCTGCAAATAACCGATCTCTTCTATTATCGTACCATGAATTCTATATCGAACCAACAAGGGAAACGGAATTATTCCAAGCTGCAACTGGTAAAGATTCTCTGTCATCATTTCGTCCAATTGGCCGAAAACTATACAAAACCCTATAGAAAGGAGCTGGCACAATTGTCTTATTTGCGACACCGTGTATGGCTATGTTTCCTTATTGTTCTTCTTAGTTTTTCTAGTTTTTGGCCAGACACAGCTGCAAGTGCGCAAAAGCAGACAGATCCAAACTTATATTCAGAAAGGCTTGCTTTGTATAAAAAAATGGAAGTTCTTACAAGCGTCCCTTGGCACTATTTAGCAGCTGTCGACTCCTACGAACGGGGTTTACGGAAAGCATTAAGGGACCGCGAACAAGCAAAAGGCCTTGTGTCCATTTATTATCCAAAAGAAGAATGGGTTGGCGCACTGAATCCAAACATAAACGATAATGATCCGACGACGATTAGCTTATTTGAAGGAATCGGCCTTGATGGAAATGGTGATGGGAAAGCAAACATCGAGGATGATGAAGACGTCCTATATACATTTGCTCGCTATTTAGAGTCTCACGGTTACTCTGACGAGGATTTCCGTATTGCCCTTTGGCATTTTTACCAACGTGAACAAAGCGTTAATATTGTAAGTGGCCATGCAAAAGTATACGAAACGTTTCAAACGCTCGACTTACATCAGCATGCCTTTGTCATGCCCCTTCATCATAATTATAGCTACCGCAGTACGTGGGGCGATAAGCGGGGCTGGGGCGGTAGGCGCATTCATGAAGGAACCGATATTTTTGCCAATTACAATGTCCCGATCCAATCTTCTTCATATGGCATTGTTGAAACGATAGGTTGGAACCCTTACGGCGGATGGCGTGTAGGCATACGCGACCTCGACAATATTTATCATTATTACGCCCATTTAAATGGCTATGAAAAAGGATTGGAGAAAGGATCGATTGTAAAGGCAGGACAAGTCATCGGTTATTGCGGCAGCTCAGGCTACGGCAAACCAGGAACACAAGGAAAATTCCCGCCTCATCTTCATTACGGAATGTACAGAGACAATGGCATCACCGAATGGTCATTTGACCCATTTCCTTCATTAAAACAATGGGAGCGTGCTGCTAAAATAGCGAAAAAAAACAGTTCGTAAATCAATAAGCCTGCCAGGCTCTCGCGTTCGTCGAAATCCTGGCAGGCTGTTTATTATGATTGGGTTGCTTGCTTACCGGAAGCTTGTTTGTTTAGCGCTTGAAGGGCCAACACCGTGACAGCGAGGAGCGCACCAGCAGCAATCCAAGCAAAAATCGGGCCGAAAAAGCCAAGGACGAGAAAAGCAACACCAGCGATTATAGCCGTTAACACCGCATAAGGCAACTGCGTCAGCACATGATCCATGTGGTGAGCGCCAGAACCAGCTGCCGACAAAACGGTTGTATCGGAAATCGGCGAGATGTGGTCGCCAAAAATCGAACCAGCTAAAACAGCTGCAAACATTGGAATCGCCATCGACGGCTCGATCAGTGCCGCCATTTGCCCGGCAATTGGCAGCAAAATGCCAAACGTTCCCCACGATGTACCTGTCGCAAGCCCCGAAAAACAAGCAATCAAAAATAGCATGACAGGCAAAAAGCCAGGGTTGACGGAATCACTCACTAGCGATGCCAAAAACGCGCCTGTGCCTAGGCGATTAATCATGTCAATCGTCGTCCAGGCAAGCACTAGAATGTAAATCGCTGGCATCATCGCCGTCACGCCGGCTTTTAAGGCTCTTCCGAAGTCTGGCAAATTTGGCTTAGATGCTAACGTTGTTGCAACAGCAACGATAAAGCCAATGCAACTGCCAAGAAGCAACGAAAAGCCGATATCCGTGTACTCAAGCATATTGAGTAGTGTCGCCGGCAACCCTTCCGCAGCGGCTGCCGTCGCGCCAGTATAAAACAAAAGCGAAGTGGTCGCAACAACAAGGGCAATGATCGGCAAAAATAGCTGGTAAACGCGGCCATTAGTCATGACGAGCGCTTCATCTAAATCGCCAGGCACATCTCCTTTTGCAGGGTCCGTCAATTCGCCAGTGGCTTTTGCCCGGTCTTCATGGCGTTTCATCAGGCCAATGTCGATGTTAAATAAAATAATTAGAACGATAAACAATAACGAAATTAATGCATAAAAATTAATCGGTACTGTGTATAAAAACGCTTGGAATGCACCGAATTCGTCTAACTGGTTAGCTGTTAAAACAGTCGCCAACGTCCCGATAATAAAAGCACCCCAGCTAGATAAAGGCATGATGACACAAATGGGCGCTGACGTTGAATCAACAATGTAAGCAAGCTTCGCCCGTGAAACACGATATCGGTCTGTTAACGGTCGGCTCATATTGCCGACAGTTAGAGCGTTAAAATAATCATCAATAAAAATCACAAACCCTAACACAAACGGCAAAAACAACGACGACTTTCTTGTCTTAATCCGTCTAGACGCCCAGCGGCTGAATGCTTGTCCCCCACCGGAAAACGTAATTAAGCTCGCGACCATGCCAACCAGCATTAGGAATAAAACGATATACAATTCCCAATCATTTAATGCAAATCCTGCATCCGTAATGGCTTGCACAACACCGGAAAATGTAGGCGAATCGACTGCTTCAAAGGAAAACAACAATCCGGCAATTGTTTGGAATATGCCAGCCAATGCTTGCCCTATATGTTGGTCAAACACCATAAAGGCACCGACCAAAATTGCAATCCCGAGAGAGATTAACACTTTTCGTGTCAATATCACGAGCGTTAATGCCAGAATCGGCGGCAATAGCGACCACCATCCAAATGCATGTTCCAAAAAAACCTCTCCTTTAACGTGGCTGTTTGCTCTATAAAAAAAGACAATGATGGAGATTTCCATCATTGTCCCGTACAATAAACAGTCCCATCCATAGTAGTTCTCCACAGTTCCCTGTGACAGTCCGACACTTCTTCAATGCCGGCCCAGCTAAAAAGCAGCAGGCCCTGCTTTTTGCTTCGGCAAAAACCCCTTTCCCTTTTCTTCAAAGCGGGCCTTCGCTCAAAAAAGGTACTGATGGTGTGTTTGCGCCTCTACCCCATCTGGCAGATGAGGTGTTCCTATTCAATTCTGTATCAGTTTATCACATATTTTTATGCCAGACAACGACAAAATACGACTTTATTGGCTGTCATTTTCTTCCTCAGGCTGCTGTTCTGTATTCGCCTCAAGAGCTGGATAATTGACGATTGGCAGTTGGCCTCCATAAAACTGCGGCACTTCCCCAGAAATAAAGGCGAAACCTGCCGGCAACTCAACCGATACTGTATCTGCCGTCTCAGAAAAGGGCAAAATCACATCCATGCCCACTTCGATCGTGACATAAAAAGACAGCCTCGTATTGTTAATGCCCAGCTGCTCGCTTTCGTCCTTCATGCCTACTTTTGCATCGCCAATTAATGCAAACCGTAAGGGAATGCCTGGCCCGACATCGTTTAATAACGAGTTGTTGAGCGCTCTTCCTAAAGGGATCGTCGCCACTGTGCCTTCGCTTGCGCCGTATGTATTGTCTTCATTGCGTTGGATTGCATTTATCGCCTCATGGACACGGTGCTGGACATTGCCGAGGAGCTTGTTGTATTTTTGAGTGTCCAATGTGACATACGTAATCTGACCGTCTCCGTTCGTTTCAGTAATGAGCATATCGTTCATGTCAGTTTGGCCTAGCTCTTCGGTCAACGCTTGCTGAATCGTATACGTCGCAATCCGCTCCATTTCCCGATGGGCAATTTGCGAAATAATTGGGCGCAGCTGTTGGTCGACAAACCAAAGCCCTTGCAAGGACAAAAGCGTGAATAGCACGGACGAAATGAGCAGCACATAGCGAAAAGGAAGCGGCCCTCTCTCTTGTTTTTGGCCTTTAATCGGGCCTCCTTTAAACCGTTTCATGTGTCCCCCTCCTTTTCCTTACATCTCTATGCAAAAGAAAGGGGACACTTACCTGTTATTTTGCTTGTTTACGCACGTAAGTCCGATATTCGTGGGGATAGCGGTTTTTTTCATCTATTGGTCCAGGCACTGTTTCCACAAGCTCCCATTCTTGCTCAGATAGAGGGGGGACAAACGTATCCGCTTCAAATTTTTCGTCAATAACCGTGACAATGTGTTTGTCACATATGTCCCATAACAGCGCAAAAATCTCCGCTCCACCTATGACGTAAATCGCTTCCTGTTTGCTAAGTTGCAGGACATCGTCGAGTGAATGGATTACTTCCGCTCCTTCTGCTTGAAAGGAGCTGCTTCTCGTGAGAACAACGTTTTTGCGATTCGGCAATGGCCCACCCATAGAGTCAAATGTTTTTCGGCCCATGACAATCGTTTTACCTGTCGTTGTCCGCTTAAAATGGCGCAAATCAGCAGGCAAATGCCAAGGCAACCCGTTGTCTTGGCCGATGCCATAGTGGGCGTCTCGTGCATAAACAAACACAATCATACGGACACCTCTGCTTTAATATGCGGATGAGGATCATAATGTTTCAGTTCAAAATCATCGTAAGTAAACGCAAACAGGTCTGTTACCTCTGGATTGATATGCATCGTTGGCAGCTGTTTTGGTTTACGCGTTAATTGAAGCTTCGTCTGTTCAATATGGTTGCTGTACAAATGGGCATCGCCAAACGTGTGGATAAATTCACCAGGCTTTAATCTGCACACTTGGGCAATCATCATCGTTAACAGTGCATAAGACGATATATTAAAAGGTACACCAAGAAAAATATCGGCACTGCGCTGGTACAATTGGCAAGAAAGTTTTCCGTCGTTTACGTAAAACTGAAACAAGCAATGGCATGGCGCGAGCGCCATTTCTTCAATCTCCGCGACATTCCACGCATTGACAATTAAGCGGCGAGAATTCGGATTCATTTTTATTTGCTCAACCACTTCAGTAATTTGGTCGACTGTTTTGCCGTTTGCCCCTTCCCAGGAGCGCCATTGTTTTCCGTAAACAGGCCCAAGGTCGCCGTTTTCATCAGCCCATTCATTCCAAATACGAACGCCATTTTCTTGCAAATAACGGATGTTCGTGTCGCCTTTTAGAAACCAAAGCAATTCATGGATGATCGAACGCATATGCAATTTTTTCGTTGTGACAATTGGAAAACCCTTTTCTAAATCAAAGCGCATTTGGTAACCAAATACGCTAATGGTGCCAGTGCCTGTCCGATCTGATTTTGGCGAGCCGTTTTGCAAAACGTGCTCGCATAACTGCAAGTATTGTTCCATAAAAACGTCAACTCCTGTTTTCAACTCATTTACATCGATTGTTTCATTTTTAAAAGCGCGTCTTTTCCTGTCATTCCTTTATGAATGCCTAACTCCTCACACTTGAGTGTAACAGATTCCAGCGGCGCTTCAAGCAACTGTTCAATTGTGCGAACGCCAACCGCACGTCCTGCGATAATTCCCCGTTCTTTCAGCTTTTCGTTTAACAGCTTCACGTCAAGGGCCCCACACATAATGTATCCTGTGTCGCATGTCACGGCCATAAAGTTTGTTTTCGGCAATTTGACCGTAATGGCGACAAACATTTCCTTCTCAATCGTAATTGGCTGAACATCAATCATTGGCCCCGCTCCTTTATAAGTTGTTTCACCACAACATATGAGCAGGCAAAGAAATCAGTGCCATTTTTTCAACATGTCCAGCAGAATATCGCGCAAAAATTCAGGGAGCAAATACGTTTTCTTTTTCGCCTCTGCTATTTTCGGAAACAAAAACCCAAACGTATACATGTCCAATGTCGCCAGTCTGTAAATGTGTTCGTCAACAATCGGTTTGCCGCAAACGAAGATTCCTTCAGGCTTGACGTCAATTCCTGTATACACCATCGTCCCGAGCACTTTCCCCCGGAAACCAAATCCTTTTAACTGCAATTGTACAATATCATCGGTTTGCGCACGCTCGATCGTTTCGATCAGCTCCGCCCCGGTCAACTCAACAATGCACGGATTAATCGGATGAGGGCAAATGCGATGAAGATCACCGTACGTGACTGGCCCTTCCGGCAAGCTTTCCAACAGCACGCCTGCATTTAGCATCCCAAGCTCAGCGCCGCACCAAGCACTCAGTTCGTCACACAGCGCTTGCGGCCCAGCCGAATGTTCGAACCATTTGACTTCCAGCTTTCGTGTGAGCACGGCCGCAGGAGCACTTAAAGCAGCTTGCGCCTTTGTTTGCAACGACTGTAGGAGCATACGCGCACCCGGATCCTCATCAAAATTCCGGGGGTCAAGCAGTTCTTCTTCTGCGGAAAGAAATTCATGGCTTCCTTCTGCAAATTCAAGCGACAATTTCCCCAAATATTGGCCATGTTTGCCTGCTTGAGCGATCAGCTTCCCACTTATGCGCTTTCCATGTGGGAGGACATGGTGTGTATGGGCACCGATAATGACATCAATTTCAGCAATTTCCGCAGCAATTTGTTCATCCCGGGGCAGCCCTAGATGGGAGAGAAGGATAAGTGCATCTGCCTTGGCAGCAACTTGTTGCGCCAACTGGCGAAGTCTGTCTATAGAAAAAGCAACATCCCAACCCAACTGCTCATAGAAGTGGATCATGGAGGCAGTGTAGCCAATATAGCCGATCCGAATGCCACCTTCCATTTCATCGACCCAATAAGGCTTGACCCAGTGCGGATAAGTCCCTGTTTGTTGGTCAATCAAATTGGCGGCAAGCACTTGGAATGAAGCGTGCTCGTACATCTCGTGAAGCATTTGTTTGGAAAAGGTCACACCTTCGTTGTTGCCAGGTACGGCAAAATCAACGCCTGCTTCATTTAAAAGCTCAATGTTTCCTTTTCCGTAAGTCGCTTCTGTAAGCGGGTTTGCCCTGTCTGCATGGTCTCCTAAATCGACATAGCGCATAAGGGGATGGCGATGCCGCTTTATATATGAGACAATTCGCGGCCATGTGGCAAAACCGCTGTGGATGTCGTTTGTATGATAAATGGTAACCGTCTTGGTCACAAAGTCGCCTCCTCTTATTTCGATCTGTTCCTGATATGTGGTGTTTATAGCAGGCCTTGGAGAATAAACTGCACCGCAAGCCCGATAAAGACAAGCTTCATCAACCACACGAGCAAGTTAGAGCGAATTCGTTGGTTGAGCCAAGCACCCGCCTTGCCACCAAACCACGCTCCAGGAATAAGCGCCAGCGCATAAAGCCAGTGGATGTGACCAGCCGCAAAATGGGCAGCTGAACCTGACACGGCCGAAAACAAAATAACAAGCATGGCGGTAGCGGCAGCTATTTTAGCAGGGAACCCAAACCAGACAATCATGACGGGAACCATTAACGCCCCTCCACCGACGCCGAAGAGGCTCGATAAAAAGCCAACGCCAATGCTGACTAGAATGGCGGTAATAGGCGAATAGCCATAAACAAAACGATTTCCAGCTTCATCCTTGCTCTCACGGATCACTCCCTTAACAGGCGCATCTTTGCGTTTTAGCTTTCCCCGCAAAAATAAACTACCCGCAATAACGAGCATAAAAAGGCCGAAATAAAACATAAACGAATCCGTTGACAACACTTTGCTGGCGCTAGTCCCAAGAATCGCCCCAGGAACAATACCAATCAAAAAAAGAAGTGCGCTTTTCCAATCAATCGTTTTCTGTTTATGATAGGCTAGCACAGAAGAAATGCCGGTAAAAATCATAACAAATAAAGACGTGCCTGCAGCTGTTTGCGGAGAAATGACGTCGACAGCGGCAAACAAGCTACCGAGTCCAAGCAAAGCAGGCACGACGACCACACCGCCCCCAAGACCGAGCAAACTCCCAAATGCCGCTGCAGCAAAACCTACTAATACGAGCAGTACATATTCCATTAAAAAACCAGCTTTCTGTATAATCATATTTAAATATGGACACCGAAAAAGCTAGTGCCACCCTTAAACAGCACAAAGCTTAGGCGCTTGCTGTTCGCGTGCTGTTAAAATAAGTCCAATTGTCTTGGCGCCAGGTCCGTATATTCGATGCCCATCATCTCAATCAACGCGCGGGCGTTGTGTGCCGCATGACCGCCAGAATTGTTGTTAAAAACCACATAAATGTGCTCACATTGTTGTCGCAGCGACTGAAGGCGCGTTTTCCATTCAGCAAGCTCCCGTTCGTTGTAATCATACAAATAGCGGACATCACGCCATTCTTGCCCTTTGCTCGGCCCATTCCAACCATGGACATTGCGTCCATGCATACGAACCAATGTCTTTTGGCGGTCTGTTGGCTCGAGCACAGTTGGAATCGAGCGTGCCCCGGCTTGAGGTTCATCACAAATGCTGTGAATCCAATTTTCCTCGCGCATCAACGCGAGCGTTTTCTCACGGTAAGCAGGCAAAAACCACGATTCATGCCTGAATTCAAGCGCGACCGGAAAATCTTTCAACTGTTCGCGCACTACACGAAGCCAAGCAACGTGTTTTTTCTGAACATCAAACCAGGGGGGAAACTGGCATAAAACCATCGCTAGTTTGCCTGCTTCCGCCAACGGTTGGATCGATTCTATAAAAGCAGCAAACATCTCCTGTTTCGATTGAAAAGGAGAAGGCGCCTCTCCCCGCTGATGGCCTGTTATTTCCTGATACGCTTTGACAACAAATTGAAAAGACGCCGGCGTTTCGTCTACCCACTTTCGGATTGACGATTGGGGTGGAACGGCATAAAACGAGGCATCCAACTCCACAATCGGAAAATAGCCCGCATACGTTTGCAACTTTTCTGCTGGCTTTACGCCTTCGTATAAGCGATGATGGTCACCCCAGCCGCTTAAACCTATGTAAATCACTTAAAAACGCCTCCTGCAGCATTTCTCTCTATTTTAACATATTTCCAAAAGAAGTCTCCCCCTTCAAGCGTGTGAAGGGCGTAGCAGTGCGGTAAGGGGGAGATGAATATCGGTCGAGCGAAGAAGGGATTCGCTTATTAGCCACTGCCTAATGAAAGATAACTCTTGGAACAAGAGGGTTAGCTTGGTCCATTTCGTCAGCTACCAAAAGTGGCGATTACCCAAGAAGCCCCCACTTCAAGCAGCCTGTAAGGGTGGTAAGTGGTGGGTAGTTCACCGCAATCTCTTGTAAAATGTTAGTTCCACATACACAAACTTACGAAACGCAGATTTGATACATTGCTGCAATCTTACCGAAAGGAAACCAAAAAACGCCCAGAGAACGATTCTCTGAGCGTTTGTATGCATAAATATGCTGGCGACCAAAAAACAGCGGCAATCCTACTCTTCCTTTTCCCTCTCGATTGCCCGTTCAAGACCGATTTGATAATTGCTTAGCAAACTACTTTGGAAGTTGATGACATCTTGTGTAGCACTGATTTCGTTCGTCGCCTTTTCAATTGTATTGCCGACTTCATTGAGGAGATCTTGATAAGGGCCCACCACTTCCGATTCACGCTCAGCATCAAATTCATCCGCATGCTTGCCATACCAATTCTCTTTCGTTAATTCCGGTTCTTTAAAAGTATGTTTTGTATCGCCCATGATAATTTCCTGTCCAATTAAGTGGGCCCTGCACGCTCTTAAGCGAGCAATTTTTTCATTGGCTGCTTGGATGGCATTTTCCGTCTCCCGTATTCGATTTCGATAAAATTCAACCGACATGTGTCTTCCTCCTATCGACTATCTGCTTTCACTTGCACATCTAAATGTGGCGCACGTTTGAGCAGCTCCTGTTTAAATTCTTCCATCCGCTCAGGCGAGACTTTCACCTCTCCCTTTGGCCCATTATGTTTGATATTAAATCCTTGAGAAGAGCCAACGATACGCTCTTTCCCAGAAAAAGGGCTGCCCATCGGTTCAAGCGCTGTCATGCTTTCATAAGAGTAAAAACGGCTAATTAAACCAGCTTGAACAAACAAACCCTCTTCTTTCAACTCATATGTAATAAACACCATCCCGCCAACAAAATAAATCATTCCAATCATAAATAAAAGGCCAAAAAACAATAAACGCCCAATGGAGTCTTCGACCATGAACACAATCGCCATAATAGCAGTCAACCCCACAACCAACGCACTGTAACCAAATACAACCTTCTTATCTCGTGATGTTTTGTATATGTTCATAAAACACCCTCCTTTATTTGGCAGCGTGGAAGACTGTCCGTTCAAGGAATTCGTTACACACTTCTTTCCATTTAGAAAAAGATGTTTTTTGAATAATGACATCTTCGTTTGAATGAACATCTTTGTATCTTACAAACCAAACTCCATCTCGTGCAGGCATATGAAACAATAGGTCATTCAAATCTGTTTCTGTCTGTTCTCCATCAAGTGAAACATGGATCACACTTGTATTAAAAAACTTCCAATCATTCGCTAAAAGCGCTTCTGCAAATTCATCAAACCACGCTTCATTTTGCCTAGTTGCTTCAAGCCAGTACATTTTTACTTCTTTTACATGCCGCTGGTCACTTAGCGCAGTAAAAGCGCCATTTGACATCGTGAATTCAATCTCGTTGCTCGGTTCTAAATCTTTATATTCAATGAACTGATGCATGTTCTTCTCTATACTCTTTGCATCAACAGGATGAAACTCTTGGATAATTTCTTGCTTTATGTAATGTTCAATCCATTGGCCGTCGCCGATACGCCTAAATAATAATGCTTCATTGGTCAGTGGGTTTGATAAACGGATCAATTGCTTTGCTTCAGCTACACTGCGAATAAAAGATTGCAGCCCATCCGCAAGCGGAACCTCATCCTTTGAAGCCTTCTCATCATCCCAAACCCCTTTAAGCATAAGTTGATGCGCTGCACATTCAAACAACGTTTCCCAGCTCTCTTCTGATTTTTCGCCAAACACTTCCTCTCCTAACGACTTGGCCAACACCTCATAGCCACACATCGTCAAAAGAAGCATCCATTCCTCCGTCGTACACCGCATAAAGGGCTTCATCTTTTTTCTCCTTTCAAAAAATGCCGTTTTTAGAACATGTGGGGGATGTTGGCTACAATAATAAAAAGAATTAAAATACACACCCTATCCCCAGGTAAAAAAGCCTCCCTTTTACTCCACCATACTTTTCAATTAACTTTAGAAATGTAAGATGGGCAAAACGATGTGCATATAAATAAAACATATTTGTAAACCGGTCAAACCAACCTTTGGCGTTCTTCACATAATAATTAGACAAATAACTGCCTATTGGAGAAGCTATTCCAAATAAGAAAAACAACATACCCGTTAAAAATTGCAGGGTAATTGATAAACCTACAATAGTAAAGATAATTAAAGCAAACGTCTCCATATTTCACCTCTTTACAAAGATAGCTCCCCTTCAGAAGCATTATCTCTATCCATAAGCAGGAGTCGTAAGGGCATTGCCTGTAAAGTTTATCGATCAAGTCAACAAAGGCGTATTTTTCCTAGAATAAAAAGCAGCACAGTTCTCATTTATTTACAACCTAAACCGACCTCATCCTCTCCTAGCTCGTGAGGCGAACCTCAATAGCGTTAATAATATTACCAATGATAGCTAGAATTACTGTTGCGATAAAAACTAAGCCTGCATATCGGAGTTTCCCTTTTATCCCTCCGTGCTTTTCCATCACTTTTACATATCCTCGGTGTGCTACTCCGTAATTCATAATGTAGAAAAAGTTCATAAACTTGTCATACCAATCTTTTGGCTGATGTTCATAAAATTTTTCCACAAAACGGGCATAAAAATTGTTTCTTCCTACGACTAAAAAAACAAATGCTGTTATATACTGAAAGGCAAGACATAAGCCTATTAAATATAAAATAATTATATATATGATCATTCGTCTCTCTCCCTCTTTCAAGTCGGTATATCGGCACTTGTTCCCTAAATTATGCTTGAAGGACTTGGTTTTCCATTGATTCTCAGAATCAATAGCCTTGATGTCATACAGAAACCTATTATAAAGAAGAGAAGTAACTCAAACATTTTTTTATCTCCTTTTTTGGTTAACAAAACTTCACTTTCCCTAACTCATGAGTCTTATTTCAATAATGGTGAGAATATTGGCGATTATAATTAAGATTATAGTTACCAAAAAAACAAAGCCTGCGTAACGTAGCTTGCCTTTAATCCCTCCGTGCTTTTCCATCACTTTTACATATCCTCGGTGTGCGACTCCGTAATTCATAATGTAAAAAAAGTTCATAAACTTGTCATACCAATCTTTTGGCTGATGTTCGTAAAATTTTTCCACAAAACGAGCATAGGGGGTGTTTCTTCCAAACATGAGAAACATAAATGCTGTTACATATTGAAAGGCAAGACATATGGATAATAAAAACATAACGCTAGCGTAAAGGATCAATAAATTTCTCCTTCCGTGACAATGTCGTTTTTAAAACATGTGGGGGATGTTGACTAAAATAGCGAGTACCACAAGTATCCCTATTCCCTCTAAAAGAAAAACAAACCTCCCCTTTATGCCTCCAAACCTTTCGATTGCAATCTGAAATAAAAGTACAGCAAGACCAAAGTAAGCATAATAAAATACATTCATTATTTTATCGTATATGCCTCTTGGCGTTTCTTCATAATTTCCGACGTAAAACTGATCTTGCCCTCTCCTAGCTCGTGAGGCGAACCTCAATAGCGTTAATAATATTACCAATGATAACCAATAATACTGTTGCAAGAAAAACTAAGCCTGCATATCGGAGTTTCCCTTTTATCCCTCCGTGTTTTTCCATTACCTTTACATATCCTCGGTGTGCCACACCGTAATTCATAATGTAGAAAAAGTTCATAAACTTGTCATACCAATCTTTTGGCTGATGTTCATAAAACTTCTCCACGAAACGGGCATATGGGTTGTTTCTACCAAACAAGAGAAACATAAATGCCGTTACATATTGAAAGGCGAGACATATAGATAATAAAAATATAACAGTAGCATAAAGAATCATTAATTTATCTCCATTCTCATTTTTTAACTAAACCACCCAAGCACACTATCCGCAGCCCCTTTAAATATGCTGCCTACTGATTTTGTTACATTTTCTGTTACATCTGCCACTTGATTAATTACTTTTGTGCCTAGTTCTTTTGCGTCATCTATAATCTGGCCAGAAAATACATATTCAGCCGCGTCTTTCACATCGTCCACGATTTCACTACCTGCTTTCCCACCGATATAACCACCGATAGCCGCACCGACAAAGGCACCCCCTGGGATTGGCGATAAAAGTGCGCCCCCAATAAATGCACCTGCAGCAGCTCCCCCAATTTCTGTAGATGCTCCAGCAAGTGCTCTGGCACCTTTAACTAGAATCGATTTGTCTCTATTATCCGGATCCGTAAATTCTGTAAGATGACTCATCCCAGTAAGAGCATAACCCACAGGTCCTAGTGCCTTTGTAAAGCGGTTATTTGTTATTGCATGAAGTTTCCCACCAGGCTTAAAAGCATCGTTTATCTTATTGCTGACATTTTGGGCTACGGGGTGCTGAGAAATGTGGGAGATAGCAGTTTCATATCCTTTTTGAACAATTGTTGTTGCTCCATTGAATGCAACAGAAAACTTTTTTATATGTTTTGAGTCTTTAATGTCTGCCATTACTGACTTTAATTTCGTTCTTCCTTCGAATAACACTGCCCCATGCCTCGCATAAAAGCCAACGCCCATGGCCAAGCCTGGAACAAACTCTGTTGTTGCCGAAAAAGCATCTTGAAATACGCCAAATGGCTTTCCTAAAAAAGAGTCTACATATTCGATGGTATTATTGACTTCTCGTTGCAACCACGCACTCTTCACATTCTTATACGCTTCTTCGTCCTTTATTTGGCCCCTTGAGAAGTTTTCAATCGAAACAGAACCATTTGAGATCATTGACCGAATTCTGTCAACGTATGTATGCATTAATGCAATGTCTTCGGCAATATACTCCATTGGCGTTTTCATTTTTGCATCCATTTCGTACAAGTAGGCGGTGGTTTCTTGGAGTTTTTCTTGCGATTTCGTCAGTCCTTGTTCGATTTTGGAGTCATCGAATGACGGCATTGCCAATACGTCGCTATACTCGTTTTTAATGTCTGCTAGCGCATCGCCAAAGTTACGAACTACGTTTTTCAATTGATCTAGTTCATCATAAAGTTGATCCATCATAAACGATTCTTTTAACACAGCTTCTCTCGTAAAAGCATCGGATATGGCGTTTTGTATTTGCTCAAGTTTGTTTGAAAAATCATCCATCACATCTCGAAGTAAATTTAAAAACGGCCCGTGTGCTTCACTCCAAAAGTTTGCTATTGCGGTTGCCGTCTTTCCTGAACTTAACCTGCCTCCTGATTGTAAATGTTGACTGATCAACCAACTACTGAATCCGGCAAACTGGCCGTTTTGATCGGATGTTTCTGAAGCCATTGCTTGAAGCATGTCAATCGTCTGTGCCGCATCAAGTGATTTTTGGCCCATGTTCTATCCTCCCTTTATTTGATTGGCTACTTGCTCTTCTGCAGCAACGAAGTCATTGATCATTTTTTCAATATGGTCGGCATTATCAAGCACCAATGCCTGGTAATCGGTAAGTAACTGTTGTAAATTCTCCATGTTTTCTCTTGCTAGTTCAATCGAATCGAGTATCGTTCCTTCATTGGTATAGTCTGACTGACTTGGTGTTACTTCATTAATATGGTCACGAAGCTTGCTCACTTGATTAAGAACAATCCTTGGATTTAACTTAATTTCACCACTCACCTGTTCACTACCTCCGTTTCTCGACCTTTCGCGGAATGTTAAATTTATGTATTTAAAAACCAATATCATTTTGTCAATATTGGAGATATAACCATTGGAAAAAACATCCTTCTATCGTCGAGTTTACCATACAATAAGATCGTGTTAAAACAGTCCGATTTTCCTCCTTTTTGATTGGAATAAACGGGCAAATGAATGACTTTTATCCCGTTAAATAAGGCTTATTAGTTTTTAAAATTACTATTATAATTCTCTCCTGAGGCTCAGTAAGCCAATGCTTAATGAGGCCCAAATAATCCTAATAAGAGCCTTTAACAGTCATTAACTGAATCAGCTTTATCCGAGCTCGTATGTCTTTGTTGCTACCTCCTACTACACCAGCAATAATGACCTTTGACGTAGAAAAAAGGTAACAATTGCTTTACCATTTTAGCGATGTTAGCTTTCCCCTCATCCGATTCAGTTCTCTTTATTATCGCTGGTACCATTACATGTTTTTTGATGCTAGGTTCTTCATTTACCGTAGAATGCTCGTCCTCATTAAAAGCTAACTCAGTTCCCCTATTGCTTCCCTCCCAAAAACGCCCCTATCAAAACTGTAAACACCTTTAAATGAGTTTTGTTTTCATTAGATTGTTACAAGGTGTTTTGGGCCGATCAGCTGGATATCCGTGTTCTTTCCGGTATCTTTTCCGTTCCTCCGTAAAATCCCACCACTTTTTGTCCGAATGGGGATTTTCTGCAAAGTGGACAACTAGTCTAAGTTGATCTTCGACACAAGGGTCAATCCAGCAGCCACAATGTTGTTCCAACAAATCGGTTAACTCACTGCCACTTTTCCCCTTCATATCATCAAGATGCAAGAAACCAAGATTGACTAAGTTCCCTGCTAAGACAGGGCCAATTGAGGGCAAACGTTGAAATTGTGCGCTGGCTACCATTTGTTGTGCTTTTTCTAAAGGTATCTCTAACATTTCAGCTAAATCGATGGGATCTATCGTATGAATAGCAGACATCTTGATTTTATTTTTTCTTAATTTCTTCTTTTGGTCATCTGTAAGGGCAAGTTTAGTAGTCATGGCGAAACCTCCCAATATTTGTCATTTGTTAACTGGTGTGCTTACTCTGCCCAAATGATACTTTCTCTTTTTTCCTTTTCATCCCTTCTACGTATTGATAGAAACATAGACCTTCCTTGATTAGACCCATCTGAACAACGCTTGTTAGCAATCAAAAAGAAATCGATACATTTCTTCTATCCTATAATAAAACGGAGTCATTTGTTAGGATTCAACAGTTGTACTGAATTTGACCTGTCTAAATAATTCGCTTCATATCTATTTACTCATTTTTAGTATCTCTAAAAAAATAGAATTGAAAGGGTGACGCAAATGCGAAAAATAACTTTGTCAATGGTTATGTCTTTGGATGGCTTTGTTGCTGGGAAAGACGGAGATTGTTCGTGGCATGTAATGGATGAGGAAATGCACGATTTTATGGATCGTTTTTTGGATACTGTGGATACATTGCTTTATGGACGGATTGCCTATGAGAAAATGCTCCAGTATTGGCCTTCGGCTGAATTTGATCAAACGAGCACAGAAAAAAACCGGTTATTTGCTAGGAAAATGAATAACATGAACAAAGTTGTTTTTTCTCGTACGCTAGAAAAGGCTGAGTGGAATGCGAGAGTGGTAAAGGGAAATGTGCCTTTAGAAGCGGAAAAACTAAAGCTTCAGCCTGGTAAAAATATTGCTCTCTTTGCCGGTGCAAACATTGCGCAAATCTTTATGAAACATGACTTAATTGATGAGTACCGCCTCATCGTCAATCCTGTTTGTATTGGAAAGGGACAACGGTTATTTAACAATACTACGAAAAAGCTTACATTAGTAGAGTCAAAAGTGTTTCAATGCGGAAACGTGCTGTTGGTTTACCGATAAAGCGATCGGTTCGTTTCTGAGCCCTGTCTATGAGCTAAAACAGTTGCCCCTAGTCGCTTCAAGAAATGCAGTTGACCGCCGCCTAGCATAGCTGGAACATCCCTAAAAGAAAAGAGAGAGGCTATCTAACCCTCTCTCTTTCAACTCGCTAATCATGTAAGATTTCTTTGATTGTGAAATGAGCATTTTGACGAACCTCATCGACTTCGGAATTATACGTAATTAACGCTTTCCATAAAGCCCACCCTTTCCCGCGATTCCACGTATCTGCATCAAGACCCATTTCCTCTTTAAATATGTTTCGGCTGTCTTTGTCAAAAAATGTCCATGCCATCACTAAATCGCATGCAGGGTCGCCTACACCTGAGCTGCCGAAATCAATCACGCCAGCCAGTTTTCGGTTTTTGACTAGTAAATTCCCTGGAGCTACGTCTCCATGTACCCACACTGACGGTTTGCTCCATTTTGAGCTTAATGCTTCTTTAAAAACTTGTGCACATGCTTTCCTATCGATTTGCTCGCCTAACGTTGCCATTGCCCTTTCTGTTTCACGTTTATAAACTGCTAAATCTCCGCCACGGAAAAAGTTATGTTTGCCTGCTAATGGGCCATTTTTACAGTCAATCGACTGCAGTTTTTTTAAGAAAGCAGCTAAATCAACGGCTAATTGTTGTAAATCAGTGTTGCTTCTGTCCAGAGTTTGCCCTTCAATCCACCGGTTGACAGACCAAGAATACGGGTACAAACGAGAAGGCTTCCCTTTCGCAATTGGTACTGTTATTGGCAAGTCAAAATGAGGGGCAAGCATAGGCAACCATTTTGCCTCTTTCTCAACTTGAGGCGCGTATGCCTCATGACTAGGCAAGCGTATACTCATCGTATCGCCAAGGCGAAAAGTCCGATTGTCATGACCGCTTTTTTGCACATGTTTAATCTCTAGGTTTGACCACTCTGGAAACTGTTCATCGATTAATTTTCTCGCCAATTCAATCGTCGGTTCCATAAGCCCTCCATTTTATAACAGATTTTATTTCAGAAGCCATAAGCCTATCTGCTTGTCTTGTATTTTTCATACGACCACCCCTAATTTGTCTTTCACCTAGATTCGCTTTACAGCGATGACGTTCCTCCCAGTACCCAAAGCCCTGTTC
Source organism: Shouchella clausii (assembly GCF_002250115.1). Lineage (GTDB taxonomy): Bacteria > Bacillota > Bacilli > Bacillales > Bacillaceae_D > Shouchella > Shouchella clausii. Next base: position 2,740,728 of record NZ_CP019985.1, on the reverse strand, counting down.
TTCTGTTTAGCTCTGTTTCATCGTTCACCGATCATAAACGCGCCTTGCTTCTTTTAGAAAGGCTTGCACTGCTGGAGATGTTTTGCTGCTGTTAAACGCTAAAGATATATCACGTACATTTTTGACCGCTAGATCCTTATACTTTAGTTGACTATGCGTTTTTAGGAATAATTTTGAGCCAATTGTGATACCAAGCCCTTCTTTCACTAAGTTTGCAATTGTTGTGCAATCTTGCACTTCAAAACAAATATTGGGCTCTGCATGAGCATCTTTAAAAATTTCGAATATATATGGCGCATACATGCCTTTTGGCATAATGAATGGTTCATTGGCAATATCCTTAATCGTTACAGACTCGTACTTATTTAAAAAATGCCGCTCAGAAAAAGCAACGACAATGTCATCCTTAACGAGCGGCAGTGTTTCATACGCTGTTGCCTCATTAGTCTCTATAATAAACCCGACATCAACGACCCGTGATTCTAACCAATCGATTATTTCTTCATAAGTGCCTTCAAAAAGTACAAATTCGATATTCGGATACTTTCTCTGAAATTGAGCGAGTATCTTCGGTAGTAAACAAGCCGATGCGCTATAAAAAATGCCAAGGCGGACTGTGCCTTTCTCTATGTTAGAGGCAAAAGCAATTTCTTGATTTATTTTTTCAATCCGACTTACTATTTCCCTCATATGAATAACCGTTTTCTGGCCAATTTCCGTAAGGCGCAACCCTTTTTTCTTGTCTCTAATTAATAACGATACACCCCATTCTGATTCAAGACTTGACACCGCATGACTAACAGCAGGTTGAGTCATGTTTAATTTTTTTGCTGCTTTCGTAAAACTCCCTAAATCCACGACAGTCGTGAAGACTTCAAATCTAGAAATCGTCATAAGTATTTGCTCATCTCCTTAATAAAAATTTAGCATTTTATTTATGAACAAACAACATATAAACTGGAACACATAATGGAAGTAAGGGAGAGTGCATATGAACAGATCATTAACATATTTGCTAGCTCTTGGTGCCTTTCTAACGGGTACTGCTGAGTTTATCGCATCAGGTATATTGGAAATCATCGCCGCCGATTTTGGCGTTTCCATTTCAGCGGCTGGGCAATTATTAACTTTTTACTCGTTATCATACGCCTTTGGTGCGCTTGTTTTAGTCTTGGCAACCGCCAAGTATAACCGAAAAAACATGCTTTTGCTTTCGCTCGCTCTCTTTTTTGTATCAAATTTAATCGCCTTTTCGAGTGTTAATTATTGGATGCTGCTCACGGCACGGATTATTATGGCTATGAGCGGCGGACTTTATATTGTCATTGCCACTCATTATGCTTCGAGTCTAGCAGCCCCACAAAAACGAGGGAATGCAATGGCGATCATACTCACTGGATTTACATTATCTTTGGTTGTGGGCGTCCCAATCGGCACGTTTGCATCTGCCTATGTAGACTGGCGTTACACATACTTATTTTTAGCCTTTGTCACATTCATTACATTGATCTTTCTAATGCGCCTGATCCCTTCTAGAGAAGGAAACCCAGGCATGCCCCTTAAACAGCAACTACGCATTCTAAGTGATAAACGGTTACTTACTGGTTTGACCGTAACGATTCTCTGGATTTTAGGATACACACTATTGTTTGCCTATATTGCCCCGTTCTTGAGCAAGACGGCTCATTTTTCTATTGAACAAATTAGTAGTGCGTTATTTATTCTTGGTTTATTCGCCTTAATAGGATCACGTGTTGGCGGATTTGCTGTTGACCGGTGGGGGCCTGTCAAAACGATCAGCATCAGTTTAATGGTTCATATGCTTGCCCTAATAAGCATGTTTTTCGTCGTAAACAGGCCAAATTTACTCGTATTAATGATCATGATATGGGGGGCAGCGACCTGGGCTACGACACCTGCAAACCAATATTATTTAACGTCGTTAAAACCACGTTCTTCAGAGATCGTATTAAGCTTTCATACCGCTTTGATGAACATCGGTATGACGTTAGGGGCTGCCTTTGGTGGATCGGTAATCGCTTCTTTCCCAATAACTTATTTAACCTTGATCGCGTCTTTGTTTGTTTTTTTGGCTTTCATCACAGCTACGATCTCATTCCGCTTACATCATCAGGAACGAAGTCGTTTACGTTCCGGACAAGATAGATAGCTGCAAGATAATCAATCGTATAATAAATAGATACAACTGTCTGCCAATCGTTTTATTGTAGGTTTGTAATGCTCACAAACAAAAAGCCTGCCAAGCGCTTTACAGCGTTTAGCAGGCTGTGCATTTCATTACTCCAATGCTTTTACCACTTGTTCGAGCGCGTACGATTGCCCAATTGGCCCATAGCCAAGGGCAAGTTCGCCATTCATTTCATACACTTGGCCTTTTTCTACTGCTTGCAGGCTGTTCCATACATTCGTCTCTTCCCATTCACTAATGATTGAAGAAGAGGAGTCGCTGTCTCCTTGAAAATAGCCAATGAAAAGGTGGTCGGGGTTTAATTCGCTTATCCCTTCAAGAGAGATTTCTGCCCCTTCTTTCATAATTGGTGCATCTGCAACAGGCAGCCCCAACTGGTCATAGTACAATGGCAAATAGTTCGTACCTTGCAGCCAAGCTGTTGCTTCTCGTGCTTGCAAAAAAGCCACTTCGCCTTCTGTATTTACTAATTTTTCGCGACCTTCCGCGACTTTTTCTTCAAAAGAACGAATAAATGATTCAGCGGCATCTTCTTGGCCAAGAATGTCGCCAAGCAAAGACACGAGTGCGGGCCAGTCTCCCCACACGTTGACTTCTTCCTCATCTACGACAAAAACAGGCGCAATTTGTTGCAATTGGTCGATATTCTCATTTACTTGGTTCCCTGCAATAATTAAATCTGGTTCATAGGCAAGCAACGCTTCCAAATTCACTTGCTGGTTTTCGCCTACCACCTCCAGCTCATCGAACGTTTCTACATAAGGCTTGTACACGTCCGTTTTTAGAACAGATTGTTCTGCTGAAAAAGGCAGCACCACAGCAGCTGAAGGCGTGTCAAAAAGCAAAAAAGAATCGACAAATCCCCAATGGGCAATTGCTACTTTTTGCGGCTCTTTTTCAAGAGTAAAGTCTCCGTTTGCATCTTCCAATGTCCGCGGAAACGCGCTTGAGACAGCGGGCTCACTGCTTTTTTCTGTATTGTCATTGGCATCGTTATCAACATTACCTGCACAAGCTCCTAGAAGCACTAGCAGCAAAAGGCTTGAAGCAAGTGATTTAAGTGAATGGTGCATAAAGTACGTTCCTTTCGTTCTTATCTATTAATAGTGATAATCATTATCATTTAAAATGATAACAAGGAATGACTTTATGTAAAATAGACAGTTTCCTGTTTTACAGATGGATTATTTCTTCATTTCCAGGCGAACGTAGCTTGGAGCGACTCCAAACTGTTTTTTAAACAACCTGCTAAAATAATAGGGATCCTGATACCCGACGCTGCGGGCAACCGCACTGACAGTAAACGCCCCTGTCATTAGTAGTTGGCGGGCTCGCTTCATACGGCAATGGATCACATAGTCAATCGGGCCAACTCCTGTGCATTTCCGAAAAGCGGCAGAAAAATATTTAGGCGCCATATCGTAACGAGCAGCCAATTGCCCTAATGTCAACGGTTCATGGTAATGGGCATGGATATAACGGATTGTCTCTTCCATCGCTTCACTATTTTTAGGTTTCTGCTGGAAGCGCGCTAATTGAAGGACATGTGTAAGCAATTGGTAGAACAGCGCTTTTTTTTGCAGTGCCGCCATCTCCCCTGGCGCCGCATCAGCTTGCAAAAGCTCATCAACCATTTGCAACATACTCGGTTCAAATAGGTACTCCAGTTGATGGGCTTTTTGAAACAAAGTTGCCTCGGGCAGGCGCCGATCTTCTGGCAAGAAGTGAATAAGCGCGTATTCACAACCCGTTTCACCGACTTCTAACTCTAAGCGCATTTGATAGCCGCCAATGATTGCTTTCCCTTGGCTGACTTCGATTGAATTAGAACCATTAAAGGTAAAGCGTGCGCTGCCACGAAGCCCAAGAATAAGCCCGCCATAAGCCGTTGGCTGGTCAACATGGCCACGATAAAGGCGATTGGCTTCAAGCATGCTCTTATATACGCCATAAACACGAATAGGCGTGTACGCAAAAGCTTGTGCCAACTGGTTATACCGTTCCATGCAACACCTCTTTTCTTGCTTTATGCTCCTTAGCGTAATCGTTTGCTGCTGCTCTGTCCATAGCAATAACTGGATGATTGTTTCCTAGATAGTTGACTTGATCGCTACAGCTATTCAAGTCTAGCGGTCACAAAAAGGAGAGTACGCATCACTCTCCTCTTTTTCATCATTTATCGCTGCCTACGATCGAATCAATTGCATTCAATTCTTCTTGGCTAAATGATAAATTGTTCAATGCAGCTACATTTTCTTCGATTTGTTCGATGGAACTCGCCCCGATTAAAGCAGACGTGGCGCTGCCATCCCTTAATACCCATGCTAAAGCAAACTGGGCCATTGTTTGCCCGCGGTTCTCGGCAATTTTATGAAGCTCTTTTACTTTCCCTACTTGCTCCTCGGTCACATTTGCTTTAAACCAATCGTTTTTAGCCGCCCTGGATCCTTCTGGAATAGCGTGCAAGTATTTTGAAGTTAAAAGCCCCATCGCCAGCGGTGCAAAAGCGACAGTGCCAATTCCTTCTTCAGCGAGGACGTCTTGCAGCCCTCCCTCAATCCAACGGTTCAACATCGAATACGAAGGCTGGTTAACGACACAAGGCGTGCCTAACTGTTTTAAAATTGTGGCCGCCTGTTTTGTTTCTTTAGGCCCGTAATTCGATAAGCCAATATAGAGCGCCTTTCCTTGGCGGACAATAGCGTCAAGTGCAGCCATTGTTTCTTCCAGCGGCGTGTTTGGATCATAGCGATGATGATAGAAAATATCGACATAATCAACTTTTAGCCGTTTTAGGCTTTGGTCAAGGCTAGCGATGAGATACTTTCTTGAACCGCCATCCCCGTATGGGCCAGGCCACATGTCGTAGCCTGCTTTCGTCGAAATAATGAGTTCATCCCGATAGCGATTTAGTTCGCTGTTTAGTATCGTGCCCATTGCTGCTTCGGCAGAACCAGGAGGAGGGCCATAATTGTTGGCCAAGTCAAAATGAGTAATCCCTAAATCAAACGCACAAAAAATTTTTTCTTTTACTTTAGCCTGGCTCGTGTCGGCGCCAAAGTTTTGCCACAATCCCAATGAAATAGCTGGAAGCTTCAAGCCGCTTTTTCCGCATTGGTTGTATATCATATCATCATAACGTGAAGGCGTTGCTGTATACATAGAGCAGGACACTCCTTTTTCTTATACTTTAGCATGGCTTGGGAACGGCGTATATGGCCATGTGATGCATGATGTCATTTTTCGTAAGCGCTTTACTATTCATCGTTTACAGTTTTGGCTTTTGCGCGGAAATGATTAAAAACATTGGCCTTCTCCATTCATCTTTCATTTCCTGGCTAAGGGCAGACATGTCCTCAGAAGGAGTGGGTTCTTTTACAGCGTTGATCCGAAAACCAGCCTCTATCAAATCATTGATATAGGTCGAAAGTGTACGATGGTATTTAATCACATGCTCAGCCAAAAAAGACGTTTCCCTCATTCCTTCTGATTGGTAATGGTCAACAGGCCAATGCTGGCGGTTCCCTTGGTGGTCGTAACACCAATCTTGTTGATGGCGAGAAGTAAAAATCGGGTGTTCTACTGAAAAGATGAATGTCCCCTCGGCTTTTAGACAATCGTAAACGTTCTTGCAAATTGGCCTAAAGGACTTGATATAGTGGAAAGCGAGTGAACTGATGACGACATCGAACTGTGCCCTTGGGAAATCGATGTCTTCGATCGCCATGTTTAAATAAGAAATGAACGGGTCATTTGTTGTTTCACGTGCTTTTTCCAGCATGTTTTCTGATAAATCAACGCCTACTACAGAGCGTGCCTGTTGTTCCCTGGCATAGCGGCAATGCCAGCCAAAACCGCAGCCTAAGTCAAGCACGGCTTTCCCCCGCATATCAGGTAATAGTGCCTTTAGCACATGCCATTCCCCTGCACCGGCAAGCCCTTTTACAGAGCGAGGCATTTTTTCATAAGCGGCAAAGAACGCCTTATCGTCATACTTATTCTGTTTCATTCGTCCGTATCCTCTTCCTTCCTAGCCAACGCCATTGTTTGATTTCGCGCAACTGCATGCGAAACGCTTCCCTTTATTATAAAGCAACCTTTTCGTGTAGCACGGCAAAAAACGACTTGAGCTTAAAACTCAAGTCGCTTGTAGTAGCTAAAGCTGTTCTCCATTAGTGGCAATAACATTTTGGTACCAGCTAAAGCTTTTCTTTTTATAACGTTTATTCGATCCTTTTCCATTGCTGTCGCGATCGACATAAATGAACCCATACCGCTTTTTTAGTTCCGCTGTTGAGGCGCTTACTAAATCAATTGGCCCCCAGGAAGTATAGCCGATCAAGTCCACGCCATCGGCAATAGCGAGCTTCATTTGTTCAATGTGCGCGCGCAAATAGTCAATCCGGTAGTCATCCTGAATCGAGCCGTCTTCCTCGATTTGATCAACGGCGCCAAGGCCGTTTTCGACAATAAATAGAGGCTTTTGGTAGCGATCATATAGTTGGTTGCACACCGTGCGCAAACCAATTGGATCAATTTGCCACCCCCACTCGGATGCCTCCAAGTACGGATTCTTCACACCGGCAAAGAGGTTGCCGGACGTTTTTAGGTGCTCTGGATCTGTGCTTGCCACAAAAGACATGTAGTAACTAAAGCCAATATAATCGACCGTATGTTCACTGAGGAGGTCAAGATCGCCAGCTTCCATTTCAATGTCAATACTTTTTTCCTTAAGATAGGCTTTTATATAGGAAGGGTAATAGCCACGTGATTGGACATCAGAGAAGAACAACGTTTTTCGATCTTGCTCTAGCGCAGCAAACATGTCTTCTGGCTTCGACGTATACGGATATGTCACCATTGACGCGATCATGCAGCCAATTTGCAAAGATGGATCCAATGCATGGCCTGCTTTAACAGCGAGGCTACTTGCCAAAAACTGATGGTGTGCAGCTTGGTAAATCGCTTGCTCTTTGTTTTCGCCAGCTTCGAATAAAAGGCCTCCGCCTGTAAAAGGCGCATGAAGGAGAACATTGATTTCGTTGAATGTCATCCAATATTTTACTTTATGGTGGTACCGTTCTAATATCGTCTTCGCAAACCGTTCATAAAAATGGACCACTTGCCTGTTTTTCCAACCGCCATAGTCTTTCACAAGCCCGAGTGGCATTTCATAGTGTGAAATCGTTATGACAGGTTCAATATTGTACTTTAATAGCTCATCAATAACTTGGTCGTAGAATGCCAAGCCTTTTTCGTTCGGCGTTGCTTCGTCGCCATTAGGGAAAATGCGCGTCCAAGCAACGGAGAAGCGGAACGCCTTAAATCCCATTTCCGCAAATAAAGCGATATCTTCTTTATATGTGTGGTAAAAATCAATTGCTTCATGGTAAAGATTAAATTCTTTCATCGAGAAATCCGGTTCGTTCATAATTCCATTTGGCGAAACATCGGCTGTAGACAACCCTTTTCCGTCTTCCTGGTAAGCACCTTCTAATTGGTTAGCTGCTACTGCGCCGCCCCATAAAAATCCTTCTGGAAATGTTGCTGCTTTCATCTGTAGTCACCTCGTATGATTAATTGATTTGGGAAAAAGGGTCTTAGTTGAGCTCTTGTCCGTTCGATTTGATGACCGTTTTATACCAATCGAAGCTTTTCTTTTTCACTCGTTTCAACGTTCCATTGCCTTCATTGTCACGATCGACATAAATATAGCCGTAACGCTTTTTCATTTCTCCTGTAGAAGCACTTACGATGTCTATCGGCCCCCAACTCGTGTAACCAATGATTTCCACTCCGTCTTCAATCGCTTCGCCCATTGCCGCAATATGCTGGCGCAAGTAATCAATCCGATAGTCATCATTGATGTCTCCATCTGCGGATAATTCGTCAACCGCTCCTAAGCCATTTTCGACAACAAACAGAGGCTTTTGGTAGCGGTCATAAAGCTGATTGGCCGTTATGCGGAAGCCTTTCGGATCAATCGTCCAGCCCCACTCCGATTTTTCCAAATAAGGGTTTTCCACCGAACCGAATACGTTGCCGCTCGTTTGGTTTTTCAACACGTCAGGATCGGTGCTTGTCGCCCGGCTCGCATAATAGCTAAAACCAATGTAATCGACGGTGTTTGCTTGCAGAAGTTCCAAGTCTCCTTCTTCCATTTCTACAGTGATGTTGTTTTCTTTAAAGAAACGCTTCGCATATCCCGGATAAGCCCCTCTTGATTGGACGTCGATAAAAAAGAACGATTCACGGTCTTTTTCCATCGCATCAAACACATCATCAGGATGGCATGTATAAGCGTAAGTCGCCCCTGCGGCAAGCATGCAGCCAATTTTTGCATCAGGGATCAGCTCATGGCAAGCTTTAACGGCTAGCGCGCTAGCGACGAGTTGGTGGTGGGCAGCCTGGTATTTAATTTGCGTTACATCGTCCCCTTCCTCAAACACAAGGCCAGCGCCAACATAAGGCAAATGGAGAAGCATATTGATTTCGTTAAACGTCATCCAGTATTTCACTTTATGTTGGTAGCGCTCTAAAATCGTTCTTGCATATGTTTCAAAAAAAGTGACGAGCTTACGATTTCGCCAACTTTTGTACTTCTTGACCAAGTGGATTGGCACGTCAAAATGGGCCATTGTTACAACGGGCTCAATCCCGTGTTTTCGTAATTCGTCAAATAGCTCATCGTAAAATGCTAAGCCAGCTTCATTGGGCGTTTCGTCATCCCCATTTGGAAAGATGCGCGACCAAGCGATCGACACGCGCAACGCCTTAAAACCCATCTCAGCAAACAAAGCAATATCTTCTTTATAACGATGATAAAAATCAATTGCCTCGTGTGAAGGATAATAGAACTGTTCATCAGGTTCAAAACGGCTTAACTTTCCTAACATGATCTCCCAACGCTTTTCGCCTGTTGGCAATAAATCCACGGTTGTCAGCCCTTTTCCCCCTTCTAAAAAGGCCCCTTCTGCCTGGTTAGCGGCAATCGCGCCACCCCATAGAAACGATTCTGGAAATGTGTTCATGTAAATTTTCTCCTTCCATTCTTTACGAGCTAGAAGGAAGACAATCTTTGAAACCTTCTAGCTCCTGTGTAAAAGCTTATTTTTTTTCTAATGTGAGGAAATGGTCTCCTACTTGGACATTGGTCTCTTCAGTCGTTATAACCGTGTAGTGCTCGTGGTTGGTTACAACAATTGGTGTATCGAGCATAAATCCTGCTTGTTGAATTTTATCAATATCAAACTCCATTAACAATTGGCCTTTCTCAACGCGCTCTCCTTGTTTCACATGGGACGAGAAGTACTGTCCTTGTAACTGAACCGTATCCATTCCAACATGGATTAATAGTTCAGCCCCTTTATCAGTCGTCATTCCAATCGCATGATTCGTTGGAAAGAGAGCAGTGATCGTTCCATCTGCCGGTGCAAATACTTTCCCTTCTGTCGGCAGAATGGCGATTCCTTTGCCAAGTGCAGCCGATGCGAATGCTTCATCTTTAATACGTTCTAGTGGTATAGCCTTTCCCTTTAATGGGCTAGCAAGGGTTTCCGCTTCTACTTCCTTGGCAACCGTTTTCTCTACAGTAGCATCTGGAGAGGCAGATTCAGTATTAGCGCCACGTTCAACTGGTGTTTCCTCTTTATGAATGCCAGCAAACAAATACGTCAGGATAAAACCTATTCCGAACGCGACAGGCATAGAAATGATGGCTCCCCAAAAGCCAGTGTCAATCCCTTCTGGGCCAATGAAAGCGGGGATTTGGAAAATGCCTAGCCCGCCAATCATATAGCCAGCGCCGCCGAAGAAGCCAATAATCGCGCCGCCGATGCCAGCCCCTACTAAACTAAAGATAAAAGGCTTTTTCTTCGGTAGTGTGATCCCATAAATAGCAGGCTCTGTTACGCCAAAGATTCCCGAGATAAAGGCAGGAATACTTAATGATTTAAGTTTTTGGTTCTTCGTTCGAATCCAAACAGCAAGAACAGCGCCGATTTGCGCAAAAGAAGCAGCAAAGATCATCGCTAATATAGGGTCAGAGCCCGTTGATACGAGGTTATTAATCGCGATCGGAACAAGGCCCCAGTGCAATCCAAAAATGACGATCACTTGCCAGAAAGCGCCTAGCACCAATCCGGCGATGGTTGGACTTAATTCATAAACAAAAATGGTTCCTTGGCCTAATAGTTGGCTCGCCCAAGTCGCAATTGGCCCAATGATCATAAACGTCAACGGGACAACGACCAAAAGTGTAAAAAATGGAACTAAAAACGTCTTCACAACATCTGGAATCACTTTTCTAAAGAAGCGTTCTACTTTTGATGCAAAAAATGCAGCAAGGATGATCGGGACAACGGATGTCGCATAACTCATTAGAATAACAGGGATTCCTAAAAAGGTAATATAAACAGGAGACTCAAACACAGTTCCCGCAAATAATACATAAAGCGGCTCCCCTTCCATTAAGCTTTCTACGGCAGGATAAACGAGGGAAGCGCCAATCGCAATTCCGATAAAGGGGGTTCCGCCAAACTTTTTAATCGCCGTATAGCCAAGAAAAATAGGGAAGAAATGAAACAACGAATCGCCGACAATGTTTAATAGTTGATACGTACCGTCGGTTTCCTCTAACCATCCCACTGCCAGAAATAGCGCGTTAAACCCTTTGATCATCCCTGTGGCCGCTAAAACGCCAAGGATAGGTGTAAAGATGCTGGCAATAATATCTATAAAGCGATTAAACAAATTTCCTCGTTTTTCTTGCTCGTCGTCGTCTACTTGTCCGATGTTTGCGAAGCCGCCGACCTCTACGACAGCTTTATAAACATCAGGGACATGGTTGCCGATAACCACTTGGTATTGGCCGCCGCTTTTCATGACAGTCACAATGCCATCCATGTTTTTTAACGCTTCCGTTTGTGCTTTGTCCTCATCTTTTAACTTAAAGCGCAAGCGCGTAATACAATGAACGACATTGTTTACATTTTCTTTGCCGCCAACTTTTTCAATAATATCCTTTGCTAATTGCTCGTACTTCATATGAACCAGCTCTTTTCATGTTGTACTTGGTAAATAAAAAAACCTGAACCAATTTGCATCATAGTGTTTGCAAATTAGGTCAGGTTATGCCCACTGAAGGTAACATTCCATCCATTCATATTCTCATTGATTTAATCCGCCTGGTCTTGCAAATGCCGTTTCGTCACCCTTTGTATGTGTAGGGTTAAATACATTTCTTCATCTTTAGAAATGGACCAATTATAGCTTTTAACTAAATAGATCTTGATTTTTTGACTGCATTGAAACGATTCAGGGTATTTTCTCTTTAGTTGCTCGTATAAGAAATTGTCTTCACTATCTGCCATTCTTTCTTTGCGAATAAAGCGAATCGCAAAAAAGCGAAGATGGGTTAAAAAACGCTCGTAATTAATCGACGTTTCATCTAATTCCATTTTAAAGTGATATTTCACGATGTTTAGCACATTATTGACTAATTCCGTCACTTGAACGGCTGTTGCCAAATTCCCTCCTGACAACTCGCTGTTGACAAGGTGGAGCGCAATCGAAGCCGCTTCATCCTCGGGAAACCGGACACCTGTTTGTTCTTCAATGATGTCTAGGCATTTTAGCGCAACTTGATACTCCTGTTTATAGTACTTACGAATTTCCCATACTAAAGGATTTTTCACGTGCACGTTTTCTTTATGTCTTTTAATTGCAAAACTAATGTGGTCCGTCAAGGCTACATACAAATAGTCATCCAGTTTATATGGCAATTGTGATTTCGCATAATCTAAAATCTTAGAGGCAATGTTTAAATATAGTTCTGACGTATCTCGTAATAATTTCGCTAACTTATCCGACACACCCCTTTTTTCCAAAACAAATGTTTTTTCGATTTTAGCTGTATCGATCGTTTCACCTGCCTTTTTTTGAAAAGCCAAGCCCCTGCCCATTACGACCATTTCTTGATCCCATTCATTCTTTGCTAGGACAACATTGTTATTAAATACTTTCTTAATTTGCATGATTCACTCGCCTTTATTTCTGACATAAAGAATTCTCTAGTAGGGAATGGTAAGATACGAAAACAAAAAAACCCAACTTTGCATATAGAATCCCCTTTAAAGGAACTCTCATACAAACTTAGGTTTTGCCTGCTAAACAGTAACAATCCATGTTATGAAATTAAATGAAATCGCTTACTATTACTTTTATCATGCTTATTTGGTTCTGTCAAGGGAAAAAAAGAAAAAATCGGAGATACCATCAATTTCTTTACGTGTACCACTAATAGCTAGCTCGCTTTCGACTCTGTATTGACCCGACGTCTCCCCCCAACATCCTCATATTCGTCGCCTGTTCCTTTTCATCGCCCTCCTCCCTTCTCTTTATGGCCCTCTTCATTGAATGGAAAACAGAAAAAAATTTTTTTGAAAAAGGTGTGTACATTTTCATTTTTACATTGTATACTGTACTACAACAGAAATAAACAAAATAAACTGTTCTATAAAAAAGGAGGAGACAAATGAGCTTGAAAAATCCAATTGACTTTTACAGAATGCTTCCGAGAAAAACGTGTCCTGAATGTGGCGAAGAGATGGAAGAGCAAGCTGAATCTTACTTCATGGAATGCGAACGCTGTCTTGCTAAAAAAGGTGAGTAAGTATAACTGTTTTATAACAACATGTTTATGGAGGAGGTGAATGTGACAGAAGAGAAGGAAATTCACATGACGGTTTGATGGTAGAGGAAAAAATGCATGAGAAGCCGGCTGGATCATTCTGATGAACGGCTGGTTCGAAAAGGCACACAGTTAGTTGAGTAGCTGATTTTAGATGACACAAACTTATAATGGGGGAATGTCCAATGCTAAAAGAAAAACAACTCGCAGAAAGCTGGGAGCATGAAGAACGTTGGAAAGGGATTACAAGGCCGTATGAAGCAGCTGATGTCATGCGGCTAAGGGGCACGCTCGAGATTGAATACACGATTGCCAGGCGTGGTGCCGAAAAGTTGTGGGAACTTCTCCATACAGAGGATTTCGTCCCGGCACTAGGCGCTTTAACTGGGAACCAAGCGATGCAGCAAGTAAAAGCCGGATTGAAAGCGATTTATTTAAGCGGCTGGCAAGTGGCTGCTGATGCCAATTTGTCAGGGAGCATGTATCCTGACCAAAGCCTTTATCCGGCAAACAGCGTACCGGAAGTTGTCAAAAAAATCAACCGCACGCTGCAACGCGCGGATCAAATTTACCACATGGAAGAAAAAGAAGACATCGATTGGTTTGCGCCAATTGTGGCCGATGCTGAGGCAGGCTTCGGTGGACAGCTAAACGTGTTCGAGTTAATGAAAAGCATGATTGAAGCCGGCGCCGCAGGGGTTCACTTTGAAGATCAGTTGTCTTCTGAGAAAAAGTGCGGGCATTTAGGCGGAAAAGTGCTGCTTCCAACGCAAACAGCAGTGCGTAATTTGATTGCCGCCCGCCTGGCAGCAGACGTGATGGGAGTACCGACCATTCTTATTGCTCGTACAGATGCCAATGCCGCTGACCTAATCACAAGCGACGTCGATTCATATGATGCACCGTTTTTAACGGGAGAACGAACAGCGGAAGGGTTTTTCAAAACAAAGTCAGGTCTTGATCAGGCGATTGCGAGAGGCTTAGCGTATGCGCCGTATGCTGATTTAATCTGGTGTGAAACGTCTGAGCCAAATATTGAAGAAGCACGTCGGTTCGCACAAGCGATCCACGAGAAATTCCCAGGCAAACTGCTCGCCTACAATTGCTCCCCTTCGTTTAACTGGAAAGCCAAACTGGATGACCACACCATTTTAAACTTCCAGAAACAACTCGGTGAAATGGGCTATAAATTTCAATTTGTCACACTGGCGGGCTTCCACGCCTTAAACCACGGCATGTTTGAATTATCCCGCCACTATAAGGACCGCGGAATGGCGGCGTACTCTGATCTTCAGCAGGCTGAATTTGCCAGTGAAGCCCACGGCTACACGGCAACAAGGCATCAGCGCGAAGTCGGCACAAGCTACTTTGATGAAGTTGCCCAAGTCGTAACAGGCGGGACTTCATCGACCACTGCCCTGAAGGGATCGACTGAAGCGGAACAGTTTCAATCTTAAAAACGTGAAAAAGCCGCCCGTTAATGGGTGGCTTGCCCGCCTTTCTAATAAACGCGATGCTCCGGCGCCTATGCCTTTTTTGAAAAGCCACCCCTTTACGACCATTTCCTGATCCGATTCATACCATTTTCATTCCATCTGACATACACGTAATTGTTTCGAGAGTTGAATAACCGATTCTAGCATCTGGAAATTCCCCTAAAAAAGTTGCCCCACGTCCTTAGTCTACGTTAATCTGATAGTAAATCATCCCCCCTTTCACCTCCCAAAACGAGGACCGTTCCTTAAAAAGATGACCACAATTATGGGAACTTAACTAAATTTACAAGTTGAAAAGATGATAAAGTATACTTACTATAAGTCTATTAAGAGAAAGTAAGGAATGGTTACATTGGGAAAAACAATACTAATTGTGGAAGATGAAGACATCCTTAGAGAAATAAGCAAAGACTATTTTATCGATGCGGGTTACGATGTATTGGAAGCAAAAGACGGAAAAGAAGCGTTAGCGATATTTGAAAAAGCAAACGTTGATTTGATTGTTTTAGATATTATGATGCCGAGGTTAGACGGCTGGTCTGTTTGCAAAAGGATCCGCGAACATTCTGTCGTACCGATTATTATGCTGACAGCCCGCTCAGATGAAGAAGATACATTATTAGGGTTTGATTTAGGCGCAGATGACTATGTCACAAAACCTTATAGCCCTAAAATTTTATTAGCAAGGGCCAAACGATTGCTTACTACTCCAGCGACAAATGAAAACACTAACAAGAGTCAAGAAATTTTAACGAGCAACGAACTTGAAGTCCATTTACATTCACGTACAGTTAAAGTAAAAGGCAATGTCGTCCCATTGACACATACAGAGTTTGAAATTTTAACGTATCTAATGAAAAACAAAAATATCGTTATTTCCAGACAACAGCTCATTATAAAAGTTTGGGGCTATGAGTATGCAGGTGACGACCGTACAGTCAATACCCATATTCGAAATTTGCGAAGCAAACTGGCTGACAGCGCTAAACAAATAAAAACAATCGTTCGTGCAGGATATAAATTTGAGGATTTACCATGAAAAATCGGATTGTAGTAAAATGGTTTCTGCTCATATCGTCATTATGCCTATTTATTTTATTTGGCATTTTTGTTGGTCAAACACTATTCTTTGAACAATACTATGCTAAAAACAAAGAAGAACGCCTTTCAGAAGCGATTGAAGCGTTCACAAAAACTTATTGGCATAACGAAGAAAATGAAACAAAGCTTCAAGAATTGGAACAAACATTTTATCGAGAAAACAATGCTTGGATAACCGTTTTAGACCACAATGGCTATATAAAAGGAACAAAAGATTATACGATCGAATTAAATGGGATATTTGAATTAGAAGATGAATTAGTCACTTACAGCGATGACAACTTTGTTATTCCTATCGTCTATTTAGAAAACTCCTTTGAGGTTAGTCAACAACTTGATGGTTTAAAAGACTATGAAAATCACCAAATGGAGATTCGCGGTGTAGAAATACAAGAAGAATTCTTCCCATATGAGATCATTTTAAGTAAAGACGAAGTCGAGCCCACTCCATTTACGAGGTTAGAGAGCGGAATAGAGGGCATCATTTATTGGCGAAATGATGCCCTTAAGGCTCAATTTGATGATAATGAAGCGTATACCCAAAAAGGCGTTTACGGGACGATTGCTGCCGTGAACATACCGGAAGACTACAGTCATTTTTATGTCACGGCTTTATCAAACTCGTTGTTTTTTGAGCGAATAAAAGCATTTCAAGCGGATTTGCTTTTTAACAATAACCCAGCCAATGATAACGGGACATCTATTCAAGACTATGAGCAAAATGGCATTCAATATAAATTGCTCACACATTCAGAGACGACCTCAAACGGAGACACACTCTATTTCTTAACAATGACGTCACTGCAACCAATAGATGAAGCAGCGGAAATGATGCAAGAGTATTTTATTTATATTCTTGTTGCTGTTATCTTTTTAATTTTATTGGTTTCGCTCTATTTTTCCAAGAAAATCGCAAGTCCGTTATTAAATATCAACCATACAGCGAAACAAATGGCAAATTTGGATTTCAAAGAGCGTATTCCTATTAAATCAAGCGATGAAATTGGCCAGCTTTCCGAAAGCATTAACATCCTTTCTGAAAAATTGCAAATGCACATTGAAAAGTTGCAACAGGATATCGAGAAAGAGAAACAGCTCGAAAAAACGCGAAAAGAATTTATAGCAGGCGTTTCACATGAATTAAAAACACCGTTAAGCATTATAAAAAGTTGTATGTCGATTCTGCAAGACGGGGTAGCGATTGAAAAAAGCGACCATTATTTCCAGGCAATGAATAATGAAGTCAATCGAATGGATCGATTGATTGTCGATATGCTCGAACTAGCAAAGTTCGAGTCAGGTACCTATAAAGTTAAGATGGATGTATTTAATATAAAGGACTCCATTCATAGCGTATGCAATCAGCTATCAATTAAAGCTCGTGATAAACAGCTCCATATAAATCTTAAGCTAAAGCCAATTGACGTTGTTGGTAATACACATCAAATTGAACAGGTTATGACAAATTTTTTGACGAATGCCATTCGTCATACACCCGTCGAAAGAATGATTTTCATCTCAACTGAGGATGAAGGAAATAGAGTAAAAATAAGCGTTGAAAATGAGGGGCATCCCATCGATACAGACCAACTCGGAAACATTTGGGATCGGTTTTACCAAGAGAAAAAAACGCAGCGTTCCAAAGAAGGCACAGGATTAGGTCTAGCGATTACGAAAAATATCTTAAAGCTACATGCTGTAGAATATGGAGTGATGAATACCGATAAAGGAGTCTGTTTCTACTTTTATTTACCAAAGAGTGAATCATCTTACCAGCCAATCAACGTACGTTGATTGGCTGGTTTTTCTATTTATAAAACTTTAACTCACCTCCACTCTATCTTTATCTCATCTTTATTTCATTCAACTAGTCTATATATACCATTTCAATTTGAATCACAATGACTATATGAACAGAAAAGGATGATCTCAAATGAAGAAAAAAGTGCTATTTTTAACCGTTGGCCTAGTGCTAGTAATTTCAGTAATAGGAGTCGTAAAAGCCAGCATTACAGAAGAAACGAAGCTCCCTATTAAACTAGAATACGAAAAACTCCAAACGAAAATAAGTAAATACGCGGAAAGCAAAGAAGACTACAATCAAGAAAAAAATGAGAAAGTCGTCTATTTAACATTTGACGATGGACCTAATTCCGCTACAACCGAAATTTTAGACATACTTGATCAATTTAATGCGAAAGCGACTTTTTTTATGCTCGAACCTGAAATGAGAAAATCTCCAGAAATCGTAAAACGAATTATAAGGGACGGTCACAGCGCTGGTCTACATGGTGTTACTCATGACAAAGATCAATTTTATCAATCCGAACAAGCGGCACTTCAAGAGATGGTAAAAACTCAAGAAACATTGCATGATATTTCGGGGGTGAAATCGGACTTAATTCGGACGCCTTATGGGAGTATCCCTTATTTAACAGATAGCTTCAGAGAGGTATTCGATCAACATGGCTTCAAGTTGTGGGATTGGAATGTCGATAGCGAAGACTGGAATTTATCAACAGAGGCTTCTTTGGATAGTGTGATTTCACAAATAGAAAAAATAGAAAACAATGGACAATCTCCCATTATTGTTCTCCATGACAAAACAGAAACCGCTAAGCAGCTGCCTAACCTATTAACCTACCTTCTGGAGAAAGGCTATAAACCTGAAAAAATCGACAACGACGTTGAACCTTACAGTTTTAACTGCAATGACCGCTGCTATAGCCTTACACCTTAAAAACCGGCAAGCTTAAACAAAAGTTTGTCATTCAGCCCCCTATTCCTTAAGATAAAAACCCCGGTTTCCACGTGGCCGGGGCTTCGATATATCCGCAAAAAAATACAGCAACCATGACGATTCAGGAAGAAATCCGTAAAAGTAAAACAGAAAACCCTTGCCACAAACGTTATGTGACAAGGGGTATTGTTGTATTATCCAATCGAGCCTTCCATCTCGAACTTAATCAAGCGGTTCATTTCGACTGCGTATTCCATTGGCAGTTCTTTTGTGAATGGCTCGATGAAGCCCATGACGATCATTTCGGTTGCTTCTTCTTCAGAAACGCCGCGGCTCATCAAGTAGAAAAGCTGGTCTTCGGACACTTTGGAAACCGTCGCTTCGTGTTCAAGTGTGATGTTGTTGTTCAAAATTTCATTGTACGGGATTGTATCTGATGTGGACTGGTTATCCATAATGAGTGTGTCACACTCAATTTTTGATTTCGAGCCGTCTGATTTGCGGCCAAAGTGGCAAATGCCGCGGTATGTGACTTTGCCGCCTTGTTTGGAAATCGATTTTGATACAATCGTTGATGAACAGTTTGGCGCAAGATGCGTTACTTTCGCGCCTGCGTCTTGGTGCTGGCCTTTTCCGGCAATCGCAATCGAAAGAACGGTGCCTTTCGCGCCTTCACCACGCATGATGACAGCAGGGTATTTCATTGTCAGTTTAGAGCCGATGTTGCCGTCGACCCATTCCATAGTCGCACCCTTATCGGCTACGGCCCGTTTTGTAACGAGGTTGTAGACGTTTGGCGCCCAGTTTTGGATCGTCGTGTAGCGGCAGTAAGCATTGTCTTTAACAATGATTTCGACGACTGCGCTGTGCAACGAGTTCGTTGTATAAACAGGTGCCGTACAGCCTTCTACATAATGGACAGAGCTATCTTCATCAGCAATGATGAGTGTCCGCTCGAATTGGCCCATGTTTTCTGAGTTGATGCGGAAGTACGCTTGCAGCGGCGTGTCAACTTTGACTCCTTTAGGTACATAAATGAACGAGCCGCCTGACCATACAGCTGAGTTGAGCGCTGCAAATTTGTTGTCTGCAGCAGGTATGACCGTAGCAAAGTACTCTTTAAAGATGTCTTCGTTCTCTTTTAGAGCGGAGTCTGTGTCTTTAAAGACGACGCCCAATGATTCCAAGTCCTCTTTCATGTTGTGGTAAACCACTTCAGACTCGTATTGAGCGGAAACGCCGGCCAAGTATTTCTGTTCTGCTTCTGGAATGCCCAATTTGTCAAATGTGTTTTTAATCTCTTCCGGCACTTCATCCCATGAACGTTCCGTTTTGTCAGAAGCTTTCACGTAGTACGTGATGTCGTCAAAGTTTAGCTCAGAGAGGTCGCCGCCCCACTGTGGCATTGGCATTTTGTAAAATTGTTCGAGCGACTTCAAGCGGAAATCAAGCATCCACTGAGGCTCCTCTTTCATACGGGAAATTTCTTCAACAATCTCCTTCGTCAAGCCGCGGCCTGAACGGAAAATCGATACGTCACGATCTGAAAACCCGTATTTGTATTCTCCGATATCTGGCATATTTTTTGCCACGTATATCCCTCCTAAATTATGATGAATGCGTGTCGTTCAGCCCTTTTTCGAGCGCCTTCCAAGCAAGCGTTGCACATTTAATTCGTGCAGGGAATTTTGTTACACCAGTAAGCGCCTCAATATCACCTAAGTCAAACTTGCCTTCATCATAGTCCTTTCCTTGCATCATATCTGAAAAAAGCTTAGACAGCGCCAGCGCTTCTTCGACGGTTAAGCCTTTGACAGCTTGCGTCATCATTGAAGCGGAGGCAAGGCTGATGGAACAGCCTTCCCCTGTAAAAACAGCGCGGTCTACTTTACCATCTTCTACTTTCATTTGTACTTGAACACGGTCCCCACATGTGGGATTGTTCAAATTTACCGTCAGTGTGTCCCCTTCAAGCTCGCCGCGGTTGCGGGGATTCTTATAATGGTCCATAATCACTTGCCGGTAAAGTGTATCGAGATCACGAGAAGACATCGCTAAAATACTCCTTTGCTTTGACTAATCCGTTTGCCAGAGCATCAATATCTTCTTTCGTATTGTACACATAATAGCTGGCACGAGCAGTGGCGACAACGTCAAGCCATTTCATTAACGGTTGTGCACAATGATGGCCTGCGCGAACAGCAATTCCTTCAGCATCAAGGACAGTCGCTACATCGTGGGGGTGCACGTCGCCAAGCTGGAATGTGATCACCCCTGCACGGTCTTTTGGCCCAAAGATCGTCAAATCTTTGAAATCGCCGAGACGCTCAAACGAATAGTCAACGAGTTCTTTTTCGTGCTGTTCAATTTCATTAAACCCTAAATCGGTGACAAAATCAATCGCAGCACCGAACCCGATTGCGCCAGCAATGATTGGCGTTCCCCCTTCAAACTTCCATGGGAGCTCTTTCCAAGTCGAATCTTGCAGACCGACAAAATCAATCATTTCCCCGCCAAATTCAATTGGCTCCATCGCTTCAAGCAACGCTTTTTTGCCGTATAAGGCGCCGATGCCCGAAGGGCCACACATTTTGTGTGCCGAGAAAGCAAAAAAGTCACAGTCTAATTGTTGGACATCCACGTGGACATGGGGAGCAGCTTGGGCGCCATCGACGACCATGACCGCGCCATGTTTATGGGCGACTTTCGCCATTTCAGCAATTGGGTTAACCGTGCCGAGCACATTTGAAACGTAGACAACGGAAACGATTTTTGTTCGTTCCGTTATCGTTGTTTCGACATCAGCTAATGAAATCGTCCCATCTTCTTGCAAAGGGATATACTTCAACACGGCCCCTTTCCGCTTGGCAAGCTGCTGCCATGGAATGATATTCGAATGATGTTCCATTGGCGTAATGACAATTTCATCGCCTTCGCCGACATGGTCATTTCCATAACTTTGCGCCACTAAATTAATGGCCGTGGTTGTGCCACGAGTAAAGACAATCTCCGCCGTGTCTTGCGCATTCAAGAAAGCCCGGACTTTTTCGCGTGCGCCTTCATATTCATCAGTCGCAAGCGTACCAAGCGTATGCACGCCACGATGGACATTAGAATTGTAACGGCGGTAATAATCATCGAGCTTTTCAATGACTTGGATTGGCTTTTGCGAAGTGGCGGCGCTGTCGAGATAGACAAGAGGATTCCCGTTAACTTGTTGGTCGAGGATCGGGAACAGCTTCTTTATCTCCTTTGCGTTCATCGTTTTGCCTTTCTTTCAATGACCGTTTTCATTTGCTTGCGGACTGACGCAACTGGAAGCTGGGAAACAACAGGCTCCAAAAATCCGTGGATGACAAGGCGTTCTGCTTCAGCCCGTGAAATGCCGCGGCTCATTAAATAGAACATTTGCAGCGGGTCAATCCGGCCAACAGAAGCAGCGTGGCCAGCCGTTACGTCATCTTCGTCGATTAAAAGGATTGGATTGGCATCGCCCCGGGCACGTTCGCCGAGCATGAGAATCCGTTCGGTTTGTTCGCCGTGCGCCTTTGTTGCTGCTTTTTCGATTTTTGAAATGCCGTTAAAAATGCCAAGGGCACGTTCCGTCATAACGCCATGCTTTAAAATATAGCCTTCTGAATGTTTGCCGTAATGCTTAATGAGCGTCGTAAAGTTTTGTTTTTGTTCGCCTGTGCCGACTGATACGAGCTTTGCGTCTGCATAAGAGCCGTCGCCCACCAAGTACGTAATGTTTTCAGCGACCGTATCGCCGTCGTTCATTTGCCCAAG
The DNA here is from genome assembly GCF_002250115.1 of Shouchella clausii. Lineage (GTDB taxonomy): Bacteria > Bacillota > Bacilli > Bacillales > Bacillaceae_D > Shouchella > Shouchella clausii. The sequence continues at coordinate 2,718,703 of NZ_CP019985.1, read as the reverse complement.
CGCCCAATCGATGCGGCCGTCGCGTTCAACATGGGCGCGGCGGACAACATAAGTGGTAGCATCTTCATTGAGCGTATCGACACCGCCAAAGGAAACGCGGGCACCGGCGCCGACATAGACTTCAGCGACTAAGTTGGCTACAGATGCACCAGAGCCATAGCCTGTGTAATTTTCTACATACGTGACTGAGCTGTTGTCTTCCGCTACGATCAATACGTGGTTAAACAAACCGGCTTTTTCATCGGAAACCGCATAAACAGCTTGCAATGGCACTTCAACATTGACGTTTTTCGGCACGTAAATAAAGGCGCCGCCTTCCATCAATGCGGCATGCATCGCCGTTAGCTTGTTTTCGTCGGCTGAAACTGCTTCTGTTAATAAATACTTTTTAACGAGATCGCCATGCTCTTTAACCGCAGTCGCAAAGTCACAAAACACAACGCCTTTGTCTGCTAACTCAGCAGCATTTGTTTGAAAGATCGTTTTGCCATTGTCTTGGATTAGCAAGCTGTTTCCAGTTGCTTCTTCATCAACAAATTGCTGAATGTCGCTGGACAGCTCATCCAAGCTTGAAATTTCCTTTGGTTCTCTAAGTTCCTGAGTAAAGGACGTAAAATCCCAATTGTGGATTTTGGTTTTATCCGGCTTAGGAAGCTCGAGGCTTTCGACTTTATTCAATGCATCCAGACGCAAGTCCGTTAGCCATTTTGGTTCTTGTTTTCCTTCGGACCGTTCTTTTAACTTATCCGGACCGATCAGTGGGTTCGTCTCAACTGACATACATACCATCCTTTGCTGTTTTATCGTGAAAGCTTCCGACTGGTTCTCACTTACGCTTCTTGGTTGGCATCAACGCGTTCGTCTTCAATGCCCAATTCTTCTTTAATCCAGTCATATCCTTCTGCTTCAAGACGCTCAGCAAGTTCAGAGCCGCCGGATTTAACGATGCGGCCTTGCATCATTACATGGACTTTATCTGGTGTGATGTAGTCAAGAAGGCGTTGGTAGTGGGTAATGATCAAGCAGCCAAACTCTTCGCCGCGCATTTGGTTGACACCTTGGGCAACAACTTTTAGCGCATCGATGTCAAGCCCTGAGTCGATTTCGTCAAGAATGGCGATTTTCGGTTCAAGCATTAGCAATTGGAGAATTTCATTGCGCTTTTTCTCCCCGCCTGAAAAGCCTTCATTCAAATAACGCTGCGCAAAGGATTGGTCCATGTCGAGAACGTCCATTTTTTCGTCCATTTTGCGAATAAATTTCATTAAAGACAGCTCATTGCCTTCTTCACGGTTCGCATTAATGGCAGAGCGCAAAAAGTCGGCGTTTGTAATGCCGCTAATCTCGCTTGGGTATTGCATCGCAAGGAACATGCCTGCACGAGCACGCTCGTCTACTTCCATTTCAAGCACGTCTTCGCCGTCTAGCGTAACAGAACCGCTTGTGATTTCATATTTTGGATGACCCATGATGGCAGAAGCAAGCGTTGATTTCCCTGTTCCGTTTGGTCCCATGATCGCGTGGATTTCTCCGCCGTTGATCTCAAGGTTGAAATCTTTAAGAATTTCCTTATCGTCAATAGAGACATGTAAATTCTCAATCTTAAGGTTTGGTACAGACATGTGTATTCCCTCCATAAATTAAGCAGGTATGCTGTTTCCAGCAAACCTCGCTGACATTTTTTAATGATTATTAATCTATTCTCATTCTAATTTTATACTAAATGGACACACACTTCAAGGAGCCCGTCCCGATAAATTACCCAAAAAAAACAGAGCCTTCACTGTGGGGCAGGAGGCTCTGTTTTTGATCTACGTTGACTAGGAATGGAGTGATTCAACAAGACGGTTGCATGCATAATGCTCTTTTGTCCGCGCCTTCTCCACTTCCAGTCGTTTTTTTAAACTGTTCTCATACTCGGCATAGCTCATTCCATGCCGCTGCTGCAACCCTTTTTCCATCTCAGTCGTGTAGGATAGATCCATCTTATGAATGGTTCTTCATCCCCTCTCTCATTTTGTCATGCCTGTTTTTAAACCACAAACGTTTACCAAAGCTACTATTTAAGCTCCAAGCAAACCGAGCAGCCTATTTGCGGTTCTGTTTTTCTCTACCCTAAACGAGTAACACGCAAACAATGAGAGAATGGTTGTTGCCAATCTTTATTGCAGCCCTTTTGAGAATTCACCAAAGGCTTCCTGTACAAGTGTAGCTCCTTGGCTAAAGGCTGCACCACTGCCAAAGGCGGTCGCAACCGCTATTGTTTCGAGCATTTCTTCTTCAGAAGCACCATGGTCAACGCATCCTTTTGAATGGTAAATGATGCAATATTCATCTTGGGCATAAACGCTCATGCCCAACGCCATTAAATGCTTCTGTTTTTTTGACAAGGCCCCATCTTTAAAGCACTGGTCTGTAAACTCGTTGTATGTCCGGGAAAAAGCGGGCATTTTTTCTTCATAAGTACCAACGCCTTTTTTGTATCGTCCCAGGTGCTGCTCTGTTGTAGTATGACTTTCACGATTCATCGATTCTGCTCCCTTTCCATAAAGTTACTGTTAGTATGCAGTACTTTTTCCAGGAGCATGCAATTTACTCGAATTTCTCTGGGTATGCGATTTGTGCCAAATGCTCGACCGCCTCCCCGATACGAGGACCAGGGCGGTCCATGATGTCCGCTTCAAGCAAATAAATTTCCTCATTTTCGACAGCTGCAATGCCTCCCCAGCCAGCGCGGCCTTTGATCTCGCCGACTGGGTCTTCCGTATAGGTGACCGTTGTTGCAATCAAGTCCGGGTTGCGGTCAATCACTTGCTCTTCGTCTATTTTAAGCCAGCCTTCTTCATCAGCAAACACATTGTTTAAGCCAGCAGCTTCAATGATTTCTTGCTGGAACGTATTGGCTCCTGTTGTATAAATGTCTGGAGATGGGCTGATTTCAAAATACACATCCTTTTCTTCCGCTTCAGCGACTTTGGTCGCCACTTCCTCCATTTGCGCTTGGATGTTTGTTACGATTTCTTCGCCTCTTTCTGTTACGCCCATCACTTCTGCAATTTGTTCAATATCACTGTACACATCTTCAAAGTTTGCGGCTGAGTGAATCACAAACACGGGAATCCCTGCGTCTTCTAAAGGATCAAGCGTATCAGGAGCCCCTATCGTATAGCCAATGACAACATCAGGATTCAATTCAATAATTCGTTCAGCATCAATTGTTTGTGAGTCAGACACTTTTTCGATTTCATTTGCTTCTTCAGGATAAAAATCAAATTCAGTGACACCAATCACGTTTTCTCCTACACCAAGTTCAAACAAAATTTCTGTATTGCTCGGAGCAAGAGAAACAACCGTTTCTGGGATTTTTTCAAATGTAATGTCTTCACCTCTGTCATCCGTTACTGTATACGATTGCCCCTCTGGCTGTTCTTCGTGGGCCTCTGTCTTGTCTTCGTCCGATTGGCAGCCAACCGCACAAATGAGCAATAATGATGATAACAAAAGCTTTTTTTTCATTTAATTAATCTCCTTTTTGCGTGTTTTTACGGGGTATGATTTGCTTACAAATGGGATTTCCTCGATTCCTTGCCGTTTGTTTGCATACACAGCCATGACAAACAGCACATTCGCCAACAGATGGGCGTAATCAAATAGCCTCTCTGGCACTTCTCGTTCCAAGCTGACGCGATGCAAAGCACGCACCGTTTTCTTGGCTTCACTGCGGCACACATGAAGAGCACAGGCAGCTGCCGATCCTTGCGGCAACACAAACTGCTTGATCGACTCCTCCGTCTCTTTAACATAGCGGTCATACAAACTGCTCAATTTGTGTAAATCAGCAGAAGATATCGCCATCTTTCCGCGTACCGATCCGTTTAAATGGTACACCATTTCCACCAGCTTGAGTAAATCACTATGTAATTCCTCTAACGGCACAACTAAGCTAGCCGCTTGTCCAATCCGAACTGCCAGCGCATCAGATTGTATTTCAAAATCGACAGTTGTTTGCGCCTCACGCATATAAGGATAGCAGAGATAGCGCATATCTTTCCCCTTGCCCATTGTTAGACCACTCCTGTCTTTTTACAAGCAAAAATGCCGTTAGCGCGTCGCTAACGGCAGCCTTTTTCCTTACTCGGCAGGGATGACCGCTCCGCCATAGTTTTCTTCAATAAATGTTTTGATTTCTTCAGATTGAAGCACCTCAACAAGTGTTTGAATCGCTTCATTGTTTTCATCTTCGCTGCGAACGACAATCAAATTAACGTATGGATTTTCGGCATCGCCTTCTTCAAGAATGACAGAGTCTTCTGTTGGCGATAGACCAGCATCGATCGCATAGTTGGAATTAATCGCAATCAAGTCCGCTTCATTGTTCGTATATGCTTGCGGCAACAACTCAGCAGCAACACCAGAATTGACAAACGTTAGATTTTTTGGGTTATCCACTATGTCTTGTTCGGTTGCATCAACTGAAACGCCCTCTTTAAGGGTAATTAAACCCGCTTCTTGAAGAAGGGAGTATACACGGCCGTGGTCAGCGACAGAATCGCTCATCATCACCGTTGCTCCGTCAGGAAGGTCGTCGACGCTGTCATATTCTTGTGAATAAAGGCCCATTGGCTCTAAATGGATGGCACCAGCCTCAACGAAATCATAGTCGGAATTTTGCTCAAGTTGTTCTTCCAGATAAGGGCGGTGTTGAAAATAGTTAGCGTCTACGTCGCCATCGTTTAAAGCAATGTTAGGCAAAATGTAGTCTTGGGCAATTTCAATTTCCAGTTCGACACCTTGTTCTTTTAACAACGGTTCCGCCTCTTCCAAAATTTCGGCGTGAGGCACATTGGAGGCGCTAATTTTAATGGTCGTTGGCTCGTCTGCATTGCCTCCGTCTCCATTTGCCCCGCCTTGCTCGTTGCCGCCTTGCCCGCAAGCAACGAGTGCAACTGCTGCTGTTGTGACACCTAGTGTTTTCAAAAATGCTTTCATTTCTCGTCCTCTCCTTTTTATTAGCGTTTATCTAAACGACTTGTGAAAAAGTCGCCAATCCACTGGAACACAAACACAATCGCTAAAATCACGACAGTCGCGACAACCATCACATCTGGATTGGTGCGCTGAAACCCTTGTTGGAACGCAAGTGTGCCAAGGCCCCCTGCGCCAATCGTTCCCGCCATTGCCGTATAACCGATTAAAGCAACTGTCGTTACGGTAATGCCAGAGACAAGCGCTGGCATTGATTCAGGAATAAGCACTTTAAAGATAATGTGCCGGTTCGTAGAGCCCATCGCCTGTGCTGCTTCGACGACGCCTTTATCCACTTCACGCAAAGCAATTTCAACCATGCGGGCATAAAATGGCGCGGCTCCTATAATCAAGGCAGGCAATGCAGCGCTTGGGCCAAAAATCGAACCGACGAGCGCCCGTGTAAATGGAATAAGCAATATGATTAAAATGATAAAGGGAATCGAACGAAAGACATTCACAAAAGCGGCCACAAGCCAATAAAAGAAGCGGTTTTGCCACGGATTGCCTTTGGCGGTCAAATATAAAAATAAACCGAGGAGCAAGCCGATAAAAAAGGTGGCAACCGCTGAGGCGAGCGTCATGTAAACCGTCTCTTGTGTAGCTGCCCACACATCTTCCCACACGACATTCGGAAACCATTTAGCGATCATGCTCAATCACCTCCACGTCTATTTCTTTGCCGCGGATGTATGCAAGCGCTGCTTCAATTTCGCTCGTTGCCCCTAATAGCCGTAAATACAGCTTTCCATAGGAGCCTTGTTGCAATTTTGAAATGTTCCCTTGCAAAATGCTAATGTCGATCGGAAAACGTCGGATTAATTCCGTTACAAGTTGTTCTTCAGCAGGATTGCCAACAAACGTTAAAGAGACAATCGTGCCGTCGCTATTTTCATCAAGAAGATGCCAAAGCGATTGTTCTTCTTCCCCCGTTTGCGCCAACTGCTTAACAAACTCCTTCGTCATCTGCTCTTTCGGCTTGCGGAACACATCAATGACAGGCCCTTGTTCGACAATCTTGCCATTTTCCATCACCGCTACTTGATGGCAAATTTTTTGGATAACATGCATTTCGTGAGTAATGAGCACGATCGTCAAGTTCAGTTTTTCATTAATGTCAAGGAGCAAATCCAAAATGGAATCTGTCGTCTTCGGGTCAAGCGCTGAAGTTGCTTCATCGCATAACAGCACTTTCGGATTGTTGGCAAGCGCCCTAGCAATCCCAACCCGTTGCTTTTGGCCGCCGCTCAGCTGAGACGGATAGCTGTCTCCTCGACCATGAAGCCCAACAAGTTCAATCAATTCCTCGACCCGTTTTTTCCGCTCGGCAGCTGGAACTCCTGCAACTTCCAACGGGAACGAAATGTTTTGTCTAACCGTCCGCGACCAAAGTAAATTAAAATGCTGAAAAATCATGCCAATTTCTTGGCGAGCTGCCCGCAATTTACTTGGCGTAAGCGACGACATCGCCTTGCCATCTATTTCAACGGAACCTTCCGTTGGTTTCTCAAGCAAATTAAGCAACCGAATAAGCGTGCTCTTTCCAGCTCCGCTATAACCAATGATCCCAAAAATTTGCCCAGCTTCAATTTCTAGGTTGACGTTATCGACAGCTTGGACAGCGCCATTTTTCGTTTTAAACGTTTTGCTGATTCCTTTTAGAGAAATCATTGTCAATGTCCCTCCATAAAAAAACCTTTCTGCCGGACAGACAGAAAGGGTGCTGTTGCTTCCCTCTCATCTCCCAAAGCCCATATGCTTTGCAGGATTTAGCACCTTCAAGCGAACTTGCGGTTGCCGGGTTTCATTGGGCCAGTCCCTCCACCTCTCTCGATAAGAATGAATATGGTTATTTTATCACACTCTAATGTAGCCGTATCATAGCATGGCTTTATGGCGGCGTCAATTCTTTCTTTACAAATGGAACTGCCTTGCGTAAATAAAGCAAAACCCTACCGGTATCAGAAAAAAAGACCCGCCCCTGCCAGGCAAGCCTTCGCTATTCGATCCTTCGCGTTCGACCAGCAATCATTTCCATCTCTCCAACTGGTCAACTCATATAGAAAACGTCCATCTTGCTATAAAGCCAACGCCTTAGGAGTGCCGTAGCTTTTCACTACGGCACCTGAAGCGGCCAGCCTTCTCCGTTCGTTTGCGACAACCGTTTCTATACGTGCATCTTCCTACCAAATCTCCTCTAGCTCAAGCGCCTATCTTTAGAGTGCACGCCAGGAAAATTTGTATCCGAGGGAAGATCAGCCAGGAGGAGAGCTAGGCATTAATCTTCGCTAATCATCTCCGCATATTCTCCTGCTGACATTAGCTTGTCCACTTCACTTGCGTCAGCAGGCTCAACGACGATCATCCACGCTTTTTCGTATGGTGACTCATTGACAAGCTCTGGAGAATCATCAAGTTCTTCATTCACTTCAACGACTTTTCCGCTAATTGGCGCATACAATTCAGATACAGTCTTTACAGACTCAACGCTGCCAAATGGCTCGTCGGCTTCAATCTCGTCGCCAACTTCAGGAAGTTCGACGAAGACAATATCGCCTAGTTCAGATTGAGCAAAATCAGTGATGCCGATACGGACTTTGCCATCTTCCGTTTTTACCCACTCATGTTCTTCGGAATACTTTAGCTCTTCAGGTAAATTACTCATGTTAACCCCTCCAATGTGGTCTTTTCGAAGTTTATCATACAGGAAATCGCTCATAAGCGAAAGGAAATCTTCTTGTTACATCTCTAAAAAGTTGACCAAATGTCATGAAATTGATCTTCTTTAAAGCCAAGTGTCACTTTTGTGCCGTCTGTTACAATCGGGCGTTTTATCAGCATACCTGAACTAGCTAGTAGCTGATATTGCTCTTCATCGCTCATCTCGCCGAGTTTGTTCTTTAAATCGAGCTCCCGGTATTTTTTTCCGCTTGTGTTGAAAAACGCTTTTAACGGCAAACCGCTTTTTTGGTGAAGTTCCTTCAGTGTTGTACTTGTCGGCGGTGCCTCGACAATATTGATGGCTTCATAAGAAATACCATGTTCATCAAGCCATTTTAATGCGTTTCGGCAAGTAGAACATTTTGGATATTGATAAACCGTTACACCCATTTCCAGCACCCTTTCTATCCAGTGGACTCGTGTCTATTATTACCGAAAACCATCGCATACACAACTTTTTGGCTCACATGAAAGAAGAAGCCCGTAATTAGGCTTCTTCAGTGAGAGGAGAATGCCCCTTGCGAGAGGAGCATTGTATTTTTATTTGGGGCCAAAAGCCCCAAAATGGCTACCTTAAATCACGTACTGCTTTTCAGCAATGATCGCTTTGGCGATTTCCCGTTTTTTCGCCACCACATTAACAGGCTGATGGCGCGTTAGCTTGCGCAACATCGAAAGCATCGTGCGCAGCGTGTCTCCCTCTTCCATATAAGACAACGCCTTTTTCGCATTTGCTTCGATCCGGTTGATTGCCTCTTGTGTAAACACTTCTGTTAATAGAAGTTTTTGCTGCTCATTCTCTGGTGAAGACGCGTCAAATGCTTTCTGCGTCCGCAAAATCGCTGACTCCATTGAATAGATATCGCTGACAATATCCGCTACCGCAGCAAGGACTTCTTGTTCTTGATCCAGTTGCGCTCCGTATTTTTGCGCACCTGCTCCAGCGACCATTAAAAATACTTTCTTAGCCATTGCCAACAAATGGGTTTCTTGTGCCAACGGTGTATCATCGATTTCTTGAGGCATAAGCAGCATTAATTCTTCTTGCAACGCTTGCGCTTTTTGCAAAAACGGCAAATCGCCTTTTAACGCTTTGCGCATAAGGGTCCCCGGGACAAGCAAACGATTGATTTCATTCGTGCCTTCAAAAATCCGGTTAATCCGAGAATCACGATAAATACGCTCTACTTCGTATTCAGCCATAAAGCCATAACCGCCATGGATTTGCACGGCTTCGTCTGCTACAAAATCCAACGTTTCCGAACCTGCGAATTTGTTCAATGAACATTCAATGGCGTATTCCGCAATTGCACTAGCAACGGCACGGCCGTCGTTTTTTTCTTCCTCGCTTAAGCTGGCAAAGCGGCTTTCAATCAGTCCACCTGTTCGGTAAATGGCGCTTTCTGACGCGTAAATTTCGGTTGCCATGGAAGCGAGTTTTTCTTGAATCAAAGCGAATGACGCGATTGTTGTTTTAAATTGCTTTCGCTCTGTCGCATATGTCGCTGCCAGTTCCAACGCCCGCTTAGCACCGCCAATACAGCCGACTCCAAGTTTATAACGGCCAATATTTAAAATATTAAAGGCAATGACATGGCCACGGCCGATCTCGCCAAGGACATTGTCCACCGGCACTGAAACATCTTCCAATATTAGCGTACGCGTAGATGATCCTTTAATGCCCATTTTCTTTTCTTCTGGCCCAGTGCTGACGCCAGCAAACGTTCGTTCTACGATAAAAGCAGTAAACTTTTCGCCGTCTACCTTAGCGTAAACAATGAACACATCCGCAAAAGCAGAGTTGGTTATCCACTGCTTTTCACCATTCAAAACATAATGTGTACCTGCTTCGTTTAGAACTGCTGTCGTCTTGGCGCTAAGCGCATCTGAACCTGAGCCAGGCTCCGTTAAGGCATAAGCGGCAAATGTCTCGCCACTGGCCAAGCCAGGCAAGTATTTGCTCTTTTGTTCATTCGTGCCGAAAAAAACAATTGGCAATGTGCCGATGCCGACATGGGCACCGTGGCTTAGCCCAAACGCTCCGGCTTTTGAAAATTCCTCCGAAATGAGGGTTGAGCTGATTTTATCAAGCCCAAGCCCGCCATATTCTTCTGGTACATCAGCGCCAAGCAGCCCCAATTCTCCAGCCTTTTTCAACAACCTCGTCGTATGTTGGAATTGATGTTGTTCAATTTCATCGACATAAGGCAAAACTTCTTTTTCCACAAAGTCCTTCGTCGTACGAGCAATCATTTGTTGTTCTTCGGTTAGGTCTTCCAATGTAAAGATGTGGGCAGGCTCCATGTCTTCAAGCAAAAAGCCGCCGCCTTTAAAACGTTTTTCAGTCGTGTTGCTCATCCTCGGTTCGCCTCCCCAATTGTTTAATGTCGTTCAAATACAGCAGCAGCCCCCATGCCGCCACCGATGCACATCGTCACAACCCCAAATCGTTCATCGCGCCGCCTCATTTCATGGATGAGCGACAACGTTAATTTTGTGCCAGTACAGCCAAGTGGATGCCCTAAAGCAATCGCTCCGCCATTGACATTGACTTTGTCGTAATCAAGCCCCAATTCACGTATGACGGCAAGCGCTTGGGAAGCAAAAGCCTCGTTTAACTCAAACAAACCAATCTCTTCAAGCTGTAATCCTGCCAGGCGCACCGCCTTTGGAATTGCCTCAATTGGGCCAACCCCCATCACTTCAGGCGCTACCCCTGCAACAGCAAAGCTTTTAAACGTTACAAGTGGCTCTAATCCCCGAGCTTCCGCTTCTTCTTTGTCCATGAGCAGGACAGCCGCGGCGCCATCGCTCATTTGTGATGAATTGCCAGCTGTGACCGTCCCTTTATGCTGGAATGCTGGCTTAAGTTTGCTAAGTGCAGCGATCGTTGTATCTGCGCGCACGCCTTCATCTATCTCAACAAGTCGTTCCGTTGATTGAAGCGTTCCGTTCGACCCAAAGTGCTGTTCCACGACAGGAACAGGTACGATTTCATCGCTAAAGCGCTGATTCGCAAGTGCAGCCGCTGCTCGTTTATGGCTTTCTACCGCAAACACGTCTTGGTCTTCTCTGCTAATGCCGTACTGGCGCGCCACCTCTTCCGCCGTATAGCCCATTGACATGTAATATTCCGGCGCTTCGTCGATCAACGTTGGGTTCGGTTTGACGACGTGGCCTCCCATTGGAATCATGCTCATCGATTCGGCGCCACCTGCAATGATCGCTTTCGCATGCCCTAGCATAATTCGTTCGGCCCCATAAGCGATCGTTTGCAAGCCGGAAGCGCAGTAGCGGTTAATCGTCACTGCCGGCACCGATTGAGGGATGCCCGCAAGCACGCTTACATTTCGGGCCATGTTCATCCCTTGCTCCGCTTCAGGCATGGCACAGCCGATCAAGCAATCGTCAATTTCTTCCGGTTCGACTTGTTTGGCGCGGCGCAATGTTTCCTTCACGGCAATGGCGCCTAAGTCGTCGGAACGCACATGTTTAAAAGAGCCGCGGTTCGCTTTCCCGACTGGTGTCCTCGCACCTGCCACAATGACTGCTTCTTTCATAGATGCCGCCCTCCTCTATTAATTGCGCAACGGTTTTCCTTTCGTAAGCATATGCTGCATCCGCTGCTGCGTTTTCGGTTCTGCGATCAAACTTAAGAACGCTTCCCTTTCCAAATCAAGCAAATAAGATTCATCAACTAGCGTGCCTTCTGACACCTGTCCTCCAGAAAGGACGAACGCTAGCTTTTTGGCGATTTTTAAATCATGCTCTGATGCATAACCGCCCCATTCCATCATTTTGGCGCCAAGCATCAACGTCGCATAACCTGCTCTTCCTGTCACAGGGATCTTTGTTTTTGCAGGCGGCCGGTAACCATCTGCTAAAGACAGGACACGCTGCTTGGCATCGTTATTAACGAAAAAGTCGTTCATTGTAATGCCGTCCCGTTCTGACAAAAAGCCTTTTTCCCTCGCGCCTGCCGCTGATGTGGATACGTTGGCGGTGGCAATCGTTTCAAACGTCTTTCGCGCCGCCTTTTGCAAATCAGCTAGATTGTCGCTGCCATAACGGGCTATATTGCGCAGGTACAGTTCTTTATTGCCTCCTCCGCCTGGAATGAGGCCCACGCCTGTCTCCACTAAGCCCATATACGTTTCGTGGGCTGCTTGGATGCTTGCAGCTGGCAAGCTGATCTCGGCACCGCCGCCAAGCGTCATTCCAAAAGGAGCGGTTACAACAGGTACATTTGCATACCGGATACGCGCCGTTGCTTTTTGGAACTGCCTGATAACGAGATCAAGCTCAAAAAAGTTGTCGTCTTGCGCTTCCATTAGCATCATCATTAAGTTAGCGCCGACACAGAAATTTTTCCCTTGATTGCCGATTACAAGGCCGCGATAATTTGCTTCTGCCTCGTCAATTGCTTTGTGGATCATTTGGATAACATCAAGGCCGATCGTATTGTTAGGAGAAGTAAACTGCAACAAGGCGACATCGTCGCCGATATCGATTAAACACGCCCCTGTGTTTTTTGTAATCGTCTTGTCTTTTTTCAGCACGTTTAAAGGCAGCTGCTTTTTATGGGTACGAACAGGAAGATAGTCGCCTTCATGGTAGAAAGCGCCATCTTTGTAGAACGACGCATGGCCTTGTTCAAGCATAGCCGTCACCCATGCTGGCACATGTTCGCCTTCAAGTTTCATTTTTTCCACCGTTTCTTTTACACCGAGCGCATCCCAAAGCTCATATGGGCCCATTTCCCAGCCAAAGCCCCAGCGCATCGCTTCATCGACCGCTAACAAATCATGGGCTATTTCTGCTGTTTTCTCGGCTGTATATAGCAATACCGGTTTTAAAATTGACCAGAGCAGCTTGCCTGCGGGATCATCTGCCCATACAACCGCACGTAACTTAGCGGATTTCGATTTCATTAACTTTGCTTGCTCAATCGAAGGCGCTTTCATTTTTTTGCGCGGTTCATACTCAAACGTGTGGGGATTTAGTTCGTAAATTGTCCCGTTTTCTTTCAAGTAGAAACCTTGGCCGCTTTTGGCGCCAATCCACCCACGCTTCGCCATTTCTTTCATGAAAGCCGGGGGATCAAACATTGCTTTTTCAGTACCCTCTGTCTCCTCGTAGACATTTTTGGCCACGTGTAAGAACGTATCCAGTCCAACTACATCAAGTGTCCGGAATGTTGCGCTCTTCGGCCTGCCGATGAGTGGCCCTGTCACAGAATCAATTTCACCAATCGATGCATTGGCTTTAAGCATTTCATGAACCGTGACAAGCAATCCATACGTGCCAATGCGGTTGGCGATAAAATTAGGCGTATCCTTCGCTTCAACGACCCCTTTGCCAAGCGCCGTTTCAGCAAAATTACCGATAAACTCTGTAACCTCGGTTTTCGTTTCTTTCGTTGGGATTACCTCAAGCAATTTTAAATAACGCGGTGGATTAAAAAAGTGCGTGCCGAGAAAATGGGCTTTAAAATCTTGGCTCCTTTCTTTCGACATTGCTTCCACCGATATGCCAGAAGTATTGGATGTTACAATTGCCCCAGTAGCGCGGACTTCGTCAATTTTAGCCAATAGCTGTGTTTTTGCTTCCAAGTTCTCAATAATGGCCTCAATGATCCAGTCAGCTTCTTTTAGTTTGTCAAAGTCATCCTCTAAGTTTCCGGCTTCAATCAAATGAAGTGCTTGTTTTGAAGCCAATGGGGCCGGCTTTTGCTTTTTCAATTTTGCAATCGCCTGTTCCACAAGGTAGTTGCGGCTCCGCTTTTTCGTGAGCGTTGCCACGTTTGTGGCGCTTTTGCCATCATCTTGCGGTGCTAAGTCTAGCAGTAAAACGGAAATCCCAGCATTCGCTAAGTGAGCGGCAATGCTTGCCCCCATTACGCCGGCGCCAATGACTGCTGCTTTGCGGATAGGACGAACCATCGTATTCCTCCTCTCAAATGATCAAACCGAATGAACACTCATTCATTTTTAACGATAAAAAAAGGGCTTCTCAAAGAAGGCTTTCTTTTACTATAGTCAATTATGATAGCGTTTGCAATAAGAAATTTTCGTTTTTTTGGATCGTTTTTCTTTTTTTGACTAAGGAAGGCAGTTGCTGAAGATAGGCTTCGGCAACTGCTTACGACAGATCTTTTTCGTCAAGTTGGCTTGCGTCGCATGTTTAGGCTATAAGCAAACCATAAAACAGACAGCGTACTTAAAAACGCGGCAGCTAACCAATACAAAGGCGCCAATTCATAGGTGTCGACAATGAAAAACGATACAAGGGGCCCAGTCGCTGCTCCTAAATCGACAACGACTGCCTGGATCGTCATTACTTTGACTTTATTCCCTTGCGCCGCCGCCCGGGCTGCAAGTGTATCGGCAGTGGTTACAAAAAAGGTGGACAGAAGTTGAAATACAAGTACGGCACATAACAAAAGCCAAAATGAATTAAGCAGCGCAAATAGCGAAAATAAACAACAAATCCCGAGCATAGGCAAGTAAATCCACGAATACGAAAGCGGCCTGCGGTCTAGCATTTTCCCATAAAAAGGGGCAACGAATGGATCCCAGGCCCAGCGCAAGGCTTGAAGGATTCCTGCAATCGAAGCTGCGCCGATGATGACACCAAATGCTTCCAGCGGTTGGCCACCCATTGCGCGCTCAACAAGCGGGCTGAGCGTAACCGAAAACAGTCCGAACACAACAAACCCCATCGTTAGGCCTGTTGCGAACACAAGCATCGTAAATGGCGAAAGGGTTTTTTCTGCTCTCCTAGCATGAATACGCCGTTTGTTATCATCTTGTTGTTGGCGTTTCGGGATGACAAATGGGGCGATGACGAAGGCAATCGTGCCAATCGTCGCGAAAGCAGTCGTGACTGGAAATACAGATAGCTGTTCGACGAAAATGCCTCCGGCCAACATACCGACCAATCCGCCAATTCCCCATAAACCATTATAAGTGCCCATCAGTTTGCCACGATTGTCTTTGGTGGAAAATTCCACTACAGCAAGCATGCCGCCGATACGCAGCAAAGCCCAAGCGACACCCCAAACGGCCCGTGCCACGACAAGGGTAGCAAAGCTTTGGAAAAAGCCGTACGAAAAAGTCGTGGCCGTTGCCAAAATGAGGGCCAATTGCACGCCAGTCCGCAATTCAAACTTGCTATAAAACCAGCCGACAAGGGGACTAATTGGCAAACGGATGAAGCGATTGACAGATAACAATATGCCAATTTGCCAAAGAGCTGTAAGGCCAAACTCCTGCCAGTAAAGGGGCAACACAATAAACAACATTGCATCGCCAAGCACAGCCGCTGCTGTTAATAGCGCTATCGCCACCACTTTCTTTTGCGGGGATACTTGGAGGCGTTCCCTTTTTTTCTCCTCCTGTTTTGCTTGCAATAAAACCGCCCCTTTTCTTTCATTCCATTATGGCGGTCCCAAAACGGGAAAAAAAGTGTAAACTGTATATAGTTATTTTTCCCCTTTTTATAAAGACAGGAGGCTCGGAACAATGGAACTGTTTGAGCACTACCTTATGTTGGCCAAACAATTAAACTACTCACAAGCGCTACAGCCCCTTTCTGTCCGTACTTTAGCAAACGAGCTTTTATGTACAGAGCGGAACGCAAAATTGCTTGTCCATAAAATGCAAAAGCGTGGCTGGATTGAATGGCGGCCTGGAAAAGGCCGAGGCCATGTTTCCTATATTCGCTTGTTGGCAGACTACGACGCTGTCGTGATTGCTGAAGCAAAAAAACGCGCTTTTGAGCAATCACTTGATGCGGCGATTCAACTTGTTCAAACCTATTCACGCTCACACGCAAACAGCCGCGCTTTTATTGAGTCGATTTTGAATTCAATTGACCAGGAGCGGATAGAGCAAGAGGATCATCTTCGTTTCCCTACTTACCGTGGTGTTAGCGCATTAGACCCAGCTACGATCCACCGCCGGACAGAAAATCATTTGATGAGCCATTTATTCAACCAACTCGTAAAGTACGATCCTAAAAACGACTGTTATATTCCTGATTTGGCTCACTATTGGGAAACGGACACTACAAACACAAAGTGGACTTTTTATTTGCGGAAAAACATTTTCTTTCATAATGGGCAGCCATGTACCGCCGAGGAAGTTGGCGCCAGTTTTTTACGCCATACGGATAAATCGCCCTATTATTGGGGAATCCAACATTTGCATCGCCTATCTGCACTTGATCCTTACACAGTGGAGTTTTGTTTTTCTAAGCCTACTCCCCATTTTCTGGCGTTTGCTGCTTCATTAGGCGGGGCCATTGTCTATAAAGACGAAACGACATCTTTTCCAATCGGTACGGGGCCTTTTTCCTTGTCGGACCATTCAAGTAAGCGCCTTCGCCTTCAAGCATTTCCGCGCTACTTTAGTACGAGGCCGCACCTTGATGCAGTGACCATGTATATCTTTCCAGCCCTTTATGACAACGAACCAGAAACAGCATTCTTAGCCGCAAACCAATTAAATTTTTATCATTACCCTTACGTCGAAAAGGGAGATCATGATTTCCAGCAGCAGGAATCAATGGACATAGGCTGCAAACTCCTTTCGTTAAACAAAAAGCACGGCCTTTGTGCCAATGACACTCGCTTGCGCGAAGCGCTGTTTCATTTTTTAGATCCACATTCAATGATTCAAGACATTGGCGGCACCCGCAGTATTCCAGCTGATCGGCTTTTCGCCCAAGGGCACAGCGTCCTAACGACTCGTAACAGGCAAAAAGGGCAGTCATGCTTGTTAAAAAGCAACTACCATGGAGAAGAGCTGCAGCTATATAGCTACACTGGAGCGGGCAATGAGAGGGACGCTGGTTGGATAAAACAAACGCTCGAAGCAGAAGGCATTTCAGTGCGGCTCCACCTCCTTCCTTATCACGAGCTTCAACAATTAGAACTAGAACAAAAAGCAGACCTTTTGCTCGGCGAGCAGCTTGGCTACGATGACAAAGTGTATAGCTATTTTTCAGCGTTTTTTGATCGCCACCGGTTTCTTTATTCCCACTTGGGTACAGACGATTTGGAAAAAGCCGAGCGTTTATGGCATCAGGAATTAAAAACAAAAACATTGCTGGCTAGCTTACAATCAATCGAAACATCGCTTTGCCAAGCACATTATCTCCTCCCCCTCTACCGGTTAAAGCAATTTGCGTTGTATCCAGAATACGTTAAAAACGTGGCTTTAAATGCTTATGGCTGGGTCGATTATACAACGATTTGGCTGAAACGCGGCAAATCTTAGGTTTACAACACGCCTTTAGTCGTCGTCACGGGAGTGGCGCCATTTTTGCAACAAGGAGGCATAGCGCGTCGAGGCGGACTCGTCAAACTGAAGGGCGGACTCGTGTAAAACCCACGGGTGCGGTTGATGGGGAACACCGACTTTGAATCCAGCTTGCTGGAATTTTAGAGATTGGACGGTGTCATATACATGCCAGCCATCAACCACTTCTGGCCAAGGCAAATCGTATTGGGTAGCCATCAAGGCACCATCAATCGCTTCGACTTGTTGGTATGCATACTCTGCTTCTAAAAACGATAAATAACTATACGTATGACGATGTTCTAACATTTTACCGGCTTTCGTAGGACTGTCCCACCAAATACCTGAAGCAGGCAAGTCCTTTGCGCCAATGACGCCGAACATGCCTAAGTCAGGATGTTGTTCAAATAAAAACAACAAATCATGCAAGAACATGCGGTTTATGATCATCGTATTTTGGCGCATATACACTTTGTAACGCGCATCGCTTTTTTCCATTGCTTCATTGTAGCCACTTGCCATGCTTTTTGCATGACGGATCGCCACTTTTTCTACCGTTACCCCTTTTGGCGGATAAAGCATATCAATATGGCTCGCAGCCCGGGCATACTGATCTTCATCATTGACGCAGCTAATAAAGCACACTTTTTGTCGATCCATGTGCCGACCCCTCCTGCTTGCTGATTGAATAGTATATTCTACGGAAAACAGGAAGGTGAAAATGGACGAAATGCTTTTCTTTAAACATAAAAACAATATAAATAACGTAATAGGATGACCCCTAATGCGTCCTCTTGGTCATACTGCTGCTCAAACGTAGGTTGGTCTTTTAACCACGTCTCAGCTGCTTGGAAGACGATTTCTTTTCCATCTACGTTTGTTGGTGTTACTTTTCGCTGGTAAGATAATTCTTTTAGAATTCCTCCTCGCGGGGACAATGCTTTCCTTTTAAGATTACCTTTTTTAGTTATAATCATATTTAGACAAATTCCGTTATCCCATCCCAACATAAAAAGCCTCGGAATATTGACAAAATAATATTTCCGAGGCTAAAATGACTAACTTTGATCTCATGATCGATGTTACAACTTACCTACTTGTTCGATTTTTCCACTGCTTCTACATAGTCCTTATAAGCATAGTACGCCGCAATGAACGATCCAATTAAAAACAATGCCGATCCTCCAAGTGTGAATAACCGCCCTATAAAAATTCCTTGCGTGTCTAAAACCTGTCCATTTTCCACAAAATTTCACTCCGTTTGTTGTTAAGTGAACGTTGTTGTGACATACTATGCAAACTATACAATCCCGTGACTGTAACGATGGTTCTCCAATCCTACTAAAAGCCGCGTGAATGCCCGATCCAATTTCTCTTGGCCTTCATCAGGTTTGGGAAAAAGTCAAAGGCAAGTACGTACTGTCCGTGACGACCTGGAGATTGTATCCTATCCTGCTTTGAACCGGCCATTTTTCATATAGTCGTCTTTCATTCGTATGATGAAGGTAGCGTCAGGATCTGTCTTGGAATAGCTGTTGCGTTCGCAAAAGATCTAACGGTTTTATGGTGAATTTCATTTTATCAGAAGGTACCTTTTTTCATTTCTTATACCCCAAAAAGAACGGACACGCGAAATCAACGTCAGGTGCCGTTCTTTTTCTAGTTTACTAAACCTATGTTCTAGTTTCGTTTCTATTCCTTCTCTAATGCCTCGACAATCAGATCTTGAACCCTATTATTTGTCAAAAGAAGCAGATGCGTTACGCCTGGAACGTGGATGTTATTTGCCCCGTCAATGCGCGACAAACTGTTGGCTACAATCAAATCGGAACTGCTATAAATCGATGTAAAATCGACTCCGTCTGGCACGGAACTTGCTCCCAAGCGGTTGGCTCCTCCTAGCGTAATAACTTTGTCTACATGTTCAACGCCTCCAAGTTGGGTGAGATACCGTAATGTATTTGCTCCCCCCATGCTGTGGGCTATAATATTTACTTCATCGACATCATAATTGGTTAGCACTTCATTAATAAAGTCTCTCAATTGCCGGGAGTTTCTGTAATTGTTTCCGGAGCGGTCGGCGAAATCTATTGCATGTAAGTCAGAACGATCGTAGCCAATGCTCCTTAGCTTTCTTTCGATGCTATAGAAATTGTAACCGGCTCCTCCAATCCCATGTACAAGCACAATTGGTTTATCAAAATCGATACTTGATGTTTGTTGTGCACGGACTTCAGAAGAATAAGCACCTCCCCATGTAAGCAAACATACTAAAACCGTTAAAAATGACAAGCGAATTAATCTCATAATAATCCTCCTCATAGTGAATTGGAACCGCTAACAAAATAACACGATTATTATGTTAACCGCTATAGGAATATGGATTTTCCCAACAAGATAACAAACAAAAAAAGCAGCAGCTGCTGCTTTCATTTAATGTCGTAGAGGTGAACGCCATTTACACGCTACACGTTGTTGTAAAACGTCCAAGGCCGTCGTACTTGCACCTACTAGCCTAGCCGCGTGAATGCCCGATCCAATTTCTCTAGGCCTTCATCGATTTCAGCTTTCGTAACAGTTAATGGTGGGATCATCCGCAACACTTCTCCGGCATTGCCGCAAAAATAAAAGAGAACGCCTTCTTCTAATGCAAGGTCCAAAATCTTTGCAGCAGTGTCGCCGTCTTTTTCGCCCGTTTCTGGGTCGATAATTTCAATGCCAAACATCATGCCTATGCCGCGGACAGCACCAATTTGTGGCCATTTTTGTTGCATCGCGTTCAAACGTTGTTTTGCATAAGCGCCTACTTGTTTGGCATTTTCAAGCAATCGTTCCTCTTTTATTACTGCAATTGTGGCCCGTGCCGCCGCACACGCAATCGGATTGCCGCCAAAAGTCGTGGCATGGCTTCCTAGAGGCCACTTTTGCATGAGCTTATGATTGGCCACAGTGGCACTGAGTGGCAACCCAGAAGCAATGCCCTTTGCAATCGCCATAATGTCAGGTACGACACCAAAAGTTTGTGCTGCAAACCATTCGCCTGTCCGGCCAAATCCTGTTTGCACTTCGTCAAAAATGAGCAGCATTCCGTACGCGTCGCAAATAGAGCGAATTCGTTTTAACCAAGAGGCAGGCGGGACAATATACCCCCCTTCCCCAAGAACAGGTTCAATAATGACGGCTGCTACTTCGTCTGGTGATACTTGGTGGGCAAATAAGGAGGCAAATGACTCATCAAGCTTGGCAATGGCTTGTTCTTCCGTATCGCCAGGCGTGTAATATGGAATTTGATAAGCCATCCCTTGTGCGGGCTGGTGCTTGCGGTACTTCGCTTTAGACGTGCTCACGCTAAGCGACCCGAGCGTCCGTCCGTGGAAACAGCCATTAAAAGAAATGACGTACGGGCGTTTTGTCACATGGCGGGCCAGTTTAAGCGCCCCTTCTACAGCCTCTGTTCCGCTATTGCCAAAAAAGAAGCAATCTAAATCACCTGGCATGATTTCAGCCAGCTCATTGGCAAGCTGTAAAATTGATTCATACTGGATGACGCCAATTGGCCCATGCGTAAAACGTCCAGCTTCTTCTTGGATCGCCGCGACAATTTTTGGATGGCGGTGTCCGACATTGGTTACAGCAATGCCTGATGTAAAATCTAAATAGGTTTTTCCGTCGACACCGTAATAATAACAGCCTTCTTCTTTTTCTACAGGCAAGTTCGGATGGTCTTTCGCCATGCTTGGGGCAAGGCGGTACGGAATAGTTTGTGCTAAATCATTCCATTCTTGTGACATGAAGGGCACTCCTTTAACGATAAATCATAAAGTGGGCAATCAACACAACGACAGGCAAAGCAATCACTGTACGTTGAATAAAGATGACAAACAGTTGCCAGAAGTTGATCGGGATGCTTGAACGAATAAGCATTACACCAATTTCAGACATGTAAACAAGTTGAATGAGCGAAACAGCGCCAATGACAAAACGCGTCAACTCGCTTTCAATCCCTGCTCCTAGTATAGCTGGCAAAAACATATCTGCAAAGCCGACAAGCATGGCTGGCGCAGCTGCCTCTGCGTCTGGAATCTGCATCCATTCCAATACAGGCACAAGTGGATAGGAAAGATACGTAAATACAGGTGTATATTCGGCGACCATTAAGGCAAGCGTGCCAATTGCCATTACAAGTGGCAACATGCCAAGCCAAATATCCAATGCGTTGAACGCTCCTTTTTTTAACACTGTGCTTATATGGGGCGCTTGTTTGGCCTTATCAACGCCACGGGCAAATGCGCTTTTCCATAAAGAGCCTGTTTCCGCCGTTTCTTCAATCGCTCCTGGTTGGCCGAGGTGATATGTATTTTTCATTGTCGCTAGCGGCGGAATGCGCGGGCAAATAAACGCAGCGAGCAAAACGCCTACAAGAACCGTCATGTAAAAAGATACAAAGCGATGTTCCAATCCTAGCATTTTAGCGATAATTAAACTGAAGCCTATAGATGTGATCGTAAAATTCGTGACGATTACAGCAGACTCTTTTTTCGTATAATAGCGATTTTCATATTGATTGATCGTGATCAAAATGCTCATCATATTGTTGCCCATCCACGAGGCAAGAGAATCAACAGAAGCGCGCCCAGGCAATTTGAACAGTGGGCGCATAATTTTTTGGGCAAGGGTGCCAAGCCACTCCATTAACCCGTAGTCAAGCAAAAGCGGCATGAGCAGACCCATTACAACCGACCACACGGCAAGAACAGGCAATAAATCAGTAAACACTGTCCCACCTGTTGCTGGGCTGTACACCATTTCCATTCCAGTCCCTGTCATGACCATTAGCGCAAACACAGCGCCGAGGACACGAATTGCCGTCCAAGTAAAAGATGTATAAAACAATGTTTTTAAGGCTGGCTTATCCAAGATAAATCTAGGTTTAAACGCCCAACACAAAAACGAAGCAACACCGGAAAACACAAGCAAGGCCAATAAAAAGCCAGGCAAAACGCCAGAAAGGCCGTCTTCTATTAAACCAGCCAAATAGCCAATAAAAACAGTCCAATTGTCATCTATTTTCACAGGGACTAAAAACAGGACCGCTCCAGCCAAAGATGGGATAAGAAACGTCGCAAGATGGCGCGACTGTATAGGACGTTGTTTGTTTGATTGTACCGATTTGTATGATTCCATAATAGACACCCATTCCGTATATTTAATCTCTGTATTTGATAATTATACATAAATAATGGCTGTTTAGGAATCTTTTATTTTGGCTATGCCGCCCAAACTTGATGATCAAGGTTGATTGAAAGTCGGAAAGGGATGTTCAGGAGGTTGTAAAACATAATGAAGCGACGAAGTGCAAACAGGATTTTATAAAAAATCTAGCGAATTTAACATGATAAACGCAGAAATTCAGGAGGCTGTTATGTTAGAACAACTATTATATTGTCATGTTCCTGTGTCACACTTAGAAAATGCGATCAAATGGTATAAGGAAATCCTACACCTTGAATTTGTTTGGCATAGTGAAGAGGAAAGACAAGCACAACTAAATTTCCCCTCTGGTCAAATGTTATTTTTAGTTGAATCCACTCATCAAACTACTGCAACATTTAAAGTCAACAATCAAACTCATCCAGTGATTGCCTTTCAATGCAAACATATAGAAGCGTTAGCCAATCACTTAAAAAGGAACGCAGTCAAAGTGGAAAACATTATGGATGATGGGCTCGGCAATTTATTTTTAGATTTCTATGATCCTGATGGGAACAAATTTAATGTACAATGTGATAAGTGATCATTTTCATCACTATGGTCGGTAATGGATTGAGAGGGTGGGAATTCTGTTCCACTCTGCTCAGCTATACTTACTCATCAAAAAAGGGTGACTTCATGATACATCACAAAAAAGCCACGAAAGTGTTGATAAATCAACACTTTCGCGGCTTCTTCTATGGAGACGGTGGGAATTGAACCCACGTCCAGAGATAACGACACTTACGCTTCTACGAGCGTAGTCTTTGTATTCGTATTTCGCTAGCACTTCAGCCCAAAGACAGGCTTCCGTGCAGCTAGCCTGATTAGTCTCTTCCTTCTCCCTCAGGCGGGGGGAGAAAGGCGTATCCCACTAAAGTTGAGTCTCAGCCACTCCACATGGGTGATGGAGAGGAGAGACCGCTTAGCTTACGCAGCTAGAGCGAAGTTGTTGTTTTCTTTGCCAGTTATTGGCTTGTGCGTTTTTACGAGGCCGACCCCTCGGCTCGCAACGCAAGCTCGACCTATCCCTGTCGAATCCAAAACGTCCCCTTGTTTTTGAAAAGTCCAGGTCAATACCTGGATATTTCATTATACTACATTCTGTTGAAATGTCAACAATTTGCCGTTTCCGACTTCCATTAACTGCGCATTCGCTCTTTTATCGCCCGCTCCACTTCGCGCTTCGCGTCTTTTCGCCGTAATGTCTCACGCTTATCGTAGTTTTTCTTCCCTTTTGCAAGGCCGATAAGCACTTTAGCAAAGCCGTTTTTAATATAGACTTTTAATGGCACGATTGAATAGCCTTTTTGCTGCGTTTGCCCAATTAATGTATTGATTTGTTTTTTATGGAGCAACAGTTTCCGCGGCCGTGTCGGTTCATGGTTATAGCGGTTGCCTTGTTCGTATTCACTAATGTGGGCATTGTACAAAAAAGCTTCACCATTTTTGATGCGGGCAAACGAATCTTTTAAATTCATTTTCCCAGCCCGAATCGACTTGATTTCTGTTCCGGTTAGGACAATGCCCGCTTCAAATGTTTCTTCAATAAAATAATCATGGCGTGCTTTTTTATTTTGTGCAACAACTTTGCCTTCTGTCGTTTCTCCCATACGTTCCACCTGCATCTTTCTACCATCTTCCTATTATCGTACCAATGGAGCGGCCATTCGTCAATTTCTCTAGACGGCAGACGGTGAACTACCCACCACTTATCACCCTTGCAGGCTGCTTGAAGTGGGGGCTTCTTGGGTAATCGCCACTTTTAGTAGCCGGCGAAATGGACCAAGCTAACCCTCTTGTTCCAAGAGTTTATTGATTCATGAGGCAGTGGCTAATAAGCGAATCCCTTCTTTTTTGATGTTCAGTGCAGAGTTGTAGTCTCTATCAAGAGTTAGCCCACAAGTACATCGATAGGTGCGTTCCGATAATGTTATCTCTCTTACTGAACCACAACTTGAACAAGTTTTTGTAGATGGAAACCATTTATCAATTTTGATCAGTCGTTTTCCTTGTTCGTTTAGCTTGTATTTCAAGAAAGAAGTGAACATTCCCCAACCGTTATCAGCGACACTTTTGGCAAACTTCAAGGCTTGTGCCATTCCTTTCATATTCAAATCTTCAATGATAACGGCATCATAATTCGTCGCCAATTCTTTTGATTGATGGTGAAGAAAGTTTCTACGTTGATTGGCGACTTTCTCTTGAAGTTTAGCTACTCGAATCCGTTGTTTATTCCAATTTTTGGCTATCGCCAACCGATATTCATCTCCCCCTTACCGCCCAGCTACGCCCTTCACACGCTTGAAGGGGGAGACTTCTTTTGGAAATACGTTAAAAGCGGCGGCGCTTTTTCTTTCCAAAAAGCTGATCGATGGCAAGCAGTTTGCTGCCGTTTAACACAAGCAAAAGCGAAGTTACTAGCAAAATAAGATCAAGCTCGTAGCCGCCAAGCAAGCCTGCTTCCCATTTGGCGGTTATGATGGCTACAACCATAATGGCCGCAAACACAGCGCCAATGATACGGGTTCCTAATCCGAGAATAAGGGCGAGCCCGCCAATGATCTCGACAAAGGCAACGACGCTGGCCATTGCTGCTGGAATGCCGATTGAATCAAAAAACGCGCCCGTCCCTTCAATTCCGCCATTAAACTTATCCAGTCCGTGGAATAGAAAAATGATTCCTACGGTGACACGGACAAGCAATATGCCAATTTCTGTTTTTGTCACGTTTCTCCCTCCTTATTGCTTGTAGTGTACGGGAGAAAACAAGGATCGTGCAAGCAGGTACATGTAGGAAACTGTCGGATGTCCTAGTCATACATGACGGGGCACTATCCAAAAGCTGTCATTTCCGCGTTTTACGACGGCCTTTTTTTCGTTTCGCTTTAGGGGCGTTTTCATAAAACGGCTTTTTCTTCCGCTTTGCCTTTGACCGGCTGCCATCTTTATTTGGATCGCCTGTCAAACGATTCTTGTCACGTTTTTTTCCGTTCCGTTGCTGTCTTTTTCCGCCATCAATCACTTTTGGCCGCTCAAGTATTTTCCGCGGCTTGCGGGGCTGCATACCGACAATTTCAAAGTCGACCGATGCTTCTTCGACATTTACTTGGATAACGCGGACTTCGAGTTCATCGCCGATGCGGAAAACGGTGCCGCTTCGTTCGCCAATCATCGCATAATGCTTTTGGTCATAATGGTAGTAGTCGTCTGTCAAATAGCTAACATGGACTAACCCTTCAACCGTATTCTCCAATTCGACAAATAGACCGAAATTGGTGACACCGCTAATGATCCCTGTAAACGTCTCGCCAATTTTATCTTCCATGTATTGGGCTTTTTTCACGCTGTCTGTATCCCGTTCAGCGTCAATCGCGCGCCGCTCCATTTCCGAAGCGTGAGCTGTTAAACCAGGCAGCACTTCCTGCCATTTTGCCGTCGTATTGCGATCCGTTTTGCCTTTGATCAAGTACGTGCGGATGAGGCGGTGGACGAGCAAATCAGGATAACGGCGAATTGGCGAAGTAAAATGAGTATAAAAGTCTGCTGACAACCCAAAGTGGCCAACTGGATGGACATCATACTTCGCTTGTTTCATTGAGCGCAGCATGACGCGGCTAATGACCATTTCTTCTGGTTCGCCGGAAATTTCCTCTAAAAGTGCTTGCAAGGCACGAGGATGAACGGTATTGGCTGTGCCCCGAACCACATAGCCAAACCCAGTAATAAACTCTAAAAACGAATTGAATTTATCCGCATCAGGGTCTTCGTGAATCCGGTATACAAACGGCAATTTTAACCAATGGAAGTGTTCAGCGACAGTCTCATTAGCGGCAAGCATAAATTCTTCAATTAGCTTCTCCGCAACTGAGCGTTCCCGCAACACAACATCTGTCGCTTTGCCTTCTTCATTGACAAGCACTCTTGCTTCTTTAAAATCAAAATCAATGGCGCCACGGGCGAAGCGTTTGTCTCTTAAAATTTGTGCCAAATCTTCCATTGCTTCAAACATCGGCACTAACGCTTCATAACGCTCTCGCAAGGCCTCGTCTTGTTCGACTAGTATTTTGTTAACGTCGCTATATGTCATCCGCTCTGTCGTTCGAATGACACTTTGGAAAATCTCGTGGTTCACAACGCCACCATTTTCGTCGATTTCCATTTGGCAAGACAGCGTCAAACGGTCTACTTTTGGATTTAAACTGCAAATGCCGTTTGAAAGACGGTGTGGAATCATCGGAATCACACGGTCAACTAGATAGACGCTTGTAGCGCGGTCAGACGCTTCCTTGTCAATCGGCGACCCTTCTTCGACATAATGGGAAACGTCAGCAATGTGTACGCCGAGCAAAAAATGGCCGTTTTCCAATTTTTTTACTTGTACAGCATCGTCTAGGTCTTTGGCATCAGCCCCGTCAATGGTGACGATTTGCTCGTTCCTTAAGTCGCGCCTGTCCTGCAAGTCTGCTTCTGTAATCTCATCTGGCACGTTTGCCGCTTGTGCAAGCGCTTCTTCGGAAAAACTTTGCGGGATGCCATATTTGTAAATGATCGACAGAATGTCCATGCCTGGGTCATTTTTATGGCCAAGGACTTCTTTTATTTCTGCTTCTCCGCCGAAACGCCCTTCTGGATATTTGGTAATCGTCGCGATTACTTTATGGCCATCAACTGCGCCTTTTTCCTGGCCGTTGACAACAAGAAAGTCTGCGCTAATCCGTTTGTCGTCGGCAACGACTAACGCATACGAAGAAAACTGTTTATACTCGCCGACGACTTCTGTCACTTTCCGTTCAATAATGCGGATCACTTTTCCTTCAGCCCGGGCGCCGCTTGTCCGTTCATCCATACGGACAAGGACGATATCGCCATTCATTGCCCCTGCCAAGGAGCCTTGTGGAACATAAATGTCTTCCTCGCCGTTTTCAGGCAACACAAAAGCGAATCCTTTTGCATGGCCTTGGACACGGCCACGCACTAAATTCATTTTTTCGGGGATGCCGTAACGGTTTGTCCGCGTGCGCACAATGCTCCCCTCTTCTTCCAGTTCATTCAAGCCTTGGATCAACTTTTTAAAGTCGTCGCCAGAAGCTATGCCGAACTGCTCTTCTAATTCATCTACTGTAACAGGCTTTTTCGCCTCATTTTGAAAATAGGCAAGCAGCTCTTCTTTTAATCGAGCAGCCATTCTTTCCCTCCTTCAAGCTTTTGTTTTTAGTTTGACCAATCTAAGTGATTTAAAAACTCAAGTATGTCTTCATGAAGCTGTTCTTTCTCCTCACCGAGTGTAATCACGTGGGTCGAATGTTCATACCACTTTAGCTGTTTGTCGTCTGTGCCAACATTGTCCAAAATGATCGTAGCGCTTTCGGTATCGATCATTTCGTCATAGCGCGCTTGGACAACGAACGTTGGCGCATAAATCAAGTCAAGCTGTTCCCGTACGTCATCCATCAACTGCCGCAACTGATAAAGCGGCTCAAGCGATTTTTCTGCAAGCGCGCTAATTTCGGCTTCGATCACCGCGTCTTCTTTCTTTTCAAGACGCTTGTACTCTTTCGCGTAACGGAGCATCCCAACTTTGATCGCTTCCTCCGTTTTGGGCCTGACAGGGGCACACATCGATATGATTCCCTTTACAGGCATAGAGAAACCTGCTTTTAATGAAAAAACACCACCTAGAGATAATCCGCACACTGCGATTTCCTTATAGCCATCTTGTTGCAATTGTTCATACGCTGCCTGTACATCAGCCCACCAATCTTCTGGGCTGTACTTTACAAGCTCTTCTGGCGGCACGCCATGCCCTCTATATAAAGGGGCATGGCATGTATAGCCATGCTTTTGCAAAAAGCGGCCAAGCATGCGGACATCAGCAGTCGTTCCTGTAAAGCCATGCAATAACAGAACAGCCCGCTGTCCTCCTTCAAATGTAAAAGGTTTAGGTGGCACTAATTTCATTGTCATCTTCCCTCTCTGTTTGTCTATCTGTCAGAAACATTTTAATTTCCTCAATCACTTTATCGGCTTCATATCCATGGCAAATCATATGGCGTGATCGTTTCATCACTTTAATTTGTTTTGTTTTGGACCCAATTACATCATAAAGATAATAAGCTGACTTTAATGGAACAAGGCCATCAAGCTCTCCTTGGATAATGAGCGTTGGCACCGTCACTTTACTTGCATAAGGCTTCGTTTTTTGGACGAGTTGCAAAAATTGGTGTACAGCGGCGAATGGCGTTGTCCTGAATTTCCTTTCATAAAGTTCAATCAGCTCATCGCCTTCTTGTTCGCCAGTCAGGTGGTAGCGAATGGCAGAGAACATGTCTTTTACAAACTGTTTCGGATTCATATAGTAGGCAGCAGCGTTTAACAGTACAAGCTTGTCGACAGGAAAACGGGCTGCTATGTAACTGGCAAGCATTCCACCCATTGAAAAACCAATCACATAAAGGCGGTCGCACCGTTTTCTCATTTCTTCAGCCGCTACTTCCACAGCAAATACCCACTGTTTGTATGTCACATGCTTTAACTCCCGCAAACTTCCTTGGCCGTGGCCAGGCAATACAGGCGTATAAACAAGCCAGCCAGGCTGCTTTGCCAGTTCATCGGCAATAGGCTGTACTTCCCACGGATCCCCAGTAAAGCCATGTATACATAGACACCCAATCACAAAAGGTTCCTCCTGTTGCTTTGTAGTCGTGATAGCAGATTGTCAGCCGAGCATACGAACGATACAGACTGTAGACAAACATTCACATATGTTTTCATTTGCCTTGCTGATGCTTATGAACGCCTGTTCTATTCGCCTCTCCCCTCGACTGCAATCTTCAGCTGACAACGTTTTCTATTTAATCTGCTGATATTATCGACTTTGTGGCCTTCACCAACCGTTCATAAGAACGGCATTTTTCATCAAAATCATCGATATTCGTTAAAACTAGAAATTGGTCGCAGCCTGTTTCATTCGCGATTTTTTCTAATTCCCGTTTTACAGTTTCAGGCCCGCCAATAATCATCCGCTTCCGATTCGCCTGGATACGGGCACGGTCTTGTTCGCTTAGCTGAGCAGAGGCGGCTGTTATGCTGGTTGGCACGCGGCTATCTAAACCTTTTTCCGTCCGCAATAACCATAAATCTTGGGTCTTTGCCAACTCTTCAGCATGCTCGTCCGTTTCGCCGCAAATGATAAATACGGCCGTTAACGCATCTGGCTTCCCTTTGCCCTTAAACGCTTGTCGATATGCAGCGTGTGCCAACCTCCCTCGTCCAGGCTCGATAAAACGCCCATGGACAAAACCTAACCCCCGCCGGCCCGCTTCGATGGCGCTCCGTTCTCCAAGACCAAGGATAAACAAGTTTGGTGTACTTGCTGGTTTCGGCGAAACAGTCACTTCCTTGTGCCTGCCGCCTTGTATCCACTTGGAAAGGGCATCGACTTTCTCCCAAAACATGGCGATCCCCTCTGTATGTCCATACGCAAGAGCCGCGCGGATTCGTTCAGGGCCACCAGGGGAGTTGCCAATGCCGCCGTCAATTCGACCTGGGAACATCGTTTCTAGCTGCCTTAACTGAGCCGCTACTTTATAAGGGCTATACTGGGGCAACAAAATGCCTCCAGAGCCTACATGAATCGTCTTTGTCCTTGCGGCAGCAGCTGCCATCCACACTTCAGGAGCACTGGAACCAAGCCCCCTCGTACCGTGGTGTTCGGCAAACCAATACCGTTCGTACCCCCATTGTTCGGCAAGCTCAACAAGAGAGAACGTTCGTTCCGCTGTTTGTTCCGCTGTTTGCCCTATCGTTATAGGCACTTGGTCTAAAATGATTAAGCGCACTTCATCACCTCTATATCCGATTGTTCCTTTTTTAAGCTGCGATTAAACAGAAAACAGAAAAAACACCTGGCAAGCCCAGGTGTTCCGCATCGTTTATAGGAAATACGCATTTAACCCTGTCAAAATAAAAAACAAAACAGCAAGTACGATTGTTGCTCGATGCAATACCGCATCAAGCCCGCGCGCTTTTTGTTTTCCTAGCAACTGCTCTGCCCCTCCAGTAATGGCGCCCGATAACCCAGAGCTGCGACCTGGCTGCAAAAGAACGACAGCGACTAAGAGGACAGAAACAATAATTAATGCGATCATCAAAAACAGCTGCATCAACAAACACCTCCACGAACACGTCAGTATCACTAGTTTAGCATAGCCACGCCCTTGAAAACAATAGGCTAGTTTTTTAGAAGCTCAAGTTTGTGGCGCCAATGGGCGAGTGAAGCATCTGGATCCTTTAACGTAAAGCGTACCGCCGACTCTAATTTAGCATAAGGCGCTTGGTCGGCTTTCACATGTAAGACGCGCCCTTCGTAAAGGGCAAGGCCCTCTTGACGACCTATCGGTTCGAGCATTAGCTGAATATCAAAAGCCGTTTCGCACGTAACGAGTAACAGCACAGCTTTTTCCGAACGCGTCGCATTGTTATCCGTTTGTGTTCCGCTCCATAACGCAATCCGTAACCGGTCTTTTGAATAGGCCAACACTTCGCCGACGCTTACCATCGCTTTATATGGAAACCCATTGTCATCAACCGTCAAAAAATGCATCGCCTCATGCTGCTTTTCTTCTAATTGTTCACCGTTTAAAAAAGTTGCTACAGCAGGGGGAAGAATTTCACTGTCAGCCATACACGCCTGCCTCCCGTTTTTTCTTTCCCTTTTACGATAGCATGGCTTTTATAAAATGCCAAACCTTAAGGAAAACTACAGTTTCAGCCGCTTCTATTGCCTGGATGTCAACTTCTTACATACTTGCTGATTTCGAGTCTTTCTTGGTTGAGCGTGTTTCATTGATAAACGTAAATAGGACGCAGCCGATTCCAATTAAAATAAAAATCGCCGAAAATGGTTTTGTAAAAAAGTCGGCCACATTGCCAGTCGACATGAGCGCTCTCCGCAAATATGTTTCCAGAAGAGGCCCGAGAATAAAGCCTAAAATGAGCGGAGCAATCGGAAACTTGGCCTTTAACAAGATGTAGCCAATAACACCAAAGAAGAGCATGACGCCAATGTCGAAAACAGAAGAGTTGGTGGCAAAGGCGCCGACAAAACATAAGACAAGAATAATGGGGAATAAATATTCCTTTGGAATCATCAACACACGTGTAAAAAAGCGCATCGCGAACACTTGAAACAACAGAACGAGAAAGATCGCAACGAAGAAAGCGATAAAGACGACATTGACAATTTCGCGGTTCTCCGCAAAAAACAGCGGGCCAGGCTGAATGCCGTGGATCATAAAGCCACCGAGCAAAATCGCTGTTACCGTATCGCCAGGTATACCGAGAGTCAGCATCGGAATAAGCGATCCACCAACAGCTGCTGTGTTCGCTGATTCAGACGCATAAATGCCTTCAGGTGCCCCTTTCCCAAACTTGTCACGGTTTTTTGACGCTTGCTTCGTTTGTGCATAAGCAACAAGGTTTGATGTGCCGCTCCCTAATCCTGGCAAAATCCCAAATGCAATTCCAATGAATGACGAGCGTAGCATATTCCACTTATTTTGGAATATTTCGGCCACCTTAATGCCAATGCCTTTCACAGAAAAGTTCATTTCCTTTCGCTCATCGCCCGCCTTTATTTCCGCTAAAAGTTGAGCGATAGCGAATAAGCCCATGATAAGCGGCAACAAGCTGATGCCGCCTTTTAGCTCTAACACGCCAAACGTATAGCGCTGCAGCCCATCAATTGGCGCGAACCCTACCATGCCAATTGCTAAACCAATAAAGCCAGCGGTAATCCCTTTCAACATGCTGCCTTGGGCAAGGACGGCAAGCAAGGAGAGAGCGAAAAAGATTAAAGCAAAAAACTCAAATGGCCCCATCTGTACCGCAAACCTCGAAATGAGGGGAGAAATAGTGGTTAAAGCAATAAAGCTTAGCAAACCGCCAACAAGCGAGGCAACAATGCCAATGCCAAGTGCTCTTACTGGTTCGCCGTTTTTCGCCATTGGGTACGCATCGAACGTTGTAGCGATCGATGAGGGCGTTCCAGGTATTCCTAAAAGTGTAGAAGCAACGAGCCCACCAGAAACGCCGCCTAAATGCAAGCAGACAAGAAAACTAATTCCTTGTATCGGTTCTAATTGGAACGTAAACGGCACGAACAAGGCCATTGCCATCGTCGAGGTTAAGCCAGGCACTGTGCCAAATATAAGGCCTAAGAATACCCCTAGTACCATTAATAGAACGACAAAAGGGGTGAACACGTCAGTTATGCTCGCAAGTAAAACATCCATTGATTTCGTCCCCCTTCATCGAAAAAATCCGTCTGGTAATAAAACATCTAGATATTCGGTAAATATCCAATAGATTGAAAAAGTAATAAGCAGTGATGCCACTGTTACTTGAACAACATGCTTTTTCGTTCGCTTACTCGACAAGTATAAAGTCGTGGCAGCTAAAAAAAGGAACGTGCTTAATACGTATCCTAACGTCGAAAAAGCGACGGCGTATAAAAACAAACTTCCTAACATCATATACATTTTCTTTTGCCGGATTTTCGCCTCAGGCGAGTCGTCTTTCGGCTCCGTTTTTTTCTTTGCTTTTAATCCACCTACTGTTAAAGCAACACCACAAACAACAAGCGCCATTCCGACAACCCTTGGCAACAAAACCGGCCCAGGATCATCCATGAGCCTCATATAATCCATCGTAAGCGTTTCCAAAATCATATAGGCGCCGACAAGGAGCGTTCCCATTCCAATCCAACAATCGAGTTTTGACATACTGGCTCCCCCTTATCCTTAGTCTTCTTGGAATAACTCAAACGCGATGCCTTCTGCTTTTTTGAGTTCTTCTTGGTTGAATGTAAGGGTTTCATTATGATCCATTTGAATATGTCTCTGGAACGTTGTGGCGAGGTCTTGTACATACTCTTCATCTTCTGCAAGCTGCTCTGCTGCTGCGTTCCATTTGTGAATGATCTCTTCAGGCAAATTAGGCGGTCCATATAACGTATGGATGATTGGAAACTGTACGTCATACCCTTGCTCAAGGGCAGTCGGGATATCAGGTGCCAGCTCATCCCGTTCTTCTGATAGAACGGCTAACGCTTTAAAATCGCCTGATTCAATATAATTTAAGGCGTTGCCAATGCCAGTAGAAACAAAATCAATTTGGTTGCCAAGCAATGCCGTCATCCGGTCAGACTCTCCTCCGACATCAAGCACTTTAATGTCGACATCGGCAACTTGTCCAAGTTGCTCCCCCATAAAATGAGTAGTGCCGCCAATTTGGCCACCATATAGGATTTCGTAAGGATGCTGCCTCGCCTCCTCAACAAGTTCTTCTAATGAATCCCACGGGGCATCAGCACGCGTGACAAAAACTTGGTTAATGCCAGCAAACGTTCCAATCGGCGTCATTTCCAACGCCGAATAATCGTATTGGCCAACGGCATAACTTGTGTGCAATGCTTGGTGATAGTAGAGAAGCTTGTATCCATCGGCTTTGGCGCGGTAGACATTTTCAAACGCTAGTGCCCCGCCTGCTGTATCTTGATTAACAATGACAATATCGCTATCTAAATACTTGCTAATATGACGCGCTAACACCCTCGCTCCCGCATCAGACTGCCCCCCTGGCGAGGCAGGGACATAAAGTTCAATCGTTTGCTTTGGATACGTATCAATGGCCGCTTGCGTAACGGCTGTTTCGTCGTGGTTGCTGCAGGCCACTAGAAGAATAGCCTGCAGCACAAACAAAGGGAACCATTTCACGACTTACACCTCCTCCCGCCTTAAGCGCGCGTTTGTGATGTTCGATCTTGCAGTTGATGGACGGATACATCCTCCCAATTGAGCGACTCGACCCGATACTGCTCGACTTTTTCCCAATCAAGCTCCATTCCGAGCCCTACAGTTGAACGTTCAGGCAAATGCAAGTAACCGTTTTCATAATAGACTTTGTTTTTCACAACATCGCCGACATAAAGCTCTGGGCCAGTTGGATCGGAAATGTAGTTTAAATGGTCGAGTGTTGAACCAAAATAGGCCATCGCTGTTGTGCCAATTGATAGTTCCTGCGTTGTCCCAATAAGGACGCTTTTTTCAGCTACAGCCGCTGCATCAGCCGCTTTTCTGGCCTGTGTAATGCCGCCAATGAAGACAGGGGCAATGTTAAAAATATCAACTGAATCATGTTTAATCATTTCCGATTGCTGACGCAAGCTCCAGACATGTTCGCTTACCGGCAATTCACAGCGCATCCGGAAATGGTGCAGTCCTGCAAAATCATTTCGGAGTGCCGGACTCTCAACAAGATCGATTGGGTATTTCGCTAAGCGCCGAGTAATCCGTAACGCTTCCTTCCAATCAAGGAGATGGCTAAAATCAAGGGACTTCACTTTTACTTTGCCGCCAAACTCGTTGTAAACCCCTGCTAAAAAGGCCTCGTCCGCATCAACGTTTTTGCCGACATAAAGGCGAAATACGTCAAAACCTTTCTCGTATTGCTTTTTAACGAGCTCTAAATTCGCCTCAACTTCATCCATAAAGCGATGCCTAAAAATCGGAAAGCATACTTTGATTTTCTCACGTTGGCGGCCGCCTAATAGATCGGACACAGACACGCCTAGCGCTTTTGCACAAAGGTCATAAAGCGCTGTGTCAACGCCATTTCGAATAAAGCTGCCTTTTTCATAGTAGTACATCGCTTCAGGGAAGTTTCCATTTAACTCTGTATTGATAGGGGCTATGTCAAATGGGTTTTTGCCAACGAGAATTTGTTTTAACGTACGCTCCAAATCAACAATGTCAACCGCATACTTCGGCAAATGAGAGAAGTCTGACATTTCGCCAATCCCCTCAATGCCGTCGTCTGTAAACAATTGCACGATCACATGTTTATTGACAAAGCCAGTCAAGCGTGGCATACCGATTGCCGTTAACTGCACATTTGTAATTTTCATCCTTATCACCCTTTCACGAATACTGTTTTGATTGATGTGTAAAATTCCTTTGCCGCTTGCCCTTGTTCTCTAGAGTGGGAGCTAGACGCTTTCATTCCTCCAAATGGCGCTTGCAATTCAACACCGGCACTTTCTGCATTAACACGAACAAGGCCCGCATCCATTTCATCAATAAACAACAGCATTTTTTCAATATTGGTTGTGAAAATAGAGGCACTTAACCCGTACCGGCTGTCATTGGCGATTTCGATCGCCTCCTCCATGTTCTTCGCTGTGATAAGAGCAATAACTGGGCCGAATATTTCTTCTTGGGCAATTCGCATATGGCGATTCACATTTGTAAAAATCGTCGGTTCAACAAAATAGCCTGCCGACCGGTTTCCGTCTGTTACCCTCTTGCCGCCGCATAAAAGTTTCGCGCCTTCATTTTTGCCGATTTCAATATAGTCTAGAACGGTACGAAGCTGCGCCTCACTTGCACAAGGCCCCATCCAAACGCCATCGTCTAGAGCTTTGCCAATTGTAATTTGTTTTGTTTTTTCGAGAAGAAGCTCCTGGAAGTCCTGAAGAATCGCTTCAGCGACAATGACGCGGCTTGTCGCCGTACATTTCTGTCCTGTAGAGCGAAAAGCACCGCTAATTGTTGCATCAACAGCTACATGAAGATCAGCATCTTCTGCGACAATAACAGGGTTTTTTCCACCCATTTCAAGCTGGTACTTCGCTCCCCTTGCAGCTGCTGCTTTTCCAATTTGCTTACCTGTTTGTTCTGAGCCAGTAAACGTTAGGCCGTGAACGTGTTCATGGGCGACTAGTGCATTTCCGATCACCTTGCCAGACCCTGTCACCAAATTGAGCACACCTTCAGGAAGTCCCGCTTGCGCAAAACACTCCACTACTTTTGCTGCTGTTACAGCTGCTTCTGTTGCTGGTTTAAACACAACCGTATTGCCATAAATAAGCGCTGGAGCGATTTTCCATACAGGAATCGCAACAGGAAAATTCCATGGCGTAATCACACCAACGACGCCGAGGGGAACACGTTTCGTAAACATGAGCGCTTCGCTGTCTGTGGAAGGGATCACCTCGCCATCAGCTCTTAACCCTTCTCCGGCATAATACCGAAGGATCGCGACACCGCGAGCTGTCTCCCCTTTTGCTTCAGGCAATGTTTTTCCCATTTCACGGGCGAGTGTTTCCGCAATTTCATCGAGGCGGTTTTCTAACTGATTGGCCGCTTGATACAAATAATGGCCACGCTCCGCTCCTGTCAGCTTCCGCCACGGCAAAAGGGCGCCCTTCGCCGCTGCAACCGCGTCATCAACGACATCAGCCGGGGAATTCTGGATATAGCCCACAATTTCTTCGACATCGGACGGATTTATGCTTGCGAGAGGGGGAGCCGCTTCTTGTTTCCAGTGCCCGTTAATATAATTGCCAAATACGACTTCTGTTTTGATCGCCATTTGCCTCATCCTTTCGTAGGTTGTAATAACTTCCAGCTAGAAAGCAGTTCTGTCACAAGCTGTTTATCTTCGTTGCTTAATTCATTCACAGGTGCCCTTGTCACCCCAGCATTTTGCCTAAGCATTTCCATTGCTTCTTTAATGACGACGACGTTATTGCCTTGGTTGTACTTCGCGCGCAAGTCCTCGAAAGGGACAATGTCTTCCCAAATTTGCCACACGGTATCGTTGTCATTGTTTCGCAATGCTTCCAGCATATCGACTGCTTTTTCGGGCAGAAGATTCACAAGCCCAGAAGTAAACCCTTTTGCCCCCGCATGCCAGAAAAATGGCGCCCATTTCTCTGCTGTTCCACAAATCCAAGCGATCTGATGTTCCTCTGGAATCGAACGTACAACTTTGGCAAAGCGAGGCAAATCATTAATCGCATATTTGACGCCGACTAGGTTTTCAAGTGGCGCCAAATCAACGAGCACTTGGTCGGAAATTTCAGGATCTTTAAAATAAACGAGTGACGGAAAATCTAGTGCCTCGATGATTTCGCGGAAGTAGGCACACACACCGCCCGCTGTCACATAAGGGTGGATCGGCATATGAATCATGACCGCATCTGCCCCGGCCGCTATCGCATCGTTTCCAAGTTCAATCGCTGTTGACGTCGCATATCCGATGCCAGCGACGACAAGCGCACGCCCATTAACATATTCTACGGTGCGCCGGACTTCCTCTTTTGCTTCCTCAAGAGACAGCGCATAGAATTCACTCGTATTTCCACAAGGAACGATCACATCAATGCCATTGTCGACAATCCTGTCGACCGTTTCCTTGTAGTGGTTCCAATCGATGCTGCCGTCTGATTTTCGAAACGGCGTGATTGGTATGCCAGAAATGGTTTCTAATGCTTTTGCCAACGGCTTCTTTGCCACAGTTCATCACCCTTTTCTAAAAAATTAGCTCTGACCATTCTCGGCCTATATAGGCCGATGAATGATCATGGATTTCTTTCGGCCTGTGCTCTCGCTTCTGCAGCCAAAATATTGTCTTTCGTCCGCAAAATATGGTCTTTCATTCGCTGTTCGGCCTGCTCAGGCTCCCGTTGCTTAATCGCCTCAAAAATTGCTCTGTGCTCTTGATAGCCGACTTCGCGCTCGACTTCCACTTTAAGGGCACGCTTCCGGAAGGCTTTGTCTATGCTGCGAATGTTAGCTAAGATCGTTTGCATCATCTTATTTTCGGTACTGGTAATAATCATTTGGTGAAACCGTGAATTTTGTTCAATCAAGGCATCTGAATCACCTTTGTTATGAAGGCTCTCCATGATAAGCACCACTTGCTCAAGTTCCTTCACGTCTTCTTCGCTCATTTTGACTGCAGCAAGGCGGGCACATAGCGATTCAACGGCGGCGCGTAGAAGAAGAATTTCTTCAATTGATGTAGAAGCGTACTCTGAAACAAATGTCCCTTTGCGCGGAACGGTTACTAGCATGCCTTCATTTTCTAAAATCCGAAACGCTTCTTTGATCGGCGTCGTGCTAATTCCCATCATCTTCGATAACTCACGCTCTTTTAAATGCTCTCCAACTTCAAAGTATCCGCTTACAATTCCTTCGCGGATTTTTTCGACTGCCAGTTCACGCAGTGACTTTACTAAATTGGGATCAACAGAAAAGAAACGTTCATCCTTATCAGTCATACAACCAGCTCCAATTTAAAATATGAAATCTGATATATCACACTATAGAACAAAAAACGCTTATTGTCAAAACATTAATTTTAATTCCGTCTTTTTATCGCCTTTCCCCCTGCCACAAGCGTAGAAAAGGGCAATGGAAATCATTGCGCTTTAGCATGAGCCCAACATACTTACTTTATTTTAAAAACCTATATGTATCATTGACATATATATGTTTATCATATACATTGGTAATATGGATATTAATTCGAAAAGAAACGATTGGAGTAGCCAAATTACAAAAGGGATGTTCGAACTTGCCATTTTACTTTTAGTAGCAAAAAAGCCCATGTACGGTTATGAGATCACTAAAAAACTAAGAAAGGAATCTATCGTTCAAATTGCAAATGGTTCAATCTATCCTATATTACGACGTATGACAAACAACAGATGGTTAACTTCTTATCAAGAAGATCATGAGGGACGCAGTAGAAAATATTATATAGTTACTGAGGAAGGGAAGGAAATTTTAAACAAAAGACTTGAACATTATCAAAATTTATATTTATTTCTTATATCTTTAAAGGAAGGTGAGACTAGTGGCTAAACAGTAGCTAAGCTTTAGAGATTATTTAGCTGAAGTGGACAGTAAGATTAGAGAATTACCAAGAGGGGAAAGGCAAAGCCATATAAACGAGATAAAGGATCACTTGCTATCTGAAAAAGAAGAGATTTGCGCCCAGTACAATTGTAGCTCAAACGATGCCGAAAGAAGAGTGTTAAACTCCTATCTTACTGCAGAAGAACTATCTACCCAAATATTATCCCTGTATCGACAAGAGCAAAAGGAAGCTTTTAACGGTAACCACTTTGGATTCAATGTTTCTTTAAGTCTGGTGTTTGCCGGATTAGGTTTGTTTAGCTTTCCAATTTATTTTAGCAATATAAACGCTAACTTAGCCGGAATTTTCACTGTTTACGGAACATTATTTGTTGTCGCATGCTGGTTCACTTTTCGGTATTATCCCAAAAAAGTTGATAAACAAAAACTGATTAGTTTGCGTTATACAGGTATTGCGATGTTTTTTTTACTGTTTATGGCATTTGGGGCGTATGCCATGCACATCATAAAGTTTGAGACCGTCACTGCCTTTTCTTCAATTTACCTTCTTTTTTATCTTATAGCTTGGATATCAGTTTATTTAGCATTCCGAAATTTGTATAAAACTGCTCAGAAGTCTGTCGACTATTAATATTAAGGTAAAAACTGTTTCTACATTCTTAGACAGGGAAAGGGAAAAGGCTAATTATGCTTAATTTGATATGACTTAAATAGCCTATGTGTCTTTTACTTATCAATTTCTCATTTTTAGACACCAAACCGAAGTTCTTATGCCGTCACGACTATTTTTAAAAGTAGCATGGACTACATAAAGGTCCATGCTACTAACCTTACCCTATTGTTTTAAGGGCATAACCAGGTTCCCCATGCACCCGTACAAAACATCTCGCAGAAAAAGGCAAGAGACCAACCAGCAACTGGAACGACCCCAAAAGCAATACATAAGCTAACACATGCAATGCTTCCAGCAATAGAACATAAGAAAGAAGCATACCAAGGATAGTCATGTGTAATTACTTCACCAGTTGACACATTTTCTTCAGGTCCACAATTACAATCTTCATCTCCTCCAGTTAAGTATTTTTCGATTTTACTATCCATATTTACGGCATAATTTTTTTGGATAGTTTTTGCTTCTTCTTCAGACAAACTAGATGTCTCGACTCTATCCTCTGCAATAAATGTAACTGTAATTTCTTCACCAGAATCGTCAGTGATCGTAGCAAAACCAAGCCCATTATAATCTTTGTTGTAAACGGCTATAAACTCATTTGAATTATCTAAAAAGCCGTTAATGACAATCACGTTGTCCTCAAAACCTTCTGCTGGAAGTCCAGTAATACCATAGGCCTAATATTCTGATATATCAGAATTAGCCTCATTTACAAATAAAGAATTACTCTTCAAATCATTTACATATGTTTCAGCTTCTTTTGTTTCTACCTCATAGTACTCAATGCCTAGTTCTTTCGTTATCTTTTCACTAACTTGTTTTCGTAGCTGTTCATCGGTTATGCTCTGCGCACCTGCGACCGAAGATACTGTTGTGCCAATTACAAATAAAATGGCCAACATTACAAAAGTGAACCTACCTGCGATTACTTTCAAAAAAATCCCTCCCATATTTTTTTGCTCCTTATATTCAGAATTGAATTATAAGAAGTACAATTTAACATTAACATATAGTATTTTATATTTCATTCATTATAATATATTCATAATATTGAGTTATTTATATTTTAATTTAATGATTCCTCCCCACAATCGAAAAAACCCTCCTGTATCTAATCAGGAGGGGCGTTGCTATTAACCACTTACTTGCTCAAGTTATAAAAAGACTTCAAACCATTGTACTGAGCAAGATCAGCAAGCTCATCTTCAATGCGAAGAAGTTGGTTGTATTTGGCGACACGGTCTGTACGAGACGGCGCGCCTGTTTTGATTTGGCCAGCATTTGTGGCAACAGCAATGTCAGCAATCGTCGCATCTTCTGTTTCACCAGAACGGTGGGAAATAACAGCTGTATAGCCAGCGCGTTTTGCCATTTCGATTGCATCGAATGTTTCCGTCAATGTGCCGATTTGGTTTACTTTGATCAGAATCGAGTTGCCAATGCCTTTTTCAATGCCTTCCGCTAGCTTTTTCGTGTTTGTGACAAACAAATCGTCACCAACAAGTTGAACTTTATCGCCAAGGCGCTCTGTTAGAAGTTTGTGGCCTTCCCAATCGTTTTCATCAAGGCCATCTTCAATCGAGATAATTGGGTATTTCGAAACAAGTTCTTCGTAGAAGGAAACCATTTCCTCAGAAGAAAGAACTTTGCCTTCGCCAGCAAGGTGGTATTTGCCGTCTTCTTTGCTGTAAAGCTCAGAAGAAGCAACGTCCATTGCCAACTTCACTTGTTCTCCAGGCTTATAACCTGCTTTTTCAATCGCTTCAATGATCGTGGCAAGCGCTTCTTCGTTTGAAGAAAGGTTCGGAGCAAAGCCTCCTTCGTCGCCTACTGCTGTGTTGTAGCCTTTCGCTTTAAGAACTGACTTCAAGTTATGGAAAATTTCCGCACCCATGCGAAGCGCTTCTTTAAAGCTTTCTGCGCCGACAGGCATGACCATAAATTCTTGAATATCTACGTTGTTGTCGGCATGCTCTCCACCGTTAATGATGTTCATCATTGGCACTGGAAGTTGCTTCGCATTAAAGCCGCCAAGATAGACATATAGAGGAATGTCTAGTGCATTTGCAGCAGCGTGGGCAACGGCCATTGACACGCCAAGAATCGCGTTGGCGCCAAAGTTGCCTTTGTTTTCTGTCCCATCAAGTTCGATCATCAAACGGTCGATGCCAATTTGGTCCAACGCGTTTTCGCCGATTAGTTCAGGAGCGATCTTTTCATTTACATTGTCAACTGCCTTTTGGACACCTTTGCCCATATAACGGTCTCCGCCGTCGCGAAGTTCTACCGCTTCGTATTCGCCAGTCGAGGCGCCACTTGGCACGAGGGCACGGCCCATAATGCCAGATTCTAGATGAACTTCTACTTCTACAGTCGGGTTGCCACGAGAGTCAAGGACTTCACGTGCATAAACATCAGAAATAATCGTCATGTCAATTCACTCCTAAATTGAATTTATTGTTTT
The DNA here is from genome assembly GCF_002250115.1 of Shouchella clausii. Taxonomy (GTDB): domain Bacteria; phylum Bacillota; class Bacilli; order Bacillales; family Bacillaceae_D; genus Shouchella; species Shouchella clausii. The sequence continues at coordinate 2,676,541 of NZ_CP019985.1, read as the reverse complement.
AAGCGTCTTGCCTGTCATTTCTTTCGGCTTGTCCGCGCCAAGCAAATCAAGCACAGTCGGCGCCAAGTCAGCTAAAATGCCGTCTTCACGAAGGGTGATTCCTTTTTCCGTTACGATGACAGGCACTTTGTTTGTCGTATGCGCCGTCATCGGTTTGCCATCAAGTGTCACGACTTCGTCGGCATTGCCGTGGTCAGCTGTAATAATCGCCGCTCCGCCTTTTTGAAGCAATGCATCGACCACACGGCCTAAGCATTCGTCAACGGCTTCAATCGCTTTTACTGTTGGCTCCAACATTCCAGAATGCCCAACCATGTCAGGGTTGGCAAAGTTTAAGATAACCACATCATGTTTTTCGCCTTCGATTTCCTTGACGAGCGCATCGGTTACTTCATAAGCGCTCATTTCCGGTTTAAGGTCGTAAGTAGCGACTTTAGGCGAGTCGATCAAAATCCGCTCTTCGCCTGGAAACTCTTCTTCACGCCCGCCACTGAAAAAGAACGTCACATGTGGGTATTTTTCGGTTTCCGCAATCCGTAGCTGTGTGTAGCTTTGCTGGGAAAGGACTTCGCCAAGCGTATTGTCCAAGTTAGTCGGCTTAAAGGCAACAAAGCCTTTCACTGTTTCACTAAACTTCGTTAAGCAGACAAAATGGAGGCGTTTCGGCATCTTTTCCCCTCGGTCGAACCCACGAAAGTCTTCATTCGTGAAAACTTGTGATAGCTGGATAGCACGGTCAGGGCGAAAATTGCAGAAAATGACGGCGTCATCGTCTTTGACAGTTGCTACAGGTGTACCATTCTCTTCTGTGATAACAGACGGAATGACAAACTCGTCAACAATGTTGTTTTTGTAGCTGTCTTCTAGCAGCTCTAGCCCGTTCTTATAGGCAGGGCCCTCGCCATAAACCATTGCACGGTATGACTTTTCAACTCGATCCCAACGTTTGTCGCGATCCATTGCATAGTAACGGCCGTGCACAGTCGCCAGCTTACCGAGTCCAACTTCATCAAATTTGTCTTGCAATCCTTTTAAGTATACTTCTGCTGAAGTGGGGCCGACGTCGCGGCCATCTAAAAAGCCATGGACATAAACGCGCTCGACGTTTTGTTGTTTTGCCATATCAAGCAAGGCATAAATATGGTCGATGTGGCTATGGATGCCGCCATCGGACAACAAACCGTATATATGGAGTGCCGATTGTTTTTCTTTAACATGGTCCATTGCCTTTATGAACGTCTCATTCTTAAAAAAGTCGCCTTCGCGAATCGACAAATTCACACGCGTTAAACTTTGGTACACAATGCGCCCAGCACCAATGTTTAAATGGCCAACTTCTGAATTGCCCATTTGCCCTTCTGGCAAGCCAACATTTTCGCCGTCTGCCCGCAACGTGGCGTGTGGAAACTCGTTCCAGTAACGGTCAAAGTTCGGTTTTTGGGCTTGTGCCACGGCATTGCCTTTCTCTTCCTCTCGCAGGCCAAAGCCATCGAGAATGATTAAGGCTACTGGCTTTTTACTCATTGTGCTGCCCCCACTAATTCTAAAAACGAATCTGCGTCCAAGCTGGCTCCACCAACAAGGGCGCCATCTATGTCCGGTTGGGCCATGTAGTCTTTAATGTTGCCAGGCTTTACGCTGCCGCCGTACTGGATGCGAATTGCCTTAGCTGCTGCTTCAGAAAAATTAGCGGCCACCGTTTGACGCACGTAAGCGCAAGCTTCATTCGCGTCTTTTTCTGTCGCTGATTTGCCTGTGCCGATCGCCCAAATAGGCTCGTACGCAATTACCGTTTGTTTTACTTGTTCTTCGCTTAAACCAGCAAGACCTTTTTCTACTTGCTCTTTTACAACAGCTTCCATTTTACCAGCTTCACGCTCTTCAGCCGTTTCACCGCAACACATAATCGGAACCAACTGATGGGCGAATGCGGCATGCACTTTCTTGTTGACAGTCTCGTCTGTCTCGGCAAACATTTCTCGCCGTTCTGAATGGCCGATAATCACGTAATGGACGCCCATGTCAGACAATGCTTTAGGGCTGATCTCCCCTGTAAACGCGCCATTGTCTTCAAAATGCATCGTTTGAGCGCCAATTTTTAACTCGGTTCCTTTTACCGCTTGGAGCAAACGGTCAAGAAACAAGGCTGGTGCGCAAACAACCGAATCAACCGTTGCATCTGCGGGAACGTTCGTTTTTACTGCTTCGACAAAATCAACAGCTTCGCCGATTGTTTTATTCATTTTCCAGTTTCCTGCGATAATTGGTTTACGCATAGTATCACCTCGCTGCATTATTTTTCTGATAGTGCGACAACGCCTGGAAGTGCCTTGCCTTCCATAAATTCAAGGCTGGCGCCTCCGCCTGTTGAAATATGGCTCATTTTGTCGGCAAGGCCAAATTGTTCAACGGCTGCCGCTGAATCGCCGCCACCAATGACTGAATACGTATCTGACGCCTCTGCCAGCGCATTTGCGACCGCTTTTGTGCCACCTGCAAACGATTCGAGTTCAAATACACCCATTGGCCCATTCCAAATCACTAATTTTGAAGCTTTTAATACAGCTTCATAGGTTTTTCGTGTTTTCGGCCCAATGTCAAGCGCTTCCCAATCAGCTGGAATGTCGCTAATGGCCACTTCTTTTTTGTTGGCGTCGTCAGAAAAATCATCGGCAACAATCACATCTTCAGGCATATAAAACTTAACGCCCTTTTGTTCAGCTTTTTCCATAAACTGATTGGCTAAATCGAGCTTATCTTCTTCAAGCAACGACTTGCCAACTTCATAGCCTTGCGCTTTGACAAACGTGTATGCGAGGCCGCCGCCAATAATTAAATTGTCGACTTTATCTAGCAAGTTGTCAATAACGCCAATCTTGTCTTTTACTTTTGCGCCACCAATGACTGCTGTAAACGGACGTTCAGGGTTGCTTAACGCTTTGCCGAGCACATCAAGCTCTTTTTCCATTAGAAAACCAGCTGCTGACGGCAAATAGTGGGCAATGCCTTCCGTTGAAGCGTGGGCACGGTGTGCCGCCCCAAATGCATCATTGACAAAAATATCGGCTAGGCTAGCAAACGCTTTCGCTAATTCAGGATCGTTCTTTTCTTCCCCTGGGTAAAAGCGGACATTTTCAAGCAGCAAGACGCCACCGTCTTCAAGACCTTCCACTGCTTGTTTTGCTACTGGACCGTGCGCTTCCTGGACGGCTTGTACTTCTTTTCCTAGCAGCTCGCCAAGGCGTGTCGCGACAGGCGCCAAGCGCAAGCTTTCTACCACTTCGCCTTTCGGGCGGCCAAGATGGCTTGCTAGCAAAACGCGCGCCCCTTGTTCACTTAAGTATTTAATCGTAGGCAAAGCTGCTTGAATCCGCGTTTCGTCAGTAATCTTTCCATCTTTCATCGGAACATTGAAATCAACTCGGCAAAATACGGTTTTACCTGCAAAATCATAGTCATAAAGCGTTTTTTTGTTCATTACTTGATCCTCCTATCGGACATCTAGACAGCGCAAAGGAGGGAGGCAGATGGCCTTCCTCCTCTGAAGCCTATTTTTACTTAAAGCCCTTTGCCAGCAATGTAATCAAGCAAGTCTACAACACGGTGAGAATAGCCAGATTCGTTGTCATACCAAGAAATTACTTTGACCATATTGCCTTCCATGACCATCGTTGAAAGTGCGTCGATTGTAGAAGAATGTGGGTTGCCGTTGTAATCGCCAGAAACTAGCGGCTCTTCAGAGTAAGCAAGAATGCCTTTAAGATCGCCTTCTGCTGCTTCTTTAAGTGCTCCGTTTACTTCTTCAGCGGTTACGTCTTTGTCGAGCTCAGCTACAAGGTCAACTAAAGAAACGTTAGGAGTTGGTACACGCATCGCCCCGCCGTTAAGCTTTCCTTTTAATTCAGGTAGCACAAGGGCAACAGCTTTCGCTGCACCAGTTGTTGTCGGAATGATGTTTTCCGCAGCCGCACGAGCACGACGGTAATCTTTATGCGGTAAGTCAAGGATTTGCTGATCGTTTGTATAAGAGTGAACAGTCGTCATCATGCCGCGACGAATGCCGAATTTATCGTTAAGAACTTTTGCAAACGGCGCTAAGCAGTTTGTTGTACAAGAGGCATTTGAAATCACATGATGGTTAGCTGGATCGTACTTGTCTTCGTTAACCCCCATTACAATGGTAATGTCTTCGTCTGAAGCAGGAGCAGAAATAATGACTTTTTTCGCGCCAGCTTCAAGGTGTTTCGCAGCGTCTGCACGCTTTGTGAAGAAACCAGTTGATTCCACTACAACTTCAACGCCGTGCTTGTCCCAGCCAATCTCAGCAGGGTTGCGCTCAGCAGATACAAAAATTTCTCTTCCATCGACAACAAGTGAGTTGTCTTTTGCTTCAACTTTAGCGTCAAGAACACCGTGTACGGAATCATATTTTAACAAGTGTGCCAGCATATTGGCATCTGTCAAATCGTTGATTGCCACTACCTCTACATTCGGGTTTTTAAGGGAAGCGCGGAATACATTACGGCCGATACGGCCAAATCCGTTAATACCAATTTTTGTTGCCATGATGATTTCCTCCTAGCGTTAATTTCTTTTTATTAAAAAGGCAGTTGCCTTTTTTACAGGATCTTACTCGGATAACAGCCGTCTGGCTGCCCCTTCGTCTGTTACAAGTACATCACTTGGCCGATTCTTCATATAAGCGAGAATCGCATTTGCTTTCGTATGCCCGCCAGCGATTGAAATAACGTACTTGCCTTCCAGCTCGCCTAATTGCAAGCCAATTGTTCGCTGCTTGTGGATAATCTCTCCATTTGCATTGAAGTAATAGCCGAACGCTTCTGCTACCGCTTCTTCCCGTTTCAATGTCTCGATAAACGGCTGACCAGAATCGCGCCTAGCTGCCATTCGCCTCGCATCGCCGATGCCATGCATGACAACCGCAGAAGACGTAATCACATCTAGGATTTCCCTAACTGATCGTTCCAATACAAGTGAATGGTATGCTTCTTCGCTTAATTGATCAGGAACGTGCAGCAGCCGGTAAGAAGCTCCTGAGCGTCTGGCAAACTCAGCACTAATGGTATTAGCCTGGATTTCAACTTTTTCGCCCAACCCGCCTCTAGCGGGCACGAACGTCGTTGTCGCTAGCGTCTCATCTGGCGTGACCATATTTGCTACTGCGGCAAGCGTTGTGCCGCCCATTACGGCGAAGACGTCGCCTTTTTTAGCCACACGTTTCAATTCATCGACGCAAGCTCTACCTAACTCCTGCTTCACCCATTCTTCTTCGTCGCTATCGCCAGCGACAACAATCGCCTGGCCGACGCCAAGCTTTTCTTCCAGCTTTTCTTCCAGCCGGCGATGCCCAAGCAGCTCTGCCATCATATCGGCAAGCTCTAAAAACAACGATTCGCCTGCTTCAGTTAGGCGCATGCCAGCCGTCGTCAGTTCAATGAGCCCCTGATCTTTAAGAAGCGTCACTTCCCCACGGACGATACGTTCGGAGGTTTGCAAATTGGTTGCTAGGCTTCTGCGTCCGATTGGCTGCATTAAACGGATATATTGCAGCAAGCGATAACGCTTTGCCATTGTTTCCATTAATTCGGGAACAATTTGTCTTTGCAGATTAATAAGCGTCCGCATGTAACACCTCCTCCGTTTATCGGGACATATAACGTCCCTCGCAGACATATTATGTCCCGGTTAGAGCAAAAACATTCACTACACTTGTATTGTACCAAGGAAGTCGAAAACAGACAACTAAAACATCCTCCGTTTGATAATGGCAAGCCATTGTTAAAATCAAAAATAACATGCTCCTATTTTGTTTTCAGAGATAACATTTTATAACTTTGGGGAAAATTCTTATAATAGTAGGCAAGTCCTATTTTCTTTGCTATTATATGAATATAAATGGGATTCATTAGGAGGTTGGTTTTATGGGGAGGACGATACGTTCTGAATCGGTTGGGGCAAAAATCGCAGAATGGTATAGTTGCCTTCTTTCTAAGTCATATGAACAGGCGATTATTTTAAAAGAAGAGGTCAAACAGCTTTTACCAGCGATGGATCCAAGCGACAAGTTTATGGCCTTCTACTCACTAGTCGAATTTAAACATCAGATTTTAGTCAGCCGTTACGATAAAAACGAATGCCCTGAGGAAATAGAGCCGATTTCTGAAAAGACCGAAATCGATGACCTTCTCAAGTATCTTTATTACTTTGTTAGTGGCCAATACGAGTTTACGCAAGAACGGTACCGGTCTGCTGTAAAGCTGTTTCGCAAAGCCGAACGACTACTAGAATACGTAAACGATGAGGCGGAGGAAGCGGAATTTTATCAATATATTGGCCTTGTTTATTATCGTCTCAACCATTATTTGATTGCTTCGTCCTACATGGAACAAGCAAACGTCCTATTCGATCGGCTTCAATATCATGAGCCAGCGATAAACTGCCAAATTATCACTGCTTGTATTCATCAAGAATTAAACAACCCTGAAAAAGGCGAAGCTATCCTAAAGCAGGCGTTAGAGCGTGCTAAAGGCATTCCAATTGTATATGGACAAGTGTTGCGGACGCTAGGTTTAAACAAGCAAGGCCAAAAAAAGTTTAACGAGGCGGAAACGTATTTTAAACGAGCGCTTGATATTCCTGAGCACAAAAACACGATTTTCGGTGCCAAATCTAGATACAATTTAAGTAACGTCCTCTTTAATCAAGGAAAAATCGAAGAAGCCCTCCCCCATTTCCAAATTGCAAAAGCAGGTGCCGCCTACTACAAAAGCAAAGAATACAACGCACGCTGCTTGTTTACGGAAGGCCTTCACATCGAAAAAAATTATGATTTGGTTGACGAAGCGATTGCACAGCTCCAAAAAGAAGGAATGGACTTTGAGGTAAGTGAACTTGCTGAAGAAGCCGCTCACTTTGCAGAAAAGGAAGGAAATACTAAACTGGCATTGAAATATATGAAAGTGGCCCATGGTGCACGCTTATACCAACATACTTTAGGAGTTGATTCAGTTGTTTAAGAAAAAGTTGGTCGTTTCACTTGGCGTCTCTTTAATCGCAGCAGCTTCATTTGTTGTTTTTACAAACACACAGGCTAACAGTGAAATGAATAGCCGAGATAAAGGAGACATTACTTTCATTGACAGCAGTGATCAAGGCGATATTACTTCTATTGACGACCGTGATAAAGGCGATATTACTTCTATTGGCGACCATGATAAAGGCGATATTACTTCTATTGGCGATCATGATAAAGGCGATATTACTTCTATTGGCGATCATGATAAAGGCGATATTACTTTCATTCACACGGCAAAGCCAAAAGCTTAATTTTACTAGAGAGCCAATCGGTTCTCTTTTTGACTGAAACTGCCTATCCCCGTTAAATGGGAACAGGCAGTCTTTATGTTTTTCGATGTGTTGTCAGCAGGACGTCGCCTTTCCATTTGTACATGCTTACTGCTTTATTGAACGAATGCGTTCGATCTGTTTTTGGAGCAACTCTTTCTCTAATAAGCCGTAGCCAATTTCTTGGCCGTCTATACAAACAACAGGGATTTTAAGTTGGTACTTCTCTAAAAGCACATCATCCTGATAAATGTCATGGCATTGAATTACAAGCGAGTAACAATCGGCTAATTCTTTTAGCAATGCGTACCCCTTGTCGCACAAGGGACACCCTTTTTTCGTATAAAAATCGACGTTCATTATCCAGTCCTTTCGTTGTAGCGTTTCCGTTTCGAAGATGGCAAAATCCCAAGTTCATCGCGGTATTTTGCTACTACCCGCCGCGACAAAGCTACTCCTTTTTCGATTCTCAACTGCTCCGCTAATTTTTGGTCTGACAAAGGTTTGCTTTTATCCTCTACGCTAATCATTTCTTTAAGCCACACTTTAACGTGGTGATTGGTTAATTGGGTATCTGACTTTGAAACATGGGCAGAGAACAATCCTTTTAATTCGACTAAGCCACGAGGTGTTTGTGCATATTTATTTGCTGTTGCCCGGCTTACGGTTGATTCATGGATGCCGAGAACTTGGGCAACATCGTTTAACGTCAATGGCTTGAGCACCCCATTAGGCTGAAGCAAGTAGTCTGCCTGCTCGCTCGCCAACACTTCCGCCACGCGACGCACCGTTTGCTGGCGTTGTTCAAGGCTGCGCTTTAACCACTCGACATGCTGCTTTTTTTGCTTCGCGTACGCGCTTGTCTCGACTTGTTGTTTCAACAAATGGTCGTATTCCTCATGTACGCGAATGGCTGGTAGTATGTCATCATTCATGAAGACAAGCAGCTTTCCAGATTCATCCTTTGCCATCAGCACATCAGGCTGGACGTAAATGGCCGTTTCCTTCGAATAACGTAGTCCAGGCTTTGGGTCAAGCTCCTTTAATTGGTCGTATAGTTGCTGTATAGCTTGAACAGCGACGCCGTATTGTTTCGCAAGTTGCTTCCACTTCCGGGCAGCTAGCGCTTCGAGATGGTTTAAGACGATGTCAATCGCAAGAGGATGGCAATCAGGCATTCGTTTAAGTTGTAAGGCCAAGCATTCCCCAAGGGAACGGGCCCCTACGCCTGCAGGCTCAAAACTTTGCAATATGGCGAGCAACCTTTCCCCTTCCGATTCAGCGATTTTCCGGTCTGCGCAAAGCTGAGGCAGCTCTTCTCCTAGATAGCCATCTTCCCGTAAATTGCCAATCAAATAAGTAAGCTCGCATTTATCGTTTTCGCTCAGCGTCGGCGATTCAATCAGCTGTTCGTGCAACTCATCAGCAAGCGTCCGCCCTCTTTGTGGAACATTTTGCAACGCTGCCTGTTTGTCGTCACTTGACACCGTTTGCCTGATCGGCCTTGTGCCATCCAGTTCCCGTTCACGGGAAAGAGTTGATCGTTCATGTAATTCGAGTAGAGGATTTTCTAGCGCTTGTTCCCGCAAATAGGCAATGACATCCACAGACGAATATTGTAGCAAGTGGAGCGCTTGCCTTAACTCTTGGGTCATCACTAAACTAGTTGTCTGACGTTGCAGTAAGCCAATCTCCATCTATTCAACCCCTCCTCGAACTTCGAACTTCCTTACATTGATTTTACATACCGCTTAGGCGAATTTAAATGCTCTTTTTCCTCTACATGTCATAGCATAAACCAAATGGCTTGTTTATGTAAACGCTTTCTTTTTAATTTCAGCAGTTGCCTAGCTCTTTTGTTCCTTTAAAAAAATAAAAAGCAACGTTGTGAACGGCGTAAAACATAGAGGTTTACATCTTTATAATTTAGTCTATCATGAAAGAAGGGCTTTTTGGTCATCACAAGGAATAGTACATGGATGAAACTGCTTTTTTGTTGTTTCCGTACATACTTTTGAAAAAAGAAGCAACTTATTTGACCTTTATTGACCTTTGCAGTATGATGATTACAGAGCAACAATTTCAAGGATTTTAGTCAATATGACATGAGGAGGAAGAGCGATGAATTTAATACCTACAGTAATTGAACAAACAAACCGTGGCGAGCGTGCATATGATATTTACTCCCGTTTATTGAAAGACCGCATTATTATGCTAGGGAGCGGGATTGACGACAATGTCGCCAACTCGATCGTTGCACAAATGTTGTTTTTGCAAGCAGAAGACCCTGAAAAAGATATTTCCTTATACATTAACTCTCCTGGCGGCTCGATTACTGCTGGAATGGCGATCTATGACACGATGCAATTCATTAAACCAGATGTATCAACGATTTGCATCGGCATGGCTGCTTCCATGGGCGCATTTTTGCTCACTGCTGGGGCGAAAGGCAAGCGGATGGCATTGCCAAATAGCGAAGTGATGATCCACCAACCACTTGGCGGCATGCAAGGCCAAGCTGCAGACATGGAAATCCATGCCCGCCGCATCATTCAAATGCGCGAAAAACTCAATCAAATTATGGCAGAACGTTCTGGTCAACCGTACGAACGAATTGCAAGAGACACTGACCGTGATAACTTCATGTCAGCCGAACAAGCAAAAGAATACGGCTTAATCGACAAAGTGATTGACACACCAACGAAATAACATAAAAAAGCTTCCGCATTTTGCGGAAGCTTTTTTGTTACCACCAGTTGCAGCCTGCCCTCATTCAATTCCCTTTTTCAGTAGGCCGTGTTACGATTTAAAAAACACGATGGCGCTAGCCTTTTTGCTTTCGCCTAAGACTAGGAGGAATTTATTCTGAGCATTCCAGCAATTGACGACATTGTCGCCAAGCAAACAGACGATTCATTGGCTACGTTGTTTAAACTGTTGCGCCAAGAAAGCATTAGCACTCAAAACAAAGGAATGCGCGAATGCGCAGCGTTAATGCGAGCGCTAATGGAGGAAGTCGGTGCCCGGACTGAACTGTTTGAAACAGAGGGCCATCCTATTCTATACGGTGAACTTCTCACAGACAAACACGCGCCAACTTTGTTAATTTATGGACATTACGATGTACAGCCTCCTGACCCATTAAGCGAGTGGGAGACGCCTCCATTTGAGCCAACGGTCCGGGACGGGCGTATCTTTGCACGGGGCGCAGGCGACAACAAAGGGCAAATCGTTGCCCAACTTCTTGGCATAAAAACGTATCAAGAAGCATTTGGCGCTTTACCCGTCAACATTAAAATCGTTATTGAAGGGGAAGAAGAAATGGGCAGCATCCATTTGCCAGACTTTGTTCAAAGCAACAAAGAATTGCTGCAAGCTGATCTCGTTTGCACAGCTGATGGGCCTTCTCATGATAGCGGCTCTCCCCTTGTTCTCCTTGGCGTCCGCGGCATCCTTTCTTTTGAAATTGAACTGCAAAACGCCGATTTCGACAACCATTCTGGCAATACAGGCAACATTGTCCCAAATCCAGCTTGGGACCTTATGGAGCTGCTTCAGACAATGCGCAGCACAGACGGGCGCGTCTTAATCGAAGGCTTTTACGACAATATTCGCCCTGCCAGCGCTGAAGAAGAACAGCTGTTGGCCACACTCCCTTTTGAAAAAGACTCAGTCGCCCAAAAAATCGGCTATCCCCATTTGGATATTGACGGAAAAAGCTATTACCGAAAACTAGCGCTAGAACCAACTTTTAATATATGCGGGCTAAAAAGCGGCTATTTAGAGGATGGCATTAAGACGATTATTCCTAGCAAAGCCAGCGTAAAAATCGACGCGCGCCTTGTTGTTGACCAGGACCCTAAAGACATTTTTGAAAAGGTGACTGCCCATGTGAAAGCACGGCGACCTGATGCCAAGTTGACGTTTTTAGGGGCAATGGAGCCTTCCCGTACACCGATTGAGACAGCGATCGTCCAAAAAGCGCTAGAAGGCATTTCTGCTTGTTTTAATGAGGATCCCCTTATCCAACCAAGCCTTGGCGGCTCGCTTCCAGACTATGTATGGACAAAGCTCCTTCAAGCACCATCTCTTCTCGTCCCTTATGCAAACTTTGACCAACGCAACCACTCGCCAAATGAAAATCTCGCTATTCGCCACTTTTTAAACGGCATTCGCTGTACAGCCCATGTTATCCATGCTGTCGGACAGAAATAATAGAAAAGGCATCCCTCATTATGGGATGCCTCCAGACTGTAGGCAAACGCTCGCATACGTCGTCGTTTGCCTCAGTCATATGCTCATGAACCCACGTTCTATTCGCATCTTCCCTCGCCTGCACTCCTCGTCTGACAAGCGTTTTCTATCAGTCTGATCTCAGTTATCGACTTTGTCGACAACCTTAAGGCATCCCTCATGATGGGGTGCCTTTGCTTAACGTAAAAATTTAATTGTAAGGGGAATGCGGTATTCCTCTCCTTGGTATGCTTTAATTGCAGCCAAAATGGTAAGAATAATAGCAAGCAGGCCGACAAGCGGTGTAAGCAAGAAGCCGATTAAGACAATTATAGTCACACTTGCAACTATTCCGTAAATGAAAAAAGAAATCAAAAAGTTAAAGTATTCCTTGCCATGGTAATCAATAAAGTCTGAATCATCTCTTTTAACGAGCCAGATAATAAGTGGCGCAAGGATAGGCGCAGGAAAGCTCAATACATATAGCAACATCGCCAACATACGCTCGCTTCCGTCTGGTTCATATTCGCGGTAATCAATAATTTCATTGGCCATTTGTCATCTCTCCTTATCCTTACCTTTACTATACGCTGAAATGGGAAAGGATACAATTATTTTTTCGGCTTACTGCTGTACATACCGTGTTTGCCTCTCACTGTAAACGACTAGAAACCATAATGGGTAGAATTCGGGAGAAAAACAAAGCAAATGGAAGGAAAACATGCCGCGAATTTTGTGCAGTATATATTGCATATATTTTTTAACGTTTATAAGACTTTACGAATCGACTTGTTTTTACTTATACTTATTTGGTAAATTTACATTATTCGACATGGAGGTGGGCGTTTTGTTGGAATTTAAAAATGTCACAAAGCGTTATGGTGCCGGCAGGCCAGCTGTAGACAATTTAAATTTAAAAATAAATAAAGGCGAATTCGTTTGTTTTATTGGCCCAAGTGGTTGCGGGAAGACAACAACAATGAAAATGGTGAATCGTCTCCACGAAGCGACAGAAGGGCAAATTATTGTTAACGGCAAAGACATACGGAAACAAGATCCAGTCGAATTGCGTCGATCAATAGGCTATGTCATCCAGCAAATCGGGTTAATGCCCCATATGACTGTTAAAGAGAACATTGTTCTTGTTGGAACGCTTTTAAAGTGGCCGAAATCGAAAAAAGACGAGCGGGCAAAAGCACTGATTAAACTAGTCAATTTGCCAGAGGCATATTTAGACAAATACCCACACGAACTAAGTGGCGGGCAGCAGCAGCGCATTGGTGTGTTGCGGGCACTTGCAGCTGATCCACCACTGATTTTAATGGACGAACCTTTTGGCGCACTCGATCCGATTACGAGAGACTCTTTACAAGAGGAATTCAAAAAATTACAAAAAGACCTCGACAAAACGATTGTTTTTGTTACACACGACATGGACGAAGCATTAAAGCTAGCAGACCGGATTGTCATTATGAAAGACGGAAAAATCGTCCAAACCGGAACTCCTGATGAGATTATGCGCTCCCCTGCCAATGCCTTTGTCGAAGATTTTATCGGCAAAGACCGCCTCATTCAAGGACGGGCTGATGTAACCACTGTTGAACAAGTTATGAACAAACACGCCGTTACCGTCGATGAAAATGAAACACTGCGCAACGCCATCTCCCTCATGCGCGATAAGCGTGTCGACTCACTCCTTGCTGTCAACCAGGATAACGTCTTAACCGGCTACATTGACGTCGAAATGATCGATTCCTTTTATAAAAAAGCATTGACTGTCAAAGAAGCAATGGAAACAGATGTTTTTACTGTTCAAGAGCACAGCCTTTTGCGTGATACGATCCATAAAATGCTGCGGCGCGGTGCCAAATATGTGCCCGTTGTCAATGACCAGCACCAAGTTGCAGGCATTGTGACACGGACCAGTTTAGCTGATATTGTCTATGACACGATTTGGGGCGATGGAATGGACTTTGAGGAGCAAACAGAAACGTGAGTCGATTGTGCTTGTGTGTTCTGCCAATGTGTCGGACAGCGTTTTTAAAAGCAACTCAAGAAGGAGGATAAACGATGATCGCGTTTTTTTCAGAATACGGCCATGACTTGCTTTTTAAGACAGGGGAACATCTGTTTATTTCGTTTACGGCGATTCTCTTAGGTGTTCTTGTCTCTGTGCCTTTAGGAATTGCCCTTACACGTGTTCCTCGTGTGGCAGACCGGCTTATATCTGTTATCGGCATTTTGCAGACGGTCCCGAGCCTCGCCATATTAGCCTTTTTTATTCCCATTTTTGGAGCAGGCAAAGTGCCTGCCATTATTGCTTTGTTTTTTTACTCCGTATTGCCGATTTTACGAAACACCTACACAGGTGTTAAAGGCGTCAATCCAAGCGTGTTGGAAGCAGGCAAAGGCATGGGTATGAACAATATCGAATCAATTTTTAAAATCGAAATTCCCCTTGCATTGCCAGTCATTATGGCTGGCATCCGTTTAGCAACCGTCTATTTAATCGGCTGGGCTACATTAGCGGCATTTGTCGGTGGCGGTGGGCTAGGGGATTTCATTTTTGACGGCCTCAACTTGTTCCAACCAGCGCTTATCATAGCCGGAACTTTACCTGCCACGATTTTGGCGCTGCTTGCCGACCGCTTACTGCTGTTATTAGAGCGTGCTTTAACGCCAAAAGGCTATAAACAATCCCAAACATCTTAAGGGGGGAGGAGAATCACTGTGAAGCCACCAAAAACAATTATTGCTTTTTGCCTTTCGGGACTTTTATTAACTGGGTGTTCTTTGCCAGGGCTAACTGGCCCTTCCCAGCAAACAATCCGGATTGGCACAATGGTGACTAGCGAATCAGAAATTTTAGGGCAAATCGTCGCCCTATTGATCGAAGAAGAAACGGATTTGCAGACCGAGTTAATTACGAAACTAGGCTCTTCTGTCGTCCAGCATCAAGCGCTTGTACAAGGTGACTTGGACATTACAGCTGCTCGCTATACAGGTACAGACTTGTCTGCGGCACTTGGCATGGAACCTGTTACCGACCGAGACGAAGCAATGGACATCGTGAAACGAGAATTTTCCGAGCGCTTTGACCAAACTTGGTTTGATTCGTATGGTTTTGAAAATACGTACGCCCTTTCTGTTACCGAAGCATTTGCGGATGAGCATGGAATTGAAACGATTTCAGACTTGGAAGCTTTTGCACCGGAACTCCGTTTTGGCGTCGATAATTCGTGGGTGAATCGCAAAGGCGATGGCTACCAAGGTTTTCAAGAAAGCTATTTTGCTTTTGGCAACGTGTTTCCGATGAATGTCGGCCTCGTATATGAAGCCAACGCTAGCGGGCATATGGATGTTGTATTGGCTTACTCTTCGGATGGGCGTATTCAGGAGTACAATTTAAAAGTGCTTGAAGATGACCAGCGGTTTTTCCCGCCTTACGATGCCTCGCCGGTTGTACGCAATGATGTGCTTGAACAATATCCAGAGCTTTCGCCGCTTTTAGAACGCTTAACTGATACCATCACGACGGAAAAAATGCAACAATTAAACTATATGGCCGACGTGGAATTGAAAAATCCGCGCCTTGTTGCCCAAACCTTTTTAGAAGAAAACAATTACTTTAAGGACAAGGAGGAAAGCCACTAATGGACACGTTCCAGGAATTCATCACATACGTTTCCCAAAACAGCGGCTACATTGCGGCACAATTTTATCGCCACTTTCTTATGGCTGCCTATGGCGTCCTTTTTGCTGCGATTGTATCGATTCCCCTTGGCGTGCTCATTGCCAAATATGGGCGCTTAAGCGGCTGGGTTCTGGCTGTTGGGAACATCATACAGACCATTCCTGCTCTTGGCATGATCGCTGTCATTATGCTCGTCCTCGGCCTCGGACCCAACACTGCTGTCATGACGTTATTTCTTTATTCCATTTTGCCGATTACACAAAACACATATGTCGGCATGAAAGGTGTCGACCAAGCTCTTGTTGAGGCTGGGCGTGCAAGTGGCATGACACGTTTTCAGCTATTACGAATGGTTGAACTCCCGTTGGCCATTAGCGTCATTATGGCCGGCCTCCGCAATGCCCTTGTCGTCGGGATTGGCATTGCTGCTATTGGCGCTTTTGTCGGTGCAGGCGGGCTTGGCGAAATCATTTTGACAGGGACAAACGCTACAGATGGGATGGCGATTATTCTTGCTGGCGCCATTCCTACTGCCTTTATGGCAATTATTGCAGACATGTTAATGGGTTGGATTGAAAGAAAGCTCCATCCGTTTAAACAATCGAAGCCACAAACCAGTTAACCCCGTTAACGCAGCTTAAGCCAGTTGAGCGTGTGTGCTCAACTGGCTTTTTATGTTTCTATAAACATTCGTCCTCTTATGCCTTTACCTGCTCGATTCAGCAATCACAAGGAATAGCACGTTCCTGTAGCCCGCCTCTCTTGTTACGAGCTAGGCTAGGAGTCGATTTCTAAAATGGCCGGCTACCCATTAATCGTTTTCAACGTAAGCAACCAAGGCATCCAGTGCTTCTTTTTCATCGTGCCCTTCTGTGACAATCGTGATCGTCGTGCCTTTGCCGAGCGCCAAGCCCATTAACCCCATGATGCTTTTCGCGTTGACTTTGGCATTGTCTTTTACAATAAACACTTCAGACGAAAATCGATTGGCTTCTTGGACAAACATCGCCGCAGGCCGAGCCTGCAAACCTGATTTAAGTTGGATGGTTACTTCTTTTTGCGCCATTCCTCATTTCCCCCTATGCGTATTTAATTTTTTGGCATCAAACGTGCCGTTACGGAGCTTGTCCGCAAATTCGTCAATCTTACGGAGCCGGTGGTTTATACCTGACTTGCTCACTTTTCCGCCCTGCATCATTTCCCCTAATTCTTTCAACGTCACATCTTGATGCTTCACTCGGAGCTTAGCGACTTCCTGTAGTTTTGGCGGCAAGTTTTCCAAGCCAATCGTTTTATCAATAAAACGAATGTTCTCTACTTGGCGAAGGGCAGCCCCAACGGTTTTGTTTAAATTAGCCGTTTCACAATTTACAAGCCGGTTAACAGAGTTGCGCATATCTTTCATAATGCGGACGTCTTCAAAATAAAGAAGAGCTTGGTGGGCGCCAATGATATTTAGGAATTCCGTTATCTTTTCGCTTTCTTTTAAGTACGTAATAAATCCTTTTTTCCGTTCAAGCGTTTTAGCTGAAAGGGAAAATCCGTTCATCAGTTCACATATCGCTTGGTTATGCTCTTCGTAAAGCGAAAAAATTTCTAAATGGTAAGAAGACGTTTCTGGATGGTTAATGGAGCCGCCTGCTAAAAAAGCCCCCCGCAAATAGGCACGTTTGCAACAAGACTCTTTTACAATTTCCGGAGAAATGTCACGAATAAATTGAAAAGACCCGTTCAAAATCCGCAAATCCTCAAGTAATTGGCGCGCTTCTTTGGAAATGCGCACCATATAAACATTATTCTTTTTAAGTCGCATTTTCTTTTGAACGAGCAACTCAATGTGGATATTAGGGTATAGATGCTTGATAAGTGTGTAAATCCGTCTGGCAATGGCTGCATTTTCGGTTGTTACATCTAATCCGACTTGCTTATTGCCAAGCGACAGCGACCCGTTCATCCGGATGAGGGCAGAAAGCTCTGCCCGAGCACAGCAAGAAACAAGTTCAAGCTGTGTCAGTTCTTTTTTGGCATTCGCGGCAAAAGACACGCCTCTCACCCTCTCTTTCATGAAGGGCAGCAAAAAGCTGCCCTAACAACGGTTTCGTTCCCGATATGTCGGTTGTTGTTCCTTTTCTTCCAGCAAACTCATTAGTGCTTTTGACACTTTCATCGCATCATGACGCAATTTTTGATTCGCCTCAAGGACAAAACGGCCTTTAATAGGCGTCACCCCCATTGATTCTAGGACATCACTGTCGACGACAACCTGTTCCGCTTTTTCTAAACGATAAAGAGAGCGGACGCTTTCAGAGATTGTCGTGCTGTTGACTAAGATGTACTCAACCAATTGGTCGCCGCAGTGTTTAAACAGGCCTTGTAAATGATCAGAAGCACTGTACCCATCTGTTTCGCCTGCCTGTGTCATCACATTGCAAATATATGCTTTCTTCGCTTTAGAAGCGGCGATTGCTTCCTTAATGCCAGGGACAAGCAAATTTGGGACAATGCTCGTATAGAGGGAGCCAGGCCCAAGCACAATTAAATCGGCCTCCTGAAGGGCGTCAAGCGTTTCAGGTAGAGGCGAGACATGCTCCGGAGACAAGTAAACGCGCTTAATCCCTTTAGCCGCAAGGGGGATGCTTGATTCTCCTGAGACAATTGAGCCATCGTGCATTTCCGCGTGAAGGACAATGCTCTCGTTTGCTGCTGGAAGCACACGCCCTCTTACATTCAATACTCGACTTATCGCCGAAATCCCTTTTTGAAAATCACCTGTAATAGATGTCATTCCTGCTAGCAGCAGATTTCCGAGTGAATGCCCGCTTAGCCCGTCTCCACTTGAAAAACGGTGTTGAAACAGTTCTTCCACAAGCGGTTCCACTTCAGCAAGGGCAACAAGCACATTTCGCACATCCCCAGGCGGGGGGATATCAAGCTCTTTGCGAAGAATGCCTGAGCTACCGCCATCATCTGCAACAGTCACAATCGCAGTAATATCGACGGGAAATGTCTTCAGCCCGCGCAAAATTACGGAAAGCCCAGTTCCTCCTCCTATGACAACGACCTTCTTTTTCATCGACTGTTCGCCTTCCGTTTGTTAATATCGCGGTGGCTCGTATACGCATCATATTTAGCTTCGTAATGAGCACAAAAGTATTCAGCCAATGTCACTGACCGGTGCTGGCCGCCTGTACAGCCGATTCCAATGACAACTTGGCTTTTTCCTTCCCGTTTGTAATGTGGAAGCATAAAGTCAAATAAATCAGTCAGCTTCTCCACAAATTGTTTTGTTTCTTTCCATTTTAACACATAAGAGGACACTTCTGTCTGTAATCCCGTTTTTGGCCGTAAATCTTCAACGTAGTGCGGGTTCGGCAAAAAACGGACATCAAATACTAAATCAGCATCAATCGGAATGCCATATTTGAATCCAAATGAAACAAAGTGGACAGCAAATGCTTGGCGGTCATTCCCAGCAAAACGCTGCATGATTTTTTCCCGTAGCTGGAGTGGCTTTAACTCTGTCGTATCAATGATTTGCTGAGCGCGACCTTTTATTTCTTCAAGCAAATTCCGCTCTTTTTGAATGCCTTCGAGTGGCAAGCCGCCTTTGGCTAACGGGTGTGTACGCCTCGTTTCTTTATAGCGCTGCACAAGCTTAGAATCTTTTGCATCTAAATACAAAATTTGGATTTTAAGTCTACTAGCCGGCGTCTCATTCAGTTCATCAATGGCTTTGAACAATTCATCAAAAAAGGACTGCCCTCGTAAATCCATGACGAGCGCCACTTTTGTGACTTTATCGATTCCGCCCTCAATCAATTCAATAAACTTCGGCAGCAAGACTGGAGGCAAGTTGTCGATACAATAATAGCCTAAATCTTCAAAGCTTCGGACAGCAACGGATTTTCCAGCGCCAGACATACCGGTGATGATGACAATCTCGACTTCAGACTGGTTCATAGTGCTGCCCCTTTCTCTTGCATCGGTTTCGGATCAAGTCGATAATCAATCAACTTAAAATCCTTTGTATAATAAAACGTTCCGTATAAAACGCCCTTTTGATTTAAAATGTGGTTAAAGACATGGTGGTCCCCTTCTGCCATTGGCAAATGCACATGAGCATCACGTTTTTGCCAGACAAGCTTCCCTTCTGGAGACTGATCAAGCATCGTGCCTTCATAGCTGCTGGCAAGAAAAGAGAACATCATCCACTCATCTTCCATTGTTTGCCCCTCACCTACAATGACCACCGTGGTCACTGCGCGCAATTCAGGGTCTTTAATGGATAGCCCCGTTTCTTCCCGAAATTCTCGGACAACAGCTTCTTTAATCGTTTCACCATGCTCCATTTTTCCGCCTGGAGCTACCCACCAGCCACGGCTTGGCTTTTGAAGCATTAAACATTGATCAGCTGTTGCCAGTATACAATTAGTTATTCGCTGCAAGCCTCTCACCTCGCGTTCCTCATTTTATAGTATACAAGTAATTAAGAGAGGCGACAATGATGGCGCTTATTTTGTTCTGTTTAACCTAAAAAAAGGCGCAGAAATCTGCGCCTAAAATGAAGCTATATTTAAAAAAGGGGGTCAATTACTGCTTCCATTATAAAGGATCCGTTATTTCAATTGCATTACAGCGCCTTTAAAAGCTGATGACGGTTTACCCCTTTAAAGCAAATTCGCTCTTGTTCACTCTCAGAACTACGATTATTTCTCGACTTTTTCAGCTTCAGCCAAGTTTTCTAAATAATGCTGGACATTTTGGGCAGCAATGGAGCCGTCGCCTGTTGCTGTGACAATTTGCCGCAGCGATTTTTCCCGTACATCGCCAGCTGCAAATATGCCAGGCACTTTTGTCTCCATTTCCTCATTCGTGACAATATAGCCTTCCTCATTCGTAATCCCTAAGTTCTGAACACTTTCATTTAATGGCAGCATGCCGATGTATACAAACACACCGTCGGCTTCCATGTTTGAAACTTCGCCTGTTTGCGTGTCTTTTAGCGTCACGCCCCCAACTTTGCCGTCTTTTTCATTAATCTCAGTTACAACTTTATTCCAAATGAAATCGACTTTTGGGTTGTTAAAAGCGCGGTCTTGCAAGATTTTTTGGGCACGCAATTGATCGCGCCTGTGAACGATTGTCACTTTTTTTGCAAACCGTGTTAAATAGACAGCTTCTTCAACGGCAGAGTCGCCGCCGCCTACGACAATCAATTCCCTCTCTTTGAAGAAAGCACCGTCACAAACAGCGCAATAGGAAACGCCTCTGCCGCTCAGTTCCTGCTCGCCAGGGATGCCGAGTTTTTTATATTCTGCTCCCGTTGACACAATGACTGCCTTGGCGCGGTATTCTTTTGAGCCAGCAATCACCCGTTTCGTATCGCCTTCATCGATAATTTCTTTAATGTCGCCATACGCATAGGCAGCGCCAAATTTTTTGGCGTGTTCAAACATTTTATTGGAAAGATCCGGCCCTAAAATGTGGTCAAAACCAGGGTAGTTTTCCACGTCTTCTGTATTCGCCATTTGCCCGCCGGGCATCCCACGCTCAAGCATGAGTGTATTTAAGTTAGCCCGGGATGTATACACAGCCGCGGTCATGCCAGCTGGTCCCGCTCCTGCAATAATCACATCATAAATGGTCTCTTCAGCCATGTTTCTTGCACTCCTCTACTCTTCAAGTTATCTGCTTCCATCGTAGCGAAAGAAACAGCTAACTGTCTAATGTTCTGCTCAAGAAGCCACGTTCGGCAAACAATGTAAACGAAATATCGTCTGATTGTTTGTTGGCTACCGCTTCCATCAGCTGTTTCGAAGCTCCGTCGCCAAGCGCTGCCGCTTTTTTCAAATGCTCTAAAGCGGTTTTTTCATTTTGTTCATGGTAGGAAGCGACACCGTAACACCGCAAAAGGGCTGCTTCTTCATCCGCATCGGTAGGAAAAGGCCGTGAAAGGACTTCTTTATAATTTCCAAGGGCACATAGCACTTGGACAAGGCGTGCAGCGTGACCTGAATCAAGAGGATAAACGCTTGCAAGCCGCTCACGGTACCATTTCGCCTCTTTAGTATAGCCCATTTCAAAGTAAAATAATGCGAGATTGCATAATGCCAACAAGTTGCCAGAATCCTTATCGAGCACTTCCTGGCAAATGGCAAACGCTCTTTCGGTTTCACCGATGCAAAATAGCGCTTCGGCGAGATGATTTTGGGCAGCCCACAAACGAGGATGCTTGCTAACGATTGACTCAAGCAACGGCACCGCCAGCTCTGCTTGCCCTTTTCGCAAAAGAAGCCATGCCTGTTCATGGTCGTCTAAATATTGCTCCGAACTCGCTTCTTCCTCCATAAAAGGGTCATCTTCAAATAGCTCAAGCAATTCATGCGCTTCTTCAGCAAACTGCCCGTTTGGCTCTTTTTCTAGATAGAGGCGCACATGCTTTTCGGCCTGATAAAAGTGGCCCATATACACTTCATTATTGGCAATAAAAAAATGGCAAACAGGCTGTTGACTGCCGGAGCTTGCCAGCACGGATTGTAAGAGTTCATTCGACCTCCCATACTCACCAAGTTCTGACAACACTGCAGCCAACTGTATTTTAAAAATCGGTTCAGAGGCAGTAAGCTTCACTGCCCGCTCTAGCAGTTTTGCAGCCCGATTTAAATGTTTTTTGTGAAAAGCTTGCAATCCCCTATGAAAAAAATAATCCCCATTTTGGTAAAACGGAACAATGGTCCTTGAATCTTCTTTCGATTCGTCGCTCATGTAAGCTTGTCCCTCCAAGCAAATGATCTATCTATCGTCAAGTATACACTAAACGTGATTTTCTGTAAGGACAACCGTTAAAAAAGTTGTTTTGAAAAAATTTTGTGTCCTCCCCTATTGGCAGCTTGGAAAATTGGGTGCTGTACTCCACTTTCTCCTTCCTTTTTAAGCATATCGTTTAAGCGTCAGGCGCTTCCATCATTTAAAGCTCGGAAATAACGGGGCTGGCAGTATAAAAAAGCGTGCCTCTTAAAAGAGGCACACGTTTTATTGAAAGCGGACATTCGTCATCACAAACTGGCTATGGGGCAAAGCGGGCATTTCGTTAAAGCGAAAACGTAAATCTTGTTCAGGCACGGTATAATCGATTCGATTGACAAGAAAATCCAAACTTTCTTTCATAATCTCGATTGTGATCCATTCGCCTGCGCAACGATGTCCAGTATTGCGATCGCCTCCACCTTGAGGAATGAAGGCAAACGGGCTTTTGTTCCATGTCGCAAAGCGATCTGGCCGAAACTGTTCGGGATTGTCCCAAAGCTGCGGATGATGATTGGTCCCATATAAATCGAGAAGCACTAATGTGCCTTTCTTAAATGGGTAGCCATTCCACGTAAAATCCTTGATTGGTCGCGCAGGCACAAAAGGAAAAAATGGATAGAAGCGCCTGACTTCTTGGACAAAATGCTGTAATTTTTCTTCGTCTGATCCAAGCTTTTCCCGTTCTTGCGGGTGTTGGTGGACAGCGAGTGCCGTGAAGCAAATGTAGATGGAAATGGCCACAATTGGCCGGAGGATATTGATAATTTCGACAGCTGCTGTTTGAGCGTCCATCCATTCACCATTTAATTCGCGATGGAATGACATCGTATGCAATGTTTTTCCTTCTGCTGCTTGGCGCTTGCCCGTACGGACATCCTCCACAAGCTCCTTCACCCAACTTTCGGCTTTGCCCCGGTTGCGCCGCCCTTTCCAATGGGCTGGCCCGATCGCCGCTGGCGCTTCAATCATGGCACGAAACCACTCAGCTTTGTCTTTCACTTCCTCTTCCTCAAGAGGAATCCCAGCCCACTCGAACGCAGTCCGGCACATTACTTCTTGCGCTTCTTCATACAAAACGACTTTTGATTGGTTCTGCCATCTTTGAGCAGCTAGTTCCCATTGTTTTGAAGCAATAGCACGAATGTCTTTTAGCGTTTCTTTCGACATGAGCGACATAAACATTGCTTTTCGGTGATGGTGTGCTTCCCCATCAAGCGCTTGAACGCCGCCTTTGCCAAATAGCGTTTTTACGACCCGCTTTGGGGCTGCGCCTGCTCGCTTAAATTTTTCATTATCATAAAAAAGTTCCGCTGCTTCCTCTCCACGTATACAAATCGCTTCTTGCCCTAGCAAGCGTGTTTTAAAAAGATCGGATTGAAATGCTTGGGCTCGGTTCGTGCCATATAAATACCCTTCTCGGAGTACGGCTACACTGTTATCTACCCCTGATTCTTTTGGGATTTCCTTTTCACTGGCCACTGTTACCTTCTCCTTTCATAAGTCGGTTCGTTAACGACCTAGCAACCACATTTGCCTGCTGCCTTATGCTCTACAACCAGTGTAGCCGTTCTCCCTCTGTTTAAAACGTACCGTTCGCAGCCAATAGGGAGTGCTTCAAGAGAGCATCTCTATGCCTGGGCCTCCGCATCCTCTTTTTGCCACGCCATTATAAAAATCATAGCAAGAATACAAGCGAGCCCTCCCCATTGAAAAACACCGAACGGTTCACGGAGCCAAATGACCATCGTCACTACCGCAGCTAATGGTTCGGCACTTCCAAGCAGACTCGTTTCTTTCGGAGAAAGGGTATTCAAACTTTCAATGTAGAACCAAAAAGCAAGCATCGTTCCGAAAAAAATGACAAAACCAAGGTGTAGATACGTTTCTAGCTGAAAAGTTGCCTCCCCAATCCGCCACGGAGGATGAATCACACTTAAAGCCATACCTCCAATTAGCATCGCCCAACCGACAATCACAAGAGAATCGTACTGTTTTAACAAAGGAACCGCATACAACGTGTAAAAGGCTAGTGCAGCCCCTGAAAGAATTCCCCAAATAATCGCAGAAGCTGGCACTGAAAGCTCGGAAAGGGAACCATTTGTTAACAGAAGATAGCAACCAGTCAAAGCAAGAGACACATAAATCAGGTCACGCCTAGTCAATCGATTTTGCCCGCGAACTACCATATACAGAATGATCATGACAGGTGCTAAATATTGCAGCAATGTCGCAACTGCCGAATTGCCATTTTTAATCGATGCCATGTACGTATATTGGACGGCAAGCATGCCAAAAATTCCAAAAGTAAGAAGCCGTGCAGCTGATTGCTTTGTTTTCCAAACGCCTAAAATTTGCGTCCGATTCTTTAACAAGAGTTGTATAATTAATAACATTGCTCCTGCAATTAAGAGCCTTATGGACACAAGCCAATTTATATTAACAGCGTCTTGCTGGAACAATTTTTGGGCGACGGTTCCGCCCATCCCCCAACATACTGCTCCTACTAAAACGAGCATGAGGCCTACATACCGTCTCATCTTTCTCTCCACCTTTACAATCATAATGGTGTTATAATAAAAGAAAAATGCCGTTAAAGATACGCGAATTGAACGAAAAAGTATAAGGATATTGAGGTGGAACGTGGGGACAATCCATTTTGAAATTGATGATCATTTAAAAGAACAAACAGCCCATCGAACTGTTGATTTGCCGATTGCCTGCTATCATACATCCATTAAAGAAAACAGCAACGGCTATATTCCTCTTCATTGGCATGATGAGCTACAATTTGTCGTTGTAACAAATGGAAAAGTACGTTTTCATGTCAATAATGAGACGGTTATTGTTCATGAGAAGAATGGGGTGTTCATCAATAGCGGCAGCCTTCACATGGCTGAAAGTCTGCCTCATTTAAATAGTCGCTATATTTGTCTTAATGTCGATCCATCTTTCATTTTGCCGCAAGAGCTTTTTGCAACTTATGTTAGCCCATACATTCAAGCGACGAACCTTCCCTACTTGGATATTTGTGCCGATGAAGGGTGGGGGAAAAATATTATTGACTGTACGTTAAGCATCCATCGATCGATTGAAGAGCAGCCCCCTTATTATGAAATTGATGTCACTACCAAGATGGTGGCGATATGGAAACTTCTAATCTCAAATGGACTGCGATTAGAATACGACCAGAACAAGATGATGCAAAATCGACGAGTAAAGGGAATGCTTCAATGGATTCATAGCCACTTTGGAGAGAACATTTCCTTAGATGATATAGCAAAGGCAGGGCAGCTAAGCCGCTCTGAATGTTGCCGCTATTTTAAACGAATGCTAAAAACGTCCCCCCTTCAATACGTTACTGATTACCGTATCCAAAAAAGCTTGCCTCTCTTGCAGCAGCCAAACGCAACTGTAACGGACGTAGCTTATCAAGTAGGTTTTAACAGCACAAGCTATTTTATCGCTCGATTCCGAAAAGTGATGAACATGACACCACTTGCCTACAAAAAATCGAAACTTAAGGATTTTCATTGATTTAGAGTGGACGCTAGCCATCTTTTACTGAATAAAGCCAACAAGCCCAGTTTAATCTATTTAAACATCGCTATTCTCAGCTTTTGACTCGGTACCAGTATGCATACATTTCTTCAAAGCCAAGCTTCGTATAGAGTGCGAGGGCTGGCTTATTTTCACGGACCACTTGCAAGTAAGCAAAGGCTGCTTCATTTTCTTTTCCCCAATGAAGCAAACGTTGGATTAGCTGCGTTCCATATCCTTGTTTTCGTTCCTTCTTCTTTGTCACAATATCAAATAACCCAATGTACCTATCTTCAATGACCCCTAACCCGCAAGCACAAGGGATCCCGTCTTTGTCCGTTATAAGCATGTAGCACGTCTCGGCGGCAATGTTGTTAAACATTTGTTTTAATGTCTGCTGGTCTGCTTCGCAAACATGATTCCAACGACAATAATGATCAAACCATTTTCGGTCTAGTCGGTGGCAACTTTCGACATAAGCTTCTGGCTTTTCACCGATTTTTGCTAAAGACAAAACTTGAACACTCGTCTCCCCTATATAATCATACCCCTTTGCATCTAGCGAACTATCCAAATCGCGTGGACAAGCAGCCGCGGTCAGCTTATAAACTACAGGAAGATTTTTCCTGCGGTACATTTGTTCACAGGCCTCGATGTTCTTTTCAAGCTCCCCATAAAAAGGATAGAGTGGATGAATCGAGTTTGCTCTTTTTGTATAACCATTGGCGAAGCGCAAAATCCATCCGCCTTTCTTCACTGTCTTAAGGGCAGGCTGTGCATTCATTGATAACGCTTCTATTTTTCGAATGAACGCTATGTCAGACATTTGTCTTCCCCCTTTTTGCTTTCCCTCTAATGAATGTTAAAGTTTCCTCTAAAAAACAGCAACCTGGTTCTTAGGTTGCTGTTTTTCACATGCTCTTATGATTGATGGCGCGCTTCCAACGTTTCCAGTACTTTATCCAAAGGAAGCTTTTGTTCCTGTAAGAGAACAAGGACGTGGTAAAACAAGTCGGCTACTTCCCAACGTAGCTCTTCGGGGTCGCGGTTTTTTGCGGCAATGATTACTTCTCCTGCCTCTTCGCCGACTTTTTTCAATATTTTATCGACGCCTTCTGTAAACAAGTATGTTGTATACGCCCCTTCTGGCATTTCCGCCTCCCGCTTTGCAATCGTTTCTTCAAGGTCGTTTAAAATTTGAAAACGATTGCCTGCCACCTTGCTAGTACCGCCAGTTAGCGACTGTGAAAAACAACTGTATGCCCCTGTATGGCAAGCGGGCCCCTTCGGTTCCACAAGTACAAGTACAGCGTCTTGGTCGCAGTCATAGCGGACGTCAACAACATGTTGTGTATTGCCTGATGTTTCTCCTTTATGCCAAAGCTGTTGGCGTGACCGGCTGTAAAACCATGTTTCTTTCGTCTCCATTGTCTTTTGCAGCGATTCTTCATTCATATAAGCAAGCGTTAGCACCGCTTTGCTATTTGCATCTTGGACGATTGCTGGGACGAGCCCGTCTTTATCAAAGCGGATTGGTTTCATCGGATGCACTCACCTTCTTCCCGTAAACGGGCTTTTACTTCTTGAATTGACGTTTCTTTGTAATGGAAAATCGATGCCGCAAGGGCTGCATCTGCGTAATTGTGTTTGAACACATCAACAAAGTCGCTTGCCGCTCCTGCTCCACCAGAGGCAATCACGGGCACTGTCACTACTTCATTGATCGCTTTTAACAACGACAAATCAAACCCTGTCTTCGCTCCATCTTGATCCATGCTAGTTACGAGCAGTTCGCCGGCCCCTAAGCGGACAGCCTCCTTGGCCCAATCGGTCGCTAACCAGTCAGTCTGTTTGCGGCCACCATGTGTGTACACGCGCCACGTGCCAAGCGCCTTATCAAATTTCGCATCAATGGCGACAACGATGCATTGTGAGCCAAAATAATCGGCGCCTTCGCGAATAAACGCTGGACGAAGCAGGGCGGCTGTGTTAATGGACACTTTGTCTGCGCCGGCGCGCAAAATGCGGCGTATGTCAGCGAGTGTGTTAATGCCTCCGCCAACGGTAAAAGGAATTGCTAGCGTCGCAGCGACTTCGCGGACCACATCGACCATTGTTTCCCGCCCTTCATGGGAAGCAGAAATATCAAGAAACACAAGCTCGTCTGCGCCTTCTTTGTCGTAAAAAGCAGCGAGTTCGACTGGATCGCCAGCATCGCGCAAGGAGAGAAATTGCGTCCCTTTCACCACACGGCCTTCTTTCACGTCTAGGCATGGAATAATTCGTTTTGCTAGCATTACAACTCTCCTTCCGCCAACGCTTCCTCTAAAGTGAACCGCTTCGTGTACAGCGCTTTGCCGACAATAGCCCCAGCAAGGGAAGCAGCTCGCAATTGTGCCAAATCGGCAATGCTGCTTACCCCTCCAGAGGCAATCACATTGGCATTCGCTGCCTTGGAAAGAGCAACGCACGCTTCGATATTCGGTCCAGTAAGCATGCCGTCACGGGCAATATCGGTAAAAATGAACGTTTTGGCGCCAAAGCGGGCCATTTCAGCAGCAAGGTCTTCCGCTTTGACGTGTGACGTTTCAAGCCATCCTTCTGTAGCTACATATCCATCACGAGCATCAATCCCGATCGCAATTTGTTCTCCATACTTGGCAAGCATTTGTTTCGTAAAATCAGGCTGGTAAACCGCCACACTGCCAAGGACGACACGGGCGACGCCTCCGTTTATATAGTGGTCAATATCTTGTTCGGTGCGAATTCCTCCCCCCACTTGAACGGGGACGTCTAATTTTTGGGCGATCGTCAAAATCGCTTCATCGTTCACAGGCCTTTTGGCTTTTGCCCCGTCTAGATCAACGACGTGTACCCACTTCGCGCCTGCGTCTTGAAATGATTTCGCCATTGTATAAGGCGATTCTCCATATATTGTCTCTTTGTTGTAATCGCCTTGTTCGAGGCGCACGCATTTTCCAGCACGGATGTCAATTGCCGGATAGATCGTATAGCTCATCTCAATTTCCCTCCACTAGTTGGCCAAAGCGTTTCAGCAGTGCCATGCCGACAGTGCTGCTTTTTTCGGGATGGAACTGCATGCCATACACTTGCCCTTTTTGCACAATAGCAGGGACACTTTGGTAATAATCACTGCTTGCAACGATGATGTCCGTTTCTGTACGGACGACATAGGAATGGACAAAATATACGTAGCCTTCAGGAACACCTTCTGTTAGTGGTGTGGGCCTATGGAATTCAAGCTTATTCCATCCCATATGCGGCACTTTGTAGGCGTGCCCCTCTGCCGTCGTTCCAGAAAAACGTTCGACGCGTCCAGGCAAGTAACCAAGGCCTGCTGTTGGTTGATGTTCCGTGCTTGACTCAAACAATAGTTGCATCCCAAGGCAAATGCCGAGTAATGGTTTGTTTTCCGCTACCCAGTTGTCTAAAAAAGGCTGGACGTTTGTTTGTGTAAGAATATCCATTGCGTCAGGAAAAGCGCCGACCCCAGGGAGGATCAACGCCTTGGCCTTTGCCAATTCTTCCCCATTGCTGCTAATAAAATAGGGGATCGCTAACCTTTCAAGCGCTTTAGAGACCGAATGGAGGTTGCCCATCCCATAGTCAATGATGCCAATCATTAAAGCAGCCCCTTCGTTGATAATATTCCTTTAATTCGTGGATCAATTGCCGTTGCTTCATCCAAAGCACGGGCGCATGCTTTAAAGATCGCTTCAATGATATGGTGTGTATTGTGTCCGTAGTGGACGATTATATGGAGATTCATGCGCGCTTCTAACGCCAATTTCCAAAAAAATTCATGGACAAGTTCGGTATCAAATGTGCCGACTTTCTCGCTCGGAAAGTCAGCCCTAAATTCCAAATGGGGCCTGTTGCTCAAATCGACAACCACTTGGGCAAGCGTCTCATCCATCGGCACAAACGCGTTTCCATAACGTTTAATGCCCTCCTTCGTTCCAAGTGCTTCTTTTACAGCTTGACCGATGCAAATGCCAAGATCTTCAGTCGTATGGTGAGCATCGACTTCAATATCGCCACTGGCTTTGACAGACAAATCAAATTGGCCATGTTTCGCAAACAAATCGAGCATATGCTCCATAAAAGGCACGCCTGTTTCGATATCTGCTTTTCCTTCGCCGTCGAGGTTGAGTCGCAACGAAATGTCCGTTTCTCCTGTCGTCCTTGTTAATTCATAGCTACGAGCCATCACATGTCCTCCAATCGAATGTCTATCGCGCGTGCATGCGCTTCAAGCCCTTCTAGGCGCGCCAATTCCGTGATCGCTTTTCCGTTCTCAGCTAGCGCCGTTTTGCTGTAGGAAATAATGCTTGATTTTTTGACGAAATCATCTACTGATAGCGGGCTGGCAAAGCGGGCTGTTCCGTTTGTCGGCAGTACATGGTTTGGGCCAGCAAAATAATCACCGACTGGTTCGGCACTGTACGAACCAAGAAAAATCGCTCCCGCATGTTTGACGCGACCAAGCAATGCAAGGGGCTCTTCCGTGGCAATTTCCAAATGCTCAGGCGCCAATTGGTTGACGACTTCAATTGCTTGTGCCAGCGAGGCAGTCACATACAAAGTGCCAAACTGGTCTAATGCTCGCCCTGCTATCTCTTTTCTCGGAAGAGTAGCCAGTTGCCGTGCTGTTTCTTGTTGGACCGCTTCGGCCAGTTCCCTAGAAGGAGTGACTAACACGGCTGACGCATCCTCATCGTGCTCCGCTTGGGAAAGAAGGTCTGCTGCTACATAGGCAGGGTTCGCTTTTTCATCGGCTAATACGCAAATTTCACTTGGCCCAGCAATCATGTCAATGGCGACATCGCCAAAAACCGCTCTTTTGGCAAGGGCCACATATTTGTTGCCTGGCCCTGTAATTTTATCAACTGGACGCACCGTTTCCGTGCCATACGCCAAAGCAGCCACTGCTTGCGCTCCCCCAAGCTTATAAATCGTATGGACGCCAAGTTCAGCCGCTGTCGCGAGAACAGCTGGCGGAAGGGAACCGTTTTTGCCAGCTGGGGAAACCATTGAAATTTCCTTTACACCTGCTACTTGAGCAGGTACTACATTCATAATAATCGAAGACGGGTAAGCCGCTTTTCCTCCAGGTACATAAACGCCTACTGCATCAAGGGGTGTGACACGCTGCCCTAAAATCGTGCCATCAGGGGCTGTTTGAAACCACGACTTCCCTTTTTGTTGTTCGTGAAAGGCACGGACATTGGCAATTGCTTGGCGAATCGCTGCCAAAACAGGTTGATCAATGTGGCGGTAAGCATTGTCCAATTCTGCCTTTGTGACAAACAAGTCTGTTAGTTCCACTCCGTCAAATTGTTGCGTGTAATGGACTAACGCTTGATCGCCTTCCTTTTTTACCGTGTCAATGATCGTGTTCACAGTGGCGATTTCGGCTTCGCTTCCATGGAGGCCGCTGCGCTTTAAGGAAACTGCCTCTCCTTCTTTTAGCTCAATGATCTTCACTGCCATCCCCCTCTATAACGGCCGCCAAACGCTCAACCATATCATGAATTTCACCTGCGCGCATCCGGTAGCTAGCAGGATTGACAATAAAGCGCGATGTGATTTGTCTAATTTGTTCCAATTCGACTAAGCCATTTTCTTTCAGCGTTTGTCCCGTTGAAACGATGTCGACAATTCTGCCGGCAAGTCCCATGATCGGCGCTAACTCGATTGAGCCATTTAATTTAATAATTTCGACTTGTTCCCCTTGTTCTTTAAAAAACTGCGACGCCACGTTCGGGTATTTTGACGCTACTTTTGGATTTAATTCGCCTCGTTGGTACGTCGGCAGCGCCGCCACCGCCAAATGACAAGCGCTAATGTTCAAGTCGAGCACCTCATGGACGTCACGCTTTTCCTCCAACATGACATCCTTGCCGGCAACACCGACGTCAGCAACACCGTGTTCCACATAAGTAGGAACATCCATCGGCTTCGCTAAGATAAAACGGAGCGATTCATTCGGCACATCGATAATGAGTTTGCGCGATTGCTCAAAGGAACTTGGCAAGTCATAGCCAGCCGAACGGAGCAGCTGAACAGCCTCCTCAAAAATCCGCCCCTTCGGCATCGCCATTGTCAGTGTCATCGCTTGCCCTCCTCTGTTTTGCCGATTAAATAAACAATTTCTTCATAACTAGCGGACATTTTATCAATGTCGTCAACGCCTGCCACATCTTGTAAGACGACTTGCATCCCCTTTTCCCGAAGCGCAGTCGCTTTTCGATAGGCTTCTTGGCGCCGTTCCCTGCTATAAAGCAAGCAGCGTTTTTTCGGCTGTGCTTCGAGTTTGCCTACTGCTTCTGCAAGCAAATCCAAACGTAAACCGAAGCCAGTGGCAGGACCAGGACGGCCAAACTTGGCAAGCAAATGGTCATAGCGTCCGCCACCGCCAAGGGGATGAGGGAGGCGGTCATGGTAAACTTCAAAAATGCAGCCTGTATAATAGCTCATATGGAGGACAAGGCTTAAGTCAAGCTTCATATAACGGGTAAGCCCTCCCTCTTTCAGACCTTGCCAAAGGTCTCGCAGCTCTGCCACAGCCTGTTTGCCTTCTGGTGATTCGGTTAGCTCCTCCGCTTCAGCAAGAATCGCTTCATTGCCGCGCAACCGGCTTAGTTTTAACAGCTTCTTTTCATCAATCGACGATAGCCCAAATGCCTTTACTTGCTCTTTGAAACCAACATCGTTCTTTTCATAGAGTTGCCTCCGCAACAGCTCGGCCCGTTCTTCGGTGCCAACAATTTCTAAAAATAACGCATTTAAAAAACCGATATGTCCGACGGCAACTTGAAAATGGTCAAGACCTGCTTGAATAAGGGCTCTGTTCAACAACAGCAACATTTCCCCGTCAGCGCTAGCGGTATGATCACCAACAAGCTCAACACCAACTTGTGCAAATTCGGCAGGACGCCCGCCTTCCGTTTGCAAAGCTCGATAAAGGCTTGAACAGTACGATAGCCTAAGTGGATAAGGGATGTCTTTCATACTTGAAGAAACGAGCCGAGCAATTGGCGCCGTCATATCAGGGCGCAAAACGAGCGTATTTCCATGAAAATCTATTAATTTGAATAACTGCTTATCTGAAATAGCAGACGCTTTCCCGACTGTTTCATAATATTCTAGCGTCGGCGTTTGTACTTGCTCGTATCCCCATAACCGAAACTCTTGCAATACACGATCGCCTAATTTTCGTTGCATTGAATGCAAATTCGGCAGCACATCGCGCATGCCTAAAGGTTTTTCAAACATAAAAGGCTCAGACACAACGTTCGCTCCTAACTGCCCTTTACTTTAGTTTGCTAAATCACTAATGAAGTAAAGTTTTTTCTAGTTTACAATTGCCCTAACGAAAAGTCAACTGGCCCATTCACAAAAAAAAAACGTACAATAGCTAACGCTATTGTACGTGGAGGTTGTCGACAAAGTCGATAACCGCCCTCAGACTGATAGAAAACGCTTGTCAGACGAGGAGTGCAGCCGAGGGAAGATGCGAATAGAACGTGGGTTCATGAGCATATGAGTGAGGCAAACGACGAAGTATGCGAGCGTTTGCCTACAGTCTGAACGTGCAATAGCTAACGCTATTGTATGTGAAGTTACCTTATTTGTTTCATTGGATTTCCAGCGACAAACGCTCCTGGGGGTACATCTTTATGGACAACAGTCCCCGCGCCTACTACTGCGCCATCGCCAATCGTCACGCCTGGAAGAATCGTACAATTGGCGCCGACCATCACCCTGTCGCCAATCACAACATGGCCGAGTCGATACTCTTCAATCAAATATTCATGAGCCAAAATTGTTGTATTGTAGCCAATAATGGAGTTGGCGCCAATTTTAATTCTCTCAGGAAACATGACATCGACCATTACCATTAAAGCAATGGCTGTCTGGTCGCCAATTTCCATCTTCAAAAACACGCGGTAAAGCCAGTTTTTCATTCGCAGCGATGGGGTGAAGCGCGCTATTTGGGCAACGGCAAACGTTTTTGCTACTTTCCAAAAGGAAACGGTTCGGTAAAGCTGCCACAATGAGTTCGACCCGCTTACCGGAAAACGTTCTGTCTTCCTGCTCACAGGCGATTCACGATTTCAACCAGCTCTTCCATTGTTGCTGGTATGTAATCTGGCGCAAATGTGCGCAAATGCTCAGCGCCTTTTAATGCCCAGCCAACCGCAACCGTTTTCGTACCTGCTGCTTTTCCTGCCAATACGTCGTGTGAATTGTCGCCAACCATGATCGCTTCTTCAGGCTTTGAATCAAGTTGCCTAAGAGCTTCTAATAATGGCTCGGGATGCGGTTTTGCATGTTTTACATCATCCAAGGCGACAATCACATCAAAGTACGGGGAAAGCCCCATCAACTCTAGGCCCATTTGCGCAGTTTCCCTGATTTTAGTCGTTACGACCGCTAGCTTGTAACCTTGTTTATGCAGCGTCTTGATGCCTGTTTTTACACCTGGGTATTCCTTTACAAGCGCATCATGTTGTTGATGGTTAAAATCACGGTATGTGCGGACCCATTCTTCGGCACGGGAAGCATCAATGCGTGAAAAGCTGTCTACAAGCGGTGGACCGATAAATGGCAGCACCGTTTCCCGGGTATAGACACCTGGAAAATCTGGTTCCAATGTATGGAGAAAGGATTGGATAATCAATTCATTTGTATCAATTAATGTCCCATCCAAATCAAATAGCAACGTATTAATGGTCATAAACAGCATCCTTTCCGAAGTTCCCTTGTTTCCTCTTCTCAAGCTGTGTCCAGAGACGGGAAATCACTATTGTTAACAACAGTGCTGTCAAAAGGCGTATAACAAGCAATGGCCACACTTGAATGCCAAGAACGAGAAACACAAGCGTATCCTCGACAACGGCATGGCAAGCAACGAGAAAAATAAACACCACATACAAATCTTTTTTCTTTACACGGTCTTCTTTGACCGCATCGATCATCACGCCAGCTCCGTATGCTAAGCCAATGGTTAACCCAGAAGCGAGTGTAACAGCCGTGTTTTCCCCG
This sequence comes from Shouchella clausii, assembly GCF_002250115.1. Classification (GTDB taxonomy): domain Bacteria; phylum Bacillota; class Bacilli; order Bacillales; family Bacillaceae_D; genus Shouchella; species Shouchella clausii. The sequence goes on along the minus strand of NZ_CP019985.1, from coordinate 2,641,833 downwards.
ACACCAATCAATCGCGTCAGCGGCGCTAAACTTTTCGAAATAACGGCAAGCCAGTTGCGCTCACGCATAATTTGGACCACAAGCATAAGGGGAATGACAATAGCCGCTAATTGCACAACACCTAAAAAGGCAGTCCATAAACCATCGGCTACCATTCCCACAACCCCAGTTGCTTGAGGCGCTTGAGCTGAAGCAAGCCCATAGACCGCTTGTTCGCTCCCGCCACTCCAGACAAGATTGATGATAAAGGCTGCGGCCACGGCTAGAAAAATCCGCACCGCCACAATAACCGATACGCGGACGCCTACCTTTGTCGCAACCGCAGATTCGATAATAAGATTGTGTGAAAAAGAAAGCATAATCGCTAAAATAAATACTTCTTTTACAGTAAAGTCAAATGTCAAAATTGCGCCGATGCCTGCGTATAAGTTAAGTACATTGCCAATAACTAAAGGAATTGCCGCTTCTCCAGGCAAACCAATCAAGCCCATTAAAGGGGCGATCAGCTTAGCGAGCCAGTCGAGTAGAGGCGTATAGCCTAGCAAAGTAACAATAAGCGTAACCGGAAAAATGATTTTCCCGAGCGTCCATGTTGTTGACAGGCCGGACAGCAAGCCTCGTTTCACCATTCCCATCCATATCTTCCCTCTCTATTTTCTCTGTTTGGTAGCTGCGTCTGGATTCAAGTACCGCGGTGGTTTTACCCAAAGGCGCCTGTATACCCAAAGGGCAATCGATGTCACGACTAACACGATCGACAAAATCTGCGCCGTGCGAAGCGTATCGCCAATTAATAAATAGTCTAACCGCATGCCCTCGATCACAAAACGTCCAACCGAATACCAAATTACATACGATAAGAATAGTTCGCCTTGGCGCAAGTTTGCTTTGCGAAGCAGCAATAGCACGACTACTCCTAGCACGTTCCAAAGCGATTCGTATAAAAATGTCGGTTGATAGTACGTCCCATTAATATACATTTGATTAATAATCCAATCAGGCAAAAACATTCCCTCAAGAAATTCCCTTGTGACTTCCGCCCCGTATACTTCTTGATTGACAAAATTGCCCCAGCGGCCAATCGCTTGGCCAATCAAAATGCTAGGCGCAGCCACATCGGCAAGTTTCCAAAACGACAATCCACGTTTTTTGGCAAACACAATCGCTGTGACAACCGCACCAATTAAAGCACCATGAATCGCGATTCCGCCTTCACGCAAATAAAAAACACTAATTGGATTATCAGCAAACTGCTCCCACCGAAAAATAACATAGTATGCACGAGCCGATAGAATGGAAATCGGCAACGCCCAGACTAGCAAATCAGCAAACGTCTCCTGCGGCAGTCCTCGCTTAACCGACTCGCGCCGTGCCATTAAATAACCGACGGCGACTCCAAGCAAAATGAGGACGGCATACCAATAAATCGCGATTGGCCCAAGCTGGACAAAAACGCGGTCAATCGGTTCAATTTGTTCTTCCATTCCGTTCGTCTCCCCTGTCTTTAAAATTCATTTTCCCCATGCTCAATCACTTGTGTCAAACGTTCCGAAAATTCTTGTGCTGCATTAAAGCCTAATCGTTTCAGGCGGAAATTCATTGCAGCCACCTCAATAATAACAGCTAAATTTCGCCCTGGACGAACAGGGACGGTCATTTTGGTAATTTCCGTATCAAAAATTTTCATTTTGTCTTCCTCGAGCCCAAGACGGTCATACGCTTTGTTTTGGTCCCAAAGCTCTAAATTCATACAAAGGCTAATCCGTTTAAACGGGCGAACCGCCCCTGCCCCAAATAACGTCATGACATTAATGATGCCAAGCCCGCGGATTTCCAGCAAATGTTGCAAAAGCGGCGGCGGATATCCGACTAACGTATCTTCATTTTGCTGGCGGATTTCAACTGAATCATCGGCGACAAGGCGGTGGCCGCGGCGAACCAAATCAAGTGCAGTCTCGCTTTTGCCAACGCCGCTTCCGCCTGTAATCAGCACGCCAATGCCATAAATGTCAACAAGCACGCCATGGACAGCGGTCACAGGCGCCAATTCGCTTTCCAAGAAATTGGTGACTCGACTGCTCAGTTGCGTTGTCGTTAATGTCGAACGCAAAACAGGCACTCCACGTTTATCGGCAGCGGCAATAAGTTGTTCAGGCGCTTCCAGACCACGTGAAAGAATAATGCCTGGCGTGTCATACGTGCACAATTTGGTCATCCGTTCTTCCTTTTCTTGGTCGGAGAGCGACTTCAAAAAAGAAAGCTCCGTCCGTCCAATGAGCTGGAGGCGACGGGCTGGATAATATGTAAAAAAGCCAGCCATTTCTATTCCTGGCCTAGAAATGTCGCTTGTTGTAATCGGCCGGTATATTCCTTCTTCGCCAGCTAAAAGTTCAAATTGAAATTTCTCTAACAAATCATTTGCTGTGACTTTTGCCATTTTCTTTCACCTCATTTGTCCACTTACAAGAGCGAATCGTGCTAGAGCTATTGTAGCATGATTTGCGCCAGACGCCTAAAAAAGGTTATAAAAAAACTGGCCGCATTCGCGGCCTGTTCAGACTGTAGGCAAACGCTCGCATACTTCGTCGTTTGCCTCGGTCATATGCTCATGAACCCCCGTTCTATTCGCATCTTCCCTCGCCTGCACTCCTCGTCTGACAAGCGTTTTCTATCAGTCTGAGTAGCAGTTATCGACTTTGTCGACAACCTCAACAGGCCGCATTCGCGGCCTGTTAGTTGTTTTTGATTGGGTTAATGAGAAATGTTTGGAACAGGGCAATGATAATGGCTGCAAGCAATGCCGTGCCGAAACCGCTGATTTCGAAAGCGCTGCCCATCAAGATCGATGTCAGCATGAGCGTTACTGCACTAATGACAAACAAGAACAGCCCTAGTGTCAAAATCGTGATCGGCAACGTTAATACTGTTAAAATCGGCTTGACTGTCCAATTTAAAATGTTCAGGAGAAACGCTGCTACTAGTGCAGCGAAAAAGCTAGACAAGTAAAAGCCAGAAAACAGTTGTGAGAGCATCCATAACACGAGAGCGTTCAAGACTAAACCGAGAAGCCATCTCATTTTAACCATTCTCCTCTATCGGCATAAGCAACATTGCCACTATATAGACAAGCACCATTGGAAAAACCGATGTTGGGATTGCTAAAATGACCGTAATAAGCCGTACAATCGTCGGATCAATATTCAAATAGTCGGCAATCCCGGCACAGACGCCTGCAAGTAGCCGTTTATCTTGAGACCTTGTAAGGCGCTTCATACTTCCCATTCCTTTCATTGGCATTCCCTTTAACTGTCTTTATCTTGTATGGTAATGCTGCCAGTATTCGCTACAGCATGGACTTTGACCCGCTTTTCTTGCGCCTGGTTGCCAGTCAACTGCATGTAGCGCTGCGCAAATTCTTTTTTCTCATCGAGAATCTCAACATCAGCCAAACGGTTATTGATTGAGCCAACATTTGATTTCAGCTTGGCTTCAATGCGTACAGCAGGGGAAACAAGCAATTTTACACTTCCTGTTGTTGTTTTTAAATCAACATAGCCTGCATCAGTCGACGCTTCCATCTCATAAGTGATCGAGCCATTGACCGTTTCTACGTCTGCGTCTTGGATCGATCCAGATACTTTAACCGACCCATTCAATGTTTTAGCATCAAGCAGTTGCAATTGGCTTTGCTCGCAAGATATGCTGCCGTTGACCGTCTCCATGCTCGCTTTTTTCGATTCAATATTTGTGGTTTTAATCGAACCGTTTGTTGTGTTGGCTTCAAATGTATCCGCCTTTAGGTCTTCCCCTTTCAAAGCGCCATTAAACGTATAAAGCTTAATACGCCCGTAAGAGGATTGGGGCACATACAATGTCGCCAACACTTTCATCGATTTCGTCTTTGTTTCAAATAACAACGTTTCATCTGTAGCCGAGAATACAGATTCTTTTAGGAAGAAATCTTTTGCTTGCTCGGTATCACGTACACGATACACTTTCACTTGGCACTCCAAGCGCACATCTTGTTTATCCCAAGGAACGACGTCAACTGATCCGTTTTCTAATGATACTTTCAAAGAACGAGGCGAAATGTTTTGCTGTTGGAAGACGTGGTCAATTTCTGTCACTGTTCCAAAATTAAAGTCCAAGTCGCCCTCTTTCACTTTTTGAATCGCTGTCTCAAAAAAACCACTCAACTTTGAAAGAGGCGACTCTTCCCGCGTGTCTCTGTCACGCCCGCCTTGATGAGAATCCTGTTTTGCTGAATCGGCTTCGTCCTTGCCGATCGCCTCAAGCAAACGCAACCCTTCTTCTGCTGTAACCTTCCCATCTTCAATCATTTTCAAGATCATCATACGTTCTTCCATGGCAATCGCTCCTTTATCGGCTTTCTATTACTGTATTACGGAGCAGCTAGGCAAGATGTTTCAGCTTTTATGAACTTTTTTGCTCTGCCCCGGCAAACAACGCTTCTTGTCTAGCTTTATCACGAGCAAGAATAGGTTTTAAATAGGCCCCTGTATAAGAAGCACTTGTTTCGGCTACGTGCTCTGGCGTTCCTTCAGCCACGATAGTGCCGCCGTTTTTGCCCCCTTCTGGCCCAAGGTCAATGATATGGTCAGCCGTTTTAATGACATCTAAGTTATGCTCAATAACCAAGACTGTGTCACCATTGTCGACAAGGCGTTGAAGCACTTTTAACAATCGGGCAATATCATCAACATGGAGGCCAGTCGTCGGTTCATCGAGAATATAAAGCGTTCGTCCTGTTGAGCGTTTGTGCAACTGGGACGCCAACTTCACCCGTTGCGCTTCCCCGCCTGAGAGCGTCGTCGCCGGTTGGCCCATTTTTAAATAACCGAGACCGACATCAATGAGCGTCTGGATTTTGCGCTTAATCTTTGGAATGCTGGCAAAAAATTCAGCGCCTTCTTCGATCGTCATTTCCAATACATCAGCAATCGTTTTGCCTTTATAGGTCACTTCCAGGGTTTCGCGGTTATAACGTTTTCCGTGGCATACTTCACAAGGAACGTAGACGTCAGGCAAAAAGTGCATTTCGATTTTGATGATTCCGTCACCCTTACATGCTTCGCACCGACCACCTTTAACATTGAAGCTGAAACGCCCTTTTTTATAACCGCGGACTTTCGCTTCATTGGTCATCGCGAACACATCGCGTATATCGTCAAACATGCTTGTGTATGTTGCCGGGTTGGAACGTGGTGTCCGCCCGATCGGCGATTGGTCAATATCAATCACTTTATCCATTTCATCAATGCCAATGATTTCTTTATGTTGCCCTGGCTTCGCTTTGGCGCGGTGAATCCGCTGCGCCAGCGCTTTGTGGACAATTTCGTTGACGAGCGTGCTTTTTCCAGAGCCAGAAACGCCTGTAACAGCGATAAACACGCCAAGTGGGAACGTGACATCAATGTTTTTTAAGTTATTGGCTGACGCCTTTTTTACTGTAAACGAGCGATCAGTAAGAGGACGTCTTTCACGGGGAACAGGGATAAATTTTTCCCCTGACAAATACTTCCCCGTCAACGAATGGGGATTTTCCGTTAGTTCTTTTGGCGTTCCTTGCGCAGTAATATATCCACCATGAACCCCTGCTCCTGGGCCGATGTCAATAATATGGTCAGCCGCCAGCATCGTATCCTCATCGTGTTCAACTACGATAAGCGTGTTGCCAAGGTCACGCATATGTTTTAACGTCTCGATTAAACGGTCATTGTCACGCTGATGGAGGCCAATGGAAGGTTCGTCAAGAATGTAAAGCACACCCATAAGCGATGACCCGATTTGCGTAGCGAGCCTAATACGCTGCGCTTCCCCTCCAGACAGCGTCCCCGCCGCTCGGGAAAGGGTTAAGTAATCGAGTCCGACATTGACTAAAAAGCCTAGACGGTCTTCGATTTCTTTTATGATCAAACGAGCAATAGCACGTTCTTTTTCAGTCAAGTCAAGCGCCTTAACAAAATGGATGGCATCTGTACATGTCATTTGGCTTACTTCGCCTAAATGTTTGCCGCCAACAAAAACAGCAAGTGCTTCCTTTTTTAACCTATACCCTTTGCACGTTGGGCATTTTTTCTGCGACATGTACATTTCCATTTGTTCGCGAATATAATCAGAGCTTGTTTCCCGATAGCGTCGGGCTACATTGGCGAGCACCCCTTCAAATACAATTGTATGTTCATGAACGCGGCCAAAGTCGTTTTCATAGCGGAAAAAGATTTTCTCCTTTCCGCTTCCCTCTAACAAAATTTGTTGCTGTGCCGCTGGCAGTTTTTCAAACGGCACGTCCATATCAATGCCAAAGTGATCGCACACCGCTTGCAATAACTGTGGATAATAATTGGAACTTGTCGGTTCCCACGGAGCAAGGGCATGTTCACGCAATGACCGGCTTGGGTCTGGGACGACAAGCTCGCTGTCCACTTCCTGCTTTGAACCAAGTCCATCACAAGACGGACAAGCGCCGAACGGGCTATTAAATGAAAATAAGCGTGGCTCAAGTTCAGGAATGGAAAAACCGCACTCAGGGCATGCGTGCTGCTGGCTGAACAGCAACTCCTCTTCGCCGATGACATCGACAAGCACTCTGCCGCCAGCAAGCGTCAAAGCGGTTTCCAGGGAGTCCGCAATTCGCGCTTGGACGCCCTCTTTTATCACAATCCGGTCAATCACTACCTCGATCGTATGTTTTTTGTTTTTATCTAGCTCGATTTCTTCGGATGCTTCTCGCATTTCTCCATCGACGCGGATACGGACATACCCGTCTTTCTTAATCTGTTCTAGCGTCTTTACGTGCGTGCCTTTACGCCCTGATACAAGTGGCGCAAGAATTTGCATTTTAGTACGCTCTGGATATTCAAGGAGGCGATCCACCATTTGCTCAATCGTCTGCGAAGAAATTTCAATGCCGTGACGAGGGCAGATGGGCCGACCAATTCGGGCATACAATAGCCGCAAGTAGTCGTGGATTTCTGTTACCGTTCCAACTGTAGAACGAGGGTTGCGGCTTGTTGTCTTTTGATCGATCGAAATCGCCGGAGACAGCCCTTCGATCGAGTCAACATCTGGCTTATCCATTTGTCCCAGAAATTGACGGGCGTAAGCGGACAGCGACTCCACATAACGCCGCTGCCCTTCTGCGTAAATGGTATCAAATGCGAGCGATGACTTGCCAGAACCAGAGAGGCCTGTTAACACGACAAGCTTATCCCTCGGAATCGTTACATCCATGTTTTTTAGGTTGTTGGATCGTGCCCCTTTAACGACAATCTGTTCATGTGCCATTTATTCGTGTCATCCTTCCGCTTTTAATTCTAACAACACATCGCGCAATTCAGCGGCTCGTTCAAAGTTCAACTCTTTAGCGGCCTGTTTCATTTCCGCTTCTACACGCTCAATCGTTGCTTGGCGTTCTTTTTTGCCTAGTTTTTTCGATGGTGTCGACGAAGCTTTGTAATCGCCGGTCTCTTCCGCTGCATACGTTGCTTGCACGACTTCTGGTATCCGTTTTTGAATCGTTTGCGGCGTAATGCCATGCTGTTCATTGTATGCCTGCTGGATTTGACGGCGCCGTTTCGTTTCGTTGATCGCCACTTCCATTGAGTGGGTCATTTTATCGGCATACATAATGACACGGCCATTCGCATTTCGCGCAGCCCGGCCAATCGTTTGAATCAACGAACGTTCTGCTCGTAAAAATCCTTCCTTATCCGCATCAAGAATGGCCACAAGCGACACTTCTGGAATGTCAATGCCTTCCCGCAGTAAGTTTATGCCGATAAGAACATCAAATGTCCCAAGGCGCAGTTGGCGGATAATTTCTAGCCGTTCTAGCGTTTTGACTTCCGAGTGGAGATAACGGACTTTAATACCGATTTCCTTTAGATAATCAGTTAAGTCTTCCGCCATCTTTTTCGTAAGCGTTGTTACTAACACACGCTCGTCCTTGGCGATTTGGTCATGGATTTGGCCGATTAAGTCATCGATTTGCCCTTCAATCGGGCGGACTTCTACTATAGGATCTAGCAAACCAGTCGGACGGATAATCTGCTCGACCATTTCAGGCGTGTGTTCCAGTTCGTACGGTCCTGGAGTGGCTGATACATAGACGGCCTGGCCAACTTTCTCTTCAAACTCCTCGAATTTTAACGGCCGGTTATCAAGGGCTGAAGGCAAACGGAAGCCGTGATTGACAAGAATTTCTTTCCGGGCTCTGTCGCCATTGTACATACCTCGCACTTGGGGAATGGTAACGTGAGACTCATCGACAATAAGCAAAAAGTCTTTCGGAAAAAAGTCCAACAATGTATACGGAGTTGCTCCCGCTTCCCGAAGCGTCAAATGGCGAGAATAGTTTTCAATCCCTGAACAAAAGCCCATTTCCGCCATCATTTCTAAATCGTAACGGGTGCGCTGCTCTAAACGCTGCGCTTCCAACAGCTTCTCTTCCTTGCGCAAAACGGAAAGCCTTTCTTCTAGTTCCACTTCGATATTGGCAATCGCTTTTTTCATTTTTTCTTCACGGGTCACAAAGTGGGAAGCCGGAAAGATAGAGACATGGTGACGCTCGCCTTTTATTTCTCCAGTGAGGGCGTCCACTTCTGTGATCCGCTCTATCTCGTCGCCGAAAAATTCAACACGCATGCACTGTTCGTCCCTTGAAGCAGGAAAAATTTCGACGACATCGCCACGGACTCGGAATGTACCACGAACAAAATTCATGTCGTTGCGGTCATACTGGATGTCAACCAATTTCCGCAACAGGCTGTTCCTGTCCATTTCCATGCCTGTGCGAATGGACAGCACTAAGTCCCGGTATTCTTCTGGTGAACCTAAACCGTAAATACAAGAGACGCTGGCGATAATAATGACGTCTCTTCGTTCAAATAAGGCACTTGTCGCCGAATGCCTAAGCTTATCAATCTCGTCGTTTATGCTTGCATCTTTTTCAATAAACGTGTCTGAAGACGGGACGTAAGCCTCTGGTTGGTAATAATCATAGTAACTGACAAAATATTCAACTGCGTTATTGGGAAACAACTGTTTAAATTCGCTATACAATTGCCCGGCAAGCGTTTTATTATGAGCCATCACAAGCGTCGGCTTATTAACGGCTTGGATCACATTTGACATCGTAAACGTCTTACCCGTTCCAGTAGCGCCAAGCAATGTTTGGTGCTTTTTGCCGTTTTGAATGCCTGTTACAATTTGCTCAATTGCTTTTGGCTGGTCCCCTTGGGGAGAATACTCTGATACAAGCTGAAACGTTTGGTCCATAATCACTTGGTACTTTCATGAATCGGCATCGCCCTTCTCACGAAAGTGCTACCTTCCTCCTTTATTTATTAATACAAAAACTTCCCTCACTTGCAGACAACCAAACATGTGAGGGATGAAGCTTATTTGTCACTCAATCCTAAGTCCATTTTTATCCAACAAAATCAGGCGGGTGGACAGCCGAAACCTTTGCCGTCGAGCACGGGCTGTTCCAATCTTAGCACGTGCGGTTTTAAGACGTGCCCCACCTTTGTCATTCTTTATAAACAAGTGTTCGCTTTTCATTATAGCATAACCTTATGCAAATACCTACAAACTTGACGAACATACGTACTAAAAATAATTACCAATTGTAATGGATTCTTGGCGCTGGACGAATGCCGACAATTACGGTAAGATTAACATGCTAAAAATAATGAATAGGTATCTTCGGGGCAGGTGAAACTCCTGGCCGGCGGTAAAAGCCCGCGACTCTCCTTTGCGCTTGTCAAAAAGGGGACTGATTTGGTGGAATTCCAAAGCCGACGGTTAAAGTCCGGATGGGAGAAGATCAACGGATAAGCATGGCAGTACCCCATGCTTATTTGAAGAGCCCTGAATGGATGTGCACATTCAGGGCTGTTTTGATTTTTGGAAGGGCCGATTCAAACGAAAGGGTTTTGACATCACATGCAACAACCGCACACACAAAAAACATTTTGGTTCATTGTAATAGGAGCAGCTTTCTGGGGCATTAACCCTCTTTTCCGCCTCCTTCTCCTTGAAACAATGACGTCTTTGCAAATTGTCTTTATCGAACATATTATTTTGGCTTTTATCGCCGTTCCACTTATTTGGACATACAGAAGCGACTTGGCTCATTTGTCGTTAGTCGACATTGGTGCCTTGCTTTTCATATCATGGGGCGGTTCAGCTATTGCTACGCTGTTATTCACACAAGGGCTTACTTACGCAGCGACACACGGAATGGGTCAAATCAATTCGGTGTTGCTCTTGCAAAAGCTCCAGCCGATTTTCGCGATTGTGCTTGCCCGTTTTGTTTTAAAAGAATCATGGCCAAAACATTTTGGTTATCTCGTGCCAATTGCACTTGTTGGTACTTATTTGCTTACTTTTGGCTTTTCCTTGCCAATTAGCGGGTTTGGTGAAGTTTTTCAACTTGGCAGCCTGTTTGCCATTGGCGCAGCAGCCTTATGGGGCGGCTCCACCGTTATGGGGCGTTTGCTTTTACGAAAATGCCGCTATGAAACAGTGACAGCGCTCCGCTTTCTCTTGGCTTTGCCCTTGCTCAGCGTCCTTGTTTTGACCTCGCCAGATGCATGGAACGAGCCAGCTTCTGCTGCAGCTCTCGTCTTTATTAGCATAAACTTACTAGCTTCAGCACTTTTGCCAGGCTTGGTCTCGATGCTACTCTATTACCGGGGCTTGCAGGCAATTAAAGCTTCTGTAGCTACGATTGCCGAGCTTAGTTTCCCAATGGCAGGCTTGCTTGTCTCCTGGGTGACGATGGAAGAAACCGTTACGTTTCCCCAAGCGCTTGGCTTTGCGCTGATCTGGGTTGTCCTTTATCAGATTTCCAAGCAACAGGATGCCAAAGAAGTATTGCCACCTTTAAAAAAGCGGGCTGCTTCCGCATAAAAGGCCAGCCGTTCTTTCACGAAACGGTCGATGCTGATATCATAAAAAAACCCGCTCCTCCTTCGAGCGGGTTTCAGACTGTACGTTTTTTGTCGCATTCCTATACTCTTATGAACAGACGTTATTCCCCATCTTCCCTCGCCCATTAAGCGTTTCTTATGCCTGAGCGACAGCTACACAATGGAATCTGCTAGCTGTTCTTCCTGGCGCACGAGCAACGCCCCTAACTGGTAGTGCTCGCCGCTGTAAAGAGGCCCGTGTACAAACCGTGCTTCCCCTGCTAGGTCTTTTACTTCAAGCTTGCAGTATACGGGATTGATTTGCAATGCTTGATACATCGTTTGTTCATTATGGACAGGTTGGCCATTTACTTTCGCAATTTCTTCCCCAATCGCAATGCCCATTTTTTCCGCCGGGCTGCCAGGAAGAACACCGACGACACGGCAACCTTTTTCTTCTTCCGTGAAAAAAGCAGGCTTGTTTTTTTCGGCAATGGCAGAACGGATATCAAGCGCCAGTTTTAGTCCCGCCAACAAAGCAGACCACAAACACAGAAACCAATATTCCGGTAAGAAATAGAGAGCTGCAGCGCCTACAAAGGCAAGTACTGCGAGAGGATAAATTGCCTTGGCTTCAGTAGCAACGGTGTCTTTTGGCAATGAACGGATTTTCTTGCCAAAACCGACAAGGACAGGGAGCAACAGCGGTTGAAACGTCATGCCCTCGATGTGGATAAGCGGCCAATAGGAAAAGGCAGGAAGCACCCCCTCTGGAATAAAAACAACGAGAGGGAGAAGCCAAAGGCGGTTCGCGACATGAACGCCGACAAAGCGCCCTCTTTTGCCGATTTCCAAGCGCGGGGAAGTCAACGCTGCCCCATTAAAGCGAACTAGTAGTGCTTGGGCGAGAAGAGTAACAGCTGCAAACAAAAATAGGCTTGGGTACAAAATTTCAGAATCAAGGTCGCCGTCTAGCCATGTTGGTAACGTAAGGCTTGGCAACAAAGCGAGCGCAAATGCTGCTAAAGGGATGTAGTAAGCAGGCGATTGTAGCTGCATCCGGCCAGTTAGTAGTAATAGCAAGCTTGCCGCTGCTACAAGCAGCAAAACTGGAGTGGTCAGCGTCAAGCCATAGCCAATAAGCACGAAGCTTGCGATCAGGCCGGCAAGCAAGCCAGGCAAGAGGCTGAGGACAAAATCAGCACGTTTGGCGTAAACCCGTGTATGAAAAGAAGCTCTTTCTTTCGCAACGCGAACAGCGCCAATAAAGGCAAAAGCAGCAATGCCTATGTAAAAAAGCGGGTGCAGCAAAAAGCTACTAATGGCTGTTAAAGTGGTATCTATCATTTTATATCCTCCAGCTTTTCCTACAGATTCAAAAAAGGATAACTGCCCCATAGAAAGGCAGCTATCCTTACGTTTCGACAAACTTCCGGCTGTTTCCTGCCTATTGGGACGCTTGCTCAGCAGCCAATTCAACCGCCCGTTTCAGCTGCTCATCGTTAGCAGTGTCACGAATATGGGACAAAATGTCTTCTTGAAGTTTTCCTGCCGTTTCTTCATTCAGTTCGCCGTTTGCTTGCAAATCATGTGATTGCTGAAAAGCAATGATCGCTTCTTCGGTTTGTTCGTCAAAATAGCCGTCATCCCGGCCTACATCGAAGCCTAAGCCAGTCAGCATCTTTTGGGCATTGCCAATTTGGTCTGACACTTGGTCTTTTACAAACGTTTCTTCTACTGTAAGCGCGACAGCATAAAAATAGTCAGGCTGCCGTTGTTTAACAGTCGGCTCGACTCCCTCTTGGTCAATCGTGTTGCCGCCTGCCGTCAACCAACGGTCTGTCGTAATTTTCAAGGCGCTGCCGTCATCCATTGGAATCGATTTTTGGACAGTCCCTTTCCCAAATGTCGTCTCGCCGACTAAATCATAGCCGCCTGACTCTTTTAACGCAGCTGCGAGAATTTCAGAAGCTGACGCACTGCTTTCGTTAATCAAGCCGACAACAGGATAAGGTTTTTTGCCTTTCATGTTCGACAAATAGCTATCAATTTCGCCGTTGCCATGTTCAATTTGGACTACCGGCTTGCCTTCTGGAATAATCGCGTCACCAATTTTGGTCGCACCTTCTAAATACCCGCCAGGATTGCCGCGGACATCAATGACCAAACCATCGATTCCGTCTTCCTCTAAGTTCTGTAACTGTTCTTCAAACTGGGTGCCTACGTCCTCTGAAAAAGAGGTGATTTCCAGTCTGCCAATTTTCTTCCCGTCTTGCTCAAACGTATCTGCGCGAACAGATTCGACTTCAATCGTATCCCGTTCGATTTTAACATCAAAAGGGTCTTTCACTCCATTACGTGCAATTGTCAACGTAACGGTTGTACCGCCCTCGCCGCGAATGTTTGCCACAGCCTCATTGACAGACCAGCCTTCAATCGACTCGCCGTCAATGGCAATAATGGCATCATTTGGCAAAAGTCCTGCTTTTTCAGCTGGAGATTCGCGCATCGGGCTAATAATCGAAACATTTCCGTCGATCATGCCGACTTCCGCTCCAATTCCTTCAAAATGAGAGCTGAGCGACTGTTGAAAGTCTGTTGCCGAACTTACATCCATATAGTCAGAAAATGGGTCATCTAACGTTTCTACCATCCCATTGATGGCACCTTCAATTAATTGTTGGCGATCCGTCTCTGTCACGTACTCTGATTCAATCGTGGCGAGTGCTCGCTCAAATTTTTCCATTAATTCGTCATCGCTTAACTCCACAACCGATTCATTTCCATTGTTTGGCTGAATCGGATTAGGAGAGCCAGTGTTTACACTACCTATAAAGAAAAACCCTCCGACCAGCACGGCTGCTAGCACAGCTACTGTCCACACGAGATGCTTTGTTTTCAAAATTGCTCACCACTCCCACTTGTAAAACGAATTGCCTTGCTTTCCGTTTCGTTCCTCTTTCCATTCTAATTTGTCGGCAAGCTTCTGTCAAAAAGCGATTTTGCATTAACAAAAAAAGCGCCCTGTACTTGCCAAGGCGCTCAAGCATTTACATATATTTCATCGGATCTACTGCATTTGAACGGTCCCAGTTAAATGGCCCTTCATGGACTTCAAAGTGCAAGTGTGGCCCCGTCGACCTGCCCGTATTGCCCATTAGACCCAACTGCTGGCCGGCTTTGACACGGTCACCAGGGTTGACATCAATCCGTTCAAGATGAGCATAGATTGTTGTCAGTTGCTTGCCGTCGATTTGGTGGGTAACGACGACCCAGTTGCCAAAGTCACTACGGTATTCTGTGGAAGCAACCGTTCCATCTAACACAGAGACGATTGGCACGTCACCCGCTCTGCCGTTCTTGCCAATATCAATACCCCAGTGCATTCTTCCCCACCGTTGGCCATAATTCGATGTAATCGATCCTGTTGCCGGCCGTACAAACGCGCCTGAACTCTCTACCGAAGGAGCAGCATCTTGTTCTTGGTCGCTCTCCTGGTTGTTGTTCTCTTCGCCCGCTTGCGGCTTTTCAGCAGCTTGGGCTATTTCGCCGGATTCTTCCGTTTCCTTCGCCTTTGCCGCCTCCTGTTCCTTAGCAGCTTGTTCTTCGGCCTCACGGGCTTTACGTTCCTCTTCTTCTTTTAGGCGTTGCTGTTCTTCTTCCCACGCTTTTAACTCAGCTTCCAGCGCTTCTTCTTGCTTTTGCAATGATTCTTCCTCAGACATGATGTCGCCTAACTGCGCTTCTAGTTCTTCTTCCTTTTCTTTTAATTCCGCTTGCAACTCGTCTATTTCTTCCGTTTGCTCAACAAGATCTTCTTTTAACGCTTCGAGTTCTGCCTTTTGCGCTTCGACATCAGCCTGTTTTTCTTCTACTTCCTCTTTTTTCGCTTGTAGTTCTTTTTCATCAGCTATGTATTCATCAAGCATTTCCTGGTCATGTTTGGCAATTGTAGAAATAGCTGAAACCCGTTCAATAAAATCGCCAAAACTTTTCGCACCAAGTAAAACTTCTAAATAACTGACTTCGCCACCAGATTCATAGGCAGCAACGGCCCGTTCTTCCAAAAGCCCCCGTCTCTCAGCTATTCGTTCTTCCATAACCGCAATTTCTTCCTCTAATGACTCGATATCCGCTTCTATTTCTGCCAATTCCGCTTCTGTTTCGTCTAAGTTTTGTTGTGTTGTTTCTTCTTCCTGCTTCAATTCATCCAATTCTGCTTGGAGATCTTTTAATTCGCTGTCTAATTTCGTTAGATCGGACTCCGTTTTTTCGGCTTTTTCAACGTTTTCTTTTTGTTGTTCTTGCACGTCATCCAACTGTTTCTTTATATCGGGTTCTGCAAAAGCTGGCTGAAAACTACTGCCTAGCAAAGCGCCAGCAATGGTTAAAGCAGCAGTTGTAGTGACCATTCGTTTTTTCACCGTTTTTCCCCCTATTTCGATTACACATTTAAAAATTTCCGCACAGACATGGCACTTCCCCAAATGCCAACAATTAAGCCAACAGCTAGCAGCAACAGCGACACTTGCACAATCAGCTGCCCTGGCTCAAGAAGCGAGTAAAGCGAGCTTTGTAAAAAATCGCCTGAATTGCTGTACACGTATTGATAGCCAAAGCTTAGAATTAGAATCGGGCCAATGCTGCCAAAGGTACCTAACAAAGCGCCCTCGACTAAAAATGGACTACGTACAAAGCCATTTGTCGCTCCGACCAGTTTCATAATTTGAATCTCTTTTTTACGGGCAACAATTGTAAGTTTAATTGTATTCGAGATTAAGAACATCGCCGTTAAAAGCAAGCCGAGAATAACTACTAGGCCAATTATACGGCTTGTATTCGTTAGTTTAAATAAATCAGGCAGTACATCTGCCCCATAAGATACATTGCTTACATAATCATGATGATTGACTTTTTGGGCAACGGCTTCTGTTTCTTGAGGAGAGGCGGCGGTAACCCTCAATGCATCTGGCAGTGGGTTCTCTTCTCTTATACTCTCATACACTTCTCCAGTAGAAGCAATCAAACTTTCTAACCCTTCCTCTTTATCAATGAAAATAACCTCTTCTACTTCAGGGAGGGCACGAACTTCGTCTAACAGTTCTTGCACTTCCTCTTCGCCAGTTCCCCGTTCAATAAAGGCGCGGATTTCTACATTGTTTTCAATCGTCGATGCGATGTGGTTGCCATTCACAAATACAATTAAAAAGAAGCCTACAATGAAAAGCATAACCGTCACCGCACTAATGGACGCAAATGACATCCATCCGCTGCGTCCAATATTCTTGATTCCTTCGCGGAGATGGCGCAGCATTGTTTTAAACTTCATAGCCGTAACTCCCCCTTGCTTCATCACGGACGATCCGGCCATTTTCAATCGCGATGACACGACGTTTCAACGTATTGACAATTTCTTTGTTATGTGTTGCCATGATCACCGTTGTACCTAGGGAATGGATGCTTTCCAACAAGTCCATAATCGTCCAAGCCGTCTCAGGGTCTAAATTGCCTGTCGGTTCATCAGCGATCAACACATCTGGCCGATTCGCAATTGCTCTGGCAATCGCCACCCGTTGCTGTTCGCCGCCAGATAGTTCGCTTGGCAAGAACTTTGCTTTGCTTTTTAATTTTACTAGATTTAAAACTTCATTTACACGCTTTTTAATGTCTGAAGGATGCTCTTCAATGACTTCAAGTGCAAATGCGATGTTTTCATAGACAGTAAGAGAAGGCAAAAGCTTAAAGTCTTGAAACACAACGCCGATATTCCGTCTAAGTTTAGGGATTTCTTTATGTTTTAAAGTGGATAAATTAATATTATTTACAAAAATATCGCCTTTTGTTGCCTTTTCCTCACGATAGATTAAGCGAATAAAAGTCGACTTGCCCGCTCCGCTTGGTCCGACAACGTAAACAAATTCACCTTTTTCAATTTGGACAGTCATGCCGTTTAACGCTTTAACATTATTGGGATATACTTTCCAAACATCGTTCAGTTTGATCAAACTCATTCAACCACACCTTTAAACCTTGGTACCGAAATAACAAACAAATTCCGATTTCGACATGCTTCGCGGTCATTATATCATCAGCAGCAACAGGGTGACATTACATTTTTATTTCAGTTTCGTGATAATTGCTTGATTTGCGTGATCGCATCGAATTCCCGACCATAGTAGCACTCTCTATTTATTTCGGTCTAATTGGCCTATAAGTGAATGATCAAATGTACCTATTTTCACAAGTCTAAACACAGGTGAAAAAGGGCAAAAAAAAGAGCGCTCGTCATAGCGCGCTCAATCCACTTTAGCTTTTTTTAAACCCTTCCCCTAGCACTTCTGAAGCATTTGTCAGCACAATAAAAGCGTGGGGATCCGCTCTCTTTACAGTTTGCTTTAATCGCGCGACCTCATTTTGGTTGACAACGCACATAAGAACCGCCCGTTCTTTGTTCGTATAACCGCCATAACCGACAAGCCTAGTCACACCGCGGTCGACTGAGTCAAACAGTGCCTTCTGTACCGTTTCCTCTTGAGAAGAAATAATATAGGCAACTTTTGAATAGCCTATCCCCATTTGCACGAGATCAATTGTTTTTGTCGTTACGAACAGCGAAATTAATGCATACAAGGCCATTTCGATATGAAAGACAAACGCCGACGTGATGACAACGAGGCCGTCAATCATGCCAACACATATGCCAGCTGAAAGCCCTGTAAATTTTTGCACAATCTGTGCCAGCAGATCGGTCCCACCCGTGCTCGCATTGCCCAAAAAAACGAGGCCCAGGCCCAGACCGACGCCCAAGCCTCCGAACAAAGCACCGAGAAGAGGGTCGCTTACTTCGACAACCCAATCTCTTGTTAAAAAAACAACAAGGGGGACAAATAGCGTGCCAATGAGCGTTTTTGCCCCGTAACGAAAGCCTCCCAACAACAGCACACCTAAAAGAAAGATCGGAATGTTTAAGGCCCATAGCGTAAAGGCGGGCTCAAACCCAAAAACATAGTTGGCGATTGTGCTAATGCCGCTGACGCCACCAGGGGCAATTTGGTTTGGCAATAAAAACAAATTAAATGAAATACCGACTATGGCTGAGCCAATAAAAATCCTGGTATAATTTAGCCATTTTTCAGCCCGCGTGCTGGATTGCCTGTCTCGGCGAACCCTTCCCATACATGTTCTCCTTTTTAAAAGCGGGATCGCTCTTTATATTTAACATTCTCAGGATTCGTTGTTACATTGCCAGCGATTGTCTCAGGTAAGCGTCAATAAACCCGTCAATCTCCCCATCCATGACACTGTTCGTATTGCCAATTTCAAAGCCAGTGCGGTGGTCTTTCACCATTGAATAAGGATGGAACACATAGGAGCGAATTTGGCTTCCCCAGCCAATTTCTTTTTGTTCGCCCCGGATTTCAGCAAGTTCACGCTCTTGCTCTTCAATCCGCAGTTGATACAGTTTCGCTTTCATCATTTTCATTGCTTGTTCCCGGTTTTTAATTTGAGAACGCTCGCTCTGGCAAGTCACAACCGTATTTGTCGGCAAATGGGTAATCCGTACAGCCGAGTCAGTCGTGTTGACATGCTGGCCGCCCGCCCCACTCGCACGATACGTATCTATTTTTAAGTCTTCGCTATTTAATTCGATGTCAACTGCATCATCCAATTCCGGCATCACTTCGCATGACACAAAGGATGTATGCCGCCTCCCTGATGAGTCAAATGGCGAAATCCGCACGAGGCGGTGCACGCCTTTCTCTGCTTTTAAATAGCCATATGCGTTGTGCCCTTTTATGAGCAGCGTGACGCTTTTGACGCCTGCCTCCTCGCCAGGGAGATAGTCGAGCGTCTCGACAGCAAAACCACGCTTTTCTGCCCAGCGCGTGTACATCCTTAGCAACATAGAAGCCCAGTCCTGGGATTCAGTTCCGCCTGCGCCAGGATGGAGTTCTAAAATGGCATTGTTTTTATCGTAAGGAGCACTTAAAAGCAATTGCAACTCAAATTGGTTCATTTTTTGTTTAAGCGCAGCAATGCCCGATTCCAGTTCACTAGCCAGTTCACTGTCGTCTTCTTCACGAACAAGCTCATAACTGACTTCCAAGTCGTCATAGCTTTCAGCCATGTCTTTGAATGTATGGACTTGCTCTTTTAAACCATTTGTTTCATTAATGATCGCTTGCGCTTGCTCCTGGTCATTCCAAAAATCAGGATCAGCCATTTTTTCTTCTAACTCCGCGATCCGCTCTTCCTTTTCTGCGACGTCAAAGAGACCCCCTAAAATCAGATAGTCGCTTCTCGAGCGCCACTAGTTCTTGCTTCATTTCTGTCATGTCCATCGTTTACACCTCTACATAAGAGGGCCCCTTATCGGTTAGCCCCACAACAATTTTTGTATTTTTTGCCGCTGCCACAAATGCATGGATCATTTCTGCCAATGTTTTCAGCTTTGCGGACTGGTTTCCGTTTCGCTTTTTTGTCCTCTTGCCCATTGGCTGACGGTTTCACCGCTTTTCCTTCAGCTACTTCCTCACGCTTAAGGTTTTGTTGCACTTGAGCTTTCATCACGTACATAGATACTTCTTCTTCAATTTCAGCGATCATCGCTTCAAACATATTAAAGCCTTCAAAGCGATACTCACGCAACGGATCATTTTGGCCGTAAGCGCGCAAATGTATGCCTTGTCGTAATTGATCCATTTGGTCAATGTGGTTCATCCACTTGCGGTCAACAGTGCGCAGCATGATCACTTTTTCAAACTCGCGCATTTGTTCTGAAGAGACTTCTGCTTCTTTCGCATGGTATGCAGCGAGGACTTTTTCGGTAATCAACTCGATCAGTTCCTCTTGCTCTTTCCCTTTCAGCTCTTTCTCACTAATTCCGTTTTCAGACAGCAATTGCCCGTTGATATAGGTGGCAACAGCAGCCAAATCCCATTCTTCCTGAACGAGCGATTCAGGGCAATGGGTTTGAACTACACGTTCTACAGTCGCCTTCATCATATTTTCGACAATTGTTTTTAAGTTATCGGCTTCAAGCACTTCCATCCGTTGTTTGTAAATAATCTCCCGTTGCTCACGCATAACGTCGTCAAACTGGAGCACTTGTTTACGAGCATCAAAGTTATTGCCTTCAACCCGCTTCTGAGCTGTTTCCACCGCCCTTGAAACCAATGATGATTCAATAGGCTGGTCGTCTTCCATGCCTAGCTTTTCCATCATCGCTTTCATATTGTCTGAGCCAAACCGCCTCATCAGCTCATCTTCCATCGACAAATAAAACTGAGAAGAACCTACATCCCCTTGACGCCCAGCACGACCACGCAATTGGTTGTCAATCCGCCGGCTCTCATGGCGCTCTGTACCAAGAACGTGGAGGCCGCCAAGCTCTTTAACCCCTGGGCCAAGTTTAATGTCCGTTCCACGTCCAGCCATGTTCGTTGCGATCGTGACGGCCCCTTTATGGCCAGCTTTTTCAATAATTTCTGCTTCTCGCTCATGGTTTTTTGCATTTAAGACGTGGTGTGGAATCCGTTTTCTTGTCAACATTTTGGAAACAACTTCAGATGTTTCAACGTTGACTGTACCTACTAGCACAGGGCGCCCCGTTTTGTGAAGCTCGGCAATTTCACTGACGACTGCGTTGAATTTCCCTTGCATCGTCTTATAAATTAAATCAGGGCGGTCTTCCCGAGCAACCGGTTTATTGGTCGGAATGACCATTACGTCCATGCCGTAAATATTGCGGAACTCTTCTTCCTCCGTCTTAGCCGTCCCCGTCATTCCTGCGAGCTTTTGGTACATACGGAAATAGTTTTGGAATGTAATCGATGCTAGCGTGATGCTTTCGCGCTGCACCTCTAAACCTTCTTTTGCTTCTAGCGCTTGGTGAAGTCCGTCGCTATAACGCCTTCCTTTCATTAAACGACCCGTAAACTGGTCAACGATTACGACTTCGCCGTCTTCTACGACATAGTCAGCATCACGGTGCATGGCCACATGGGCTTTTAACGATTGGTTAATATGATGGTTCAGTTGGACATGCTTTTGATCGTAAAGGTTGTCGATGTTAAACGCGCGCTCTGCTTTATTGACACCTTCATCCGTCAACTGGACAGATTTTGTTTTTTCATCGTATGTGTAATCAGCATCGCGCTTTAAAACGCGCACAAATGTATTGGCTTGTCCATAAAGTTTTGTTTTCCGTTCAACAGAACCAGAAATAATTAGCGGCGTCCGTGCTTCATCAATTAAAATCGAGTCAACTTCATCGATTAACGCAAAATGGAGCGGCCGTTGCACCATTTGTTCTTTGTAAAGCACCATGTTATCACGCAAATAATCAAACCCAAGCTCATTATTTGTGCTGTACGTCACATCAGCGGCATATGCTTTTTGTTTTTCTTCTCTCGTAAGGCCGTTTTCATTCAATCCTACTGTCAACCCTAAGAATTGAAAAATCCGCCCATAGTTTTCTAAGTCGCGGCGGGCTAAGTAGTTATTGACCGTTACAATATGAACGCCTTTTCCCTCCAGGGCTTGGACATAGACGGCAATTGTGCCGACGAGCGTTTTCCCTTCCCCTGTTTTCATTTCGGCAATATTGCCTTGGTGCAGCGCCAGTGCACCGAGCAACTGGACGCGGTATGGATACTCATTTAACACCCTGCCCGCAGCTTCACGAGCAACTGCAAGCGCAGGAACTACTATATCGTTAAGAGAAGCGCCTTCTTCTAGCTTTGCCTTGAATTCAGCTGTTTTGTTCTTTAATTGTTCGTCAGAAAGCTGCTTCATTTCATCTGCTAGCGCCTCGACTTGATCGACGATTTTTTCGTTTTTCTTTAATTGTTTTTGGGCTGGATCGCCGACTATTTTTCGAAGTAATCCAAGCATCATCATCTTCCTCTCTTGGCGGCATTGCTCTCCGCGACTGCAAATCCCTCGACTTGCACCTATCTTTATGATACGTTTATCATTTCTATATTAGCAGTTCTAACGGTCGCTTACAAGGCAGCAGCCCTATGAAACTCCATGTTTTCAACAGTCTACAGCAGCAAAAAGAGCATCCGCGGATGCTCTTTTTCTCCCTGCTCTTACGCTTCAGGTTCAATTAAGCCGTATTTCCCGTCTTTGCGGCGGTAAACAACATTTGTGCTGCCGCTCTCTGCATCTGAAAAAACAAAGAAATTATGCCCGAGTAAATCCATTTGCAAAATCGCCTCTTCCGCATCCATCGGCTTCAAATTAAAGCGTTTAGTGCGTACAACTTCAAGTTCATCGTCTTCAGCGACTTCATCTCGTAAAGGTTCCAATTCATTTTTAAACATATATTTCAAACTGCCTTCTTGGCGAAACTTGCGATTGACTTTCGTTTTATATTTCCGGATTTGGCGTTCTAGCTTTTCCACGACGATGTCGATGGCTGCATACATATCCGCGTTGATTTCTTCCCCACGAAGCAAAAGCTTTGGCATTGGAATCGTGACTTCGATGCTTGACTCGCCACTTCCGAGAACTTGCAATTTTACGTTTACATCGGCGGTTGGAGTGGTATCAAAATAACGCTCCAATTTTCCCACCTTTTTTTCGACATACTCCCGGATGGCAGGTGTGACTTCAATGTTTTCCCCACGAATATTAAAATGCATGTAGAACTCCTCCTTTTCCTTGCTTACTTCTACAATTCCCTTCAATATTCCTTCTCAAACCTTAATAAACTTTACAAAAGATCGACAAAAAACCCGCTTTTTTTAAAAAAGCGGGTTGATTATTAGCTATTCATTCATATCCGTTCAGGAATGTGAATTAAAGCTTAACAACATTTGCAGCTTGCGGTCCACGTGCGCCTTCAACGATTTCGAATTCAACGTCTTGACCTTCGTCAAGCGTTTTGAATCCTTCAGAGTTGATAGCAGAGAAATGAACGAATACGTCATCTCCGTCTTCACGCTCGATAAAACCGAAACCTTTTTCTGCATTGAACCATTTTACTTTTCCTTGCATGCTTCACATTCCCTTCGTTACTGAAAATTCATTGTGGTGCTTTTCCACAGTTTCACTATAACAGCGCAACTCTTAGAAGTCAAACTCTTTATTTAACAAAGAACGCCAACGCTTGTCAATCGATGTCGATTCTAATCTTTTTCATTGGGAGCGCTTTCTTGAAAATCGGCATAATAACGCGCTTTTTTTAAGATGAACGTGGCGATGAAGAATGTCGAAAACTTTTTTGTTTTTTTTTATTGGAACCCCCTTTTCACTAAAGTTTTTCTTTGTTAGTACGAATTCCCTATTCCCTAACGATTTCATCTTTGTTACAATAGGCACCAGCACTTGTAATCAAATTGTAACATTCAAGTGCATTCAATTTATTTCTTCTGGGAGTGGTAAACATTGAAACGCACAAGCTATCTTTACTGCAGCTTAGTCGTTACCGCCCTTCTCGGAGCCTGCTCCCCCAATTCGGCTCCTGTGCAAGAAAGTTCTGCATCACAACAAGACAATCACAATGGCAATTCCAAATTAAATGCAGAATCGATCATTGAAGAAGCGAAAAATGCTGAAGAGCAATTAAATAGCTATACAGCTAATTTTAAAGCGACAGACACGATTTCAACGACTGCAGATGAACCTGGCGAAGAACCGCAGATTCATGTGATTGAAGGCAATCTTGCCTATAAAGCTTCTCCAGAAACATTTTATACAGCTCTTTCTGCTAAACCGGGACAAGGGGAAAAAGAGGAGACGGAACTAGAAAATCTCGCAACAGTCGAGGTATTAAAAGAAAAAGATCGCCTCTACACAAACATAAACGATGATGGCTGGCTGCCCATCGATAAAGGCGATCCAAGTGAACGGTTTGTATCGCTGGAGCTGACTCCGATGTATCAACTTGAACTTCTGCAACCGTTCTCCGATTTTGTCAATGTGAGCGAATATGACGACTTGTACGTGATAAGCGTTGCTGCTGGCGGCGAGACATTGAGAGAAATGGCAGCGAACATGGATATGCTTGAACGGGCGCTACCGACAGAAAGCAAGCTGGAAATCCCAGACCAATACCAATTATCGCAATTAGATTATATGCTGTTTATTGACAAAAACAGCTTCTTGCTTGAAAAAACAAACACCGTTTTTGAAGTGATCCTTGAAGACAACGACACCGTTATTCGCACGGACATGTCACTCACAAGGACTTCAGTCAATGATAGCGGGCACATTGATATCCCTTCGATTCCATAACAAACCACCCAAATCGCGATACAAATTTGGGTGGTTTTTGCCCGTTGCTTCGGGTATGTGATTCAGCGGGTCTTCTCGTCAATAAACGCTCCTTTTGTTGCCAGAATGGTCCCTCGCTCGTAGCCCTTGTGAAGGCGCTTTTGGTCAGCAATTTCTTTCAAGTCCTGTTTAATTACGGCGGAAACAGCGTTTAAGCTTGCTGTTAAAAGACGATCTTGCTCGATTAAAAAAGAAGCTTCTTCCGTAGTAAAGCTGCCCGCGCTTGCTTCGATCATTGATTGCCTTAGTCCGAGCAAACAGTTGACAGCCTCCAGGAAATCGTCACGCTCGTCATCTTCTTGAGGAAAGGGGCGGGCAAGTAAATGAAGCAACTCCTCTGTCCGTTCTTTCACAGAAGCATAGCTCATTTCGCCTGTCCCCCTTGGAAGCGATTCTGCCTTTCCAATTGGATCACTTGCTTCCACGTATTGCGGAATTCAGCCACGTACGTTTCTGCTTCTTCCAGTGCCTCTGGGCTCTTCTCTATATTTCCTTTAATCAACTGATGCAAAATGTATTCATACATCCGCATCATATTGGCGCCTACCTCAGAGTCCGTTTTTAGCGTGACCATCAATTCCCGGATGATCGCTTCCGCCTTTCCTATTGCTGTATTGGCTTGTTCAATTTCTCCGTTTTCAGCCGCTTGTTTACCGAGGCGAATTTGCTTTAAGCAACCATTGTACAACATAAGCGTCAGCTCTCCTGGTGAAGCGGTTTGTACAGACTGTTGCTTATACACGCCTTGTTTAGTAAAACTCATAGTGCCTCCTTAATTTCCGTATAACAAATTGTAAAGCGACTCGCTTTGTGCGTTAGCCATCTGCATGGCTTTTTCCATTGCTGTAAACTGGCGCCAGTAACGAGCTTCCTTTTGTTCAAGACGACGTTCAAAATTAGCGATGCGGTCTGTAAGTTCCTTTGTTTGTTTCCCTAACGTAAATTGGTGCTCTTCGTAATATCCCTCAGAACCACCAGCACGCCTTGCAAGAGCAGACATGCTATCTGACAAATTGGTGCGCAACGTTTGCGCCATCCCCGGACTATTGTCTGTACCGGCAAAAATAGCGTATACGCTGTCTGCATCTTCTTCGATCGCGGCGCGAAGCTTATCCTCATCTATTTCTAGCTTGCCGCCGTCTTTGTAGTTGTTGGTCGTTGTAATGCCGATTTGGGAAAGATGGGTAAAAGCGCCTCCTGTATCGACTGGCTCATAAATAGACTGCCTCATATTCGTCAACGCAGATTGCAATAAAGAGTCACTCCTAAGGAGGCCGCTTTGCGCTTTTTCTTCCCAGCGTTTCGCTTCGCTTTCCGATAACTGATCACGCTCTTCATCGGTCAGCGGGTCATAGTCACGGTAATATTTTTCGTTCAGTTTGCCGTTCATATGGTCCACTAAAGCATTATACTCGTCAACAAACGATTTGATTGTCTCGACGATCGAATCGACGTCTGTGGCAGCGCTAAGTGTCACCGCTTGCGTAGATGTATCTTTAAGCGTAATCGTCATTCCGCTTAATGTAAACGTATTCGATGTCCGCTCCGTCTCAATTCCATTCACTGTAAACTTTGCATTCTTTCCAGCTTCGATATTGTCATTCAGCCCGAATGCCTGCTCAAATAGAGCACCGGAAAACATCAGCTCCTTGTCGCCAGCTTCGCCAAAATGGCCTGTTTCCTTTCTTGTTACGACGAGGGCGCCACTATATTCATCAAAAAAGGCGTTTACCTTTGCGCCGGCATTTTGCAGTTTTGTCACCACCGTACCGATCGTATCCGATTCTTTAAAGAAAAACGAACTCTCCACTTTTTCGCCATTTGCACCGATTGTCGCAACCGACGAACTCAAATACCGTTCTGTCGCTTCACTGTCTGCTTGAATATACTCGACTGTCACCTTGCCAGTGACTTTATCGGTACTGGAAAAAGTAATTTCACCTGTATCGCTTATAAAGACCTCCCCTTTTGCGAGATCGTCTGGACTGTCTGCGACGGCGTACGATTTTCCGTTAATAATGAGCATGCTCTCTCCAGCAAACTGTGGTGCCTCGCTAAGCTGGACTTTGCCATCGGAAACTTGGGCAGTTTCGCGCTTTAATTTGCCTTCAATCCACTCCCCGTCGTTTATATCCAGCTCTTTCAATTGTGATTTTTCTGTGAAACTGCTAAGATTTTTGCTTTTCGCAGTCGCTGAAGTCGCCAGCTGCCTGACTTCATTTAACGTAAAAGAAGCATTACCAGCAGATGAGGAAGCTGTTGCTGTCGCAATGTCTGAATTTGAAGAGGAAACAGTGCGCTTTTTCATATTTGAAGCGCGCAAAACTGTATCAAAAATCAAATCGTTGAATGTTCTCATTTTCAAATTGATTTCCCTATACGCATCCGTTTTCCAACCTATTTCCGTCCGTTGTTTTTCCAATTTATCAACGGGCATACGCTCTGCCCTCATTAAATCTTTTACCATTTGGTCAATGTCAAGGCCAGAGGCCAAGCCTGTGAGTCTCATCGTCCCATCTCCTTTCTAAATATGCCGGTCAATGATTAAACCAACCGATTTTAACATTGCTGCAACTAAGTCAAGAATTTTTTCAGGGGGCACTTCGCGGACAACTTCGTTTGTTTCTTCATCTATGACCTGAACGTACACACGATCGAGTTCTTCATGAATGTGGAAATTCAGGGACCGTTTTGCGACTTTGTTCAGTTGTTGTGACGTTTCGTTAATAAAAGCGGCTGCTTTTGTCCCGTCAATCAGCGGCTGTTTCGTATTTTGCTGCTGTAAAGCCTTAGGCTGGTGCCCTGCCACCGGTAACGTTAAAAGCGCGACTGACAATTGAGCTTTCATAGCTGCACCTCACTTGCAGTAGACCTATTTACTAATTCCGTCTGGAAACTGCCATCTTCTGTATACGAGTACGTAGCCTAGCCTCTGATTTAGCTAGGACGCATCCCCTTCTCGGAAGTCCCTATCGATAGCGTTTTTTAGCAAAAGCAAGCCCTCATGTTAGGTGCTTGCTTTATTGGCATGGTTAATAAACGCTTGCAAAATTTCTGCAGATACCGGTTTTGCAGCGTGTTTATTTTCCTCCTGTATCGCTTCATAGACTTCTCCACGGTGGACATCGACAGATTTGGGAGCCGAAATGCCAAGCTTTACTTGGTCGCCCTCGACAGCCAACACCTTAATTTCGATATCATCCATAATGCGGATCGCTTCATTTGCCTTTCTTGACAAAACAAGCACGCTATCGCCCTCCTTTAGCAGCCATGTGAATAGGTGCCTTAAGAGAATACCGTTCTCCATCGAGCATAAGTTGCTTAGCAAAGCGCTTTTTTGCATGAATAGCAATTGGAGCTCTTAAATTTGCAGTTGTTTCCGAGAAAGGCTGCTGGATTGTAAGGAGCACAAAAATAGCGACGTCTTGTTCAGACTCAGCACGAAGCTGGCGCACAACTGAATCAGCCAGTTCTACTTCATAGTCCGGCCAAAACAGAAATGGGTTAATGCAAACAAAACCAATCTCTTTCGTGCGGACCGACTGAAGGATAAAAAAGGGCGGTTGCTCATTAAACGGCAACAAAATAAATTCCGTTTCTTCTGGAAATCCCGGAAGGCCGCCTTGAAAAACGATAATGTCTTCCTGCTTGTATTCGACTGTGCCTAAATAACTGGTCTCAAGCTGCAAACGAATCCCACCTTACCGCAAAAAATCAAGGAGCGAAGGTTGAATAATTCGTGCAGTAACCGCAAGCGCGGCATTATGGACACCTTCAGCTACAAGAAGTTTCATAATTGCTTCAGATAGATCAAGATCTTCGTTCATTGATTTTGTTTCTTTCACAAAATATTCCTGTTGACCAAGGCGGTCTTCCATGAGATCAACACGGTTCATCCTTGCACCGAGCTGCCCGTGAACATCTGCCGCATTGCGCAAATGGGCATCGATTTTACTTATAAATTCCCCTAGATCTTCGGCTGTCGTTTCTGG
Source organism: Shouchella clausii (assembly GCF_002250115.1). GTDB lineage: Bacteria > Bacillota > Bacilli > Bacillales > Bacillaceae_D > Shouchella > Shouchella clausii. The sequence goes on along the minus strand of NZ_CP019985.1, from coordinate 2,613,620 downwards.
ATCAAGCAATGCTTGTTCAAACATAAAAAAATCGCTGTATAACTCGTCTGAAAAAAGCTTTCGCGCATCCGTATTGACTTGGATTTCAACGCCTTTTTGCAGTTCAAAAGAAACGTCTTGTTGATTTGTCGATATCCTCATAATCAACATGTCTTTTTCAGCGACAACGTCTCCAGTACCTGTTTCAATGGCTTCGCCATTGAGGACAAGCGTATCGTCTCCGCCACTGGCAACAAAATGGCCAGCATCAGCGTCATAATCATAGATTTGGCCATCGTATGTAATTTTTACGTTATCAAGTTTTTCACCGTTCAGTTTCGACGGCGATAATTCTTGTACTGGTGGATTGTCTGTATCACTGCCATTAAAAATATATTTGCCGTTAACATTTGCATTCGCTACTGTGATCAGATGATTACGCAGTTCTTCTAGTTCATGAGCAATGTTTTTGCGTTCTTCCTCGCCATACCCATCAGTAGAGCCAGTGACGGCAAGTTCGCGTACACGTTTTAAAATGCTGGATACTTCCTTTAAGGAGGTATCCCCTTGATTTAGCCAACTATGAGCTTCATTGACATTTCGCTTGTATTGTTCCATTTGTGCGAGCGATTGACGGTGCTGCATGCTTTTCGCTGCCACAACGGGGTCTTGGGAAAAGCGGGTAATTTTCTTTTGTGCACTTATTTGGTCATATAAAGTAGAAAGCCGTTGATAACTACTCTGGGAATAACGAAGCGAGTTCGCCGTCATCATGCCTTGTGTTACGCGCATATAAAACTCCTCCTTTTAACGCCCAACGACGCCTAAACGATTAATAATCTGGTCAAGCATTTCGTCCATCGCTGTCATGGCCCTAGCAGCAGCATTGTAAGCATGCTGAAACTGGATCAACAGCGACATCTCTTCATCAAGGGAAACGCCGCTAACTGCCATCCGGTTTGATTCTGTATTGGCTAGGCGTGCGTTAGAGGCCTCTGTCAGATCACGCTGCGCTTTCGTTTCCACACCGAGCTTGCCCATCATATCCTTATATTTACCGATAATAGCGGCAGAGTCCTCTAGACGACTAATTTCTTTTGCCACATCGACATTTCCCTCAATAATCATTTTGCCATCAACATAGTGGTCCGCCTCATTTAAAAACGCAAGCAAATCACGAAATGCCTCTTCATTGTCTTTATCGTTTTCCCAAGCTGCCCACTTTTCCGCAAACTCGTCTTGGTATTCTGGTTTAATTCCTTCTTCATTAAACCTTGCTGTCGCTAATGCTTTTGGATTGTTGCTTAATTCACTGTTGACACTGATGTGAGAAAAAGCGCCTGAGTCATCAAGATGAATGGTAAAAAACTCTTGCCCGAATCCACCCTGTTCAGAATAAGCAAACGCATAGATCTGGTTCACTTCTTTAGCGAATGTTTGTGCCAACGCTTTTATATCTTCAAGTTCTTGACCGACTCGTTCATGGGCTTTTTGCAATCCAACCAACTCGCCGCCGCCTGCACCGTTATACGTAAATGGTTGGTTGCTGTCACCAACCGTCCATTGCATTCCATCTTCGAGCGTCAACAATTGCGGCGCTTCTTCCGTCGCATCGACTAACGTGATCGTTTCGCTTCCGCCAAGTTTTAGCTCTACTTTATATGGCCCTTCAGCACCAGTGGCCGCATGCTCAGGAGGCTTAGGGGAACGACTTACTTGAATGGGCACAAGGCTAGAAAGTTGGTCAAGCAATCTGTCTTGGACATCATACAATTCATTTGGAACTTGCCCCGAAGATTCAGCAGCAATGATGTCTTTGTTCGTTGCATGCAGTTGTTCAAGGATTTGGTTGACTTTAGCAGTCGTTAACTCTGCTTCCGTCTCCAACATGTCCATTTCTGTTTGAAAAGAGTCCTGCAAATGAGTAAATGCATCCGTGACAGCTTTCCCTTGTTCGAGCAAAACCGCTTGGCTATCTTTCCCGGAAGCAAGTTCTTTCCAACCATTCCAAAAAGACGCGAATTGATCTGATAACCTGCTCGTAGTCGTGTCTGAAGGCGCTTCATTATAGAGGTCTTCCATACGTTCCAATATTTTATATTGAATGAAAGCGGCACCTTCGACATGCGCTTCAGCACGGTATTGGCGGTCTAGCAATTGGTCGCGTATCCGTTCGATGCCTGTCACTTGTACGCCTGAACCAACTCTCCCGTTCATAGCTGGCTGAGTCCAAACGCCCGTTGCTGGGTACCCTCCTGTCGCTTGCAAATTGACACGCTGCCTTGAGTAACCAGGCGTGTTGACGTTAGCCACATTGTTTCCTACTGTTTGTATCGCAGTTCGATTTGTGTTGACTGCCCTGCGCATCGTTTCCATTCCAAAAAATGTAGACATAACTTCTCCTTTACGCTTTTGAATCGAACACTGCTTTCGTCTTCCCTGTTGCCACAGCATCTTTGGTGTAAGTTGTAGCATCGCCTTTCGGCTGCATGAACTGCAACGTCCCTTGGACGAAAGCGATCGAATCCATCAATAGTTTTTGGTTTTGTTCATTTTCGGCTTTTAACTGTTGGACAACTTCTGTTAATTGCGTTTGTAGAACTTGCCATTCTTCGTCTTGTATGGCGATTTCAGATAACGTTTTTCCGTTTAACGCTTCAGCGAGCGCTTTTTCCAACAAACGGCTTTTAGATATAAGCGAACTCTCTGTTCCCGTCAGCTGCGCCAGCTGCTCCACTTGATTTTGAATCAACGCTTGCCGCTTTTTTTGTGCGCTTGCAAGCAGTTCTTTTTGGACATGTAACAAGTTTTTAAGCGTTTTCTCTGCTGATTGTTCCATTATTTTCCGCCTTTTGTCCATGACCGTAAAATGGCTTCTGCTGTTTTTTCAGGATCCAGTTCATAGGTGCCGTTTTCGATTTGTGTTTTTAGCTCTTGAATTCGTTGTTCTTTAGCAGCTGTAATTTCCTCATTTAGCTTTCGGGCATCAGACGAGATTTCAACTTGGTCTTTTTTAGCTAGTTGATGCTCTTCCGGTGTCACCTTTGCCATTGTTGCTTTATAAACGGCGTGGGGAATCATCGATTGAGAAGAATTGATTTTCATGTTACCGCCACCTTTGCTACTCATTTTTTTTATGAAGCGTTTCTTGCAATCGATAAGAGGATCTTTGCTCCCCGTCGATGCGTTTCGCTGGCTTTGATTGTTGTCCGCTATTTGCCAAATCCCGCTTCATTTCTTCTCTGCAGGAGTGGCAAATCCACGGTTCCTTCGTTCGCTGTTTGCATCGCTCGCATATATTATATAAATTCGGGAAATGGCGAAGCTGCAAGCGTCCTTTTCGGATGAGCGTCTGCACCATATCATAGCTTACCCCAGTCCCATCTACGACTTCTTGTTTTGTCGCAGACCGATTTTCCCGTTTCCGCAAAAACTGGTTCACTTTTTGAAAACAGCGCTCTTCCTCTTCATGGCAAGAGCGGCAAATCGAATGAATGTTCTTCACAAAAACTGCGCCGCATTTTTGACAATTTGCTAATTCAGCCATTTTCTTCCCCTACCTGAATCAAATTCATTTGTACTTGATTGCTACGATGATCTTAAAACCAGTTTAAGTCTATTTTAGCAAAGCTTGCACCGACTTTGCCTGCCTATTTCGCCCGTGCTACCGTTAATGAAGAAACGGACTTGGCGCCGTGTGCTAGCAAAATCGCTGCCGCTTGCCGTACAGTCGTGCCTGTAGTATATATATCGTCTACAACTAAAAAATCTTTACCAGCAATATCGCTTGTTTTACGGCTTATCATGCAAAAAGGATTCTTTTTATAAGATTTGATTCGATTTTCACGGGTCTTTTTACTCTGTTTTGCTGGTGCTTGGTCGACCCGCGCCAATACTGGTGATGCTGGGAGCCCACTTGCCGTCAACAGCAGTTCCGACTGATTAAAGCCCCTCTCTTGCAAACGGTCTGCACTGAGTGGCACATACGTTAATGAATGGCACCGAAACTCGCGGCGTATCGCTTGTTTTAGCTGACTGGCGAACATTTGCGCCAAAGCAGCGTCCCCACGATACTTATAAGCCGACAGTAGCTCTTTTAGAAAGGGATTATAGTAGTAAAGGGAGCAATTACGAGCAAGCGGGTCATCTTTATGCATCGCTTTCCATAACTTGCAGTCCAAGCAACAATTTTGTTCGCTGCCTCCACACCATTTGCCGCATTTTCTACAGCCGGATTTGACTGGTTCAAGCTTCCTTGCACAATTTCCACATAGATGTTCTCGTTCGGCAACAACCAACCTCGCCAGCGACAATCTTTCCCAATAGGTGCTCCCGCATAGAAGACAATGGTTCACGCAAACGCCTCCTTATTCATTTGCTTAATGTGCTGAATAGCTTGTAGCATCGCTTTCGTTCGTCCATAATGCCAAAAAACAATATCGCCTGAGTGGAAATGAGCCTTTCGTCCTACACGTCCGCTAATTTGCGTTAAACAGGCAGCGGTAAAAATTCGGTCTTCTGACCCAAGTACAGCAACTTGGACATTTTCAACCGTAACGCCACGTTCTAAAATCGTTGTGGTTAATAGCAAGTTGTGTTTTTTCTTACGAAAGGCAGCAATATCGGCATGCCTGTTAGCCGCTTCTGCATAAACAGCAGCATGGTCTATTTTTCTTTCTGCTAGCAATTCGGAAAAAGTTTGCAGTGTTTCGATAGAGGGGAGAAAAATCATTTTTGGGCACTGGTCATACTTTGCAAGCCACTTCGTAATAATCGAGGGAATTCGCTTGCGTTTAAGGGCAGAACGCCAGTTGCCGATCCACTCAGTCCGCGGAACGGGCAAGGGGTGGTTATGGTAGCGCTTAGGAATTTTGGCGATCAGCAAGTCTTTCTTACGCAACAAAGAGGAAGAGGGTGTTGCACTTAACAAAATCGTAGTTGCGTTTGGCTTTTTAGCTTGCTGAACAGCGTATTGGAGGCTGGCATCGTAGGAATAGGGAAAGGCATCTACTTCATCAACAACGAACACATCAAATGTTTGATAGTAACGCATGAGTTGGTGTGTTGTCGCTAGGACGAGCTGCGCTTGAATCGCTTGTTTGCGCCTGCCGCCATAGAGCACGCTCGTTTCAATGCTTGGGAACGCTTCTTTTAAACGCGGTTCTAGTTCTTTAATAACATCTGTGCGGGGAGCAGCAAGGGCCACTCTTTTTCCTGAACGAAAGCACTCTTCTAAAGCAGGATACAACAGTTCCGTTTTTCCAGCTCCGCAAACGGCCCATACGAGTGCGGTGCATATTTCGGTTTCCACAGCATGTTTGAGAACATCAGCTGCCCGTTGTTGAAGCATTGACAATTGGCCGCTCCATACACAAGCATTTTCCTTTGCCGGATAAAAGAACTCATCTTTGATCCAAGTAAACAAAGAATGACAACTAGCTACTTTCCCGATTTTCAAACAGTGGCGGCAATACGTACAGTCACGTTGGCAAATGTGGCAAAAATGAGAGGAGAACAAATGGGAAGCAGTGGCGCCACAGCGGCGACAGCGCCAGCCCGATGGCGATTGAAGGAGTGCAGGTTCAGAGGAAATATAGTGGTTTTTTAGGCAATAATCGATCCATTCACGATCAAAAGGAAGTTCTGACAACAGCAGCCTTCTGCCGTGGAGGCATTGCCGAACGGCTTCGAGTTGCTTTCTTTTCAAACAATTCACTCCTTTATGAAGGAAGGGTGCCAGCTATTAATACCAGCTGACACCTAAGCTTCCACTTCCTAAATGGGTACCAATTACAGGTCCGAAATAACTGATTTGAATCGTTGTAGTCGGATGCTGTTCAGCAATTTTTTCTTTTAATTGCATAGCCCCTGCGCGATTATTAGCATGAATAACCGTTACTTCGTTCACGTTGCCAGCAGCTAAATCATCAAACAACATATCAAGAATATGGTTAAGCGCTTTTTTCTCTGTTCTTACTTTTGCATACGGGACAATGAGCCCCTCTTCAAAATGAAGGATCGGTTTGATTTGCAGCATGCTGCCGATAAGCGCTTGAGCGCCGTTTAAGCGTCCGCCTCGACGCAAATGGTGCAAGTCATGAACAACAAAATATGCACGGATTTGCGCTTTTATTTTTTCAAGCTCGGCAACAATGTTTTCTGGAGGTGTACCTTCTAAAGCCAACTTAGCAGCCGTTCGGGCAAGAAACCCTTGTGGGGCACAACTTATTTCTGAGTCAACACCGTGGAGTGTAATGCCCTCAACCATTTCTCCAGCTGAGAGTGCGGTTTGTAGCGTACCGCTAATTTTGGACGATAAGTGCACGGAAACGACATCCGTATATCCTTCATCTTTAAGTTCCTGCAGAAGCTCCGTAAACATGCCAATCGCAGGCTGCGACGTTGTTGGCAGTGCTTCCTCGGTAGAAAGCTTTTCATAAAACGCATCTGTTGACAGATCCATTTCTTCCCGGTAGTTCTTGCCGCTAAAAATGACCGAAAGAGGAATCGTGTAAATGCCGAGTTCTTCCAATGTTTGTTTATCCAAGTAAGCTGTCGAGTCTGTTAGAACAGCCGTTTTTCCCATTTTCATTCCCCACTTTTCCTACAAGTCCATTTCTCATCGTTCATCCTGAGGCAACGACTCATCATTCGCTGCCTCGGAACGACCATTTCCCGAGAAATAGTGTCCCTATTTAGCGAACGATGACATATCCTTTTTTTATGGACTCTACCACTGCTTGCGTTCGGTCGTTCACGTTCATTTTTTGCAAAATGTTGCTAACATGGTTTTTCACTGTCTTCTCGCTTATGTAAAGCGACTCGCCGATTGCCCGGTTGTTTTGTCCATCCGTCATAAGCTGAAGCACTTCACACTCTCTCCTAGTTAAAATATGAAGCGGCTTTCTATACTCGACTTCACGGAAACCGATCGAGTCTTGGTATTGCTCATCTTGGCGGGCGAGGCGACGGTATTCTTTAATCAAATTTGATGTCACTTTTGGATGAATATAAGCGCCGCCGGATGCCACCACTTTTACAGCTTCAACCAATGATTCCGCATCCATTTCTTTTAATAAGTAACCTGAGGCTCCTGTACGTAACACATGGGAAACATAAGACTCATCATCATGAATGGAAAGAATAATTACTTTCACTTTTGGAAATGCCTTGATCAAGTCTTTTGTTGCTTCGACGCCATTCGTTTTTGGCATATTAATATCCATTAAAATGACATCTGGCTGATGTTGGCGAACCAAATCGATAACTTCCGATCCGTCTTCCCCATCTGCAACAACATTAAAATTTTCCTCCATCGATAAAATCCGCTTTACCCCTTCTTTAAACAATGGATGGTCGTCTATAATGACAATGCGAATTTCTTGTGTTTCTTGAGTAATCATTGTTTTCACCTCTCTACCAAACATGCTATTATTTGCGATTTTTTTAGCTGTGACCGGCAATTACAGCCGTATATGTTCACTTTAACCATCTTGCTTTTTTATGCGCAGAACTGTCGTAAAATTAAATAGGAAGGGTTGACGTTAATTCGTAGAGACAGGGAGTTGAATCAAAATATTTGTTCCTTCTTGCGGTTTGGAATGAATCGTCATTTTGCCATTTAGCATGTTAACCCTTTCTTTCATGCCTATTAACCCAAACGAAGATTCCTTTCTTTCAGAAAGGTCAAATCCTTTGCCGTCATCTCTAATGACTAGCGTTACATTTTTTGGTTTCAATTCAATCTTCACGATAATTTCAGTCGGTTCTGCGTGCTTAGTCGCATTTTGCACCGCTTCCTGCACAAGGCGAAATAACGCAATTTCAAATTGTTGGGCAAGCCTCTTTTCAACGCCAAAGTGTTTAAAAGTGACTTTTAAGCCATGACGCTCTTCAATATTCTCCAAATACTTTCTCAATGTAGGCACTAGCCCTAAATCATCCAACGCCATCGGGCGCAAATCATAAATGATTCTTCTTACCTCTGCCAATGAAGAACGAACCATACGGCGCAACCCGCGAATTTCTTTAAGCGCTTCCTCAATGCCCCGTTCCTGGTAAATCCGTTCAATCAATTCTGAATGAAGCATAACGTTTGCCATCATCTGAGCTGGCCCGTCATGGATTTCCCGGGAAAGACGGCGACGCTCTTCTTCCTGTGCCTCGATTATTTTTAAGCCGAACGCTTGCTTTTCATTGGCGTCTTTAATGTATTCGCCGACTTGCTTAAGGTCACTTGATAAAAAGTCAAACACCACGGACATCTGTACAGAAAGCTGTTCAGCCCGATTAATCGTATCCTGAAGATTTTTCAAGCGGCGATCAATATCATCCCGCCTAATCCGCAATTGGATCTCTTCTTGTTGAAGCACGGCCAGCTGTACTTGGAAATCGCTGGCTTGTTCGTACGCTGTACGGACTTCCTCACTTGTGTACCGATTGAATTCCTTGCTTACTTTGGCTAACCGGTTTCGTGCGTGTTTTGTTTTTAACACGGTTTCGTCGACATCATTAATAACGTGTGTTAATTTAACTTTGACTTGATCTAATTCCTTTTTCAAGTATTCATACTCATTGCGGGAGCGTTCACCGATTTCAAAGATTTTTTCGCGACTCGTCCCAACTGAGTCAAGCGTTTGCGTAATTATATGATCAAGCATCGTTACGTCTGTCATGAATACTCCTCGCTTTTTCAATCACTTACGGAACTAGTCAAAAAACTGTCGCATGTGTAATGCCTTTATTTTTAATTCGCTTTCCGCTATCCTTATCTTACACGATTTTTGTCCTACCGTAAGACCATTCATAGCGAAACCTCTCCTCCTTTTTTAATAGGACCTGAGAATACCGATTATAGTAACAGACATGTGTTACACCGTCGTTTCGCGAATATGTAAAACTGTGAAAATAAACATCTTGTTAATGGAGGGCCGTTATGCTGCCAAACTATTATACAGTTAAACAAGCTGGAGAACATGAAATCATTATCCAAAAATCACGCTTTATTGCCCATTTTAGCCGGGCTGAAACCGAAGAAAAAGCGCTCGCTTTCATCGAAAGCATCAAAAAGCAGCATTGGCAGGCAACTCATAACTGTTCGGCTTACTTGATCGGCGAACAGAATTTAATCCAAAAAGCAAATGATGATGGAGAACCAAGCGGCACTGCTGGCGTTCCTATGCTTGAAGTACTAAAAAAGCGGAACCTAAAAGATACAGCGGTCGTTGTGACTAGGTATTTTGGCGGCATTAAGCTTGGCGCTGGCGGCCTCATCCGCGCCTATGGCGGCGCCGTTAGCGAAGGCTTAAATGCAGTTGGCATCGTCGAACGGACACTCATGCGCCTCGTCCATACAACCATTGATTACACTTGGCTAGGGAAAATCGAAAACGAAATCCGCCAATCGCCTTATTTGTTGCAAGGAATCGACTACCTTGATAACGTCGTCATCCGTACATACGTCAAAGAAGCAGAAACCGTGACGTTCAAGCAATGGATGACGGAACAGACGAACGGACAGGCAAAACTTTCCGAAGGCGAACTCGTTTATTTAGAAAAGGATGTTGGCTAAAGCGTGCTTGCCACCACACGCAACGCTTGGCGTATCCCCTTTTCTACCGTGTCCACTGGCAACGACACTTCCTCTTCCCCTACCATGTCATCCGTATAAGGAACATGGATAAAACCTGCTGGTACAGCCGCCGTCTGCAAATGGTCCAAAACGCGGTACATTAAATCATTGCATACATACGTCCCGGCAGTATTGGAAATGGTTGCCGGACATCCATCACGATTTAATTCATTGACTATTTTACGAATAGGAAGCGTCGAAAAGTAAGCAGCAGGACCATCTTGCTTGATCGGTTGATCGGTCATCACAGCTCCTTCATTATCTGGCGGCCCGTCCATCACATTAATAGCAATCCGCTCTGGCGTCACCTGTTTTCGGCCTGCTCCCAGCCCAAGCATGACAATCGCATTAGGGCGGATCGCCGTTGCTTGTTCGATCAACATTTCCGCAGCTCGAGCAAACGAAACAGGCAGCACAATCCCTTTCATTAAGGTGCCGTCCATCTCGGTTCCATCCAACTTTTGTACAAGTGCTTCCGTTGGATTTTTTTGATGTGTTAAAAATGCTTCAAATCCAGTAACAAGGATTGTGTTCATTGCTATGTCCTCCATCACACATAAACATTCATTCAGACCGTAGACAAATATTCTTGCAAGCGTTTTCTACTAGTCTAACATTAGTTGTATTATTATATCATAACCGCAAACAGAGCAGTTACTTAAGCGTAGTTGGGAAATGTCTTGAGGAATAGAGCAATAGCTCGTTTTGAAAACCCATTTTCCCTTTATTTACGTATAAAAAGTTGGGAAAATCCCCTTTTCTACATTTAAAGAGAACAAAAAAACTGTTGGCATAGTGAATGCGTGTTTCTCCTAATAAAGATGCTAGTTGACTGTCTTTCTTAGAGAATTGTTTTCCACTTACCCTTAAAAAAGCCTGCTACTTACCCGATATACCGGGCCAAGTAACAGGCTACTGCATTCAGTGCTTTATAAACGTTTTTTTCTCTAGTTTGCCGTTTCTGGTTCTTCGGCTGTTAAGCCGATTTGTGAGCGATCATTGTAAAATTCAGATCCAGGAAGCTCAGAATAGTTAACGACACGCTTGTTCACCGCATGCATTTCTGAACGGTAGAGCGTCGGAAACGCAGGGACTTCTTCAAGCATGAGTTCTTGCCATTCATTATAGACTTCTTGGCGGTATTCCATATCAAGCGCTGCTTCTGATGTCCCTTCTTTTAATAAGCGGTCGCTCTCTTCATTGGTCCAGCGAGTGTAGTTAAAGGCGGCTGTGCTACCCCAAAGGCCATATGGGTCGGCATCTGAGCCTACGCCCCAAGCACCTTGATAAACATCAATGTCTTGATCAGATGCTTTTAAGCGGTCATAGAACGTATTAAATTCTTGTAACCTTCCGTCTAAAAGCTGGACATCAATGCCAATGTTTTTCCATTGGGTAATATAGTACTGAGCAAGTGGTTCAGCAGTGTCGCCACCGCTCATAGACGCAAAGTTTAATTGCAGTTTTTCCCCATTTGGATCTTCACGGAGCCCATCACCATCAACATCTTCATAACCAGCGTCATCTAAAATTTGGTTTGCAAGCTCTACGTCGTATGCAAAACCTTCTAATTCGTCGTTATGGAAAGTTGGGTGCGATGGCGGTATCAATGTTGTACCAGCCCATCTAAACCCATTATAAAAACGTTCGCCAACAGCATTGTTGTCAACGGCGTGGGCCATGGCTTTACGCAAGTTGACGTCAGACACTTGCTTGTCAGGATCCATCACATTTTTATTTTCTTCTTCATCCCATGTACCCATTTGGAAGCCAATATACGTATAAGCTAAGTCAATTTTCCCAATAAAATCAACGTTTGTTAATGATTCATAGTTGTCGGCGTATTGGTCTGTTTGGTACGTCGCAATATCAACTTCGCCATTTTGCAATGCTTGGTTCAACACGTTTGGGTTAACAGTCTTGAACACAACTTCATCGACATTTGGTTCACCACGCCAATAGTTTTCGTTTTTCTTCATCACAACGTTTTCCCCAGGAGTAATGCTATCAATCACATATGGGCCAAAGAAAACGGGATTTTCACGGACTGCTGGAGAAGATTCCATATCCGCCACTTCAATGTCCTCAAAGATATGCTTAGGCATCGCGTATGCCCAGATCCCACTCGCTAACAAAGACGGGCTTGCTTCCTTAAATGTTATTTTTAACGTTTTATCGTCAATGATTTCAAGTCCAGAAATCGAATCGGCTTCCCCTGCGCGGTATTCATCAAACCCTTCCACATTTGAAGCCTCTGTAAATCGAACCCCTGGATAATCGGGATGGCCGAGCACTTCAAACGTATATGCCCAGTCTTCCGCTTTTACTGGTTCGCCATCTGACCAGTTGACTTCATCACGAATCGTGAACGTAAATGTCCTGCCGTCATCATCTACTTCGAATGTTGCAGCACCTGTTTGCGTGTATTGGTAATCTTCATCTATATCTAAAAGCGGTTCTTCGGTCCAAAACAAAATGTCTCCATCAAACACGCCTTGGTAAAAGTTTCTGTTTAACGTTCCTTCAAACGGCGTGTCTGTCACTAAAGCAACGTTTAGCGTGCCCCCGTCAATAATTTCTTCGCCATCTGCCCGTATTTCATGATCAAAATCTTCAATTGAAAAGATATCGGCTGCTTGTTCAGAGCTTCCATTGCCATCGTTGTTGCTTGAAGAATTATTGCCTCCTTCTGAACTCGTCTCATCCCCGCCACATGCAGCCAATAGTAGCAGAGAAGCAATTGCCACTGACTGAACCTTGCCAGAGCGTAAATATTTTTTCATTTTTTCTTCCTCCCTTTTTTTTAGCCTCTTCGTTGTTTTGCATCAGTCGCGCGTTTTAAAGCTTGACCGACATTATTTATGCACAGCATCAACACAAAAATTAGTATTGCTGCCGGTACCCAGATCCATGGTCTTAACTCGAGTACTTGCGGATTTCTCGCATATGCGACTAACGTGCCTAAACTTGGTGTACTTTCGGGAAATCCAAATCCTAAAAACGAAAGCCCAGATTCCAAGCCAATATTTGCAGCAAGGTTTAATGTCATAGTGACAATAATCAAAGAACTTAAATTTGGAAGCACGTGCCCAAACATAATTTTCCAATGTGGTGTACCTAGCGTTTTAGCTGCTTGCACGTAATCAAGAGAAGACTCTTGCAGTGCTTTTGCACGAATTAACCTTGCAATTGAAACCCACAAAAAAGCAGACATGATTAAAGAAAAACTCCACACGTTATATGAAGGCACTAATGCAACAAAGACAATGATAATCATCAAGTTAGGCAGCACCATGAAAAAGTCAACGATACGCATTAACACATTGTCTGTTTGCCCGCCAAAATAACCTGCAACTAGGCCACTAAGTATGCCAATGACACCACTTATCAGTGTGACTAAAATGCCGATCGCTAACGAGTTCCGCGTACCGATGATCAATTGACCAAATACATCGCGCCCCCCATAATCGGTACCTAACCAAAATTGAGAAGATGGTGGTTCGTAAATAGCAAATAAATCAACTTTTACAATTTCAGATTGATCAAGCACAAGGGATATACCAAACACAGCCAAAGCGACAATCATAACTAGAAAGAATGAAATGAGCGCGATTTTGTCGCGAACAATTTCTTTCCATAAAATACGCATTCCAGACGGTGTTTTCTTTTGATGGGTACTTACTAATGGTGTATTTTCCATTTGTTTAACTCCTCTCATCCATCACTTAATACGGATTCTTGGATCAATTATGCTCATTATGATGTCTGATAACAGGGCACCAAGGATCATGATGACACCGAACAATAGGACTAATGCGGTTACAACACTGTAATCACGTATTAAGATCGACTGAAAGAAGAGTTGGCCTATCCCTGGGTAGTTAAAAATCGCTTCAATAAAAATGGAACCTGTTACTAAGCTAGAAACTTCAAAACCAATTAACGCGGCTACTGGAAGTAATGAATTTCTGAAAATATGTTTATTGTATATTCTCGACTCATAGACCCCTTTAGATCGGGCTAGTTTTATAAAGTCTTTTTGTTTCGTATCAATAATCTCACTCCGAAGGTATTGAACAGTGGAAACAGTGCCAATTAAAGCAATAGACAATGCCGGTAACAATAAGTGTTGGAACTTACTAACCACATACTCCCACGTACCTGGCTCCAATCCAGGTGCCACGCTTCCGCCAGTCGGAAACCATTGTAGCTTGAAGCCGAAGAAGAATACCATTACTAGACCAAAAATAAACGTGGGTGCTGCAAAACCTACATAAGTGTAACCAGTAATGGTTTTATCAAGTAATGTATCGTTATATCGACCGCTTAGAATGCCTAACGGAACCGCAATCGCATAGATGAATACTAGAGAAAGAAATGCAAGCCAAATCGTATTCCACATTCTTTGATCAATTAATTCAGTAACTGGTATTTTATGAGAAAAAGATTTTCCTAAGTCTCCTTGCACCGCATTTACAATCCAATCTTTATATTGGATGTACCAAGGATTATCAAGACCAAGCTTTTCCCTTTGAGCCTGCATCGCCTCTGGTGTAATATCCGGATCGTTAATTAACCCCGTTAACGCATCACCTGGCATAAATTGAGCCATTATAAAGACGAGTATACTTAGCACAAAAATTTGCGGGATGGAGACAAGTATTCTTCGAACAATAAATTTCCACATAATTATTCACCCTTCCCAGGAAGCGCGACTAAATGGGTTTTCGAAATTGCTTGCAAATCAAAGACTTTGCCTTCCTTTGTAAAAAAGTGTGTTGTCCCTTTTTCGTATTGTTCTTTCACTTTTTGTCGCATTTCCGCCGTTTTATTCCGATTTTCGGGATTAATATCCGGTATTGCCGATATTAAACGTTTCGTATAAATATGTTGAGGGTTTTCAAAAATATCCTCCCTCGTACCCTCCTCTACAAAACGCCCTCGATACATAATTCCGATTCGGTCACAAAAGTGGCGGACAATTCCTAAATCATGGCTAATAAACAAGTACGTTAAGTTTAACTCTTTTTGGATATCAGCCATAAAATTCAACACTTGTGCTTGAACTGAAACATCCAACGCCGACACAGGCTCGTCTGCTATAACCAATTTAGGCTTTAAGGCAATCGCTCTAGCTATCCCGATTCGCTGCCGTTGGCCGCCAGAAAACTCGTGAGGATATTTAACGATACTTTCACGACTTAATCCCACTTTTTCCAGCAATTCTTCGACGTTTTTTTGTTCCTCGGCCTTTGTCATTTTTTGAAAATTTCGCAACGGCTCTGCGATAATGTCTAAAACTCGCTTTTTAGGGTTCAGAGAAGAATAAGGATCTTGAAAGATCATTTGAATGTCTTTACGGAAATCTAATTTTGCTTTTCTTCCTAATGTAATATCATGACCATTAAAAATGACCTTACCTGAAGTGATATCATTTAAGCCAATGATTGCTCGCCCTGATGTTGTTTTTCCTGAACCTGATTCCCCGACAAGTCCATACGTTTTTCCCGATTCAAGTTCAAACGATATCCCATCTACTGCTTTTACGTAGCCTACTGTCCGTTTTAGTATCCCTGCTTTCACGGGAAAGTGAACTTTTAAATCCTTAACTTCCAATAACGCCATTTCTTGCTGCCTCCCCGCTGCTATTTGGAAACTCGAAATGTTTATAGCACGAGCACCGAACGAAATGTCCAGGCTTCACTTCTTGAAGAACTGGGTCTTCATCATGCGCGCTCTCAGCAAGCCAAGGAATCCGATCCTTAAATCTGCACCCTTGCCGAGGAAGTTTATCTAGCGAAGGAACAATTCCCTGTATAACATGCAGTTTCGTTTTCACTTCGTTTACCGAAGGATTAGATTGCAATAAAGAACGTGTATATGGATGAAGCGGGTTTTTAAATAGTTCCACCACAGGGGCAAGTTCTACAATTTGACCTGCATACATAACAGCCACTCGGTCTGCCATCTCTGCGACAACGCCTAAATCGTGTGTGATCAAAATAATGCCACTATTGGTTTCGCTTTTTAACTTCTTTAATAAGTCTAATATTTGTGATTGTATGGTGACATCTAGCGCAGTTGTTGGTTCATCTGCTATTAAAAATTCAGGATCGCATGAAATCGCTATAGCAATGACGACTCTTTGCCTCATTCCCCCTGAAAGCTCATGTGGATATTGATTATACGTTACTTCAGGATTAGGAATGCCCACTTGTTGTAAGAGGTCCAAAACTTTTTTTCTTCGACTTGGCTTATTTAACTTTGTATGTAGTTCTAACGATTCATCAATTTGATTGCCGATAGTCATGAGAGGGTTTAAGGCCGTTAAAGGGTCTTGGAAAATCATCCCCATTTCTTTTCCTCTCAATTTATTTAGCTTTCTTTCAGGCAAGTTTGTTATATTATTGTCCTTGTAATTTATTTCTCCTTCAATTTTTGTGTTTAGCTTGTCATGCAGACCGACTATCGAAAACGCCAAGGCGCTTTTCCCTGAACCCGACTCGCCGACAATCGCTAAAATTTCATTTTTGTTGACATCAAGTGAAACATTGTCAACGGCTGCGTAATACTGATCGTTTATTCGAAAAGAAGTCGTTAGATGTTCAATGCTAAGTAGCTTTTTGTCTTCTGCCATATCGCTCACCTCACTGCTTTTCATTTTCGATTGAGTTACGACAATAGATAAGAAATTGAATCTTTGTACTGTTTTAGTTGGATGCTGACATCAATTCCTTCAATTCCGTTTTCTGGCGTGAGCTCTGTATTGACAAAATGGACAAGCGCTTCATTATTTTCAAAATACGCTTGCAGGATTAAATCATGATAGCCCGAATAAGATGCAATATAAATCACTTGAGGAAACGTCTTTAGCCATTGTCCTATTTCATGTTGTTTTCCCAACTGCGAATGAATGCCGATAAACGCTTTTACGGAATAGCCTACCTTTAAAGGATTAATGCGAATCATAAAATCAAATACGCCGTCTTTTCGCATTTTTGTGGCCCGTTTTCGAACTGTCCCCTCGCTGACACCAAGCTTGCGGGCGATTTGGCTGTACGTACACTTGCCATCTTGCTGGAAATATTCTAGAATCAAGAAATCGAGTTTATCTAGCTTTCCCATATCATCACTCACTTATTTTCCCAATTGGATTTGCCCAACTGCGGTACGAAATTAGCAGAAAAAAGCGAAATCTAATACTAATTTCGTAAAAATTATAGTACTAGTATAAAAGAATTATTTTCAGAAATCAATAACAAGTTTCAAAAAAAACCTTTTCTCGTGAAACAATCAGTGAAATGAACGAAAACATTGGCAAAACTGTGTAAAACTCGTTTATTTCACAACTAACAAGCTTTTCTTTTTTCGTTCTTTTCGCCATTCATTTTAATCGATACTATTTATACTAGAATATTAAAACAATTGTCTGTTCTTCATGCGCCATTTGAACTATTTTTCCCAACTCCTAATGCCTATTTTCTATTTATTGGTTGTTTTTATTCCGGCAGCCATTCTATACTATGAACGCAAGCCCTTCACTTTCAAAGGACATTGTGAGAAGATGTAACACGATTTTTCACGGTTCATCCTCTATCTTTTATCTGAAATTGTGATATAATTTGATTTTGAAATAGCGCACTTTGTCGATTTATGCTTGGTTCCCACTTGATTGGGACCTATTTATACTGAAATGAGGGATTGACGTATGGTTGAAGATTCAAGAAAACGTCGCCGAAAAAAAAGACGGACAAAATTTATTTTAAAGACAACTTTAATTGCAGCCATTGTCGCCTTGCTCGCGTTAGGCAGTGGCGTTTGGTATATTTTTAACCATTTAAGCGATACAGCGGCCGGTTCTTACCAAGGCTTGGACCGAGGCAATAAATCTGAGAGACGGATTGAGCCAGTTGATGTTGGGAAGGACAATTTTTCGATGCTGCTTTTAGGAAGTGATTACCGTGAAGGGGATGGCGCCGAACGAACGGACTCCGTCATGGTAGCAACTTTTAATAAAAGCGAGAGATCGATTATCCTAACGAGCATTCCACGTGACACTTATGTAGAAATTGTCGGCTATCGAGGTGGCGGCTTTAAAGATAAAATTACGCATGCCCACGCGTTTGGTGGTATTGATATGGCGATTGCCACCGTTGAAGAACTGCTAGATATACCGATTGACCATTACGCGCTCATCCGTTTTGACGGTCTTGTAGATGTTGTCGATGCTTTAGGCGGCATTGACCTTGAACTCACATACGACATTGACTTTGAAGAAAAAAGCCGCGGTGTTGACTTTCAATTCCGTAAAGGGCCTGCCCATTTAAACGGCGAGCAAGCACTCGCTTATGCTCGTGAACGGAAATCCGCATCTGGCGGCGGCGATAAAGGCCGCGGCATCCGCCAACAACAAGTCGTTGAAGCCATCATTGATAAAGCTGCTTCTTTTTCTAGCATCACACGATTTGATGATGTCTTTCAAGCAGTTGGTGACAACTTGCAAATGGACTTGACGTTCCCAAATATTATTTCGCTCCATGGTTATGCTTCGTCTCTTAGCGGCATTGAAACAATGCAATTAGAGACTACTGGTACTCGCCGCCCTGATATTTATGGCAACAGCATCTGGTACGAGGATATTCATGAAGATAGCTTGCTCGAAATCCAGCAAACTCTTAAACAACATCTTGAACTAACAGATGCAGGTTCAGCTAACTTTATAGACCCAACGAGTCCCGAAAGTGAAGCATTAACTGATACAAACAGTCCATCTGGCACAATAAGCCCAACCGAATAACTGTAAAAAACGTCCGTCTTTTTTCCCGAAGATGGACGTTTTTTTTGCATTGCGTTGTATTATCCGACAAAATTTGAGAAAATACGTTGAACCTATTAATTTATGAAACAGGTGAATCGATACTAGTATAGAAGGCAATTTTTTTGGAGGTGTTCCCTATTCAAAAGAAACTTATGCTTGCTGGCAGTTCTGCGTCTATAGTCGCTTTAGTGGCATCGGCGCTTCCACTGCAATCTGCTTATGCAAGCTCAATTACTGTAAAAGAAAGCCATTACGATTTGTCGTTTGATGCAGCTGTAGATCGGCAAATGGGCCTCTCAGCCCGACCTCAGACCGATAAAAATGGCAGATGGGAAAATGCAAGCCGCTCTGACGTGGCTTATTATATGAATGCCAATAACTTCAAACAAGGAACCTCTTCCTATCTGCAATTTCTAAATTTGTCTTCCAGTGCTGGACTAAGCGCCGAAGCAATTAACAGCCAACTCCTTTCAGATAAGGGAATCTTACAAGGTCAAGGCCAGGCATTTATTAATGCAAGCAAGCTTTACGGCGTGAATGAAATCTACTTAATTTCCCACGCACTGCTAGAAACGGGTAATGGCAAATCCCAACTAGCTACTGGCGTGCAAGTCAATGGCAAAACGGTCTACAACATGTACGGCATTGGCGCTTATGATGGAAACGCGGTCAGCGCAGGCGCCCAATATGCATACAACCAAGGCTGGTTTACACCAGAAGACGCCATCATTGGCGGTGCTCGGTTTGTTTCTAACAACTACTTTGCCCGCGGCCAAAATACGCTTTACAAAATGCGTTGGAACCCAGCTAATCCTGGTACATATCAATATGCAACAGATGTAGGCTGGGCTGTCAAGCAAACCCATCAGATGTCCAACCTATATAGCCTTGTAGATGACTATGAAATGACATTTGACGTTCCAGTATACAAAAACCAGCCAACAGGAGACGCAGGAAACGATAAATTGGAGCAACTCCCAACTGGGACATTTGGGACAACGACTGCTCGCTTAAATGTGCGGACTGGCCCAGGTACCAGCCACTCGATTGTGACGACTTTGGATAAAGATACAAAAATCGAGTTGTTAGCAAAACAAGGGAATTGGTATCAAATCGCAGTTGGCAATACAACTGGTTTTGTTTCTGGAGATTACTTGAAACTTGACAAGCCAAGTGAGGACAACGTCGAAGATTCTGATCAAGAGCCGATTTCTTACGGTGAAACAACGGCAAGGCTTAATTTGCGTAGCCAACCAAATACGTCTAGCAACGTTCTCACAACTCTTGCATTAGGACAAAAGCTTGAAATCCTCAAAAAAGAAGGAAACTGGTACCGCGTCCGCGCTGGCCACCAATCTGGTTGGGTATCGGCTGATTATGTCAAAATTACAAGCAATGGAGAGGACAAAGAGTCTCCTTCCCTCGGTTCGGCCACAACCACTGCGCGCCTTAACTTGCGCTCTGGTGCAGGCACAAACCACAGCATCATTACGACTCTTGCCAAAGGGCAAAAAGTCGAGTTGCTTAAAAAGCAAGGTGGTTGGTACCAAGTTAAAGCAGGCAGCCGGACAGGATGGGTTTCCGCTGATTACTTAAATGTCAACGGCTCTGGCAATGTCGACAACGCTCCTTCTATCGGTTCTGCCACAACAACGGCGCGCCTTAACTTGCGTTCCGGTGCAGGCACAAACCATAGCATCATCACGACTCTTGCCAAAGGGCAAAAAGTCGAGTTGCTCAAAAAGCAAGGTGGTTGGTACCAAGTTAAAGCGGGCAGCCGGACAGGATGGGTTTCCGCTGATTACTTAAATGTCAACGGCTCTGGCAATGTCGACAACGCTCCTTCTATCGGCTCTGCCACAACAACGGCGCGCCTTAACTTGCGCTCTGGTGCAGGCACAAACCATAGCATCATTACGACTCTTGCCAAAGGGCAAAAAGTTGAGTTGCTTAAAAAGCAAGGTGGTTGGTACCAAGTTAAAGCAGGCAACCGGACAGGATGGGTTTCTGCTGATTACTTAAATGTCAACGGCTCTGGCAATGTCGACAACGCTCCTTCTATCGGCTCTGCCACAACAACTGCGCGCCTTAACTTGCGTTCCGGTGCAGGCACAAACCACAGCATCATTACGACTCTTGCCAAAGGGCAAAAAGTTGAGTTGCTTAAAAAGCAAGGTGGTTGGTACCAAGTTAAAGCAGGCAACCGGACAGGATGGGTTTCTGCTGATTACTTAAATGTCAACGGCTCTGGCAATGTCGACAACGCTCCTTCTATCGGTTCTGCCACAACCACTGCGCGCCTTAACTTGCGTTCCGGTGCAGGCACAAACCACAGCATCATTACGACTCTTGACAAAGGGCAAAAAGTCGAGTTGCTCAAAAAGCAAGGTGGTTGGTACCAAGTTAAAGCAGGCAGCCGGACTGGTTGGGTATCGGCTGATTACTTAAATGTTAACGGCTCTAGCAATGCTGATAGTGCTCCTTCGATCGGCTCGGCCACAACAACTGCGCGCCTTAACTTGCGCTCTGGTGCAGGCACAAACCATAGCATCATTACGACTCTTGACAAAGGGCAAAAAGTCGAGTTGCTCAAAAAGCAAGGCGGTTGGTATCAAGTTAAAGCGGGCAACCGGACTGGTTGGGTATCGGCTGATTACTTAAATGTTAACGGCTCTAGCAATGCTGATAGTGCTCCTTCGATCGGCTCTGCTACAACGACAGCACGGCTTAACTTGCGGTCTGGTGCTGGCACGAACCACAGCATTATTACGACTCTTAACAAAGGGCAAAAAGTTGAGTTGCTCAAAAAGCAAGGCGGTTGGTACCAAGTTAAAGCAGGCAACCGGACTGGTTGGGTATCAGCTGATTACTTGAACGTGAGCAACAATCAAGCCAAAACAGAGGCAGTTGAGACGGTTATCGATAGAGGGACAACGACAGCACGTCTAAACCTTCGCGTTGAACCAAATACATCGAGCAAGATTATGACAACTTTGAACAATGGTCAACAGCTAGACATCTTAAAGAAACAAGGCAGCTGGTACTATGTTAAAGTTGGCTCACAAACGGGCTGGGTCTCTTCCCAATACGTTAAGCTAACAGAGGCGAAACCGACTGTCCAAGTCATGGCACGTACTTTCTCATTCGCATCCATTGCTCCAGAAATGGAACCAAACGAGGAAGCGAACGAAAGCGTGACTGACATTGTGAACGAGGAAAATGATGTTGCCGATTCTGAAAACAGTCAATCAGAGAAACAACAGCCTGCTGATGAAGATGAAAAAGAAGAAGACAAACAAGACGTTCCTGAAAGCGATGGCAACCAAGAGCAAGACAACCTTGCTAATAACGAAGAAGAGCCAACACAAGCTGTTTCACCTGACAAAGAACTAGACACAGACGAAAACGCTGAAGAGCCAGCAATCGATGAGAGCGACACTGATCTTCACTCAGGCGAGGCAAATGACGACGCAGTTAAAGAAGACGACCTTGTAGTTGATGAAAATGAGCAAGCTAGCGAAACGACTGGCACGGAAAACAACGCTGAAAACGAAGAAAGCGACTTACCAACATCGGAAGACGCTCCTTCTGAAGAGAACGACTCCTCTGATGAAAGCAGCCTAGAAGAGCCACAAAATCCTGAAACTGACGCTACCAAGGAAGAACAAGATCTAGAAACGGACGCTAGCACAGAAGAGCAAGATTCAGAAACTGACGCTAGCACAGAAGAGCAAGATCCAGAAACGGACACTAGCACAGAAGAACAAGATCCAGAAACGGACACTGGCGCAGAAGAACAAGATCTAGAAACGGACACTAGCACAGAAGAACAAGATCTAGCGGAACAGGTAGCGGAGGAAGAACATGGCGATACTGATCGTACCTCCGAAGACCAAGACAGTCCAGTTAGCGGTACAACTGAAAACAATGAAGCTGACGAAAACAGTGAATTTGTTCAAGAACAAGAAGAAGAAGAATCAGATGTAGCAGGCGACGAAGATGAGGCATCACCAGAAGAGGCTGAAGCGTCTTCAGAACAAGACGAGGAACCTTCAGAAGCAACGGAAGAGCAGCAAACAGCAGTTGGCAAAAAAATTCAACTGACGGAAAACACGCTCTTATTTAGTGAAGCCTCTAGCAATTCCGAACAACTACTTGAACTTTTCGAAGATGATATGATCGAGATTCTTGAGGAAGACACTGATTTTGTAAAAGTAAAAGCGAACGGCGTTGAAGGCTGGATTGCGGTTGAAGCACTCGCTGCAGTGCTTCATTAAAACAGAGAGAGCGAGGCAACTAATTCTAGTTGCCTCGCTCTTTAAATTAGAGCCTTTTTCCGATCGGGCAACACTGTCTTTGATCACTACACTTCCGTATACTGCAAAAGCCTGCCAACGAGTACGTTGACAGGCTTCCATGCTTCCATGTGGCAATCTGAACCGTCAAATTGCCTATTACACGTTCACTGTTTGAGCATGTTTTCGAGTTCGAGATACTCTTTCATTTTTTTAATCAGCGCTGGTTTAAGCTCTTCACGCTGCATAGCAAATTCTAATGTTGTTAACACAAACCCTAGTTTTTCACCCACGTCGTAGCGCTTGCCTTCAAAATCGTAGGCATAGACTTGTTGTTCTTCGTTTAACTTTTGAATCGCGTCGGTAAGCTGAATTTCTCCGCCTGCGCCCGTCTCTTGTTTTTCTAAATGGGCAAAGATTTCTGGTGTCAACAAATAGCGTCCTAAAATCGCCAAGTTCGAAGGTGCCTCTTCCACTTTTGGCTTCTCAACAAAGCGGCTAACGCCATACAAGCGCCCTTCTTGGTTTGCTGGGTCAATGATTCCATACCGGTTTGTTTCTTCTCTAGGAACTTGCTGGACGCCTATAATACTCGCTTGTTTTTCCTCATATTGTTCAATGAGCTGTTTTAAGCACGGCTTCTCGTGTTGGACAATGTCATCGCCAAGCAAAACTGCAAACGGCTCATTGCCAATGAATTTGCGAGCGCACCAAACCGCGTGGCCAAGCCCTTTCGGCTCTTTTTGGCGAATGTAATGAATATCGACTTTGCCTGCTTGTTGTACCGCTTCAAGAAGCTCAAACTTTTCTTTTTTCGCAAGGTTTTCTTCGAGTTCAAACGCATGGTCGAAGTGGTCTTCAATTGCGCGTTTGCCTTTTCCAGTAACGATAATAATGTCTTCAATTCCTGACTCAATCGCTTCTTCAACAATGTATTGAATCGTCGGCTTGTCAACAATTGGCAACATTTCTTTTGGCATTGCTTTTGTGGCTGGCAGGAAACGCGTTCCTAGGCCAGCTGCTGGAATGATTGCTTTTTTGATTGGTTTCATTTCGAAAAACTCCTTTACCGGCAGGCCATTACACCTTTTTGATTGGTCTCGGTTATTTTACTTTAACGCCTATATTGTTGTTGATTGTTTTATACAGATTAAACTTTTTGCCGTTATCAAGTTTAGCGGTCAATGTGGTTTCCGTTCGTTTTTTAACTAGTTTCTTTTCATAGTCGTCATACATCAGGGCAAACTCGTATGAGCCTTTTGGAAGAACGTTTAATTCTTCCATTTTCAGTGAAACTACCACAGAGTCCTCTTTCTGTTTTACTGCATTCGGTAGCTGGTAGACGTTGTCCACATTGGCCCTGTCTATTAAGGCAACTCCTTCAATCGGAGACAGGGAATGGCCAGTCAGTTTAATTTTCAGTTGGATTTTTTCTTGGTCTTGCATTTCTGTATCCAATTCTGCTTTTAACCGAACGGGAATCTTCATTTCTTTCCCATTTTCCAATACGGCAACATTGTAAGGAAGCCCGTTCTCTATAATCTGTTTTGTTTCTCCACCTTTTTTCGACCATTTTGCCAATGCTTCTAGCGTGCCATAATCCTTTGCCATTGCCAAATCAAAATAAATAACGTTTATTGGCTTAATAATCGTCTCTCTAATTTCATAAGGGCGTTTGGCCTTTTTGAAAATGCCCATTGCCTCATGGAATTTGGCATAATACAGTTGTTTATCTTTGCTTTTTACAAAGTGTTTCCGGTCAAAAAGCCTCGTAATGCAGTCAAATTCAATTAAGCGGTTGACGATGTTTTTTTCTTTTTCCGGCTCCAGCTTCTTATTTAATACGTATTTTAAAACTTTAATGTTCGAGTCCATTTTCTCGCCAATATCCGTTTGTTTTGTCAGAGAATCGTTGTCATCGATTCGATTTAAATAATAAATCGTCTCAGTCGTTGTCGAGATTTCTCCTGCAGCCAAAATCACATCTATAAAAAATTGCTTGTCCTCAGCAAACTTCATTTCTGGATAACGGATTTTATGATGTTTGATTAAATCTAAACTCATCATCCGCGCTCTTGGCCCTAAATGGTAAAACAAATGCTTGATCGAAAAAGGTGAGACATTGTGCCTGACTTTACTCGATTCGTATCTTCCAATAACCTTTTGTCCTTTTGAGTCAACTTGAATCGACTTTCCAACGGCATACTTTCCATTTGTCTCTTCTAACAAGTCATACAAAATTTGAATGCCATCTAACGAAAGCCAATCATCGGCGTCTACATACATAATGTACTTCGAATTTGCCAAATGCGTTCCCAAGTTCCTCGGAAACGCTGGGGTACCGGTGTTCGTTTCCAGGAAAATGCTAACGATATTTTTGTAGGTTTCTGAGTAACTCTTCAACAATTCCCTTGATCCGTCATTTGAACCATCGTCGACAAGGATGCAAGTTATGTTTTCAAACCCAATCGTTTGCTTAATAATCGAATCAACCGTCTTCTCTAAGTAGGCGATCGCATTATATACAGGCACTACTACAGACACCTTCGTGTCGTTCTTAAGCGCTGCTTCATTTAATATCGAGTAATCCACCTTGTTGTAGTACGCTTTTTCATCTTCCTTTTTAGAGAATAAATTGAAGATACCCATTTTTCCCCACTCCTATCTGCACCTCTTAATAGATGGCCTTTATTTTGCAGAAACAATCACTTTTTCAGCAATTTTTTCAGAGGCACGGCCATCATCCAAGTGACAATATTCATCATAGAATTTTTCTATTCTGTCCCTATAAAGCTCCTTGGTTTCGTTCAAGTTTGCTAATGCAGCAATAATTTCATCGGTTGTCTTCAATAATGGGCCAGGCACGTCTGATTCAAGGTCAATGTAGAAACCTCTCAACGTATCTCGGTACTTCTCAAGGTCGTAAGTAAAGAACAAGATCGGTCGTTTTAAGTTTGCATAATCAAAGAAGACAGACGAATAGTCAGTAATTAGAACATCCGCCAACAAATAAAGCTCGGTCACATCATCGTATTGTGAAGCATTATAGACAAAATCCTCGACCCCGGAGAAATCCAACTTGTCCGCTATAAAATAATGAGTGCGGATCATAAAGAAATACTCATCCCCTAGCGCTGCTTTTAATTTTTCCAGATCAAGTTGTAACTTAAATTTGTATTGCCCTGGTTTGTAAAATTCATCGTCGCGCCAAGTAGGAGCATAAAGGACAATTTTTTTGTCTTTTGGCAACTGCAGTTTAGCTTTCAGCTGCTCTGCGATTTGTTCTTTATTTTCTGCATAAAGCAAATCATTCCTTGGATAGCCATGTTCCAATATCTCGTTATCAAACATGAACGCCCGTTTGAATATCTCAGTCGAATAATGGTTCGCAGAGACAAGATAGTCCCACGCCCTCGATTGGAGATAGAAATCTTTTTTATAATTCGGGTTAGCTGAATGTACTTCATTCATATCAAATACTAACTTTTTTAAAGGGGTTCCATGCCAAGTTGCAAGAAATACTTGTCCAGGCCGTTTAACAAACCATTTAGGTTGACGCATATTATTTACGTGGAATTTCGCTCTCGCCATAAAGTACAAATGTTTTAAACCAAAGCGTTTTACTTTCACGACCCCTTTAGGCTCTTCTCTCTCTGGATCATTAAAAACCCATATATGTTTGTATTTACCCGGATAGGTGCGATTTAAATACTCATAAATGTATTTTGGGCTATCTGAATAGTTTCTCCCTAAAAAGCTCTCATACAAAATATAGTCTTTCTTGATGGCCAGTTTCTTTGTAAACCATTTTTGATAAAGAACCCGCCGATATGACCCTGGTTTCTTTTTAATCTTCTTCAACGTACGGAAATTCAAGCGCCTATTCGCCATTCGGGCCGCCTTATTATAATGGCCTTCACACAAATGTTGGATTTCTTTTTGATGGATTGAGCGGCTAAAAGAAAATTGGTCTAGCCCGATTCGTTTGAATGCGTCAGCCCAAATGCCCTTATATACGTCATCTGGATCATCATTATAAATCCCGTTTAAATACTTATAATGGTAAGCCTTTAAAAATCGTTTAAGCAAAACGTTTTTGAACGGTTGACCGTCTTCTAATGAAGCGATTGCTTGTGCCATTGATTGCGGATACCATTCAATGCCGTTTAACGCTTGCGCAATAGACGGGTCATTAATTGGATCATTGCGGATCAATTTTAAATAAATGGCATCCTTGTCGTACACGACGGCCTTCGTCGTTTTGGTGTACGCTTGTGAAGTAAACAAAATATCACTAAAGCCAAGGACATTCTCCTCAAAATAAATGCCATGCTCAAGAATGAAATCCCGCTTAAAAAGAGTGTTGAGAGCAGAAGCACGGTATTTTTTTACCGCTAGTGTTTTCGGCTTCGCTATTCTGTTTTCTAAAAGGCGCTTCAACATCCTGCTATAAGAAGAAGGTAGATGAACGGACACGTTCGTTTCTTTCATTGCTCCAAGTACCACATCGTAAGAGTCACTATTGGACTTTGCTGACTCCAATAGTACATATAAGGTGTGCTCATGCAGCAAATCATCGACATCTAAAAAATAGAGGTATTCCCCTGTTGCTACCTCAATGCCTTTATTACGCTTTTCGTTGACATTTTTTAATTCAGTGTCCACTACAACTTTTACATCCACATTGGAATTTTCTCTGTTCTCCAATTGAACTTGTTCTGCCAAGGGGGAATCCCCTTCTAAAATGACAATCCATTCAACGTTTGCTTGTAATTGCCCTTTTACTGATTCATAGCAACGTTTTATGTATTTCTCGTCTTGTTGGCTTACAGGTGTGACAATGCTTATTTCGTACATATATATAAAGCCACCTTCCTCGAAAAAAAATGAGCTCCACACTCAATCTAAATTAAAGCATGGAGCTCCCTTTCTTAGTATGAAATTCTAAATGGGAATTTATCCTTGCTTCGCCTCTAGCAATTCCGTCTTAATTTTTGTCGTCGAAATACCAGCAGTACGCGGCAAATAGACTACTTCGCAATACTCTTTTAAGAAATCGAATTTGCCTCTCCAATCGTCTCCCATGACAAAGACATCGATATCATATTTTTGTACGTCTTCCACTTTTTGCTCCCATGTGTTTTCAGGGATGACTTCATCCACATAACGGATCGCTTCAAGGATCATTTTGCGGTTTTCAAAACTGTGGTACGCTTCTTTTTGTTTAAGGGCATTAAATTCGTCAGATGAAATGGCGACAATCAAATAGTCACCTAAATCTTTCGCCCGTTTTAGTAAATTAATATGGCCCCAATGGAGCAAATCAAACGTTCCGTACGTAATTACTTTTTTCAAGATGCTCTCCTCCTATGGTCACTGTAGCGGTTCTTCTATCGTTCGAGTCGATTCTACACTTAGTTTGCAATAGTATCAGTATAGCATATTTTACAGGCAAGCATTTTGTAATTTCTTGGGGAAATCCGGTAGAATTAAAAGCTTCGTACCGTCAAGAAAAAACGGGCACATACTTTTAAGGCAAACACGAGCAAAAAGCCGCCGATATACCAACTTTGCGCAGCTGTAGGCTGAATTCCTGTCACCAACGTAATTAGCGCCAAGACGAAAAAGAAACCTGGCAAACCTAACAACACACCAGCGGCCTCAAATAGAAGCCCTTTTGTACGAATTTTATTGACTGGGTCACGTGCATTTGGCGCTTGCGAATGTGTAAGCTGGTAGGCAATCGGTACGAATAACGCCATAATGATTAAAACGATGAGCAGATACAGAATACCTCGCCCGACTGAATCCAATTGTACATATTCTAACGCCACCATAAGTGACAATGGCATAGCTAAATACACAGGGAGCGTTGCTCCTTGGATGAGCAAGTCAATAAAGTAGCCTTTTTTTGATGTGTTATTGGAAATTCTCGCCATTTCACCATCGACGCAATCAAACAAATAGCCTATGTTATAACAGAAAAAAGCAACAATACATGCAGCTGGAGTAGCCTGCAATAGCCAAAAACCCGAGAAAGCCACAAAGAAAGCGCTCATCCAGCTTACTGCATTTGGCGTCCATTTCCACTTTAAAAACACAATTGTGACATAGATGGAGAGACGCCGCAATACATACCAAGACCAAAGATCTTCTTTCGTACTATAGGATTGCGCTTGTTGACGGTAGGCGCGGATCGCCTTTGTATCGAGCCACGTTGTGGGGAGTTTGTTGGTCTCCATTAAAAATTTTCCTCCTTGAAAACTTCCGTTACAACTCTACTAGCCGCATTACCGTCTTCCAAGTGACAAAAACGCTCGATAAAGGCTTCGTATTTTTCCTTATATGGTTTCATGCCTTCGGCGCTAAGTTGCTCAATCGCTGCTGCTACTTCTGCTGTTGTCCGCACAACCGGCCCCGGCGCTTCCGCCTCCAAGTCAAAATAAAAGCCGCGGACTTCATCACGATACTCTTCTAGGTCATAGACAAAAAAGATCATTGGCTTCCGTGTATTGGCGTAATCAAAAAACACAGATGAGTAATCCGTGATTAACAGATCGGACAATAAGTAAAGTTCGTTAATATCATGGAACGCAGATACGTCTTTTACAAATTCACCGTATGCGTCTAAATCAAATTGTTCCTTTATGAAAGAATGGAGGCGCAACAAAATAATCGTATCATTGCCAAATCGCGCAAAAAGCTCATCTAAGTCCAACTGCAAATCGAATTTATATGACCCAAGCCCATAATGTTGGTGATCTCTCCATGTTGGCGCATACAAAATCACGTTCTTGCCGTTCGCGATGCCGTACTTTTTCCGCAATCGGTGTGATGCTTCGTCTAGATCTCCTTGATACAGAATATCATTTCGTGGGTAACCTGTCTCTAAAATTTGTTTGTTGAACGCAAACGCCCTTCTAAAGATCGCGGTAGAATACGGGTTAGGCGACAGCAAATAATCCCAATGGCTTGCTTCAGTTTGGAAATTTTTTATATACTTTGATTTTGATATGCCAGGCATACGAACCTGTTCCATATCGCCGACTAGCTTTTTCAGCGGCGTACCGTGCCAAGTTTGTACATACGTAGTATGGGCCGGTTTTGGCACCCAATTGGGCATTCTGCTGTTAGTCACCCAAAAGCCAGCACGGGCCATATAATAAAACCATTTTAAACTAAGGCGCCGTACATATGGAATTTGCTGTGCTTCAAACTTGCCAATATGATCTTTATTGACGCTCCAGACAAGTTCATAGGGCATGTCATGGGAGCGCATGTATTCATAAATCGCCCGTGGATTGCATGAATATTGCTTTCCGGAAAAACTTTCAAACACAACAAGCTTTTTTTTGGCCGGCAGGCACGCAAAACAGGCAAACACAAATTTGGAAAGCGCCCTTATTATAGGAAGCTGTTTGATTTTTTTTCGCATTGTTTCCCCCAAACAAACAGATATCCCCACAAATCATCGCGGGGATATGGTCTTATTCGCATCACGTTTATCATAGTCAGTCTTTCATCGGCGGTTCTCTCACCATGGCCGAAATGGGGCTTACTTGACGGACACTTTTTCGCTTTTGCGGTATACACGGCTCGCTTTTTGCGGCGCCGCTTCCCCTTCTGACTTCGCTTTATTAATGACAACCAAGATCGTTTGCATTAAAATGATGCAGTCCAGCCAAAACGAATAGTTGCGAATATAGTGTAAGTCAAATTTGAGCTTTTTATCAACGTTCGTCGTATATTTCCCCATCACTTGGGCATAACCGGTAATTCCTGGTTTAACCGCATGGCGGTAGTTGAACCATTTGTTCTCCCGCTGGAATTTTTCTGCAAAGAAATCCCGTTCTGGGCGAGGACCGACTAAAGACATGTCGCCGATCAAGACATTGATCAGTTGCGGCAGCTCATCAATCCGAGTTTTGCGGATGAACTTGCCTGTTTTCGTAATCCGATCGTCATCTGATTTAGCCAACGTAGGTCCTGTTTTGGCCTCTGCGTCCATAACCATTGAGCGGAATTTTAAAATGTTAAAAGGTTGATGGTTTTTCCCTAGCCGCTCTTGTTTGAAGAAAATCGGCCCGCCATCTTCCAACTTAATCGCGATCGCTGTTAAGAGCATGACCGGCAGCGTAGCAATCAGCATCACACTTGATGCAGCAATGTCAACAGCCCGTTTTATAAGCAGTTGCGTTAACGTTAACGTAAAAGGCTTTACTTGCATAACCATCGTATCGTCCATTGTTGTCACCGATGTGTTCATCAAAAGCATGTCGTTTACTTTCGGCACGACATAAACAAGCTTTTTCTTTTTCATCGCATGGAACATGAGACGATCCTTCTTGCCTTCGTCTAACCCTGAACCGAGAAAGACGACATCGTATTCCATTAGCTTCGTCCGCAGTTGAGCGAGCGACTCGCGTTTATCGTACCATCTAACGTAGCTGCTTTTCGATAAGAATGTCGACAAGCTATGTTCCATTTCGGCAAATTCTTCCTCCGAGCCGATAAACATGACTTTCCCTTTTCGCGAAAGCTGGCTGTATTTCGTGTAGGCCCCTTTCCAAATAAGCAACAAGATAAAAGCGAGCACATGGGCAAGAAGCAAAACGGAACGGGGCAGCGCGAATTCCCGGAAAAAGAATGACACAGTCATTGTCAATAGCATAATAAATGTCAAAGAAATCGCCAATTTACGGACGAGATCCCACATATCATGCTGGACAAGACGGTCCAATTCATAGATGCCGAGAAACAGCACACTAATAAGCAAAATCCAAGGAGCCACTGAGCCAAATGCCTCGTAGTTCTTTGGCGTCATCTGGCCCCTTAATATCGAAAAGGCTAAGCCATATGAGGAGATAATAAGCAGCAAATCGACAAGCATCGTTAAGCCGCGGGTCATTCGATTTGGGATCATAGTAGGCATCTGCATGACTCCTAGTTTCGTAGTTTTCGTCTAACGACATTTTAGCATACGAATATAAGAAAGTCTTTACAGATCCTTAACATTCAATGAAAATCCACAGCTACTCGATATTTTCTCATATTGGCAATGAAGGGCGGCAGTCGCGCTTTTAACGGCCCGCCGTCCAGTATGCTTTTGTAAAGAAAGCTTTAAATGATCCATAGCCTCGGAAAAAATGAAGGCAAAAAAACGTCCACATGCATGGAAGCAACCATTTCCACCCTTTCTTCTTCGCAAAACCGATTGAAGCATAGGCACTGGCGCCGATATAGGCGATTACACATAAAGCAAAAAACAACGCAAAGCCGGGATGAAAAAAAGAGGCCACCAGCAGTGCAAGGCCGGCTATAAACGCAAATAACGGCGCTTTGTGTCGGTTTCCAAGGGAGCCAGGCGTCACGCGGTTGGCAACAATCGTCCACATGCCGTCGCCTAGCGACTTGTCTATAAGGCCCCCTATTGTGCTTCTGACATAGTAAGTAGAACAAATGGTTGTCGAAAGAAAAAATGTTTTTCCGGCGGTGCGCATCCGTTTGTGGAATTCCAAATCTTCGTTTCGTTTTAGCTGCTCGTTAAAATAGCCGACTTCTTGAAATACACTTCGTTTATAAGCGCCATATGGCACTGTGTCGACAAAGCCTTCCCAAACTTGGTCACTAGCCAATGTACGGAATTTAGAGTTGCCGACGCCAAAAGGATGGGAATAGACATATTCATTGATGCAACCTTGGGTGCCCTCGCCTTTAGACTCAATGATGCCGCCTACAACATCAGCATCAGGCTGTTTACGAATCACCTTCGCATAGCGGAGCAGAAAGTCATCAGGAATCGATGTATGGCCATCAATTCGAAGAACGTACTCCCCTGAAGCTTCCTTAATCGCTAAGTTCCAGCCGACTGGAAGCGTTTGTTTTGGGTTATCGACCAATTTAATGATCGGGTGCTTCTGTTGGTATGATCTCACAATTTCTCGTGTATTGTCCGTCGAATGGCCATCTACCACAATCAGCTCCATCTCAAAACCGTTGCGTTGCTGGTTAAGCACTTGCTCAAGTAGACGACCAATATAAGCTTCTTCGTTGCGCAAGACGAGCAATACGGAAAAAAATGGCGTGCGCTGTGCTGTTTGCTCGCCCATTTCCTCTCCCCCTGATTCATGTATTGACAATGGTGATAATACTACCGGAAAGTGCTTTAGAAGTAAACATCCTTTCCCCCATTTACATGACTGGCACAGAATTTTAGGGAATTTTGTTGTTTTTTCTTCTATTACCGGCAAAGCCATTTTATACTAGATAGAGACTTAAGCCATACAGAAAGGACGACATTGATTGAAGAACACGGTCTTTACAGCACTGATAATGGTTAGTGTTGTTGGCATGGTGATCGCCCACTTTTATTACCAAAATCGCGTTAATACGATCGCAAAAGAGGCTATTTCCCAAGCATCTGTCGACACACACAACCAAGAGAAAACAAGCACAAAAGCAGAGCATGATAGCGAGGGGATTGAAATCGGCGGATGGCTTGGCGATTTTCTTGACAGCCAAGACGCTGACTCGGCGCATATTGTCTTTTTCGGTTCCAGCTCCATTGAGAACGAAAACGGAAAAAGCTGGCCAGAGCTTGTGATGGAACAAATTGATAATGGGGCTGCTTCGCCCACTATCGATTACGAAGTGATTTCAGTCGGAAGCGACACAACAAGCGACCAGCTTCTGGCAGAAGGGTTTGCCGACAAGATTGCAGAATCTGAGCCTGATGTGCTTGTGCTCGAATCACTGACGCTTAACGACAACGGCAATCTTGCTGCATCTGACTCAATTGCCCACCTCTCTGCTTTTATTGACGCCGTTTCCGAACAAATTCCAGGCGTTGAAATTATTCTTGTGCCGACAAACCCAATTGGCCCAGCAACCGTCTACCCTGGACAAATTGATGTGTTAAACGAACAAGCCCCATCACTCCCTGTAACGTATGTGGACCATTGGGATGCTTGGCCAGCCGAGGAGGAAATGGCCGCATACGTGGAAAGCGGGCGACCGACAAGCGAAGGCCATGAACTTTGGGCATCGGCTTTTAGTCAATTTTTCATTGGCGAGTAAGCAGTTTGCTTTTCATTTTTTCAAAATGCGCTATAATGGACGTTCTGTTCATATGAACAGAACGTCCTTTCGTTTTTGGCCAAAAAAAATGTTTTTTAAAAGTTATACACAAGCGTTTCCCTTCGTGGACAAGCCTCTGTTCTAATTGTGCACAGGTTGGGGATAAATCAATATATTGATTAATTTCCGTTTATCATCTACCATATGTGGTATACAAAACAATAATCAAACACAAATAGATTCTTTGTACAGGGTTGTGATGAAGGTGAAAATTGTTTTTGATTCAAAAACAGGAAACGTCAAACGATTTGTGGCGAAATTGCCATTTGACGACATTGAACAAATTGACGACACGACCACGGTGGACAAGCCTTTCGTACTAATTACGTATACGACTGGTTTTGGCGAACTCTCGCCTAGGACACGCGTCTTTCTTGAGAAGAACCATGAGCAGCTCCAAGGAGTAGCTGCAAGTGGGAACCGGATTTGGGGAGACCGCTTTGCAAGAAGCGCAGACACCATCGCAAGCATGTACAATGTTCCTGTTCTTCATAAATTCGAGCTAAGCGGAACGTCTAGAGACGTCGATGCTTTTTTACAGGGGGTAAATTCAATTGGCACAAGTTCCAAAGTGGGTTCAGCTTAACAACGAGCTAATGATTACAAAAGACGGCAGCTACCAGTTTGAAAAGGACAAAGAAGCTGTACATAGTTATTTCGTAGACAACATTAACCAAAATACCGTCTTTTTCCATGATCTTGAAGAAAAGATCGACTACTTAATTGAAAATGATTATTACGAAGAAGAGCTTCTGCGCTTGTATACGATCGACGAAATCAAAGCGGTGATGGACATTGCCTATAACAAAAAATTCCGTTTTCCGTCGTTTATGAGCGCTTTTAAATTTTACAATGATTACGCGCTAAAAACGAATGACAAAAGCAAAATTTTAGAGCGGTATGAAGACCGTGTCGCCATTGTTTCCCTTTTCTTCGGAAACGGGGATGTTGAAAAAGCCAAAGCGTTAGTAAAAGCCATGATTTCGCAAGAGTTCCAGCCAGC
Source organism: Shouchella clausii (assembly GCF_002250115.1). Lineage (GTDB taxonomy): Bacteria > Bacillota > Bacilli > Bacillales > Bacillaceae_D > Shouchella > Shouchella clausii. The sequence goes on along the minus strand of NZ_CP019985.1, from coordinate 2,578,758 downwards.
GACGCCCACGTTCCTCAATGCAGGACGTAAACGCCGCGGCGAACTCGTTTCCTGCTTCTTGCTTGAAATTAACGATTCATTAAATGACATTAGCCGAGCTGTCGACATTTCGATGCAGCTCTCAAAGCTTGGCGGCGGCGTGGCCCTTAACTTATCAAAGTTACGCGCGAAAGGCGAGGCAATCAAAGATGTGGCTAACGCGACAAAAGGCGTTGTCGGCGTTATGAAACTTCTCGACAATGCGTTTCGCTATGCCGACCAAATGGGACAGCGCCAAGGGTCTGGTGCAGCGTACTTAAATATTTTCCACGCTGACATTAACGACTTTCTTGACACGCGGAAAATATCTGCTGATGAAGACGTACGCGTTAAAACATTGTCAATTGGCGTCGTTATCCCAGACAAATTTATTGAGTTGATGCGCGAAGATAAAGATGCATACTTGTTTTATCCACATACCGTTTATAAAGCTTACGGCCAACATTTTGATGAAATGGACATGGAAGAAATGTACGAAACGCTTGTTGACGACCCGCGGGTACGGAAAGAAAAAATCAACCCTCGTCGTCTGTTCCAAAAGCTAGCAATCTTGCGGTCCGAATCTGGCTACCCATACATTATGTTTGCCGACAACGTAAACAAGGCCCATGCAAATGGCCATATTAGTAATGTCAAGTTTTCAAACTTATGTTCAGAAATCTTACAAGCCTCGGAAGTATCGACTTACACCGACTACGGCGAGGAAGATGAGATCGGTCTTGACATTTCCTGCAACCTTGGGTCGATTAACATTATGAACGTGATGGAAAACAAATCGCTTGAAAACACAGTTAGCCTGGCGACAGACGCCTTAACGCGCGTATCAGAGTCAACCAATATTACGAATGCGCCAGCAGTGCGCCGCGGTAACAAACTGATGAAATCAATCGGCCTCGGCGCAATGAATTTGCACGGTTACCTAGCCAAGCAGCATATTGCTTACGAAAGCGAAGAAGCTCGTGATTTTGCCAATACCTTTTTTATGGCGATGAACTATTTCTCAATTAAACGGTCTGCCGAGATTGCCAGGGATCAGGGTGAAACGTATCACGGTTATGAAGGCAGTACGTACGCTGACGGCTCCTACTTTAAAAAGTATATCGAGAATGACTTCACGCCTAAATTTGACAAAGTCAAAGCGCTGTTTGACGGGATGTTTGTGCCAACAAAAGAAGATTGGCAAGCTTTGCAAGCATTTGTAGCAGAACACGGCCTTTACCATAGTTACCGATTAGCGATCGCGCCAACTGGTTCGATTTCTTATGTACAGTCGGCCACAGCAAGCGTCATGCCGATTATGGAACGGATTGAAGAACGGACATACGGCAACTCCAAAACATACTATCCAATGCCTGGGCTAAATGCGAACAACTGGTTCTTCTACAAAGAAGCCTATGACATGGATATGTTTAAAGTCGTTGATATGATTGCAACGATCCAACAACACGTCGATCAAGGGATCAGCTTTACGCTTTTCCTAAAAGATACGATGACGACCCGTGACTTGAACCGAATCGACCTTTATGCGCACCATAAAGGCATCAAAACCCTTTACTACGCGCGCACAAAAGATACAGGGCAAGACAACTGCCTTTCTTGTGTCGTTTAACAAAGTTTAAATGCAACCTAAAAAGGAGAGTGCCTAATGACGCACGTCTACGATGCGGCCAACTGGTCCAAGCATGAAGATGATTTTACGCAAATGTTTTATAACCAAAACGTCAAACAGTTTTGGCTTCCCGAGGAAGTCGCCTTAAATGGCGACCTTCTCACGTGGAAGTATTTGACGCCTGCCGAAAAAGACACGTATATGAAAGTGCTTGCTGGCTTGACATTGCTCGACACCGAACAAGGAAATACCGGCATGCCACTTGTGGCAGAACACGTCCAAGGCCATCAACGCAAAGCGGTTTTAAACTTTATGGCAATGATGGAAAACGCCGTCCATGCCAAGTCTTATTCAAACATTTTCATGACGCTTGCTACGTCAGAAGAAATCAATGATTTGTTTGAATGGGTCAAAGTCAACCCCCGCCTCCAGAAAAAGGCCAATACAATCGTCTCGATTTATAAAGACATTAAACGCGGCGACGACATTTCTCTGTTTAAAGCACTAGTAGCTTCTGTCTACTTAGAAAGCTTTTTGTTCTACAGCGGTTTCTACTACCCGCTTTATTTCTACGGCCAAGGAAAGTTGATGCAAAGCGGCGAAATTATAAACCTCATTCTTCGCGATGAAGCAATCCATGGCGTATATATTGGGCTGTTGGCGCAAGAGATTTACAACAAGCAATCCCCTGATACGCAAAAGGAACTGCACCAATTTGCGATTGAGCTCTTAGATGAACTGTATAAAAATGAGCTCCTCTATACGGAAGATCTGTATGATCAAGTTGGGCTTTCCCACGATGTAAAAAAATTCATTCGCTACAATGCCAATAAAGCGTTAATGAACCTTGGCTTTGATCCTTATTTTGAAGACGAGGAAATCAACCCGATCGTCCTCAACGGACTGAATACAAAAACGAAGTCACATGACTTTTTCTCGATGAAAGGAAACGGCTACAAAAAAGCAACTGTCGAACCCCTTCGTGATGAGGATTTCTTCTTTCCAGAAGCCGAGGAAAAAGCAAAGCAAGAGCAGCGTTAATCGACCTCGCAAGAGCAGGATAAATCGCCTGCTCTTCCTTTTTGCTTTCGCAAAGTTAAAAAAATCCTCTTGCTTTGCTTGCCTAGCTGTACGATAATGTACATGTTCAACGATCAGCAGCGATGCCTTTTCACTTGCTGCTTTTTCGACAGGGGGAAACTACGTTGGGAAAAATGGATGAAATGATTGTTGTCGCACCGCGCAAACACGTTTTCCATAACGAAACGCTTGCTTTTCAAGGCGTTGTTAGCGAACGGGAACAAGTCGCAACGATTATGAACCGCCTTAACCGCCACTTCAGCGAGATGCGCCGTGGCAATGCAGAAGAAGACACCACTTACAAACAGCCAATTCCTTATGTCGTCATTCGTCGTGGGAAAGAGATCTACTCCTACGAACGCCTAAGCGGCGGCGGCGAGGCCCGCTTGCACAATCAACTTTCCATTGGCTTTGGCGGCCATATGAATGCCATTATGTCATCAAGCTTTATTGAAATGCTTGAAGCCAATACACATCGAGAATTACACGAAGAACTTATTTTTGATGCAAGCAAGCAAAAAGAAATGAAGACGATTGGCTTAATTAACGACGATGCCAACGAAGTCGGCCGCGTCCACCTAGGTATTCTCTCCGTCCTTGATCTCGAAGAGGATACAGACGTTGCCATCCGGGAAACGAATCAACTTGCCGGGCGTTGGGTTACCCTTGAAGAGCTAAGCGCTCAGCCGATGTATGACCGGCTAGAAAGCTGGTCCAAATTCGTTGTTGATATTTTAAACCATACTTCTTAATACGTTAAGCCCGCTATATGTAAATAGCGGGCTGAGGTTGTCGACAAAGTCGATAACCGCCCTCAGACTGATAGAAAACGCTTGTCAGACGAGGAGTGCAGGCGAGGGAAGATGCGAATAGAACGGGGGGTTCATGAGCATATGACCGAGACAAACGACGACGTATGCGAGCGTTTGTCTACAGTCTGAGCCCGCTATATGTAAATAGCGGGCTATTATTCGGACTTCTACACGACGGTTGCTCCCAATGCTTGCTGAAAGTGGCGCAATGCCCACTCATGGCCAGATGCATCGAAACTAGCAACGCCGTCTTTATAGATCGTTAATTTGTAGCCGAGGGAATATGCATAAACGGCTGTATGAAGCACGCAAATATCGGTGACGTCGCCAACAAGATGGACATCCGTAATGCCTCGTTCCCGCAATACCAAATCAAGATTGGTTCCGACAAAAGCAGAGTAGCGTGTTTTATCAAGCCATATGACATGGTTCTCTCCCTTTATCCGCTCATATTGAGTGCCGACCTTTCCATACAGTTCGCGCCCTTTCGTGCCACGGATGTTATGGGGCGGAAAAAGCGCTGTTTCCGGGTGGCATTGATCGTTTTGTTCGTGCACATCAACGGCATAGACGACTAAATCACCGGCCCGGTGGAACGCCTCGACTTTGTCTACAATCGCGTCTTCAATTGCTTGCCCTGGCGCCCCTACCGTTAAAGCTCCCTCATCGGCAATAAAATCATACGTATAATCAATAACAAGCAAAGCTTTCAATCGCTTCACCTTCCTCTTTTCTTCTATCATAACGCAAAAAGCGAACCACGCCTATAAAATGTAAATCCATGTACAACACGATGCTTTTTTGATACGTTATCGTTAAAAGGAGGCGTTTATGTGAAAACTGTTGATGAACTTCAAGCCACGCTAGCTGAATTAAAAAGCGATTTTGTCCGCATCCAAGGCGACGTCGAAAAAATTGAGACAACTGGCGGCAATGTCGCACAAGCAGTAAAACAGCTAACTGCTTTAGAAGAGGAAATTGCAAGTGTGAGGAAACAACTTAACGAGGCAATCAAGAACGAGGGTTCATAAGCATTTAAGCGGAAAACGACACGTATGCGAGCGTTTGGCTACAGTCTGTGCAAAGAGGACATTTAGCGCCTCTTTGCTTTTTTCATGTCCGCCCTTCTTTCCACATAGGTATAGAGTATTAACAAGAGGAAAGAGGGTTTTTTTCATGCAATTGCACGTCGTTCAGACAGGGGAATCGCTCTATGGCATTGCCCAAGCTTATAATACGTCGCCCCAGTCGATTGCCACCGCCAACCAACTGGATGCCCCTAATGAACTTGTTGTTGGCCAGACGCTTGTCATTCCGATCTACGGAAGGTACTATTTTGTCCAGCCTGGTGATACATTAAGCGCCATTGCTGCGCGCTATGGTTTTTCTGTCCAACAGTTGGCCGAAATAAACAACCTTATGCCAAATCAAGTTCTCCCTGTCGGTTTTCGTCTTTACTTGCCTCCTGCCGCAAAGCAGGAAATTGAAACGAATGCCTATATTGAACCAACACAGGATACGATTAGCGAGGCGTTGCTCGCTTCTGCCCGTGAAACAGCTCCGTACTTGACGTACTTAGCGCCGTTCAGTTACCGCATCACTGCTGAAGGCGCACTGTTGCCTGTTCCCCTAGGCAGTCTTCCTGATATAGCCGATGAAAACAACACCGCTTTAATGATGGTGATTACAAACTTGCAGGAAGGGGCATTTAGTGGCGAACTTGGCCAGACTGTATTAGAATCACCTGACATCCAAAACGCGCTCCTTGAGGCGATTGTTACAGAAGCCAATCGTGTTGGCCGCTTTTCTGATGTCCACTTCGATTTTGAATTTTTACCTCCAGCCATGAGGGAACCTTATAATGCCTTTCTAAGAAAGGCAGTCGACAGGCTCCATCAAGAAGGGCTGCTAGTTTCCACTGCTCTTGCCCCAAAAACAAGCGCCGCCCAAACAGGGCAATGGTATGAAGCCCATGATTATCGGGCCCATGGTGAGATTGTCGATTTTGTTGTGCTCATGACCTATGAGTGGGGCTACTCAGGCGGACCACCTCAAGCCGTTTCGCCAATAGGGCCTGTTACCGATGTAGTCGAATACGCTTTAACTGAAATGGCGCCAGATAAAATCATGCTTGGTCAAAATTTATATGGTTACGATTGGACATTGCCGTTCGAACCTGGCGGAGAATACGCCCGGGCAATAAGCCCCCAGCAAGCCATTGCATTAGCGCGTGAACACAATGTTGCGATCGAGTTTGACACAGACGCACAGGCCCCTTTCTTCCACTATATTGACGTGAACGGTAGGGAACACGAAGTGTGGTTTGAAGATGGCCGTTCCATCCAAGCGAAGTTCAACCTAATTAAACAACACCAACTTCGTGGCATTAGCTACTGGAAGCTCGGCTTGTCATTCCCGCAAAACTGGCTGTTGCTCAATGACCAATTTACGATCCGCAAACGCCGTTAATATACGTTTAGGCAGATGCAAAAACGGCAATTCTATAAGTGCCTGTCCAAGGCAAAACAAGGCAGAAGGAATCGATGTAGCCTCATCGTCCTAAAGCCTTAAAAGCTGGAGTAAAGAAGGTGCAGGGATGTCCCAAAAAACAGCGGTCATAACTGGAGCAGCATCAGGAATCGGAAGAGCAACCGCAATGGCGTTTGCCAAAAAAGGAACCACGCTTGCTTTAATCGATCAAGACGAACAAAGGTTAAAAACGTTGAAAGCGGAGCTTGATAAAGAGCACGTTTATTGTTTTCAGGCTGACATTTCAGACGCCAAACGGATGGAGACTGTATTTAATGAAATCGGCGAAACGGTGAAAGCCATTGATATTGTCTTTGCCAATGCTGGCATAAACGGTACCGTCACATCAATCGAAGCGTTTGAGCCGGAAGAATGGGAACAAACGTTGCGAGTCAATTTAACAGGCACTTTTTTAAGCGTCAAATACGCCATTCCACTTATGAAAAAACATGGCGGAAGCATCATTATGACCAGTTCGGTTAACGGCACTCGTGTCTTTTCCAACTTCGGTATGTCTGCTTACAGCGCCTCAAAAGCAGGAATCGCCGCTTTTGCCAAGATGGCCGCGCTAGAACTTGCCAACTATGGCATACGCGTCAATGTCATTTGTCCAGGCGCGATTCGCACACATATCGATGAACGGACATACCGCCATGAGGAAGCGCTCACACCGATTACAATTCATAAAAAAAGCGAGCCATTTCCGACACCTCCTGGCACGCCCGAGCAAGTCGCTGACACCGTCCTTTATTTAGCATCAGACGGCGCTAAACATGTGAGCGGCGCAGAAATCGTGATTGACGGGGCGCAGACATTGCTTTAAACAGCAATCGGGCTGATAGAAAACACTTGCCATCGAGACGTGTAGGCGAGGAAAAAGACGAATAATGAATGATGCGAGGTAACAACAACCGGAGCAGCCATCCTACTGGAGGCTGCTCCGGTTTTATTCATTCCAAATAGATTTAAGTTTGTGAACGGTGCATGTTGGCATAACGACGCTCCCTCCTTCTGCAAATACGGTCATGCCAGTGCTTGTTTCTTGCGGGTAAATTCGGCTCGTCATTACCGTTTCCCCATCATTAATGAACACTTCAACCGAAGATCGATCGATAAACAAGCGAACGTCGATTGTTGGCGCAGACTTGATTGAAACCGTCCGTGTTCCGCCTGGCCCTTCCCCTGAGCGAGAGCGATCCAACGTAACCGTGTGCTTCATCAAGTCAAACCGGAGCACCGTTTCCTCGCTCCCATCTGTCGCACAGCAAAATTTGATGCCAAAAGCAGAAGCATCCGAATCAACAAGAGCGAACTGGGCTTCAAGTTCTACTAGGTTGCCTGATGAGATGATGGGGTGTACGCGCTTGACGTGAAGCGGGCCAATAGGGGTCGATTGTTGGCGCAACAACGTCAACTCTTCAATTGGTTTCATTGTTATTTTTCCTTCATCGGTAAGCACCAACTCCCTTGGCAAAGTCATCGCCCCTGCCCAACCATGCTTTTGGCTTGGTTTTGGCGATTCCCACATATCCATCCAACCGATGGCAATCCGCCTGCCTTTGCCGTCCAACAACGTTTGCACCGCATAAAAATCATGCCCGTAATCAAGCTCCGTAAAGCTGCTTCGTATAAATTGGCCATTCACATAATCACCAACCATATAAACCGTTTGATGATGATTTAAATACCGGTCTCCTTCAGGCTCAACGCCTTGTGGGGAAGCAAGCAGCACATATTTATCGCCGAGCTTGAAAAAGTCTGGGCATTCCCACATATAGCCTTCGTTGCCACCGTCATTTTGGGCAAGCACACCTCGGTAGGTCCATTCTTCAAGGTTAGCCGACTCGTATAGCAACACTTGCCCCTGGCCATGTTTAGTCGCCCCAACAACCATGAACCATACACCGTTTTCACGCCACACTTTTGGATCGCGGAAATCCTGCCCCATCCCTGCTGGTTGTTGTTGAATCACCGGATTGGCGTTTGCTTTATAAAAGTGAATGCCGTCACGGCTACGTGCAATGTTTTGGTTTTGCACAACGACATCTTTTTGAGGATCAATGACATTGTGGCCTGTATATATGAGTGTTAGCGTGCCTTGGTCGTCTACCGCACTTCCTGAAAAACAGCCATCGCGGTCATATGCCTCACCAGGTGCTAAAGCAACGGGCAAATGGCGCCAATGAATGAGATCATCGCTTATTCCATGGCCCCAATGCATCGGGCCCCACGTTTCCCCATATGGGTAATGTTGGTAAAAGGCATGGTATTGGCCGTTGAAATAAATGAGCCCATTTGGATCATTCATCCACCCCGAAGGCGCCATTAAATGATAGCCAAGCCGGTAGGCAGCACGTTCATTTTGGTTTGCTTGAACGGTTTTTGTTGCTTGTGTCACTCGTTCTCTGTGGCTATTATTTCCGTGTACTTGATTCATCCCTATTGCTCTCCTTCTCCTGTTGAATAAACCCGTATTCTTTTCTCGAGGCGGTTTTTTGGCTCTCTGGCAACCACTTCGGCACTCCCTTGGCCAACTGCTTCGATCATCACTCCTCGTTCTGTTTCATCGATAACGGTGACGATGTCCTCATCACTGCTTCCCCACTCGATCATTTCTTCGCCCACGTTGTAATCTGGTTTCAAATCGGCAATAAGCTCTTTTGTTTCCCCAATCTCCAACCGAACTGTTTCTTCATTGGTCACAATCCGCTCCAGCTGCCCCCCGGGCACACGGGCACGCCACACATTATGCAAGTGGATTGCTTGTGCATGCTGGACATGGATGGAGCCGCCGTCAGCATACCATTCAATCCCTGCATTCGTTGGATCCGTATAAATAAGGGATGTAAACGTAAGCTCACCATCATTGATAAACCATTCGATCGATGATTCATCGACAAGTACATCCAGCTTCATGAAACCCTGTTTTGCATCATAATCTGCCTCATAGCGCTGTCCGAACGGAAATGGTTGGCCATTGCGATCGATTATCGTTTCCAGCCCTGCATTGGTACGATCTAAAAACACTTTCTGATATTCTCCATCAAAGCCAAGAAGTGACTCGACACCATCACCATGCCTGAGCCGCAAGCCAAATTCTCGCAAATCTTCCCACGAAACTTCGGCCGTAAAACGGTAAGTCGTCCCTTTAAAATCGAGGGGAGTTGCCTCGTTGGCAACGTCAAAAGGAGCAAAATCCTGTTGTTTGGCATAAATCGTGTCAAGTTCGGATATCGGCTTTTGCCGTAGTCGCACTTGCCCGTTGGAATTTGTATACAACCCTAACTCTCTTGGAATCGACATCGCTCCCATCCATGGATCGGTTGGCGATTGGTACGGATACCGCCAGTTCGCCATCCAGCCGAGCCAGACCGTGCGGCCATCCAAATTCGCGAATGTTTGCGCTGCATAAAAGTCCTGGCCTATATCAGTAATCAGCACTTCAGCGGCATCATTGTCGTTTGTAAAGGCAGTCCCATCAAATTCACCGACAAAATATTGCGCAGTAGAGCCATTGGTTTCATCATTATCGCCTACACTTACGTGGAGAACCCACTTTTGATTGTCCTCATCGCCGTCAACTGGAAGGCGGAACAAATCAGGACATTCCCACACTGCAGCATGCAATCCTTCCTCGTCACCAAACTGACTCGCAAATGCCCAATCAATCAAGTTGTCAGAATGGTAAAAGCTGACGGTCTGATTCGTTGAGACTACCATGACCCACTTTGCCGTTTCCTCATGCCAAAACACTTTCGGGTCGCGGAAATCTTTCATGCCAGTGTTCGGAATAACAGGGTTGCCAACATACCGTTCCCACGTCCGTCCATCGTCTATGCTGTAAGCAATCGATTGGGCTTCGCCCCCCTCTGTGTTTGTATAAATAGCAACCAACCCTGGCTTCCCGCCAAACAAACCGCTTGTGTCCTTCTCATCAACAACTACACTACCGGATAACGCTTGACCTAAATGATCATGTTCTAACGCAATCGGCAAGTGCTCCCAATGAAGCAAATCCTTGCTAACAGCATGGGCCCACGTTCCATTTTTTTGATGGAATAAATGGTATTCCCCTTTATAAAATACGAGCCCATTTGGATCAGCTAAGTTGCCCACGGGGGTAGAGAAGTGGTACTGTGGCCTATACCGTTCTGTGTAATAAGAAGCGTCCTCTCTTAATGAAGCCATTCTTTCCCCTCCTGTTTCAAGCATCGTGCAACTTGTGCCTATCATCAGAAACGCCAGCAAAAAAAGCGTTTTTGTAAACAATCTTATTGGCTCTCCATTTGTTCATAGTAGCGGTCATACGCATCTTGGCGGATTTGCAGCCATTCTTCTAAGCCCATTTCATACAGCTGGTTTACATAGGTTTCCCATTCCTCTTCGACGCCGCCTTCCATAAGCCAACGGGCATAATTTCGCTCAACGACATCCATTAAATCCGCTTCTAGGAAATGCAACCGGTCTAGCTCTTCTTCGTTCATAAAGACATTTGGGTAACTCTCTTCCCAAATAAAATCGGCGTAATACGTTTCAATATCTTGAAGTCGCTGTTTGGCCCGCGGCTCCATATCTACTACAGTGCCAAAATGTTCTTCTAATACAACAGATGGGCCCATCGGCGCCACTTTTTCACGAAATTCGCCCATGGTGATCCCTTCTGGCAGCTCTTTATTCACAAGCATGCCATTTTCGTCTTCCTCATAAATTTCACCAATCGGTCCCCAGTTAATCTGGGCCGACAAGTGTGGGTCATATAGTTGGTCGACCCATCTCATTGTCAATTCTGGATTTTCATTCGCCGATGTAATGACAAAGGCACCGCGATGATGTTCATGATGGTTGGAACGCCCATACATCCGCTCGCCATTCGGCCCCTCAAGGGGACCAAGCAAGACATAATCCTCAGCTCGCTCTAAGCCGACAACAGACTCAATCTCCCAAAAAATAAAGGCGCCTAAAGGGTTAGGATCTTGTTTGCCTTTAGCCAAAAACTGTCCTGTGTCATGGGTAAACACTTCTTGGTCGATCAGCCCTTCTGCAAACCATTCATGGAAATACGCGATCGCTTCTTTATACTCATTTTGAACGGCTGTAAAAATGACTTCCCCGTCCTTTACAACTATTTTGTTCGGGTTATCAGGCAGGCCAAAGGCCGCAAAAAAGTCGCCTAAATAGCCTTGAAATCCGTCATTTGGCGTAAAGCTCAATCCTTCATCGGCTTTGCCGCTTCCATTCACATCATGCTCGCGGAAAGCCCTTAATGCCTCACGAAGTTCATCCAACGTTTCTGGTTTTTCAAGCCCCACTTCATCAAGCCAAGCTTGGTTAATCGCTGTAAAATTGGCATAGGGAACAAGCCCCATTTCTTCTACTCGTGGCAATGAATAAATATGTCCATCTGGAGCTGTTAAAACAGCCAACAGCTCAGGGCGTTCATCTAAAATCTTTTGTAAGTTCGGCGCATATTCTTCAATTAAGCCTTCAAGAGGGATAATGGCGCCATCACGGCCATAGCGGACAAGGTCATAATCACTAAAACCAGCATTGTAAAAAGCATCAGGCAAATCATTGCTGGCGAGCATTAAATTTTTCCTCTCAGCATAGCCATCCCCAGGAATGTTGTTCCAGTTAATGTGAACATTGGTCATCTTTTCGAGTTCTTGAAAGATCGTCATTTCACCAAAATTTGGCGCCAAGGCAGACTTTGGCGATACAAACTGTAAAGACACATCAACTCCTTCGTCGACGAGCGGCAGCCCCGTTTCGTTAAAGTCTACTTTCTCGGCATTGTTATTTTCCTTGTTGCTTGATTCGTTATTGCAGGCAGACAAAGCAATGACCGAAACAAGCAAGCATGTGGCCCATTTTTTCATACGCGTTTTCCCCCTTTTGTTAGCCTTTAATCGACCCAATCATCACGCCTTTTACAAAATATTTTTGCAAAAATGGGTATAAAACAAGCAATGGTAAAGACGAAACGATAATGACTCCGTATTTAATTTGTTCTGCTACAGCAAGCTGCACTTGGTTCGATTCAATGTCGCCAATCATTTGCGTCGATGCTTCACTTTGGATGAGCAAATTTCGTAAAATTAATTGCAACGGATAAAGCGAATCATTATTTAAGTAAATCAACGCATCAAAAAAAGAGTTCCAATGAGTAACGACGTGAAAAAGCACCATAACGGCAATAATAGGCTTTGACAACGGTAGAACAATTTTTGCAAAGAAACGAAAATCATTGCAGCCATCAATTTGTGCTGCCTCTAGCATGTCTTTCGGAATCGATGTCTGAAAAAAAGTACGGCAAATAATGACATTCCATAACCCAACTGCATTCGGAATCACCATTGCCCAAATTGTATTCACCATGCCTAAATCGCGAACGACAAGATACGTTGGAATCATTCCTCCATGGAAAAACAACGTAACTACCAAAAACATCATAATGATATGGCGTCCCGGCAAATCTTTACGGGAAAGGGCGTATCCAGAGGTAACCGTCAACGACACGCTTATCGCAGTACCAAGTGTTGCGTATAGAAGTGTATTTTTAAAACCATTGACAATATTGTCATCTTGAAAAATACGTTTAAAACCATCAAACGTAATATCCTTTGGCAAAAGGAGTACATCCCCGGCAAAGACACGGTTTGGATCGCTTATTGAGGCAATCACAATAAAGTAAAGTGGATATAACACAAGCAGGCAGCCAATTGTCAGCAACGTGACATTGACTATATCAAACGCCTTATCGCCTCTTGTCCGTTTCCATTTGTCCATTCGATCTTCCCCCCTACCACAAACTACTGTCGGACATTTTTCGCGCGATTTGGTTGACTGTGACAAGCAAAATCAAGTTAATGATGGCATTAAATAACCCGACTGCTGTGCCAAAACTATATTGCGCTTGCTGGATGCCGACCTCGTACACATACGTTGCAATAATGTTAGATGATTCTTTATTTAGCGGTGTTTGCATCAATAGCGCCTTTTCAAATCCGATGTTCATCAAGTTTCCTAGCGCTAAAATTAACATGATAACGGAAATCGGCATAATCGCTGGTATATCAATATGCAGCATTCGTTTAAACTTACTGGCGCCGTCCATCACCGCCGCTTCATGCAAAGATGGATCGACCCCGCTCAATGCAGCCAAATAAATAATTGCTGCAAAGCCCGTTCCTTGCCAAACGCCGGAGAACACATATAACGTTTTGAACCATTCTGGACTCGCCATAAAATTGATTGGTTCGCCGCCAAACAGTCCAATCAAATGGTTGATTAACCCACTTGATGGCGATAAAAAAACAAATAAGATTCCCACTAATACAACGACAGAGATGAAATGAGGTGCATACACGACTGTCTGGAGAAATCGTTTATATTTGTGGCTAATAAGCATGTTTAGCATTAATGCCAATAAGATTGGCAGCGGAAACCCGACAGCAAGTTCATAAATGCTTAAAACAAGGGTGTTTTCCAAAATAGTCCAAAATTGATAAGACTGAAAGAAGCGCAGAAAGTGGTCAAACCCCACCCATTCACTGCCCCATACTCCTAAGCTTGGCAAGTAATTTTTAAACGCAATTTGCAACCCATACATGGGGTAATACTTAAATATAAGAAAGTAAATAATCGTTGGCGCCAACAACACATATAATTGCCAACTGCGAAGCACACGGACGAACTTCTTCTGTTTTTGTGGTTGAATGTGCCCTAATTTGGCACGATTGCCCTTAATGCGTGATGGCTGTACGACAGACATCTGTTTCCCCACCTCCTTTATTATGAAAAGCGCTTACAAGACGATTTTATGTCAACCGGTTTCATATGTCAACCGGTTGACATAAAAGTGGGCAAAAAACATCTCCGAACGTTCGGCAATGATGTTTTTCGCCTATGCTTTGTTCATACACTATTTCCTCTTACTAATTCAATGTTATGCACATATTCTTTTTCAAGCGCCTTATCAGGTTGTTCTATTTGCTGAATGAGAATTTGCACTGCAGTCTCTGCCATCGTGATCATCGGCTGCTTGATTGTTGTTAGTTCTGGCACATGCTGACGAACAAACTCCGTGCCATCATATCCGATCACTTTCACGTCTTCAGGAACACGCTTGTTACGGCGCCGCGCTTCTTGGATAACCTTTAGAGCGATGCTATCGTCACTTGCAAAGACACCATCCATCTGTGGTTGCTGATCAAACAAAGTACAAATCGCTGCTTCCGCTTCTGCTTGCGACAAAACGCTGCGAATTTCATAGGTCATAGCGGGCAAACCGTATCGTTGCATCACTGCTTCATAACCGCTACGCCGAAGATTGGCAGGTGTCTCTAGTTCAGCTGGCCCATTAATATGGACAATGCTTTTACAACCGGCTTCGATAAGCGTGGCGGCTGCGAGTTCTCCCCCTGCATAATTATCGGAACTAATGACTGGGATCCCACTTGATAAATAGTGGTCAAATGCAACTGTAGGCATTTGCTCGGACACGTCGATTAATCCACGGTTGTATGTACAGACGATCACGCCATCCACTTGATTGCGCCGCAGCATTTCCCAGTAATGTGCTTCTTTTTCTGCGTTGTGTAAACTATTGCAAAGAAGCACTTTTAATCCAGCTAGCGCGCAAAAATGTTCAATCCGCGCTGTTAGTTCCCCGTAAAACGGGTTAGCGGTTGTTGGAACAATCAAGCCGATTAAATTGGAGCGTTTATTGTAAAGCGAGCGTGCTAAATCATTCGGAATATAGTTTAACTTTTTCATTGCGTCATAAACTTTTTGGCGTGTTTCTTCACTTATGTAGCCACGTTTGTTCATTACTCGTGAAACAGTGGTTGGCGAAACACCTGCCGCTTTGGCCACATCGCTAATTTTCGGCTTTATTTTAAACACCCCCTATTCTTCTGCCTTCTATATTAATGAAGCCAGCGCTTTCACACAATAAAAAAGCCTAAAGCCATACGGCAATAGGCAAGCTAGAAAAAAAGCAAGTAACCAATAAATAAGAGAATAATCCAAATCGGCAAACTAATCAACGTGCCCCACATAAGCCCTAAAACAAACCGTCCGTCTTGCATATGGCGATACTTCATTTGCAAGCACCCCTTTTTAGCATTTTAAACAAAAAAGGGCTGGTTTATACCATTTTTTAAAGCGTTTTCTTACTGATGTTTCAAACAACCAACACATCAGTGTGAATTAGATTGCTGCTGAACAAAAACCCCATTGTCTCCTAACTCAGATCGACTAATCGCACCGCTCGTCATTCTGCTTACAAACACTGCCGCCACACCGGGAAGTAAGAGCGCACTGCCAACAATGGTCATAGACAACAGCGCAGCAAACAAAACGAGCTGAAGAAAAGCACCAATCGTATAAAGAGGGTTCGCTAACAACACTTTGATGCTTACAAACATCGCTTTTGGCAACTTTAGTCCGTATTTTATGACGAGCGGCACCGTATAAAGCTGGCTTAAAGCAACCATGCCAGCAAAATAAGTTTGGAAACAGGCAATCGCAAAGGCAAACCATGTGCCTTCAACGGCCCACAACCACCAAGAAGAAACAACAATTAACACGAATCCACCTAAAAAGCTAGCAAAGGCGATTCCTTGGAAGCAATGGGTTTTCGTAGCTTTTAAAAACGTTAAAATGTTTGTTCCTTTTTTCTCCTGTAGCATGGCCTCAACTGCTTTGCTCGCGCCAAACCATACTGGCCCGCCAACAAGCAAGGCAAAAGCAATCGCCAACTGCCAGGGCAAAAACAAGATGCCTGGCAACATGATCATCGAAACGAACAAGCTAATAGCAACGACTGAAACAATGGATTGGTACAAATCCTTGGCCGTTATCCGTAAAAGCGCTGTCACTGAAAACATAGACTCACCCTATTCGTAGTTGGCTTGTTTTGTCGAACAAATGGATTTTATCGATTTGCAAAGAAACCGTCACTTCTTCCCCAGCCTGGACAAATGATTCCCCAGATACTTTCGCAATCGTATTTGTGCCATTTAAAGAAAAATAGATCAAGTTTTCCGAACCCAGATGCTCACATACGCGCACTGTTACAGTGGCATGGCCATCACCTTTAGTAAGGCGGATATGTTCTGGACGAATGCCGCAGATGACTTCTTTGCCGATATAGCTAGCAATCTTTTGTTTCAATGCTGGAGCCAAAGGCCATTTGCTGTTTCCCACTTGAAGATACTGACCGGAAACGATTTTTCCATCCAAAAAATTCATCGCCGGCGAACCAATAAAGCCGCCAACAAACATATTCGCTGGTTTGGCATACAATTCTTGTGGCGACGCAATTTGTTGGATTTCCCCTTTATTCATAACGACAATCCGTTCACCTAATGTCATCGCCTCTACTTGGTCATGGGTGACATAGACAATTGTCGCTCCAAGGCGTTGATGAAGCTCTGCTAATTCAATCCGCATTTGCACACGCAGTTTCGCGTCAAGGTTGGAAAGAGGCTCATCAAATAAAAACACTTTTGGATCACGGACAATCGCACGGCCAAGGGCGACACGTTGCCGCTGCCCTCCAGACAACTCCTTTGGCTTCCGTTCAAGCAGTTCATCCAGCCCTAAAATATTTGATGCATAACGGACTTTTTCGTCAATGATGCTTTTGTCGATTTTCATATTCTTCAAGCCGAAACTTAAGTTTTCTTTGATCGTCATGTGTGGATAAAGCGCATAATCTTGGAACACCATCGCAATGTCGCGGTCTTTCGGATGGACGTGGTTAACAAGTTGGCCGTCTATATAGATGTTGCCCTCTGTCTGCTTTTCAAGACCAGCAATCATTCGCAGCGATGTCGTCTTGCCACAACCAGAGGGGCCGACAAAAACGAGGAACTCTTTATCGTTGATCGTAAACGTAGCGTCTTTCACGGCTGTAAAGGTGCCGCCGCGCTTTTCGTCCACAAATGTTTTGGTAATGCGGTCAAACACAATCGTCGCCATTTTTCACCTATCCTTTCACGGCACCAATGGTAATGCCTTGCAAAAAATACTTTTGCAGCGAGAAAAACAACAGAAACATCGGCAGCGCTGCGACTACAGAACCGGCCATCATTGCCCCGAAATCAGTAGCATCGGCAAATTTAAAACTAGCCAAGCCAATTTGAATCGTCCGCATCGAACTTGTTTGTGTAACTAGAAATGGCCAAAAAAATTCATTCCATGTCGCCACGAACGTAAAAATAGCCAACACGGCTAAGCCTGGTTTTGAAATCGGCAAAATGATTTTGTAAAAAATACGCCACTCGCTGCAACCATCAATCCGCGCCGCTTGAATGAGCGATGACGGCAAAGTCGACATGTATTGCTTCATCAAAAAGATGTTCCCAACTGTAGCAAACATCGGCAGCATGATCGCGGTATATGTATTGCCTAGCTGCAACGTGTTGACAACAATAATATAAACAGGGATCAATGTTACTTGTGCCGGGATCATCATCGTTCCGAGTAGCAGCCAAAAGATCGTGTTCCGCCCTGGAAACCGCAACTTCGCAAACGCATAGCCTGCCAACGAGCAAAACAGCACATTGGTTACTGTTAACACAGATGAGACAAACAAGCTATTCAAAAGCCAACGGACGGCATCGGTTTCTGTCAAAAAACGCACGTATGTGGCAATCGATGGATTCTTCGGGAACCACTCAGGAGTAAAGGAAGACGCCACAGCCGTATCCTTAAACGACATGACCAGCATCCAATAAAGGGGAATCAGTGTAATGACAATCCAACACAACAAAAGTGCGTAACTAACCATTTTTGCGGCGATTGCCTTTCGTTCAGGCGGATGGTTAAGAGGCGCCTTTCTGTTTGCCGCTTGTTGGTTCATGGCAACCACCTCCAGTTAAAATTCTACGTCGCTTGCCATTAACTTGAATTGAAAAATAGAGGCAACAATAATGACGATGCCTAATGCGAACGATTCCGCAGCTGCAAGGCCAAATTGGTAATATTCAAATGCATGTACATAAATTAAATAGGCAATTGTCGTCGTCGCAAAGTTCGGACCGCCTTGTGTCATTAAATATATGCTCATGAACACTTGGAACGAGGTGATGATGCCCATTACGAGCAAATAAAGCGTTGTCGGCTTAAGCAATGGCAATGTAATGTTGAAAAATTGCGATAAAGGACTAGCGTGGTCGATGTCAGCCGCCTCATACAGCGATTTAGGAATACCTCCGAGGGCAGCCAAATATAAAATGACACCGGCCCCATGCCCAGTCAGCCAGCTCATTAAAATGAGGGAAAATAAAGCAGTGTTTGAACTGCCAAGCCACATCTGCGGATCAATCCCAAAGAGGCCGAGTATCATATTCACGAGTCCCATATTCGTCGGGTCATAAATCCAAAACCATACGAGCGCCATCGTCACGCCTGAAGCGACTGTTGGCAAGTAAAGAGACGCTTTAAAAAAAGTTTGCATTTTTTTGCCACGTGGGAAAATCAAAACAGCTAGCACTAATGTGATCGCGACACTGACAGGCACAGTCGCAACTGTAAAAATAAATGTATTGCGCATTGACTTCCAAAATACGTCATCATTGATCATCGTTTTATAATTGTCCAAGCCGATAAAGGTAGAACCCATTACATGGTATTGTTGAAAGCTCATAATAAATGCGTAAATGACGGGAATGAGCGTAAACAGCAAAAATACGAGAATCGGCACAGTAATAAACAAATAGCACCAGCCGTAATCACGAAAAAACAAACGCCATTTCGAAGGCGACTGAATCGTCGTAGCCATGGATTTTTCTCCTTTCCTTAAAAGAGGGGGAGTCCCCCTCTTTCAGCCTGATGCTTTAAGGTTTGAATTGGGCTGATTCGGCCTCTGTTTTAAATTTTTCCAGCGCTTGTTCAGGCGTTGTTTCACCATTCATTAACGCCTGGAATGTCGGTACAACGACTTGCGTATTAAACATATCATCTTTGGCCGCTAGCTCGCTGTTGATGTTGTTAGGCGGCAAGACTTTGCCTGCTAAACGTTGGGCAGCCCGTTCATTCAGTTCAGAAAGAGGCAAATCGTAATCAGCGGCTGCTTGTTTATGAACGATCGGCAAAGCGAGCGCAGAAGACGCTTGCCCGATCGCATCAGCTCCAGCTAAATGTTCCAGCACTTTGACACTGTTTCCAATATGCTCTTCCGTTGCGCCTTTTTGCGTAAACAGCAAATAGCCTTCTGCCCCGCCTCGGGCAACTTCTTCCTGTCCTTCATTATGGGGTGTAGGCAATAAGACAAATTCTATTTCCTCGCCGTCAATGTCGCCGTTTCGGATATCTTCGTTGCGCTTCTCTGCACTTGGTTCAGAATAAGGGATAGCCCTGCCATAAATGAGCGCTTGGTGATTATAAAACATTTCATTCCGTTTCGCCGCGTCAATTGCTGCCGTTTCATTTGGCATGATGCCTTCTTCACGAAGCTTGATAATAAACTCCATCGCTTCTAAAATCCGCTCATCTGTCCAAGCGATTCCGTCCTCCGTCATCCGGTAAGGAAGGCCATTGTTGCGGGCAAGATGGTCAAGAAGTTCCTCATCAACGCCTTGGAATACAAATCCATATTGGCGGTCGCCATTGTCGTTCGTTTGCTCGCCGATGTTAGCAAGCTCATAAAATTCATCCCATGTCCATCCTTCATTCTGAATCTTCTCATAATCAATTCCGTATTCCTCTAACAGCGCTTTATTCCCTCCCCATACATGAAGATACTGATAGAGAGGAAGGCCGTACAAAGAACCTTCAATCCGCATATGGTCGAGTGCAACATCATCATAGTCAGCTAAATCAATATTTAGTTTATCGTCCAGCTCCACTAAGAGCTGTGTTTCTTTGTATTTTCCGAGCGCTTTGCCGAAATACAAGTCAGGCGGGCTCCCCGTATTTAAAGCAATATCAAACTTTTGCTCTCCTTCTGCCCAGGAAAGGATTTCATACTCAATTTTTATATCAGGATTGGCATCTTCAAACTCGGCTATTGACTCTTTCAATTCGCTTTCATACTCTTCATGTACTGGGTATGTCCAGACTGTGACTGTGTCGGTTGAATTGCCTCCGTTCCCGTCATTTCCTGTTTCTGCGCTGTTGCAAGCGGCTAGCGGAACAAGTAAAACACTTGCTGCCGCCGTGTAGAGCAGCGATTTTTTCATATGTTTTCCCCCTTAAAACCGAAATTAGACTTATTTATGACGAAGCCATCACCTCCCGTCCTCATTTACCGATACAGGAAAGCGGCCATTTGCCTCGCCCTGGCCAAATAAGTATGCTAAAGCTGCTGCAACTGCTGGCTCTGTAGGCTCATAGGTGGCCACAAACGTTAACGAGTTGGACACAAAGCGATAGTCATAAGGGTTTTGCGTTGCCATAATAATCGGCTTGTGCCCTTTCGCCATTAATGCGTGAATGAATCGTTGCTGGTAGGGCGCTTGGGCAATATTCGACGTGGCGACAATAATTTGCCCATAAAGATCTGCCTCAGCTAAACAGCTCTCCCAATTTTGGCTATCAGCGTCAAATGCGATTGCTTTTGCCATTGCCGCTTGTTTGTAGAGCGCCTCTACAAGTGGATGATCTTCATCCTGTCTTTCTTCTGCAGGTGTTCTATGCTGAACTTTCCCATAAAATACCAATAATGGTTGATGAGGGGATAGCTTTCTCCCGCCAAATGCCGTCACCCCGTCAGCATAAATGGCGTTTGCCTTGCTTTGCCGAAACGTTGATCCGACGTTCTTCAACTCCTCTCGCCGCGGTAGCCTATCCCAAGACAAATACTTTGCTTTTAAGGCATCAATGCGTTGAAACGACATGTCCAGCCGTTTTTGGTCAAATCGCGCTTCGGCAAATGCAGCTTCCAACGCAGCGATTGCAGCGCGTTGCCGGCTTTCGCTGTGAGAGACAACAAGCATATCTGCACCTGCGAGCAATGCGGCCACAGCGCCCTGGGCGGTGCCAATTGTCCCGGCAATCGCCTCCATTTCTAAGCAGTCTGTCATCAATACGCCTGAATAGCCTAGTTCGTGCCGTAAAAGTTCCGTCATTACTTTATATGACATCGTCGCAGGCACTGGCTCCGTCTCCAGTGCGGGGAAATGGATATGAGCGCTCATGATCGCTTCTGCACCTGCTTTTATACACGCTTTAAAAGGCATAAGTTCCACTTGTCGAAGGCGTTTTAAGCCATGGGGAATGGTCGGCATTGCATGGTGAGAGTCAACGACCGTATCACCGTGGCCTGGAAAATGCTTCAGTGTAGCGATGACGCCCTCTGCCTGCAAGCCATTCATCATTTCCTCCGCGTATTCGCCGACTTTGCCTGGGTCCTCGCCAAATGAACGGACGCCGATCACTGGGTTGTTCGAATTATTGTTCACATCAGCAACTGGGGCTAAGTTCCAGTTAACGCCTACAGCGCGAAGCTCTTTCGCTGTCAACTGTCCAACAACGGATGCATAGCGGCGTTTATTCGTTGCTCCTAGAAGCATCGCCCCTGGGAGCGCTGTTACGCCTGTGCTTAGGCGGCGTACCGTTCCGTTTTCTTGGTCGACACAAATCGCCAACGGGCGCTCGTGACCAGCTTCCTTTGCTGCTTTTTGTAAATCGCTCGTTAAGGATAGCAACTGTTCAGGCGTTTCAATGTTACGACTAAACAAAATGATGTTGCCGACATAATGGTCACAGATCAGCGCCTTTATTTCCGGCGTCGCTGTTGTTCCATGAAAACCAAAGACTAGCAACTGCCCCAGCATTCTTTTTTGTTCTTCATCCATGGCTTTCCCTCTCCCTTAAGCCGTTAAAAGTGGGCTGTAAATACGGCTTTCTTGTCCTTTGCCGAGCTGTTTTGCGGAGCAAGCACCGCTCCATAGACAGGAGGAATATCACATCGTCCTAAGAAGGGGCGTTACTCTTTTTTCCATAGCCAGTTTTTCGTTCCCTTTTTATCATCCTATCAATGAAAACATGCTTTTATGCCTCCCAATCAAACGATGCTCCTCACCTGCACATGGCCGCTTCTCCTATATAATTTTCCGCTTATCTAGAGGATTATCGCTTCCTTTTATCGAACCAATTGTCCCTAAGAATGGATTTCACGTTTGCGCTTAGGGGCACCAAACAACGCAGACGGCTCAGCCTTAAACAAATCGGAAATGGCAAGGGCCACATACAAACTCGGAAGCCTAGACCCTTGTTCAATCATCCCATAATAACTTTCCGTGATGATGATGTCGTATCTTCTCTTCAATAGACTAACTACTTTTTGTTGAGACCAGTTTCTGCTTTTTCGTAAGGAAATTAATTGATCCCTTTTGCACAATGTGATCACTCCCCAACATGTTGTAGTCTTAGTTTACCCAACAAATAATTGGCAGTCAATAGAATGACACAATAAAAAAGAGTGCAACTTTACTGAATGGCTGAGTAAATTATTGCGAACATGCAGGAAGGGTATGCTTATGGTTGAGCTGAATAAACGATTGCGCGAGTTGCGAAAAGCCCACCAGTTGACCCAACAAGATGTTGCCTCCTTTCTCGGCATTACCGAAAGTGCGTACGGTTTCTATGAGCAAGGCAGGAACGAACCTTCCCTTCGCAAGCTAAAACAGCTTGCCGAAATCTATCACGTTTCCATTGCTTATCTTGCCGGAGAGACAGATCGTATCAATGAACAAACGCAGCGTTATTATTTTAAAGATTTGGATAAGGAGGAGCAGGAATTTTTAGAGGAGCAGTTGAAGTTATTTAGAAAGATTCGAAAAAACCGACGATGCAGCGACCTAAATGAAAATAAGTTCATTTAGAGGTTTACGATTTTACAATTTGGGGAACAAAGCATATAACACGAATCCCTATTAAGAAGGAGTGGTCAAAAACATACAAAAAGAGACAAGGTATGTCCTTGCCTCTCATAACGAATTTGTCTAACGCATTAATGTTTTAGCGAATTATAACGAATCTGTTGTCTACCCCTATAATATTTGAGACTTATCTACAAGTCAACCCTTAAGATTCGACAAATCTCCACCTAAAACATAACTACGCTTTCGACAAGGGTGCAAGCCAACTGCGCCCTTGTTCTGTTAACGCTAGACTTGGTTTAATATCCCCATTCTTCAATTCTTTGTTTTCAGTGCCAAGCAGCTTTTCTACTTTCAATAAATCAATCAATTCACTCGCTGAATTGGCAGGAATGCCAAACTTGATCGAGAATTGGTTTCTCAGCCACGGCGCCCCTAAATACAATTCATTTTCCGAGCCAAAGCGTTGTTCCCACTCCTCGACAAAACGAAGGGCATCCAGTTTATACGATTCCAAATGGTACTCCTTGATTTCTAGTTGCAAAAAGTCACGCAAGTCCTCGCTATAATGGGAGTAATTTGTAATATCCGTATGTTTCGGCGCTGCCTCTGATAAATAATAAAGTTCCACACGTTTCCCTTTATACATCAGCCTGCTCATAATCGGAACCATATCACTATCCGCTGTGACAAATACATAACAGGAAATGTTCTCGTCTTTATAAGTGCTCTCTATCGCGTCTATGCAAAGTTCAATGTCCGACGAATTTTTGCGGGAATCGCCTTCCTTATCGTTTGAATAGACGTGGCGGATTTGGACCCGCTGCTTTTGGAGATCAGTCAAGCTAGAACGAATTCGCTGGAAGTCGGCATAAGCGCGAAACGTGCGGACTTGGTTTTGCCCATACCGGTCCCATAAACAATTAAATAAATTCTTTTCTGGCTCTTCGTGGTTAGGGTTGTGATTGTACCGGTTCATTAGCGTCCAATACACATTGTCATAATCAATAAAAATCGCTACATTGTTATGGTCTTTTGTTTTAAACATATCTTCTCTTTCATCTGTGTGTACTTTGCTCATTCCGCTAGCTGCCTTGCGCGATTTCTCGCTGTCCTCCCAAGACAGCCTCCCTCCTATTCATTCCATGAGGACGATGTTTTGTTCTGATGCCACGAATGGTCTGTAGCTCTAGTGTACGATAAAATCCAGAAAAAGCCTATGAAATTCTGGCTTGTTTCAGTTGGGCAAATCGATTGTCTTCATAGCTGGCAATCAAAACAAAACAATCCTGTTCCAATGTATGCAAAAACAGCGTGTTTCATACGGTTTATAAAAAAAGCTTGACAGTTATCTGTATCAAGCATATAGTACACATAGACGCTCATGTATGAATCACTTAATACATACACACAAAAAAAGAGGTGACTTATGCGATTTCTATCATTGCTACATTTTGAATGGCAGCGTGTGTCCAAGATGTATTTTTTCCTTTTCGTCCTTGTCTCCGCGATCCAGCTTATTGCCATTTACGTCTTGGCATCAGCGAAGACTGCCAACTTAACAAACGAAGCTTTAATCTCAAACGTATCACTTGAGCAAATTGCCGAGTCCTACTCGATTCGCTGGGATTCCTTGTACGGTGCTCTTCCTATTATTGGTTCGATTATGATGGCGATTGCGATCATGCTCGCTTATTCGTTGCTTATTTGGTACCGCGATTGGTTCAGTAAAAACAATGTCATTACCCGGCTGCTAATGTTGCCAATCAACCGTGCCCAGTTATTTGCAGCTAAGCTGCTTTTACTGTTCTTGCTCGTTCTTGGTTTAGTGGCGCTGCAAATTGTACTAGTCACAATAGGCAACAAAATCATTGAAGCGGTCGTACCGAGCGATCTTTTTCTTGCTCCGTTAACAATGGCGCAAGTGATGCAAACGAACAGGTTATTTAGCTTGCTCATTCCCCTCGACCCGTTTGTATTCGTCCTTGCTTATGGCCTAGGTTTTGCCTTTTTAACGGCTTTGTTTTCGGCCATTCTCCTTGAACGTAGTTTCCGTGTCAAAGGAGCATTGTTAGGAGCGCTTTATCTGGCTTTTGTCTTTTGGTTGAACAGTTTCTTTTTTATAAGTGACTTATATAGTCATGTGTTCCCGTCGGAAGCACTATTGATTGCTGTAGCCACGGGGCTGACGACAATTGTGTTGTCTTCCTGGCTAAGCATTTACTTAATCCGGAAGAAGGTGAGTGCCTAATGAAACATGTTAGCACGAAACGCTACATGGTGTTGTTCGTATTTATTGCGTTTTTGTCAGTGACCATCACCTACTTTTATGTAGCCATTTCCGATCGTTTAGACATTGAACCGATCCCATTTGAATGGGAAACCATTTCCGGCGACGAGTCGTATTTAGAAAGAGTGCAGCTAAGCGGTTCCTTGCAGAAAAGTCAAGATTACGCAAGCAATTCGCTTTTATTTGAAACAGACGGGCACACTGTCGATTTTGGCGAACCATTGTCATGGCTTGAACGCTATGACGCAGGATATGACCCTTACTATGACCGCATCGCGTTTGAACATCGGTCTTTGTTTCGCCCACTTAATGATTTGAATACGTACACGGACGTGAATGACGAAAATGACCAGGTTACTGCTATTAGCCTCAAACAAGATCAACAGGAAATGTTGATTACAGTCCTTGAGAACAACACAGGCAATTCCATACAGGCGACTGTTTCTCTTGACGGCTTTCATAGCGAAGAAACAGGTTATATTTCTTATGCTTATGTGGAAGGCAGTACCGTTTCCGT
Source organism: Shouchella clausii (assembly GCF_002250115.1). Taxonomy (GTDB): domain Bacteria; phylum Bacillota; class Bacilli; order Bacillales; family Bacillaceae_D; genus Shouchella; species Shouchella clausii. The sequence goes on along the minus strand of NZ_CP019985.1, from coordinate 2,553,050 downwards.
CATTATGGAAACAATGACTTCAACGCCAAATGGCGAGCGCTTATTGTTTTATGTAATTGACTTGGAGAAACAAGCGATTGTGCAAGAAGCCGCTCTTGCCGATTTGGCCACCGATTCGGTTGCCAGCGACAGTGCCTACGTATTGATTGGCCTTAAACAGCAGCCAGCAGTCATTTTGAATATTAATGGATCGCTCGCTTTTTACGATTTCAAAGCGAACCGCTTGTCAGAAATTGACACAAGCAACGGACAAAACAAGATCGATGCCTCAGAAGCAGAAGACGGCAGTGTCACACTGATAGAGGGAACGGACAAACAGGTGGTCTACCGCTTTGAGGCTGATTCCCCAGAAACGCTCACTCCAATCGGTGAGCTGCCAAAGGAACTAACCGAAAGTGAAGACCACTATTTAGTTGGTTTCACCGAGGAAAACGGCTTTCTTCACTTGCTTGTAAACGAAACGAGGCCAGAAGAAAATCCGATTGTTTCCAGCTATAGTTTTTACACAGTTAAACTAGAAGACGGGCAAATCCTCTATCATGGAAAAACCGAGTATGGAACCGGAAATGGATATCTTTATTTCCATAAACTGAAACGTGCATAAAAAGAAGGGAGCGCTTGATGAACATTCAGTTTAATACCCGCGAGCCCGTTTACGCACAAGTTGTCCGCTACTTTAAAGAGCAAATTGCTACTGGGAAGCTTGTTGCTGGGCAGGAAATCCCCTCGCGCCGAGAACTTGGCGCGACATTAAAAATCAATCCAAACACAGCACAACGTGCCTATAAAGAAATGGAGGATCAATTGTTGATTCATACTGAACGGAACAAACCTAGCCGGATTACGTATGACCAAGACGTACTTGACTCAGTCCGTGATGAATTAATCCAGGAGTCAGTTGATACATTTTTGCAAGCAATCCGCACCATCCAAGTTCCGCTCGACGAAGTCATTGCCATGATCCAAGCTCGCTATAAGGAAGGGGAAACGGAACATGATTGAAGTGAAAAACGTATCGAAAAAATATGGCCGCAAAGCAGTGCTGCATAACGTCTCGTTTACGGCCAAACGCGGGGAAATTACTTCGCTTATCGGCATTAATGGCGTCGGCAAGACGACTGTCCTGAAAATGATTGCGAATTTAACGCCTATAAGTGGTGGGGAAATTAAGATTGACGGCAGCAAACTATCGCCAAAGGGATATGAAACATTGACATTCATTCCTGACGTCATCCCGATGCCGCCTTCAATGACGATTGACAAAGCAATTGTTTTTATGCGCGACTTTTATAAAAGCTGGAACGATGAGCGCGCCAATGAACTCGTTAAATTCTTTAAGCTTGATCGTGCGGCGAAAATTGCTGATTTGTCGAAGGGGAATACAGCCAAAGTGAACCTCCTCCTTGGCCTATCGCTAGATACACACTACGTGCTTATGGATGAACCGTTTTCAGGCATTGACATTTTCAGTCGCGAACAAATCACCGATTTGTTTTCCAGCGGCTTTCTCGAAGATCGAGGCGTCATCATCACGACTCATGAAATCAATGATATTGAACACTTAATAGACAAAGTCGTCTTTCTTGATGAAGGGCGTGTACTCAAACAGTTCGATACAGAAGAAATGCGCCTAGCTGAAGGCAAATCGATTGAAGATGTAATGCGTGAGGTATACCAGTCATGAAAAGCTATTTAAAGTTGGTTGATTTTGAACTGAGGCGCGTCATGCCTTTGTTTCTCGGAGCACTCGCCTTGTTTGCGCTCATGCAGTTTGCTGTCGTTTTCATCTACACGCAAAGTACATTAACGGAATACAACGCTCATTTGGCATCTGGGCGAACCGCTGCTGAGTTCTTAATGGAAAACGGCCCTATTTCGATTAGTTTGTTTTTGTTCAGCCCCCTTTATATAGGTCCGCTGCTCTTCCTATTTGGCGCACTATTATGTTACGCGTTGTTGATTTGGTATAGAGAGTGGTATGGCAGCCACCCTTTCATACACAGGCTACTCATGTTGCCAAACAGCCGGATGCACGTTTATTTTGCTAAACTAGCAGCCATCGTTTTCATGGCGATCGTCGTTTATGCATTCCAATTGTGTCTGTATCCACTCCAGGACTTGTTTTTATCGCTACGGCTGCCAAACGAAATTTTACAGACAGACAGTTTGAATACAACACTTGATTTTGTTTTTATTCATGTGTTTGACACCGAAAACTACTTGATTGATCTGTTTATGATGTTCGGCTGTGGCCTGTTCGCATTAACGACGATTTTTACAATGGTTTTAATTGAGCGGTCTTTTCGCTTAATCGGGATTGCCTTTGCGCTTTCTTATGGTGGGGTCATCCTATGTGCGGCGACCGTCCCTCTCGGAATGCTGTCAGGGCGAATTTATGATTCAGAGCTTTTCTTTGTGGCGATTGCGTTAGTCACTCTGTTAATCGCCATTAATCTTCTGCTGTCCAGACGGCTAATTGCCAAATATGTGACGGTGTAGGAGGCTTTATGATGAAACGATATTGGTATAGCATGACATTGATTGTGTTTAGTATTGTCGTCTTTAGTTGGTTGGCTATTAGTTACACACTTAAGCAGCAAGATATAAAGGAAATCGCTGATGGCATTGAACTTAAAACGGTATCTGGCTCAGAGGACGTCATTGATGGTTTTGGCGTACAAGGGCAAGGGGACAACACCCATAATGTTCCTTTATATGGCAAGGCAAATAAGCCGTCTTTTCTTGAATCCCTTGATGCGACCCCAAATCCTGCGATCAATGAGTTGCAAAAACAGTTCCGCTCCTTTTTTAGAGGAAAAGATACATGGAACTCTCTATATGTAGATCAAGACTTTATTGTCCATATTGATGTTCCCTACCAGTCTCATCCGATCGAAAAACCATCGTCATTGCAAATTAGCTGGCTCGATCGTTCGGAAGGGCAATCTTTGGACTTTCAGCTAGAAACCACGCCGACTAAGCAAGTTGACTTGCTTGACATCCAGATTCGCGATTCGCTTTTGCATATGACATTGCTCGAATCCGTTGGCAGCAGTGAAGTGGTTTCCCTTTACAAAATTGATCCTCAAAGCAAACAAATTGAAGAACGCCAGGAACTGGCCCATTTTAGTAGCTCTGAAGATTACGTAAGCACCATAAGCAAAGCCGATATTTACTTAGACTCATACCCTTCTAGCTTTTATTCGCCGAACGGCTATTTAACTTGGGCAATTGAACACGTATCGCCTGAAGGAAATACGGAAATCGTTCAAGTTTATTCGTACAACTATGACAGCGAGGAACTTGATGTCTTATCTAAAAGCAATGATAAAAGCGAGGAAGATCAACGAGCTTTGGCTATAGATGACATGATTGGCTATGAACGTTTTCAAGTAGGGAACGAACTAATGATTTTACAGTACGATGGAAGCTACTTATCGTATCAACTTATTAATTTAGAAGAACTTGATGGAACGCTTCCTGAAGCAACCACCATTGAGATCGATGGAGAAGTAGCTGGTGTTGCCTGTAAAGACGGGGTGTTGTATGTGTTTGCCGTAGATTTACAACACCAAGACACACTTGCATTCATTAAAGCCATTCTCTTAAGCTCCAGCGAAACCGTGTACGAAGGGCAATTTGTTAATAAGGGCGATACCTCGGTCTTATTTAACTGGCTAGATGTCTATTACGAAGGTCCGCTATAACACAACAAACCGTTAGGCAGTTGGGAAATTCAATTTCTCAACTGTCTACTTTTTTCTCCCTGACAAGGCGCGTTCTCCCCCTTTTGATAAACGTTCCTTGATTGTAAAAACTGATAACAAATCCTCTCTTTTACGAATGTTTCCTTAGATCCTCTTGGCTACAACTACACCAATGCCTAATCCAAAGAAAACGAGCATGAGATAAATTAACAATGTTCCCACCTGAATGGACGTATAGCCATTATCATGAGCCCAATCAATAATAGGGCACTGATAAACAAGACCGCTATGAATGCGATTGCTAAAAAACGTTCTGCTAGAAATTCAGAGCGTTCATCGGATGTTGGCACTTTTTTGTCTTTTCGTGAACGGACACTAATGAAGTAAATGATAACGCCAGTAAAACGCCGCCTGCGATGGCAAATAGCATCGTATATTCATGTCCGTCATTCAGGAAGTAAATTGCTAAAAACCCGCCTACTAAAGAAGAAACGAAAATAAGCAACCATGCCAAACCTTTTTGCCGTGTCATGTTATTCATCCTCCTTTAATGTAAAAAGCTCATCAATCGGGACATCGAAATAATGGATCAACTTAAGGGCAAGTTCTAAACTTGGATTGTATTTATGTTTTTCAATCGCATTGATCGTTTGTCTGGTGATACGTAAATCTTGTGCCATTTGAACTTGCGTAATCCCTTTTTGTTTTCGGATGGCTCGGATTTTGTTTTCCACTGCCATTACCCATCACCTCAAAAAAGTAAATATATCTTTACATATTATGATATGCCCGTTTGCGTAAAAATGTAAACATATCTTTACACATTTGTGAACAATTTTTCCCCACACAGGCAAGCATTGAGAGAAATAGTAAAAAACAAAAAAAGAGCATCTTTTTAGACGCTCTTAATCATTGGTTCCCGCCAGTCTTGGACAAATTCCTTTATCTATGAATCATTGCTCTTGTTTTCAATATTAAGCTTCGTTGCTTAATGGGGACAATCGCTGTTTTAGTTGCCCCTTGCCGTTTGCGCACAATCGACATATTGCTTAGCGAGTTCCGTCAAACGCGGCCAATCGCGGGCAGCGATGATGTTTTTGTCGAGCAAAGAGCCTCCTGCACCGACTGCAACTGCGCCCGCTTTTATAAACGAGGCTAAGTTGGTTAAATCAACGCCCCCTGTCGGCATCATCCGCACCATCGGTAGTGGCCCTTTTACTGATTTGATAAAGGAAGGACCAACGCAATCAGCAGGAAACACCTTCACGACATCAGCGCCCCATTTTACTGCCTGGTACGCTTCTGTAGGCGTAAACACGCCAGGAATGACAATCGTCTCCCGCCGTTTCGCCACTTCAATCGTACCTTTGTCGAGAATAGGGGCAAATACAAATTTAGCCCCAGCGTCAATGGCCTCTTCAGCTTGTTCTGAACTTAGCACTGTACCGGCACCGACGACAGCACGATCGCCAACGAGCTTGCTTAAGCGCTCGATCACACCTAAAGCATCGTCTGAATCGAGCGTAATTTCTAAACCGCTAATGCCACCCTCAATGAGCGCACTGGCAATGTTTTCAATGTCTTCAACAGGCAGCTTTCTCATAACAGCCACTACCCCAGAAGACAAAAGCTTGTCTAAACTCATATGGAAACCCTCCACAGTTGTCTTTGTACTTGGATCTTCATTAGTATAGGAGCTTATTGCAAACGTTGTCAATCAACAAAAACGCGATCACGAAATCAAATAATCGGTTGCCGTTTGAAATCCTTGTTTTTTTGCATAGGCTAAATCGAATTCCTCATCTACATGCATGCAGCACACAACAGACCGATTCTCTTCAGGGACAAGTTCGATCAGCTTACGTAAGGACAAGTGGACATTTCCTGGATAATCCGCCGTGCATGTGTCTTGGTAAAAGACGTCATAACGTCCTGCTTTTAATTTTTGCAACACGTCGGCGCTGATTGCATTGGCATCGCCGCTATAGTAAATATGGTTGCCTTTCGTGTTGATTTCGTAGCCAAAGCAAAGCAGATTTTCAGCATGCTGCACTTGTACAGGTACAAGCTCGATCCCGCCGCAGCCTTCGTACATATAGGCATCTTTTATTTCTTGCCAAAAGACATGGGTATCGTCTACTCCATTTCCTTTCAACACTGCCTTTATCGCTGGCAGCAATGCTTTAGGCGCTAGCACTGTTACTTTTGCTTGAAATGCTGGTTCCATTTTAAAATAGGAGTAAAAAATCAAATCGCCAAGAGAACCTATATGGTCAGGGTGAGTGTGGGTCATGGCGACGTGTATCGTCTTAACCCCGTCTAATACATGAAACGATTGCAAACGATGAAACGTAGAGCTGCCGCAATCAATCAAAAAAAGCTGGCCACTCTCTTTTGCCATGATGCCGTTATTGCCTAGTTTTGTATGAAACGCGCTGCCACAACCAATAAAAGTAAACACGAATGCACCTTCCTTTCTTTCTAATAAAATACCATAACTTGCCCTTCTAAAAACAGGATTGCATTTTCTCACCAACTAGCCGTATAGTGGAAAACGAACAACCTTTTATATAGAAAGGTGTGCAAGTGAATGAAAATTAAAAGCGGGGTTGAACAAGCTGTTTGCATCCTTGTCATTTTAGCAACGCAAACGGGGCAGCAACATGTCAAAAGCGATACTATTTCCGCCCGTCTCCGCGTTTCTCCTTCTTATTTAAAGAAAATTATGCGCAAACTTGTCATCAGCAAGCTCATTACGAGCGTGCCTGGCAATAGCGGTGGCTTTGCCCTTGCCAAATCGCCTGAAGCAATCACCATGCTTGATATTCTTGAAGCCATTGAAGGAACAAGCCCGTTCTTCCAGACGGAAGGCTTAATCCAATATGTTTTCCCTGAGATTCCAGCAGCAGAAGCCGGTTCAAAACGGCTTGAAGCCATTTTTCTGGAAGCGCAAGAACAATACATGGCTAGCTTGGCCAAGACCACATTGGCAGAAGCGATTCATCAGACGTTAAACCGAGAAAAGATCGAGCTCGTTGACTGGAACCGCGCCCTCGGTTCCCCTGATATTGCCCAATTAAAAGAACAGAGAAATCACTAGACGGACAATGGCATTGCTTTTTTCGGACTAGCTTACTGTTTGCCGTTCCAACGTTTTCGCAACTGATAGAAATAGGCGACAATCATCATCAACCACTTTGGCACTCGTTTCGGAAAATAACGTTGTCCATAATGGCGCTCATAACCTCTTTTTAAGTCTTGCCATTGTGTGCATTGCTTTTTTTGAGAAAAACGAGCAATATCAATTAAGCGGACAGTGCCTGTTTCTGTCAGCAGCAAATTATGCAAGTGGATGTCAGACGGATTTAAGCCGGCCCTTCTTGCCAATTCAAGGGCTTTGTCGACTTGGGCAACATGGTCCTTCGTAATCGCCACACCTTCTGCTAAGCAGTCAAAAAACGTTTTTCCACTAATGAAATCCATCACTAAGTATCCTTCACCTGCTTCGTAAAGGCGAGGAAAAAACGAAATACCCGCTACTTTCTCATAGTTGCGTGCCTCTTCCATCGCCAAATGCTCGAACGGCGGATAGAACACTTTGATCGCCCGCTGTTCCCCTATTATTTTAAAAACGTATGCACTCCTGCCCTTGCCGATTAGTTCCCAATTCGCAGGAGTGTTTTTTAGTGCTATATTCCTACCTTTTCTTACAAATACAATGTGGGCCAATTCATCTCTATAGATTGTAGACGTCTCCGCATTCATCGCTTTTTTGACATTCGCTTTGCCAACTCTTTTTTAACAACCGGCAAGAGATGTTTTTGTGCTTGTTTGACCCCTTCCCGTACAGCTTTCGATTTTAGTAGCTTTGTTATTTTCGACATAACCGATCTCTCCCTTATGTTTTCTAGTGGCCGCCGCAGGCAAAAGCACACAAAAAAGACCTTTGCCCACAGCATGGACAAAGGTCTCGCAAGCAGCGCATGAAGCCTGTGCTGCCAGCAGTGCCGAGGATTGCTCCTGTAATGACGACAGCTGCTTTTATGCTACTCCCCTTTGGGAATTTCCTATAGATTTTGTTTAACTATACGATATCCTTGTGTTGTCTGCAATAGAATCCATGCTTTCACACAGAGTCTTTACAAATCGTTTACGTTTTGTTGTTGAGTTCCACATTAATGCAAATGCTTGGTTTCGTTCCGTTCTTTTTTGCGGTAAAAATAACCCCAATAGACGCTGGCCACCATTCCAGGTACAGCAGCAATCGCTGCCGCTACCCATAAATCGCCTCCTCGCAACTGACCATCGGCCCAAAAGTAGTGGAATAGGTAGCGTAAACCGGCGCCTGCTCCGCCGCCAACAAGAGCCCCAAAAAGCAAAAATCCAGCAATAATCAACAATGTGTGTCGTTTCATGTTCGTTTCCTTTCCTAACTAAGGTGTTACCTTGCTATTTCACGTTTGCCGTTTGTTTAAACATTACAAAAGCACGGCAAAGAACTCCTATGCTAAACTAGAAAGAGAAATTTACACTGTACCTTTTTCATCAAAAGGAGTTTATATAATGAGCCATCTCCACACGCTTAAGCAAATTTCCCAGACGTTAAATGCCGAGAATGACTTGAAACGTATGCTTGACAACGTGTTGCGCACATTGCTTGCGGAGCTCGATTTTTCGAGCGGCTGGATTTTTTTAATTGACCAAATGGGAAACCATACCCTTTATGCTGCAAGCGGCATTCCTCCAGGACTTTCGCGAAAAAATGGCGCCCCGCTTAAAGACGGCGGTTGCTGGTGCAAAAACCAATTCCTTCATGGGACATTGGAACGAGCTGTTAATATGATTGAATGCCAACGTTTAGAACGGGCGATTGAACGAGGCTGGGGCGACACAAATGGCATTACCCATCACGCTACGGTTCCCATCTACGCAGGGGAGGAGCCCCTTGGCATCTTAAACGTTGCCCATCCCCAAAAACACCATTATGCACAAGATGAACTGGAGTTGTTAGAACTCATTGCTTTGCAAATTGGAACAGCGATCAAACGTGTTGAGCTTGTTGCCTTTGAAGCAGAACAGGCTGAATTAAATGAACGGCAACGGCTATCCCAGGATCTCCATGATTCAGTCAACCAATTGCTTTTTTCCGTAAACATGACGTTGCAAGGGATGGCTATCCGGACAAAAGATGGGGAAATGAAAGAGAAAATGACGGACGTTTCCAAATTGGTAAGCGCAGCATTAGGTGAACTACGAGCCATTATACGAGGCCATTCAGGAGAGGAATTAGAGGCTGGACTGGCACAGGCAGTTGAACAATACAGCCGCTTAATCGGCATTTCCGTGTGCCTCCTCCTTCCTACTGAGATTGACTGGCCAGCAAAAACAGAGTTAGCTACTTACCGAATCATCCAAGAAGCATTAAACAATTGTAAAAAACACGCTGGCGTGAAAGAAGCAACGATTTCTTTGACAAAAGCACAAGGAGAATGGCTTTTAACGATTTCTGATCAAGGCGAAGGCTTTGAAACAAACCACGTTAGCCGTAGACAAGGGCTTGATTCGATCCGCAAACGGGCAAAAGAACTAGGCGGGCAGGCGTTATTGCTTGCAGCACCAGGGAGTGGAACGACGTGGGAAATTCGCTTTCCTGATAAAAGGGGGGAAATGGAATGAGAATTTTATTAGCTGACGACCACCACGTGGTCCGCAAAGGGCTGGCCTATTTTTTAGAAGCCCATCCCGACATTGAGATTGTCGCTGAAGCGAGCAATGGCGCCGAAGCAATCGCATTGTATAAGCGCCATCGCCCCGATATTCTATTGATGGACATTGACATGCCAGTCATGGACGGCATTCAGGCGACACAAGCGATTTTGCGTGATCATCCACAGGCCAAAGTCTTTATGCTGTCAGGCTATGGAGAAAAGGACTTTGTGATTCAAGCGCTGCAAGCAGGAGCCTGCGGCTATCAGCTAAAAGATGTTGAACCTGACGTGTTGATCCAAACGATTCAGGCCGCTAATAGCGGGGAACTTCCCCTTGACCCGCGGATTATGAAGCATGTACTCACCCATGTGGCGCGCCCGGCCAATTCTGTCGCCGACAAAGTGAACCGTTTGACGGACAGGGAAGTCGACGTGCTGAAAGAAATCAGCACTGGCAAGAGCAATAAAGAAATCGCAGCCGCGCTGTTTATTTCCGAGAAAACAGTAAAGACCCATGTTTCCAATCTCCTTGGCAAATTGGAGCTTCATGATCGGACGCAAGCTGCGTTGTTTGCAATTCAAGCAGGGATTGCTAAGCCCATTTCATTTTTGGATGAATAATAAACTCTACTTCTTCTCCATTTGGATGGACAAAATAAAGCGACTGTTCGTCTCGGTTAAGTGGAAACCGATCGGTAAGCGTAAAGCCGCGTTTTTTGATATTTTTCAGCACAGCAAACACTTCATGATCGGCTAAAGAAAAAGCGAGATGGAGCGTTTGCCCTTCCAGTTCTGTTTCCACGAGTTCCAGTGTGAACGGTCCTTTTCGGAAAAAGGCAAAGCGCTCCTCGCCCGTGCTTATACACCATTCCCACCTGAAGCCTAGCGTTGCTACATAATAAGGCCAGGCTGCCTGTAAATCAGCGACAGCCAAGCCTAAATGATGGATTTTCACGACCGCGCCTGCTTCATTATTAAATTCATATCGCCGAACTCATGCCACAAATAACACTTTGCAACCGCTTCCTTGTAAATAGCTTTTACCCCTTCTTCACCAGCAAAAGTTTGCAACAAATCAATATGACTCGCTTCTTGTTCGTGAAAACCTGTCAACAACCCATCGACGGCGGTCAGCTTGCTTGTACGGGAAAGATAGAGTGACGTTACCCCAGCTTGCGGGATGATAGTATTGCCATCGCTTGCTGTTTCTAGAGCACGGACGACTGTCGTTCCAACAGCGATCACCCGTCCTCCATTCGCTTTGGCGTCGTTTATGATTGCCGCCTGCTCGTCTTCAATCGAGAATGCTTCCGGATGGAGCGCTGGATTTGGCCATTTGTCGTCGCCATAATAGCTTAAACCGGCATGAAGGGTTACAAAAGCAAGGCGAATGCCGTGTTTTTGTAAATTGGCAAGCATGCGCCACGTAAATGCCCGTCCAGCAGAAGGCATTTCGACCGAACCAGGAATGCTAGCGTAGACCGTTTGGTAATCTTGCAACGGCCAAGAGCGGGCCACATGCTCATAGCGAATCACATCCCCTTGCCTATAAAGCTCGCGGAGCAGCCGGCCGGAACTACAGGAAAAAACAAGCCTGACTAACGGCGGCTCTGTCCCAGGGCCTGTTACAAGTGCCTTTAGCCCATGCATAAACTCAAGCTTCTTGCTGCTTTCCCCTAGAATAAGCCCATCCCAAATGCCGTCTTCAACTTCACGGGACAAACGGACACGGATGCCATCAACTGTTTTTAGTTCAGCCGGGATCGTGCGACTATTATTAAACACGAGCACGTCGCCGGCTTCCAACTGGTTAGCTAATTGGGGAAATCCCCCGTGTACGATTCGCCCACTGTCACTCCAATACGTCAGCAAACGAACCCCGTCCCGCATTTGTCCCCGTTTCTCAGGAGGCGTGTCGGCATCTAGTCGCTTTTCTGCCGGAATCAACATTATCGCTCCCCCTCTTTCTGTTGGTGGATGATCGCTTCTTCACGGCTGCCGTTTGCGGCTCCTTCCTCAATTAAATAGTCAAAAACAGCCAAACGCTTTTGCGGCGGATCAAGGGGGTAATCGCAATCAGGCAGCGCTTGGGCGTGCATGTCTGTATCCATTTCGCCAGGATCGACGAGATGGAAACGAACATTGCTGTCAGCAACTTCATCGGCCCACGTTTGTACCATGCCCTCAACTGCAAACTTGGAAATGCCGTAGGCTCCCCACTCGGCAAACCCTGTCTTTCCTGCTTCTGAAGTAAGCGTAATGACAATGCCACTATCACGGGCAAGCATCGTCGGCAAAATTTGCTTTGTAAGGAAATACGGTATAAGTGTATTTGTTAACAATACCTCTTGAAAAGCGGCATCAGGATAATCAAGCAACAAGCTTGGTCCAGGCCCGAAAATCGACGCATTGTTAATCAACACATCCACTTTGTTATACCGTGCCAGCGTAAGGGCAGCAAAACGCTCCGCATCCTCAGCCTTCGCCATATCACCTGCTACCGCGACGACCGGTATGTTTTCAGCCTGCAGCGCCGAGGCGAGCTGCACTAAGTCATTCTCCGTCCGTGCTGTCACCGCAAGAGCGTACCCCTTTCTTCCGTAATACCAAGCTAAAGCACGGCCCAGCCCTTTTGTCGCTCCCGTAATCATCACAATCGTTGTCATTCCTATCCCTCCCTAAGATGTATACTCCCATCTTAAGAAAACGGGCCTCCTCCTGCTTCAGCAGGCAGGTGTAAATGTGGTTCCATCTTTCGTTCTGTCGCGTATACATCTTTTGGTGTATGAATAACAGGTTCGCTTACGTCCTAACAAATGAATCCCTCCGGTTCATTTTGTAGCTAAACGCTCAACCTTTTTTGTTCGCCTTGGTTACAAGCGTTTTCTATCAGTCTGAATATGGAGAGGGGGTTCATCAAGGTTTAGTCCTATTGGATGTGATCGGATAAATGGTATAATTTTTAAAACCTTTTGTGTGAGTGATACTCAATACAAATACTGATTGAAGAAAGGTAATTTCAAAAATGGAGAATTTCATTCGCGTTAAGACAAGGCAGGAATTAAGAGATTGGCTTGAGGAACATTCAACGACAGAAAAATGTTGTTGGATCATTGTAAGCATGGCTGAACAACCAAATGTTATCCAGTACGTAGATGCTGTGGAAGAAGCATTATGTGTTGGTTGGATTGATGGCATAAAAAAGAAAATATCAGATACTGAACTAGCCCAAAGGCTTTCCCCGAGAAAAAAGAACAGCCATTGGACAGAATTAAACAAAGAAAGAGTACGGAGATTAGACAAATTAGGTTTGATGAGAGAAGAAGGAATGAAAGCCCTCCCCGATATGCGACCTGAATCTTTTACAATTGATAAAGATATAGAAACTCGTTTGAAAGAAGATGAGCAATTATATCAGAACTTTATTCATTTTCCTGAACTATACAGAAGGATTCGAATCGATACGATACAAAGTTATCGAAATGAACCGGATATTTTCAATAAGAGGTTGAAAAAGTTTATTGACCATACAAGAGAAAATAACATGTACGGTCAGTGGAATGACAACGGTCGCTTAATCGATTATTGAGGAAAGGAACTTACAATTGAAATTAGAACGTTTGATATCGATCATATTCAAGCTCCTAAACAATGAAATTTTGTCTGCTTCTCGTTTAGCTGATGAATTTCAAGTATCATCGCGGACGATTTATAGAGACATTGAAGCCATTTGTGCGGCTGGAATACCAGTTGTTTCATACCAAGGTACGAACGGCGGATTCGGTATCATCAAAGGGTATAAATTTGATAAAAGCTTAATCGGTTCCTATGACCTATCGAATCTCATTACGGTGCTTCATAGTTTATCGGGTATTTTTGAAGATAAAACAATTGACCATACGATAGAAAGACTAAAATCACTCGATCCAAGTGGAAACAATGGAATTTTATCAGTTGACTTAGAAAGCCATCGAACAGAAGCAAATTCATTAATCGCTCTGCGAAACGCGATACAAGAAAAAAGGATCATTCGCTTTGATTATGTAAGTACGAAAAACGAATGGACATCACGGGAAGTAGAACCTATCCACATTCAATATAAGTTTCGTAACTGGTATTTATATGGCTACTGCAGAGAACGGCGCAACTATAGAGAATTTAGAGTATCACGTATGATGAATATTACGCTGACAAAAGAGACATTTGCCAAAAATCACGACGTGAAGAGGGACCCATCTTTTTCAGCTAAAAACCTGGAACGGTTTGAGGATGTTGTCATTTGGGTGAGTCGCGATTCCTTAGTAGAAGTGTTGGACCAATTCCAGCATGCTTCAAAAGTCAAGAACAGTGATGGAAGTATGACGTTTACCATTTCTGTGTATCAACCTTTACATGCTCGATGGTTAAAATCGATTCTTTTAAGCTTCGGCAGTGGCGTTAAAATTGTCAAACCTGTGGAATTACAAACGGTTTTAGTAGATGAGGCAAAAAAAAATAATAAATGTTTATCGAGATGTGTGACAGGCTGTTGTCATACATCTTTTTTTATACTACAGCTATCAACCGTTAAGGAGTCGATCTAAAAAATGAACTATGCAAAAAAGATGTACCACTATCATGTTTGGGCGAATCAAGTATTACTGGAAAAAATGAAAGAATTGCCAAGCAATGTCCTATACGACGAGGTACGTAGTTCGTATCCGACAATTGCCCAAACGTTTAGCCACATTTATGTGGTAGATGTAATGTGGCTCGCAGTTCTAAAAGGAAACGATATGCAAGAAGCATTGGAAGAATCGATCGCCCTTGTCGAAAAAACGAATCGATACTCTATAGACGAATTTATTCAGTCTTTTGAACAACTAGCTTCACAGTATGACGAGTGGATGAATCGCCAAAAAGACTTAGAACAAAAAATACAAGTCAATAATCCATGGTCTGGCGCTAGAGAAACAGCTTACGCAGAAATTTTACTCCATGTTGCCAATCATGGCACATATCATCGAGGCAACATCACAACCATGTTAAGGCAACAAGGGTATGCTTCGACAATGACTGACTTCTCCTTGTATTGGTACCAAAGCTAGGCACAAAAAGGGTTGGCAGCGAAACGCCGCCAACCCTTTTTTGTTAATGAGCATGTTGCAAAAATTGCGTACGGATCGCGTGGGCGACGCCGTCGTCATTATTGGAAGTTGTGACGATATCGGCAGCGGCTTTTAGCTCTGGTATACTATTTTCCATTGCTATGCCGCAGCCAGCATATTCGATCATCGACAAATCATTGCCATTGTCGCCGATGCACATTACTTCTTCGCGCTTAAAACCAAGCTTTTCAGCAAGATGTTTGACCGCATTGCCTTTGCTGACGAGTGGATGGAGAATTTCATAAAAAAACGGCGCGCTCTTGACCATGGAATAACGTTCCTTTAAAGCAGATGGAATTGCCGCAATCGCCTGATCCAATTTTTCAGGTTCATCTATATACATCACTTTTGGCACGAGTATCGATGGATCTGCTTCCTCTACTGGACAATAACGCAACGGAACTTTTGTCAGAAACGATTCATATACAGTATAAGGGCTAATGTCTCGATTTCCAGTGTAAAGCCGCTTATCGTCAAAATAATGCATTGGCGTATTTAACGTTTTTGCCAGTTCGTCTAACTCGACTAAATCGTTATAGCGAAGCGTATGTGAAACAACGACTTGATTTGTATGTGTATCTTGTACAAGCGCCCCATTGTAGGCGATCACATAGTCGCCTTTTTGGTTCAATTCCAACTCCTGCAAATAGCGAGTGACACCACCTAAAGGACGCCCTGTACAAAGAACGATTGTCGCCCCCGCTTGGCGCGCGTCTAAAAGCGCCTTTTTCACTTCCGGTGTCACTTCATGATGGTCATTCAACAACGTCCCATCCATATCAATCGCAATCAATTTGTACATATTTTCCACTCCTACGCTTCTCTCTTTTCGATATGCCTCTTTGGGAGATTCCCTTTCCCAAGCAAGGGGTTACTGGAACAGCGTACTCACCGATTGCTCCCGATGAACTCGGTAAATTGCTTCTGCCAACAGCGGGGCAATTGAAAGCACAGTCAAGTTCCCAACCTTTTTATCGTCGTCTAATTCAATCGTGTTGGTGACGACAATCTCTTTAATTGGCGCCATTTGCAACCGTTCAATTGCTGGTCCTGTCAAAACAGGATGCGTACAACACGCATAAATTGCACTCACTTTGTTTTCTTGCAACGCATTGGCCGCTAATGTCACAGTGGCCGCCGTATCAATTAAATCATCAACAATAATCGCTTCCCTTCCCTCTGTGTCGCCGACAATGTTCACAGCTTGTGGAAACCCTGGTTCTGGGTGGCGTTTATCGATGAAGGCAATCGGCGCATCCAAATATTCCGCTAACCGCCGAGCGCGGCCAAGCCCAGAATGATTTGGCGCCACAATTACAGGTTGCTGGAGCGCTTTGTTTTGGAAATAACGCGCTAAAAGCGGCAGCCCTTGAAGAGGGTCAACAGGAATATTAAAGAACCCTTGAATTTGCGGAGCATGCAAATCTACAGTTAAAATCCGGTCTGCCCCTGCCGTCTCCAGCAAATTAGCAACCAGTTTGGCTGCAATCGGCTCACGTGCCCGAGCTTTGCGGTCCTGGCGAGCATAGCCAAAATAGGGAATAACCACATTGATTTCTTTTGCAGACGCCCGCTTTAGCGCATCGATCATAATCAATAGTTCCATTACGTGCTCATTGCCAGGCTGTGATGTGGATTGAACGACAAACACTTCAGAACCACGGACACTTTCCTCGATATTGATTTGCACCTCGCCATCACTAAAGCGTTTGACCGAACTTTTTCCAATTGCACAACCGAGCAAAGAAGCGATTTCATTTGTCAGCAATGGATTGGAGCGAACCGTAAAAAGCTTAAACTTTTTTTTGTCAATTGAATAACCCACATGCATCCCTCCGCAATGTGTCTCTCACATTCGATTTTAGCCTACTTTGCTGCGAAGCACAACGTGGCGTCATCGGCAACCATTTACAGTGAAACCAAGCAAACGAAAAAAACTGCCGACTTCTCCTTACTTAAAGGATCGTTCGGCAGGTATGTTTTCTTAAAACCCTCTTGTGGTCATTGTTAGTGGCAACGCCTCTGGCTGTGCACAACTACTCTTCATATAATAAGAGCGCTCATTCTCTGATGAGGCAAGAACGCCATGCATAGCTTCAAGGACATGGTAAGCCATGCGCCCATTTGCGCGGTGCGGACGACGTTCTTGAATGGCATGAACCATATCAAGCACGCCGAGGCCACGGCTGTTGTCTTGGAAGCCATAAATGAGCGGAACTTCTTGAAACTCTTGTTCTCCTTGCCTCTTCACATAAACGGGCCCGCCAAATGTATTCGGGTCAGGCAAAAGCAACGACCCTGTTGTGCCGTGTACTTCTAAGTTCGGCGTCTTTGAGCCCCATACATCAAAGCTTGTAACGAGCGTGGCGATTGCACCATTTTCAAAATCAAGCACACTGGCTAAATGGGTTGGCGTCTCCACTGATATCGTATCGCCAAATTTTGGCGCAGACGTGATCATTCTTTCTGTATATGCCTTGCCAGCCGAAGCTGTCAGACGCTTAATTGGGCCAAGCAAAGAGATCAGCGCAGTTAAATAGTACGGGCCCATGTCAAACATTGGACCAGCCCCGACTTTATAAAAGAAGTCCGGATTTGGGTGCCAGCTTTCTGGGCCATGGCTCATCATAAATCCGTTTGCCGAAACCGGTTTTCCAATCCAGCCGTCATCAATTAGTTTTTTACACGTTTGCAAACCGCCGCCAAGAAATGTATCAGGAGCAGCCCCTAACAGCAGCCCTTTTTCGTCGGCAAGCGCTTGCAGTTCATCTGCTTCCTCAAGCGTTAGCGCTAATGGTTTTTCGCCATATGAATGTTTGCCCGCTTCAAGCGCCCGTTTATGGACGACATAGTGGGCAGACGGCGTAGTTAAATTAATAACGATGTCAATATCTTCATTGGCGAAAAAATCATCCATTTCCATTGCTTCCACGCCGCTGTAGCGGTCCGCCTGCTTCATTGCTTGCGCAAAATTCAAGTCTGTACAGGCAATAATGTCAATCGCATCAAACCGGTTATTCATTTGAAAATAAATGTCACTAATATTCCCGCAACCGACAATGCCAGCCTTTAACGCTTTCATGTCACCACTCTCCCTTCAGTCCACCACATTATAGCGCTTTCATTCTATTTCGTAAATGAAAAATAGCAACTGATTTCAGATTTAATTGCGACTAAGGCAAATGGACAGGCATCAGCTGGATGGGAAACGGTTGTGCTGGTTCTATAAAATTTCCCATCCAGCTAGCCTTCCCGTGAATTGGGTAAAGAGGAAACTCTAAAACTCCTCTGTTTAGCTAACTAGCTAATGTATTCTAAAATATTTTGCCAGTACAAATTTGTTAATCTCCTGTCGTATGAATACTGTCTAATACCTAATGTGATAGGCCTGAATAGTGTTCTCACTTTTTCTCTCCTGTTTTCATTAAGAGGAAAACTATTTTGCCACATCCAGGTATTTCCCTCCCCCCTTGTAAATTATGTTGCATTCTCCGTTTTAACAATACATCAATATAGGGTTCTCCATAAATAAAACGTTGCATAGGCTTCCCAATTTGTCCAAGCAGCAGCATACTCTTTGATTTCTTTTTTTGTTGGTTTTGTTTCAGATCCTGTAAGTAGCTTAATTACATTATGCAAACCGACATCATCGATTGGAAAAGCGGCAGGAAATCGCAAACATCGCATTAGAACATAATTGGCTGTCCAAGGACCAACACCTCGTATTTGAATTAAGTTTTTTTCAGCATCTTTAAAGTCCATTTTTATTAATTTTTCCTTCGACAATTCTCCACTTGCCATAAGCTTGGCAATTCCAATTATATATTCACTTTTTTTCACCGTCATTTTAATATCTGCTAGGTCGGTAGTTGTCAACTGTGCAATTCGTTCGTACGGTGGGAAGACCCAATACTTTTTACCATTCCATTCGATGGAATCGCCAAATCCTTCTACAAATTGCTTTTTTAATGAGTACGCAAACGCTAAGTTAATTTGCTGCCCTAGAACACCCCAACATAAAGCCTCAAATAAATCGGGAATGCCGACGACTCGCAATCCATAAAATTTTTCAACCGTCATTTTAAGTAATGGATCTGCTTTTGCCATTTCGTAAAATGGGGTTAAATCGTTATCAAGATCAAACCATTCATGAATATATTTTACAATTTTTTCTCGTTGCCACTTTTCGGTAGGTCTAGAATCATTTAAAAACTGAACAACCATCTTATCAATGACGCTTATCTGTATCAAGAACCGAATTTCCCCAATGGCTATCATTCTTGTAATGATATCGTTCTCGATTTCATACATACATTCATTTTTTTCCCTTTTTAGATAGCCTAGGTTAGAATTCATGTCAAACTCTTCAGCTAATGCAATAATAATCTCATCGTTGATTTCATGCCATGTCACTTTTTCATCTCCTCACTTTATTATTACCAAGAAAACTCACACTGATTGAAGTTCACTTTATCACATAATAATCAGTACTAATTTTGTTATCTTGCTATTACATTCTAAACACCTTATATTTTTTTATTTATGAGGTTATAGTGTTAGTTATCAAAGATGCTAAACAGAAAAGGAAGAGTCCCATTAAGGGGAGGATATTGGAAGGAGAGGTGAGAGTAATGCCGGATCGTATCAATCATTCATTTCAACAGAGTCATGGAGTTTTGAATGACAAGAACCTGATGACAAATGAAAAGTGGCAAGCAATTATAGACAATGATGCCTCGTACAATAATCAATTTTTCTATGCCGTAAAGACCACAGGGATCTTCTGTAAACCGTCATGCAAATCTCGCGTTCCTAAAAAAGAAAATGTACGTATTTTTTCAAACGCAAAACAAGCTCTCGATGCCAATTTCCGCCCTTGTAAACGTTGCAAGCCTACGAATGAGAGCTTGCCTGATCGTGAATGGGTGGCTGTTATAACTGAATACATTGATAAAAATTTCATCGAAAAGTTAACGCTAGAAACGTTAGCAGAGATTGCTCACGGGAGTCCCTATCATTTGCATCGAACGTTTAAAAAAATGAAAGGCATCACACCAGTCGAATATATCCAACAAGTTAGATTAAACGCTGCTAAAGAGTATTTGCTTCACACAAATAAAGCGATTGCGGATATCGCCATAAGTGTAGGTATGCCTAACACGTCCTATTTTATTACTTTATTTAAGAAGAAAATGGGACATACACCAGCACACTTCCGTCAAATCAGTAAAATGGAGGAACGGTAAAATGGAATCAAACAACAAACCAACCTTATATTGGTCTTTGCTAACGTTTAGAGATTTGAATTTTTATATCGCTTCAACCTCTAAGGGACTTGTGTTTGTTGGCTCACCGAACAAACCATTCGAGGAATTGTCCGAATGGGCTAAGAAACGCTTTAGCGGAAGTCCTTTGGTGGAAGCAGCTGAAAAGCTTGAGCCCTATGCGGTTGAAATCACCGAGTATTTAGAAGGAAAAAGGAAAACCTTTACGGTTCCATTTGATTACGATGGAACAGCATTCCAGCTTGCAGTCTGGAACGCACTTTGTGCAATTCCGTACGGACAAACTAGGTCCTATTCCGACATTGCCAATTCTATAAATAAACCAGCAGCCGTTCGAGCTGTAGGGGCGGCGATTGGAGCGAATCCAGTATTAATCACCGTACCATGTCATCGTGTAGTAGGAAAGAATGGATCATTAACTGGCTACCGTGGCGGATTAGAAATGAAGACACGGCTTTTGGATTTGGAAAGACAAGGCTTATCGAGCAATGGGTGATTATTGCCGTGCAATGATTGGAAAGTAGGTTCCGTCATAAATTCGTAGTCAGTCATATGTGTCTTTCCGTTTGCATCAACTTCTATATACACGTTGGTATCCCATGTTTCCCCTTCATCAATACTTATCCATAGAATACGTTCTTCTGTACCAACGGAAGGAACAGGTCATGTCTCTATATTAAAATAAAAGCTAATAGGTTTATAGTTGATGTTTAAAACAAATTCCGTCTCGAATATAGATGAACCTTTGGTTTCGCGATAAAAGAACTTATCGGTAATGCATAATCAATGCCCAAACTGCAATACCGATAGGTGGTTACCCCATTAAAATAAATGTTAGCCATAAAATCCTATGATGATAGGGACAACCGTAAAAATAATAAAAACGCCTTTAAACTTTGCGATTTTTTCTCTAAGCCCTAACTCTTGTAGACGTCAAGTTGAAATTTACACTTTTTGCTCGTTTCCTTTTTACACATCTGCTGAAAAAATGCTCTTCCGATTTTTCATCCTGTGACTTCTCTCTTCTTCGCTACCATGGATCACTTCCACACGATGAAGTAAGCGATCTAAAATCGCAGTGGTGATGCCTTGGTCTCCGATTAAATTGCCCCATTCATCTGGACTCTTATTTGATGTCAGGATAATCGAACTTCGTTCGTATAAATGGTTAATTAAATGAAAGAATAGGTTTGCTTCTCTCTGGTCCATGGCCATATACATTAAATCATCAATAATCACTAAGTCGGCATTTCTAATTCTCTTAAGCTGAACTTTAGATTTGTTCAGGTATTCTTCTGATTTTAGAAGCTGCACCAGTTCACCCATTGTAGCGAAATAAACATTAAACCCTCTGTAAACAGCCTCAAGTCCAAGTCCAATTGCGATATACGTTTTACCGATGCCAGGAGGCCCTAAAAGGATAAGATTATAGTGTTGCTCCAGCCAGCTTAATTCTCGGAGTTGAGAAAGCTGACGAGCCGTCAGAACGTTTTGTCCTTTCAGCTCAAACTCGTCTAATGACTTCACGAAAGGGAAGCGTGCCCATTTCATTCTTTTCTCAAGGCTTTTCTCTTCGCGTTTGGCTAATTCATATCGAGTGAGAGACTCTAAAAATTCCAAGTAGGTCCATGATGCTTTTTCAGCTTCGCGAAGAAGCTGTGGCAGCTCCTCCGCAGTCTCTGCTAGGCGTAGCTGACGAAAGTGATCTTGTAGTTCATGTACGGTTTTGTTCATCATGTTCTACCTCCTAAAATGCTAGTATAGGCATTTAGAGAACGGGTAGAGGCTTTGAGATGAGAATGGTTTGGCGGACTCGTGTAAAAAGATTGTGCTTCTTCAATCGGCTCATCTCGTAAAGCATCAAGGTGATGAGCGATATCGCGAAAGTCATTCGCATTGTAAAGCTTTTCTGTCGTGCACTTGGCCAAAACAGTATCAATTATAGCCGGGTATTGTTGGCTCACCTTATGAATAATTGTAAACTGATCTCTCCGATACCTCGGGTATCTTTGGCTAATCTCATCTAAATAGGCAGCTGCCTGAACCTGATCTTTAAAGTGAGAGAGGAGACGTTGTTTAAACTCTTCCACACCTTTGGAGCGATCACGAGTATGGTGACGGTTTTGAATCAGCTTTCCCTTTTCAGAGCTGATCCTATGCTCGGCAATCACTTCACCATTTGCTTCTTTGCGGATGATCAGGGCGTTGTGATCTTCTTCCCTTATTTCAATCCACACAAGATTCTCACTCCTATTTTGATAAGTCCCCAGTGGGACAGAGTAACGGTTTGACTTGTACCGGATCGTATTGTCCTTACTAACACTTCTTGTTATACTTTGGTTATGGGTACTTTCATATGAAAGTAACGAAGAGACTGGCTGTAAGTGTTGCTTTTCGAGGAGAAACACTTCTGCTGGTCTTTTTTTCGTTGTCTGGTGAACCTGGTGGTTTCCCGTACGCTTGAGCCATTGCCTTGCCCGTTCATTCCAATCTTCTATATCTCTAAACACACGACTGTCAGCGAAGTTGCCTTTTATGTATTTCACTACATTTTCAATCATCCCTTTAGATTCTGGATCCGCTCTTCGGCAAAGGTGAACGTTGAATTTACGCTCGTTTACATAGCTTTGAAACTCAGCTGTTAAAAGTAGTTGACCTGCATTTTCACTTACTGAGATTAAGTGATCCTGATCATAGACAATTTCTTCGGTTCGTCCTCCATAGAACTGGAAGGCATGTTCGTGACAACGAATCGCATCTCTTGTGGTGAATGGACGTGCTTGCCATTCCATATATTTTTGTCGCGAGTGAACGAGTACAAAGGCAATAAAGTACAGTTTGATTTCCTTGTTGTTCACTGTTTTCTGTTTTGTTTCTCCCCAGTCTACCTGGAGTTGTTTACCCATTGGTTGTTCAGGAACTGCTTCGTATTGCCGGACAATCCCCTTTTTCTCAATCTGATAAACTTCTCGCACCCCCCTCACATATGTTCTTACAGTACTTCCGCCGACCACTAGGTCGGGGTATCTTTCTAAAAGCCAATCATGGATCTGAGCACTACTTAGGTGGGGATACTCTTCGAGCCAGGCCAGTATCCAGTCCTTATAGTGATCTAGTTTTTTCTTCTTTCCCAAGGGCTGTTCAGTATACGCCTTTGCCTCATCGAATGTCATTTCTAAGTACTTATAGACAGTCGGTCTTGAGATTTTAAGCTCCTTAGCGATTTGCGCTACTTTAAACTTTCTCTTATGTAATTCCTGAATCTTAATATATAACACTAACTTCTCCTCCAAGATCCTAACCCCCAGTAAAATAACATCACGATCTATTTTACTAAAGAGGTAGATTGATTGAGCAAAAGTGTAAAATCTTATCGATCAAAAAGTGTCAACTTTATTCTAGCGTTTACAACTCTCCATTTTCAATGTAAATATTATCAAACTCAAATGCGTTGAAAACTGGATTACATATAAAACAAACAAAAAATGTCACAAGAAGAAACCCCACAAAACTCCATATACCGTTTCCTCCGCTTATATTAAAAGAAAACAAATATCCAATCGTAAACATCACAACTTGGTATAAAGGAAGTAACACAAATGCAATGAATCGATTCTTTGGTGTTAGTTTAGCTATTTTCTCCTTCATGGATGAATTGGCCCCCTCCTTTACAAATGCGGTCGTACAAAACGGTTGAAAAGCCATCCAAAAACACGGTTTTAGCATCTACTGGGTAATTATTAGCAGCGATCTCCTCTTCAATGACTAGGACGTATACTCGCTTGACAAATAACACTTGTCACAATGTTTGCGATGAATAGTTAAACGATAGTGTCCCATGGGAAAGAATCGCTTTAGGAAAATTATTCTTTAGAAAAGAGCCCCGCTGTTAGCCCCAGCGAGGGATACTTATAAATTCTCATTGTAAATCAAGTTAAAATACCCCTCCCCATAAGCCTGCAACAACAGAAATAAGAGTGAATGTTATGAAAGCTGCTTTAAACTTCTTCATTTTTTCCTTTAGGCTTAATTCCCCATTCACAACATATATGTCATAGAAGTCGAACGCATTGAAAATTGGGTTCAATATAATACAAAGCACAAGTACCGCTATTATGAACGTGATGATTGCCATTGAATCATACCATTTGCTAGCTATCTCAAGGCCCACTGTATAGCCTATTAGAAAGGCGATGATCATATAAAGCGGCAATAGAACAAAAGCAACAAACTTGTTTTTTCGGCTTAATTTGATTTCTTTTCCATTTATGTTTTTCATGAATCCCCAATCCATTGTTCATAAA
This sequence comes from Shouchella clausii, assembly GCF_002250115.1. Taxonomy (GTDB): domain Bacteria; phylum Bacillota; class Bacilli; order Bacillales; family Bacillaceae_D; genus Shouchella; species Shouchella clausii. Next base: position 2,528,899 of record NZ_CP019985.1, on the reverse strand, counting down.
GCCATCCTATGGGTCCTTCTGGTGATCTATCTTCGTAATCTGTCATTGTTGATTTTTATCAACTTGTACATAGATTCTAGTGTCACTGGTTTTAAAACCTTACAGGCTTCTATAATTAAATAAAAGCTATTATGGTTAATAGTTAATGTTTAAAACAAATTCCGTCTCGAAATATAGAGTAATCTCTTAGTTTCGAGACGGAAAAATTTATCCGTGATGCATATTATCCGTGATGCATAATCAATGCCCAAACTGCAATGCCAATAGTGATCGCCGCGTATCCTGCTAGTGTTGGTCTGTATTTCATTATTTTGTCTTTTAGAGGCATTTCTGCATCCTCATAAAACATTTCCTTATATTCGTTTATTTCAAAGAAGGGATTACATACCCAGCAAAGAATCAAAGGGGCTGCAATCACTGGAATCACCCCTTGATAATTCATTTTCCCTAAAGTGAAAATGAAATAGAGCATCCACGCTACTAACATAATAATGCCAGGCATCAACACAAAAGCTTGAAATTTGTTACGTAAGTCCATCTTTCTTTCCTCATGTTGTTCCATCTAATCACCGACTTGTCATCTTGGGAACTGAAATAATCTACAACTTTGTTGAAGATGGGAAATAACTTTTCGTTTATAGACCATGATATTATGCGAATACATACATTTCTGAAATGATTAAGAGAATACTTAAACCAATTATATTATAGGAATCAATATCGCATCAAATTCACAAATTAGAAGGAACGATCTTTTGTTCAACAAAAAAGTGTAGGGCAAAATCGCCCTACTTCTTTTAGTTACAAACGGCTATATGTGACATAACAATGCGAAACCAGTTGTAAATACAGCTATAATGCTATATTCAGTGATTGCTTGCTTGTGTTTTTGAATTTTAACTTTTATGGGCATATCGCCATCTTTGTAATACATCTCCTTAAATTGATATTCTCTAAAAAGCGGAACGTATATCCAACAAAAAACCAAAGGAAACGAAATGATTGCAATAATCCCCTCTGCCTTAATAAAACTAAACGTTAATAAGTAATATAAAACAAACGAGAGGATCATCATATATCCAGGCATTAGAATAAAGGCCTGGATTTTGTTTGATATAGTCATTTCTTGATTTTTTTGTCCATCCTCCATCGTACTCACCTACTTTTTATCATTATCATCGGTAAAAAAGTCAACGATTGGGACGTAGACAGAAGAATAGGTTTTTATAGGCATATATAAAGATTTCGATATTAAAATAAAAGCTAATAGGTTTATAGACGTTTGAACCAAATTCCGTCTCGAAATATCGAGTAGCCTATCGGTTCCGAGACGGAAAAGAATATTTATCCATGATGCATAATCAATGCCAAACTGTAATACCAATAGACTGCCGCGTATCCTACAAGTGTTAGTTTGTATTCAACGCAAGTAGCCCCACTAATATTGGAGCAACCGTAAATATTATAAAAACCACCTTGAACCTTTTAATTTTCTCAATTAATGACGCCTCTCCATTTCTAATATAGATATTATTAAAATCAAATGCATCGAAAACTGGATTGAGAATATAACAAACAGCAAGTACTATTATCAAAAATCCTAAAAATCCCCATATATCAAAGTACCAAGTTCCTTTTAAATACATGACAATTATGTTGGTTATTAAAAATAATACGATTTGGTATAAGGGGAGTAGTACAAATGCAATAAGTTTATTCTTTGGTGTTAATTTAGCTGTTTTCTCATTCATGGGTATAAATCTGACCCCCTAATTATAAATGTGGCCGAACAAAACGCTCAAAAAGCCATCCAAAAACACCATCTGCTTTTCGGTCTTCGTAGTCTGTCATATGGGCTTTTCCATTTGAATCAACTTCCACATAGATCCTGGTATCCCATGTTTCCCCTTCATCAATACTTATCCATAATATACGTTCTTCCGTACCAATACCTGGAATAGGTGTTGTTATTATAGGTAAACCACTAGTCAATCCTCCTGTTCCCAATGCAACTTTTTTAGCAGAGTCTATTATTGTAGGCTGCTTTACTTCTTCCATAAGGACTGTGCCTTTTGATATTCCTCTTGTTGCCCAAGAATGCATTAATAATCCTCCCAGATATACGCCTCCAGCACCAGCAATATAAGTTGATAGCCTATTAAATCCCGTATGAACTGAGCCATTCGTATAATAATGAACATCAGGATCATCCATAAATATAACAAGCTCCCCATCAATATCCGTATAGTGTATGGCATGCCCCGAGTTAGTAACAAATCTGTTAGGAATAATTCCTTGTTCCTCTAGTGCATCGTAGTCCACTTTTCCACCACGAACCTCAATATGGCCATCGCCCCAATCATTAATAATTTCAGCGTCGACGGTGTAAGCGGAAGATGCAATCTCGTTTCCGTTCGCATCAATAGTTGTTCCTGCAATCTGATGATCTGGCGAATAATGATGGACCACATCGATATGGCCACCAGCCAAATAAAGTCGCTTAGCCGCATTTAAGATAAACGGATTGCTAAAATAAATAAATCCAAACGGGTTTGGCGAAAGTAAGAAATTCTGTGTATGTACGGCTTGGTCTTGAAAGTTCTGATACGGAGTCAATACATTATACGTGCCATTTAGCATCGGATGCATCGCTTTTATTTCTGGCGGCACATCTTGGGAAGCAATGTAGCCGGCAAGTGCCGTAATGCTAACACCTGATTCAATCGCTCCATTTAAGCCGGCAACAAACGAGCTAATTGGCGCCATCAACGAAATCAGTTGATCGACCGCTGCTGATTGTGTATGGTCGAAAGCATAGAGCTTTTCAACCGTATTCATTGCATGCTGCTTCGCCTCGTGTATCCCTGTCTGTATGGCGCTTGTGTCAAGTCTTGGCAAAGATACAATGTCAGAGACGCTAGCAATGATATGATTAATTTTGTGCTCATGTTCTTCGATTCTTCGCTGGTTTGTTTCTAATTGAGGAATGACTTCTCCTTCAATAAAGCTTTCATCAATCACTGCATCGCTGCTCTCAAAGCTTAGCGCGTTCATCCGCATTTTTGCCGTAGCTATTTTGACTTGTTGGCAGGCCATCGTCCAGTAGGAAAGCAGCGGTACATGGTTGTTTGCATAAAAGTTTTTGAGTGCTTCTCCGCCTTGCCCTGTGAGATTGTCTCCCAAGTTCACGACGCCTTGAATAGCAGAATGAACGTTGCTCAATGTCTCTGTGTACTGATTCATGTCCGAGTCGATCTTATCGAGGGCAGAGAAAAATTCAGAGGCAACATACTTTTTCATTAGCTATGCTCCTTTCTTCATTGATTAGCCAAAGCCCGGTCTATTTCCCCGTATATTTTAATTAGCTGTTGGCTCTCTTGTTTCGTTTTGTTTAACGTTTCCATATAGGACTTAAGCTGCGCTTGATATGCTTTCTCCAAATGGTTAAGTTGTTCAAGAACATCAAGTGATGATGTTGCCATTTCAATTGTTGCTTCTATTGAAGCTAAGCCAGTTGCAGCCTTTGTGACATGTTGAAACACTTCTAATGCGTTACTTTCATTTACTTTGATTTCTGCCATTTTCATCACCCTGATTCATTTTGCAGACGCTTGAACATCGCTACTTGCGATTGTTTAACGTCAATAAGTGTGTGTGCGTGTTGAATATCACTTCGCAAAAGGTTGATTTTCCTTTCAATTGAGGAAATGATCTCTTCCAACTGGTCTTCAGAGGCTCGATAAGACGTTTCTAAACTAGAACGCTTGGTGTCATGGTCATTTGCTTCGTTTCCATGCCATACCCCAGCGGTTAACCCTGGTTCTTGTAACTGTGCCTTTTCGTGATGGAAAGAGACCTGTTGTTCCATAAGAGTGCTTTTCGCCTCTTGAAGACGCCTGATATCTTGCTGGATGGACGCAATTTCCCCACGAAGCGAACCAACTTCATTTCTCAACCGGGTAATGTTTGCTGAATAATCCATTCGTATATACCCCTTCTTTTTCCATATATATCAAGCATAAAAAAATCCTTTTACATGTTCAACTATTTCAAGCCTAAAAAAACCAGGTAATTACAAGTGATAAAGTCGAAAGTATGCTGCGACAAAAATAAGCCTCGGACTAAGACAGGCGAGGTCAACCGTAAACTTTAACAATGACGGTTTCTCTTTGATCAAACGTTCCCCGAAACGCCTTTGAGACCAACAGCTTTGGCAGTTTGAATAACAGTACGCAGATTTTAACTTAAAGTAAATAAACGCCCAGACAAACTTACCCTTTTATTGGGAAATATACTATTAGTTAATAGGAATGACATTTACCTAACTGCCATTTTAAGGATTTTTCATGTTTTCATTCTTCAAAAATGGAAAATCCCCAACTGCAATAAACGAATTTTCCCAATGTCAAACCCGCTATTGCTAGCACTTTTTTATGTTATAGTGCTAGTACACCGGATAACGTGGAGGTGACCAGCTTGGCTTGGATCAGTGAAGAAAACAAGGCGTTACTGGCAAAAGAAGGCATGAAACGTGGACAAACGCTTACATACGATTCGGTTGTACAATTGACCAAAAAGTATCCTTCGCTAGAGTTTGAGGATATATTGACGATCGTGAAGTATGTGGATGAAGATCATTCTCTTGATATCATGAATATGTATTGCTATCATGCTACAAAGCTCGAAAGTGTGCAAAGTGCTTTTGAGTTTGCTTCCTCTTACAGAAATTATGATTTATTATTAGCCTTACTCGATAAACATCAACACGACGATTTGCTCACTGAATGGTGCCAAGTGTATGAACTTGTTTCGACTTTAAGATATAACATTAATATTGATTTTAAAGAAGTTCTTGCTAAAACTGAAAAGTTATTACCTTACATTAAATCCGATCTTTTAATAACAAAACTTAAAATCTTGCGCTATTCTGCTTATTATCGATTAAAACAATATAAAATGGCCCATGCAATTACACTCGAAACAGCTGAATTTTTAAAAACACTCCGGCCAGGTTATTTAAAGTCTGTATTAGCTGCAAGAGTGGCTAACAATCTTGCATATAGTTACTTTCTATTTGAACATAACGTTAAAAAGGCAGAACAACTGATCTCAAGCACCATTGTAAACCCCGCAACTCAAGAATACATTTTAGCTTCTGCTCATCAAATACTTGGTCAGATTTATATTTTCAACAATTTCCAAAAATCAAAACAGAACTTGATTTTTTCCTACAATCTTTACAAAAAGATGAATGTCCTTTCACAAGCGAATGTAATAAAAAACAATGACCTGATTTTTCTTCACAATGTGCACCAAAAGTATTTTCCTTTGGATGAAGACATGGATATTGAAGAACAAGCCCACCAATATATTATTCGCAAACAGCCTGATAAAGCAATAGCATTACTGGATATGGCTGAGCAGCAAAATGGAAAAAATAAGTTTAATTTATTTTATCGGTCAATGGCAACTGATAACTATCATTTATGTAAAGAAGCGCTTCATTTTGCCATGATGGATGGCGATTTTGTTTTTACAAAGTGGATGTTTGAAAAATTTGAAGAAAAATATGTTCTTACAAATGAAAGGGGCATTTTAAATTGAAAAAGAAATTCGTGCAGGTTAGTTTAGTAATGTTTCTTTTCAGTTTTGTTTTCAATTATTCTCTATTCACGTACGAAAGTGTAGAGGACATGCAGCCACATGGGGGATCAGGTATCGTCATTTCAGATTAAAAAAACGACCCGATATCGGGCCGTTTTTTTAATCCTTCACCCTCTCCTTAACATCGCCCTCCACCTCTTGGGCTTTGCCTTTTAGTTTGTCTTTCTTGCCGTCTGCTTGCATTTTTTTATTGTCTGCCGCTTTTCCGGCAGCTTCTTTGGTTGCTCCTTTTGCTTTGTTTGCTGCGCTTTTCATTTTGTCGGTTGTTCCGTTTGCCATCGATAACGCCTCCTTTTAGATGTGTATTTATCTAAATAGACGTTATCGGGCTATGTTAAACTTCTTTTTCTGCCGTTACTCAAATGGATACGTGATGCCCCATTGGCGGCGAACGGTATCCATTAGCTCCATTACATCGCGGGAGAGCGCTATATGTGTGTCTCCTTGGCCGGCTATTGCTGCTTCCATCGCTTGGATTTCGTATTGGAGGGCATGTTCTGTCTGGCCTGCTGTGATTTCCTCGGTTGAGCCATCAGGATAAGTGAGCAGCGCTGATTGGGCCCGTGGGAAGTCATCGACGGTTATGTAGCCCCCCCTCACAGGCGACAATGCCTCGCTTCGGCATTTTCGAGCGCATTGCTAGTGCAATTGTTGCCAACTGTTCTTGTTTGTTTTTAAGGACAATTCCCGACTGTTCATCAACGCCTGTTTCAAACGGCTTGACCGTCGTCAACACTTCATGTGGCTGGCTTTCTAAAAAAAAGCGCGCAAACGATAACGCATAGGTGCCAATGTCTAAAATCGCCCCGCCGGCAAGTTCTTTATTGAAAAAACGATTTTGCGGGTTCGCTTCCTTTAAACTGCCAAATGTGACATTGATCATTTTGACTGGCCCTAACGTATTTGAGCGAATCACCTGTTGCAACTTGGCATAGAGCGGCATGTGAAAAAGGGTCATTGCTTCCATTAGCACAAGTTGTTTTTCTTTTGCGAGGCTCATTAATTCTTCAAGCTGTTGGCCGTTTACCGTGATGGCCTTTTCGCATAAAACATGTTTTCCACTTTGTAAACTTTTTTTAATGTATTCATAGTGGTTGGAATGGGGCGTTGCAATATAAACGGCGTCGATGTTTTCATCGTGAAGCATGGAGTCATAGCTTCCAAACGCATGCTTGACACCAAATTTGCTTGCAAACGCCTGCGCTTTTTCAATCGACCTTGAACCGACTGCATAAATCGTTCCGTTGATGTTGTTTAGTGCTTGGGCAAAATCGCTAGCGATGGCTCCTGGGCCAAGTATTGCCCAATTGATCGTTGTCATACTATCTCCTCCAAGGCGTTTTTCCTAATCGTACCTGATCTGTGCCACGATATGCCAGCATTCCGCTTGAAAAGGACAAAGCCCCGGTGCAAGCTGACTGCACCAGAGCTTTGTTATTTGCTTCTTAATGGCGCTCCTGCGCCTGCCCATTTTCTAATCGTATTTAAAAGTGGTTTTCGTTTTTCGCCAATTAAGCCTATACACTCTGCACATAGTTGGATCAGCAAAGCGACAACGATCAACACGAGCAGTGAGAACCATAAGCTTGACATGGACAAAAGAATTGCACAAGCTGCGAACAAGAGGCTAACGCCATAAATCGTCAACACCGCCTGCCTGTGGCCGTACCCTCTGTTTAATAAGCAGTGGTGAAGATGGCCTTTATCCGGCGAACCAATTTTTTGTTGGTTCAGTTTGCGGCGGATAATCGCAAACACGGTATCAAGAATAGGTACGCCGAGTATGAACAGAGGCACCACGACGCTGACAATCGTTACACTTTTGAAAAAGCCCATTGTTGATAAAATCCCGATCATGTATCCGAGAAACAGCGAGCCTGTATCGCCCATAAAGAACTTCGCTGGATGAAAGTTAAATATCAAAAACCCGCCAATACTACCAATTAAAGGGAATCCAAAGGCGAAGACAAGCCCATAAGCTGCTGGGTTTCCTGCCGCAATGACTAGCATTGTGCTTAGCGCGATGATGGCGACGCCTGCGGCAAGCCCGTCCAGGCCATCAATTAAATTAATGGCATTCATCATCGCGATCAGCCATATCACTGTTACAATACTGCTTAACAGGCCTAAATCAATCCGCTCTCCAAACGGGATTGAAATAAAATCAATTGACACTCCTGAGCCGATGACGACGATCGAGGCGGAGAGAAGTTGAAACAACAACTTCGTCCTAGCTCGGAGCGCAAACTTATCATCAAGTAAGCCAATGGCTATGATTGGTAAGGCGCCTGCCAAAATTGCGACTGTTGTTTGCCAATCAGCCGCCAACTGGTCTGCCACTGCCAACAATCCGATTCCTGTCCCAAAAATAAATGTTAAACCGCCTATCCGAGGCATTGGTTTTTGATGTACTTTTCGCTTGTTTGGCTGGTCGACAAAGCCAAAGCGATGTGCCCATTTGATCACAACGGGTGTGACCGCGATGGCTGCCGCAAAGCTGCTAATGATTGCAAGTATGTAAGCTTCCATGTTTGCCACCCTCGCTTTTGCTATTCTTATTATCAATTTGCTACTTAAGCAAGAATAGCAAAATCTATCGAATAAAAGGGACAATTTACATGTTCTTCATGAACCCTTAAAACGCTTTAAATTCCTTACAATTTCTTCATCCCATTCCACGCGTAACCGGCAAAAACACGGCACGCTTTCAGCCAGGGCAGTTCCTCATGTTTTCGGTAAATTTCCCAATTTCGTTTCGCCGCTTGCCACTTATTGCTTGATATTGAGTTGCCGACTTTGCGGTATACCGCCAGCTCCTCCTTTATCCCGTAAGCGGAGTAGCCTTTCTTCAATATTGAAAGCCACAGCATGAAATCCTGTCTCGTCCTTATTGTAGGCATTTGCAGCGGTCCTAATGCATCTTGATTTAACATGACAGTCAAACATCCAATAATCGTGTTGGAAAGCAACTGCTCGTACGTGACGACAGACGGCGCTTCCACCACTTTGCTTCGCTCCGTGCCGTCCTCCCTCATAATCCGGTAACTCGTAAACGAGAACAAATGGCCAGTATCCTCCATAAAACGGACTTGCCTCTCTAATTTCTGAGGACGCCACAGGTCATCGCCATCCAAAAAAGCAACATACTTGCCTTCTGCCTTTTCTAGGCCTTTGTTACGCGCCACTGCTGCACCGCCGTTTTTTTCTAAATCAACGAGCTTGATTCGGCTGTCTGCTTCGGCAAATTGAGCAGCAATGTACTTGCTGCCATCACTAGAAGCATCATTGATCAGCCATAGCTCCCAATTGGCATATGTTTGCGCTAAAACCGATTCAATCGTCTCATGTAAAAAGGTCTCGCAATTATAAACAGGAGTAATTATTGATACAAGTGGTTGTTGTTCCACTGCCTATGCGCCTCCTCCACTTGCGCTATTTTCCAAACATTGTCCACTTTTTCATACGAGACGACCGTGCCATTATAAGCAAGGGCCACCTGTTCTTCCCCTTCTTCTGCAACTTCGGCCTCTTTTTCTAACGAAATAGCAAGAAAAGCAGCTTGTTCTTCTTCCGAAAGTGTTCTTGTAAAATGATGGCTGTACCATTGCTGCTCGTGATTCTCAAGTACGTATTTTGCCGCTTCATGAGCAAGCTTTAATTCCATAAAAGCCTTCTGGTCAATGGTCGCGGTTTCTTCTTTATATGGATTGGCTTCTCCCTCATCTAAAAAAAAGAAACCACTTAAAAACAGCAAAATGCCACAGGCAACTAGGGAATTTTTTAGCATGGTTCTCCTCCTATGCTTGTCCTAAAACAAAGAATCGTGCTCCAGATATAGACAATTTGAATGATGTTGCCGACAAAGTCAGCAACATCATTCAGGTTCAACATTTATCCATTGGCAAAGCGGTCATAAATCCCCAATACAAGATCTTCCCAGTCGCGGATGCGTTCAAGCCGCCCATCAACGACCGGCCTGCCGACTGAATCGTAATAAAAGCCGTGCATTTCCATTTCTTTAGGGTCGAACATGTTGCGGCCGTCAATGACGATCGGTTGCTTTATCAACTTTTTCAACTCTGGCAAGGAAATGTCCTTAAATGTCTCCCAATCCGTTAGTAGCAGAACAGCATCAGCATCTCTGACTGCTTGTTGCCATGTGTTTGCTAGTTGAATGCCAGGCAACGCTGCTTTTGCTTGCTCGGTGGCAATCGGATCAAAAGCAACCGTATTTGCCTGTTCACGTTTTAGTGCTGGATACACGTCAAGGGCGGGAGCAGCCCGCATGTCGTCTGTATTTGGCTTAAACGCTAGCCCTAGGATTGCAATCCGTTTGCCCGCCAAATTATGACCGAGTGCTGTTTTCAGTTTATTGACAACCGTTAAGCGCTGGGCGGCATTGACTCGTTCTACTGCAGGCACAATTTGCAGGTCGTAGCCTGCTTGTTGGGCGACGCGGATAAACGCTTGCGTGTCTTTCGGGAAACAAGAACCACCGTAACCGATGCCAGCTTTTAAAAAGTAGCGTCCAATCCGGCGATCTAAACCAATGGCTTCGGCAAGGGAAGTGACGTCGGCGCCAACTTGTTCACAGACGTTGGCGACTTCATTAATAAAGCTAATTTTTGTTGCTAAAAACGCATTGGCTGCGTACTTAGCCATTTCAGCCGTTTCGAGATTACACGCGACAATTGTTGTCTGAAACGGTTTATGCAAGTCACGGAGGAGCCGCTCTGCTTTGACGCTTTCTACGCCAATCACGGCTCTCTCCATTTCAAGCGTGTCGGCTATGGCAGTGCCTTCTCGCAAAAACTCTGGGCAGGAGGCCACTTCGAAATCTTCGTGGCCGCATGTTTCAGCAATCCAGCTCTTCACTTTCCGATTTGTCCCGACTGGAACGGTGCTTTTCGTAATAACGACAAACCCCGCTGTTATACATGAGCCAATCTCCTTGGCGACAGCTTCCACATAATCCAAATTTGCCGATCCATCTGCCCGGGCTGGCGTACCAACTGCTATAATTGCTGCATCTGCGCCGGCCAGCCCTTCGGACAAACGGGTCGTAAACGATAGCCGTCCTGCCGTCATGTTGCTTGCTAGCATATCTTCAAGTCCCGGTTCAAAAATCGGCACTTCCCCTTGGCTAAGTCGCTTAATCTTCTCATGATCTCGGTCGACACAAACCACTTCATGGCCAATGTGGCTATAGCAGACACCTGATACAAGACCGACATATCCCGTTCCGATCACACAAAGCTTCATAACGTTTCCACCTTCTTTTCTGATGTATGGTTATCCTGATGTGCTTGAAAAAATATGCCTCTCCTCGCCATCTCGGCTAAACCAGCAGTAATCGCAACTAGAATCCAAAAACGCGGTGAGACAAAATCAGACCGGTACAAGGAGGTCACTCCTAAATGGAGCCACAACACCAAGGCAACCGAATAGTAAAAATGGCCACTTCGCTTTTTCCACAAATAGACAAACACAGCTAGAAAGACGACTGCAAAAGTCATGCCGCCAATCATCCCATGTTCAAATAGCAAATCGACAAACACATTGTTTGACGTGCCGCTAACAGCGCCTTGGTGGCTTAAAAATTTTGTCCGTGCCAAAAAGTCATATCCTCCTGGCCCGTATCCAAACAAAGCGTTGACGAAAGAATAATCAAACAGCCACACAAATGGGAACACGAGCATATACAAACGGCTATGATGCATCACATCAAACAGGCTGTCTAAACGGCCGATAATCGGCATAAATAAACCCATTACGACTTGCGGAAAAGCCAGCGTTGCTAAAACAGCGAATAGAAGCAACGCTAAGGCGGCGTAAAGGCCGACTCGTTTCGATATCCATCCCCGGGAAAACAGCAACACAACGGCGGCCGCCCCAACAAGCGCCAAGTTAGCGTAACCGCTGACGGAAAAAGAAAGCAACAAGACCAGCACGGCAGAAACGCTATACAACGCGTAGCTTTTTCTCGTGAAAAGCAGCACGCCGATAATCAGGCCATCAATTAAAAATGGAACGAGAAAACTTGGCTCGTCAGTAAAAGAAGTTAGTCGAAAATTTATGAGCACATCCTGACTAACACTATGCACAAACGCCCGCGTTTCGAACCCCGGCATCGGATATCCAATCGAAAAATGGAGAAATTGCCAGATCCCCCCTACGACAAGAATGCTTGCGCCCGTCAAATAGCCAATCAGCAAAGAACGGGTCATCCGCAAAGGGTCCTGATTTAAAAACAGCAAGATTAGAATGGTTAAAGAAGCAAATAAACCGAGGTTCATTAGCCGGCGCGGCAACGCCTCCTGTATGTAGGCAGTGTACTCGGTTGATTGGAAAACCGTTAAAGCATAGCCGGCAGCGATCGTCGCTAAAAGTGCTGGAATAACGACAGCAGCAAGCATGCTAATCGCGACTGGCTGTAATTGTCTGACATAGACTCTTTCACCACGCAAAAACCAGGCTAGTCCTAATAGAAAAATCGCTAACCCAGTCAATAACACTGAGCTGGGAACAAACAAAACATGCTGGAACATGTGGGAGACGGCTACTGGAGCCAGCGCTGCATAAACACCCACCACTGCAAAAGCAAAAGCGGGCACATGCGCAGAAATGACATACGGAAATCGGTAAGATTGCATACATGAAGATCCTTTCAACGTGAACTGTCGCCATCGTATCACGCAAACAAAGAGCATTTATAAAGGCGGTGTAAAGAATTGGTTAAAGTTTCTGGCCCTTTGTAAAAAATTCGCCAGCCTTAAAATCGGTAAACCCACTCCTGACAGAGGATAACTCTTGTTAGCATGTCCTTTTTTCGCCTTTACAATCCGTTTTCTGCCAGCTACACTTCTGCGTCTAAGCGCGCTATACTTAGGGCACAATGGAGCAAGGAGCTGAATGTCATCATGAAAAAGCTGACTTTTGCAGTTATGTTGCTGCTTTTCCTAGGAGGGTGTGGGGAGAAAACACTCGTCATCCGCAGCGCCCTTGAAGGAGACAGCTATTTGCGCAACAATGCGTCTGAACTATCCGAGCAGCAATTCCAATCGTTGCTCGCCCAACAAGCCGCCATCGAGGAAGACGCTTATACAAAGCTACAGACACTACTGGCTGAACATGAACACACACGCTATATGCTGGCCGAAAACCGGATTTACCGTTACGATACGGAAGGCGAGTTGCTTTACGTTGCTGATTGGGCAGAAGCAGAAGATAGTGGCGTCTTTAAAATCGCCGCACTCACGTTTCCATAAAAGATAAGAGGGGCCCCCATAAAGGAAGCCCCTCTTATCTTTTTATTTGTAAATGGTAATGTTCGCCTATGTCTAGAAGGATAGCCGCAAAGAAGAGACTTCCCCACCTAACGAAACAATGTTTCATAGGCGGCGGCACAAGCTTCTACTGTAAATTCACGGGCACGGCTTATTAATTCCGCTTCGTCATGATGGCTAAGCAAGGCTTCTTTCATTGCCTGTGCCAACGCCACCGTATCGCCCACTGGAACCAATTGGCCATATTCTCCGTCCGCTAAAATTTCCCTTGGGCCACTTGGACAGTCTGTCGCTACGACAGGCGTCCCAGTCGCAAGTGCTTCCACAATGACATTCCCAAAGCCTTCCCATGCTGAAGAAAGGGCAAATAAATGCGCTTTTTTCATATAGGCGTAAGGGTTCGGTTGGAAACCAGCAAAATCAACAGCTTGGCCAACTTCTAATTCTGCAGCAAGCTTTTGCAACGATTCTTTTTCTTCCCCATCGCCTATAAACAGCAGCCTTGCTTCGGGCAACTCGTTTTGTTGTAGATTCGCAAATGACCGCAATAATGTAGGGTAGTCTTTTTGCACATGCAAGCGGCCAACTGTGACAATGACTTTGGCATTCCTTTCTTCAAAGAAGCGGTGGCTAACAGGCTGTTCCATCTTTTCCTCTAACGTTTTCGTCACAACCGGGTTATAGATGATATGAACCTTTTCATCAGGCAATTGGGCAATCGCCTTTATGTCTTCAGCTACGCCTTTGGAGACGCCAACGACATCATCGGCAAAACGATAACTGTAACGGACTGCTGTTTTTATGCGGCCAAACTGGCCTGGCTGTTTCCGTGCTTGCTCGCTCAAATGGACGCGGCATGAGACGATTAACTGCGCTTTCGAAAAGCTTAGCTTCTTAGCGGCAATAACGAGTACATTTAAGTAGTCTTTTGCGGAACAAACCACGTCTGGCTGCTCCCGGCGCAAATAAGAAATCATCCCTGGCAATGCCTCCTTTGCCGTTCTTTTGCCAAACGCGAAAAGATTGACGCCTTTTGGAACGGCTTGTTTGTATTCGCCATCAGGATGGATAACAAGCAAATCGACTTGCTTGCCTTTTTGTAAAAACGCCTCTGCTAAATGAAGCGTCATCCGCTCAACCCCACCCGCCGCAAACGAATAGAGCACAAATGCGATTTTCACGGCCTTGCCTCCTTCGGCTTATAGTTCAGCAATGCCCGTACCGCTTTCGCATAGCTCGCAGTTGGATGCTTTAAGTGTTTGTATTTTTTAGCAAACAATGCTGTAAGCAAGACGAAGCCAAACGGCCCGTTGTACATTGTTTTAAATAGCGGACCTTTGCTGACCAATTGCGCTTCCTGGAGCCGTGATGCTTGAGACGGTTTCTCATGGAATACAATTGTTTCAGGTATGTACATCAGTGTATGGCCTGCCACTAAAAACTGCCGCAAAAACAAGTTTTCTTCTCCGCTTGGATACGTTCCACCAAGCCCGAATGCTTCATTAAAGCGCAGCGATTCAATCGCTGACTGGCGGAAAAACAGCTCAATGGAGGACTTTTTCCAAACGCGTCGTCCTCGGACAGTACCAGGCGATGTATTATAGTGTTTATACGGGCTTTGTTGGATCGGGTCATAAATTTGAAAGCAGTAGGCATCAGCGCCCTCTTGCGCAAACGCGCTGTGTACCCGTTCGACTGCATCAGGCGGGTACCAGCAATCGTCATCGGAAAAAGAGACAATGTCGCCTTTCAGCGCTGGCCAAGCTGCATTTCTCGCTCTAGATAAGCCCTTTTCCCCTAGTTGAATATGGGTCGAGCGCAACTGGAAAGCGCTCAGCCATTGCTCTACTTGGTCGTAATTGCCTTGAGACACGACAATCAACTCAAACCGTTTATCCGTTTGCTTATCCAAACTGACAAGCAATCGTTTAAATTCGTTGCATCGTTCACCAAGCGTTGGCACGACAAATGTAATCATTGTCCGTCTCCCCTTTTTTCAATGACTGGTTGATTTCGTTTTCGATTTACCTTTTTGTACATAAGCTGTACTTGTTTTCGAAAAAGCAGCAAACAGGCAACACCATAGCTTAGCCCTCCGATCCCCACTTGAAGGATGAGCATGCCCCAGTGAGCGCTGCCTAAAAACGGCCACATGCAAAGGAGCATGATCGCTGTTGCACACAAAACCTTTACAAAATCTTTACCCGGAAATGGCAGCCGCCCCATTTGCTTATTTATAAACAGCCACGCAAGAGCAATCGCCAACCCATAAGCAACCACCGTCGCGAAAGCGGCCCCTTCTAAGCCATAAGTAGGAAGAAGGGCAATCGTTAGTATCACATTGGCGATGGCAGCTACTGCGACTGGCACCATTTGCAGCTTTGTTTGCTTATACAAGTGAAACATAATATCGACACCATAGAGTTTAAAGCCTTTTAACAAGGCGCCCACGGCAATGTACGGCATGAGCAGCACGGCCGTCTCCCGAAACGCTTCTCCTAAAAATAGCTCGGCAACCCCTTCACGAAGCACGACCAAGCCGCAAAGCGCCGGAATACCTATAGCAAGCAATAGACTGGTATTAGCTTTTACTTGCTCTCGCGCTGCTTCTTCCCCCTTTTCCTCAAGCGCCTTAACAGCAAGTGGAAAAGCAGCAAGATTGATAATCAACATGAGTGTAAAGATCGTTTGTTCCGTCAAATCGTATGTCACCGCATACATACCCGTTGCTTCTATCCCAATCATTTCGCTAATAATAATCCGGTCCGATTGGTGAATCACCATCCCAAGCAACAACGTCAGCGTAAGCGGCAATCCGTACGCCGCAAATTGCCGTAAAAGCGTGTAGTCCATTGCTTTTTGACGGAAATGCCATCCCCACCGTTGCCAAAATAAAGGGAGGAGCGGCAGCACCAAACCGACAACGATTCCAATGACCAAGCCTATTTCCCCGTACCCTGCTGCAATCAACAAGACCCCTAAAATGAGTCCGAGCAGTGAGCGGGCAAACGCCACTCTTCCATATCTCACAGGGGATAGCTCTGCCCGCAAAAGCGATAAATTCAACTGGTACCATGCCTGGGCCCAACATAGCAACAATGCTAAAAACAAAAGCGGCGGCGACAGCCAATCGGAAACGAGCAACATTACGCCTGCGAGCGCTAGCGTTCCGGCCATTAGCCCTATAAAAGCCGCTTTTACTGTCATATAAAAAGCTTCGCTTTGCTTGCTGCTTTTGTAATGCCTAAGCACACTGACTTTCAGCCATTCAAACACAATGGCATTGACGAGTGCACTCACTGCAAGCACAAGAGCGTAACGCCCGTATTGTTCTGGTGAGAGCATCCGTGAATAAACGGCAATGCCGAGAAACCCGACCAATGCCGGTACCCCGTGAGAGAGGAGATAAGCAAATGCATGTCTAGCAAGCACGTTTTACCACAACCTTTTTCCTTCCCGTCCATTTCCTTCTATCATGTAGTATGGACAGCATGATTGTAGCAAAGTCATGCCAAAAAGAAAAAAGCGCCCTCCTTTACAAAAGGCGCGAACGTTTTACATCCTTTACACAATCTTAACTTGCTATCGCTTTTACACGCACATTAGCGCTCAACGATGCTCTACCTGCCGATTTTCTGAAAAGGCCATCACGAACCGACATTCAGTGTCGCCGTCTGATTGACATGCCACTCGTTTGACTGATTCCGTTTCAAGTACATTTTTAAACAAGGATGTTTCGCATTGGCAGGCAGCTTTAAATTGTTTGGCGACTGCAAATACAGGGCAGTTATGCTCGACAAGCTCAAATGTCCAGGCATCATGCTGAGTGACTTCGGCCATGTATCCTTTTTCGTTTTGGATTTTCGCTAGCTCGGCCATTTTTTCTTCAGGCGATTTATGGACCATCCGCTTAAAATAACGATTCGTTAAACGCAGTTCCCGTTTTTTAAACAAATAATGGATGGATTCGTCGCCATGAAGGTCTCGAATGTCGTGCAGAAAGTCGACTGTCAACCCTTCATAATTTTTTGGGAAAAGGCGGTCTCCTTTTTCTGAAATTGAAAACATTTGCAGGGGGCGCCCTATGTCTTGCTTTATTTCACGAAACTGGACAAAGCCATCTTTTAAAAGAACATTCAGGTGTTTGCGTACGGCCATATGAGTGATCCCGAGCACATCCGTTAATTCGCCGACACTCATCTCTACTTGCTTTTTCAGCAACTCGAGGATTTTCTCTTTTGTTGTTTGTTTTTCCATTTTCACACTCCTACTGCTGCTCTTACACATTAGTTTACTATATCGTATAAAAACAGAAAAGAAGCAATGCATTCCCCCTTGATTTTTAAAAGGATTTCACGGTATTATAAAGACATACTTTTTATACTGATAAGTATACAAAGTACATAAACAAGTTGGAGGGGATTCTATGGCTACCCATTCATTACCAGAACTTGGCTTTGCTTTTGACGCGCTAGAGCCAACGATTGACAGAAAAACAATGGAAATCCATCACGGCAAGCATCATCAAACATACGTAAACAATTTGAATGCGGCATTGGAAAACGAGCCATCGTTGCAAAGCCAATCGCTTGAACAATTGCTCGCCAACATCGAGTCACTTCCGGCATCGATTCAAACCCCAGTCCGCAATAATGGCGGCGGCCACCTTAACCATTCATTGTTCTGGCAAGTAATTGCCCCGCCAACAGGCGCAAATGAAATGAGTCCTGCTTTAAAAGAAGCCATTGATAAAGCATTCGGGAATTTTGAAGGCTTTAAAGAAACATTCACTAAAGCAGCAACGACACGTTTTGGCTCAGGCTGGGCTTGGCTTGTCGTCAATGAAAGCAAAGAGTTAGAAGTTTACAGTACAGCAAACCAAGACAATCCGATCATGGACGGAAAACAAGCCATCCTCGGTCTTGACGTTTGGGAGCATGCCTACTATTTGAATTACCAAAACAGGCGGCCAGAGTACATTGCGAACTTTTTCTCCATTATTAATTGGGAGGCCGTATCGAAAGCATACGAAAAGGCAATCGGTTAAAGATAAGAAGGGAGGAAAGCAGTCCAAGCTTTCCGCCTTTCTTTTTTGCTTAACAGGCACAGGCCGCGAAAGGAGTGAAAATCATGGGAATTATTGTTGTAGAAATATGTGAGTCAAACCTCATCCATACTGTAGATGTGGAGGGGCTATTAGAAAGTGAATACCCAGAAGTAGCTGTCATTACAAACAGCTGCCTCTCTTTTTGCGGCATGTGCGCCTTGCGTCCTTACGCGATCGTGAACGGCAAAAAGATTTTTGGGCAAACTGCAGAAGAATGCCTTTCAAAAATAAAAGACCGCATTGAATTAGAACTTGCCTTGTACAAACTTTAGATTGGAGGTGTGACAAGAATGTCATTTGTCATTTTAAGTCCTTGCATTGGCGAAAAGGCAGGAGAATGTGCTGAAGTTTGCCCGGTTGATTGCATTGAAGAAGGCGATGACCAGTACTTTATCAATCCCGATATTTGCATCGACTGCGGCGCCTGCCAAGGCGTCTGTCCTGTGGATGCGATCGTGGAAGAATATGAAATGAGCAAAGAGGACGAGCCTTTCTTGAAAAAGGCGGAGGCGTTTTTTGGGATCGATTAAACAGACTAAAGAGGATATTATGTTCGCAAGAGCATATATCCTCTTTCCTTATGTAAATTATATTTATTTTTTAATATTGAAAATATAGTCTAGTAAGTATACAATAAAAGAACGTATGTTTGCTCCGTGTAGGATACTGCCTAAAGTGTGAGTTGTAATGACAAGTATGGGAGGGATTTTTACAAATGTTATACATATGGGAGAATATCGAGCATAAGGGACTTGAGTATTTAAAGGTTAAGTATTCTTCGAACAATATAAGTGTAACAAGTACCATCATTGACCCTTTAGAATCTAACAAAATTGAATACGAGGTTATACTGACAAGAAATTGGAACTTTATCCGCTTAAAGTTAACGAATGATAAATTAAAAGATGAACTCTTATTAAGTAAAGATAGCAATGGCAAATGGCTTGATGGCAATAATATAGAGTTAGACCATTTAGTTGGAGCGAATGACATTGATTTATCCTGTACACCTTTTACAAATACTCTTCCTATTAATAGATGTGATTGGACAAAAGATGAACCTTTACACTTGGAAATGGTCTTTATAGATGCAAGTAATTTAAACGTAAAAAAAACCCAACAAACTTATAGATTGATTAATAACAATTTAACCAATAAGGTATTCAATTATAGTAGTGGTTCATTTGAATCAGTTATTTTGGTAAATAATAACGGGTTTGTTTTAGATTACCCAGGGTATTTTAATCTTTTGACGCACACTAACGAATGCTAATATTCAACAGTGAATAAGACAATTAATAATATACAGCAACATAATGTGGAATAAATTCCATTTTGATGAAAAAAATATATTCATTTGCTTGGTCATCTGCGCTTTAAGAACTGAATTTAAGAATGTTTTTAATAGCTCAAAAACGCCTATTCTAATTAAAGTAAGGACATAACGTACTAGTACGTTATGTCCTTTAAATTGACTAAATCATTCCAAATTAGTATCCATCTTTGTTCTAATTTATGGTTGATTTTGCATGACCCCTAGTTAAGACTGTTGTAGTTGCGCTGTTAGGCGCCATAAACTGTCAACTGCGATTTCCAACACCCGTTCATCGTAATCAAACAATGGGTGGTGGTGCTTTTCCGCTAGAGTGCTGCCGTAAAGCAAGTAAGTAGCAAGCCCTCCTCGTTGTTGGACACGTTCCATCATGAATGTCGCATCTTCGGAACCTCCAATTGCTTCATAGCGGTCACTAACTTCTTGAACTAGATCGCTCGCTGCAAGCGCTCGCTTGACAATTTCTAGCCACTCGGGATCAGACTTGGCTGAAATCCCTTCTCCGACTAGATCGAGCGTATAGTCGACGCCCCATGCCTCTGCTGTATGACGGATGATTCGTTTGGCGTTTTCAGCCATATAAACATTAAGCGCCGTCGTCTCACCCCTTGTTTCCAGTTCAAGCTCTGCCCGGTCAGCAATAATGTTTCTACCGCTGCCAGCGTGAAACGTGCCAACATTTAAACGTGTTGCCCCTTGTGAGTGTGGAGGGATGCTGTGAAGTTGAACGGTAGCCTGTGCTGCGGCTAACAATGCATTCCTGCCTTCTTCTGGGTTGCCTCCTGCATGGGCCGATTTTCCTGTAAACGTGACATTTAGCTTCGTTGTCGCTAATGCAGAAGCTACGCCAGGTACGACCGTGCCAAGGGGTTGACCCATAATATGACCAGCGAGGAAATAGTCAGCATGATCAAGCCAGCCTTTTTCAACGATCGCTTTCGCCCCTCTTACTCCCTCTTCAGCTGGTTGGAAAATCAGTGTAAATACGCCGTTTAACTCGTTCCGATTTTCATGGATCAGTTGAGCCAGTCCGAGCCCAATTGCTGTATGGCCATCGTGGCCGCAGGCATGCATCTGGCCATCATAGATCGAGCGAAATCCTTCGTTAGCTGGCAAATGGGAGGAGTCATTTGACTCAAAAATGGGCAGCGCGTCAATGTCAAAGCGATAAGCCATATGTTTACCTGCTTTGCCTGTGTCAAAAGTCGCCACAAGCCCCGTTTGATTGCCAGCCATTTTCTCGAGCAACTTAGCATCAATGCCTGCCTCCTCTGCCCGCTTGAAATGGAGGCGATCCACTTCAGCAGAAGGGACACCCATTTTTTCTTTGCTACTTACTTCATTGCCAAGATGAAGGGTAAAACATAGAGGCTTTAAAACATGATAAATGTAAGCCGTTGTTTGGTATTCACACCAGCCTAATTCGGGACGCTTATGCAAATCACGGCGCCATGTTTTTAGTTGATTCTGTAATTTTCCCATTCTATACACCGTCCATTCATTCCTTTTATAGGGGTTATTTCGTTAATAACATGCCACTGCCTGGACCGATCGGCAAACCAACTACGTTCCAAATGATAAAGAGGACAATCCAAGCGCCAAGGAAGATCAAACTATATGGGAGCATCGTCGACATTAGCGTGCCAAAACCGGCCCTGCTGTCATAACGTTTCATAAAGCCAAGCACCATCACGACATATGGATTCATCGGCGTAATGACATTGGTCGCCGAATCGCCGATCCGGTATGCAAGCTGAGTAAATGCTGGATTGTAGTCAAGCAACATGAACAGCGGCACAAACACAGGGGCCATAAGCGCCCATTGCGCGGAACCACTTGTTATAAACAAGTTTAGCACGGTTACGAGCAAAATAAAGACAACGAACAATCCTAACCCTGTAAATTCGACTTGTTGTAAAAAATCAGCAATGCCTACAGCAATCAACGTCGCAATATTCGTCCAATTAAAGTAAGCAATAAACTGGGCGGCAGCAAACACAAGCACTATATAACCGGCCATGTCTTTCATCGCGTCTCCCATTAAGATCGGCACGTCTGCCGTGGACTTTATCGTCCCTGCTGTGATCCCATAGGCAACCGCTACAACGACAAACATGACAAGCAAAATCGGAATGATATTGTCGATAAATGGCGACGGGATAATGGTCCCTTCTTCGCCACGCAATATTCCGTTTGTTGGAACAATAAGCATAGCCACAGCCCCAATATAAAGCAGCAGGGCAATCCCAGCATTGCGCAATGCTTTTATTTCCTGTTTTGTTGGATAATCGAGGCTTTGGTCGTTGATGCCTTCGTCTGCATAAGCTGGATTATAAGTGCCAAGGCGTTTTTCAATAATTTTCTCTGTGATCCATACACCAAGGAAAACGAGCATGACAACCGAAGCTGACATAAAAAACCAGTTGTCGATAGGGGTTACAACGAAATCAGGGTCAATTGTCCGAGCTGCTTCAGTGGAAATGCCTGCTAATAACGCATCTGTTCCAGCAATCATAAAATTGGCTGTAAAGCCTGCTCCAACACTTGCAAACCCAGCGGCTAACCCAGCAAGGGGATGCCGTCCAATAGCGTGGAAAACCATTGCTGCCACCGGCGGTATAATAATCATCGCCGCGTCAGAAGCAATGTTGCCAAGTATTCCTGCAAAAACAACCGCGTATGTAACAAGTGATTTTGGCGCTTTTAAAATCGTTGTCTTCATGAATGTTTCAAATAGCCCCGCTTTTTGGGCCAAGCCGATACCAAGCATCATCGTAATAACAAGCCCAAAAGGGGCGAATCCTGTAAAATTGCTAAGCATCGACGAGAGAATGTAGAGAAAGCCTTCTTGAGATAGCAAACTCCTTACAGCTACTGTTTCATTGGTGCCTGGATCTAGCACCGTTAAGTCGAACGCATGTAAAACCGCTGAAATGACCATTAAAAACACGGCCAAGTAAATAAACAACATGAACGGATGCGGGAGTTTGTTTCCGATACGTTCAATTCCATCCAGCACTTTCGTAAAAAATGAACGTTTTTCAGTTTGTTCTGTCATCGCTGTTCCTCCAATGTCTTAAATATGTCTTTAATTCGCTAACAGTCTATCACGTTTTGAACGTGCAAATGCCTTTTCTGGCAGATAACCTGGCACGAACAATTAGCGCGAAATAGGTGCTGGTTTTACCCCGTTTGGAATAGGGGAAACATATTGCAGGTTGGCAAACCGTTCTTCCCATTCTTCTTTCGCTTGACGCACCAAGTCTGGATCATGCAATAAGCGCACTGCTGTTGCAGCCATTACGAGGGCCGCGTGGTTCATTCCCTTATAGGCAGTCGTCGTTGCCCCTTGGGAAACCATTTGCCATGTATGGAACGCTGTCCCTGATGCAAAGCATGTCACATAGCATTGAACAGTTGGTGCAATCCAGCTTACATCGCCTACATCAGTCGAGCCAGCCAGGAGCGTTCGCTTTCTTGAGACAGGTATAATTTCATCAATCAGTGCTTTGTTGCGCACTTGTCCAAGCCATTCTTGCTTCGGATTCTCGACGAGATTTGCCAACTCTACCATCGTTTGTTCCCGGTCTTCGTTCGAAAATGTCTTGCGGATTGTTTCAGCGAATCGTGTCTCTTCTTCCGTATAAGATGGCACGCCAATTGCAGCTAATTCCTCTCTCATTACATCCTCAAGCACGTAGTTGCGTACAAAATTCGAGCACGCTTTATCAAAACGGATCTCTAACGTTGTGTCTGTCATTAGCGCAGCACCCTTTGCTATCTTTTTCACACGTTCATAAATAGCTTGTGTTTGTTCGAGTGTCGGCGCACGCATTAAATAGAGGACTTCTGCTTTTGGCTGGACGACGTTTGGCGAAAGGCCGCCTGCGTTTGTAATGGCATAATGTACCCTTGCCTCATCAATGAGATGTTCCCGCAAATAATTGCTCCCGATATTCATTAACTCGACTGCATCAAGTCCGCTCCTCCCTAAATGGGGAGCGGCGGCAGCATGGGAAGCTCTCCCTATAAAAGCAAACGAAGCTTGGATATTCGCCAATGTTTCGGCCGTCCATACGCTCGTATAAGTGCCAGGGTGCCAACTAATCGCAGTATCAGTACCAGCAAATGCGCCCTCTTTTGCCATAAACGTTTTGCCGGAGCCCCCTTCTTCGCCTGGGCAGCCATAATAACGGATCGTGCCAACTAACCCGTGCTGTTCCATGTAGGCTTTCGTCGCGAGCGCTGCCGCTAGTGACGCAGTTCCGAGCAAATGGTGACCGCAGCCATGCCCTGCCCCTCCAGCTACAATCGATTGTTGCTCGGCTGTACCGCCTGCTTGACTCAGTTCAGACAACGCATCAAATTCTCCTAAAAATGAAAGGACAGGTTTTCCTGTTCCATACGTTGCGATAAAGGCTGTCTTCATTTCGCCAATACTTCGTTCAACTGCAAAGCCTTCTTCCTCAAGGATGCCACTAAGGAGTTTTGAAGATTCCCACTCTTCAAAACGCAACTCAGCATAATTCCAAATGGCCAACGCTGCCCGCCGAAATAATTCTTGATGTTCGCCAATATAGCGCTTTAGAAAAAGTCGTTGATCCATAATTTCCCTCCTATGAATTAAAAGACAGTTTTTAGACATATGTATTTTCCTTACTTTATTATAAAATCGCCATAATCGCCAATACTTTTTTAAAAAAAGTCTGGTAAACTAAAAAAAATAAGACATTTGGAGGATGACCAATGGCAACGATCGGCATTATGGCCGCCTTCCATACCACTCCCCATATAAAGAAAGCATTAATGAGTTTGCAAACAAATGCTAGCTTTATTTATTTTTCATATAAAAGCTTAAGTGAAATCAAAACCATTTATCAGCAGTACCGCCATGACATTGATGGCTGGGTTTTTGGCGGCATTATTCCAAAACTCTATTTTGAACAAAATATTGGCCCTTTGCCTAAGCCTTCTGTGTTTGTCGATTTAAGCGAAAAAGACTTTTATAAAACGTTGCTCACTTGCACATTTGAACGATCCTTTGAAATGAAGCGAACGGTCATTGATTTTCTCAACAAAGAGAATGGCTATATGAACTTAAAGTCGTTTGTGCCTTCAGACGATTTCCCCCTTTACTATAGCGATTCGCTTTTTCAAGACGTCAACGACCAAATGTACGAGCAACTGATTGCCTTTCATCGACACGCACATATGGATGGCGCGCAATTATCAATTACGAGGTTCAGCAATATTTTGCCGGTCTTGCAAAAGGACGGCATCCCGACACTTTTTTTAGCGCCATCAACTAGTTCCATCCATAAACAAGTAGAAACATTGCTGCTACAGTTAGAAACACAAGAATTAGCAGACAAACAAATCGCGATTGGTTATTTGACTTTTAAGGCAAAAACAGAAATAGAAAAAATCAAGCTCCACCATGCATTGCTTTCTTACTCAGAAATGGAAGGAGAGCCACTTTTAGTTCATGCGAATGAAACAAGCTTTGAGTTAGTAACGTCATTTGGCGATTTAGAGCGCCTTACCAACAGCTTCAAACAATGTGCTTTATCCGCCTATTTAAAAGGCAAACACCCCAAAATTGCGTTTCAATTAGGCTGGGGGACGGGAAAAACACTTCATGAAGCACGGACAAACGCAAAAACGGCCAACAAGCAACAAAAGAAAATCGGCTGCCCTTATATCTTGACTGAAAGCACGTTGCTCGGCCCTCTAGGCGACGGGAAACGCCTAGAACTACAACTGGATCCGCTTCAATTGCAAAAATGGAGCAAACAAACTGGCGTATCTGTGTTGCAACTGCAAAAAATTTTGGCAATACCTGCAAAAACAAAGCGCCATGATGTCTGTGCAAATGATCTCGCGCTCCATTTAGGCATCACGACTCGAAGCGCCAATCGCATTTTAAAGAAATTAGAACAAGGACAAGCCGCAGAAGAAACAACAGTAAGGCAGGAAAAACTTCGTGGCCGGCCACGTAAAAGGTACCGGCTCCTGTTCCATTAGAGTGAATGCGTGGAATAATCAACGCATGTGAGACGAGGAATGAAGACGCGAGTAAAATGGAGGATCATAGCAACCGAAAATGTCAGTAAGCGTTTGTCGCTCAGACTGAAAGAAAACACAGGCGATGCGAGGTTTTGTTAAGCTGAAGCGCCCACTAGGTAGTGGGCGCACTAGGTAGTGGGCGCACTACCTAGTGGGCGCTTTCTCATTAATGATAATGAAACCCGATTTCTCTGTCGCCTAGCTCTTGGACTGGACGGTAGTTTTGTGGATAGATGGCCCTAAATGCATCAAGTTGCGTTGCTGAAATCGAAATGGTGTCATTAAGCACCGTCCATTTCACGCCTTCGCTACAAGGAGGGGTTGTCAATGAACCGTCGTATTGGTAAGCAGTCACACTTTCAGGCAGGAATAGGCTCGGGTCTATAGAAATGGAATACTCAGCAGTCCCTTCTTCTTCGGGCATGACTTCCCAAACGGCTTCAATGCCTTCATGATCATTGCCAATTTCCATCAAAACGCCGAGCACCGCTAAATCCCCTGCATGATTTGCATGAACAAGATGAAGCTCCATCGGAAAGGATGTTTCTTCAATCGTATGTTCACTCGGAGTATGGAAATGGAATTGTGTCAGCTGATAAGCTTCGCCATTAATTTCTAAACCACCGGCATCCTCATTTTCCACATTAGCTTGAATCGTATGCCCATTATTTTCAACAGAAAAAGCAGCTTCGCTATATGAAAAGGCCCAATTCCACTTCGGTGTTTGCTCACGATCATAAAACAAATTGATTGGTGATTGCTCTTTTCCATTCGAACACGCAGCAAACGCTTCGTCTAAGTCTCCCCAAAATTCAGGTCCCGTGTCCCCCTCATACGACCATGATGCTTTCAAAGCTTGTAACGGTGACAGGAAACTAGCAGCAGAAGCTGCCGGAGCAGTTGCCAACGTAACAACGGATGCTAATGTAATGCTAGTAAATAAGTGATTTCGTTTCATTGATTATGCCTCCTTTATAGTTGGTTTAAATCTATTATCTATTAGAATGATTTATAAATCTAGTAGTTTCCCAATTTTCCCAATAGGGAAGTAAACAATTAAACTAGCCTTTTTCTATTGTAAAAAGACTCGACAAAAGGAGCGATCGTCTGATGAAGCAATCCTATGTTTGCCACAGTTGCCATACCACTTACCCTGTTTCGCGTGACCTTTGGAAATGCCCTTGTGGCGGTCTGCTCGACCTTGACAAACAAATGCCGTTGCTCCACCCTACGGCTTGGAAATCTGGACCTCCTACATTATGGCGCTTTTTGGACGCATTGCCGTTTGAAAAAGACGCGAAAAGTTGGCAAAACGTGACTTTAGGCGAAGGCGATACTCCGCTTCTACCTGTTTCTGCTGATAAGCCGAATGTCTATGTAAAAGTCGACTATTTAATGCCGACGCTCTCTTTTAAAGACCGTGGCGCTGCTGTCCTAATCGCAAAAGCGCTGGAGCTTGGTGCTACATCTGTCATTGCCGATAGCAGCGGCAATGCAGGGACTGCCGTTTCGGCCTATGCAGCAAGAGCTGGCATCGCTTGCGAAGTGTTTTGCAGCAATACGGTTTCCCCGAAAAAACAAGCACAAATGGCGGCATACAATGCCACGGTTCATACCATTGCCGGTACACGTGAAGATGTCGCACGTGCCGCACAGCAAAAAGCCGCCAACTTAGAAGAAGGCGGTTTTTATGCAAGCCATGTGTATAATCCCTACTTTTATGAAGGGACGAAAACGTATGCGTACGAAATTTATGAACAGCTTGGCGAAGCACCAGACACAGTGATTGTCCCCGTTGGCAACGGCACACTTTTACTTGGTGCTTATTACGGCTTTTCTGAGCTTTTAGCGAACCGTCTTATTGGCAAATGCCCGAAAATTGTTGCCGTGCAAGCTCAACAATGTGCCCCCCTTGCTCATGCGTTTGCAACAGGAGAACCATCTATTACGCCTACATTAGGCCAAACGACGATTGCTGAAGGGATTGCGATCGCTGCACCACCTCGGGCAACGCAAATTTTAGAGGCAGTCCGCAATACGGACGGCACCTTCATAACTGTTAGCGAAGCACAAATAGCGAGAGCACGCTCGGCACTTGCCAAGCAAGGTTTTGATGTGGAACTTACTAGCGCCGCTACCTACGCCGCCTTTCACGTTTACCGACACTGTGAAACAGAAACGATCGTCATCCCTTTATGTGGTTCTGGGACAAAGGCAAGTGACCACATAGCAAAATAATACCAACCTTCCAAAGCAAACGTTTGAAATGCGTTTTTGTTTTCCACCTTCTTTATGCACATCGGTTGGCTTTGCAGCATTTTTGCACTCGTAGTGTCTTTAAGAAAATCGAGAAATAACC
Organism: Shouchella clausii; assembly: GCF_002250115.1. GTDB lineage: Bacteria > Bacillota > Bacilli > Bacillales > Bacillaceae_D > Shouchella > Shouchella clausii. Next base: position 2,501,084 of record NZ_CP019985.1, on the reverse strand, counting down.
GCCTTTTACCTAATGAGCCGCCAATAACTATTCTGTTACTGGCATGCTCTAGAAAAATTTTTTCACTATCCATTGATTTTCTCTTTTTCTTCCATTATATTTGAAAGTAAGTACTTACATTCAATAACGAGGTGCTGCTATGTCTTTTGCAAAACCAGCAATCTTTTCCTTTTCTTTGCTTTTATTAATTGGCTGTTCGCAAACGGAAGAAGCAAATTACACTGGTTCGATTGAAGCGAAAAAACAAACGATTTATAGCCCTTTACAAGGGGAAATCGAACATATCCATGTCGCTGAAAGGGAAGCCGTTGCGAAAGATGAATTGCTTGTGTCTTTAGACGAGCGTTTATTGGAGCTACAAACGGTAGAAGCGGAAGCATCGGTACGATTAGCCGATGCCGAAATTGAGCAAGCAGAAAATGAAGCCGCTTCTAATGTGCAACTAGATGCTCTTAACAGCCAACGAGACCAAGCACAAGCCCGTCTAGAACAGGCTCAATACCAACAATCAAAAGCAAGCATTCATTCACCAAAAGACGGCGCCGTTTTTGAGTGGCTAATCGATGAGGGCGATTTTGTGCAAACTGGCACTCCACTTGTAACGATTTTGACAGACGCTCCTTTTGAAACAACCATTTATGTACCACAAAGTGAACTTCCCGAGTTTTCTGAAGGTATGTCCGTTCAAATAAGCGCTGTTGCTTTGCCTGGAGAAACATTCGAAGGCACTGTCGACTTTATTGAAAATGAAGCGATATACAGTTCGCAAACGATTGAAACAAACGAAGACAAAGCCAGCCAAGTTTTTCCTGTGCACATTACAATTGAAAGCAACGACGAGCAATTAAAAGCCGGGATGGATGTAGAAATTTGGATTAATTCATTATAGGCGGTCAGGAGCGATTTAATCACATGACAGAGGATGCTATTCGTTGTAACGCGTTGTCAAAAAAGTTCGGATCTAAGATGGCTGTTAAGCCCCTAAACCTTTCCGTGAAAAAAAACACCATTTACGGCTTTCTTGGTTCCAATGGAGCCGGAAAATCGACTGTCATTCGCATGCTGTGCGGTGTTCTTCCACCCTCATCTGGTAGTGGAACTGTGCTTGGTTATAGTCTTGCAGAACAACCAGAGCAGATTAAGCAGCAAATCGGCTATATGTCGCAAAAATTCAGTTTGTATTTGGAATTAACGGTACTTGAAAATTTGCAGTTTTATGGCGCAATTTATGGACTAAAGAAGAAAGAACTTGCAGCTCGTATCCAAACGCTTTTGCAACTAACAAAGTTAGAGGACCGCATTTCCCAACGGGCAGGAGCGTTGTCTGGTGGCTGGAAACAGCGGCTTGCATTATGTTGTGCTATGCTCCATAAACCGGAGTTGCTCATACTTGATGAGCCAACTGCAGGCGTGGACCCTGTCTCGCGCAAAATATTTTGGGATATTATCCATCAATTGAAAAAAGACGACGTCACCGTTCTCGTCACCACCCATTACATGGACGAAGCCTTAACTTGTGACAACATCGGCTTTATGTATGCAGGAAACTTGCTTGTTAATGGCGGACCAAAAGAGATTATGGACCAATACGGGGTCAAAAACTTAGATGATTTGTTTGTTAAGCTAGTAGAGCAGCAAGAACAAGAACATGCTTCCTATCTAAAAAAGGGTGATTCGTTTGAATAGCCGAGAAAAGCGTTTTCGTTTTGTTCGACTGCAAGCAATCGTTCGCAAGGAATTCATTCAAATAAAGAAAGACCCTGCAAGCCTTGCCATTGCCCTTATCCTCCCCGTTTTGCTGCTTGTCTTGCTTGGTTATGCGATGAATGACGATGTCGAATCGGTTCATTTGTCTGTTCTAGACCAGTCACAAACGGCAGAAAGCAGAGAACTAATTGACCGTTTAACAAGCCAAGGCGACTTTAACATTATGAGTTATGAACACAACGTCAGTGTTCTGGAACACCTCCTGGATAAGGGCGACATTCATGCAGGTCTTATTATTCCAGCGGATTATTCAAAAGAGCTTGCCACGGATACAGCGGTTGTACAATTTTTAATCGACGGTTCCGATCCGACTTATGCACAAGAGGCGTTGTTCCGAAGCGAGTCGCTTTTGCTAAACTATGCACAGACAGTTCAGACGGAACAATTGGTCCGGAGTGGAGCAGAAGTTCCTAATAGCCCATTAAAGCATGAAACACAGGTGTTTTATAATCCTTCCATGGACAGTATGGAATTTAATATTCCAGCTTTAATTGGTCTCATCATGCAAGAGGTCACATTAATTTTGACTGCATTTGCCCTTGTCCGTGAAAAAGAGCAAGGCACGATTGAGCAGTTGATCGTTACGCCAATTCGTCCAGTAGAGCTAATTATTGGTAAATTAGTGCCTTATACAGTCATTGGGACAATGTCTTTTGCTTTTGTTCTTTTAGCAGGCGTGTTTTGGTTTGATGTATCAATTGCAGGCGACCCTTTCTTATTGGTATTATTAAGTTTGCTATTCCTTGTTGCTACTTTAGCGATGGGTATTTTCATTTCCACCATCGCCAAAAATCAACTCCAAGCCATGTATATGTCCTTTGCCGTCATTCTTCCAAGTGTGATCCTCTCTGGTTTTGTTTTTCCGAGAGAATCGATGCCAATGCTGATTCAGCTATTGGGAGGGTTGATCCCTCTAACGTATTTTTTGGAGATTTTAAGGGGGATTTTCTTAAAAGCGAACTCTCTCCAGCTTCTGTGGCCCCAAAGTCTTGTATTGCTCGGATTTACCGTTTTGCTTTCCATCGCGACAATTGCAAAATTTAAAAAGCATCTGCAGTAAATAGGTGATCATATGAAAAACGACGACAATAGCCCATCAATAACTGAAGCATTTCAGCTTTTCTTAGATTCGCTAAATGAATCGAAGAAAAAAACAGCAAAACAAGAACAAATTATCCAAGCAGCTGCCAAGCTATTCGCAGAAAAGGGGTATGAGGCTAGTTCAACTGCTGATATCGCTAAACAAGCTGGCGTTGCCGAAGTAACATTATTCCGTAACTTCAAGTCAAAATCAAATCTGTTGTACCATATTTTAGCACCTGTTTTTATTGAACTTGGTTCAAAAAAATATCTGGAAACGATCCAAGAAATTTTCCGTTCACCCGAGCCAAATAATGCGAAAGAAACATTGACAATGGCTTTTCGAGACAGGCTGGAACAGCTCGCCCAAAACCAATCCATTATAAAAGTCCTCTTTCGAGAAGCTTATTCACAGGACGAGATTAAAAAAGCAATTGTAACGAACATCACTACTCCTGCGATGGAATCGACAAAATCATTTATTAGGCAAAAACAAGAACAAGGTGAGTTTAAGGACATGGATGAGTCTGTTATTGCCAACTTATTTTTTTATATTATCTTCGGCTATATCTTTTACCACCAAGTTCTTGGCGAAGGGCTTCAACCTAAACACGGGGATGAACCTGAAAAATTGATTGACATTATTTTGGAGGGAATTGCTACCACCAAGTAATTCTGGATAACGATTTTTAGCATGGCCAGAAACATTTTCATCTCGTTTTTGGCCGTATTAAAAATAAATAAAGTCAATTTTAGTGTGAAAAGGGGGCGATAGAAGAAATAAACGCTGCTATTCATTGAGAGCAAATCAAAACAAAAGGAGTGGAGAAGATGTTAAATGCCAAAATCTTAGGCTCTGGCAAAGCTGTCGGTTCAACCGTAATGAAAAATGACGAACTTGAAAAGGAAATGTCATTGCCAAAAGGGTGGATGGAGAAAGCTTCAGGCGTGCAATCTCGTTATTACATTGATCCTAGCAGAAATGAATCAGCCTTAACACTGGGGGTAGCTGCCGCGAAACAGGCCATTGAGGAAAGTGGCCTTGCGTTAGAGGACATTGATTGTATTATCGGTGCAAACGGCTCTCCTTTACAAGCGATTCCATGTGCTGCAAGTCTATACCAACGCGAACTAGGTTTAGAAGAATCTGGTGTTCCATGCTTTGACGTCGACACTACATGCTACAGCTTTCCACTTGCTTTGTTTGTTGCTTCAAACTTAATCAACAACGCAGTTTATAAACATATCCTCATCATTAGTTCAGACACCCCGAGTAAAACATTAGACCAATCCGAAAAAGAAGTGCGGACCATTTTTGGTGATGGGGCGGCAGCGTTCGTCGTTACATCCTCAAAAGGCGATTCAAAAATTAATCAATTCCTGTTGAAAACATATAGCAGTGGTGCAGATTTTACTTGCGTCAAAGGTGGTGGAACGCTTCGTCCCCCTAATGATCCAGCAACGATGCCAAATGATAATCGATTCCAGATGGAAGGCAGAAAAGTCTATAAAGCTGCTGTCAGATACCTTCCTTCATTTTTAGAGGAGTTCTTTTTAAATTCGATTAGTAAAGAAGAGTATAAATTCATTATTCCACACCAAACATCCAAAAAAGGGATTACAATATTTGAGAAATTCGGCTTTAAACGAGAACAAATTGGCGACCACCTTGCTACGCATGGCAATTGCATCGCCGCTTCAATTCCTATGCTTTTTCACGACCTGCTTTCAACACGTAAAATTGACCGAGGTGACAACATCCTTTTATTCGGAACTTCGGCAGGGCTATCACTCGGTGCTTTATCACTTACGTATTAAACCAACAATAATACACCGAAATGACTGAATTATTCCTTTTTGTCCACAAAGCAAACTTATTTGAATTACCTAATGCTCCATAGAGCTAGTATATGTGTTTGTTTGTATATTTGGTGTTTTGTAGTTCGCTGTAACTTGATTGACTGACAAGCTGCTCAACCAACACATCCAATACATCTTTATGTCAGAAAGCTACCAATAGATCGCCACCCCATTTCTAGAGTAATTATCTATATTTGGGGTGTTTTTTGCAAAGTTTAAACCCTTGAGACCTGCTTCGCTTAACAATATAATCACTAATAAAAACGCCAATAGAATCCATTGGCATTTACGCTGCTTGCCATAAAAACAAATGGATTTCGCGAAAGTTAGAGGCCTTTATTCGTGCATTGCGGGAGCAAAAAGCTTGGTTTAAAGATCATAACAATTAACTCTTTAATTCGTTGACTGCCAAAAACAAAACTGGCATTTGGGAAGTTCCCAGATGCCAGTTCGCTATTGCTTAGCTGTTGTTCTCTTGGTCATTGACTTCGTCTTTTAATTCTTGGCGTAAGCCGTCGATGCTTTGCTCACGGCGTTCATTTTTTTGCTCAATCTCCTGTTTTTCTTCCTCACTTAGCTCCTCTGAATGAGCTTTGGCATAATCCCTCGCCTCATCCATGTTTTGCAGCGTGTTGCCGATTATATTTTCAATTCTTTCTGGGTTATTGGAGCGGTCATCTCTTTTTGCCATTCCATTCCCTCCTTGCCTGTTTTGCTGTTAGTTTGTCATCGTTACTAAAAAATTATGCAGCATTCCGTGTTTTTCGTGAAAATCCACAGCTTCCAATTGATAAGCTCGCCTTTTTATAAAAATAATTGACTTTTTTAGGAGGAATTATGGACCTTATGTAGAATATTGGCCATACAAGGAAAAACATCGACAAACATCAATCTACACTCGCTACAATGGGGCCTCCATTGTTGGACTACTTCGAACGACACAGCTAGCTATCCTCATTAAATAATACCAACCTAATGTAGAAACACCTTATCAAATTTTGTTTTTTGTAAAGCACATGATGCCTATTTATGATGCCATTAAAAGGAGGTGGTTTATGCCAGGAACATGCGCTATAATACACAAAATGGAGGCGAATGAAGTGACTGAACAAATCCTCAAGATACTGACAAAGCTAGACAACCAGCAAGAAAAGCTGCTTGACGAATTTGATAATTTTAAGCAAAATCAACTCGCTTTTAATGACGAAATGCGCGATTTTCGAAAGGAACAACTTGCTTTCAATGACGAAATGCGCCATTTCCAAAAGGAGCAACTTGCTTTCAATGATGAAATGCGCCATTTCCAAAAGGAGCAGCTTGCTTTCAATGATGAAATGCGCCATTTCCAAAAGGAGCAGCTTGCTTTCAATGATGAAATGCGCCATTTCCAAAAGGAGCAACTTGCTTTCAACGAGAATCAGCGCAAGTTTAACAACCAACAAACCAAATTCAACCAAACATTTGAGGCTTTTCAACAGAACACAGAGAACCGGCTTGAACGAATGGAGAAAAGATTGAATGGGGTCGGCTATCTAATTGAACATAGCACTGCCGAACGGTTAGAAGACAAAAAGCGGGCAGATACCGTTCATGATTTTCTTATGTCAAAAATGGTCTCACTAGAGCAAGAAGTGTTCTCCTTAAAGAAAAATCATCTTTAATTGCGGCTAGCTGTCTCTCATCTTCACTTTTTTTCGCTTTTCCAATTGTTTTCGGACTTTTCCCGTTTCATCTCTGCATCTTGGATTGCTGCTTTGATCCAACGATTCCTCTTTTTTGCGAATGCTCCTACTATAAGCCCCATCATCCTTTAACATCTATTTTCCCTTCCTTTTTACAAAATAAAGCAGCAATCCAAACAGATGCAGCCCATTTCACCCTCTTTCTGTTTCCTAATTCTGGATCCCTTCCCTTTTAAGCTAAACGTGTATTTCAATGAAAAATAGGGTATCTTTATAGGTAGAGCTTTGAAAGGGGATTGGTTTCGATGATACATAAAATCACAATTGAATTAGCGTTGGAAGCATTAGAAGATCGAGGGGTTACGATTGAAGAAATTATGGATCTTGTTTATGAATTGCAAAGCACGTATGTTCCAGACTTGACGAAGGAAATGTGCCGGCCGCATGTAATGAAAGTGCTGGCTAAGCGAGAAGTGCAAAATGCGTTATTAACAGGAATCGAGCTTGACCGCCTCGCCGAACAAGGCAAGCTTAGCTCCCCTCTTCAAGAAATTGTGCAATCAGATGAAGGCCTTTATGGCATTGATGAAATTGTTGCCCTTTCGATCGTTAACATTTATGGCTCAATTGGGCTGACGAACTTTGGCTATGTCGATAAAATCAAACCTGGCATTCTTGGTAAGTTAAACAAACATAAAGGCGGGAAATGCCATACATTCCTTGATGATATTGTCGGCGCGATCGCTGCCGCTGCTTCCAGCCGGCTCGCCCATTCCCGAGAAGGTGCAGGCGTAAGAGATTGATTCGCAACAACTAAAAGCGCGACTGCCTACTACCAAAAGAAAGAGTGTGTCGCCAAGCTTCGACACACTCTCTCTTTTACTAATTGCATCAATAGAAGAAAAACGGCGGAAAGAAATATGGAAAAAAGCCAAGACCGGTAAATCCACCGAAAGGAAAAAAGCGTGGGCGATAGCGGCGATACCGCCAACCAAATTGGCGGGATTCTTCTTGATGGACATCTTCACCAACTAAAACAGTAATGCCGTCTTCTCTCACTTCAGTTAAAATTCCGTCTACCGATTGGCCGTTTGCCATCTTTACCTCGACATGATGGTCTTTCATTTGGCGGCACTTCTCTTTCATCGCCCCCTGCTGTGAAAACTGATTGGCTTCTGCCTGTGCGAATGCCTGTGTGTTACTGCCATATTCCTGTACAAATGGCTGTGTATTGCTCCCATATTCCTGTGCAAATGGCTGTGTATTGCTCCCATATGCCTGTGCAAATGGCTGTGTGTTACTCCCATATTCAAGAGTGTGTTGCACATTTTGGTTCATTGCGTATTGCTGGGCAGGCTGATACCCGCTCACTTGCTGAGCCATATTCCCCATCTGATTTGCCGCCCCATAACTGTTTCTGTAGACTGGGCCCACCTCGTGTGGTTGGCTCGGTTGGTCATTCTGGTCTATCCCGTATTGGTGTTGAATGTCTTCATTTGTAGGCTTCATTTGCCTTCACTCCTTTCATTCAAAACCAGTGTATGCGCCTAGTGCTTGGCACGTACGGATTCATTTTCTTTCTTTGCAAAAAAATCCCTCCTTGCTATGTAAGGAGGGGGAATCGCTTTTAAGCAAACGCTGGGACAACCGTATCTTCGCTTCCTACCAATTTGATTTTTGCTTTTGCCATTTCGATAGCAGCCTCTCTTGCTTTTTGCAAATAGGCGCGGGGGTCAAGGCTATTTGGATGAGAGGCAAAATGTTCACGGATCGCAGCAGAGTAAGCATTTTTTAATTCGGTTGATACGTTGACTTTCGCCATTCCTAATGAAACGCAGCGGCGAACATCCTCATCAGGGACAGCGGAACCTCCGTGGAGCACTAGTGGTACGTCAACTAGTTCAGCAATACGGGCAATCCGGTTAAAATCAATATTTGGTTTGCCTTTGTAAATGCCGTGGGCTGTTCCGATCGCCGGTGCAAGCGTTGGTACGCCTGTCAACTCAACAAACCGTCTACATTCCTCGGGCACCGCCTTTTTGGCATCCTCTTCAGCAACGACAATATCCTCTTCCACACCGCCAACTTTGCCGAGTTCTGCTTCAACATTTACCTCTAGCGATTGGGCAAGAGCCATGACCTCATTTGTACGGGCCACATTCTCTTCAAACGGGTACATGGAAGCATCGATCATAACCGAAGAATAGCCTGCCCGGATTGCTTCTTTAATTACTTGGTAATCCGTACAGTGGTCTAAATGTAAGCCCGTTGGCACTTGAAAATGCTCAGATGCGACTTGGGCAACTTCCACAATGTTTTTGGCGCCAAGCGCTTTTACAGTGCCAACCGTTGTTTGCAAAATAACCGGTGATCTCAAATCTGCCGCAGCTTCCAGCACCCAAAAAATGCTGTCGAAAGAGTGGACGTTAAATGCTACCACCCCATGTTTATTTGCTTTTGCTCTTTTTAGCATTGATGTAGTCGATACAATTCCCAAATTACTCATCTCCTTGGATGGCATTTTTAATTAAATGTGCAAGTTGCTTACTAGATTGCGCAGTAAGGAACGCTTGGCGCGACTCATCATCCATTAAAGCCCGAGACAGAGCCGCTAACGCCTGCAAATGCGTTGTTCCTGCTTCTCCATGTGGCACGAGCAATGAAATAAAAAAGAATGCTGGCTTCCCATCAAATGATTCCCACTCAATTCCTGTTTCCGTGCGGACGATTATAATTGCTGGTCTTGTAATCGAGTCAGACTGTGTATGTGGAATCGCAAAACCATCTTGGAAGCCCGTTGTACTTAAGGACTCCCGTTCTTTTAATCCAGCAACAACACTAGCGTTGTCTACCGCAATGCCATTTTCCACAGCCAAATCTGCAATCGCCTGAAAAACGCCTTCCTGTGTTGATGCGCTTGAGTGCAAATGAATTTGCTTTTCTGTAATCATGTCTGTCTCTCCTTTTACCCTTCGATTGGTTTTCCATTAGCTATTTTTTTACGGTATAGCCCGAACAAGACCCCGCCAATAACCGACCCTGTTAAAATTGCTATCACCCACTTAACCGCTCCAGTCACAACTGGCAGTACAAGAAAGCCTCCATGGGGTGCTGGCACTTGCACGCCAAACATATATGTCATGATTGCTGCAATCGCTGAACCAACCATCAAAATCGGCAAGACGACAATCGGGTTTTTGGCAGCAAACGGAATCGCCCCTTCTGTAATATGGGTGGATCCTAAAATAAAGTTCACCATTCCTGAGTTTCGCTCTTCTTTATTGAAGTACTTTCCAAAGAACAAGACCGCAAATGCAGTGATAAGCGGTGGCGCTATACACGCAGCGGACACGCCAGCCATGAAGTACAAATTTCCTTCAGATAGCAACAATGTCCCTGTTACGTATGCGGCTTTGTTGACAGGCCCGCCCATGTCAAATGCGCACATAGCGCCTACGATTAAGCCGAGCAGCAGCGGACTTGATGATTGAACGGAAGCTAAAAACGCCATCATTGCTTCGTTTAGAGCGGCGACTGGCGACATCAATGGATACATGACCGCGCCAATTAGAAAGATGCCAAGCACCGGAAAAAGGAAGATTGTTTTAAGTCCGTCTAATGAACGAGGTAATTTTTTGAATAGGTATTGCAACAGGACAATTAAATAGCCAGCGGCAAAACCAGCAATGATGCCGCCAAGAAAACCTGCCCCCGATTCGACCGCGAGCAAACCGCCGATAAAACCGGCAACCATACCAGAACGTTTGCCGATCGCTTCGGCAATAAATGCGGCTAATATTGGTACCATAACACTAAAACTCAAGCCGCCAACCTTATTCAGAAATGCCGCAAATGCATTGTAAGATTCATGGTTCGGATCAGCAGAATAAATGCCGAACAAAAAGGAAATTGCGATCAACACGCCGCCGCCAACTACAAATGGCAGCATGTGGGAAACACCATTCATCAGTGACTTATAAAGTGAACGACCAATGTTCTTTTTGCCAGTTGGCTGATTGTCTTCGCCAGTCGCTTCTTCTGGCAGCACTCCACCTTTGGCTCGATAAACCGGCGCGCTTTTATCAATAATTTGTTGGATTAGTTCTTCGGCGCCTCGCAATGCCTTCGCTACTGGGACATCAACAAGCCGCTTGCCATGAAAGCGTTCCGTATTGACATCTTTGTCGGCAGCGACAATGACACCGTCTGCCGCTTCAATTTCTTCTTTTGTTAACGCATTTTCGATTCCCGCTTGGCCATGCGTTTCAACTTTGATCTCCACGTCCATGTTTTTCGCTGCTTTTTTCAGCGCTTCCGCTGCCATAAAAGTATGAGCAATGCCTGTCGGACAGCCCGTTGCAGCGACAATCTTTACTTTTGCCATGTGAATCCCCTCCGCGTGATTTGTACTTGATCGAGAAGCATTGGAACATCTTTTAAATCGCTTAACCCTTTTGAAAAGGCAGTAGAAGCCCCTGTTGCTGTTGCTTTCGCTAGTGCGTCTTCCACAGGTGTGCCTTGCTGGATATGGCCAATGAACGTGGCCAACAAAGCATCGCCAGCACAAGCCGTGTTCAATACTTTGCCTTTAGGAGACGTCGCAAACAAGCAAGTGTCCTTATTCAAATAAATGCTGCCGTCTTTTCCGCGAGAAATGAGTACTTGCTTTGCTCCACGCTTTATCAATTCATAGCCGTAGTAGACAAGCTCTTTTTCACTCAATGGATGTTGCACTTGAAAGAAACCTGCTAACTCTTCTTCATTTGGCTTCAATAAATAAGGTTGAGTCGCCAACACGGCGTCTAAAGAAGAAATGCTTGTATCAAGGACATAATGGACGCCGTTCATTTGACAAATGGCGCCAATCTCGGCGAGAATGCCTTCTGACACGCCTACAGGCAAACTTCCTGAAACAATCAACGTACTGCCTGCTTCCATTTGGCCAATTTTTTCTATTAGCAAGCGTTGCTTTTCTTTACTAATGGACGGCCCTTGATTGACTATTTTGTATTCCTTGTCTGCATTCATAAACACGTTAATCCGTGTAATGCCGTCAACGTGCACAAAGTCAGTCTTAATGTTTAGCTTCTGTAAGGAGTCCTGAATAAATTGCCCTGTAAAACCAGCTATAAAGCCTGTGGCGACGCTTTCAATTCCATAGCGTTTTAGCATGATCGACACATTGACGCCTTTGCCATTTGGCTGGTAGTCTTCATCAATCGTGCGGTTGACTTTGTCGGGCATAAGCTTTTCCAACTGTACATATAAGTCGATTGCTGTGTTCATCGTGCATGTATAAATCATATCTGCGCTCACCAACTTCGTTTAATGTCTCAGAAATGCGGTCCTTGATGTCTTTATTATCCCATTGGCTTAGATGAAAATGTTTTCGCATCCTGAAAAACAATATTTGGTAAAATCGCCTTCAGCGTTGATTTCATAAGAAAAAACCGCCCTCTAGTTCAATGGGGCGGCTTTACAGATTCTTTTGTACGGATGACATAGGCGTCAAGGAGCACTCTCGCAATCACATTTAAGGAAAGGCGTGAGCGAACTTCATAATCTGGAATTAACGAGTGTTCACTTTTGTATCCGATCAACGTCATATCAGACAACTTATTCAGTGTCGAGTTCACTTTGGTCGTTAACGTAATGGTCGTCACTTGGCGGATGCTCAAGTTTTGGCAAGCTTCCACAAGTTCTTTCGTCTCACCGTTTAATGAAATAAAAATCGCCAAGTCCGTATCATGATGCATTTTTTGCGATTTGATGCGGATAATATTCGGATCATCATGCATCTCACACGTTTTGTCAAGGACTTGCAACTTAACGGCCATCTCTTTTGCAATCATTTGCGAAAAGCCACGGGCAAAGATGTAAATCTTTTTGGCGTCATGCATTTTTTGCACCGCGTCCTCAATTTGGCCAATGCTTTGCAGCTGAATGGTACGGCGCACTTCCTCTTCGTTTTTTTGCAGCGCTTGCTTTATTTCGTTGCCAATATCGCTCAAACTTCCTTCTTTGTCTACCATTTGCTTATCTTGTTCTAGCTTGTATTTAAACGACGTATAGCCTTTAAAACCAATCTTCTTCATCAGCCGGACAACGGTGGCAGTAGAGACTGCTGCCCGTTCGCTTAATGTAACAATCGACATCGTCGCAATTTCATCTAGATGGTCATGAATGTAGGTTAACAAATAACGCTCTGTGTCGCTAAGTCGTTCAAATGTATTATAAGGAATGTTAAATAACGGTTTGCTCATATGCACCACTCTTATCGATATTATTCGCGCTAGGCTTATCAAGCTTTGTGTTTATCGTCCTCTCTTTTTTGTTCCTCTTTATTATTTCCAAGTGTACACGCAGTAGCCGCGTATCGCCAAATAGCTGACGATTCCAGTACGGTGTAGGGAGGCAGATGCTCACCCCTTGGCTGTACTTTTCTATCACTGCACCAATAGGAGCCGTCTCGTTGAGGACGACTCCTTGCTTGCACTCTAACGGCTGTTGTCCCGCTTCACCATTAGCACATCGCATGGCGCATGGCGCATCGCTGCCTCTGCTACACTACCAATCATCAGGCGGGTGACCGTATTTGTTCCCGTTGCGCCGCAAACGAGCAAATCCGCTTGAAGCGATTCCGGTAGATCGGTGGAAAGTTTGACACGGGGGTTCCCATGCAAGTATTCCGTTTTTACTGTCGAAACCCCAGACTCCTCTGCCTTTTGTTTATATGATGTCAACATGCGCTCAGCTTCTAGTCGATTGTTATCTTCATAGGATAGCGGGGCGGCGGCCATCGCTCCTCCTGTATAAATGCCAATCGGCTCCACATAAACAATCGTAAGTGCTGCCTCATATGGTTTGGCCAACCATGCCGCTTCCGACAAAGCGTCTTCTGCTTGATCGGAGCCATCCACGCCGACAAGAATCGTCTTATAGTAAGGAGAAGCCGTTTCATAGTCTTTGACCATCAAGTAGTCACAAGGCGCATGACGAATGGACGCTTCAGCGACGCTGCCGGTAAAAAAACGTTCAATTCGGTTCCGCCCTGTCGCTGACGTAACGAGTAAATCAGCTCCATGCTCCTTTGTCAATGTTTTTGCGACTTGAATGCGCGGATTCCCTGAGGCAAACGCGATTTCCGTTTTGATGCCTGCTGCCTCTGCTTGTCCTTTATAACGAGCAAGCATGGCGTCGGCCTTGCCTTTCCACTCATCCCACAACTCTCCTGCATAAAGCATATGCTCATTGGGAAAATTGCGAATGTCCAAAACATGGCCGATGATGAGTGTTGCCCTACATTCTCCGGCGATGGAAAGCGCTTTCGAAAAAGCGTGATCAGACTGGTTCGATCCATCGACACCAACAAGAATTCGTCTATACATGCTTCCAACTCCCTCCTGATTAGAGACTTTAAAAGCATCTTTCTCTATTATTATAACAGCTATGGCAACGGCTACCGCATTCATGTTATGAACATTCTTAGAAAAACTTTAAGCATCGACATTTGCTGCTACATCACCACCATGCACTTTGCCGCCTCTTCCTTATGTTTTTTCAAATAGGCGTTTGCCGCTATTTCCTCTTGAAGATTTTTATAAGCAGCCGCTACCGCTTCGTAAAATTTTGCTTTTTCGCAGCTGTCTTCAATAAAACTAAGCACATGTTCGGCCTTTAAATAATTTCGCAAAGCTCCATTCGAATCAGCTTTGCTCTGTTTAATCCTACCACTTATGAAATGGCTTAAAAAATAGGTAATGTTAACAAGTTTAATGAAGTCAGGCGTGTTTCCATTGCCTTTTAACTGTTCAGAATGGAGGTGTGAATTGAGCAAGTAAAGAGAGATGACTGCGTCATCGACATTCCTTTCAGCGCTCAAAAGCCCCCTTGCTCTTGATTGCAAATTCGTCATTTGCGCAGGATTTCCTGTTCGAATGCAACCTAGCCATTCAAGGCACAGATCGACAAACGGTTCCTCTTTTTCTCCAACCATACAACTCACTTCCTTCATCATGGATTAAAACAATTGTACCAATTTTGACAAAACTACTGAATTTGTATTTTAAATACGACTATAAAAAAGCATCTGAGCGCTCTAAAAGGCTCAGATGCTACTAGTCATACCAATCTAAAATCATGAAAAAATACACTGAAAGAACAAATTAGACACACATCTAATTAGTTTCAATAAAAAAAGCTGGCCGCTTCGCTGGCGACACAAGTGTATAGCGCCCCTCTTTTCTTTCCATAAATCCCGTATCTACCCATGCTCTACGGATCGTGGCAAAGTCATCATGAAAAGACTGAATATGAGCGTTAATCTCCCGTTCTTCATAAACGACATTCTCCTCTAAACCTATTAACATATGTTCTAAAAGAATGAGCTTTTTCTTGAATTTAGCCGGTATCGTCTTTAAGCGGCCATCTTTTCCTATAAAATGACGGATGATGTTTTCCTTCTCTTCTTGGCTGATTTTCATGTTAACTTTCTCCTTTCGACTTAGTAATTCCATTATAATCTAATTAGATGAAAATCTAAATAGAAAATAAGAGTATATCGTTTTTTATCATCAATGTTCGTCGTTTGCTTGTTTTTGGTATCCTTTTTCGACTTCAAGAAAATTACACTCAATTAAATCCGAACATTTTATTGCATATAAATAGCAATTTATGTACAATAGTTTACATCATTTGTTTTTCGTTTAAAGGTGATGGGATGATAGGCGATACAAACGAAAATAAAAAAATATTGGCTCATCTATATAATGATGTTTCAAAAGAAATGTTCGGCGTTGGCACAACTTTATTAAAGGTTTCCATCTCCGGGGCACTTGTAACAATTCAAGCGAAGCATAAACGGGCAGCCCGTTCTACCGCGCTTGAAGGAGAAGTGCCTTCTTTAAAAATGGAAGTCGATTTTCATCTTTCCCTTCTCTATAAACGGAAACTTGCAGAACAATTAGCGACGTACTTCCACGACCCGATCGAGGTTGTGCTGCGTGATTATGATGCAAAAACGCAATGGGCTTTTACAAACATTCTTTTTTCCACTTCGTAAATGCAAACTGGACATGTCTGGTTGAGGATTTGCGATTCTTTTCAATACGGTTGCTTTTGCTTATGTTTACATAAGGAAGATGCACCTGTAGATGGCAAATGCTGCTACAGGTGTGTCTTCTTTTTTTCTTCATTAAAAATGTTGTACTAGGAGGACTTTCTAAATGAAAAAACATCTTTCTTGCTTATTTGTAATCACGTCAAGCTTGGTCGCTGTTAGCGCATGCTCCAGTTCAGGGGACGGTAACGAAAAACCAACAGACCTTGTCATTTCCACTTGGGGATTTGCAGAGGATTTTTTTAAGGAAGAAGTTTACAAGCCATTTGAAGAAGAATACAACGTTAATATTGTCGTCGATATCGGCAACAACGCAGAACGCCTTAACAAAATCCGCCAAGGAACTGCTAATGTAGATGTCGTTTATTTGTCCGATTATTACGCCCAGCAAGGCATCGAGGAAGGTTTATTTGCTGAAATCGATCGCAGCAACATCGAAAATATTGACAACCTCTATGATATAGCGAAAGCCCCTCTTGGCGAAGAATACGGACCAGCCTACACGATTGGCCAATTCGGGATTGCTTACAATCCTGAACAAACGAAAGGCCCAATCGAAAGCTGGAGCGACTTATGGGATGACTCTCTTGCAGGCAATTTAACGATTCCTTCTATTACATCGACAACAGGGCCAATGTTTTTAGATGCAGCTTCCATCGTAGCAGGACAGGAAGAATTCAATGCCGATGCAGCATTTGCAGCCATTGCCGACCTGAAAGGAAATATTGTTAAAGAGTATGATAAATCATCCGACTTCGTCAACATGTTTACCCAAGGCGAGATTGCTGCTGGGCCATTTATGGAAATGTATTTTCATGATTTGCAAGCCGCTGTCCCTGAAGCTGAGTTCGTTACCCCGACAGAAGGTGGCTACGCAGTCATGAATACAGTCAATGTCGTTAAAGACAGTGACAACAAAGAATTAGCGGAAGCTTTTATCAATTGGCATTTGAGCAAAGAAGTCCAGGAAGCGTCTGCTAAAGCGAAAGTCGACTCCCCTGTGAACATCGATGTTGAGTTGTCTGAACAGGAAGCGGAAGGCGTCACTTATGGGGAAGAAACGATTGAGGCGCTAAACCTCCTTGACATGGAATACGTAAACAGCGAATCAGCCGAATGGATTGACCGCTGGAATAAAGAAATTGCCAACTAAGGAGGCATTTGAGTGGCCAGAAAAATCTTACTTGACGTTGATACAGGCGTAGATGATGCCCTCGCCATTATCCTTGCCTCCAAAAGCACGGCCGCACAACTGCTTGCAATTACGACAGTGAACGGAAATGTCTCTTTAGAAAAAGCGACTGTTAACACGTTAAAAGTGTTGACACTTCTTCATAAAGAGGGCGACATTCCCGTTATCCAAGGGGCTCATGCGCCACTTCGGCGCCCGTGCTTTTTTGAACATAGCGTCCACGGCAATGACGGCCTTGGCGGTGCTTTGCCTCATTTTGAGCCAACGGCACAGCCTGCCGACGGTTATGCTCCTGATTATATAATCGAACAGGCAAACCGTTATCCAGGCGAACTCACGCTTGTCATGACAGGGCCGCTGACGAACTTGGCGTTAGCGCTTGAAAAATGCCCTGATTTGCCAAAACTCGTGGCAGGCGTCGTCTATATGGGTGGTGCCGCCTTTACACATGGCAATGTCACCCCTGTGGCTGAGTACAACATGTATGTCGATCCTGAAGCAGCGCGCAAGGTGATCCATGCCGGCTTCGCCCCCCTTGTGCAAGTCGGATTAGATGTTACCCGCAAAGCACTTCTCACTAGGGAAAACATTGGATCGCTCGTTGACTCGCCTGTCAAGCAGTTTATCAAAACGTGCACCGCAGACTATATAAAACGGTATGAAGCGCGCAACAACGTGGCAGCTTGTGCCCTCCACGATCCTCTTGCCGTTGCTTATGCATTAAAACCCGAATTGCTCCATTTGGAAGAGATGTTTGTCGAAGTAGAAACAAACAGCCAATTTTGCGATGGGCAGACGGTATGCGACAGGCAACAGCGCTTAGGAAAACCGGCAAACGTTAACGTTGCCACTGAGATCGACAGCGATGCATTTTTATCGTACTTCTTGCATTCAATTCAAAACTGAATATGGCCTTAGGCGTCTTGAAGCCGGGCCATTCTTTTCTGTGAGGTGATTTGTTCGTGAACCGGTCAATGCGCATGCTTTTGCTCATTCCAGGGCTGCTGTTTTTAACTGTTTTTATGCTTATTCCACTCGTGCTCACCATCAGCTCGACATTCGTCGAAAACGGCAGCTTTTCTTTAGACGGTTATTTTCGTTTTTTAGGTGATGCCTACTTTTTAGAAATTTTATGGACAACTCTTTTTGTCGCTCTATTAACGACTTTTTGCTGCGTCATTCTTGCTTTTCCCGCCGCTTATTACATTTCTAAGTTAAATGGCGGCAAAAAAGCAATCATGCTCATGCTCGCCATTTTCCCATTACTCGTCAGCCCAGTTGTTCGGTCTTTTAGCTGGATGATTATTCTCGGCCGCAATGGTTTGCTTAACGAGTTTCTTTTGGCGACTGGTCTAATAAACGAGCCATTATCAATTTTATATACACCAGCCGCTGTCGCAATCGGCCTTATCCATTTATTTTTGCCACTCATGATTGTTACATTAGTTGGAGTGATGGAAAACATTGATTCCGATTTGTTTTTAGCTGCTGAAAGCCTTGGCGCTTCAAAAGCAAAAACGTTCTTGAAAGTCATGGTGCCACTCTGTGTACCTGGCCTTGTAATTGGCAGCACGCTCGTATTCGTCGGCAGTTTTACTGCCTACACAACACCAGCACTTCTTGGCGGCCAGCAACGAGTCATTTCGACGTTTTTATATCAAAATGCGATTACGTTAAATGATTGGCATGCGGCTGCGATGATTGCGACAATCATGATTGTCATCACGTTTGTTGTTACCGGCCTATTCCAAAAAATCGCAGCGATTTTAAATCCAAGGGGGTAAACAGATGAACCAATCAAAACATATCGGCCTTGGGTTTGTTTCCTTTCTTATTTTTTTGTTTTTGCTCGGGCCGCTCGTTATTATTTCGGTCGCTTCTTTTGAGCCTAGTACAGTGCTGCAGTTTCCGCCAAGTGGCTTTTCTCTTGAATGGTACGCAAATATTTTTGCTGTGTCTGCGTTCATGGATACGTTCAAGCTTTCAATGCTTGTTAGCTTGTTAGGCAACCTGTGTGCATTGTTGCTTGGGATCCCAGCTGCCTATGCATTAAGCCGCTACGAGTTTCCAGGAAAAGCGCTGTTGAATGTGTTGTTCGTATCGCCGATACTCATTCCTGGCACCGTGCTCGGTTTTACATTTTTACGCTATTTGATTGTCGCTTATCAGCTTCCACTTGAAGTCGCGCTATTTGTAGGACATACGATTTTGATGCTGCCCTTTATTATCCGTGTAATTGCTTCTAGTATGGCCACGTTTGACTTCTCGATTGAAGAAGCAGCAATGAGCCTCGGAGCAAGCCGCCTCGGCGCGTTTTTCAAAGTCATTTTGCCTAATATTAAATCTGGCATTATCGCTGCAGTGCTCATCGCGTTTTTAGAGTCATTCAATAACGTTGATATTTCCGTCTTTCTTACCGGACCAGGGCTTTCGACGCTGCCTATCCAAATGCTGACGTACGTTGAACATTATTTTGACCCAACGGTTGCGGCTATTTCGGTGATGTTAATGGCGTTGACAGCTATATTGATGTTTGCGATTGAAAGGTTAGTCGGCTTGTCGTATTTTACGAAACGATAACGAAACGGATTCCCGTTTCCCCTATGCTTGATAGCAACTTTTGTAAAAGAATGGAGGTCTCTCATGGCTTTACTAACATTAGACCAAGTGACGGTCGCTTACCAAAAACAAGACATTTTAAAACAGTTTGATTTAAAAATCGAGAAAGGCGAGCTCCTTTCCTTACTAGGACCAAGTGGCTGTGGAAAGACGACGACATTGCGCCTCATTGCTGGTTTTCTCGAATCGAAATCTGGCCGCTTCTTATTTAACGACAAAGATTACACACGCGTCCCCGTTTCGAAACGGAACTTTGGCTTTGTTTTCCAAAACTATGCGCTTTTTCCCCATTTGTCTGTGTATAACAACATTGCCTTTGGCTTAAAAATGCGCAAACAAACGCAAAGCGAAATGAAAAAACGGATTGCCTATGTCCTCGATGTCGTTAATTTAACGGGGTTTGAAAATCGTTTTCCAAAAGAACTTTCTGGCGGGCAACGGCAGCGTGTCGCTATCGCCCGGGCATTAGTAATTGAACCTGACCTGTTGTTGTTTGATGAACCGTTAAGCAACTTGGACGCAAACTTGCGTGAAACAATGCGCGTGGAGATTCGCCGCATTCAACAAGAGCTCGGCATCACAGCTGTATACGTCTCTCATGACCAGGAGGAATGCTTTTCCATTTCCGACAATGTCGCGATTATGAATAAAGGGGTCATTGAACAGCTTGATGCCCCATCCCATATTTACAGCTATCCAAAAACGCGCTTTGTCGCTGAATTTATCGGCTTTAAAAACTTCTTGCCATTCTCAGACAGGGAAGACAAAGGGGCTTATTGGGCATTTGCCTCTGGAGCACAACGCTTTTCAGTCGCTAAACATGCCGGTTCCGACTTAGGGATGACAGGAGCAATCCGCCCTGACGACATTGAGCTTGTTCTCGATTTAAACCAAGGGGACGCTGCCAACCACATAGCTGGAAAAGTGCTTGTCTGCACCTTTCTCGGCCGAAGTTACCAATGTATCGTAGAAACGGCAGCCGGCACGTTTACCGTCCATACGGACATGGCGACGCCTCTTGACATTGGCACGCCTGTCGTCCTCCATTTTCCAAGCAATAAAATCGTTATTACCCAATAATGCTTCCTGCGTTAGGCCCTATACGAAAGTGAAATACAACCATTGTCCATTGCGGAAGTTGGAGGACTTATTATGCATGTAAATACTTTAGTGAAAAACGTACGCGTCTATAACGCCTATATACAGCAATTTATCGCCAGTGACGTCGCGATTAACGAAGGCCGATTTGTGGCAATCGGTCACAGCGACGAACTTGAATCGATTCAAGCCAAGGCAACTATTGATGGCCAAGGCCGGCAAATGATTCCTGGCTTAATCGATATCCATTTGCATATCGAGAGCTCGATGGTCACACCAGAAACTTTTTCGTGGGCACTATTACGAAATGGCGTGACAACGATCGTTGCAGAGCCTCATGAAATGGCCAATGTGTTTGGAATCGAAGGCATTAAAGCCATGATTGAGGCAAGCGCAGCCTGTACGGTTGATATGAAATATGCGATCCCTAGTTCTGTTCCCGCTACTAGCTTGGAAACGACTGGCGGCGCCATCGGAATCGCAGAAATGGTTGAATTAATGGACACAGAGGACATCCAATGCTTAGGAGAAATCATGAACTATGTCGATGTCATTTCAAAGCCTGAGTCAAAAACAAACCAAATCCTCAAGCATTTCCGGCGTTCCTATCCTGCTCTTCCTATCGAAGGGCATGTGCCTAAGCTGACAGGGCTCGACCTTCATCAAATTGTTGCTGCCGGAATTGGGTCTGACCATACACACCAAACGAGAGAAGGAATGGAAGCACGCATTAAAGCTGGCATGTTTTTAGAAATCCAAGAAAAATCGATGACCGACGACGTGCTTTCCTATTTGATTGAAAACGACGTCCGAGAACATTTTTGCTTTGTTACTGATGATGTCATGGCTGATTCTCTTTATAAACGTGGCCACTTAAATGTTCTTGCAAACAAAGCGCTCGCAGCAGGAATGAAGTTTGAGGACGTCATTTATGCTTGTACAATGGCACCTGCCAAGCGGATGAAACTTGATGACCGGGGCGCGATTGCTCCTGGAAAAATCGCTGACTTCAGTCTTCTTGCAGAAGACGGCCAATTTGTTTTTTCCGCTGTTTATAAAGATGGAATGCTCGCCTTTGATGCAGCAAGCCCGTACAAACAAACGCCAAAGCCAAGGCAGTTTCCACCCCATTTTTACGAAAGCGTCAAGCTTGCTCCTCTACAGGATGAGGATTTTCACGTGGTTGCCGACCGCCAAGACGGCATCCATGTTTGCCGGGTGATGAATGTCGCAGATGGCTCAACCTTTACAAAGGAAACTCAGGAAAGGGTGCCTGTTGCAAACGGCCTCCTTCAATGGCAAGACAGCGACTTTCGTCTTATTGCCACATTTGAACGCTACGGTAAAACGGGCGGGCGTGCCCACGGCCTGATCGCCGGAGACATTATACAGCGTGGAGCAGTGGCCACAACGTATTCTCACGACAACCATAACTTGCTCGTTATCGGCGCAAACGTCAGAGACATGGTTTGTGCAGCAAACGCAGTCATCCAAGCACAAGGAGGCTGTGCGGCAGTAGAGAACGGGGAAGTGAAAGCGATGCTTGAACTGCCAGTTGGCGGTATTCTTTCTGAAGCGCCCCTAACCGAGCTTGCGCCAAAGGTCGAATCGTTCGTTAAAGCGCTAACGGCATTAGGTTATAAGCATTACAATCCGATTATGTCACTGTCGACGTTATCTTTGCCAGTTAGCCCTGCCCTGAAAATTACTGATTTCGGGTTAATTGATGTTAATAACGGCAAAGTCGTTCCATTGTTTGTAAACGAGGAAAGCTAGGGGAAAATCCCCTAGCTTCAGACTGTAGACAAACGCTCGCATACTTCGTCGTTTGCCTCACTCATATGCTCATGAACCCACGTTCTATTCGCATCTTCCCTCGGCTACACTCCTCGTCTGACAAGCGTTTTCTATCAGTCTGAGTGCGGTTATCGACTTTGTCGACAACCTCAAGCTAGGGGAAAAACCCCCTAGCTTCCTGCTATTGCCACTGGTACACTTTTTCGTTTTAAGCTCTTTTGAATCGTCGGGTGTTTCGTCACCTTTTCGCTGGCGGCAGTAAGAGCAACTGTTTGCGTCACGACATTTTGGCGGTCATTGCGCAAGCGAATCATTGCCGAATCGGCCTCCACCGACGGGTTCAAACGCATCGTGACCGTTTTCGTTGCTGTCCCTGTAGCATCAGCGGTCAACGTGCCGATTTGGTGGTAGCCGTAAGAGCTAGGCCAACTTCCATCCTCCCCTTGAATTTGCGAGATCGAACGTCCTCCTGGTAAGTATACTTGCATGTCAAGGCTGTTGACCGTTTGGTTCGGCTCCAAATGACGGAGCTCCACGGTCACAGAAAACGTCTGCCCTCCTAGTGGGAGCGCCTCTGGCGTTTCCAAATCATATTCCACTTCTAGCGGTGCCTCCTGTCCACTGCCAAACGATCCGGCCGCAAAAGTAGAACGGTCATACCACCGATAATCCCCTTGCGGTTGTCGCCATGGCTCAGCCTGTGGTTCTGTTGTCTTTTCAGGCAGTTCCATTTCCAAAAGTGGGGACGGTTCGTCTAAAGGAATTCCTGCTTCAGCAAAGTTGGTATAGGATTCTTGTTCAGCAAGCCAGTCGACTACCTGCACGAGGAAAACACCATTGTCTTGATCGATAAATCCATCATACGTCCGCTTCGTCCCGCCATGTTCTTCGTTGCGGTATTTTGGGGTCGCATCCTCGACCGGAGATGAATCACCAATAAAGGCTGCTTTGCCTAATCCCTTTTTTCCGATAGCCGCATAAGGCCCTTCCTCCATTCCGCCGCCATGATAAACACCTTGGTCAACTGCGTTGTTCCATTTATTCGCTTCCGGCGTCAGGCCATCAGGCAAGTAAGCAACGCCTTTAGCGACGTTTGGGTCAATAATTGCAAGCGTTGATCCAGCATGAATGGAGAGAGCGCTAATGTTTTCTGTAATCCCGAACGCCTCTTCAGGGCTGACAATCGTATCTGCTACTGTATGGTCAATGGCATTGTAACGGAAACGAACGCCAAATTCTTCAGCAAGCCAATCTGAACTTACAACACCTTCGAGTGCTTCTTTTTCTTCATTGCTCATCCCTTTTGTTATGTCATCATAAGCCCCTCGGCGCCACCCGTTCATAATTTCATTTGAATCAAGCCGGTTAAAATTGCGGTCGGCATTGTAATGGTCAGCAATAAAAAACACGCCGCCCCCTTCTTCTGCAAACGAGGCAATCGCCTCTTGCTCAATCGCCTTAAATGGAATTTGCGCTTCAGGAATAATAAACACATCGTACCCGTCTAAATCGGCGCTAGTTAGCGGTTCTGCACTACGGTGTTCCTTGACATAGTACCCGTTTTCCACTAGCGCATCGGCAAAGTCCGAAAAAGCTCCGTCTATGACCCAATCGGATTGCCCGGCTGTTTGCCCATGGCTGTTATCAAACAATACGCGTTTTCCATTCGGGTCACTTGGTTCCAATACAGGTGGAGGATCGCTTATGCTTTCTGCCAATGCCGGAATGCCTATTGTAAAACTAGCAAAAATGATAACCGACTGAATTGCCCTTTTTTGAGTCACTCTTTTCATACTGGCCCTCCTAATAAGAAATGAACTGCTTCACGATTAGTATAACAAATGGCAAACATACACCGACCGAAAAAGAGAGAACTTTACGAAAATTTCGAAACACATAGTCGTTTCTTTACAATTCTTCAGAAGCTTCCTATTCGCTGATCCACGTTTTAGCCATTTTTCCGTAAATGGGAAAGCCAACCAGTACGAGCATTCAGCTCTTAACATACGTTATCTTATAAAGCTCCACGCTTTAAATAATTCTTCATGGAGGTAAGGAATGAGCCGCGACCATAAGAAATGCTCATGCGACTGTAAAAAGCCTGAGCGCCCTTGCTACGAAACACTTCCGACAAAGGTGAAAAAATGTGATCCGATCATTCACCCTACAAAGCACCGCGTTGTAGAACAAACGGAAGTCGTCATTATCCCAGAAGTGTATCCGACCCATACGACTTATGTCAATAACCAAGTCGTACGCCGCGAGTACAGTTTTCCGCAAACCGAGTCAGTCGAAGAGCGGACAGAATACGAGTCAGTTGTCGAGAATGGCAATGGAAACAACGGCGGAGGCTATTATGAAGGCCGGCGCCGCGGCTGGAGTTGGATTTAAAGTGTCAAAAAACGCTTTGGGCTGTTGCCCAAGGCGTTCCTTTTGGCGCTTTAACATCGATCAACGTAAAATCTCTTCTACAATTGATGTCCCTTCGCTTTTGCTATCGTCATTCCACTTCCATTTTTCGTGCAAACGGATTCGTCCATCTGCCAATTGTTCTGGTATAGAGTAGCATTCCCCACCGCGTATTTCATAATCGACGTTTACATGGTTATAGCGAAATCGCAAATGGCCTTGATCATCAACTAAACCTATTAAAGTGCCTGTGAGGATCTCGCCCCCGCTATACGTTCCAGTCAAAATCCGGCCTTCCTGTTTGTATTGGAAGACTGTAGCTGAAGAAACTTCGCCATTTTCACTGTTTTCCTTTGCCACAAATTGCTTACCGTCATAGTTAACCACTGTCGGACCACTCTCTTTCCCCTTTTTTCCTTTCATCACACGCTTTTGATCATTGGCATGTCTTTATTTCACCAGAATGAAAACGGTTCGTCAAATGGTTCTGCCATGATTTTACTACACGCAAACAAATGGAAAGCAGCCAAAGGAGCATAAAGAAAAGCAAGGAAAAAGACCGCTTACCCTTTCACAGCGCCAATTGCCACACTGCCCATAATCCGTTTTGAGAATAACGAAAACACGATAATAATCGGTAAAACGGACATGGCTACGCCTAAATACATTAAGCCGTAATCGGTATTGTAGTAACCTTGTATCAATGCCACCATGACTGGCAATGGGTATTTCTCTTCGGAAAACAATAAGACGAGTGGGCCAATGAAATTGTTCCAAGCTCCTATAAAGGTAAAGATGCCAATCGCAGCAAGAGCAGGGACGATCATCGGCAAAATAATCCGGTGGAAAATTTTCAACTCTCCCGCCCCGTCAATTCGAGCGGATTCCAGCACATCATCGGGAATGCTGCCGTCTAGAAATTGTTTAATAAAAAAGACGGCAAATGTGTTGGCCGCAGCTGGAAGAATAATAGCTGCATGGGAATCAAGCAAGCCAATCATACCAAGCCAGCGATAGCTTCCAATTAATGCAAGCTGAGCGGGAATCATCATTGTCGCCAGCATAAGCAAAAACAAGATCGTATTAAATCGAAACTTGAATTTTGAAAACCCGTAAGCCGTCATGCCGCCGAAATAGAGCGTTAATAGAGTTGAACCGCCGGCAATGATGAAACTATTCATAAACCCACGGAAAATATCGACATTTTCAACCATGCGCGTAAAATTGTTAACCAATTCTCCGCCCGGGAAAAACAAAAACGTTGAGGCAATATCCGCGTTTGCATGAGTCGAATACATGATCATTAAGTAAAACGGAAACAAACAGAGGATGGCAAGCCCAATCAATCCTGTATAAAGAGAGAGATGAGCCCGCTTTTTTCTACGTCCTTCCATAGACAGTTTTCCATCGTTTACAGGCAATGCCCCTTTGCTCACGCTAACTCCCCCTTTAAGCGATTTTGCTTCTATTCCTTGAAACCAAATAGGAAATGACAGATAAGCTGACAATGACAACAAATAAACAAAACGCAATCGTTGCACCATATCCAAATCTGCCTTGTTCAAAAGCAGTCCGATACAAATACATGACACTCGTCAACGTCGCATGGTTAGGCGAACCAGATCCTTCCGTTAACATGTATGGCTGATCAAAGATTTGCACTCCGCCAATTAATGAAGTAATCACTTGGAAAATTATAATCGGCTTTAATAGCGGAACAGTTATTTTAAAGAAGATCTGGATTTTCGACGCTCCATCTACTTTGGCAGCTTCGGCATATTCTGGCGAAATTCCTTGCAAGCCCGCGATATAGATAAGCATTGAGTAGCCAAAGTACTGGAAAAACAGAATGGCCGACACAAGCATTTGCATAAACAAGGCGTTGTTTTTCCAATCAATCGCCTGGTCCAAGAAACCAATCGACATTAGCAACTGATTGACACTGCCCGTTTGCCAGTCAAACATGAGACTGACGAGCAAACCGAGGGAAGCAGCCGTCACAATGTTTGGAAAGAAATACACCGCTCTAAAAAAATCTTTGCCTATTAAGAATGTGTTCGTCAAAATGACTGCAAGCACTAGACTGACAGTAAGTTGAGGTACCACTGATACAATCCAAATAAAAAATGTATTAAACAGTGATTGAAGAAACAACGGATCGATTATCGCCCGGGTGTAGTTCGCAAGGCCGATAAATTCTGGATCGTTGAGCCCATCCCAATTGGTTAAGCTTAAATAGAAAGAGTAAAGGATCGGATATAGCCCAAACAATAAGAATACGATAAAAAACGGGGCAATAAAAAAGTATCCGCAATTTCCCTTATTAATGCGGTTAATGAACATGTTAGCCCTCCTCGGATTATAGCTTTAGGAGCCAGTAAAGTTATTCAATCGTAAGTTCTGGAAAATACGTTTGCACATCACGTTTGAACCGCTGCCAAAATTCTTCCTGTGAATGAAAGTTTCCCCGGGCGTATGAATCCATCAGCTCATTAAAAATGTCATTAATATCGCCGTCAAATGATGAGCGGACGACTGCCTGCACATTTTCTGACTCCTCATTAAAAAATTCAAAATAATTTTGGCCCGCTAGGAAATCGCTCGTAATCTCATCCGCTACGCCTTCATTTGCTCCGCGATGACTTGTATAATACTGTTCATCTACAGCTAAGTTCTGTAAGAAGTCAACATCAAACCCGTAAAACTTCACAAATTCCCAAGCCAAGTCTTTGTTATCACTGCCAGAATAAACGGAATAAAACGTCCCGCCTCCACTAAAAGCAGCAGGGCCACTCGCAAGTCCCCATAACCCACTTGTATCAGGAGCATTTGCTTGCAAGACATATTGCAAATACCAAGATGGCCCTGGATAAAACAAGACGGAGCCTTGTTGCATAGAAGCAGTCCATCCAGGAGACCAATCATCCAACATTGCCAATGCGTCCGCTTCAATCGCTTGATCAACTAAATCCAGCACGTCCCTCTTTGCTTGGTCGATGATTAATTTATCATCAACGACCCATGCTTGGTTAACGAGTGCGTCCTGCACTTGCCCAATTGAATTCCAATTTGGCAACCCATGGACTGTCCCACCGCTTTCTTCATAAACGCGCTTGCTAATCGAAAACACCTCATCCCATGTTTCGATCATCTCGCTAACCTCTTTTGGATCATCTGTTCCTAAATATTCTTCCGCCAAATCTCTGCGAAAATAAAATCCACCTGTCGTGCCTTGATAACCAACTGTGCGAACATCCCCATTTGAATCCCTTTCCATGCCTTGAATATACTCGTAATGGCTGTCAATCAATGCCTCAGCGTCATACGGAGCTTCAGATAACGATTCTAGTGACGGATGGTCAATGAACTTTCGCACATATTGGGCTTCTAGTGCAAATACATCAGGGGCCCGTATTCCTGTTGACAAAGCAGAGCGGAGCTTTGTTTCATATTGACTTGAAGGAATAAACTGAAAATTGACTTTTACGTCTGGATACTTTTCCGAGAATGCGGCAACGGCGTACTCCCCTTCATCTGTAAAGCTCCAAATCGTAATCTCGTTATCATCTTCTTCCGGGCTGCATCCGATTAAACAGATACTTAAAACAGCTGCCAAAGTCCCTACTTTTTTTCTCATACTTCACCCTCCAATCATGTCATGAACTTTGTTTGTTTATGAAATAAACTAAGTTGGCAAATCGTTCCCTGTCCGAGTGATAGCCAACCTACAAAAGAAAGCGCTTTCAGAATTCATTATTCCAACGATCGTTTTTCTTGTCAAGTGAAAAATAGTCCAATTCTGCACTATTCCAATCTTTTGATTCCTTGTTTATGGTTTCACTTTATTGCTAGCAGTTTAAAATAAAAAGATGGAGCCTGATCAAAACAGCTCCATCCTCTATAACCAATATGAATTTAAGTTTAGCTCTAGTAAATTTTGTCGCCATTAAAAATGGAATTTTTCACAACGACATAGTCCACATTGCGGATTGCGTCTAGTTTTTTGCCTCCTGCATAGGAAATTGAAGACTGGAGGTCTTGTTCCATTTCTTGTAGCGTTTCGGAGAGCGAACCTTTGTGCTCGACATACATTTTCTTGCCTTCGACATTTTTTCGTTCGCCTTTTTGGTATTCTGATGCAGAACCAAAATACTCTTTATAAAGCTTGCCGTCCTTTTCGATCGTCTCGCCAGGAGATTCTTCATGTCCCGCGAACAAAGAACCAATCATCACCATTGTGGCGCCAAAACGGACAGACTTGGCTATATCGCCGTGGGTGCGAATGCCGCCGTCGGCAATAATCGGTTTGCTTGCAGCCTTCGCACACCAGCGCAGCGCTGCAAGCTGCCAGCCTCCAGTGCCGAAGCCTGTTTTGATTTTAGTGATGCACACCTTTCCAGGCCCGATACCGACTTTCGTCGCGTCTGCACCAGCATGTTCAAGTTCCCGCACTGCTTCTGGCGTGCCGACATTGCCAGCAATAACGAAACTTTCCGGCAAGTGCGTTTTAATATGGCGGATCATGTTGATAACCGCTTCGGAATGGCCATGAGCTATATCAATCGTCACATATTCTGGCACTACGTGTTGGTCAGCCAATTGTTCCACAAATGTGTATTCTTCTTCTTTTACGCCAACGCTAATGGATGCATACAATCCCCGTTCATGCATGTCTTTGACAAAAGCAAGGCGTGTTTCTGGCTGGAACCGGTGCATAATATAAAAATAATCATTTTCGGCAAGATAACGAGCAATGTTTTCATCAATAATCGTTTGCATATTTGCTGGAACAACTGGAAGCTTGAACGTACGGCCTCCAAGTTCTACACTTGTATCGCATTCAGCACGACTTCCTACAATGCATTTTGCTGGAATGAGTTGAATATCTTCATAGTCAAAAACGTTTTCCATCATTCACACCCCTAAAAACGAATGTTATAGAATAAAAGAACAAAAATCATTCGCCCATAGGGTAATATACATGATCGCGGAACCGTTGTCAAAGTTTATTTAGACAGAAAACGCTCATTTTATTGTTTACCGCTGTTGTTCTAAAAAAGAGCAGGCCTGCCGTTCTTCTTTACGAACAATAAAAGAACCAGCTCCCGCTGGTTCTTTTATTCATCTTCGTTTGCCGGTTCTTTATTTGGATTGCCATAATAATAATCAGTCGGTTCAATTGGCTCAAAGCCATCGATCGCATGGAAACGAAGCAAGTCTTCATAAAGCACGCGGTCTGAGTAATCTAACTGCTGGTCGACTTTTTCCTGAATTTCAGTTGTTTCTTCTGTCGGTTCCAGAATTTCGCCTGTCTCTGTATCGTAAAGAACGCCATTAACTGACGTAAACGCTGGCGTTATATAGTCGCCACTGCGAAACGAAACGATTTCATCATGTTCTTCAGAAAACAAGTCCGTCCCAAATTGCACATATGGTTTGGCACTAATGCCTTGTAAATGGAGGAGCGTCGCCATTACATCAATTTCCCCACCATATGTGTGGTTCATGCCGCCTTCCATGCCAGGAACACGAATCAATAACGGCACTCGTTGGTTTTGAGCATTTTGGTGAGGAGTGATTTCTGTGCCTAGAATTTCAGCCATCGCCCGGTTATGGTTTTCGGAAATGCCGTTATGATCTCCGTAAATCATGATGACTGAGTCCTCGTACAAGCCTGACGCTTTTAAGTCAGCAAAAAATTGCTCTAGTGCTTCATCCAAATAACGGGCCGTCTGAAAATAGTTATCGACTGTATTGTCTCCGGTAGTGGCCCGTTCAATTGTTGCATCTTCTGGATCCAAGTTAAACGGATAGTGGTTCGTGAGCGAAATCAAATGGGCGTAAAACGGCGTTTCCAATGACTCAAGCATCGGAATCGATTCTTCGAAAAATGGCTTGTCTTTTAAGCCTAAGTTGACGGTATTTTCTTCGCTCATATCATAATAGCTTGCATCAAAAAATTGATCGATACCAAGCTGTTTATACATCGTATCGCGATTCCAAAATGATTTGTAGTCACCGTGCAAAACCGCACTCTCGTGGCCGTGCTCCTGGTTTAAAATGGCAGGAAGCGACTGGTACGTATTTTGCGCTTTCGTCACAAAGGCTGAACCTTGCGGCAAACCAAATAAACCAGTATCTAGCATCAGCTCCGCATCCGCTGTCTTCCCTTGCCCCGTTTGATGGAAAAAGTTATCAAAATACGTCATATCCTCAGCCCCGGCGGCTAATGAATTCAAAAATGGCGTAACTTCCTCGCCATTCAGCTCATAATCAATTAGAAACGACTGGAAGCTCTCTAAATGGATCTTAATGATATTTTTTCCCTCAGCTATGCCAAAGTAGTCCTCATTTGGCTTGGCGAAACGGGAAACCGTGTAATTTTCAATTTCCGTTAAATCATCGCTGCTTGCATATGCACGTTGCGATTCCGCTTGCACGGTCTGTATCCCATCGTAAATGGTGTAATTATACAAACCTAAATACTTCACAATATAGTTGCGGTCAAACGTCCGTGCAAGCAACTGTGGACGATCGATTTCTGCCATAGTCAAATTGGCGACGAATAGAGCAACCGCTGTAACAACCGCAGTTGTGGCTACGCTTTTGCGAAAGCGTATCTCAGGAACTTCCCTTTTCCAAAAATAGAGGATCATTAAAACCGCTACATCGAAAAAGAACCATAGATCATACCAACGCATGGCAGCAAACACATTTCCAGACATCGTGCTTAAATTGGAAGCCTGCATCACGTTAGGCAGCGTAATAAAGTCATCGAAAAAGCGGTAAAACAGCACATTTGCATAAAGAATGGCGCCAAGCAAGGAAGCAAAAATAATAATCCATACGTTGGAACGTCGTCCTTTCGCAAACAAGGCCAACCCAAACAATAAAACACCCATGCTTAATGGGTTCAAGGCAAGCAATAATTCCTGGTACGGCCCTTTGACCCCTAAATTAAATTCTGTTTTATACGTCACATATGTTTTGAGCCAATATAAAAATAGAGCAAGCCAAAAAAACATCAACTTCTTAGAAGCCAACCTTTTTAAATTTGACATTGGACATCTCTTCTTTCCAATAGAATTTCCTTATTCCATCGCATAAAATACCCATAACTAGTCAACTATTATATTCGGAAAATCGTTTTCTAGCAATGAAAATTGGAAATAAATTGGATACAGGTAACAGCACCTATTATCTTTAAAGCGGTTAACAAAGGGGTTTAGCCACTTTTTAAAGCATTGTGTAAGATTGCCAAAATCCTTGTCCACATCCTTTTTTGCTTACTCTGGCATTTGAGCACTAAACACTTGTGTGTGATTTTTCAGCTCGTTCAACGTGTTTTTATCAAGCAGGCTATCGGTGATAACCGCCGTCGCCTCTTGCAAACGGCAAAATGTATAAAATGCGCTTACTCCAAATTTGCTGTGGTCTGCTGTAATATATAACTGTTCAGTCCGCTTGCAGACGATCCGATGGCCTTCCCCTTCTTCTTCATTAGCCGCCGTTACTTCGCTCCCGTGAATGCCATTCGTGCCGATAAATGCTTTATTGAACCGCAGTGTCCCTAACAACTGCCTTGTTAGAGCTCCGATGAATGAACCAGTCCGTTCACGGTATTCTCCTCCTGCCAACAATAGCTCAAACCGAGAATCGCCTTTAAATTCCATAAAAATCGGCAATGAAGTCGTCACAATCTTCACGTCGCTAGCCTGAATGTACGCATGCATCGATTCATTTGTTGTGCCAGGCCCGAGAAAGACCGTGTCATGGTCATGAATGAGTGAAGCTGCTTGTTTCGCAATCGCCTTTTTTTCTTTTTGGTTTAAACTCTGCTTTTCTGTATTAGATAGCTCTTTGTAGCCTGCTTTTGTCGCTCCGCCATGTAAACGGACAAGCAATCCTGCTTCTTCAAGCGCCTGCAAATCGCGGCGCACCGTCATATCTGCCACTTGTAGCTCTTTCATTACATCTGCCACTTTAATTATGTCACTCTGTTCGAGCATCTTTAATATCCGTTGCAGTCTTTCTTCTTTTAACATTGCTTGCACCTCTATTATGTTAAAAAGTGTTTGTTATTGTTCGTTTTTGTTGATATAATCATAGAAAGTTTTGCAACCGCTGTCAAATAGCACTTGCTTATCTGTCTTTTTACGCTAAAAGGAGTGACTCTATGAACACGAATGAGATTGCTGCTGAATTTGAAACGCTTTTTGGCTCCTTGCCAGACCAGCTTTTTTTCGCGCCAGGCCGTGTGAACTTAATTGGGGAACATACCGATTATAATGGTGGTTTTGTCTTTCCCGCCGCTTTAACAATGGGAACTTACTTAGCAGTCCGCCGCACAAACACGAATGAATTTCGTTTAGCGAGCAAAAATTTTAGCCAACGGGTTGCTTTCCCAAACAAAGAACTTTCGTACAATAAAGAAGATGATTGGGGCAATTATCCTAAAGGCGTCATCGCTTATTTTCAACATCATGGTTTTGACTTAGGCGGGGCCGACCTTTATTTTTTTGGAAACATTCCTAATGGGGCAGGATTGTCTTCTTCAGCCTCGATTGAGATGGTGACAGCCTATATGATCTCTTCCCTTACAGGCGCCAATTGGGATCGCCTCGACCTTGTAAAAGCATGCCAGCATGTTGAAAACAACTTTATCGGCGTGAACAGCGGCATTATGGACCAATTTGCTGTTGGCATGGGCAAAGCGGACCATGCGCTATTTTTGCAAACGGACTCGTTGCAGTACGAACTTGTGCCATTAACATTGGGCAATCACGATATCGTGATTACCAATTCAAATAAACGCAGAGGGCTAGCTGATTCTAAATACAATGAACGACGGGCCGAGTGTGAACAAGCGCTCGCTGACCTTCAAGCAACTGGTCTTGGCATTCGTACATTAAGTGATGTCACACCGGCGTTGCTCGCAAAACACCGCCACGCTTTTTCAACGGCGACAGTTGCCAAACGAGCTAGCCATGTTGTCAGCGAAAACCAACGTGTGCTCGAAGCCGTAACGGCGCTAAAAGCAGGAAACCTTCATGACTTCGGGCAACTAATGAATGAGTCCCATCAATCGCTGGCAAACGATTACGAAGTAACGGGCTTAGAGCTTGATGCTTTATATCAGTTGCAACACCGAGCCCCTGGCTGCATCGGCACACGTATGACTGGAGCAGGATTTGGCGGCTGTACTGTCAGCCTTGTACAAACAGACAAAATTGAAGCGTTTCAAGCACACGTTAAAAAAGGCTACGAAAGCGAATTTGGCTTTCAACCAAGCTTCTATATTAGCCGCGCCGGTGATGGCGTAACCGAACTGCCTTTGGCCGCTGCGGCAGATTGAGGGCAACCAGATGGAAAAACAGATTTACACACAAATTGAAAAATTGCTTGCTTACGGCGTTCAAAAAAAGCTGCTCCCTCTTGCTGACGTCGACTATAGCCGAAACCAGCTACTGGACCGTCTTGGCCTCGATGCGCCGATGATCGGGGAAACGCTCCCTGAGACCAATGAGCCCATTCACGACATCCTTGCCCCGATTCTTGATTGGGCTGCAGACAATGGTCTCCTTGAAGCAAATACGGTCACATACCGGGACTTATTTGACACAAAATTGATCGATGCGATTTTGCCGCGTCCAAGTACGGTCATTGATCATTTTTTTCGTATTTGCGAACAACAAGGCCCACAAGCGGCTACTGCTGCGTTTTATCAGTTTTGCAAAGATGCCCATTACATTCGCACAGACAGGATCGCCTTAAATGAAAGTTGGCTTGCCCCTACCCCTTATGGCGAGCTCGAAATCACGATCAATCTATCCAAGCCGGAAAAAGACCCTGTTGCCATTGCTGCTGCCAAAAAGGTAGCCCCGTCCCACTATCCTAAAGGGCTTCTTGCCAAAGAAAATGTTGGCTTTGCCGGTCGAGCTACCCATCCGGCCCGGCAAAACTTGCGCTTAATCCCAGTAACACTTGGCAACGAACAGTGGTATATGCAGTTTTCTCCTTACGTCTATTATGAAGAACACGCCATTGTGCTTTTCGAAAAACAGCGGCCTATGCAGATTACCGCCGACACGTTTACAAGGTTGCTCGAATTTGTCCAACAATACACGCATTATTTTATTGGCTCCAATGCCGATTTGCCAATAGTCGGCGGTTCGATTTTAAGCCACGACCATTACCAAGCTGGAGCGCATACATTTCCAATGGCGAAAGCGCCGTTGAAAAAGGCTTTTACTCTAAAAGGAGATCCAACCATAAAAGCTGGCATTGTCAAGTGGCCTATGTCTGTCATTCGTCTCGCTAGCGCAGACCCAGCATCATTGCAAGCAGCGGCTACTGCTATCCTTTCGGCTTGGAAAACGTACAGCGACCCATCGCTCGACATTTATGCAAATAGTGACGGAACTCCTCATAATACGATTACACCGATTGCCCGCAACAAGGGCGGCATGTTTGAACTCGACCTCGTCCTTCGCAATAACCGGACGACAAAAACCCATCCGCTTGGGTTATTTCATCCACATGCGGACGTGCACGCTATCAAAAAAGAGAACATTGGCTTGATTGAAGTAATGGGCTTAGCCGTATTGCCTGGGCGCTTAAAACAAGAACTAGCTGAGCTAGCGACTGTCCTACCGAGCGCTAACGCAGCAGAACAAATTGAGCAAAATGAAACAATTGCAAAACACAAAGAGTGGGCGCTTTCGCTAAAAGAGCAAAAGCCGAACCTTATAACAGCGAATGTGGAAGCGCTCCTTAAGCAAGAAGTTGGTCGGTTGTTTGCGACTGTCCTCTCCCATGCTGGCGTCTTTAAAGATACCGACTCAGGAGAGGCTGGTTTCATCCGTTTTCTCAAAAAATCAGATTTGATATAAAAAACACATGGCGATTGCCGCCATGTGTTCAGAGCGTAGACAAAACGCCTTTGAGAAAATGATTCTCAAAGGCGTTTTGTTGATGATAAAAAGGTGGGTGGACTTTGGAGACTTTGAAGTTGGAGGGGTGTTCCTCCTCCAACTCCAGGTGGCTAATTTTTTCAAGTTCATCGCAGCAAAAACAAGCATCGCCTGCATTGCATTTTTTTCCAACCCTTTCAGGTTGGTCCAACGCAGACCATGCTTCTGTTTCAGATCGGCAAAGACACGCTCAATCGTTTCTTTGCGCTTGGCGTAGATGTCTCGGTTCTTTGCCGTATGCCTCAGATGTTCTGCCTCATCCAGGGCATCTTGCCAAATATGGCGAAGAACGAGCTTTTGGTGGTTTTGGCTCTTTGTACATTGAGCGAGCAGCGGGCACGTCTCACAAATCCGAGGGTCGGAGACATATTCCCGGTACCCCTCTCGATTCGTCGTTCGGTAAGAAAGCACCTGGTTTTGTGGGCAAAGAAAACAATCGTAGTATTCATCATAGACAAACTCGTTTTTTCGGATATAGCCTTTAGGGGTCATCGGGCGTTTATAAGGCATAACAGGATGAACGCCTTCTTCTTGAAGTTTTTTGGCAATGGCAGGCGTTTTATAGCCCGCATCCACAGCGACAACCTTTGGTCGGCACACCTTGTCTTTCAATTGGTCAAACAGTTCGTAGAATACTTGGCTGTCGTGGACATTCGCCGGTTTCACCATGGTTCCCAGAACAAATCCATTGGCATCACAAGCGGTATGGAAACTGTAGGCAAACATCTTTTCCCGCTCGCTTTTGGCATAGTAGCCGCTCTCAGGATCCGTGGTACTCTCCTTGACCTCCCTCGCAGGATCTTTTTTCGAGGGAGGTAAGGGCTTTTTTCCATTTTTCACCCGTTCCCCATTGATTTCCTCCTCCAACTGGGCTTGATAGGCCCGCGTCTCAGCACGGACGACCTTTTTCCGATGCTTTCGTTTATTGGCGTTCGCTTTAATCGGGGTCGAGTCGATAAAAGCTACGTCTGGATTCACAAACCCTTTATCCATTGCTTGTTTCAGAATGCGATAAAAAATTTGTTCAAACACGTCACTGTCCCGGAAACGACGAACGTAGTTCTTCCCAAACGTAGAAAAGTGGGGGATCTTGTCCTCAAAGCCAAATCCTAAAAACCAACGGTAGGCCACGTTGGTTTCGATTTCTTTGATCGTTTGACGCATCGAACGAATGCCAAAGATGTATTGAATGAACACCATTTTGACCAACACCACGGGATCCACACTCGGACGACCCTTGTCTTTTGAGTAAAGATCTTCGACAAGGTCATAAATGAAATCAAAATTAATCACTGCATCGAGCTTCCGAACGAGATGATCCTCTGGCACCAGCTTTTCAATCCAGACCATCTCCATCTGCATCCGCTTATCTTCCAATTGTTTGGACAACATTTTTCCTCACCCTGTACCCTTTTTTCTTTCTTTTATTGTACAAAAAAGCCTGTCGACTGTCTCGGTAAAACCGAGACTTTGTCGACAGGCTGAAACACATGGCGATTGCCGCCATGTGTTTTCCTCTCATTCTCTACTTTCATGAACCAGCCACTTTTATTTTTTGACTGCATGAACATAATGAATGGTTTCAAATGCT
Source organism: Shouchella clausii (assembly GCF_002250115.1). Taxonomy (GTDB): domain Bacteria; phylum Bacillota; class Bacilli; order Bacillales; family Bacillaceae_D; genus Shouchella; species Shouchella clausii. The sequence goes on along the minus strand of NZ_CP019985.1, from coordinate 2,463,898 downwards.
GACAAATGATCTTGCCTGTTAGAAAAGTACCGTTCATTGATTTTCTCAGGCGTAAGCGTCTCATAGATAAGCAAACCGCATTGTTCCAATAGCCATTCCATTTCACTATAAGAATAACAGGACTTCATCGGCTCTCCACTTGCGGCTGCCATTTTCACCATGTTTTCGACTCGATTTGAAACCCCTTTTTCTTCAAAAAGCGTCTCATCTGCATAATCAAACACAATCGAACTTCCCGTTGGCACAAGGGCAAACAAATGGGCAATTAAGCTTGAAAGCTCTTCCTTCGTCAAATAGTAGGAAACACCTAAAAGGCTAAAGAACGTCTTCTTGCCAGCAAACCCTGCCTCGATTAATGGTTGCCCAGAAAACGTCTTGCTGAAGTCCATAGGAACGAAATGAAGGTGGCTTGGAATCTCAAAACCAGCCTGCTCTAACTTTTTCTTCTTAAATTCCTGCGTCATCGGAGAATCAACCTCAAAAATGTCTAATGTATCCTGCAGCTCTGGATGCCTAAAACAAAATGTGTCCAAACCTGCACCAAGGATGACGTACTGTTTGGCCCCTAGCCGCACTTCATTCAGAAGCACGCCTTCACAATAGGAGGCACGCGCTAAAGGCGTTGGAGAAAGTTGTACTTGGGTAATCCACTTTAATATCTGTTCCGAATGGCCTTTCCATTTTTGGGCAATTTCTTCGTTAAAAAAACCAATCCCCTGAATCATGTTGGCCTTGATCTCCTCATATTCGTCTTCGGAGAGCAAACGGTCCGCTAAATAATCATCAAAAATCTTCGGTTGATCAAACTGACTATGGTATGCTCTTCCAAATGCAGAAATAATAGAAGTTAAACTAGGACTCCCCTTTTGCAAGCCATACACGCTCCTTCATCTTCAAAAAAATAGGATTCCCCTGGCCAGGAGAATCCTATTATACAATAAAAACAATAATATTCAATTATAGCATAAATAAATTTTTTTGTCAAGTTATAACTTCTGGATTTGCCAAGGTGCTTACAGCTAGTAATGACTTCCCTAATAAACAAACAAGGAGACAACACCATACATTCGTGCAGTCTCCTTGCTTCATTCTCCCTATGCTATACTTCCGACGACGGGTTCCGTTTCATGCTTTTGCTTGTCTCAACCTTGTCATTGCCCATAAAAAACGCCGCTACTAGTGCAACCGCAATCGGAATGAGCGCAAGGGAGAAGATAAATGTAATTGAATCGGACATCGCTTCCGTAATTGTGCTAAGCACATCAGGCGGTATTTGCGCTCTGCCTTCTGGCGTAAACAATTCTTGTAAGTTTTGGCTTTCCACTTGAATTGGTGCTTCCTTGAATGCTCCGTTTAATCGGTTGGAAAAGGAAAGCGTTTGGACAGTACCGAAAACAGCGAGACCGACCGTCATGCCAAATGAGCGCAAAAACGAGTTGGTTGAGTTGGCTGAACCACGGAATCGCGGCGATAATTGATTAATGGAAGCAGCAGGCAAAAGCGAAAACGAAAAGCCTACGCCTAGCCCAGCTAAAGCGATATAAAGCGCCAATGCTATTCTTGTGACATCTGTACCCATTGTTGCTAGCAGTGCCATGCCTGTAAAAAAGCAGACGCCTGAAAATACCATCATTGCCCGAAACGAGATTTTCGTCTGCAGCGCTCCGCCAATCATGCTTCCAACTACCGAGCCAAGCATCATTGGCATTAACGTTGTCCCAGCGTCAGATGCCGTACCGCCGAATACGGCCTGGACAAAGATTGGAATAAACACAGCCAAAAGCACAAATGTGCCGCCGTAAGCAAAGGCAATTAGCTGCGACGTGGCAAATAGACGTTTTTTAAACATCCAAAACGAAATGATCGGCTCCTCTGCTTTCCGTTCGGCGAACGCAAACACGGTAAACAGAACCGCCGCAGCGGCAAACAGCAAAAGGATCGTTGGAGAACCCCAACTGTACGTACCGCCCCCAAGTTCAAGGGCAAACATTAAGCAACTAACTGCAAGAACAAGGGATCCAGCGCCAAGCCAGTCTATTTTTTGTTTCGATGCCTCCATCGTTTCTTTGTAATAACGGACAATTAAAAACAGCGCCACCGCACCGATTGGCACATTGATATAAAAAATCCAATGCCAGCTTAGCGCTTCCGTTATAAATGCACCTAATAGAGGTCCAAGGACACTGGAAAGGCCAAACACAGCGCCAATAAGCCCAGTCATCTTTCCTCGTTTCTCTGGCGGGAAGAGGTCGAAAATAATCGTAAAGGCTATAGGCATCAGGGCTCCGCCGCCGATCCCTTGAATGATGCGAAACGCTATTAATTGATTCATCGTTTGCGACAGGCCACATAAGACAGAGCCAAGCAAAAACATGAGCAAGCCAAATACGAAAAAACGTTTCCGGCCATACATGTCAGATAATTTCCCGTATATAGGCATACCGGCCATCATCGCGACCATATATCCAGCCGTTACCCATACAAATTGCTCATAATGACCGAGGTCGCCAACAATGGTGCCCATTGCTGTCGCTACAATCGTATTGTCGATGGCGGCCATAAAAATGCCTAGCAGCAAACCCGCTGTTACGAAGGAAGTGGAATTTGTTTTCTTCATATGTATAATCTCCTCAATAAAACCAGTACGCCACACATAGCTTATTACAGTTTACGACAAATAGCCAAGTTCTTCTACTGCGCCTCGCAACAGCCTGTAAAAAGGCGCCTGAATAAGTGGCGCCCTCTCGTGTCCCTCTTTAACAGAAGACATCGCTCTTTTTTGCTAATCTGTTTGCTCCGCTAGCCGCTTCACAGCATGAAGTAGTAACGCTGGGGCCACTTCCGTGGAGTATGTCAATTCTAAACGTTCAGTCCGCTTATGGGCGTCTTTGCCAAAAGGCCCTAAGTTTATTGTCGGAATGTTAAGCGCAGCGATTTCCCTTAAGGGAATGTGATAACTTCGTTCGTATAATGGCATATGCTCTTTCAATGCCACATCTGGAGCAGCAGCCTCTCTCGTTACCCGGCAATAACTCACATCCGAGAGACCTGGAAAAAAGGTTTTTTGCACAAGTCGTTCGCCAAATTGATCGGCACAAACTTGCTTGAGCTCCTCTACAAGCGCCAACAAACTTTGATCTTGTTTCTGGTCAAGACGCACATGTGGATAATAGGGCGGAGCAAGCAACAGCAAATAAAAAGGTGCCCTGTCTAAAAAATGGGCTGACACTCGCCGTGCAAATGCAAGTGTTTGCGTCGTGTAATCAGCCGTTTCCGCTACACTTTCGGATAATGCTTCTTCGTAAACGTCCTTAAATGCATGCTTTCCATACTTGTGAACTCCGAGCTTGTAAAGATCAGTTAACGTATAGACTTTTGGCTGTTTCACTAGTGCTGTCAGTGATTCATTGCCAAATGCTTGGCGATGGCGGAGAAGGCGCTCATAAATGAGCGTGCTTGCCTGGTTGCAAGCCTCTTTTACACGCTCCATAACTTCCTGGGGTCCTGAGTCTAGCGTTAACACATTATAAAATAAATAAGATTCATTTGGCGTTTGCACATCGTACGTTTCCTTTAAGTCTCGAATGCGCAAACATGTTGGCGACGGAGAAACTTCACCATCGACTTTATTCGAAAACCGCTCTGACCATTCCATTTCCACGGCGAGTTGGGCAGCCATAACAGCAGCATTAATGCCTTCCAACGGTTGGCCAACATGCGTTTCCTTGCCGATACAGTAAATGAACGGGAGCAGCTTCCCTGTTGAGCCCGTATAAATGTATTTGTTCCAATCATTCGGATAAGCAGAAAAATTCGGCTCCGAACAAATGCATGCTTGGAAGTTCCAGCCATCTTCCTGCATCGCTTTCAATTCATGGATAGCGGCAAACATTCCCATTGACAGCTTTTCTTCGTCGGGCACGGCGACCAGACATACATTGGCTTTAGCGTCTTTATCATCAGCGATGTCTTGCAAAACAGACAACTGCATCGCAAGTCCGGCCTTCATGTCCATACTGCCACGTCCAAACAAATAATGGTTAGATTCCAACTCATGACGTGCGTCCTTGTCAAGATAGCCCTCTTGCTCGGCCAAAAGCTTTTCTTTTAACAAATCAGGAGTAAACGCATCCTCTTTATACATTCCAAAATCATCGACGCCAACAACATCAAAATGGCTTAACAACATCGTCGCTTTTTTTGTCGTAGGCGCTTTCGCCAAAAGCGCGACAACCGCTTCCCGTCCGAGAGAGTCGCCTTTTAAAGGGACGCGTTTGATGTGCTGCGGATAGGCTTGGTAATAAGGAATCCGCTCTAGCACCGCAACAATGCGGTCAGCCATTTCCCGTTCTTGTGTCGTTCCAGAAATGCTTGGCTGCTTCATTAGCTCCAGCGTCAATTGATAGACACGCTTTGCATGTGGGTACCGTTCTGACATCGCCATCCCCGCTTCCTCTATTTTGGTTTGTAGAAAAAACGCAAAGCGGCTTTCCGCTAAGCGTTTTTCTCTGTTACTTTGCCTTTTTATTTGGCTATAGGTTTGCCGACTTAAGCCCCTTTTGGGCAAATGCTTGCTTAGCAAGTAAAACGGCTCCTGTAAGACCCGCGTCATCGCCGAGTCCTGGAGGCACAACATATTCCTCAAGATCGCCCATCTCCACATAGCCATTGATTTGCGTAGCCAACGCTTTGCGAATAAGCGGATACAAGTGGCGTTGTTTCATGACACCGCCTCCTAAAATAACTCGCTTTGGCGACAGCACGTATGTGTAAGTAGCGATTGCTTGGGCTAGATAGTATGCTTCCATTTCCCATACTTCGCTAACTTCGGCAAGCTCTACACCTGCTTTGCCCCATCGCCCTTGAATAGCGGGACCAGCAGCAAGCCCCTCAAGACAATCACCATGGTATGGGCAATTGCCCTCATAGCGGTCATTTTTATGGCGTACAACAGGGATATGCCCCATTTCTGGATGGCTAAGCCCTTCCAAAATCGTCCCGTTTACGACTGCGCCAGCGCCAATGCCAGTACCGACTGTAATATAAACGCAACTGTCAAGCCCCTTGGCAGCACCAACAGCAGCTTCAGCAAGCGCAGCTCCATTCACATCTGTTGTAATCGAGATAGGAATGTTTAAATGGGCAAAGGCGCCAAGGAGCGAATAGCCTTGCCATCCTTTTTTAGGCGTACTTGCCAGTGAGCCGTATGTAGAAGATCCTTTTACAAGATCAAGTGGCCCAAAACTGCCAATCCCCAAACTATCAATTTGTTGTTCTTCAAAAAACGCGATAATCTCTGGCATTGTTTCTTGTGGATGTTTGGTAGGAATCGTCAGCTTCGCCAACCACTCGCCTTTTTCGTTGGCGACGCCACAAACCATTTTTGTTCCCCCTGCTTCTAAACCACCATATCGTACTTGTTCCACTTTCGTTCCCCCTGCACTAGAGCTTTTTCTGTTAGTATACCATTCCCTTGCCAGACTCGCAGTGAAAAGATTGCATCCCAGAAAAACAAACAGTGCTTTCCCCAACGAAAGATACATGTGAAACGAACTGATGCTAACCAATCGATACGAGAGAAGCAAAAAAGGCGCTGCTCTTAATGTTTCGCAGCGCCAAGCAACATATCAATGCGCATAGCCAACTCAGATTCCGGAACGTCGTAGTCGCCACCAAGAACGATGCGGTCAAACTTATCATTATTTCGCACCATTTCCACATGATAGCGGTCTTCACTCTCTTGTTTAAGGCTAATGACAACCGGCTGGCCTTGACGGGTTTTTACATACAAAAGCACACCCTCATCCATCGGAATGTAGCCTTCAAACTGCCACTCGCTAATAAATTCCTTCCCCTGTGCTTGGATCTGGCTAATGAGTGTTTCTGCAACTGAGTTTATCATTTATCCTACCTCCAATTACCAGTGTACCAGCCACACGTCAATTCAAAAAGGAGGACAAACGACTTCTTTCCACACGGATGGGTTCATCCATGGCTATTTGCTCACCGTTAAGAATCCTCATCACGTTTTTCGCGACTTCACCACCATATGGATGTTCAATTCGTTCTACAAGGGGGACCGCTTTCAAAAGCGGGCAATCACTGCCATCTTTTGGCCATTCAAAACTAGCAATCGCATGGGCTAGCTTATGCTTAACGAACTGTTGAGCAAGCTTTTTCGCTTTTTTTCCATTCTCCCCAAGCAGGCTTGCAGCTTGAATTTGCGCAAGGGCGCCGTTTTTTATAAGGCGGTACAGTTTGTCTGTGTCATTTTGAAAGCAAGTTTGTTTTTCTGGATGAAGGATAACCGGTATATATCCGGCAAGCTCTAACTCATATAATTGTAAGTCGATTTCAGTAATTGGCTTATTCTCTATGTCGATAAGTACGTACATCGTATCATTTAGGGAAAGCGCACGGCCAGAGCGTAATGCTTCTGGAAGATCATAGGAAAGGCGCAATGTATGGCCTGGCAAAAGTGGCAATATACCTTGATCTTGATGCGCCTTTATAGCAGCGCGAATCGCTTTTCCATAGGTATCAGGCTCCATCGCGTCAAAATACGGAGCATAGCATAGCGATTGAATGCCTGATTCGTGTAGTCTTTTCATTTGTTCCAGCATGCGAGAATTGGTACGTGAAATTCTTTCAGAGGCTGGAAGTAATTCATTAATTATGTCATACATATCTAAGGCCTCCTCTGTTATGCTATATAAAATTCGCGGCCCGAAAGAAAATCCCTCCCTATATACCAAACATTTCTAAAATTGACTCTTATAACCTATAAAAATATCGCCAAAACTAGATAAATAGACTTAATACGATGAAAAAATAACCTGTTTCACCCAATCGATGCGTAGCACTTTTGAGCCTTATTACCTGTTCCATTTATACTACTAACAGGCAAATAGATATAAACGAAAGGAAATATTACCCTAATTCGTTCCACTATATGATTCTCGTTTGCTTAGATATTAAACACATAGCGATGATTGTCCCCTTTTGCAGATGGACATGCTATGCTAGAGAGTGAAAAGTGTAAAAAAAGGATGGTTTATATATGTACCATATTTATATAGTGGAAGATGACCAGCAAATTCGCCGGATTATGGCTGACCATTTAGAACGGTACGGCTATCGAGTTACATTGGCGGAGAATTTCGAAACGATCAAACAGGAATTTGTTGCGATTCAGCCTGATCTTGTCTTACTCGATATAAATTTGCCTCTTTATGATGGCTTTTATTGGTGTAGGCAAATCCGTACTGTTTCCAATGCGCCGGTGTTGTTTATCTCTGCCCGGACAGACGACATGAACCAAGTGATGGCGATTGAGAATGGCGGCGATGATTACATTACGAAACCATTTCATTTAGAAGTGCTACTGGCTAAAGTAAAAAGCGCCTTACGCCGATCCTACGGCGAGTACGCCCATGCCCGTGACATCCAGCAAACGGTAAGGGAACTGGACAACCTTTATTTTTACCCTGACCGAAATGAACTCGTCTATAACGATGCCAAATTGGAATTAACGAAGAAAGAGTTTTTATTGTTCCAACGTTTAGCGGAATCGCCAAATACGATTGTTAGTCGGGACGAGCTTTTGGAAACGCTGTGGGATGAAGTTGATTTTGTCGATGACAATACATTATCTGTAAATGTGACACGACTGCGAAAGCGCCTGCAAGAACTGGGCATCACTGATGCGATCCAAACGATCCGCGGGCAAGGATATAGACTAGACGTCAATTGGGGTGGGCACTCATCATGATTCGTACGTTTTTAAAAGACCGTCTAGCGGTGATTTTATTTTTTTACATGAACACAGGGTTGCTCATCTTAACGGCATCGTTGTATATGCATATAAGCAATGAAAATATCAACGCCCCGATCGCCTTTTATTTGTTGCTGTTAACTAGTTTTTTCTTAATTGTATGGCTGGCGGTCGATTACCTCCACCAAAAAACGTATTTAAAGAAATTGCATCGGCTCGCTCATCAAAAAACGGTCTCTCTTGACTCAAGCTATGAATTGGAGGCTGCCAATCCTCCATCTCGTGAAGCGCAAGCATGGCTTCGCCTTCATAAGCGGGCACAGGAAGACATTCAACGAGAAGTCGAGAGGCTTGAACAAGCGCAAAAGCAGCACCAAATGTTTATTAATCAGTGGGTTCACCATATGAAAACGCCTGTTTCCGTTATTTCCCTGCTCGTCCAAGAGGGAAAACAAACACTAACCGATAAAGAATGGCTTGACGACATAAGTGCCGAAAACGACCGCTTCCGCCATGGCCTTGAACTGATGCTTCACCTTGCTCGGCTTGACCACTTTTCTCTCGACTTAAAGGCGGAGCTCGTCGATCCTGCAGCAATTGCTCGGGAGCTCATTAATGAGGAAAAGCGCCAGTTCATCCGTCGGGGCATTTTTCCAGAACTTGATGCTGAGGAAGCTGAACCGGTCGCTAGCGACAGCAAGTGGCTGCGCGTCATCATCGCACAGCTTTTGCATAATGCCTTAAAATATTCGCCGCAAAAGCAACAAGCACGCATCCGTTTTTCATTTAAAAAACAGCACCATCAACTTGAATTTTCAATAGCCGATTCAGGTGTAGGCATCCCAGCAAAAGATTTGCCCCGTGTATTTGATCCGTTTTTCACTGGTGAAAATGGCAGGCGCTACCAAGAGTCTACAGGAATGGGGCTCTATTTAGCGCAAACGATCGCCCGTGAACTCGGCCACAGGCTCTACTTACATTCTGAGCCTGGCAAAGGTACGACGGCTACACTTGTTTTTTCTTCAAAGACACTTCATCAAACATGACAAAAATGTAAGCTAAACATAGAAATTTGAAAGCTGATTCAATGGGAAACGCAGGCGTTCTTTTCTATACTGATTACACAAACGTTGTTATAGGAGGAACGCACGATGTCCATTCTTCAAGTCAAAAATTTAACGAAAACCTATTATCCGAAAAAGGAAGGGCTTGCCTATAAGGCATTGCTGCCTTTCCAACTTCAAGTAGATAAAGGCGAATTTGTTGGTGTCATGGGTCCGTCTGGCAGCGGAAAAACGACTTTGCTCAATATGTTAGCAACGATTGACAAACCGACAGCAGGCGAAATCATCATTAACGGCACCAATCCGGCAACGCTGTCAAACAATAAATTAGCACTTTTTCGCCGCAAAGAACTCGGCTTTGTGTTCCAGGATTTTAACTTGCTCGACACTTTAACCGTCCGTGAAAATATTTTGCTCCCATTGGCATTGGACAAAGTGCCATACAAAGAAATGGAAAAACGCCTTGCCAATATTGCTGAATTGCTTAGCATTACTTCCATTTTGGATAAGCGTACTTCTGAAATTTCAGGAGGCCAGCAACAACGTACGGCATGCGCACGGGCCTTTATCCACCAACCAGCAATGGTGTTAGCCGACGAGCCAACAGGAAACCTCGATTCAAAAGCAGCAAGACAAGTGCTTGATACGCTTACGGCCATGAATAAAGAACGGGACGCGACCATTTTAATGGTTACACACGACCCTACCGCAGCCAGCTATTGCGACCGAATCGTTTTTATCAAAGACGGCGCCTTTTTCTCCGAGATCCGCAAAGGCGACCGCCAACAAACGTTTTACCAAAACATTTTAGACACGCTTAGCGTTTTAGGGGGCGATTTCCATGAATCTGCGCACACTCGCCCGTAGAAACATCACTGGCCACGCCCAACGCTATGCTGCTTATTTTCTAAGTTGCGTGTTCACCGTCATGATCTTTTTTATCTATGCTCAGTTTATTTTTCACCCAGATATCGCCGAGGAAAGCATACACCAGGTCGTCAAAAACGGCATGGTGGCAGCACAAGTAATCATTGTCTTATTTTCGATCTTTTTTATCGCCTATTCGAACAATGTCTTTTTGCAAGTGCGCTCACAGGAATTCGGCCTTTTAACCCTTTTTGGCATGAACAGACGCCAGTTACGCTCCCTTGTTTATTATGAGCAAACGATTATCTCGATTGTCGCTATCGTCTGCGGGCTACTGCTTGGCACGCTTTTCTCGAAATTGTTTTTGATGTTTATGACGATGTTGCTTGCTGTCGACGCGCCGATTACGTTCAAATTTGTGCCTGCTGCTTATCTTGTAACAGGCGTTGGCTTTTTCTTATTATTCCAGGTTCTCTCGCTGCTTTCATTTTGGAAACTTCGCAACCAAGAAGTGATTCAAATGCTGAAAGAAGCAAGCAAGCCAAAGATGATGCCAAAGACATCCGTTTGGCTCACCGTGCTTACGGTGGTTTGCCTTGGAGCTGGCTATGGGCTAGCTGTCACAACCAACATGATGACCGTCATGCTAACCATGTTCCCAGTATTAGGGCTTGTGGTAGTCGGCACTTATTTTCTATTTACCCAGGGCACGGTAGCGCTTTACAAGCGCCTCTACAGTAACAAACGCTCCTTATACTCAGGCACGACTTTAATTACGCGGACAAACATTTTGTTTCGCTTAAAAGATTACGCACGCATGCTGTTTTTGACATCTGTCATTAGCGCTGTCGTCCTGACAGCTTCGGGAACCGTTTATATGTTTTTTAATGCGATTCTCACTGAAGGAATGGGGAATATGCCGTACTCGATTTTCTGGACGGTTGAAGAAACGGACGATGAGGCCGATATAATTACGACCGAAAAGGTTGAATCATTGCTAGCAGAATACGACTCTGAGGTTCTGTTTAAAATTGATGAACAGATGCTTGACGTTGAGTTTTTAGGCACGCCAACCTATTTGAACGAACAGACGGTATTGTCTGGTTCAGTCATTTCGGAGAGCACGTTTAACCGGCTCAGCGAAGACATCGGTTTAGAACCTGTTTCATTAGCAGGCAATGAAATTATAGCTTTTAGTCGAGAAGATCTATTTTCCCCCGCTCAATTTGATGAACTGACGATTACGTTTGGCGAGTCCGAGCAAACCTTTACGGATCTTGAAGTACACAATGAGGTTCTGTTTAGTAGTAATAGTACCTTTATCCTTTCAGATGAAGCGTTTGCCAAAGCGGAGCAGGCCCCTGCTGTTCATACCGAACGTTTCATTGCCTATGAACTTGACGATTGGCAAAATGAGACGGAAGTATCCGAGGCGATTATGGAAGCAACAGGGGAACACGGTTATGTATTGCAAGCTAAGCCGTATCAATACCATATGTTGATGCAAATGTATTCCTTAGTACTGTTTATTGGCTTGTTTGTCAGCTTGCTATTCTTCATTGTCCAAGGAAGCATGCTCTATTTGAAATTGTTTACCGATTTGGCCGATACGAAAAAACAATTGTTTGCTTTAAGCCGGATTGGCTTAACAGACAAAGAAAAGCGCCGGATATTGGATAAACAAATGGGTTTCCTTTTCTTTGTACCTGTGCTTGTCGGCAGTGTCCATGCCAGCTTTGCCTACGTGATGCTCAGCAACATGCTCGATGTCAACCTTGTATTAAACGCGATCTTGGTCATTTCCATTTATGCTGCCTTGCAATTGATTTACTTTTTGATCACGAGACTGCTTTACTTCCGTGCCGCTCTCAACTAAAACTTGCACAACAAGCCCCTGGCCATTCGCCAGGGGCTTGAGCTTTTCTATTGAAGTTGTCTCACTCGTGAGGCTCACTTTCATGAACGTCCGTGCTTTCGAACGGATTGGTTCCAGTTAGCAAACCGTAGCCTGCAACTACAAGGATCAAGTAGCATACAGCCGCTAGTATCCAGCGTTTAATCGTCATTGACTAGCAGCTCCTCTCTGGGGCATACGGATTCGTTGTAACCGCAGGGCATTTGCGACAACGGATACAGACGAAAAGGCCATCGCTGCTCCTGCTACCCATGGGGCGAGGAGTCCAGCCGCCGCAATTGGTATTGCCGCCGAATTGTAAAAAAAGGCGAAAAACAAATTTTGTTTAATGTTGCGCATCGTTTTTTTGCTCATGAGAAACGCATCAGCGACGCTGTTTACATCGCCACGCATAAGCGTGACATCGGCTGTTTCAATCGCCACATCGGCGCCCGTTCCCATCGCCATTCCCACATCTGCTACCGCAAGAGCAGGGGCATCGTTAATGCCGTCGCCTACCATTGCTACTCGTTTGCCTTCTGCTTGAAGACGCTTCACTTCATCGCTTTTTTCCTCTGGCAACACACCCGCTATCACATGGTTGATCCCAACTTCCGCTGCAATCGCTTTTGCTGTTCGCTCATTATCGCCAGTGAGCATAATCACTTCAAGCCCAAGTTCGTGGAGGCGTTCCACCGCTTCCTTAGACGTTTCCTTCACTGTATCAGCCACAGCAACCAAACCAGCAATGTCTGTACCGCTGCTTACTAGCATCGCTGTTTTCCCTTGCTGCTCCAGTTTTTCCATCCGCTCTTCTAACACAGCGTAGTCGATTGTTGCCTGTTCCATCAGCTTTCGTGTACCAATATGAATAACAACACCGTCCACTTTAGCGCGAATGCCATAGCCCGTTAATGCTTCAAACGCCTCAGCCTTCCTTAAGGAAATGGCACGGTCAGCAGCACCTTGCACAATGGCATTCGCTAATGGATGTTCCGATTCAAATTCAGCACTTGCCACTATAGCAAGTAGCTCATTCTCGTCTATTCCTTCTGCAGGCACAATGTCCGTTAATTGCGGCGTCCCTTTCGTCACCGTGCCCGTTTTGTCGAGGACAACCGTTGTAATTGATCGTGTATTTTCCAAATGCTCGCCTCCTCTAAACAACAGCCCTAGTTCAGCCGCTCGACCGGAACCAGCCATAATTGACGTCGGTGTCGCCAAACCTAGCGCACACGGGCAGGCAATGACTAAAATCGTGATAAAAGGAACAATCGCTGCGCGAATGTTGCCTGGATCAATGAGTGTGTACCAAACCAGAAAAGTGGCTGCCGCTAGGAGAACGACAACAGGGACAAAAACGCCAGACACTCTATCAGCAATACGTTGAATATCCGCTTTCGACCCTTGCGCCTCTTCAACCACTTTGACAATTTGCGCAAGTGCTGTATCTTTGCCGACTTTTGTGGCAATCATTCGCAGCGACCCTTGCTTGTTTAGCGTTGCTCCGATCAGCAGATCGTCTGCTTCCTTGCTGACTGGGAGCGCTTCTCCTGTAATCATCGATTCATCGACGGAAGAGGCACCGCTTTTTACGTAGCCGTCGACGGGAATTTTTTCTCCCGGGCGAATGACAAGTTCATCGCCTGCCTTTACTTCTTCAATCGGCAACTCGACTTCACTGCCGTTACGGATTACTCGTGCCGTTTTCGCCTGCAATCCTAATAAAGTAGAAATCGCTTTGCTTGTTCTTCCTTTGGCTCTCGCTTCAAACCATTTGCCTAGCACAATTAACGTAAGAATGACAGCGGCCGCTTCAAAGTACAATTCAGGCATGCCCACTTGGCCATTCTGGTACCATTCCCAACCAAGAAAAATGCTGTAAACGTAGGCGACTGTCGTCCCCAGGGCAACAAGGACGTCCATATTGGCGCTTTTGTTTGCCAATGCTTTGTAGGCTCCTTTATAGAAGGGCGCGCCGACAATCAGTTGAACGGGTGTCGCCAGCGCTAACTGCACCCATGGATTCATGAACATATCAGGTACATACAAAAACGATGTAAATTCAAAATGGGTCACCATCGTCCAAAGAAGTGGCAGTGACAAGATGGCTGAAAAAAGAAACAATCCGAAACGCTTCTGGCTTTCTTCTTCTTTGGCGTTCCCGTTACTAGCCGCTTCGTGTTCAAGCTGGTAGCCAAGCTTGTCAACAACGCGAATCATTTCCTGTTCGTTTGTTTCTGCCTCATTGTAGACAACCGTTGCCCGCTCTATCGCTAAATTTACGTTTGCTTCTGTGACACCAGGCATTTTTTTGAGTCGTTTTTCGATTCTCGTTGCACAAGCAGCACAAGTCATTCCTTTTACATTAAAGATCGCTTTTTCAAGACGAACGCCATAGCCAAGCTTGTCGATTTTCTCAGCAAAAACGTTCGGCTCGGTTTTGTTGCTGTCATAGGTAATGGTTGCTTTCTCATTCGCTAAATTAACCGTCGCCTGTGAGACGCCTTCGATCTTGTTAAGCCCTTTTTCAATTCTCGTTGCACAGGCCGCACACGTCATTCCGGTAATCGAGAGCGCTGCTTTTTTCTCACTCATCTATTTCACCTTCTCGGCTAAAATGAAGTATCTGCTTAAACCATAACATACCCTATAGGGGTATATCAAGAGAAATGAATCCTTTCTATCTTCTCTACGTACATATAGAAAAAACGAGGACGTGAAAGCCCATGGATAAAAAGAAGCTCATTGTGTTTGTTTGTATTCTTTTTGGAATCAGCTTTGGCACAGGAGCGGTATTTTTGCTGAGCGGCGCCTACAAAAACCCTCTAATCTTTCAATTATTTGCGATGGTGTATATGCTCTTCCCGTTTATCAGCGCTGTGTTAACGCAAAAAGTCGTTTTCAAACAGCCGCTCGCACCTGCTTTGCTATTAAAAGGGCGCTTCTCTTTTTGGTGGGTTCTCGCCGCCTTTTTGCCATTCTTCCTCGTTTCGGCAACAGTTTTAGTCGCATTAGTTTTCCCAGGAACGAGCCTTTCCTTAACGATGGAAGCCTATTATTCCGCAATGGATGAGAACACGAGGAATGCCACGGAAGCTGCTTTTGAAGCGTTGCCTTTTCATCCACTATGGATGATGGCAATCAACGCCTTGCTTGCCGGTGTCACGCTCAATGCGGCCTTTGCTTTTGGTGAAGAAGCAGCTTGGCGCGGCTTGTTATTGACTGAATTAAAAAGCCTTGGCTTCTGGAAAGCGTCTTTTCTGATCGGCTTGCTGTGGGGACCATGGCATGCTCCACTAACGTTGGCAGGACATAATTACCCAAGTACGCCTTTATTCGGTATTTTGATGATGACGGTTTTTTGCATGCTGTTGTCGCCGCTTTTATGCTTTATAACGATAAAAGCAAAAACGATCTACCCCGCCGCTTTCTTTCATGGTGTCATGAATGCGACAGCTGGAATTGGACTCATTCTTGTCGCAGGCGGAAACCCCGAACTAATCAACGGGATTACCGGTGTTGCTGGCTTTATCGTTCTAGGGAGCATCAACCTCGTCCTTTACTTTTGTACGCGTAAAACGATTGACCAATCGTTTGCGCACGGCGTTTCTCGCTAAGTCTGGTGTACAAAGCAGACATGTTTCTGTTTCTTCTCACAGTAGCTAGCTGAACATCGACAAAAAATAGAGTAGGAGGGGGCGACTAACCCCCGACCTCTCACACCACCGCACGTACGGTTCCGTATACGGCGGTTTCAGTTAAGTTTGACGAAGTGTATCATAACGTTCCATTAAGCTCTTGAGCCCTTGACTCTTCCAATAAGCAGAGTCGAGGGTTTTGTGTAAGATCGGACTTTTCGCGATTCGCCAATAGGCTTTTCGCGTATTGGCCCATTCCCACGCTTTTCCTATCCTGGCGCCAAGTGAGACGAGCTTCCGCTGTCTCGTTTTCGGTTTCTTCCATTCTTTCCAGCGGATCATTCGGAGGCGTCTCTTCACCCATGCGTCTAATTTCTGTAGGAAAGATGGCGTTTCGACTAACTGAAAGTAGCCTATCCATCCTATAAGAAACTGATTCAGTCTGCGAATTCGTTCTTCCATCTCAATCGAGTGGCGACGTGAGGTGAGTTCGCGAATGCGATCTTTACATCGTTTAAGGCTTGCGGGTGCGATTCGTATCTTTGGGTCTTGTCGGTTGCGCGTGAAGGTGAACCCCAGGAAGCTCCGCTCCCACGGGCGCCCCCATGCGCTCTTTTCCCGATTCACTTGAAGACGGAGACGATCCTCTAGGAACGTCGTCATCTTTGTTAGCGTTTGTTTTGCCGCCCGTCGTGACTTGACGTAAATCTGGCAGTCATCCGCGTAACGAACGAATCGGTAGCCTCGTTTCTCTAGTTCCTGATCCCACTCATCTAACACAATGTTGGAAAGAAGCGGACTGAGCGGTCCGCCTTGCGGCGTTCCTTCTGTACTCGGCTGAACCAGTCCGTTTTCCATAATCCCTGCTTGAAGGTAGCGTCTAATCAGACGCAACACTTGTCGATCTTGAATGATCTGGCTCAGACGTCTCATTAAGCGGTCATGATGGACGCGATCGAAGAACTTCGAGAGGTCAATGTCCACGACCCATCCGTACCCTTCTTGGATATACGTCTTCGCCTTTTTGACCGCGTCATGTCCCCGTTTTCCTGGACGAAACCCGTAGCTATTTTCGGAAAAGCTTGGGTCCATCTTCTTTGACAACACTTGAGCGATGGCTTGTTGGATCAGACGGTCAATCACCGTTGGAATGCCTAATGCCCTTACGCCTCCAGACGGTTTCGGGATTTCGACCCGTCTTACTGGCTGAGGAGAGTAGGTTCCTTCCATGATTGCCCTTCTCAAGGAGTCCCAGTTTTCCATGAGATAAGATCGGACGGATTTTGTCGTCATCCCATCGACACCAGGACTTCCTTTATTGGACTCCACGCGCTTGAGCGCTTGGAGGAGATTGTCTCTTGATAGAATCTGATCCAACATGTATTTCTACTCCTTCGTATAAGAGGGGTCTTCTTGTGTGGCTGTACGCTCCGCCCTCTCTCCAGCCCCCTGCGGGATTCACCGCTTCTTGCGGGAGAGTAGGTTCCGTAGATGTTTCTGCTTCAACACGTACAACGTTCGCCAAGTCCTCTTATTCCTTTCCTGATTCCGTCCTTCCATGTCTGTCTAGATCAGACATGTACTATGACTTCTGCTGACTTCTAATGTCTCAGCACCTGTTCACACAAGTGGTTACGGAACGTGTTCCGCACGATCACTAGATCTCCCCGGGTAAGCGCATGTCCTTCCCCTCCATGTCTCCGCCTCATTTACGCCTATCCCCTTTGGTCACTAGGACTTCGACTTGTCGTGCAGCCTCATCCAAGAATAAGCGCCTGATGAGATTCGTGTTCCTCGGAGCGGAGGTTTGCCTCGGACTTCCTTCAGATTCTGAGTCGCCCCAGACACCCTTGTCGTCGGCTAACAGTTACAGTGACCTTCACTGTTCGGGACTTCAACCCTATAGCCCATGCGCATGCCGGGCACACACGAAAAAGGCTGTTGAGATTCGTTTTCTCAACAGCCTTCATCCGTTCTAACTATCCAATAGCATTCTCGCAGTCAGATCATCCGTTATAAGCACGTGTATCAACTTTGCAACAAGTGCTGCTTTAATCGCTTTAACCTTTTCCTTCCCACTTGCTACACCAATCACAAGAGGAATTTGTTTTACATGATCTAAATCCATCGAAATGACTCTGGCATTCCAATCATTATCAATCGTACAACCATCTTCTCCAATAAAATTGTAGCAAATGTCGCCTACGATGTTCTCATACTCGATTACGCCTTTTGTCTGCTGGAGATAAGACTTCACCATTGTCGAGTGCTCTGGTGTCCCCCCTATGCCGACCATGGCAATATCCGCTTTTGCGCCAATCTCAAAAATCTCTCTAATCGAAGACTGATTGACAATGATCTCCTTTGCTTCTTTTGAATCAACTAGTACAGGAGCATGCAACAACTTGCACTTCGCTTTAAGGACATCAGCCAGCTTGGCAACAATTTGGTTGGCATGAATGTCGACTCTTTCATGCCCCATTCCACCGACGAGAGGGATGAATTGCAAGTTTGGAAAGTGCTGGCTAGATGACAATGCCATCGCTACTTCATGCAAAGTCGTCCCAGAGCTCATGCCAATTGTCTGGCCATCGCGAATCATCCGCAACAAATAAGTGCTTGCCGCTTGTCCCATCCGCGCTTTAGAAGCATCATTTTCGTTGGATTCTACACAAACAACTTCCCGTAATCCATAGCGTTTCTCTACTTTCGATTCCAATCCGGTAAATGGATGTGTGTCGTGATCATGAATGATAATCTCTACCACACCCAACTCCCTTGCTTTCGCTAAATACTTTGAAATAAGCGGCCGACTTACACCAATGGCCTGGGCAATTTCCGATTGTGTCGCCCCTTCCTCGTAATACATTTGGGCGATTTTTACTAAAAGTCTTCGATCTCCCAAAAGTGACATTTGACCACCCTATCCTGTGGTTTTACATTACAAGATTTCCAACTATTATTGTACTACTTAAATGTGATTTTGCTACCCTTTTCTATAACAGGAAATGTATGTGGACTGGCAAACACGGCACCAGGCAAAACCTCTTCTTGCGGTTCAGTAAAGTAAATCGAGATGTGACCCAATGTCCGTAAATTTTCATTTGCAGCCGAACCGACTTTTTCGATTACAAATTCCTGTTCATCAATAACAAGTGTACCGCCTTCTTTAATGGGATTGTCTTCAAATTCCCCATCTACTTGATGGAGGAATGAAATTTCCCTAAGTTCTGCTGGCGCTTCCATCCCAAAAAGAATCACGATTTTGTCGTCTGCAAAAGATGGGGCCATCTGTCCAATTTCTTTTACAATTGTTTGATACATTCTTTTTCCTCCTTAATACATGCCAAAACTAGCCACGTAGGCAATGACAACAGCCAACACGCCTGTAATCAAGCGGCTATACAGAACGGCAGGCACGCCATACTGTACTGTTTCTGGCTTCGCTTCTCCTAATGATAACCCAACTGGTACGAAATCGGCTCCCACTTGACCGTTAATCGCAAATAATGCTGGTAACGCAAATTGCGGCGGAATATTCCCAAGCGCAATTTGGCTACCGATCAAGACACCGATTACCTGGGCAATGACCGCCCCTGGACCTAGCACTGGCGATAAAAATGGCAGTGTGCAGATCATAACAATGATGATTAAGCCCCAAATCGAGCTAGCAAGCGGTGACATCGTATTGGCAATCAAATCGCCGATTCCCGTGTAATTGATAATGCCAATCAACATGCTTACAAAAGCCATGAACGGGATGATATTTTTAATAAGCATTTCAATTGAATCACGTCCGGCCTGATAAAATACACCAGTGACTTTTCCGATTCCTTTTGAAAATCGCATGAGCCAGTTATCATTTTGGGAACGATGCTCATTTTTGACTTTTTCGTACTCTTCCTTAAATTCTTCTTTATTTGCTGGGTTGAAACGACTTTCTTCCTCTGCAGGGGCTGAATCGTGCTTCTCCTCTGTTGCTTCTGCCAAGGACACTTCTTTCGGTGTAACACCAGAGACGAAAATGTCTTCTTTGATATGTTTTGCCAATGGGCCTGATGGAGAAGAAGCGAGAATATCAACTGTAGGAATTCGTTTCATTGGGTATAGTCCAATTCTAGCCGTTCCGCCGCAGTCAATCACGACACACATCAT
Source organism: Shouchella clausii (assembly GCF_002250115.1). Taxonomy (GTDB): domain Bacteria; phylum Bacillota; class Bacilli; order Bacillales; family Bacillaceae_D; genus Shouchella; species Shouchella clausii. Next base: position 2,444,503 of record NZ_CP019985.1, on the reverse strand, counting down.
TTCATCTTCTGGGACTGAATGTTTGAAGCCATCGACTGCTTCTGCCCCAGTCAATTCAGCAATGCGTTGGGCGACAGGGTGAATTCCCCCGCCTGTGATCGACACGACTTTCGTCTTTTTCCCTTTCGGTTCAATGCGGAGGCCAGTCCCCCACCCGCCTGAACCTTTGCTGATAAATACTGCTTTATATGCCATGCCGGTTTCCCTCCTGTCACATTCTCTTCATCAGGTATTTTGTGATTTGCTCCGTCAGTAACCCTCTGATCAGCATAACCAGAATACCGACCAGGAAAAACCGCACTGCTAACTCCGACGTCGAGTAACCTGCTTGTGTCAATCCATTTGCTATGCCGAGATAGACAAACAGCTCCCCAGCGTTTGCGTATGGAAATAAGGCTGTAACCGGATGCAAAAATGACACGAGCGAATCAAAGAAAGCAGGTTTTTGGCGCTCCTCGACAAAGCGCCCAAATGTGTAAGCCATTGGATTCGTAAGTAGTAGAATCGATAGGATTGGCATAACGGTGTAACGTAGCAGTGCATATTTTGAAGTGAAACGGATCGCTTTCGTGACCCGTTCCTCCCCGATAAATTTAATTAGTGCGTAAGTGAAGGTTAGTAAAACGACTAGCGTTGGGACAATGCCAGTAAGGAGATTCATGAATTGTTCTCCACCTGCATTAAACATGCCGATAAAATGCTCGCCGAACCATTCAATCCAGTCCATCTCTTTCACTCCTTTTTAAGAAATCGAGGTCGTTCTCCTCATCTTTGAAATCGCCGTTAGTGCTTGCTCGCCAGCAGCCTGTAAGGCCGTTTGCAATGCAGGAGACTTACGTTTTTTTTCTGAAGTGTGAAGCCTGTCCAACAGCTCGCCCAAGTGCATTCCTTCGTATTCTTCCATCTCTTTAAAAGTAGACAGAATACTTACCCCTCGCATACACTGGCACTCTTGGATGATGTAAGACTCATCTACTACTAAGAGAACGATAGAACCAGGCCCGATTCGACGGCGGGATTGTCCTGAGAAAAGGTGGTACCCCTTTTCCCCTCTATATTTTCCAACTAGTGCTTTCATCAATTTTTGGTAATAGCGAACTTGGATTGCAGTCAACGCTGATTGAATAAGCAACAGACAGCAAGCAATTAGTACAAGCTTCATATCCACCTTCTCCTTGTTATTCAGCAAATAAATGGTCTTGCAATGCACGCAGCTTCCAAACAGTAGTCATTGTGTCGAGTTCGACATCATCCATCGTTAAAAACTGTCCTTCTTCAATGGCTCGTTTGGCGACGACATTGCCACTGATCAGGCCAATCGGAATATGGCCATTCCGCTTCATATCCTGATGTGTTTCCAACATGCCTCTTACACTATAACCGCCAATTCCATCCAGTCTCTCACCTGGCTGAATCGCACGTTTGGCAACTGCTACGGTTTCAGAAACCGGTGCGCCAAGGGGATGAATCGACGTATCATGATGAAGCACTGCCTTAGCAATCGTAATTGGTGTTTCTAGGCTTGCCAGATGGTACGGACGGTATAACGTGTAATGCGGGCCATGGTTAGCGTTGACTTTTAACAAGTAGCGCAGTTCCTCATCTACAGGTTCCAATTCACTTTTGACAATGACAAACACCCCAGGTGCTAAACCGTTTACATATTCTACAACACCAAGTGAATCAAGGACGCCACCGTTTTCTTTCAAATCTAGCTTCTTAGCGACATTATCTAAGTTGGCGTCGACTCCATGCATCCCGACTTTATCTGGCACAAGCCCAATCGCATTGCTCAATAAATTCATCTCAGCCATTGTCTTCGTGCCATCCTGGAATGCTGCCAGCATATGTGCGCTCATATGTTTCTGTTTGGCTTCCTCTGCACATGTATCAGGATTGGCTGTTGGCTTAAGTGGGTTGTTTTTACCTTTTCCTGCTACGACTACTTCTAACCCCATTGTTTTCGCGAATTCATAAAGTTCTACAATCGCTGCCGGCTCGTCCCCTGCTGAACCAGAATAGACAAGGCCAGCCGCATCGAACATGCTATGCATATATGATCCGATCGTAATGTCTACTTCAACATTTAGCAGCACAAGATGCTTTCTTGAACGAAGCGCCTCCAAGGCAATATTGGCACCGACTTCTGGGACGCCCGTTGCATCGACGACCACCTCTACTGTATTTGATTGGATAACTGCCCGGTAATCAGAAGAAACAACAGTCTCCACTTTTCTATTTTCTTGAGAACGGTAAAAATCACGGGCTTTTTCTGCATTTTCAATATGGACATCGCAAATCCCACCAACGACCATTCCTGGGATCCGAGAGATTTGAGAAATTAAACCGAATCCCATTTGACCGGCACCGATTACTCCCACTTTAATTGGCTGTTGTTGTTTATCACGCTCTTGTAATTCCCGATAAATGGACATACATCTTCCTCCTCGTTTTTTGAACGAATGATCTTTTACATATGTTACACTTCATATTATTAGTTTAAATTCGGTAACATATGTTACAAGTTATATCATATGATATGAACTTATTGGTTATTGTAGTCTCTTGAGAAAGCGTTGTCAAATCTTTTTTCACAAAAAGGACAATGATGCCCTTTTCTCCAGCTATGGCAAAGTGGCTACCACAAAGTCGGTTAGACCTTTGCTTACTACAAGGATGGTAATCGTTTGTTAAATAAAAAAACCGATGCACGTGGCACCGGTTTTTTCGTTATTTTCCTTCCAAAAATGTGCTTAATCGTTCAATCGCGGCTTCCTCATCTGCACCTTCTGCTGTCAACAACACGTCATCTCCTTTTTGAACAACGATGCTCATTAAGCCAAGAATGCTTTTTGCGTTAATCGTTGAAGATCCTTTCTTAAGGTAGACATCCGCTTTGTACTGCCCTGCTTCATGGACAAATGCCGAAGCCGCGTTCGCATGGAGCCCATGTTCGAGTCCGACCGTAACCGTTTTTTCCATCTTTTCCTCTCCTTTCGTCTCGAATCATCTATATGCAGCCTTCACTCGAAAATACCGAGGAACAAGAACTTCTTGCGAAAACAGTCATTGTTGCCAAACGGACATCATAAAAATAAAACAACTGGACAAGAACAAGGAAAGGCGGGATAGTATGAACCAAAAGCAATGGCTTGCCCATATTCAGTCTCTGGAAGTGCTCGTTGAACAAAACGAACAAGCACAAGGAGAAGAGAGGCAATGCCTGGAACAGTTTCAGCAACTGACAAGCGGGCCGCTGCGTCACTTTTTTCTCCCACGCTATCTGAACACATGGTTTGCTTGTGCAATCATTCTATTCCTTTTTTCCTTTCACACGTTATTTGGCAATAGGCTGATCGCTGTATTCCAACTCCTTTCTTTGCCTTTCTTTTTATACAAGGCGTTGTTGTTTTTAGCCCTATTCATTTTAACGCCTCTTTTCTTTTACTTTGCAGGAATGTATGGTATCAACCGACTCATTAAACACAGCCGCTTGTATAAGCAGAAACTAGAACACGCAAAGCAACGGTTAGATTCGGCAAAAGCAGCTTCCAGAGAAACATTTCAACAGCTTGTTTCCGAAACCGATATTCCACCTTACTATTTAAAGCCCTATGCTATCCAAAAATTTAAAATGTATTTCCTTCACCAGCGGGCAGACAACCTTAAAGAAGCAATCAACCTATTTGAAATAGAAAAGACATTTGAACTCCATCAATACGCGATGTTCCGGTTTCATGGCGAGAAAAAAGCATACCGTGCTTTTGAAAAAGCGCTCCACTTTGAAAAGCACAAAAAAACGGCTGCACTTGTGCAAAACCTGAAAAACAACCATTGATTAAAAGACAGCAATCATGCTGTCACATGAACATCTTTACACGGCAGCGTACAGAACAAATCAGCAAATCCAACGCACAATAACAACAAAGCGGCAGCCTGCGATATCGCTGGGCTGCCGCTTCTTTCTGCGTCTTTGCTAAGCGCGTTGCCGTTGCCTGCGTTCCATTCTCGTCCGCGGCTCCTGGCTTACTGGAGGAAGCGTTCGGCTTTGCCTCATTTTTCGAACAGACACCCATACAACAACAAGGAGAATGCCTGTTATTCCACCTACTGTATCCAATAAAACATCTTCCACTAATGGCGTGCGATCTGGTACAAGCGATTGCCTGTACTCATCGAAGGAAGCATAACCAATAACGAATATAAGGGCGAAAAAACTTGCAAAGCGCAGGCGGAAGATGTACGCAAACAACCGGCAAGCCAAAGCGCCAATCACAAAGAAAGAAACAAAATGGGCCCCTTTGCGCAAGAAAAATTCAACAAACGCTTCTACGCCTGTATAAGCAATGCCAACTGGCCTTCCGCCATAGACAAAAGAAATCTGGCCGATAAATGTCTGTTCCAGCCACGATAGCGGCAGCCTGCTAAGGATGCCCCTCATGTCTTGGTTGGCGTATGGTGTGGAGCTTGAATACGCAATAATGCCAATAGCTGCGGCTAGCAGCAAAACAACAACAGCAATTTTAACAAAACGCGACATGGCCTCTCCTTTCCCGTTTGCTGTACGTGCCTTTCTCTCTATGCAAACCGATCTAATGTCGTTGCTCCATTATAGCTTAAAATCACGAGGCAATGGCGTGAAAAATATCGGGAAACTGTCTAATGATGTTCATTTTGTTTTTAGAGATTCACTTAACTTAAAGCCTATGTGTGGCTCGGAAGCTTTGCTATCGATGACGACTTTATAATCATTTTTTATTGCAAATACAATAAAATTCGAGTAAAATGAATACATCATTTTTGTTGCATTTACAACAAAATAATATATAAGGAGTTTTAATAATGAAGGAAATTCTCCGTGAGATTGGAATGATAGCAAGGGCATTAGATTCTATCAGCAATATCGAGTTTAAAGAATTTGACCTTACAAAAGGACAGTATTTATACCTTGTGAGAATCTGTGAACACCCAGGCATCATTCAAGAAAAACTAGCCGAGATGATAAAAGTAGATCGTACAACCGCAGCTCGCGCGATAAAGAAACTGGAAAAGAACGGTTTTATTGAAAAGAAGGAGGATGCACATAACAAAAAAATAAAAAAACTCTTTCCTACACAGAAAGGGGAGCGTGTTTATCCTTTTATAAGAAAAGAAAATGATTATTCCAATACCGTTGCCTTAACAGGATTTTCTGAAAGTGAAGCAGAAACCATTTTTCATCTACTGCAAAGAGTCAGAAAAAATGTAGAAAAGGATTGGGAGTTTGTAAAAAAGGGCAACAAGAGACATTATTGATTTGTAAAGGGTGGACAAATAAATTGACTATCACGATTAAAAAGTGCACATTAGCTGATTTGCAATTACTTCAAGACATTAGTTATGAAACATACAATGAAACATTTAAGGATCATAATACACCCGAAAATATGAATGCCTATTTGAAAAAAGCATTTAACGAAAAACAGTTAGAAAAAGAGTTAGCCAACCGTTCCTCGCATTTCTTTTTTATTTACTTTAACAATGACGTTGCGGGATATTTAAAGGTTAATATGAATGATGCCCAGTCTGAAGACATGGGGGCTGAATCACTTGAAATCCAAAGGATCTATATAAAGACCAAATACCAAAAGCTTGGACTTGGTAAATATTTGTTAAATCAAGCGATCGAAATGGCAATCGAACGGAAGAAGAAGAACATCTGGCTCGGCGTATGGGAAAAGAATCACAATGCTCTTTCTTTTTATAAGAAAATGGGGTTTGTGCAAACAGGAGCACACTCATTTTACATGGGAGATGACGAACAAGTCGATTTCATCATGAGCAAGACACTGACGGATTAAATGGCCTTGTGATCGATCCCCCCTAAGCATGAGACAATTGTATTGAAAAAGATAGCTTCTAATGAGATCAGTACGTCACTGCTCTTCTAGTAACATAAAATAAATATTGTCATTTACACGTTTGAATCAACAATGGAAGAAACGAGCAAATGCTTGCAGTTGGACAAACCATGTATGGAAAATACGTGGCTAAATGCAGGCGTCAAGTGCTCTCTCGCTCTATTATGGTCGCTGTTTCAAAACGGACTGAATCCTAAAAAAAATAGATTTTACGATTCAGTCCGTTTCGCTTGGCTACCTCAAATTAGAAAACTTTCCTTTCCAGCAATTGTTTTTACTTTTCTAGATAGCTTAAATCAACCAATCCGTCAATATCAGTTGAACTCATATTGCCTGCCTCATGGGCAATTTCGGCCATCTCTTGCAAAACTTGTTCATTAACGTCAACGGTTGGGAACAACCGCTCCATTGATTGCTCTATTTCTGCTATGTTCAGCTCGTTCCCCGTTTCTTCCTTGATATGGCTGACAAAAATGCCGGCTGCTTCTTGAGGTTGCTCTTGGACAAACTCAACCGCTTTTTTGTGCGCGCGCAAATAGGCCCGTGCTAACTCCTCATTGACATCGAGAAAATCATGCGTCGCTACAACAACCGTGTTGGTAGATTCCTCTCCCCACGCAAACGCATCAGCGTCCAACAAAAAGCGAGCCCCTGTTTGTTCCTCCAAATAGCTGCCCCACGGTTCCTGGGTCGCTGCCGCTGCCACGTCCCCTTGGTTAAACAACGTCGACGTATCCGCCGGCGCTTGTGGAATGAGTTCTACCTCCTCGGCATCAACCCCTGCATCCGCTAATGCTTTACGGAGCATGACATCCTGCGTCGAACCAAGTGTCGGCACTGCTACCCGTTCCCCAGCTAAATCAGCGACTGTCTCCACACCAGCATCTTCACGGACCATTAACACAGCTCCGCCATTGACTGCACCAGCAATAATCGAATGGGCGGGATTGGACGTATACGTATTCATTGCTGGCCCTGGCCCGACTGTGCCGATGTCAATCTCATTTGTCGACATTGCCTCCATAAAAGCGCTGCCGTCTGGAACAGTCATCGTTTGAATCGTCGTCTCCTCGCCAAATTCTTCATCAAAATAGCCATTTTCCAACGCAATAATGGTAGCAATGTGGGTGAGATTCGGAAAATAACCAATCCGAACTTCCCCTTCTGTTGCGCCTTGGCCGCATCCTGCTAAGGCAAGCGCTGCCACGCAGGCAAACGCGCCTGCTTTTATGATTCCTTTCATTCGACTCTCCCCTTCTTTATCAGGTACTTGGTTTATAGACTTGGCTTCAAGCCCCACTTTTTCTGAACAGATCGTTCAGCGCGTAAAAACACGAGATTATCCATTAACGTGCCAATGATACCGATGATGATCATGACCGACAAGACGAGATCCATTTGCTGGAGCGAGCGCCCCATATTAAGCAAATACCCTAACCCGCCTGAACCACCTAGCAGCTCACCAGCCATAATTGCCCGCCAAGCGAAAGCCCAGGCCATCCGCAAACCGGAAATCAAGTGCGGGACAGAAGCGGGCAACACAACAGTCCGTACGAGATGAGCCCCTGATGAGCCAAGCGTCCGTGCTACATTCAAATACAAGCTGGGCACGTTTTTAAAGCCGGTGCTGGCGCTTACTGTCATTGTCCAAGTAGCTCCGATTGTAACAATAAACAAAATCGATGCATTGCCTAAGCCAAACCAAACAATCGCTAGCGGAAACCAAACAATGCTTGGAATCGACTGCAACGCCGTCACCAAAAAGCCGAGTGTGTCGTCTACCCATTTGTAGCGGGCAATCAAATAACCGAACAAAAGGCCAAGAGAAATCGCTATTGCAAAACCGATCAACAGCCGTCCGAGCGTGAGGCCCGTTGCTGTTAACATGCGTCCGTCCGCAATGCCATTGATAAGCGTTCCAACTACGGTAACGCCGCCTGGATCATTCGGCAAAATCAACGGAGGAAAAAGGAAGGTTGGAAAGAAGCCGCTTTTAGATATGATCTCCCATATAGCTATGATCGCCGCGACGAATACGGTCCGTCTTATAGCTGTAACCATCTCCAAACTCCTCCTTCAACACTTTTTCCATCTCGTCTTCAAGTTCTTTCATGATCCTTCTTTCCAAATCCACTAGGTAACTATCTGCTGGGTCACGAGGCAACGCCGCTTGAACGGTAAACTCTTTTTTTATTCGCCCAGGTCTTGTTCCCATTAACACAATTCGATTGGAAAGCATGACCGCTTCGCGGATATTATGAGTAATGAATAAAATCGTTTTGCCTGTCTCTGCCCATATTTCCAACAGTTCTTTATGGAGGACCATTCTCGTTTGCTCATCAAGAGCGGCAAAAGGTTCATCCATGAGCAAAATATCAGGATCCATCACAAGCGCCCGTGCAATCGCGACACGTTGCTTCATTCCTCCAGATAGCTCATGGGGATAAGCAGTGGAAAAGTTGCCAAGATGCACCATTTTCAAACCTTCACGTGCCTTTTCTGCACTTTCTTGATTGGAAAAGCCTTTTAATTTTAGTCCATACGCAACATTTTCAAGCACATTCATCCATGGAAACAAACCTGCTTCTTGGAAAACAACAACACGGTCGTTGCCAGGTTTGTTTACTTGCTTCCCATTGACGAACACGTCGCCGCTCGTCGGCGAGTCAAGCCCAGCAATTAAGTTGAGAATCGTCGATTTTCCGCAGCCTGAAGGGCCGAGAAGCGAAACGAAGTCGCCTTCGTTAATCGTCATGTCAATATCATTTAAAACGTGGAGTGTATCGTTTTTGCCTTTGGCAAATGTCTTTTCCACATGGCTAATTTTCACTTGCATTGCGATCCTCCTTTTAACCTATAAAACCAAGATTATTAATAAGGATAGTAACATTTATTCATTTTAATGGAGCGAGCTTTCACCGTCAACGGTTTCATTCCCTTAATCATCGCCGTAAACGCAAACAAGCCTTGCTAGGACATCCTAGCAAGGCTTCAGACTGTAGACAAACGCTCGCATACTTCGTCGTTTGTCTCGGTCATATGCTCATGAACCCCCGTTCTATTCGCATCTTCCCTCGCCTTCACTCCTCGTCTGACAAGCGTTTTCTATCAGTCTGAGCGAGGTTATTGAACCGCTTCTGCAAGTAAATCGACGATATGGACAGCCTCCATTTTTTGTTGTAAGCCTTCGCGTTCAATGCCAAGCTTCATTTGCAAAAGGCAGCCAGGGTTCGCTGTGACAACTGTCGTTGCTTCCGTCGCTTTTGTATGTTCCATTTTCCGGTCAAGAATTTGCATCGACATTTCCGACTCAATGATGTTGTAAATACCTGCTGACCCGCAACAACTATCGGCTTTTTCCATTTCGATCAATTCGACCCCTTCAATTGCCTGGAGCAACTGCCGGGGAGCAGAGGCTGTTTTCATGACATTGCGTAAATGGCACGAGTCTTGGTAAGTGATCCGCTGGGAGGCCAATTTCAGCGGCACGCGCTCATGAAAGCCGACTTCTACTAAAATTTGCGAGATGTCTTTCATCTTGGCTGTAAAATCAGCGGCACGCTCAGCATAATCACGGTCTTTGCTAAGCAAATGACTATAGTCTTGGAGAAAAGCGCCACAACCGCCGGCATTTGAAATAATGAAATCGGCGCCGCTATCCTCAAAGGCATCAATGTTTTTGCGCGCCATTTCTTGCGCCTTTGCCTTCTCGCCGCTATGGCCATGGAGGGCGCCGCAGCATCCTTGGCTATCTGGGACGACAATACGGCAACCAGCCTTTTGCAATAACATAATCGTGTTTTTGTTGGTTTCATAAAACATCGTATCCATTAAACAGCCTTTGAAAAAAGCAACTGTAGCAACAGGCGCTTGCTCTGCTTCATATACACGTTTGTGTGCCTTCCGCTCTTTTTGAGGAAGGACGTTTGGCATCGCCCTTTCCATTGCCTGCATGCTCTCTGGAAACAACTTCATAAACCCTATTTTCCGGGTAATGTGTTGCAGTCCGCTACGCTGGTAAAAGCCAACAAGGCTCATCGCTTTTTCCATTCGGTTTTGGTGGGGAAACAACCCTTCAAACACAGTTTTGCGCACCGTTTTGACACCAGCAGAGTGAATCGAATGGTCTTCAAAAATGTCACGGGCTTCTTCAAGCATATGGCCATAGTTTACGCCTGCAGGACAAACAGGTTCGCAAGCGCGACAGCCCAGGCATAAGTCTAAGGAGCGTTTGACTTCCTCATCTGGGGCGATCAAACCGTCATGGACCGCTTTCATCAGGGCAATGCGGCCCCGAGGCGAATGTGCTTCTTGATAACCTGTCTCCAAATAAGTTGGGCAGTGTGGCAAACAAAACCCGCATTGCATGCAGTTAAGGAGCTCCGTTTCGTCCATCCGTTTTGCAAAATCAGCTTGAATCGCCTGCTCCCGTGCCGTCATTTCCACTTGGCTCATTGGCTCACCACCACCCGTTTTCTTGTTTCCTTCGCAAACAGTTTTGCCGGGTTCATAATATGGTTTGGATCAATCGCTTGTTTGATCGCGCGCATTAACGCAATCCCTTCCTCTCCTAGCTTCCATTCCAAATAAGGGGCTTTCATCATGCCGACGCCATGCTCGCCTGTAATCGTGCCGCCAAGTTCGATCGCCTTTGCAAAAATAGCAGCAAATGCTTCCTCGACTCGGTGCATCTCCTCTTCATCGCGGACATCCGTTAAGCACGTCGGGTGCAAGTTGCCATCTCCAGCATGCCCAAACGTGCAAATCGTCACATTGTATTCTTTGGCAATCTCGTTAATTGCCCGGACCATATTCGCCACTTCTGAGCGGGGCACCGTTGCGTCCTCTAAAATCGTTGTCGGCCGGAGCCTTGCCAGCGCAGACAATGCTGCACGGCGGGCTGCCGTCAGTTCGAGCGCTTCTTCTTTTGACGATGCGACTTCAGCCGAAAGCGCTCCTTCATTCAAACAAATCTCAGCTATATGCTGAATGTCCCGTTCGACCACTTCTTTTGCTCCATCTTGTTCAATGAGCAATACGGCTTCAGCATCAGTCGGGAGCCCGATTTTCGCAAAATCTTCCACCGCTTTTAATGTTGGCTGGTCCAGAAACTCAAGCGTAACGGGAATAATGCGGTTGGCAATAATGGAAGAAACGGACCGTGCTGCTGCTTCCATATCAGAAAACAAAGCAAGCATCGTCTGTTTCGTCTCCGGCATCGGCACAAGTTTTAATGTCGCTTCTGTAATAACGCCAAGCGTTCCTTCCGCTCCAACAAGCAAGCGCGTTAAGTCGTAGCCGGCAACGTCCTTCGCCAATTTCCCGCCGGTCCGGATAATATCACCATTTGGCAACACCGCTTCAAGCGCCAGCACATAATCGCGGGTCACGCCGTATTTTAACCCACGCAAACCACCAGAGTTTTCATTAATGTTGCCGCCAATTGTAGAAATTTTCATCGAACTTGGGTCAGGCGGGTAGAAAAGCTGCTTTTTTTCAACAGCCTCAATCATATCTAATGTAATGACACCTGGTTGTACGGTTACTGTTAAATTATCCTCATCAATTTCAATGATTTTGTTCATATGTTTGAACAGCAGAACAATGCCGCCTTCTGTCGGCACAGTCCCTGCGCATAAATTCGTACCTGACCCCCTTGGCACAATCGGGATCTTTTCCCGGTTGCACACTTTGACCACCTCAGCAACTTCCTCGGTCGAGCGCGGCGCGACTACGGCGTCAGGAAGGGCTTGAAAATTCGGGGTGGCATCATAGGAATAGACAAGGCGGCTCGCCTGAGACGTTTGCACATTGCCATTGCCGACAATCTTCTCCAATTCTTCTGTTATTGCTTGAGACAGCATGCTCTCATCCCTCTTCCTCTTTTGTTCTTAATCTCTTAAGCTTACAAAATCGGAAATCGCTTTTCTATAGGAGCTCATGCAAAATTATCGCCGTTCGAATCGGCTTTCTTTGTAGAATCCTCCAAAAACAAATGGGCCAAATAAAACAGAACAAAATCCTCGCTCTTTCGTACATCTAAACCTGTATGCTGTTTAAGCTTGTGAAAACGGTAATGGAGTGTGTTGATATGAACATGAAGGGCTTCTGCTGTCCGTTTCAACGATTGGTCGTTCTCTAAAAAAGCAGCCAATGTCCCTAAAAGCTCTTGTTCATCGCCGACTTTTTTTAAAACCCGTTCAACAAAGCGTGCTTTTGTATCAGCAGGAATTGCCTCTACACACAGTTCCAACTTCAACTCATGTTCAAACACGAAACGGTTTGTTTTTCTTGCTGCCGCTAAGGCCGCTTGCGCTTCCGCGTAACTCTTCTTAATCTCATCAGGCGGCAACGCCCTGCCGGCGCCTCCCCACCAGCTCCCGCCAATGTCGAGCGTTTCCACCAATGTATGGACAGTCGCTTTAAGCGCAGTTTCTGTCTGCGGCGAGCATACAAGCAGAACCTTATTTCTTTCCCACGGGATGGCAATCATTCCTTTTCTCTGTTCACGCCACTGCGCCAAACCGCGCCAGTGGATCGTTTCATCCAACCCTGTCTCAATCAGGACAATTTGTTTTTCGGTTTGCACATCAAGGGAATGGGCCGCTGCTTGCCGTTTTAAAGGCTCAGTCAGCGCCCCTGCTTCAAGCCACTCTTGCACAAACCCTTGCAGAGCACGAGTTTGCCATTGCATTTGTTCCATCATATGTGCTTCCTGAATGAGCAATTCTGTCATCCGCCGCAACAATTCGCCGTACGGCTCCATTTGCTCAGGTTCTCCAGTTATGCCAATCACGCCTGCTACTTGCTGAAACACAACAATTGGCAAATTAAGCCCTGGCTTGACTCCTTTTAAATGGTTTGCGTCTTTGGCTGTAATAAGACGTTTACGCCGTTCGGCCATGCATAGGCAGGCGCCTTCATGAAAAGTGCCGACTCGGTTCGGGTCGGTGCTGGCAATAATGTAGCCGTCTCTATTGACAATGATGAGATCTTCTTTTATCAATTGCGACGCTTCGGCTATAATTTTTTGTGCAAGCACATCAGTCAGCAAAAATCGCCGCCCCCTTTTGTCATCGTTGTCCTTACAGTTTATCATGCCCAACTGTGTTTGGCCTATTTTGCAAACGCTACAGCCTATCTGCTTAGGCAAACATTTTAATAGAAGTCAAACATGTCTTTACAATCACTGTATATACTTATAGCATGTACGAAAAACATATTCTTTTCTATGCAGCCACAGCTTAACGATAAACAACTATGCCTGGAGGATAATCAATGAAAACAATACGGTTTAGTAAACAAGAAAAAAGCTGGATGCTTTATGATTGGGCGAACTCGGCCTATTCGATTATCGTTACGACAGCAGTGTTTCCACTCTTTTTTAAAGCGGTTGCAACTGACTCAGGCCTGAGTGACGCTACGTCAACGGCGTATCTTGGCTACACGATTGCGATTGCCACATTCATTTTGGCGATGCTAAGTCCGATTTTAGGGACGATTGCTGACTACCAAGGCTTGAAAAAACGCTTTTTTGTATTCTTTTTTTCACTAGGCGCTGGTTCTACCGCTTTGCTTGCGTTTGTGCCTGGCGATAACTGGCTTATTCTCCTTATCCTTTATACAGTGACGGCAGTTGGCTTTGCTGGCGCCAATGTATTCTACGACGCTTTTTTAGTCGATGTAACCGAAGAAAAACGAATGCATGATATCTCTGCGCGGGGCTATGGGCTCGGCTATATCGGCAGCTGCATCCCCTTTCTCGTCAGCATTGCTTTGATTGTATTGGCACAGTTGGAAATCATTCCACTCTCTTTTTATGCCGCAAGCAAAATCGCTTTCTTAATTACCGCCTTGTGGTGGGCTGCTTTCACGATTCCGATGCTTAAGCATGTGACGCAACGTTATTATAAAAAACGGGAAGCAAAACCGATTGCCAATAGTTTTAAACAGCTTGGCCAAACATTCGCCGAAGTGCGCCAATACAAACCGTTGTTTTTATTTTTGTTAGCCTATTTCTTTTACATTGACGGCGTAGGCACGATTATTCGCATGTCTACTGCTTACGGCAGTGATGTCGGAATTAGCGCAACCGATTTATTAATTGTCTTATTTGCCACGCAAATCGTAGCCGCGCCCTGTTCAATCCTTTACGGCAGGCTGTCACAGCGTTTTACAGGCAAGAAAATGCTTTATGCCGGCATTTGCGTCTATATCGTTGTTTGCGTGTATGCGTTTTTCTTACGGACCACGCTTGATTTTTGGATTTTGGCGATGCTAGTTGCCACTTCACAAGGAGGCATTCAAGCATTAAGCCGTTCCTATTTTGCAAAACTCGTTCCTAAACAGAAAGCAAATGAGTTTTTTGGCTTTTATAACGTATTCGGCAAATTCGCCGCCGTGATGGGCCCACTCTTGCTCGGGCTCACGACGCAATTGACAGGCAACACCAATGCAGGTGTCTTTAGCCTGATCGTATTGTTTTTAATCGGCTTTGCTTTGCTAGCAAAAGTGCCTGAACCGAAAGACGAACAGCGCCATTCATACGCTAGTTAACAACGTTTAAAAGATGAAGCAATTTGACAATCTCCCATCAGAAATCGACAAGAATAAACACGCCTTCTTCTTATAAAACGTGTATGATTTAGCTTGAAAAGAATCGATAGAATGGAGACTTGCGATGGACGTTTGGGAATGGGTTGTTGCCGCTATCCTTGGCCTAGTCGAAGGATTGACGGAATATGCGCCTGTGTCATCCACAGGACATATGATCATTGTTGATGACTTATGGCTTAAATCAAGCGAGTTGGTCGGGTCACAAAATGCCTATGTGTTTAAAATTGTGATCCAGCTAGGATCGATCTTGGCGGTCGCGCTTTTATTCAAGGAACGCCTATTGCAACTGGCGGGCTTTAAAAAACAAGCAACCACCGCCAGCGAAGGACGTGGTTTAACGTTAGGCAAAGTGATCGTCGGCTTGTTGCCAGCTGCAGTGCTTGGTTTATTATTTGAGGACAAAATGGAGTCGATTTTCCATGTCCGCACTGTCGCATTTGCTTTAATTGCCGGTGCTTTTCTAATGATTGCCGCCGATTTTATAAACAAACGGAACAATAAAAAGAAACAGCAAGTAGACGATATTTCTTACAAACAAGCACTGGCGATTGGGCTATTCCAATGCCTTGCCCTTTGGCCAGGCTTTTCCCGTTCTGGCTCAACGATATCAGGCGGCGTCATGCTTGGCTTAACACACCGAGCAGCAGCAAACTTCACCTTTATTATGGCGATCCCGATTATGGTTGGCGCTAGTGCGTTGTCACTGATCAAAAACTGGGACGCCCTTGAGATAAGCTTGCTGCCCTTTTACGCAACCGGCTTTATTAGCGCCTTTCTCGTTTCACTTGTTGTAGTCCGGTTCTTTTTAAAGCTGATTAACAAAATCAAGCTTGTCCCGTTCGCGCTGTACCGGATTGCCCTGGGATTGCTGCTGTTGTTTTTGTTTTCATAGAAATCGTAAGCAAGCGAATGCGTTTAGGCATTCGCTTGCTTTGCCGAAAGTCGATTCACTAGGAACAGAGCACGCCTACTGACTTTAACGTTGTCTGTGCTTAGTCTCTTGTGGCCCTAAAAAAAAGAAACCTTTTCTGCGATTTTCCCAACAAAAAAACTGGCCAAGCATGGCCAGTCGTATTCAGTTAGCAGGCTTTATACACTGTTAACAAACTCATGAAAAGTCCTCGTTTTTTTACGTGTGGCTTAAAATCGCCTCAATGTGACCGTTGATTTCAAATGATATCGCTTGTACAGGCAAAATGAAATGGTCGCCTTTGCCAAGCGCATACGGTTTTCCGCCAACTACTAGCTCTCCCTCGCCACTGATGACGCTTACGAGTACATAAGGGGCTTGAAACGCCGCCTCCCATTTTTCCTGCACAACTGCTTTATACACTGTAAAGAATTCTGTTGCGACGAGGCGAGTGAGTGTGTGGCTAATGCTTTTTTCAAGCGTTTCAGTGTTTGCTTGGTATGGCGCGTGTGGAATCATCGCGACTTCCTGCGCCTTGTCTAAATGCAGCTCCCGCTTTTTCCCATCTGCCCCTATCCGGTCAAAGTCATATACGCGGTAAGTCGTATCTGAACTTTGCTGTGTTTCCAAAATCACACTTCCAGCGCCGAGGGCATGGATCGTTCCACTTGGTACGTGGAAAAAGTCGCCTGTTTGAATAGGAATGCGGCGGAGGAGCTCGTCCCATCTTCCCGCTTCAACCATTTCTGCAAACTCCGCTTTTGATTTTGCCGTATGGCCTAAAATCAATTCCGCCCCTTGTTCCGCTTCGACTACATACCAGCACTCAGTCTTTCCGTATGCTTCATGATCCTCCAATCGCTTCGCTTGCTCGTCATTTGGATGGACTTGTACAGATAAATCTTCTCTTGCATCCAATAGTTTTACGAGCAACGGAAACGTTTCACTCGTTTTGCCGCCAAACAAGTCGCCATGCTGATCCCATAGCTCCGCCAACGTCTTACCTTTTAGCGGACCTTTTGCCACTTTGCTTTGCCCATGAGGGTGGGCGGAAATTCCCCAACATTCCCCAGTCCGCTCATAGGGCAAATCATACCCGTACGCCGCTAGTTTTTGCCCGCCCCAAATCCGTTCTTGCAAAACAGGCTCTAAAAAAATCGGTTCCGATTTGGCATGTTCCATACATTTTCCCCTTTTCCGCCTTGATGTTATGTATCGCCCCTCTAGTATAAAACATCTTTGTAGGGAAGATAAGCCCTTGTGGATTGGAGCTACAGTACTATTTAGAACTATTCACCTAATTAATTTCATAGTTGGTAATATATTCATCAATCTAGGCTTATTGTGGGGTTATTTTTAGTTTGTACGAAATAATATCGCTTTCGATTTAGCTACCATTTCTTGTTTATCGTTATAAATCGAACATTCTGCGTGAATTAACGTTTTTCCCTGTTTTTCAATTTTGGCATTTGCCATTAAGTGTTCTTATCCTTGACTAGGGATGTAAAAACGATTCCAAGGGCATAGTCATCCAATAGACAACAAGAATAAAAAGAAAAGGCCATCCAAAGCCACCTCGTTTTCATTAAAAAAGAATAATTCATCTCGTTAAGGGGAATGAATACAATAGTATATACAGTGTTTAAACGAGGTGGTATAATGGACAAAAGCGAAAAAAGAGAGGTGTCTAAGTTGGCTACAGTACAAATGTGGGGAAATAGTTTAGGTGTTCGCATACCGCAAAAAACAGCAATATCCCATGGCGTCACAAATGGATCAGTTGTTGAAATTGTCGATACAGAAGAAGGCATTCTGTTACGACCAAAAAAGAAGAAACTGACGCTAGAAGACCTACTGGCACAAACAAAAGGAAAAACGCCCCCTTCGGAAGTTGACTTCGGGCGGCCAGAAGGCCGTGAGTTACTATGACATCGCGTATCCCAGAAAAAGGCGACCTTGCGTTTTTAGATTTCAATCCACAATCGGGTGTTGAACAAGCAGGGCATCGACCCTGTCTTGTTTTAACACCTTCTTCATTTAATCAGGCAACAGGGTTAGCAGTTGTTTGCCCTATTCGAACTAGAAGTCACGATTGGCCTTTTGAAGTAGAATTACCGAAAGATTTAGCGATTGAAGGATATGTTTTAACTGATCAACTCAAAAGTTTGGATTGGAAGACCAGAAATTTAAAGGTGAAAGATCGAGCACCCGAACACGTCATGCAAGAATGCTTTGATAAAATTCACACCTTCTTATAACTACATAGAATCCTTACCCCTTGCCGCTTCTTAATCCCGGCATTAATTAAACATACAAGCAAGCAAAAACCGCAAAGACAACTCTTGGCGGTTTTATTTGTAATGAAGATTACACGATCAACCGAAATGGGTTTCAAGTCCCCAAAACTTCTTTCCTTTAAATTCTTTTAATTCGTGGGACACGTTACAGGTGAAACTCTTTCCTTTTTTACTTTTCGCTGTGACCATAACCTTGCCACCAGCCCGTAAATCTTGGATCTCTTTTTGGGTGAACTTATAGCCCGAGAACTCTGGCTTAAACGGCGCGTTTGTGCGTGTGAATTCGCTCGGGTCCTTACGTGGTGCGAAAACGGTTAATTCTACATTTTCTTCTTCAACCACAAAAGGTTCTTCACTAAAGGCAAAAAAGAATTGGGAATCCGGATCATAATGAAGCGGTTCGCCACCTAACGAAATTGACTCAATCTCGTGTTCGCTTAGCACTTTTCCAAACAATACATGAACCCCATCTAAAGTAAGCAGCTCATAAAAGAAGTCGCCATCACCAGCAAAATCCCAATCGCTGTCACTGCTCTCCCAAACATACTCATCCTCTTCTTTTTTAATTGAAACAAACAAAATCCCTGACCTCTTCGATAAGCGCTCATCTCCTGCTTATCTGATATTTGTTCACTTTTAAGCAGTTGCGCTTCTTGAAACTCATCTAACTCGTTGAGATACGCTCTTGTTTCGGCAAAGCTATTGAAATGTTTTTGCTCACAACCGACAAGCAGTAACAAAGCAAACACAGCGATCCGCAAGGTGCTCTCCCCCTCCATCCTCCATTTCACAGCTTTAGAAACTCCTACACATTTTTATAAGTGTAAACCTTGATCCTTATTTTCGCGAATCTTATCTTTCGATTCTTTAATGACGTTCATAGAATCATTTTTTTTGGAAGTAGAAAAGGTTACTTTGATAATCTCATCTATTTTCTTCAGGACGTCATGAGTTCCATATCCGACAAGAAATCCTAAGCTTATTTGAAAGTAAAGTGATTGAGGATCAGGTTCATTTACGTTAGAGAAACCTACAAAGCCAGCATTTAATAATGAAAGGATTATTACAGCTAATACCCCTCCTTGGAGGGGGCGAAAGAAATACCAAAATAACCACACTTTCACATCAAATCTATCTTCAAATTCTACAGTCCGTTGCGTACCATCTGACGTCAGTCTTCTATAAAGTCCTCTAGCAGCATAAAAAGCTCCCCCAAGTAAACCTGCAACAAAAACACTAAAGGATAATATGTAGAACGAAGCTTTAGGATCACCTTGATGTACTAAATTGTTGAGAAGTAAATCTCCATAAGGTGAAAATAATAGACTCAATGCAAGAGCAATTAAGCCAATTAAATAACAAACTATTACGAATATCAACAACCACTCTATTAATGTGTAACCTGCTCTCCGCTCCTCCATACTAACCTCTCTCTAAATATAAAATTTCTAAAACTGTTTTAACAATTCATTAACAACTAATTCTACATTGGAAAACCAAGGTAAGCAATATGATGTTGAAATAGCCAAGAATAGATCTACTCCCTAACCGCTCCTCAATGCTTACCAAAATATAAAAAGTAGCAGTTACATACGTCCAAAAACGTTTAGGAGACTTAAAGCAGGCCATTGATGACTATATCTATTTTATCATGGCGAACGATTCAAGAAGATAAAACGGCCTTCCCCCAATAGAATACAGGGATAAAGCCGCTTGGTCACCTTTTCATTATCTATTTAACGAGGGCGCTCACATTCTTGCCCAAAAGTCTGTTCCCGTTATCAAAACGCAAAACCACTTAAGATTCGCTTAATTGCCGGAGCTCGATCCTTCTTATCTTTCCAGAAATCGTTTTTGGCAGTCCGGCTACATATTCAATTGCCCGTGGGTATTTGTATGGGGCCGTTTCACGTTTGACAAATTCTTGCAGCTCTTTTGTCAGCTTGCTTTGATCGTCCGTTGGCCGATTGAGTACGACAAACGCTTTGACAATATGGCCGCGAATTTCGTCTGGGCTGGCGACAACGGCACATTCTTTCACGGCTGGATGTTTCGTTAATGCATCTTCGACTTCGAATGGCCCAATTGTGTACCCTGAGGAAATAATAATATCGTCGCTTCGTCCTTCAAACCAAAAATAGCCTTCTTCGTCCCGATAAGCACGGTCGCCTGTTAAATAATATGAACCGCGATAAGCGGCTTTCGTTCTTTCTGGATCTTTGTAGTATTCGCGGAACAATGCAGGCGCGTCTTTATGGACGGCAATATCGCCGACCTCGCCAATGCCTGCCTCCTCTCCAGCTTCATTCAATATGACAACACCGTTTCCAGACGTTGGTTTGCCCATTGAACCAGGCCGCGCTTCCATGCCAATCATCGTGCCAATTAACAACGTGTTTTCGGTTTGCCCGTAGCCATCGCGCACCGTAATATCAAATTGTTCTTGAAATGTGGCAATCACTGCTCGATTAAGGGGTTCCCCTGCTGAAACCGCATGCTTGATGCTGTGAAGTTTAAAAGAAGAAAGCGCCTCTTCTTTCGCCAACATCCGGTATTCAGTCGGCGTCGCGCAAAAAACATTAATGCCATATTCATCGATTAATTGCAGATACGTTTTTGCCTGAAAAGGGCCATCGTAAACAAAGGCGGTCGCCTGCTTGCCGACTATCGATAGAAAAGGACTCCATACCCACTTTTGCCAGCCTGGGGCCGCAGTAGCCCAAACAAGGTCTCCTGTTTCCACACCGAGCCATTCGGTTGCAGCGGTTTGCAAATGGGCAAAGGCCCAAGCTTGTGTATGGACAACGGCTTTTGGGTTTCCAGTCGTGCCAGACGTATAGGGCAAAAACGCGATTTCCTCTTTATCCATTTCTCGTTCAAAGGAAGCGTTTTCATTTTTCATTCGATCATCCACATTTTCCCAGCCGCTCGATGCTTCGCCAAACACCCACTTTGCAATTAGGCCGTCGGTGCTGCCATCAGAAATTTTGTCGATTTCGGCTGTAAATCCTTTGTAAGCAAGGACGCCTTTCGCCTGCGAATGGCTAAGCCGGTAAGCCAGATCTTTCGCTCGCAACATCCCTGAACACGGAATGATGACAAAGCCGCCTTTCAAACAAGCAAGGTAAGCTGCATACGCCTCTGGCACGCGGGGAAAAAGCAACAACACCGGGTCGCCTTTTTTAAGACCGCTTCGGCTTAAGGCATTTGCGAGCTGGTTCATCTTTTGAATTAAGTCCCCATACGTCCATTCTAGTTTGTCACCGGCCTCGTTTTGCCAAATAATTGCTTTTTGCGTCCTGATCGCTTCCCGTTCAAGCATAGCTGCTACGTTATAACTTTGCGGCGCTTGCAACACCTGTCCCATCTGTATAAACTCCCCCTTTCATTTAGCTATATCATACAGAATATTTCTTATTTTGGGTAGTTGAACAGTAAAGATCGGCTCTTGTTAATCGATTCAAAAAAAAATGTCCCAAAATCATTTGAATCATTGCTTATAATATGGTAAAGATAGAATGATCGTTCTATATAAATGAGGTGTGAAAATGAGCGAAAAGAAGAAAGCGATTTTAGAAACAGCAGAGCGTTTATTTGATAAACATGGATTTCATGCTGTCGGAATGAAACAAATCATCGAAGAAGCAGGCGTAGCTTTAATGACTGTCTACAATCATTTTCAATCAAAAGAGCATTTAATTGTTGAAGTGTTGAAAAGACGGGAAGAAAGATATATGGCTTCGTTAAAAAGACATATGAAAAGTAGCTCTTCCATTGCTGTTGCCTTGGCCACCGCCCATATGGATTGGTTGCGGGCCAATGATGCAAATGGCTGTATGTTTCTTCGGGCAAAGGAAGAGTATTCATTGCACCCTGATCACAGGGACATTATTGATTATGCCGACAAACACAAAAGACAGTTAATGGCATTTATGGTCGAGCAAGGACTTACAAAGCAAGAAGCAATACGCCTTGTCTTACTGTTTGAGGGAGCAACCGCATTCGCAGAGGTACTAAATATGGAGGACGTTGCCCAAGAGCTTCATTATTCTGCCGAGCGTTTGTTTGAAAAGTAAGCTGCTTGCTTACTTGCCTAAAAATATAATGATCGTTCTATCTAAAAGGAGTTGAGCATGATGTGGTCCATTGTATTGCCAAGTCTAGCGATAATTGCAGTGACGTATGCACTGGCTCGTTTCAGCTTCGGGTTATTCTTGCCAGACATTGCTGGTTCTCTCGATCTAAGCGCAGCAAATGGCGGATTTATTGGCGCACTTGCGTTTGCTTCCTACACACTTGCGCTAGTTGCTTCTTCTCGTTTGATCCGTTATTTCGGGCAATACAACATTATGTTGGCTGCTGGTATGAGCGCTATCGTCGGCATGCTTGGCATTGCCTTTTCGCCAAGCTTCGCTTTTTTGGCCATCGCCGTATTTATCGCTGGGTTAGGAAGCGGTCTCGCTTCCCCTGTATTGAGTCAAGTGGCGTATGCCAAACTGCCTTCCAACCAGTTAGATCAAGCCAACACTTGGATCAATAGTGGCACAAGCATTGGTCTCATCATAACCGGGCCTGTTGTATTATTGTTTTCCGAACATTGGCGATTATCGTATCTTATCTTCACGGTTATTGGAATCATTGTCTTAATATGGGCAGCCCGTTCGATTTCCCCTGACCAAAACAAAACGAAGCACCCAACGCACATTTCAAATGGGCGTTCTATACTTTCTAGTGCAACGCATTTGCTAGTTTCATCTTTCATCATTGGCTTAAGTTCCTCGATTTACTGGACCTTTTCAAAAAGCTACCTAACATCGGTCCCGTTTACAACCGCAAACGAGAGTATTGTCTTTTGGATGCTTATGGGAAGTGCCGGCATTTTAGGGGGAATTGCTGGAGGGGTTATTCAAAAAATCGGTTTAACTTGGTCTTACCGATTAGCCTTACTGATTATGCTCGCCTCCCTCATCATCCTGCTCTTGCCGAGCCGGATCGCTATTTATGCTTCTGCCAGTATGTTTTGCAGCTCCTATATTTTTTTAACTGGATGGTTTATTGTGTTGGCAACCCGTATTTTCCAAAGCTTTCCCTCGCTTGGGGTTAGTTTATCGTTTCTTGCTTTAGGCATTGGACAATCGATCGGCTCTTTTTTCGCCGGAAAAACAATCGAGCTCACTTCCTATCCGTTTGCCTTTATCCTTTTCGCCACGATTGGCATCATCGCTTTGTTTATACCGGTTGAAAAACGGATGACAGAAGGGAAGCACAAACGTTTAACAGGCAATCTGTAAACAAAGTAGATCAAATTGACTCCTACAAATATATATCATGCCTTTGTTGTTGAGATTCTTCTGATAGTTTCTGCGGTTCCATGCATGAGAAAGGGATGCAAGTCATTCAATATCCGATTATAATAATTCTTATTCGTTTTCTTCCTTTTCGCATCATCATTCTATCTATTAAAGGAATGGTGGAAATTTATGAATGCTGTGGACAGCCAATCCACTCAAATAAAAATGGAATATCAGTTCACTAGTGACAGAAACGGGATTACTGATAAACAGAGAAAAGACGTTTCTGCGATTTTAGATGTCAGTGCCCGATTTAAAATTTTTATCAACGACGACCTTTACTTTGATCAAGAAGAGTTCCCCATCCTCGAGTTTTATAAATACTTGTATAATTGGAAGAAGGCAATCGATCAGTCTAAAAGAGCGCAGGAATTTCATTATTATACGTTGGAGTTTGATGAATACGAAGACGGGGCGATTCTCTCGATCATTCCTTTTGGCGATAGCGCTAGACTGAAATCGATTTGGGCAGAACAAGAGCTCTATCATGTATTTGACCTAGACTACTTGATTCAAGCGTTTTTAACATTAGAGAAAGACTTAAAGCGAGATATTGAAGCGTATTTCCCTATCAAACTAGATAAATTCATAAAACATATTCCCGCCGCTGTATTCGAATGGGACAGTTGATCAATAAACAGGCTCTTCTTATCCATTGTTAGATAGGAAGAGCCTGTTTAAAGTACTTCTCTTATTCACACTGATCGCTTTTACCGATCCATCACAAAACTCGTTTTTGACGTTTGGTCGGCGCTTAACCAGCCAGATTCTGTTAAGCCATAGAGCCAGGCAGCTTCAATCGCGTCCGCTTCTGCTGGATCTGGCGTCTTCGTGGATAGTTCTGCCAGCAACTCGCCTTGATACGACCAGATTTCCAGATCGGCATCGATTCCGAGATATTCGCCTTCATAGGTCTTCACCAATGCTGGCCCGTACGAAATGGAACGGCTTAATGTAGCGTCATACCAACTCGTGTCATCCCAACCTGCATATTTTTTCGGTGCTTCTTTTCTGAAAAGGGCAATCACGCTTTGTTCGTCAATCCCTTCAAAATGAATATCGTCGGTCTTTTTAAATTTTTCTTTTCTGCTAATGGAGAACGTGTCTTTCCCTTGTTTACGATCATTTTCAAACTTGTAATTTGACATATCGCCGTGAAACCCCCGCAACGTTGCTTCGTTTATCGCCTCGTCAACCGTCCTATTCGGAAACACTTTTTTATAAGTTAGATCGGTTTTCTTATCGCTCCCATACACACGCAACCGGTGAATGTAGCCGTTTTCGCGAAACTGTTGCTCGGGCGTATCAAAATAATAAACGTTCACGTCTTCATCGTGGACAGCATGGAAAGCCGATACGATCTCGTCTTCATTGTCAAATTGATCAACGTCGAGGTTAAACTTTACTTCATAGCCTGGAACAATCGGACTATTGGCTTGTGCGCTGCTTTCAGCAGCAAACACGGCAACCAATGCAAGAGCGGCAACAGCCATCGTTTTTTTCATTGTCATACGCCTCCAATATGTTTTGATTGATAATGAGGAATCTGCGAAAGCAAATGGCGCAAGTCTTTCTGCCTGCTGTGAAAGAAAAGGTACTGCTTCGCTTTGACAAACTTAAGCAAATTATGCGTGTCAGCTAGATCAGGATGGGATTTATAAAAAGATTGAGCAGCCAAATCGCTCGTTGAAATCGGGACACACCCAACAACAGGCTGTTCAGAAATATAAATGCCTGGCCGTTGGTCTGCTGGCTCAAAACCAAACTGAACCCGTTCGCTTTGCAACATTTTTTTAAAAGCAGCTTGCTGAGCACTGTTGATGTTATCGCCAAACTGCAAATAAAGATGTGCGCTTTTTTCAAAAGAAGCTTCAATAAAAAAGATTCTGTCTGGTAGGTTCGTATAGAGCAAGTACATTAAGTCAAACGCTTTGCCTGAAATCGAAACGGGAATCGTATAACGTCTAGCAGGGTCATGCACGGAAGCAAGAATCGCTTCCATACTCTTTTCCCTTGGCATCGTGATGCCGCTATGGCCCGTATCAAGCAAAGCGACGTCGTAACCCATTTTTCTAGGGTAATCCGTTACAAGCAGCGGCGATTCAAGTGACATATCGCCGGAAAAGAAAATCATGTGTTTTCCGACTTGTAATACATACCAAACGCTACCAAGCATATGGCCGCTATACCCCCATGTAAAAGACAAGTGATCGGATAGTTTCGTCCACTTCCCTCTTGAATTGCTAGGGAACGATTGGAAGCGGAGCTTGTCAACATCACTGCTTGAATACGGCGAAACATCCGCTTTCTTGCGCCAGACGCTTTTAATCGGTTCAATCTGGGCAAGGCTCGCCTCGCTCAGCCATATCTCTTTCGTAAATCCTTTTGCTGCGAGCAATGGCAAAGCGCCGACATGGTCGTTATGAACATGGGAAATAAACACAACATCAATGGTAGAAGCTAGTTGCTCAGTAATTGCAGGAAATTGTTCTGGTTTTCCATTTTTGACGCCGCAGTCAAGCAAAATCGTTTGATTGGTCGCTTCCTCTTTAAGCAAAAAACAGTTGCGACCGTATTCGCCGACTCCCCCTAACGCCGTTACTTTAACCATGTTGCTTTACGAGCGCCTTTCGCTGCAGCCATTCGACCACATATAAAAACACGACTGTCATTAATACGGTCACCACAGCCATCGCCATCCCGAGGGAAACGTTTCCTTGTTCAAATTGGCTGTAAATAAACGTAGCGCCTGTTTGAACAGATGGTGGAAGAATTAAAAGCGAACCAACTAACTCGCGCATCGAAATAATAAACGTCATGATCCATCCGGCCAAAACACCTTGTGCGAGAAGGGGGAGCCATACTCGCACAAGAATACTCGCTGCCGTCGGCCCATAAATGGAATTGGCATGGTCAATCGATTGGTCGAGCTGTGATAATGCTGCCTTTGTGTACTGGACCGAGTAAGGCAAAAACAAAACAATGTACGTGAGAATCGGCATCCATTTCGTATTGTAGACAGTGGCTGGCAGCCAACTTGCATTCCAAAATAAAATCAAGCCAACAACAAAGACAATGCCTGGCACAATATTTGGCAACAAACTTGTCAAATCAATTAGTTTCTGCCGCTTAGAAGAAGCATTTTTAACATACAACGCCGTGAAGAAACCAAGCAGCGAGGCAATTGATGCAGCAGCAAACGCAAACCCAACGCTGTTCATAAAAGCGTGATAGCCAGATGACTGGAATGAAAACAGCTCTACGTAATGACCAAACGTAAGGTTTGACCAACTTAACCCATCGCCGCGGACATCGAGCAGTGAAGTGGCGACAATCGAGAAATACGGAATGCCGATCGATAACAGCAGAATCACGCCCGTAAACACATAAGCACTAACAGTGATAGGCCACGATTCAACTTGTCTTGTTTGCATAGACGACTTGCCAGAATGAATGCCGTATGCAAATTTCTGGCTAACAAGACTTTGCATATACCAAACAGCCATGCACACACCTAATAGCACAAATGACAACGACGTTGCTGCTGGAATATCGACAGGCCAACGGGACAAGTATTGATGGATTTCCGTTGTGAAAACAGGATAGCCAATCCGTTTTCCAAATGTCGCCGGCGTGCCGAACTCCGCTAATGTTTTAATAAAAATAAGCAATGCCGCCATTACGTAGCTGGATAAGAGCAATGGCAGAACAACACGGATCCAGTTGCTGATTGGGTTCGTCCCATATACGAGCGCTGCGTCTTGAAAAGAACCATTCATTCGGACTAGCGCATTTTTTAGCATCAAATACAAAAACGGGTATAAGTGCATGCTCATAATAAAAACCATGCCCGCTATGCTAAAAAACGATGACGGCGCTGCTGTTGCAAACAGCTGCTCGTAATAGCCATTGTTTTGCATAAACAGAATCCAGCCCATGGAACCAATATAAGGAGGCGTCATAAATGGAATCGTAAAGACGAGATCTAGCCAATCGTGCTTGGCCAGCCTTGTTTTGGTTCGGATTAACGCAAGAGGAAGGGCGATGCACGTCGTTGCGGCGATTACATACAAACCAAGCAAAAACGAATGGCGCATCGTTGACAGAACTCGGCCATGTTGTAGCGTAGCCAAAAACGTATCGAGAGAAAACGAGCCATCTCGGAAAAATGTCTGTACGAATACCGCAAACAACGGCGCTGCCGCCAATGCTGCAAGCAATATGAGCAATGCGCCAAACGAAATGTGTTTCCTGACAACCATTATGAATCCTCCATCATTGCTGCAACTTTGACGTAAATTCATTTAATGTATCAATTTGCTTTTCTTCCGCTCCTTCCCACGTAACTGGGAGTACAGGAATTTCACTTAGCGAAGCGCGGTCGCTTAACGCAATCTCTTCATTGCCTGGCAGAAGATAGGCATCGGCGACGAGCTGCTGCGCTTTATCGGAAAGGAGAAAATCGATGTATGCTTGTGCGCCGCTGACATTGGTGGCATCGGCCAATACTCCAGCTGCACGGGGACTGATCACCGTCCCGCTTTCAGGGTAGTAAATCTCAATCGGCTCACCGCTCGCTTTCGCTTTGTACGCCATATAATCGACCGCTGACACAACGACGTCTTTATCGCCAGTGATGACCGCATCAAGGGATTCTTTATTCGCCCCAGCGACAAGCAAGCCATTGTCGATCCAACCTTCAATCCATTCCCATCCGTCCGCTTCTGTGCTCGTTAACCCGTACAAGAAGTCAACTGCTGAACCAGAGGAAGTCGGATCAGGCATCGTCACCCGATTGGCCCACTCAGGGTCACTAAAGTCTGTCCACTCACCAGGAGGATTGTCGACTTGATTCGTGTTGTAAGCTACCCCAAGAGCGGAAGCGCTGTATCCATAATAATAATGGTCGCTATCGCTCCATTCTTGGTTCATAAGTTCGCCGTTTTTGGCTTCATAAGGCTGGAGCATCCCTTCTGATTTTAACCCTTCCATTGACGGTACTGAGGCAAGGACGACCACATCGGCAACGGGATTGTTAGACTCCGCTTCAAGCCTGGAAAGAATTTTCCCCGTCGTCCCTTGAAACATGTCAACTTGAATGCCAGTCTCCTCTTCGAAAGCGATTTTAATGTCTTCAGCCAACCCTTCAGGCCCAGCCGAATACACCGTAATGCTTTGTTTTTCATTAGAGGACGTGCTTTCAGTTGCTGTGTTCCCTTCCCCGCCTGCCTCTGCTCCGCATGCACTAAGAAGAAACAGCGCAGCTCCGATGCCGGCTATTGGAGCGATTGTTGTTTTTTTCATAATGAAGAAGCCTCCTGTTTATGGAAATAATGAATGTCGCTTTCTTGTACGTACAACGTAATAGAGGAACCCGTTTCATGAGGATTTTGATCATAGAATTGCCAATGCTGGCCATTAACTTCAGCCACAATCAAATAGCGGTCTCCTGTAAATAAGCTTTTGCGGACGTGCCCTGTTTGAGCGCGTGCATGCTCTTTTGGCTGCAAAGAAATGCGCTCAGGTCTAATCATCCCCTCTTGGCTTTTCATCCAATTCGCTTTGCCGATAAAATCAGCGACATAAGCGTGTGCGGGAGATCGATAAATGTGTTCAGGTCGCCCTGTTTGAACTACATTTCCTGCTTCCATCACGATCATCATGTCTGACATGGCCATTGCCTCTGTTTGGTCATGTGTCACAAAAATCGCTTGCGCGCCAATTTTTTGGACAATCGCCAAAATCTCTTCCCGCATCTGCTCACGCAAGATCGCATCAAGGGCACTGAGCGCTTCATCAAATAAAATCAGCTTTGGATTTACCGCAATCGCCCTTGCCAACGCAACACGTTGCTGTTGCCCTCCGGATAGTTCGCCTGGCTTTTTAGTCGCTTTATCTTCGAGCCTTACTTTTATTAACGCTTCGTTCACTGCATCGCGCCTATCTTTCTTTGAACGTATGTTGCGTAAACCGAAGGCGATGTTGTCGTACACAGTCATATGGGGCCACAAACCAAAGTCTTGAAATACCATGGCAATGCCTCGTTTATTCGGTTTGACATTCGTCTTCCTTGCTTTCGAGAAAATAAGGTGGTCATCGAAAAACAACTCTCCCGCCGTTGGCTCGGTCAGGCCAGCAAGCATTTTAAGCAAAGTTGTTTTTCCGCACCCTGATTGCCCAAGAATTGTCACAAACCTGTCCTCGATTGTTAAATCAAGCGGTTTTACAGCTTGGAATGATCCATATGCTTTCTCAATCCCTTTTAAGGTAATGTTCATGGAATCCTCCCCTCAACTACTGAGTATAGGAGCCGAATGTATAGACATGATTAATCTTCCGTTAACGTTAAATTAAAATAAATCTGCGAAAATCATCGTGTAGTTAGAAAAAATCTAAAATACGTTAAGGTGATAAAGTGAACATTCAAAAGCTGGACGTCTTTTTAACACTTGTCGAAACGAAAAAAATGACCGAGACTGCTCAGCAGTTAAAACTGTCCGCCCCCACCGTATCGTTTCATATCCGTTCACTTGAAAAAGAATACGGCATTAAGTTGTTTCGCACGAATGCCGGTGGATATCGGCTAACGCCAGGAGGGGAGATCCTCTACCACTACGCAAAGCAATTGAGCCAAACAAACCAAAAATTAGAACATGCCTTGTTTCAATTCAAAAAGGGCGAAGCTGGTTCGCTACAGTTAGGAGCAAGCGGCGTGCCCGCACAACTATTTATGCCAGAGCTGATCCACAAAATGGCCGAGCGTTACCCGCGCATCAATGTATCACTAGACGTAAAAACCGCACCTGAAATTGAGCAAAAACTGGTCCGCCAAGAACTTGATTTTGGCTTAATAATGGAAACAAGCAGCCAAGCAAAAGAGCTAGTTTACGAGGCATTTGCTTGCGATGAACTGGTGCTTGCCTACAGCAAAGACCACCCTTTTTCCAAAGTGGAGACAACGGCAGAAGTCGACTTAAGCAAACAACGTCTGCTCGTGCACACACTGTCAAGCTCGACTAAACACTTCTCCAAAACATGGTTAAAAGGCCGTGATGAAGAGATGGATTTAATTGAGCTTGACTCCGTTTCAACGATTATCAAAATGCTGTCATTCGGCCAAGCCGTCGCCCTCATCTCCAAGCGCCTAATCGAGAACGAAGACCATCTCGCTTTCACGGAACTAGATGACAACCGATTAAAGCGGCAAATTTATTTCGTATATCACCAGCACCTGTGGGAAAACGATGCGATTCTGTTTTTTAAAGAGTCGGTCGCTGCTTTGAAAGAAGTGATTACAATAGAGTCGGCTCCACAAATAACATAAAAAAAGAGACCCGAGGCGAAGATCGAATGATCTTTGCTTTAGGTCCTTCATGTTTTATCGTTTGTTCGCAGCATGAGCTTTTTAAACAGCTTTTTATTATAAAATTCAAGCCCGCTTCCCCGTCTCGTCCCTTTAATGCTTATTAAGTAACATTCCTTTTCCTTGGCACTAACCCTGTAAGGAGTATCGCTGAGTAGGCCCATAACAGCCATGAGGCAAACATGCGATCCATATCCGGATCTAAGTTTACGAAGATATTAGCAAAAAACAACAACACGACGACATCGAACAACATCCCCGGCAAAGCAATGAAAACAGCGGCTTTTTGGCGTTCCCTCGGCTGCAATTTTTTATAGCGATAAACAGGAAAAGTCAGACTTAAAATTAACGGAATTACACCTACATACGCAGCAACCAACAACAGCGGCTGTTCCAGTGAGAAGAAAAACTGTCCGAAAAAACGAAAAACCGCTGTCGCTCCTAACCATACTAAAAAACCCCATACAAGAAAAAACAAACTATATCACACCCTTTGGCAGCGAATGAATGTGAAAAAGACTAACGGCTTCCCAATTGTTTAGCCAGCAACCTTTCCAGATAATCAAATACTTTTTTGCCATCGAAATCTGCTCTCATTAAAGACTGTACCGCCAAACCATCAATGAGCGCATTCACGAACACACTGAAGACGTCTGCCGGCATGCCGGAACATTCGTCTCCTGCTAATGCGTGAATTTGTTTTTGGAGAACGTCATTCTCATAAGCCAGTAATCCGCCAATTCGCTCACGAATGTTATGGTTGTGCAATCCTGCCGCAACCAATGAGAAAAATAACGAGTGATAAGAAGCATCGCTTGAATTCCTTTCATAAGCAGCTTCAAGACCTGCTTTCATCCACTCAATCCCTTGCTGGCCCGTATCCTCTTTCATCTGTTCCAACCTCTCCCAAGAGGTTTTGCACATATCCTCTACCACTTCAATCATAAGCTGCTCTTTCGTTTTAAAATGGTAGTAAACCGTTCCTTGCGTCACTCCCGCTCCCTCTGCAACAGCCCTAAGCGTTAACTGATTGACCCCATTCTCGACAATGCACGTTTTAGCCGATTCAATTAAATCTTGCTTTGTAATCACATTAGGTTCAGCCATTTTCGTTCACCACCACTATTTAGTTAGTTATATAACTAACTAAATCATATATGTAGGCAACTACCGTGTCAACGATAGCTACAATTAAAAAATGAATCGGTTGATGCCTTGACTGACATTGATTCGATAGGATTAAACACAACAACCGGAAAGCCATAGAAAAGCCTACTAACCTTCGGGTTTAGCAGGCTCTTTTATCCCACACTTTCAGCTCACGTTATGGCTGTCAGCCTTATTTAAAGACAATTTTTTCCGACTATCAAATCGAGCGTTGCTGTAAACGATCCCACCGAGAATAATGAGCACTCCAACCCACTGAGCCCAGCTTATCGCTTCTCCAAGCACTAAAGAGGACATGATAATGACAACCGGCAATTCGGATGACGTAAGAATGGTTCCCAATCCCGGACCGACACGGGGCATTCCAATCGAAAAGAGAAGGGGCGGAAGGACGACGCCGAATATGCCCAGTGCGAATCCATAAGGAATGATCCCCATTAATACATCCAGGTCAAATAAAAACGTTGGTGGAAATACAATAAATACGGTCAATACGCCTCCTGTGGAAAGAAGAGCGCTTTTTAAAACGGGAGGCGTTTCCTTTTCAACCGAACCACTCAAAAAAATGAATGTGGAAAAGGATGATGCTGCAAGCATTCCCCAAAAGCTTCCTTGCCATGACAGCGCCAAATGTTCCTGAAATAGAATATTGGCTGCCAACATGGAACCAACCAGAAGCAACGCGATGGAAATAAGTTTCCTCTTGGTCGGCTTTTTCTTATGGAATCCCCACTCTAACAAGGCTCCGATCCAAACAAATTGGAACAAAAACACGATCGCTAGAGAGGCGTTTAAAGTTTGCAAGGCTTGATAATAAAATATTCCTGTTAACCCGAATGGAATACCAGATACGATAAGCTTTAAAAATTGTATACGCGTCAGTTTTTTCTTTTTCGTAAAGAACACTGCAAGCCAAGTAAGCACAGCGCCGAAGAGATATTGCCCCCCGGTTACTGCTGACACGGTGAAACCGGCCGCATACGCCAATTTAACAAAAGTAGACAACACCCCGTAACTACACCCTCCTAAAAAAACGATTAATGCATAGTGCCATAATTTCATCGCGCCAGTTCCTCCTTTATTGAACACAAAAAAACACACAATGACCGTACGGCCTTTGTGTGGCGAAAATAGAAATCGCTCTCTAGAAAAGTCCACAACTTCCCAAATAGGTTTTAGGTAAGTTATTCTGTTCCGTTCATAGTATAGGAGCATCCTTTGAACATTGTCAATTGTTATATACGATTTTTAAGACGGTATCCTTCATTCTTATGACGAGTCAACACCCTTTGAGTAGCATCAGCAATTTCACCTTCAATAGAATAAACACTATTCTATACAAATGACGGAGAACTAGGCTATTCTAATACAAAAGAGAAATCATCTTGTACTTTTAGGTGATCATTGATGAAAACCGGTGCGGGAAATTATGACTCGCCCCCAAACTTGAACACTTATGAACTACTACATATACAGCAGCTCAACAAAAAAACTGAGTAAAGATAAAGATGTGAAATAGATGGAAAAATTCAAATCACCGGATGTGGTTATCATGAACAAAAAAAAGATTTTCTGGACTTGTTTCCTCGTATTGTTAGTAGGAAGTGCCGCTTACTTCAGCACCAAACTATATCCAACTTCAGGGGCGAGGCTGCCAGCAACAGCCGAAACGGAAATAAGAGATTACTACGTCTCACCGCAAGGCAAAGATACGAATCCTGGAACAATGAATGCGCCGTTTGCCAGTATCCAGAAAGCAATCGAATTAGTCAAACCAGGTGGCACTGTATTCCTAATGGAGGGAGTGTATCACCAAACGGTGAGCATCAATAAATCTGGATCGCTTGACCAAGGTTACATATCTTTGCGCAATGTGGAGGGACAAACGGCAATAATAGACGGCAAGGGTGTAAAGCAAGTCGAAGATGGCATCATTCGTATTGACAATGCCAGTTATGTACGTGTCGAAGGCATTGAAATACGCCATTTTTATACATCATCACCCGATGTCACGCCCGTTGGCATTCATGTGAGCGGTAGCGGCAGGAATATTGAAATGATAGGGAATCGCATCCACGATATGGGAACAAACGCAGATCAGCGAATAGGAGGCGGTAATGCACACGGCATTGCCGTTTACGGTAACTCGTCAACTTCATTGGAACAGCTTGCTATTACCCAAAATGAGTTGTATAACCTGAAACTAGGGGCGAGCGAAGCGATGGCGATTAATGGAAATGTAGACGGCTTTCGTATTGCGCAGAATATTGTACACGATAACAACAATATTGGCATCGACATCATCGGCTTTGAAGGGATCGCGCCGAATCCTTCGCAAGATCAGGCTAGAAATGGTGTAATTGAAGAAAATCATGTATACAATAGTTCCTCTTTTGGCAATCCCGCCTATGGGGAAGATTACTCAGCCGCCGGCATATACGTGGATGGAGGCAAAGCTGTAAAAATTATCGACAATGACGTTCACCACAATGATTTTGGAATTGAACTGGCAAGTGAGCATGACGGCGGTGCCACTTCAAATGTGGAAGTATCAAGGAACCGCATTTATAACAATCATGGAGCAGGCATTACCCTTGGCGGCTATGACGAAGATCGTGGAAGGACGGAAAATTGTATCATTAAAGAAAACGAGTTAACAGAAAATAACGGGAAGCATCTTGGTTATGGTGAAATCAATCTAGCCTTCGACACTAGAAACAATGAATTGCATAACAACTACATCAAAGCGAATGAAGACGGACGAATGATCACAAACGAGTTCAGCGAAAATGAAGGAAATAGCGTCGACTATAATCACTATAGCAGCAAAAATCAAGCGTATTGGATATGGAAGGATGAAGAGTTTGATGATTTCGGAGCCTATCAAACAGAGACCGGGAATGATTTGCATTCTGATTTGAACTGAATTTAGAAAATATGCGGATCGTTATAAAACGGACTGATAGGCGCCTAGAATCCTGCAATGGCTCCTACACACACCAACTGACATTACACCCACTTTACGTGTGCCACGAATCGTAATGGCCAACACCAACGAAGTGAGCAGGCGTTGGTGCTGGCCTCGAAGCGAAATAATAGTAAATACATTTAATCATCCTTCTTTGTTTGAAATAAAGCATTATAAGCTGCTAGACAAAGTTTATAATGGTCAACTACCCATTGACTCTTTTTATCACACTCATTGTTCAAGTCTAAGAAGTATCTTTCTTTCGCTTGTCCTGTTGGGTCATTTATCTTAACAAACTGCTCCGCTATTGCTGCGAAAAATAACTGATAACTTGATGGGTAAGGATAAGGGTAACCATCTTGTCTACTACCTAATAACGTAATCTTTTCATACCCTATTAAAGTTTCCGAACTTATATAAGCTCCCGCCTCTTCTAATACCTCTCTTCTTAAAGCTTCGACTATCGTTTCACCTTCTTCCATATGTCCTCCTGGAATTTCCCAGCCTCTATTCTCTAACCTCGTTAGTACTAACCGTTCTTCAAAAAATAATAGACAATGGACTGCGGTGACTAAATGAGTTGCTGGTGGAACATTTGATAACACCATTTGAATGATATTTGGACAAGGTAAACTTTTATTGTTTAGTTGTTCCTGTATAATCATTTTCGTCTCCTTTATTCGTATAGTTAACGCGCTAGATTCATCATCCACTCATCAAGCCTTTTTATTTTTATGTAGGGGACAGCAATATGTGGAAAATTTCAATGATGCTTTAAGCTAACAAGCAGGATTGTAAACTTTTCTAACGAATAAGTACCCCAATTTGATTTTAAAATCGGCATGGCGATCAGCGACGAAAAATTTGAAGTAACTAGAAAGGAGTAGAAGATATTGAACAAAGAAAAAAATGATGCGGATGTGATTGGGTACTGCAGCATGCGATTTCCAGTCACAAATTTGAAAAAATCAGTCGACTTTTATTGTACTGTCTTGGGCTATGAATTGGTTTCAACAGATTATTCGTTTGGAGAAGCACATATTGCATTGAAAAACAGAAATGGTCCAGGTATTTTTTTGATGGAAACTAAACCTGAAGATGTCACACAATTGAAGTTTGTCTTTCCTCATTCATTCTTTATCACAAGCAGCACAGGACATGTGACGATGGTTGAGATATTAACGAATGACTTGCTTGCGTTGCATGAACGGATTAAACAAGCTGGAACCCATGTTGATAAAGAACCTGTATTTACTAATGATTTCGGTTATTTCACCTTTTATGACCCGGACGGGCACTATATTCGCGCGGTCGAAGAAAGGGGCGTCTATTTCGACTTGAAACAACGAATGAATTCAACACTCAAACGGGATTTGACTGAGCATGAGAATCAGTTGCTATGGGGGCTATGTGAAAAAGCTAGTGTCGAACAACAAAAGTTTCTCAGCTCCATTATCTCAGAAATTCGAGGTTCTTAAGTAGGCGTCGTAAACAATCAGGCATACATTCGGAACCGGGGGAAGACCAAGAGGAAATCATTTACAGATAATTATACGTTTTGTATGCCCGCAACTGTTTCGTTAATCTTTACCCATTCTTCAATTTGAAAGAAATTAGATATTTAGCCATAAAAACACCCCAAGAAGTTAATTTTCCTACTCTAACTTCTTGGGGTCGGTACCCACTCGACGCTCTGCTCTCTTTCGTATTGCCCTTACCGCCCCCCAATCCACTCCATGCTTTCCCGCTGCGCTTCTTCCAAGGCTTGTTCTACCGACATCGTGCCGGTTAAGGCGCCTTCGGTTTTTGCTTGCAAAATGTAGCGTGGCTGGGAGGAGGCCCATGGATAGCGGGGTGTGACGGCGTTGCTCATCGCTTCGATGACGGGTTCCATTAGCTCCATCTCTTGGATGCTTTCCCATTCTGTCGCTTGTTTGATAACGGGTGTGCTGCCCCATTCTTCCCAGAGAAAGCGCTGGAAGTACTCGCTTGCGCTGAATTTAATGAATTCCCAGGCCAGGTCTTTGTTTTTGCTCGTTTTTCCGATTGCGAGCGGGCTGCCGGAGAACATGCCACCGACGCCGTTTTCATTTTTAAAGTTTTGCACAATCGGGAAGCGGTCTTGCAAACTTTGAGCGTAAATTGTTTTTAAGTTGCCGTTTCCTTGGTTGATGCCAATGGCGATATTGTTGCTAGGCGTCAGCCAGCGTTCATTGCCTTGGCCGTTAATAAAGCTTTTTGGCATGTAGTCGGCGAGCTCAACCATCGCTTCGAGCGCCTGTTTCATTTCGGGCGAGTCGAAGTGCAGCTCAATGTCTTCCCAGCGTTGGCCTGTGCCCCATTCGCCGCCAAAGCCTTCCATAAGATTGGCGAGCGTTAAAGCAGTGTCGTTTGTGCCGGGAAAGTAAATGCCGTAGTTTTGTTCACCTGTGACTGGATTTTCGCCTGTCATTTGCTTCGCTTTGTCGATCACTTCTTCCACTGTCGGGTAATCGGAGAGTGGCTCAACGCCCCATTGTTCAAACAATAGCTTGTCGTATTGGATGAAACGGCCGTCCCCAAGTACTGGCAGGGAGTAAATTTGTGGTGTGTCATCGTCTGGACCAAATACTTTCCAGCCTTCGACCAAGTTGTCGTTATAGACGCCTAAATCAAAATCGTCGTCTTCTTCAATGAATGGCTCGAGTGGTTCTACCAAACCTTGGGCGGCAAAATCGTTGACGCCTGGCATTTGGTAGACGTCGGCCTGGCTCCCGGCAATCATTGCTTGTGTATTGGCGACATAGTTGCTCCATGGCATCATGATGAATTCAATCGTAACGCCTGGATGAAGCCGTTCAAATTCTGCTTTTGCAGCATGGAAACCGGTCGCTTTTTGGCCTGTAATCGGGTCTGTTGTATCTTGCATCTTAAAATCGCCAATCATCGCGACGGTCAAGTCTGCGTTTTCACTCGGGGCGTTTTCTGTTTCCGTTTGCGGCGCACAACTGGTGAGCATCACCAACGAACAGGCTGCCACAAGTGTACTCAATCGCTTCATTTTTGCAGTCCCCCTATTCTTTTAAGCCGCTAAGGGCAATGCTTTGGATAATATAGCGCTGCAAACAAACAAATACGATAATAATGGGCACGACGCTTATCGTTGCCAGCGCCATCGTCATTCCGGCTAATGCCGTTCCGTTTTCTAACGAAAAGCTGGCGAGAAAGAGTGGAATCGTCTGGAGCTGTTCCGAGTTTAAGACAACGAGCGGCCATACAAACTCATTCCAGTTGCCCATAAACGACAAGATGATGAGTGTCGCTGTAATCGGGCCGGCCAATGGCGCGTAAACTTGAAAAAATGTTCTGAATTCACTAGCGCCGTCGATGGAGGCTGCTTCCCGCAAACTGTCAGGAATTTGGTCAAAAAATTGTTTAGTGAGGAACACGCCTAGGCCATACAAAATCGAGGGCAAAATCACTGGCCAAAATGTATCGAGCAAGCCAACGCGATTAAACATCGAATACAATGGGATAAGCCGCGCTTCAATGGGCACCATCATCGTCGCAAGCACGACAAGAAACAGCAGCTTTTTCCCTTTAAAGCGCCCTTTTGAAAAGGCATAGCCTCCTAATAGCGCGGCTGACACTTGTAAAATGACTGAACCAAACGTTACCAATCCTGAATTAAGATACGCACGGAAAATGCGGCCATTTTCAAATACCAATTCATAGTTAAAGATCGAAAACAAATCAGGAATAAAACTTGGCGGAAACGGTACTTGAATATTGGCCATTCGGTCAAAGCTTATGCTCACCATCCATACAAAAGGAGCGATGACGAGCAGTGCGCAAACAAAAAGAAACACATAAATCACAATGTGAGCAACACGCCGGTTTGCTTGTTGGCTTTGGGCCAAATTCATCCCCTCCTATAGTTTCAAGCGTGTCAGCTTGAGGTTCAGTACTGTAAATGCAAGAATGATGAGAAACAGCAATACCGTGATGGCAGAGGCAATGCCAAATTCAAACCCGCCAAAGCCCCGCTCATAAATGAGGGCGACCACTGTCTGCATGGAACGGCTAGGACTGCCCCCTGGACCGCCGAGCACAAACACTTCTTGGAACCGCTGTAAACCAGAAATCCAGCCCATGATAAACAGAAAAGCGAATGTCCCTGCCATGTTCGGAATCGTGATAAACAGCCATTGTTGCAAACTGGAGGCGCCGTCGATTTCAGCGGCTTCATACAATTCCGGTGAAATCGCTTGCAAATTGGCCAAACAAATAATAATGACAAAGCCGAGCCAATGCCAAACAGCCAGCAAAATGACGCCTGCTTTTGAGGTCGACGGATCAGATAGCCATGGGGACGTCGGCAAGCCAAGCAAGTCTAAGAAATGGTTAATGAGGCCGACTTCCGGCTGGAGCACAAACATAAAAATCATCGCAGCAGCAACGATTGAAGTAACATTAGGCAAGAAAAACAACACTTTAAACATGCTTTGAAATCGTTTTATGCGATTGATCATGCTGGCGA
Organism: Shouchella clausii; assembly: GCF_002250115.1. Lineage (GTDB taxonomy): Bacteria > Bacillota > Bacilli > Bacillales > Bacillaceae_D > Shouchella > Shouchella clausii. The sequence continues at coordinate 2,405,412 of NZ_CP019985.1, read as the reverse complement.
GGACAAACCCGGCTGGAATCGCTAGCAGCAGCTGAAAAAAAGCAATATAAAACGTATTGTAAACCGCATTCCAAAATGCACTTGAACCTAAAACACGTTGATAATTGCCTAAACCAATCCACGTTTCGATCGTCCCGTTTGAGCGGTAAAAACTCAAACGGAACGATTCAAACACGGGATAAAGAATAAAACAAGCAATCCCCAATAATGTTGGCAACAAAAACAAATACCATGTGAGCGTTGATTTTGCGGCTTTATTTCGGCGTGTCTGTAGTTGGACACTCTCCCCCATTTTCGCTTTCATTCATTTTTGGCCTCCTTTTCTTTCAATTAGAAAATCCGCCGTTGCCAACCGTTTCGTTTTGCAATCGCTTCAGCAAAGAAATAATCACCATAAATGAGAGAGACGTTTATGTCGCGGCCTTGTGGGGCATTGCCTGTTGCCTTTGTCAAGACCGCCTCGCTTTCGTCACTCGCCAAATAATGGGTGCTCAGCGATTGTAATATCTTTTCTGCCGCCCGCCGGTACATACGTTTTTCTCGCTGTGGCACTTGTGCTTCGATTTCAAGTAAGCCAGAAGCGGCGATGGCCGCAGCGGAACTGTCCCGTGGCTCCTCTTCTTCTCCGCCGCAGCGAAAATCCCAGTGCGGCACATTGTCTTCTGGCAACGCGGCCAGAAAAAAGTGGGCAATTCGTTTAGCTGCATGCAAATAGGCGCGCTTCCCTGTGTGGCGACTGGCATTGGCAAAGCCATACAACGCCCAGGCGTTCCCCCGGCTCCATGCTGAGTCAGGTCCGTATCCTTGGCCGCCAATGGACTCGATAAATTCCCCTGTATGGGGGTTAAAAGAAAGGATATGGCTTGTGCTGCCATCGTTGCGGACGCCCCATTGCAACGTTGTATCAGCGTGTGCTGAGGCAATCTGTCCGTAGCTCGGGTCATTGGTGACGCGGCTGGCCCAATAAAGCAAAGAAATGTTCATCATGCAGTCAATAATGGCCCAGCCTTTTTTGTCGTCGCCATTCCACGCTTTAATAAAACCGCCAACTGGATTGAACCGCCCTACCAAATAATTCGCTGCCTTCAAGCCGATTCGGAGCCCGTCTTCGCTTCCTGTTTGTTCATACTCCATCACCGCCGTCAACAAAAATTGAAAGCCCACATCATGGTGCAAGATGATTGGATGTTCTTGGAATGCTTCCTCGATTTTGCGGGACCAACCTTCTGCTTGATTGTTAAAGAAAGCATTGCCAGTCACATCATGCATCAGCCAAAGCAAACCAGGGTAAAAGCCAGAAGTCCACCAGCTAACAGGCATATCGTCGTACCGCCCGCTGCTATTTGACGCATGGGGTGAACGGGGCTCCATTTGCTTGGCCATCTTTATGATGCGTTGTTCCAATTCATCGATGCCGATGATGTGTTGTACTGTTTCCATCTGACTCCCTCCTTTTGATACAAATGATAGCGCTTCCGCCAATAAAAAAATCATGATACAATGGAAAGAAATATTGTTTTGTTGCACAAAAGGAGTGCGGCAGCATGACAAAAAAGCCATTGTTCCAGCAAAGTCCCCAAAGCTCTGAAGCGCTTGATTGGCATCATAAGAAGCTGTTTTATCCGACTGATTATAATGGCTATTACCACTGGCACCAAGGTTGTGAATTGCTCATTGTGTTTGATGGGGCCGGCAGTGTCGTTGTGAACCAGCAAATGTCGCCAATCAAAAAAGGCATGCTTTTTTTCTTCCAGCCCTTTCAATTGCACCATGTTGCGCCTGCTTCTGCCGCTACATATGAACGGGCCACACTTCATTTCGACCCATTGCATGCCGAAAAGCGCCTAACGGCCTATCCGGCGATGGTCCAATTTTTCCGCCAATTGAAAAATGACTACAACCAAGATCCATTTATTGATTTTTCTGAAGACTACTTTTACATTCGCTCCTTATGCGACATGCATGACAAAATGGCTGAAGCAGCTTCGATCAACGAACGGGCTGAACGGGAAGAGTTGCTTTTAATTCAACTGCTCAGCTATATGCAGCATCAGCTAAAGGGACGGCCTCCTACAAAGGAGCTCCGCAAAATCCATTACGCCGAACGGATTATGGGCTGGATTGAAGACCATCTAATGGAACCATTTGACCTGTCGCTACTGGCACAGGACTTGTATTTGTCCAAGTCGTATGTTTCTAAAGTGTTTCGCCGTGAGACGGGAAGTAGCATTACCGACTATTTAACAGCGCGGCGCATGAAAGAAGCGTGCCACCTTTTGCAAACGACGAGCTTGCCTATCGACGAAATTAGCCAGCGTATCGGTTTAACGAATGTCTCGTATTTCATCCAAATGTTCAAGCGCAAAACCAATGCAACGCCGCACCAATACCGCTTGTCCATGAATACAGACAACAACCACGTATAAGTAAAAATCGAAAATCCCCAACAATAGATCAGCTAAACCTCCTCATGAAGACTACACTGTTTGTAAGCGCAAACAAAAGGAGAAGATTTGATGGATCAAGTGCGGATCGGTGTGATTGGTGTTGGCAATATGGGCGGCGCCCATGCCGCTTACTTAGCAGATGGAAGCATAAAAAGCGCATGTCTTGGCGCATTATTGGAAGAAGACGGCGAGCGGGCCAGTGCCTTGCAACAACATTTTGGCGACGAAGTGCCTGTATTTACGAATGAAACGGATTTCTTTCACGCCAATGTCGTTGATGCCGTGCTCATTGCCACGCCACACTATAGCCACTCACGCCTTGCTGAGCAAGCCTTTGCCGCAGGCCTGCACGTCCTTTGCGAGAAGCCTGCAGGCGTGTACACGCGCCAAGTGCGGGAAATGAATGAAGCAGCTCAAAAAAGCGGGCGTGTGTATTCTTTAATGTACAATCAACGGACAAAGCCGATTTATCTAAAGCTTAAAGATTTGATCCAATCGGGCGAATTAGGGACGATTCGGCGAATGAATTGGATCATTACCGATTGGTACCGCTCGCAAAGCTATTATGACTCAAGCAGTTGGCGCGCCACCTGGCCAGGCGAGGGCGGCGGCGTCCTCATCAACCAGTGCCCCCACCAATTAGATTTATGGGGCTGGCTGATTGGCATGGAACCGAAACGAATCCGTGCTTTTTGCTCATTTGGAAAATACCGCGATATTGAAGTGGAGGATGAAGTCACCGCTTATATGGAGTACGAAAGCGGTGCGACTGGCGTGTTTATTACGACAACAGCAGAAGCTCCAGGGACCAACCGCCTTGAAGTGACTGGCACAAGAGGAAAAGCGGTCATTGAAGGCGAAACGCTGTCTTTTTGGCAGTTGCGGACACCAGAGCCCACGTTTAACGCATCCTATAAAGGCGGTTTTGGTGCTCCAGAACATTGGAAAATTGATATCCCTGTCGCTGGCGCCGAAACGGGGCACCAAGGCATTACCCAAAATTTTGTCGATGCGATTTTACATGGCGTTCCACTAATTGCCCCAGGCGAGGAAGGCATTCAAGGTCTGACATTATCCAATGCCATGCATTTGTCAACGTGGATCGACAATTGGGTCGAACTCCCATTAGATGAAGCCCTTTATGAGCAAAACTTAAACGAACGAATCCGCAACTCTCCAGGAAAAACGGTCACAACCAATCAAACGTTGGATGTACGAAAAAGCTACTGAGGAGGAAAACGATGAACAAGCAAAATGGGATGAGTTATGCGCCAAAAGGAAAACCAAACAAAGTCGTCAATAAAGACGAATTTCGCTTTTCTGCAATCGGGCTTGACCATGGACATATATACGGTATGTGCAATGGCTTGCTTGAGGCGGGGGCAACGCTTGTGTCTGTGTACGATCCCGATCCTAAAAAAGTCGCTGCTTTTGTTGGCACCTATCCAAATGTGCAAGTGGCTGCTAGCGTTGCCGATATTCTTAGCGATGAAACAATCGCTTTAGTTGCCGCGGCAGCGATCCCATCTGAGCGGGCCGCCCTTGGCATTCAAGTAATGGAAAGCGGTAAGGACTATTTTACAGACAAAACGCCGTTTACATCGCTTGAGCAGCTTGAACAGGCAAAAGCAACCGTTGAGCGGACTAAACAAAAATACATGGTTTATTACAGCGAGCGCTTGCATGTCGAGTCGGCTGTATTTGCAGGCGATTTAATCCAGCAAGGGGCGATTGGCCGCGTTTTGCAAGTAACAGGATTTGGACCGCACCGGCTTAACGCCCCAAGCCGTCCAAAGTGGTTCTTCGAAAAAGAGAAGTATGGCGGTATTCTTTGCGACATCGGCAGCCATCAGATCGAGCAATTCCTGTATTTTTCCGGGGCCCGCGACGCGACGGTGCTTCACAGCAAAGTCGCCAATTATGCCAATCCTGATTACCCTGAACTTGAGGATTACGGCGATGCGACGCTCGTCGGCGACAATGGCGCGACACACTTTTTTAAAGTAGATTGGCACACGCCAGACGGGTTAAGCACATGGGGAGACGGGCGGACGTTCATTACAGGGACAGAGGGGACAATCGAACTGCGCAAGTATGTCGATGTCGCCCGTGACAATGGTGGCGACCATCTCTATCTGGTTAACAAAGATGGCGAACAGCATTTTGCTTTATCCGGGAAAGTCGGGTTTCCGTTTTTTGGCGAGTTGATTCTCGATTGCCTAAACCGGACGGAACACGCGATGACGCAAGCCCATGCTTTTAAAGCAGCGGAGCTGTGCTTGCGCGCCCAAGCACAAGCCGAGCGTATGATGCCATCGGAGCAAACAACATGAGCGATGCGCTTTTACAAACGCCAGCATTGAATTTTAACTACAAAGAAAACCATAAAAATGAACGGACGCTTTCCTTTCACTCTCACGAACAAGCAGAAATCTTTTATTTTCATGAAGGCAAATGCACGTACTTAATTGGCGATCAAATTTTTTCCCTTGCCCCTGGCGATATCATTTTAATGAATGGCTTGACACTTCATTGCCCAAAGCTGTATCACGGCCATCCTTATGTCCGCTCAACGATTCACTTTGACCACCGTTTTTTTCAAGAGGTGTTTCAAGCATTAGGCGACGACCACGCCCTTTTGCCATTCGCCCAAGTGAAGCCAGTGCGGCTCTCTTTTACTGGGGGCAGCCGCCAGCAATTGGAACAGCATCTAGCCGAGTTACATGATAGCCAAAAGCGGGGCGGCCCTATGGCTGCACCCCGCTTCCAGTTAGCTTTTATGGATCTTCTCCTTTATCTTTGCTCCTATTGGGGCACGTCACAGCACGAGCTCCCTAAGGGGGAAATGAGCCAAAAAGAAAAGACCGTCCAAGCGGTCGTCTCTTTTATTGAAAGCCATTATCAGGAACATCTCGGCCTTGAAACGATAGAAGAGGCACTTCACGTCAGCAAATACCATCTGTCG